>NZ_FRDM01000073.1 GCF_900143215.1 Geodermatophilus obscurus | reverse complement strand
CCGCCATGCGCACGATCACACCGGCAGACGCCGCCGGCTGGTTCACCCACGCCGGCTACACCAACCCCATCAACTGACACGGACAGCGCTGTGAGTCCGGCTGACCGCCGGCGTCGCCAGCCCGCGGACCTGCGCCCCCCGTCAGCTGACGGCGAGCTGTCCGCCCGGTGGGTGCGACCGGACGACGACGAGCACGTCCTCGGGCTCCAGCGTGCCGATCAGCGGGTCGTCGAAGCGGAGCGTGCGCCCGCCGCGGGTCACCGAGAGCACGATGTCGCGCAGCTGCCGGGGACCCAGGCCCACCTCGCCGGCGGTGACCCGGCGCTGGTGGAGGTCCAGGCCCTGGCCGCCGGTGACGAGGTCCTCCACGACGGCGACCACCCGCGGGGCGTCGGTGGACAACCCCAGCAGCCGACCGGAGGTGGCCGACGTGGTGATGACCGTGTCCGCGCCGGACTGGCGGAGCAGGTTGGCGTTCTCCTCCTCGCGCACCGACGTGGTGATCGGCACGCTGGGGTTCAGCTGGCGCACGGTGAGCGTGATCAGCACCGATGCGTCGTCCCGGTTGGCCGCGACGATCACGGCGCGGGCGCGCTCGACGTGCGCCCGGCGGAGGACGTCGGTGCGGCCGGCATCGCCGACGATGCCGTGCAACCCCACCGAGTTCGCCTCCTCGATGGCCCGCGGCTCGGGGTCGACGACGACGATCTGCTCCAGCGGGGTGCCGCTGGCCTGCAGCGAGCGGATGGCGCTGCGGCCCTTGGTGCCGTAGCCGCACACGATGACGTGCTGGCGCACGCGGGACCTCCAACGACGGATGCGGAACTCCTCGCGAGACCGCGCGGTGAGGGCTTCCAGGGTGGTGCCGATCAGGACGATCAGGAACATGATGCGCAGCGGCGTGATCACCAGGACGTTGACCAGCCGGGCGCCCGGTGTGACCGGCGTGATGTCGCCGTACCCCGTCGTCGACAGCGAGACCGTCGCGTAGTACGCGGCATCCAGGACGGAGATCTCGCCGCCCCTGCTGTCCTCGTAGCCGTCCCGGTCGAGGTAGACGATCAGGACGACGATGGCGAGCACGATCGCCGCGATGACCACGCGGCGCCAGACCTGCCGGACCGGGGTCTCCTCGATGTGCGCGAGCCGGACGCCGGTGTGCTCGGTCGTCGCTCCCGTGTCGCGGTCCACCCGCGGGACGATAGTGAGCCACCCGGCTGACCGCGTGCGCGCCGCACCCGTCCGGGTGAGCGGACGGGTGCCGCGACGGCGGCAGCGGCGGGGCGGAGCGGGCCTCAGCCCCCGGGAACGGCGGCCCGCTCCCGCGCGGCGAGCTCCCGCTTGAGCACCTTGCCCGCGGCCGACACCGGGATCGCGTCGATGAAGACGACGTCGCGCAGCCGCTTGTACGGCGTCACCCGCTCGTTGACCGCCGCCATGACCGACTCGGCCGTCAGCGCCGCCCCGGCGTCGTCGCCCGTGCGGACGACGTAGGCCACCGGCAGCTCCCCGGCCTCCTCGTCGGGGCGGCCGACCACGGCCGCACCGGCCACCCCGGGGACGCCGAACAGCACCTCCTCCAGCTCCCGCGGGAAGACGTTGTAGCCCTTGTAGAGCAGCATGTCCTTGGTGCGGTCGACGATCGCCAGGTAGCCGTCCCCGTCGAGGACGCCGACGTCGCCGGTGTGGAACCAGCCGTCGGCGTCGATCGCCTCGGCGGTCGCCTCCGGCCGGTGCGCGTAGCCGCGCATCACCTGCGGCCCGCGGATGCACACCTCGCCGCGCTCGCCGGCCGGCAGCGGCGCCCCCCCGCCGAGCGGCTGGATGCTGATCTCGGTGTCGAAGACCGGCACGCCCACGGTGCCGGCCTTGCGCGTGCCCGAGCGGTACACCGGGTTGCCGGTGGCCTGCATCGTCACCTCGGTCAGCCCGTAGCCCTCGCCGATGACGGCGTTGGGCAGCACCGCCTGCAGCCGCTCGATGAGCGTCACCGGCAGCGGGGCGGCACCCGAGGACACGCCGCGGACGCCGGACCAGTCGGCCTCCAGGAAGCCCGGCACCTGCAGCAGCGCCACGAACACCGGCGGCGCGCCGCCGATCGACGTCACCGCGTACCGGACGGCGTCCTCGACGTAGCGCACCGGGTCGAAGCGCAGGTGGACCACCGTCGTGGTCCCGGCCATGACCATGCCGTTGAGGTAGCCGATCGCGCCCATCGCGTGGAACCACGGCGTGAGGTTGACCAGCCGCGCCTCGCCGAGCCGGGTGGGGTGCTCGTCGGGCCCGAGCACCTGCCGCAGCGTCACGTCGCCGGCCGCGTCGAGCTCGGGCAGCGACCCCGACGACCAGCAGGCCGACTGCAGCACGTTGGTGACGACGGCGCGGTGCGGCAGCTCGACGCCCTTGCTGACCCCGGTGGTGCCGCCGGTGTACGCCAGGTGCGCGAGGTCGGCGGCCGGGTCGATCGCGGCGTCGAGGTGCCGGTCGGTGGGGTCGGCGGCGAGCAGGTCGGCGAGGTCGACCTCCCCGGCCGCCGGCTCCAGCCGGGCGCCGAGGTCGAGGGTGTGCGCCTCCCCGGTGACCACCACGGTCTCCACGGGCGTGGCCGCCAGGGCCGGCCGCACGAAGGGCAGCACCTGGTCCCAGGTGACCAGCACGCGGGCGCCGGCGTCGGTGAGCTGCGCGGCGAGGTCGGCGGCCGGGAGCAGCGGGTTGGTGGGGGAGAAGGTCGCCCCGGCCAGCAGCACCCCGTAGTAGACCGCCGGGTACTGGCGGCAGTTCGGGATGTGCACCGCCACGACGTCGCCGCGCCCCACGCCGGCGTCGGCCAGCCAGTTGGCGACGGCGTGCGCGCGGGCGCCGAGCTCGGTGTAGGTCAGCAGGACGTCGTGGTCGACGAACGCCGTCCGGTCGCCCCAGCGGCGCACGGCGGCCCGCAGGATCGAGCCGACCGGGACCGTGGGGTAGTCCAGGGACCGCGGCAGGCCGGGCGGCCAGCTGTGCGCGGTCGGGGTCGGAGCGTCCTGCGTGGCGGTCATGCGGGTCCTTTCCTCTCCAAGGTCCACAGCGTGGCGCACGTCACTACCCGTGTCGAGGTCCGACGGTGGGTGAGGATGGCGGCATGAGCGACCAGCGCACGGCCCTCGTCCTCGGCGGCGGCGGCATCACCGGCATCGCGTGGGAGATCGGCGTGCTGGCCGGTCTGGCCGAGGCCGGCGTCGACCTCACCGGGGCGGATCTCGTGGTCGGCACCTCGGCCGGCTCGGTGGTCGGCGCGCAGCTCACCGGCGGCGCCGACCTCGACGGGCTGCTCGCCCGCCAGCTCGAGCCGCCCACCGGCGAGCAGGCAGCCCGGATGAGCCGCGCCGCGCTGGCCCGCTACGGCTGGGCGGTGCTGCGCAGCCGCGGGGACGACGTCGGGTTCCGCCGGCGGGTCGGGGCGCTGGCGCGGGCCGCCGAGCAGGCCGGGCTCACCCCGACCGAGCAGGAGCGGCTCGACGTCATCGGCTCCCGCCTCGTCAGCCACGACTGGCCCGACCGCGACCTGCGCGTCACCGCCGTCGACGCGGAGACCGGCGAGTTCCGCGTCCTCGACCGCACCTCCGGCGTCCCGCTGCTGCAGGCGGTCGCGGCCAGCTGCGCCGTCCCCGGCGTGTACCCGCCGGTGACCATCGACGGCCGCCGCTACGTCGACGGCGGCATGCGCTCGGCGGCCAACGCCGACCTCGCCGAGGGGTACGACCGGGTCGTCGTGCTCGCGCCTCTCCCGCGCGGCATGGGGCCGATGGCCAGCGTCGACGCACAGGTGACCGGCATGGTGGCGCGGGTCGCCGTCGTCTCCCCGGACGAGGCCGGCCGCCGCGCGATCGGCCGCAACGTGCTCGACCCAGCCGCCCGCGCGGGTTCCGCACGCGCCGGCCGGGCACAGGCCGCCGGCGTGGCCGCCGAGGTCACCGAGGTCTGGCAGGGCTGAACCGGGCGCCCCGGGGATGCCGGGCGGGGTCCACCTCGGGTCCGCGGGAGCGCTCACGTCGCGACCACGTCGCCGGGCTGGGATGGTCCGGGCCGACGGCGAGCGTCGCCGTCCGAGCCCGGGGAGAGAACCCATGTCACGTGCCCACCGCCGGACCGCGCTGCTCACGGCGTCCGTCCTCGCCGTTCCGCTGCTGCTGACCGGGCCGGCCACCGCCGCGCCGCCGCGGCAGGGAACCGGGGACGGCGTCGACGACCTGCTCGTCATCGGTCACCGCGGCGCCTCCGGCTACCGGCCCGAGCACACGCTGGCCTCCTACGAGCTGGCCGCCCGGATGGGCGCGGACTACATCGAGCCCGACGTCGTCAGCACCTCCGACGGCGTGCTGGTCACCCGGCACGAGAACGAGATCTCCGGGACGACGGACGTCGCCGACCGGCCCGAGTTCGCCGACCGGCGCACCACCAAGGTGATCGACGGCACCGAGCTGACCGGCTGGTTCACCGAGGACTTCACGCTGGCCGAGCTGCGCACGCTGCGCGCGGTGGAGCGGCTGCCCGACGTCCGGGAGGAGAACACCCTCTACGACGGCCTCTACCAGGTGCCCACCCTCGACGAGGTGCTCGAGCTGCGCGAGGAGCTGTCCCGGGAGCTGCGCCGCGAGGTCGGCGTCTACATCGAGACCAAGCACCCCACCTACTTCGACGCCCTCGAGCTCTCGCTCGAGGAGCCGCTGGTCACCGACCTCGACGAGGCCGGGCTCGACGACGAGGGCGACCCGGTGTTCCTGCAGTCCTTCGAGACGGCCAACCTGCGCGAGCTCGACGGGGTCGTCGACGTCCCGCTGGTGCAGCTGCTGTCGGCGACCGGCGCACCGGCCGACCTGGTGGCCGCCGGTGACCCGCGCACCTACGCCGACCTGTCGACGGCCGAGGGGCTGGCGGGCATCGGGGAGTACGCCGACGGCGTCGGCCCGGAGAAGGCCCAGGTCATCCCGCGGGAGGCCGACGGCACCCTCGGCGAGCCGACGTCCTTCGTGGCCGACGCGCACGCCGCGGACCTGCTCGTGCACCCGTACACCTTCCGCAACGAGAACGAGTTCCTCCCCGCCGAGCTGCGCGACCCCGGCGAGGAGCCCGGCGACTACGGCCGGGCGATCGACGAGCAGCTGGTGTTCTGGGAGACCGGCATCGACGGGCTGTTCACCGACAACCCCGACACCGGCGTGGTCGCGCGCGACCTGTTCCTCGACGAGGCGGACCAGGCCGCCTGACCTCCCGACCGCCTCGCCCGCTTCCCGACGATCATGGCAGGGTGACCACTCCGCCGGCCCAGGTCGTGGTCGCGGCGCCATGATCGTCGGGAAGATCCGCCGGCGGGCGGGGCGTTGGAGCAGCACGTGAAGGTGGAGATCTGGTCCGACGTCGTCTGTCCCTGGTGCCACATCGGCAAGCGCCGGTTCGAGGCCGCGCTGGAGCGGTTCGCGCACCGGGACACCGTCGAGGTGGAGTGGAGGTCCTTCGAGCTCGACCCGGGCGCACCCTCGGCCGCGGCCGGGCACGAGGTCTCGCCGACCGAGTACGCCGAGCGGCTGGCGAGGAAGTACGGCACCTCGATGCTCGGGGCGCAGCAGATGACCGACTCCATGACGCAGCAGGCCGCCGCCGAGGGCCTGGACTTCCGGTTCGACCGGGCGGTGCGCGCCAACACCTTCGACGCCCACCAGGTCATCCACCTCGCCGGTGAGCGCGGGGTGCAGGACGCGGTCGAGGAGCGGCTGCTGACCGCCTACTTCAGCGAGGGCGAGGCGGTCGGCGACCGCGAGACCCTCGTCCGGCTCGCCGCCGAGGCGGGGCTGGAGGCCGACGAGGTGCGCGCGGCGCTGGCGGACCAGCGCTACGCCGGCGCGGTCCGGGCCGACGAGGCCGAGGCGCAGGCGCTGGGCATCAGCGGCGTCCCGTTCTTCGTCGTCGACCGGAAGTACGGCGTCAACGGCGCCCAGCCGGCCGACGCGCTGCTGCAGGTGCTCGAGCGGGCCTGGGCCGAGCGGACGCCGCTCATCCCGGTGATCACCGGCGGCGAGGTCTGCGGCCCCGACGGCTGTTGACGGACCCCTCCTGGATCCCCGCGAGCTCGGGGACGCCGGGGAGGGGCCGCCCGCGCCGACCACGGACAGCCACCCCTGGTTCCTGCACCTAGACGAGTAAGTCCTATCGGCCGGCAGGGTCATAGGGCGCTGTAGGCGCGGACGGAGGGTGTTCAGGCTCGGGTTGTGACGACCGACCTCAACACCCTCCTGACCGCATTCTACGTCTGGATCGACGACTATCTGGGGCCTCACCGCCGCGCCGGCCGTCGACCGAAGCTGACCGACGCCGAGCTGCTCACGCTGGCGCTGGGGCAGGCGCTGCTCGGAGTGCACTCCGAGGCCCGCTGGCTGCGGCTGATCCCCCAACGGCTGCCCGGCGCGTTTCCCTATCTGCCCGGGCAGTCCGGCTACAACAAGCGGCTGCGTGGCG
>NZ_FRDM01000044.1 GCF_900143215.1 Geodermatophilus obscurus | reverse complement strand
CGGGCAGCCAGGCGCGCACCGCCTCGGTCTTGACCGCCGCCGGACCGGGCTTGATCGCCCGCCGTGGCGCCAAGCTGCCGGTCTGGCGGCGCAACCGCACGTACCGCTCGATGCTGGGCACCGACACACCGAACACCGATGACGCCTGCTCCCGGCTCATTCCGGCGTCCACTGCCGCCAGCAGCTTCTCCCGAAGATCCACCGAATACGCCCGCATGGCCCGGGCCGTACCCACCCATCAATTCACCCGACCACCGCTGTGAGGCGCCGGCCAGCGCGTCGGCGTCGCGGGCGTCGAGGTCTGCCGTGACCTGTTCGACGAGCGGGGCGAGGCCGGCGGATGCGACGAAGCGGCGGTAGCCCTCGGCGCCGACGACGAACCCGTCCGGGACCGGCAGGCCGGCCTGCCGCAGCCGGGCGAGGCTCGCGCCCTTGCCGCCGGCCCGGGCCAGGTCCGCCGAGCGCGGGTCGTCCAGCCAGGTGACCACCTCCAGCGGCACACCAGTCGCCCCGCGCGCGGGGGACGTCGCCTGGCGGACCAGGTGCGGCTCGGTCATGGCGTCGACTCCCTGTGACCCCGCGGATCCGTCGCCCCTCACGGTGGACGCCGCCGGCGCGAGGTCCACAGGGTCCGAGGTCCACTCCGTTCATGACCAGGTGCTCATCGCCAGCGCTGGCTGGTGTCGCGGGTCGAGTAGCCAGGTGTCGTGGCCGCCACCGCCAGGGGCCGGCCTCCAGCCCCTGGTTGGTCCTCGGCTGCAGGGGTCGCGCACGGGTCGCCGGCCGGTCCAGATCCGCGAGGGTCGGAGGTCCCGAACGGGCAGGATGCGGCGCGTGTCCGTGTCGGGACAGGCGCCCCTGCTCTTCCCTCCAGGCCGCCCCCAGGCTGGACGTGACACGGGAGGTGTCGCGATGGGCACGCACGTCCTCACGGGACTGTTCCTGGTCGGTCCGTTCGGGCCCCGGGTCCGAGCAGTGGGCGACGCCGAGGATGAACGCGTCGGTCGACCGGCCCAGCAGGTCGCGACGGGGATGGGGCGATGAGACCGTCGCCGCGGAGGACCCCCAGCTCCCAGTTCGCCACGGTCGCCGTGGACGGACAGCCACCGCGGTCTGCCGGCACGCCGGGGCAGCCTCGGCTGCGGCGCCACCTGCTGGCCGCCGTCTGGACGGTCTCCACCCTGGCGATCGGGGCGGTGGTCCTGACGTCAGGAGCCACCGGCCCGGAGTCGGTCGCGAAGACGCTGCTGGCCGTGCTCCTGCTCGGAGCCACCACCGCGGCCCTGCTGTCCTGGCTGGGCCGGCCGCCCGCTGAGGGGTTGCCGGGTGCTGCTCCTGTGACGGGGCGCGGTCGCCTGGCCGGGCTCGTGACCGTGGTGGGGCTGGTGCTCTTCCCCGCCGGTGTCGCCGGTGTGGTGGTGCTCGTCCCGCTGGCCGCGGTCGCGGCCGGAGTCCTGGTCCGGCTCCGACGGGAGGTGGACCGGCGGCAGGTCGGCTGGGCGCTGGTCCTCGGTCTGGTGGCCGCCGGCGGGGGAGTGCTGGACGGGGTGGCGCGCGGCAACGGCCCCGGGGTGCTGTTCGGCGCGTTCCAGCTGCCGCTCACGCTGGTGACCCTGCTGGCCGGCTGGGCGCTGGCGCGGCGGGCGGGATGGGTGCCGGCGGCCATCGGACCCAGCGTCGCGCTGACCGCGGGGCCGGCGCGCGGCGTGCGTGTCGCGGGCTGGGGGTTTCTGCTGGCGGTGCCGTGGGCCCTGGGCAACGTCGTCAACGGTCCCCTCGAGACCGACCACGTGACCAAGGGCTGGCAACCCGTCGCCGCGGCCCTCCAGCCCGGCGTCGCCGAGGAGGCGTGGGGGCGGGTCTTCCTCATCGCCGCGCTGTACGTGCTGTTCCGCCGGGTCGCCCGACCCGACACCGCCCTGCTCTGCGCGGCGCTGCTGGCCACCCTGTGGTTCGCCTTCCTGCACGCCCCGGCAGCTCCCCTCACCACGCTCTTCCTCGCCGCCCTCCACGTGCTGCCGATGACCTGGCTGTTCCTGCGTCGCGGGCTGGAAGCCGCGATCGGCTTCCACGTCTGCCTCGACCTGGTCCGGTACGCGGCCGCATACGCCGCCTTCATCGCGCTGTGGTCGAGCTGACGCACTGGTACCGCCCACGGTCCCCGCCTCGTGAGGGGGTCGCCGGCGGAGGGTCCCGCTGAGGTCCGAGGTCCACCAGGCCCGGGACCGTCGGTCCTGCCGGTGGACGGCATCCCGGGGACAGCCTGGTCACGACCAGGTGAGCGTCCAGCGGCAGACGAAGGAGCACCACATGACCACCATGCCCAGGCCGACCGACGGACAGGCCCCCGTCGTGGAGACCGCCCGGCCGGCCAGTCGGCCGCCGAGGGCCGGACGGGACCGCCGGGTCGCGGGCCTGCTGCTCTCGATCGCCGGCGTGGTGATCCTCATGGGGTCCATCACCGCCGAGGCGCTGCACCCGGGGCCCTACACGACCCATGCCGACACGCTCAGCCACCTGGGGGCGAGCGAGCCTCCGGACAGCGTGGTCGTGCAGCCCTCGGCGGGGATCTTCGACGGCACGGTGCTCGTCGCCGGAGCGCTCATCCTGCTGGGGGCGTGGTTCGCACACCGGGCTCTGCACCGGAGGGCCGTGACGGTGCCGATGGCGCTGCTGGGGCTCGGGGTCCTCGGTGTGGGGGTCTTCCCGCTGACGAACCCCGGGATGCACACCGTCTTCGCGATGCTGGCCTTCTACAGCGGCGGGGTCGCCGTGCTCCTGTCCGCCCGGGTCACGCCGTCGCCGTTCCGGCAGCTGTGGGCGGTGCTCGGCGTGGTCTCGTTGGTGGCCATCACCCTCGGCGTGTTCGCCCTGGACTGGGCGCCGGTGGCGGCGCTGGGCGAGGGCGGGATCGAGCGGTGGAACTCCTACCCGATCGTGCTGTGGCTCGTCGCCTTCGGCAGCCACCTGATCGCCACCGCTGCCGGCGATCCGGGGTCGGCTCGGTGAGTGGCGCAGGATGGAAGGCGCTGCACAGCGGCGGAGCAGGGCGCCGGCTGCCCGGCCTGGTGGCAGCCCTCAGCGCGGGCGTCGCCGCGGTCGGCCCGCTGCGGCGGGCGTCGGGTGACCCCGTGATGGTGCTCACCCCCCGCGGACAGGTGGCGCAGCTCGCCGGGGACGGGCTGTACCGCTTCGACACGGTGTTCACCGGCGCCAACAACGCCGCCGTCGACGCGGTCGTGCTCGCTCTCGGCATCCCGCTGGTGGCGCGGGCCTGGCTGCAGTACCGCGATGGTTCGCCGCGCGGGGCGCTGCTGATGACCGGCTCGCTGGGCTACCTGCTGTACGTCTAGTAGGCGGGCTGCCGTTGTGTCGACAGCGTGCGGCGAGCGCGGTGTCACGACCGCTCGGCGCGTCGGCGGCGCAGCCGGACCTCGAGCGTGCCGCGGGGGTCGACGCGGTAGGCGTCGTCCCGCACACGGAGGGGCAGGAGGGGGAGTCCGGGTCCGCCGCCGCCCACGGTCAGCGTCTGGTGGGTGATCGCCACCTCGACCTCGGGATGGTCGCGGTAGCGCAGCCGGAAGCGCATGCCGGTGAGTGCCTCGGGGAGATAGGGGTCGAAGCCGAGCGTGTCGTCCCGGGTCTGCAGTCCGGTGAACCCCCGCTGCAGGAGGTCGAGGGTCCCGGCCATCGCGCCGAGATGGATGCCCTCGCCGGTGGTCCCGCCCTGCACGTCGTCGACGTCGCTCTCCAGGGCCTCGAGGAAGTAGTCCCACGCCTGGGCTCGGTCGCTGCGGGCGAGGACCCAGGCGTGCACGACCCGGGAGAGCGTTGACCCGTGGCTCGTCCGGTCGAGGTAGTAGGCGACGGTGCGGGGGATCGTCGTCCGGTCGTGCGGATAGCCGAGCCGGTCCAGGACGGCGTAGAACTCGTCGGCGGTGAGCAGGTGGAACAGCATGAGGACGTCGGCCTGCTTGGACAGCTTGTAGCGGTTGGGTGAGTCCCCCTCGGCCTCGAGGATGCGGTCCAGCCGGCTGATGTCGCCGTACCGCTGGCGGTAGCCGGCCCAGTCGAACTCGGCTAGCTCCTCGTAGCCGCGGAACTGGCTGAGGATGCCGTCGGCGTGCCAGCACAGCCGCAGCCGGCGGCTGACGTGCTCCCAGCGCTGCAGGTCCTGCTCGCCGATCCCCAGCCCGTCGAGCAGTTCCCCGCGCCGGCCGGCCGGCAGCAGCTCGACGGAGTCCAGTGCCCGAATGAGGGTCCAGGCGGCCATGACGTTGGTGTAGGCGTTGTCGTCCAGGCCGGGCTCGGCGCGGTCGGGGAGGGCGTCGTGGTACTCGTCGGGCCCCATCACGCCGCAGATGTCGTACCGGTCGTCGACCGGGTCGTAGGTGGCCAGGTCGGCCCAGCAGGCCGCGATGTCCAGGATCATCTCGGCGCCGTGGTCGACGAGGAAGTCGAGGTCGCCGGTGGCCTCGTGGTAGCGCCAGGTGTTGTAGGCGACGGCGAGGCCGATGTGCCGCTGCAGGGCGGAGTTGTCCGGCAGCCAGCGGCCCGAGCGCGGGTTGAGGTGGACCGTCTGGGACTCCTCCCGGCCGGTCGACCCGCTCTGCCACGGGTACATCGCCCCGCGGGAGCCGGCCGCCCGGGCGGCGGCCCGGGCCTGCGGCAGCCGGCGCCACCGGTACAGCAGCATCGCCCGGGCCACGGCCGGCAGGCGGAGGACCAGGAAGGGCAGGACGAAGACCTCGTCCCAGAAGACGTGGCCGCGGTAGGCCTCACCGTGCAGACCGCGGGCCGGGATGCCGACGTCGAGGTCGACGCTGTGCGCGGAGACGGTCTGCAGCAGGTGGAAGACGTGCAGCCGCACAACGAGCGACGTACGGGGCGGGCCGTCGATCTCCACGTCGCACCGGCGCCACAGGTGTGCCCACGCACGGACGTGCCGGGCCAGGAGGGCGTCGAGGTCGGGGGCGCGGCGGACCTCCTGGAGGGCGGCCTCCCCGGGCTCGCCGATCGCCCGGTCGCGGGACGTGCACAGCGCCACGACCTTCTGCACCGTCAGCACCCGGCCCGGGGCCAGGTCCACGGCGAGGTCCTCGGCAGCCGTCCCCTCCTGGTCGGTGGTCCGGCGGTCGGGTGCCTGCTCCACGCCGTCCAGGAGCACGCGGTGGCGCGCGGCCAGTCCGACGCGTAGCCGCGACTGGACGGTCCGGACGACCAGTCCCAGCAGGCCGGAGCCGGACGTGCTCTCCTCCACGAGCAGGTGCTGCCCGGACAGCCCCCGGTACCGCGCGACGCCGCAGTTGGTGACCCGGCCGTCGAGCCCCGATCGCGCGGTCAGCCGGCCGGACCAGTTCTCCGCCACCACGGTGCACTCCAGCGCCGCCAGGAGCGGGTCGGCCATCGAGACCAGCCGCCGCTGCGCGACCCGCGTCCGGCGTCCCGCCGGGTCCTCGACGACGAAGCGTCGCGCGAGCACCCCCCGCCGCAGGTCGAGCTCCTGGACGTAGCCGGAGACGGTCAGGGCGCCCAGGTCCAGCCAGTCGCCGTCCTCGATGCGGAGGGTGAGGGACTGCCAGTCGGGCAGGTTGACGATGCTCTCGTTCGCCACCGTCCGCCCGGCGGCGTGGTCGACCCGCCGGTCGACCACGCCGGCGGCGTAGGTGCCCGGGTAGTGCACGCCGTCGGCGCGGGACTCCGGCGCGGCGGCCCGGGTGGCGAACCGGCCGTTGCCCAGCGCGCACAGGCTCTCCCGCAGCGCCTCGGCAGCGGGGTCGAACCCCTCGTACCGCAGCACCCAGCGGCTTTCCGGCGGAGGGGTCATCGGCCTGCTCCCGTCTGGCCTGGCCACTCCGCCGGACCACCGTCACCGTCCCGGTGGCTCCCCGTGTCCGGAACGGACCTCCGACCCCTTCCGTGGGGCCGACCGGATGTGGTGGCGGGAGGTGTCGGCGGCGTGCACTGGCTCCGGACCCGAGGAGGAGTGATGAAGGCGCTGGTGTACTACGGCCCGGGCAAGCGGTCGTGGGAGGACGTCGCCGACCCGGTGATCCAGGACGCCGAGGACGTCGTCGTCCGGGTCGACGGCTTCACCATCTGCGGTACGGACCTGCACATCCTGCGGGGCGACGTACCCGAGGTGACGCCGGGCCGCGTGCTCGGGCACGAGGCCGTGGGCACCGTCCTCGAGGCCGGCGCGGGTGTCCGGACCGTGCGGCCCGGTGACCGGGTGCTCCTCTCGTGCATCACGTCCTGCGGCCGCTGCCGGTTCTGCCACGAGGGGCGCTACGGGCAGTGCCTGGGCGGGGGCGGCTGGGTGCTGGGCCACCTGATCGACGGCGTGCAGGCCGAGGCGGTGCGGATCCCGTTGGCCGACGGCTCGGTGCACCGGCTGCCCGATGAGGTGCCGGTCGAGGCGGCGCTGATGCTCGCCGACGTCCTGCCCACCTCCTACGAGGTCGGCGCCGTCAACGGCGGCGTCCGCCCCGGGGACACGGTGGTCGTGGTGGGCGCGGGCCCGATCGGTCTCGGCGCCGTGCAGTCGGCCCGGCTGTACGGCCCGTTGCAGACGATCGTCGTGGACCCGGTGGCCGCCCGGCGGGAGGCCGCGCTGGCCTTCGGCGCCGACCGGGTGCTGTCCCCGGACGACGGCGTCGTGGCCGCGGTGCGGGAGCTGTCCGACGGGCTGGGTGCCAACGTGGCGATCGAGGCCGTCGGCGTCCCCGCCACGTTCGACCTGGCGGTCGCGGTGGTGCGTCCTGGCGGCCGGGTCGCCAACGTCGGCGTGCACGGGAAGCCGACGACACTGCACCTCGAGGATCTGTGGCCCCGCGACGTCACCATCACCACCGGGCTGGTGGACACACACTCGACGCCGATGCTCCTGCGCATGCTCCGGGCGGGACGGCTGGACGCCGGCCGGCTGGTCACCCACCGGTTCGGCTTCGACCAGGTGCCCGAGGCCTACGACCTGTTCGACGACCCGGTGGCCTCCGGGGCGCTCAAGGTCGCCGTCCTGCGCTGACGACGGTCAACGGGCGGCCCCGGCCGGGTCACGGCGTCGGCGCCGGAGGGGCTCGAGTCCCGCGACCTCGTCCTCGGAGGCGATCCGGAACGGCGCGGCGGCCGGGGTCTGCACGGCCCGGCGACCCTGGCCGCGGGTGGCCCGGAGGCTCGCGGCGATCGAGACGCCGAGGATGGTGGCGATGACCGCCAGGCTGACGGTGGTCGGGATGTAGTAGACGTCGATCTTGAGCAGCATCTTGACGCCCACCCACATGAGCACCAGCGCCAGGCCCGCCTTGAGGTACACGAAGCGGTGGATCAGGTCGGCGAGCAGGAAGTACATCGCCCGCAGGCCCAGGACGGCGAAGGCGTTGGCGGTGAAGACGAGGAACGGCTCGTCGGTGACGGCGAAGATCGCCGGGATCGAGTCGACTGCGAAGACCACGTCGGTGACCTCGACGAGGACCAGCACGGCGAGCAGCGGGGTGGCCAGCAGGACGCCGTCGCGCCGGATGAGGAACCGCTGCCCGTGGTAGGCGTCGGTCATCGGCACGTACCGGCGGAACAGCCGCAGCGTCCGCGACTGCTGCGGGTCGATGTGCTGGTCGCGCTGCCGCAGCATCCGCCAGCCGGTGAACAGCAGGAACGCGGCGAACAGGTAGAGCACCCACCCGAAGCTCTCGATGAGCGCTGCGCCGCCGGCGATGAACAGGCCGCGCAGCACGAGCGCGCCGAGCACGCCGAGGAAGAGCACCCGGTGCTGGTACTCCCGGGGCACGGCGAAGAAGGTGAGGATGACCGCCCACACGAAGACGTTGTCGACGGCGAGCGACTTCTCGATCAGGTAGCCGGCGTAGTACTGCTGGCCGAGCTCGGCGCCGTAGGCCCACCAGACCCAGGCGCCGAACCCGACGCCGATGACCACCCACACCGCCGACCACGCGGCGGCCTCGCGCACGCCGATGACGTGCGCGCGGCGGTGGGCGAACAGATCGACGGCGAGCATGCCGACGATGAGGCCGAGCGCGGCGAGCCACAGCGAGAGAGGGGCGTCCACGAAGGTCTCCGATCGCGATTCCGACCGGAGGTCTCTCCCGGCGCCACGTCGGGCGCCCGCTCCGCCGGACCCCACCCATCGGGGCCGTAGTGACGTCGGCAGCGCTGGGGGATACTCCCCTCCTGAAACGAGTGAAGCAGAATTCATCTGTCCATGCCACCGGGAGGAGGATGTCGTGACCGACGGGCGCCGTCCGCCCTGGACGTTCCTCACCAACCACGGGCACGTCCTGCTCGCTGTCGCCGCGGACCCGGACGTCCGGGTGGGAGAGGTCGCCGAGCGGGTCGGGATCACCCAGCGGTCGACGCTGTCGATCCTGCGGGACCTGGAGGACGCCGGCTACCTGGTCCGCAGCCGTCACGGCCGGCGCACCCACTACGAGCTGCAGCCGCACCGGCCCTTCCGGCACCCGAGCACGGCCCACCGGGAGGTCGACGAGCTGATCGCCGTCTTCGCCTCCGACGACTGAGTCCGTCCACGGCCAGGCGTGCGGCACGGCGCCGGAAGGTCATCAGGGATCGGGACCTCCGACCTCATCGCCCCGGCCGCTGGCGGTGCCAGCCTGGTCCTGCGTTCCGCCGACCCTCGAAGGGGTTACCGACCATGACGTCGTCCCGGCTCCCCGGCGGACCCCTGGTCCTGTCCCTGAACGTCGGCTCCAGTTCGCTCAAGGCGGCGGTGCGCGACCCGGCGCTGCGGTTGCGGATGGACGTCGCCGGCCTCGACCGGGGCGCCGGGCGCGTCACCGTGGACGTGCCCGGCTCGCCTCCCGAGGACGCCGGTCGCTGCACCGGGTGGGACGACGTCCTCGCCGTGGTCGCTGCGGCCCTCACCCGGCACGGTCTGCGGCCCGGCGTCGTGGCACACCGGATCGTCCACGGCAGCCCGGTGCTGCGCGAGGCAGCCCCCGCCCGCGACGCCCTGCTCGCCCGCCTCCGCGCCGAGGCCGAGCTCGACCCGCTGCACCTGCCGCGGCAGCTGGACGTCGTCGACCAGGCGTGCCGCCAGTGGCCGCAGGCGCGGGTGGTGCTCGTCCCGGACAGCGGCTTCCACGACCGACTGCCCGACGAGGCCGTCACCCTGCCGCTGCCGGCGGACGCCCGCGGTGCCGGGCTGCGCCGATGGGGGTTTCACGGCCTGGCGGTGCAGAGCGTCGTCGACCTGCTGCCCGGCCTCGGGCGCGCCGTGGTCGTCCACCTGGGCAGCGGGTGCAGCGTCACCGCGGTCGACTCCGGAACACCCCGGCACACGACCATGGCGCTCAGCCCCGCCGGAGGCGTGCCGTCGCTGACCCGCAGCGGCGACCTCGATCCGGAGGTCGTCCTGCGGCTGGTGGAGCGCGAGGGCTCGACGGTGGCCGTGCGCGACCTGCTCAACCGGCGATCGGGTATCTCCGGGCTGTCCGGCGGCCGGACCGACCTGCAGGTCCTCCTCGACGCCGGGGATGCGGCGGCCGACCTGGCCCTGCGGGTCTTCGTCCGGGACGTCGCGATGGCCGTCGCCGCCTGCGTGACCACCCTGGACGGCTGGGACTCGCTCGTGTTCACCGGGGGCATCGGGGTGCACTCGTCCGAGGTGCGTGAACGGGTCTGCGCCCGGTTGCTGGCCCTGCGGCCCGGCACCGCGCGGCAGCTCGGGTCGCCGAGCGAGCGGCTCGTGGCGACGGGGCTGCGCGTGCTCGCCGTCCCCGTGGACGAGGAGGCCGTCATGGACCGGCTCGCCCGGGTGGCGGACGTCCGGGAGACACACCGTCCCGACGTTCCGAGCTCGACCGATCGACCGGGAGGCCATGACGCAGGGCACCCACGCCGGGGTCGGGTGCTGGTCGCGGTCGCGAGCCGGCACGGGGGGACCAGGGGCGTCGCGGAGGCGGTGGCCGACGGGATCCGGCAGGCCGGGAGTGCGCAGGTCGACGTCCGGGCTGCCGGCGACGTGGACTCGGTCCGGGACTTCGACGCCGTCGTGATCGGCAGCGCCGTCTACCACGGGCACTGGCTCGCCGAGGCCCGCGAGTTCGTCCTGCGCTGCGCCATCGACCTGTGGGACCGGCCGGTCTGGGCGTTCTCCAGCGGCCCGGTCGGGACGCCGGCCCGGCCCCCCGAGGAGCTCCTGGACGTCGGCGAGATGCTCACCCTGACGCGGTGCCAGGAGCACCGGCTGTTCCCCGGGCGGCTCGACCGGTCCCTCCTGCGCCTGCCCGAGCGGGCCGTCGTCACGGCGCTGCGCGCCCCCGAGGGTGACTTCCGGGACCTGGCGGCGGCCACGGCCTGGGGCACTGCCATCGGTGCCTTTCTGGTCACCTCGTCCCGGGCGGGGGACCGGTGACCACCAGCACATCCCCGCCCCGGACCGCCCGCCGGGGCGTCGGCGTCGCCCGGCCGGCGCGCGTGCTGCTGCGCGACGGGACCCCCGCCGTTCTCGTGGCACTCGGCCCGGAGGACGTGCCGGAGCTGCTGGACCTGCACGAGCGGCTGCCCGACCGGGACCGCTACCTCCGCTTCGCGACCCTGCACCCCAGCGACCTCGAGGGGTACGTGCGCCGGACGGTGGACCCGGCGACGGGCGCGGTGTCCCTCGGTGCCCGCGTCCGAGGGCGGCTGGTCGGCGTCGTCCAGCTGCTCCCGCTGGGCGGCGAGGTCGCCGAGGCCGCCGCGGTGGTGGACCCCGCGGTACGGCACACGGGCGTCGCCACCGTCCTCCTCGAGCAGCTCGCCGTCACCGCCGGGCGGATGGGCATCTCCCGCCTGCTCGCCATGGTGCTCGCCGGGAACGGGCCGATGATCCGGGTGCTGCACGACCTCGGGTTGCCGCTGGACGTGCGCCGGGAGGGCACGACGCTGCGGATCGAGGTGGCGCTGCACCCGGGCGGCCGGTACCGGGACGTCGCCGAGGAGCGGCACCGGACGGCGGCGGCCGCCGGCCTCCGGGCGGTGCTCCGGCCTCGATCGGTCGCCGTCGTGGGTGCCGGCCGGAGGGAGACGTCGGTCGGCCGGGCGGTGCTGCGCAGCCTGCGCGCGGCCGGGTTCCCCGGTGAGGTGTCCGCCGTGAACCCGCACGCGGGAGTCATCGAGGACGTCCCGTGTCACCCCTCGGTGCGGGACCTTCCGTCCACGGTCGACCTCGCCGTCGTCTGCGTGCCCGCCTCGGCGGTGCCCGACGTGGTCGAGCAGTGCGGCGAACGGGGGGTCCGGGCGCTGCTGGTCGTCTCGGGCGGGCTCGACCGCGTCCCCGGAGCGGCCGACCGGGTCCGTGACCTGACCGGCAGCTCCGGGATGCGGATGGTCGGCCCCAACAGCCTGGGGGTGTCTGCGCCCGGACCTCCGGCGTTCCTCGACGCGACCTTCACCGGGCTGCGTATCCCGGCCGGTGACATCGGCGTGGTCACGCAGTCCGGTGGCATCGCGCTCGCTGCGATCCCCGCGCTGGGAGGGCTGGGGCTCGGGCTGTCGGCGATGGTGTCCGTCGGGGAGGCCGCCGACGTCGGTGCTCGTGACCTGCTCGCCTGGTTCGACGAGTTCCCCGGGACGCGGGTGGCCGTCGTGTATGCCGAGTCCGAGCCCGACCTGCGGGGCCTGGTCGGTACGGCCGCCCACCTGGGGGCACGGGTGCCGATCGTGGCCCTGGAGTCCGGCACGACCCGGGCGGGGGCGCGAGCCGCCGCATCGCACACGGCGCGGGCGGCGACGCCCCGGGCGGTCCGGGAGGCGGCCTACGCCTCGGCCGGTATCCAGTCGGTGCCCGACCTCACGGCGCTCACCGCCGCGGTCGGCCTGCTCCGCGGCCAGCCCCTGCCCGGCCCCGGGACGGTCGCCGTCCTGACCAACGTGGGCGGGGGAGGAGTGCTGGCCGCCGATGCCTGCGTGTCCGCCGGGCTGGCCGTCGACCCGCTGCCCGAGCCGCTGCAGGCCCGGCTGCGGACCGTGCTGCCTCTGCTGGCGAGCACGGGCAACCCGGTGGACGCCGGCGCCGCCGTGTCGCCCGGTGCCTTCGCGGCGGCCCTGTCCTGCCTGCTCGAGGACTCCGCCGTCTCCGCCGTGGTGACGGTGACGGCGCCGACGGCGGTCAGCGACCCGGCACCCGGCGTTGCCGACGCGGCCGCGACCCACGGCGAGAGCACTCCCGTGGTCGACGTCCGGCTCGGCCGGGCGACCGCGGTGGAACGGGTGGAGCTGCCGGACCCGGGCCGCTTCCTCGTCTCGGTCGCCGATCCCGCGACGGCCGCGCACGCCCTCGCCGTCGTCGCCCGCCGGGCGGCCTGGCTGGCCCGCCCGGCTGCGGTCGCGGCCGCCCCGCCCGGCGTGGACGTCCGCGCCGCGCGAGCCGTCGTCACCGGCGTCCTGGACCGGGCGCCGCAGGGTGACTGGCTGCTCCCCGCCGAGGTGGCCGGGCTCTGCGCGGCCGCGGCCCTGCCGATGGTCCCGACGCACTGGGCCCCCACGGCCGCGGAGGCCGGGGCGGCCGCGGCGCGACTACGCGGGCCGGTCGCGGTGAAGGGAGTGGTCCGCGGGGTGCCGCACAAGGCCGACGCCGGGCTGCTCCGCCTCCCGGTGACCGGTGCGCGCGAGGTCGCCGGCGTGGTCGCCGAGTGGGTGCAGCGCAGCGGGCAGGACTGGCTCGGCGCGGTTGTGCAGCCCGTGGTCGAACCGGGGGACGAGCTGCTGGTGGGCGCGGTCCACGACCCGGCGGCCGGTGCGGTGGTCGCGCTCGGCCCCGGCGGCCGGGCCGCGGACGCGCTGGGCCACCGGGTGCACCGGCTGGCGCCGCTCACCGATGCCGACGCCGCGGAGATGCTGGCCGCCACCGGACTGTTCGACACCCCGCACGGCAGGTCGCTGGACCGCGCCGGGATCGCCGACTGCCTGCGCCGGGTGGCCTGGCTGGCCGACGCGCTCCCCGAGGTGGCCGAGGTCGACGTCAACCCGCTGGTGGTGGGCACGCGCCGGTGCACGGCGCTCGACGTGCGGGTCCGGGTGGGTGCCGCCGGCGGGTGACGGCGTCCGGTCAGCGCCGGCCGGCCGGAGCGGTGACCGATGCGACGGCGCGGTCCGCCCGGGCGGGCAGCGGCACGACCGCGACCGGGCACGCCGCACGGTGCAGCACCGCGTTGGTGACCGAGCGCAGGACCCCGAGTGCCCCACCGCGGCGGTGCCGGTGCCCGACCACGAGCAGCTGCGCGGTGGTGGCGACGGCGAGCAGCGCCTCGGCCGGCCGCCCCGGCTCGACGACCCGGCGCACCGGGACGTCGGTGACCCCGGCTCGGTCGAGGGAGTCGGTGAGCAGCGCCTCCGCCCGGCGGCGAGCCGCCGTGTCGCCCATCAGGGGGTCGGCGAGGAGGCCGACCGGTCCCGGGGCCATGTGCTCCCAGGTGTGCACCGCGACCAGCTCGGTGCTCCGGTCGGCGGCGGCACGCAGCGCGAAGGCCAGCACGGGGTCGTCGTCCGACGTGCCGTCCAGTCCGACGACGACCCCGGACCGCTCGGAGACCGCCGTCCCGGGGCGCTGTGGCACCACCAGGACCGGGCACCGCGACAGGCGGACGACGGCCGACGCGGTCGAACCGAGCAGCAGGTCCCCGACGCCGCCGGTGCTGGTGGACCCGACGCACAGCAGCTGAGCCGTCTCACTCTCCGCGACGAGGACGTCGACGGCCGGCCCGTCCGCCAGCCGTGACTCGACCCGCAACCCGGGGGCCTCCTCGCGGGCCATGGCCTCCAACGAACCCAGGACGAAGTCGGCGCTCGCGCGCAGCACCGCCCAGGCGTCGAAGCCCTCGGGTGCCGGGATCCGGTCGCCCTGGGCCCACGGGAAGGCCAGCACGAGCCGCAGCGGCGCGCTGCGGAAGGCGGCCTCGCGGGCGCCGAGCCGTGCGGCGGCCGTCGCGTCGCGCGACCCGTCCACCCCGACGACGACCGGCAGGTCGCTGTGCGGGGCGGCTGATCCGGTGCCCGTCACCGCTGCGCCACCGCGTCCCGGATGCGGGCGGCCTCCAGGAGGACCCGGCGTTCGGCGGCCACCAGTGCCCGTCGGGTCGCCGCCACCGCGGCCGGCTCGACCGACACGGAGGTGATGCCCGTGCGGACGAGGTGCTCGACGTAGGCCGGGTGCCGAGACGGTGCCTGCCCGCACAGCGACGAGGGGACGCCCATCCGGCGCGCCGTGCCGATCACCCGGTCGATCACGTCGAGCACGGCCGCGTCCGCCTCGTCGAACAGGTCGGTGAGGTCCGCGGAGTCCCGGTCGACACCGAGCACCAGCTGGGTCAGGTCGTTGCTGCCGATCGAGACGCCGTCGACGCCGAGGCCGATGTACTCGGGCAGCCAGTACGCCACCGACGGCACCTCGGCCATCACCCAGCGGTGCAGCCCGCGCTGGCGGCCGAGCGGGCTGACGTCGATGAGCTGCAGGCACCGCTCCAGCTCCCAGCGGGTCCGGACAAACGGGATCATCACCGCCAGGCCGGGACACTCCTCCCGGACCCGGGCGAGGGCCTCCAGCTCCAGCCGGAACAGCGACGGGTCGTGCACATACCGGACACAGCCCCGGTTGCCGATCATCGGGTTGTCCTCGACCGGCTCGTGAGCGGCCCCGCCGACCAGCCCGCGGAACTCGTTGGTCCGCAGGTCGGCCGTGCGGTAGACGACCGGGCGGGGAGCGAACGCCCGCGCGATCGTGGCGATGCCGACGGCGAGCGCGGACACCACACGCTCGGACTCGCCCCGCGCGATCATGTCGGCCGGGTGCCGGCCGGAGAGCGCGCGGGTGAGCAGCAGTTCGGCGCGGAGGAGCCCTACGCCGTCCACCGGCAGCCGGGCCACCGTGTCCGCCTGCGCCGGGTCGGCCAGGTTGACGTACAGGGTGGTGGCGGTGACCTCCGGTCCGCCGTCCGGAAGCGATGGGGTGACCGTGCGCGCCGCGGTGGCGGGTGCGGGCCGTGGGGTGGCAGCGGCTCCGGCCGCGAGCCGGCCCGGCCACACCAGCCCGGCGTCCCCGTCGACGGTGACCTCGTCCCCGTCGTGCAGGTCGGCCGTCGCGGTCCGGGCGCCGACCACGGCGGGCACGCCGAGTTCGCGCGCGACGATGGCGGCGTGGCAGGTGACGCCGCCGATGTCGGTGACCACGGCCGCGGCCCGGCGCATGGTCTCCATCCAGTCCGGGTCCGTCCTCGGTGCCACCAGGACCTCGCCGGCACTCAGCCGGCCGCCCTCGTCGGGCGTGTGGAGGACCCGCACCCGCCCGCTGGCACGGCCGGGCGAGGCCCCCAGACCGTGGGCCACCGGCGGGGCGGCAGCCGGGGTCCTGGAGGCGTCGGGGGCGGATCCGTCGGGCCCAGACGGCTCGCCGCCGTCCGGGAGCGTGGTGATCGGGCGGGCCTGCACCAGCCACACCCGGTCGTCGTCGGCGGCCCACTCGACGTCCTGCGGCCGGCCGGAGAGCTGCTGCACCCGCAGGGCCAGCCGGGCGACCTCCGTTGCCTCGTCCTCGGTCAGAACGGCGGCCCCGCCGCTCGCCACGGGAACGGACCGGTCGCCTCCCTCGGGCGCGGGGACCACCTGGACGTCCTGCTCGCCGCGGTGCACCGACAGCAGCTGCAGGTCCGTCACGTCGAGGACGAACGTGTCGGGCTCCACCTGTCCGCCCACCACCACCTCCCCCTGGCCCCACGCCGCCTCGACCACCACCCGGTCCCGCCGGCCGCTCACGGGGTCCGCTGTGAACGCCACCCCGGACTTCCGCGCAGTCACCATGCGCTGCACGACGACCGCTAGCTCGGGCGCGCCGTCCACCCCCTGCGCGGCCCGGTAGGCCACCGAGCGGGGGGCGAAGGCCGAGGCCCAGCACTCGACGACGGCCGCCACGACCGCGTCGAGCCCACGCACGTTGGTGAAGCTGGCGTTCATCCCGGCGAAGGAGGTGTCAGCGCTGTCCTCGCCGACGGCGGAGGAGCGGACGGCGACCGGCGGCTCGTTCCCCAGCCGGGCGTAGGCGGCGCGCAGTTCCTCGACCAGCCCGGCCGGCACCCCGGCCCGGCGGACGGTGGCCTGCAGTCGCCGCGAGCACAGCGGAAGCCGGCTGGCCAGCGGTGAGGAACCGGCGTGCCGCGCAGCGGCCAGCGCCTCGGTGTGCAGGCGGGCGACGTCCGCGGCCACCCCGGCCGCCGTCAGGGCCGACCGCAGGCCTGCGGCGAGCACCACGAACCCGTCCGGCGCGGGCAGCCCGGCGCGCAGCAGCTCGCCGAGGTTGGCGCCCTTGCCTCCGGCGCGACCGACGTCAGCGGCCCGCAGCTCGGACAGTGGCACCACCAGGTCGGACCCCGCCGAGACGGTGTCCCTGGGCTCGATGTCGAGGGGCGGGGCGCTGGTCGGTTGGGCTGTCATCGAAGGCCTCCCGGGTCGGCTCCGGTCCAGCCTCGCCGCGCCCGCGCGAGGGCACCGGGGGCGGCGGTCACCGGGTACCGCGACCTTGGGCCCTGCCCGGTTCACGGCGGGGCCCAGCCCTCCACGGTCGAGCGCCGGGCAGCACCCGGGGCCGCCGGCCGTGATGGGTCGCGGTGCGAATGCGGGCCCCGAGGACGGCGGCGTCGAGCACGCCACGGATCCCGGGCGAGCCGTCGATCCCCGCGACTACCCGAGATCGGGCGGCGACCGACGGCCGGGCCACGAGGAGCGGGCACGCCGCCGTGCCGGCCGGTGCCACGGCGGCCTACCGGCCAGGTCCGCAGGACCATCGTCACTGGTCTGGTGGGTGGTCGGCGGTGTTCCGTGCAGTCGACAGGACGGCGCGGGGGCCCACGCGTGGAGGTGGGCATGCCGGCTCCGGACACGTATCACCCGGGCGGCCACGACCGGCCGCTGCTCGGGCTGCGGCGCAGACCGGGCCGACTCGCGCTGGCCGTGTTCCGGCTGCCGTTGACGGCATACCGGCACAACGCCGGGCCGGCTGTGGGCCGGACGTTCGTGGCGTTCACCCACATCGGTCGCAGGACCGGCCGGCCGCACCAGGCGGTCGCGATGGTGCTGCGTTACGACGAGACGACTGACGAGGTCGTCATCTGCGCGGCCTGGGGGCCGCAGACCGACTGGTACCGCAACCTGCAGGCCCACCCTGCCGCGAAGGTGCAGTTGGGCGGTCGGGAGTTCGCCCCGCAGCAGCGGTTCCTCACCGAGGCGGAGGCGTTCGACGTCGCTGTCGGTTTCTGCCGCGCGCATCCGCATCGGTTCGCGCTGCTCAGCAGGATCCTGGGCTGGGGCGACCTGCGGGACGACGCCGCGATCCGGGAGTTCACCGCCACCCACCCGTTCGTCGCCTTCCGGCCGGTCGTCCGGTTGGAGCCCCCGCAGGCCGGGACAGCAGCGGGGCTGTAGCCCCGCCCCGTCCTCAGCCGTCGACCTCCCCGCGACGCCGCTCCTCATCGGCAGTCGGGGGCGAGGTCCGGGCGCCGTCAGGCGGCATCGCCCGCACGACCTCCTCGATCCGCCCGCGGGTCACCCGCCAGCGGCGTTCGTTGTCGTGCACCAGCTCGGCGGACTCGCAGCACAGGTCCGCGGCCCGGGAGACCACCTCGGCCGCGGCGTACAGCCGGCCGGGCGCCACGCGGGCGCCGGCGAGGTCGGCACGCAGCGCGGCCGGGGTGAGGTCGACGCGTTCCAGCATGTCGGCGGCGCGGGCGAGCAGGGTGGCGATCAACGACTGCACGTGCGCGGCCAGCCAGTCGTTGGCGATGATCCGGTGGCGTTCGCCCATGACGTCGGCGAGGGCGTCGATCTCGAGCAGCGCCGCGGCCCCGTTCCACGACGCCTGCATCGCCTCCGCCAGCCACTTACCACCCGCTGCGAAGCCGTCGGCGTCGGCGCGCAGCTCGCCGATCATCGCGGTCATCTCGGCCGGGCGGCCCCCGCCCTCCAGGAACAGCACGCCGTCGAGGGCGGTCGCGGCCTCGCTGTTGAGGTCCTCGGCGCCCGCATAGGGGCTCGGCGCCGGATGCTCCGACGGCACGGCGGCGGTCCACCGGTCGGCCAGTGCCTGCAGAGCACGGGCGTGCCGCTGCAGCCGCAGCGCCGTCTCCAGTGGCGAGGAGGCGTAGAACCGCTCGTGCTCCCGGTGGAAGCGGGACAGGTTCAGGGCCGCCTCGAGCAGCGGCTCCGGGTCGGCGGACACGTCCCCACGGTGACGGGGCGACCCCGCGACCGTGAGGGTCGTTCGTCCCGATGCCGCAGGGCCGCCGCTCGGGGCCCCCGTGCGTCGGCGTGGTCCCGGTGACCGGCTGCCCGCGCCGGCAGGACGTTCGTCCCTGCCCCTCCGCTGCCCCGTTTGCGGCCGGTGACGACGTGACCTCCGCAGTGCACGGCACACCCTCTGCCCCGAGGGCGATGCGCCACGACGAGCGTCGCGCCGTCGTCGTCCTCGGGCGGGAGCGGCGAGAGTGGCGTCGGCGGAGGCGCGGGGGGCGGTGGCGGCGGATCGTGGTAGCCCAACGGCCGGCTCCGTGGGCACTGCGGGCCAACAAGACCGGGACGGGGGTACCGCCGACCCGTCAGTCCGTCGCCGCCAGGAGCTCGAGCGTCACCCGGGGATCGCGCCGCAGGGGTCGGTCGAGGGCGGCCTGCAGCACCCAGCGCACCGCGAAGTCCGGGGTCCGCACGGTCGGCGCCGGGAGGCGATCGGGCGCGTGCAGGGTGAACGTCAGCCGCAGGGCCTGACCGGGCACGAGCTCCACGTGCTCGGCGGGGGTGACGGAGGAGATGACGCTCGAGGCGTCGAGGTCCTCCTGCAACGGCTCGCCGGGCGAAGCGGACACATGCTCCACCATCAGGAGGTCCACGCGCACCGCGCGTGCGTGCCCGCCGACCAGTGGGTCCAGCGTCACCGTGCCTCGCACCGGGACCCCGCCGTACAGCCGGGGCGGTACGTCCTCGATGCCGAGGACGGCGGTCCCGGCGTCGTCCCGCACGGCGGATGGCGGCTCGAACAAGGACGGGTCCGGCGTTGAGGGGACGTGGACGTCCTTCGTGGCCCGGACCTGGCGTTCCCCGGTCCGGAACTGCACTCGCACGGCGTACTGCTGCTGGACCAGTCGGCCGGCGATCGAGGCCTCGCCGCCGGTCGGCACGGGGACGACGACGTGCAGGTGTTCGGTCTGCCCGGCCGCCAGGGGACCCGGCGCCTCGAGGTCGACCCGGCCGAGCACGGACTCGGTTCTCCGGCTCACGATGGAGCTGGCGCCGTTCCAGTTCCGTTCCCGGTGGGTGAGGGCCAGCGCGCGGACCAGCTCGACCTCGCCGCGGTCGACGACCACGTCATGAGTGGCCATGAGCGACACGACGAGGTCCACCCGGTCGGCATCGACGACGTCCGCTCGCACCACGTCCACGGTCAGGGCACCCGTGTGCGCCCTCATCTCGCTCGCACCCTCCCCGTCGTCGGAAGGCCGGCCGTGGCCTCTGGCCGATGCTCGGGTGGAACGCAGATCCCCGCGCCGGTCGAAGGGCGTCCGCCGCCGGGACCTCTGGCCCGTCCGTGATCTGCCCGTGCCCTGCGAGCGTGGTCGGAAGCGCGCCTCACACCTGGAGTGCAGATGACCGTGCCCCGTACCTCCCCGAACCACCGTGAGCATGAGGTCCTCGCCTTCGCTCCGCCGTACGAGCGGGACGGGACGAGCGTGATCACCGCGACGGCGGCCAGGAGCCACACCACGACCCGCCACGCCGAGACCGGGAGGGAGGGTGGCGGGTTCGATGCCGAGATGTCGGGCCGGCGTCCCATGGGTGCCTTCGTGCTCCGCGACGGGCGTGTGCGCTGGCACCCCGTCGTCGACGTCACCAGGGTCGTCACCACCGCGGAGCTCGTGGTCGGCGGGGTGCTGATCGCCCGCCGCCTGGCCGCCCGGCCCAGCGCGGCCAAGGCCGCCGTCACCATGGGTCCCGGCGGCTGCGTCAGTATGAAGGGCGGCGTCATGGCGGTCCGGCCGACCCGGCGTGCCTGGCGGCGCACCCGCCCGGCCCCGACCGGACCGCTGCCGCGCCGGCCCACTTGGGCGCGGCTGCTCGCGGCGGTCACCCTCCGGTCACTGGTCGGCTGATCGGTACCGATCCATCCCGCCCGGCCGAGGACCGTTCCGTGTGGCTGCGCAACCACCTGGCCGATCCGGTCCTGCGCGCCGTGGCCCGCTGGTCGGACGGCGGCTCGTGCTGCTCGCCTACCGGGGACGCCGGACCGGTCGCCGTCGCGAGCTGCCGGTCGTGGCCGCGACCTCCGGGCCCGACCTCGTTGTCCTGGTCGCGCAGCACACCGCCAAGAGCTGGTGGCGCAACGTCGGACCCTCGCCCAGGGGGTGGAGCCACGCCTGCGCGGCAGGGTCGAGCGCCGTGACGCACGACGGCTCGAGCCCGGGGACGACGGCTGCGCCGAGGCCGTCCAGGCACACGTCCGCGAGTTCCCCCGGGTGCGGTTCGGCCGGGACGCACCCGTCGTGCTCCTGTCGGACCGGGGCGTTCCTCGGGATGACGCTGGCCGGCCACCGTACGACGAGTCGCCGGTCCCGTCGATGCGGGACCTTCCGCTCTGACCGGGCAGTCCCGGGAACCGGAGGCTCTGCAGGTGAGCACTCGCGTCGTCGTCCCCACCGGACCGACCTCCCCGCCGGAGCACGTCGGCGGTTCCGTGTGGCGCCGCTGGGTGGCCGCGACCGCGCTGGGTGAGGCCCTGGGGTTCCTCGTGCCGGTGTTCGCCGTCCTCTCGGGGGCGGACGACCCGGGTGACCCGGTCGCGTTCGCGGTCCTCGTGCTGGCCGGCGCCGGGGAGGGCGCGGTGCTGGGGTGGGCGCAGGGCGGCGTCCTCGCCGCCGTGCTCCCGGGCTTCTCGCGCAGGACGTGGACGCTGCGGACGGCCGCAGCCGCCGCTTGCGCCTGGACGCTGGGACTGATCCCGGCAGCGCGCGGCGGGACCGGCACGGAGTGGCCGGTCGCGGTTCAGGTGGCCCTCGGCAGCGTCGGGGGAATGTTCCTGCTGTCATTGATCGGCGTGGCGCAGTGGTCGGTGCTGCGGCGCTCGCTGCCCCGGGCGGCCCGGTGGATCGGCTGGACGGCGGCCGGCTGGCTCGCGGGCCTGGCGGTCTTCACGGCCCTGACCACACCGTTGTGGCGGCCCGGTCAGGGAGCGGTCGCCGTGGCGCTGATCGGGGTCGCCGGCGGATGCGCCATGGCCCTCACGGTCGCCGTCGTGACCGGCTGGGGCCTGGTGCGGCTCCTGCCCCCGGCTCTCCGCCCGGCCGCCGTCGCACCCTCCGCCGACGGGTCCACGCCCTGGGCGCTCCCGGCCGATCGGGTCGCCACCGCCGCGGGCGTCGACCCCGCCACCGGGCTGGACGACGCGACGGCGGCTGCGCGGCTGGCGACCGAGGGGCCCAACGAGGTGCAGACCCACCGGCCGGTGTCCCTGGCTCGTTCGGTGCTCGGCCAGCTGAGGGACACGCTGATCCTGGTGCTCTTGGGAGCTGCGGTCCTCACCGCGGCGACCGGCGACCTGGTCGACCTCGCGGTGATCCTGCTGGTCGTCGTGGTGAACACGACGCTGGGCGTCGTGCAGGAGCGGCGGGCGCTGCGGGCGATGGCCGCGCTGGGCGAGCTGGTGGCGCCGAGTGCGCGGGTCCTGCGGGCCGGCAGGGACCGGTGGGTGCCGACCCGGGAGCTGGTGCGCGGCGATGTCCTGCGGCTGAGCGCCGGTGACGTCGTCGGCGCCGACGCCCGGCTCCTCCGCAGTACCCGCCTGCAGGTCGACGAGTCGCTGCTCACCGGGGAGTCCTTGCCGGTCGACCGGTCGGCGCAGACGGTGTCCGGCCCGGGGACGCCGCTGGGCGACCGGGCGGGGATGGTGCACGCGGGGAGCACCGTCGTCCGGGGTACCGGCGAGGCCGTGGTCACGGCGACCGGCGCGGCCAGCGCGATCGGCCGGGTCGCGTCGCTGGTCCAGGAGCAGTCCTCGCCGCAGACCCCGCTGCAGCGGCGGCTGGCCCGGCTCGGTCGGCAGATCGCAATCGCGGTCGCCGTCGCCTGCCTGGTCTTCGTGGCCTCGGGGCTGCTGCGCGGCCAGCCGTGGGAGACCACGGTCGTCGCGGCGGTGGCGCTGGCCGTGGCCGCCGTCCCCGAGTCGCTGCCGGCGGTGGTGGCCCTGGCGCTGGCCGGGGGGGCCTCGCGGATGAGTCGCCACGGGGCCGTCGTCCGGTCGCTGCCGGCGGTGGAGACCCTCGGGTCGGTGACCCTGCTGGCCACGGACAAGACCGGGACCTTGACGGCCGGCGCGATGGTGGCCGACCGCGTGTGGACCCCGTCCGACGGGGCAACGCGGGTGGACGCCGCGGCGTCCCCGCCGGTGCGCCGGTTGCTCGCGGCGGCGGCGCTCTGCAACGACGCCGACCCCACGGGCGCCGGCGCGGCCGGATCGGCGGGGACGGCGGACACCGAGACGGCGCTGGTGCGGGCGGCTCTAGCCGCCGGGATCGACGTGACAGTGGTGCGAGCGGCGCACCCGCGGCTGGCCGAGGAGCCCTTCGACGCGGTGACCCGGCGGATGACGACCACACACCGCGTCCCCGACGGGCGGACCACGGTCATCACCAAGGGCGCACCGGAGGCGGTGGTGCCGGGCCTGGCCGATGCGGACGCCGCTTCCGAGGTGTCGGCCCGGTGGGCGGGCGAGGGCGCCCGGCTGCTCGCGGTCGCACAGGACGGCGTCCTGCTCGGGTTGGTCGCCTCGGACGACCCGGTGCGGCCGGAGGCGGCCGCGGCGATCGCCTCCTGCCACCGGGCGGGGATCCGGCCGGTCCTGGTGACCGGTGACCACGTGGGAACCGCCGAGGCGGTGGCGCGGGCGGTCGGCCTGGTCGACGAGAGTCACCCGGTGCAGGACCACGTGCTCGCCCGTGTGGAGCCGGAGGGAAAGCTGCGCTTCGTCACCGGGTGGCAGGCCCACGGCCACGTGGTCGCGATGACCGGGGACGGCGTCAACGACGCCCCGGCGCTGCGGGCTGCCGACATCGGCGTGGCGATGGGACAGCGGGGGACCGAGGTGGCCAAGGAGGCCGCCGACCTCGTGCTCGCCGACGACAGCCTGGCCACGGTCACCGCGGCGATCGCCGAGGGCCGTCGGGTGTTCGACAACGTCCGCCGGTTCGTCGGTTACGGCGTCGCCGGTGGCGCCGCCGAGGTGCTGGTCATGCTGCTGGGGCCGGCGTTCGGGCTGGCACTGCCACTGCTGCCGGCGCAGGTGCTGTGGGTCAACCTGCTCACCCACGGGCCCGTGGGCGTGGCCATGGGCAGTGAGCCGGCCGCACCGGACGTGCTCGGGCGCCCGCCGCGGTCGCCCTCGGCCGGGGTGTTCGACCGGGCGCTGGTGCGGCAGGTCCTCGGGCTGGCGGCCGCCGTCGCGGCGGTCTGCCTCGGGGTGGCGGTGACCGCACGAGCCGGCGGGGGCCCCTGGCAGACGCAGCTGTTCGTGACGCTGGCCGTGGCCCAACTCGCGCTGGCGCTCGCCCTGCGGCCGCGGGGCGCCTGGCGGGCCGGGCGCGCCGGCACGTGGCTGCCGGTGGCCGTCGGAGCCAACGTGCTGCTGCTGGTGGCGGCCGTCTATCTGCCCGGCCTCACGACGGTGTTGGACACCGAGGCGCTCACGGCCGCGGAGTTCGCGGTCAGCGGCGCGGCCGCCCTCGTGCCTGCCGCCGTCCTCGTCCTCCTCCGCGCCGTTCGCCGTCCGGCGACGGGGACCTGAGCGGGGATCTGACAGTGAGCGGGGAGCCGTCGCCGGACCGACGTCGACCGGCGGACCGGGCTGGACCCGATCCCGCCGGTCCGAGGATCGTCAGGCGCCGGTCACGTCCACGGCGCGTCCATGGCGTCGATCGTGTCGTCGACGCGCAGCCGGCCGGTCGGCGGCACGGGGTCGGCGCTCACCGGGGCCCAGCCCAGCCGCAGCAGCACCTGCGGCTCGCCGTCGCCGTCCAGGCAGCTCTGCTTGAGCTCGGCACGGGTGGTCGGCACCTCGAGGGGCTGGCTGACCGGGTCGGTGGCCAGGCCGGACCGGGTGGCGGTGAGCAGGACGGCGCTGAGCGCCTCGCCGGCGCGCAGTTGGTCGATCGGTGTGTCGGTGCGGGTGGACAGGACAGCGAGGACCGTCCCGTCGGACTCCCCGACGCCCAGCTCGCTCTGCGGCTGCTCCGCACCGGCGACGTGCCGCACCGGGACCGTCCCCTCCCGCGGCGACGGCACGTTCGCCGCGGGTACGCCCTCACGCGCCATCCGGGTGCGTCCGGTCCACGCCGCCACCTCACCGGCGACCCCGGGGGTCAGCGCCTGCTCGACGGCCGCGTGCTCAACCAGACGGCGGACCGCCCAGCGCTGCGACTCCCGATCCAGCAGCCGCAGGGCGGCGCCCTCGTGCTCCGCGGCCCGCGCCAGCTCGGTCAGGAACTCCGGCGGCACCGGCCAGGTCGAGAACACGCGGCGATCACTGCGGCGGTGCTCGATCGCGCGGGCCAGCGCCAGGTCGTCCGCCGTCGGCGTCCGGGCCGTGGTCTCGACCGACGCGACGTGGGCCGGGTGCGCGGGGTCGGGCATCCGGTGCACCCGTGCCGCCAGGCCTGCGGCGCTCAGCGCGACCCGCAGGTGGTGCAGGGCCGCACCGCAGCTGATCCGCAGGTCACGCCCCTCGGGGTCGGTGGCCGGGAGCGCCCGCGTCGCGTCGGCGAAGAGGTGGATCGACGACGGTCCGACGCGCCACCGCCACGGCTGGGAGTTGTGCACCGACGGGGCCAGGTTGGCCAGCCCGATCACGGCGCGTGCGGTGGTGCGGTCCAGGTGCGCGGTGAGCACGGTTCCTCCTCGGGGGCGACGGACGGGGGACTGCTCGCACCGAGCCTCCGTCGACGGCCCGGTGGAGGGGAGTGGCCGAGGTCCCGCCGCGGCGGGGCCCTCGTCCCTGCGCCGGGGGACCGGTTCCGCGGGGGCGCCAGAGGCGGACGGCGACCCCGGCGTCAGGAGCCGGGGGACGGGCGGAGCGGGTGGGCCGGCGACCGGGCCCCGTCGCGACGCAGCTCGGCGAGCGCCGTCGCGACGTCCGCGGCCCAGCGGTCGACCGCCGGCCAGTCCCGGTGGTCACCGGGCCGACCGCCCAGCGCGAGCCAGAACAGCTTCCCCCACAGAGGGAGCCCGTCGACCACGACGATCCCGGCGAAGACGGGGTGATCACGGGGAACCAGCCCGGGCGGGAAGCTCTTCGCGATCCGCTCGAGCTCCATCCGGATGATCGCCCGACTGACCGGACCGCGGGGTGCCGCGCCGCCGACGCTGAAGCACCACACCGGACGGTGCGCGAGGGTCGACCGCCCCCGGTCGAGGAAGGCCACCGCGGCCGGCAGCCACTCCTGGTTGTGGATGGCGCTGCCGATCACGAACGCGTCGAACTCGTCCGGGTCCACGTCCGGGCCGAGCGGGCGGACGACGACGTCCGCGACGTCGCCGAGACCGGCGGCGATGCGCTCGGCGATCTCCCTGGTCGAGCCGGCTGCGCTGGCGTGTCCGACGAGCACCCTGACCCTCTCCGTCATGCCCCCACGCTGGTGGTCGCGGCGGTTCGGGCACAGGGACCGACGGCTCGGTCGGGACGTGCCGGACGTCACCGGTCCGACGCGTCACCGGGCGAGGGCATCGTGCCGACGCCCCTGGTCAGTTGCGGCGCCGGTGACGCACCGCCTTGTCCAGGGCGTCGGCACCGAGCACGGCCGGCACGGCGCAGACCGCGAGCACGAGGCTGGCCAGCGAGGGTGGGCGGTGCCCGAGCAGGGCGGCGACCGGCGGGACGACGAGCACCGCGACGAGCACGAGCAGCTCGATGCCGATCGCCCAGAGGAGCAGCGGATTGGACCGCCCGCGCAGCCGCCACGGCGGCTTGGTGGTGCTGCGGCAGGCGAAGGCGTTGGCGAACTGGCCCAGGACGACGGCCGTGAACGCCGCCCCCGACGCCGTGGCGAGCAGCCCCGCCGACACCGGCTCGCCGTAGGCCCACCCCCCGCCGACCAGCACAGCCAGGAACGCGCCCATCGACACCGTCGCCTCCACCGGGCCCAGCAGGCCGAACACCCGCCGCAGGATCGACCGGTCGATCAGCCGCCGCCGCGGCGGCGGCCCGTCGAGGACCCGCGACGACCCCGGCTCCGCGCCCAGGGCCAGGGCCGGCAGCAGGTCGGTGACGATGTCCAGCGCCAGCACCTGCAGCACGCTGAGGGCGAGCGGGACCCCGCCGCCGGTGACGGTGAAGACGACGAACGGGGTCAGCTCGGCGACGTTGTCGGTCAGGTGGTAGGTGAGGAACCGGCGGATGTTGGCGAACGTCGTCCGCCCCTGCCGCACGGCGGCCACGATCGTGTTGAAGTCGTCGTCCAGCAGTACCAGGTCCGCGGCCTGGCGGGCGACGTCGGTGCCGCCCACGCCCATGGCGACGCCGATGTCGGCCGCGCGCAGGGCCGGGCCGTCGTTGACGCCGTCGCCGGTCATGGCCACCACGTGCCCGCGGCCCTGCAGCGCCTGGGCGATGCGCAGCTTCTCCTCGGGCGCCACGCGGCACACCACCACGCCGTCGCGGTCGAGCAGCGCACCGAGCTCCTCGGGGTCGTGCGGCAGGTCGCCGCCCTCGACGACCAGGTGCTCGCCGCCGTACGCCAGCCCGATCTCCTCGGCGATGGCCCGTGCGGTGGCTGCCGCGTCACCGGTCACCATGGCGACCCGCACGCCGGCGCGGCGGCAGTCGGCGAGGGCGTCGGCCACGCCCTCGCGGGGCGGGTCCTCCAGTCCGACGACGCCGAGCAGGGTCAGGCCGCGTTCGGCGTCGTCGGCGCCGGACGCCGGCCCGGGCACCTGCCGCCGGGCCACGGCGAGCACCCGCAGCCCTTCCCGGGCGAGGGCCGCGGCCTCCTCCGCGGCCTCGGGTGGGGCGTCGGTGCACCGGGCGAGCACGGAGTCGGGAGCGCCCTTGACGTGCAGGACGCCGTCGACGAGCACCGACATGCGTCGCCGCCGCGGGTCGAAGGGGAAACGGCGCGTGCCGGCGCCGTCGGCGGCGTCCAGGCGGGTGGCCCCGCTGCGGTGAGCGAGGGCGTCCAGCGCCGCCTCCATGGGATCACCGACCGCCGTCCACCCGGTCTCGGTCCGCCGGATGCGCCCGGTGGAGCAGAGCACCGCTGTCCGTGCCAAGTCACGCGCGGCGGCCCGTGCCTCCGGCGTCCCGTCGAGCTCGGCGGTGGGGGTGTACCCCTCGCCGGAGACGGCGACCGGTCCCTCCGGCGTCCAGACCGCCACCACGGCCATCCGGTTCTGCGTGAGCGTTCCGGTCTTGTCGGTGCAGATGAAGGTGGTCGAGCCGAGCGTCTCCACCGACTCCAGCCGCCGGACCAGGGCATGCCGCCGGGCGAGGAGCTGTGCGCCGCGGGCCAGGGAGAGGGTGACGGTCGGCAGCAGCCCCTCGGGGACGAGGGCGACGGTCACGCCGACCGCGAAGAGGAACCCGTCGGTGATCGGCAGGCCGAGGAAGACGCCAGTGCCGAAGCACGTGATCCCGAGGCCGACGGCGATGACGGTGACGACCCGCACGACCCGGTGCAGCTCGCGCGCCAGCGGCGTCTTCGCCCGGGCGGTGGACCGGGTCATCGTCGCGATCGACGCGAGCCGGGTGTCCGAGCCGATCGCCTCCACGGTCGCCCAGCCCTCGCCCTCGACCACGAAGCAGCCGGCGGAGGCGGCGTCGCCGGTGTCCTTGGCCACCGGCTCGCTCTCGCCGGTCAGCGAGGACTCGTCGACCCGCAGCCCGTGCACCTCGGTCAGCCGCAGGTCCGCGGCGAGCCGGTCGCCGGCGGCGAGCGCCAGCACGTCCCCGGTCACCACGTCGACCGCGTCGACCTCCTGCCGCGCACCGTCGCGCAGCACGGTCACCCGGTGCGGCACCAGGTCGCGCAGCGCCTCCGCCGCACGGTCGGCGCGGTACTCCTGCACGAACGCGAAGACGCCGTTGAGCACCACCACGACGGCGATGGCCACGGCCAGCTGGGGCAGGCCGCCGACGAGGGCCAGCACGGCCGCCCCCCAGAGCAGGAGGGCGAAGAAGTGCACCAGCTGCGCCACGAGCAGGCGGACCGGCGAGGGCGCGGACTCCACCGGCAGCCGGTTGCCCCCCGGAGGACGGCGGCGTACGGCCTCGGCGGCGGTCAGTCCCCGCCCGGGAGCGGCCGGCGCGACGGTCCCCGTCGGTTCGGTGGTCATCGGTCGTCCTCCACCCGATCCGGTGTCCGGCCGAGTCCAGTCGTCACCGCCCTGGTGCGGGCAGGGACGCACGGCCCCCCGCCCCGGGACCAACGGCATACCGGACGGATCCCGGCACCCCGACCAGCAGGTTCAGCGCCGCGCCGAGCGCCGCGCCGACGGCGGCGCCCCCCACGACGTCCAGCGGTGCGTGGGCGCCGAGGAACACCCGGGCCACCGCGTTCAGCAGCGCCAGGGCGACCAGGACGGCCAGCCAGCGCCGCCGCACGTAGGGAGCGAGCAGGACGACGATGCCCGCGGTGATGACCGCGTGCCCGGACGGGTAGGCCACGCCGGCCGACGGCACGTCCCGCAGCACCACCTCGGACAGGGTGCTCTCGGGCCGCTGACGCTGGACCAGGCCCTTGACCACCTCGCCGTGCACCAGCAGCTTGAGCGGCACCAGCAGGACCAGCGCGAGGACCAGCCGCCAGCGGCGCAGCGCCAGCGCCGGGATCGCGACCAGCAGCGGCACCCCCAGGACCCCGAGCAGCTGGAACAGCCACAGCGGCTCCTCCAGCCGGTCCGGCCACCGGTTCACCCAGTCGAACACCGCCTCCTCGACCGGCCCGACGTCCCCGGAGGCGACCGCCCAGGAGCACAGCGCGGCCAGCGCCGTGGTGATCAGCAGGGTCGCGGCGTCACCCCGCCGCCGGCGGTACCCCGCGACGTGCCCCGGCGCCCCTCCGGTGGTCACGAGCCCGCTCCGACGGGTGCGGCCCGGTCCACCTGCCCCACGCCGTGCCGCCAGAGCAGCCACGCCACGACGCCGGTCGGGATGGGGAGGAACCAGGTGAGGAAGCGGAACAGCAACACCGCCGCGGCGGCCGCGGACGGGTCCACGCCGATGGCGGTCAGCCCGGCCACGTAGCTGAGCTCGGCGACCCCCAGGGCGCCCGGCGTGACCGGCACGAGGATCACCAGGCGGGTGAGGGGGAAGACGGCCAGGACCACGACCCACGGGACGTCCGCGCCCTGCCCGCCGACCGCGCGCAGGCAGGTCAGCAGCACGAGGAACAGCGCCGCGTGGCTGCCGACCACCGCGGCGGTGAGGTGCCCCCACCGGTGCCGCACGAGGTCCAGGGAGTCGGTGCGGAACCGGTCGGTGCGCGCTCCCCAGCCCGACGGCGGCCGCCGGCGCGCCGCCCGGGCGACCCGGTCCGCCGCCCGCTCGGCGGCCGCGGCCAGCACCGCGGCCGCCCGGCCGTGGGTGAGGACGAGCACGAGCCCGAGCACGCTGAGCAGGAGGACGGTGCTGCCGACGAGGGCGGCGGCGCCCAGCCGGGGGTCGACGTCCCCGACCAGGGCCACCCCGGCCAGCGCGACGGCGGGGGTGGCGAGCTTGACCAGGGTGTTCCAGACGCCGGTGAGCGCGACGGCGCGGGTGATCGCGGCCGCGGGAAAGCCGAAGGAGTGGTACATCGCCACGTTGGTGCCGACGCCGAACGCGAAACCGACCGGGACGGTGTTGGACACTGCCGTCGACGCCTGGTCGGACAGCACCGCGCGGCCGAGGGTCAGCCCCGGCATCGCCGCCATCCACAGCGGGGCGTAGGAGAACAGGTTCACCAGCGCGATCGCGGCGATCCCGGTGACCTCCGCCGCGGTGAGGCCGCGCACCAGGGCCCAGGCCGCGGAGTAGTCGGCCATCCGCGGCAGCAGGCCGGCGAAGACCGCCACCACCACGCCCACCGTGAGGGCGGTCCGCCCCGCGGGCCCGGCCAGGACCCGGCGGGCGGAGCGCCGCCGGGGCTCCTCCGCTGCGGCGGTCACGCGCCGAAGCGGTGCTCGAACCGGGCGGACAGCAGCGTGCCGACCAGCGCCGGGACCCAGAACACCAGCGACCGGAAGACCAGCGCGGCGGCGCAGGCGCCGGCCAGCGGCGCCCCCAGCGTGCTCAGCGCCAGGACGAGGGCGACCTCGGCGGCGCCGGGTGCCGCGGTCACCGGGAGCACCGACCACAGCAGGTGCAGCCCGCCGTACACGGCCGCGGTCGCCAGCAGCGGCACCGAGCCGCCCACGGCGTGCACCGCGGCGGCCAGAGCCGCCCCCTCCAGCGCCACCCCCATCGCCGTCCAGCCCAGCTGCGCGCCCGGCAGCCACCGGGCCCGGCGCGGGGCGGTGAGCCCGCTGCGCAGCACCCGG
>NZ_FRDM01000091.1 GCF_900143215.1 Geodermatophilus obscurus | reverse complement strand
GTCGTCGTCGGCTGACAGCCGCGGGAGCATCGCAGCGAGCGCCAGCGAGCGAGGAGCGGACCGGGGCGCGGAGGCCGACCGGTGTCGTCGTCGGCCGAGTTCCACGTGGAACGCTGTGCCGCATGACCCGCGCGCCGTACCTGTCGTCCCGGCTGCAGGGCTTCGGGACGACGGTGTTCGCCGAGATGAGCGCGCTCGCCGTCGCCACGGGCTCGGTCAACCTGGGACAGGGCTTCCCCGACTACCCCGGGCCGCCGGAGGTGCTCGACGTCGCCCGAGCGGCGATCGGCACGGCGCACGACCAGTACCCGCCCGGCCCGGGCATCCCGGAGCTGCGGTCCGCGGTCGCCGAGCACGTGCAGCGCTTCGGTGGCCACGCCTACGACCCGGACGCCGAGGTGCTGGTCACCGCGGGTGCCACCGAGGCGCTGACCGCCGCGCTGCTGGCGCTGCTCGAGCCCGGCGACGAGGTCGTCCTCTTCGAGCCGATGTACGACAGCTACGCGGCGGGCATCGCGATGGCCGGCGGGGTCGCCCGGCCCGTCCCGCTGCGCCCGCCGCCGGATGGCGCCGGACCGTGGACCTTCGACACCGCGGAGCTGCGCGCCGCGGTCACGCCGAGGGCGCGGCTGCTGCTGCTCAACACCCCGCACAACCCCACCGGCAAGGTCTTCACCCGCGCGGAGCTGGGCACGCTGGCCGCGCTGGCGATGGAGCACGAGCTGCTGGTGCTCGCCGACGAGGTGTACGAGCACCTGGTCTTCGCGGGCGCCCGGCACGCCTCCCTGGCCACCGTGCCCGGCATGCGGGAGCGGACCCTCGTGGTGGGCAGCGCCGGGAAGACCTTCAACGTCACCGGCTGGAAGGTCGGCTGGCTCTGCGGCCCGGCGCCGCTGGTGTCCGCCGTCCGCACGGCCAAGCAGTTCCTCACCTACGTCAACGGCGGGCCGTTCCAGCCGGCGGTCGCGGCCGGGCTGCGGCTGCCCGACGAGTACTTCGCCGGCATCGCGCGCGACCTGGAACGCCGCCGCGACGTGCTGGTCGAGGGGCTGACCGCGGCGGGCCTGCCGGTGGTGTGCCCGGAGGCCACCTACTTCGCCATGGTCGACGTCCGGCCGGTGCAGCCGGACGGGGACGGCCTGGCGTTCTGCCGGGCGCTGCCCGACCGCGCGGGGGTGGTGGCCGTCCCGACCGTGGTCTTCTACTCGTCGGAGCACGCACACCTGGGCCGCCACCTGGTGCGCTTCGCGTTCTGCAAGAGCGACGCCGTACTGGCCGAGGCGGTCGAGCGACTGGGGAGGATGGGCTGATGAGGTTCGCGGTGGTCCAGCACGACATCGTCTGGGAGGACCGGACGGCCAACTTCGCGCGCCTGGCGCCGCTGGTCGCCCGCGCGGCCGGCGCCGGGGCGGAGTTCGTCCTGCTCAGCGAGACGTTCTCGACCGGCTTCTCGATGACGCCGGGGATCGGGGAGCCCGAGGACGGCCCGTCGGCGCAGTTCCTGCAGGAGCGGGCCGCCGAGCACGGCGTCTGGGTTGCCGGCAGCTGCCCGGAGGTGGCGCCGGATGGTGAGCTGCCCTACAACTCCTTCGTCCTCGCCGGCCCCGACGGCACGGTGCACCGCTACCGCAAGCTGCACCCGTTCACCCACGGCGGCGAGCACGAGCGCTTCCGGGCCGGGGAGAAGCCGGTGACCGTGGAGGTCGGCGGCCTGCGGGTGACGCCGTTCATCTGCTACGACCTGCGCTTCGCCGACGTCTTCTGGTCCGCCGCCCTGGACACCGACGTCTACCTCGTGACGGCGAACTGGCCGGCCGCCCGCCGGCTGCACTGGCAGACGCTGCTGCAGGCCCGGGCGATCGAGAACCAGGCCTACGTCGTCGGCTGCAACCGAGTCGGCACCGCGGGCGACGGCACCGAGCACACCGGCGACAGCCGCATCGTCAGCCCGATGGGCGAGCTGCTGGCGACCGCCGCGGGCGTGGAGACGGTGCTGATCGCCGACGTCGACGCCGCCGAGGTGGCCGCGACCCGAGAGCGGCTGCAGTTCCTCGCCGACAGGCGCTGACGGCAGAGCCTCGCCGGCAGGCGCTGACGGCAG
>NZ_FRDM01000024.1 GCF_900143215.1 Geodermatophilus obscurus | reverse complement strand
ACGCCGGCCATCACGCCGCAGCCGAGCAGCCCGGCGGCGGTGGCCGGCGTCTGGGGGTCGACCGGAGTGCACTGCCCGGAGTGCACCAGCGTCTTCTCGGCGAACGCGCCGATGCCCAGCGCCGGGGTCAGCTCGGTGCCGTCGGTGAGCGTCATCTTCTGCGCGGCGTTGTGGGTGTTGAAGCAGTACTGCAGCTCGCCCCTGAGGCAGGCGCGGCACTGCCCGCAGACCGCCCGCCAGTTGAGGACCACGAAGTCCCCCACCGCGACGTTGCTGACCCCCTCGCCGACCGCGGTGACGGTGCCGGCGGCCTCGTGGCCGAGCAGGAACGGGTACTCGTCGGTGATGCCACCCTCGCGGTAGTGCAGATCGGTGTGGCACACCCCGCACGCCTGGATGTCGACCACCGCCTCCCCGGGACCGGGGTCGGGGACGACGATCGTCTCGACGGTCACCGGGGCACCCTTGCTGCGGGCGACGACGCCCTTCACCTCGTAGGCCATGGTCAGAGCCTATTCCGGCAGGTGCGACCGCGACCCGGCGTCCCGCACGCGCCGTCCAGGCACCCGGTTGACAACGATCGGGTTGCGAACAGTCATGACTCGACCGTCCGGTTCGCGGCACGTGCAGGGGCGACGTAGCGTTCCCGCGGGTCCGTGACGTCTGGCACGGACCCTTTCCGGCGGGGGATCCCCCGACCGATGTCCTCCGGAGGTCCGTCCCGTGGCAGTACCGAGTTTCCTGGCCCGAGATCGCATCGTGGCCCGCCCCGGCTTCAACCGCTGGTTGATCCCGCCGGCAGCGCTCGCCGTGCACCTGTGCATCGGCCAGGCGTACGCGACGAGTGTCTACAAGACCGCGCTCGTCGAGCACTTCGACACGAGCCTGACCGCGATCGGGATCATCTTCTCGATCGCGATCGTCATGCTCGGCGTCTCCGCCGCCCTGTTCGGCACCTGGGTGGACCGCAACGGTCCCCGGGCGGCGATGTTCACCTCCGCCGTCTTCTGGGTCGCCGGCTTCCTGGTCGGCGGCGTCGGCATCGAGACCGGCCAGCTGTGGCTGCTCTACCTCGGCTATGGCGTCCTCGGCGGCATCGGCCTGGGCATCGGCTACATCTCGCCGGTCTCCACGCTGATCAAGTGGTTCCCGGACCGCCCCGGCCTGGCGACCGGCATGGCGATCATGGGCTTCGGTGGCGGTGCGCTCATCGCCTCGCCGCTGTCGCGCCAGCTGATGAACTACTACGACCCGGCCTACGACGGCACCGCGGGCACCGTGCCCAACGGCGAGGCCGTCGCGGCGCTGTTCTTCACGCTGGCCGCGGTCTACCTGGTCTTCATGATGTTCGGCGCCTTCATCGTCCGGGTGCCGGCCGACGGCTGGAGGCCCACCGGCTTCGACCCGTCCTCGGTCAAGAAGAAGGCCCTGGTCACCACCGAGAACGTCTCGGCGAACAACGCCATCAAGACGCCGCAGTTCTGGCTGCTGTGGACGGTGCTCTTCTGCAACGTCACCGCGGGCATCGGCATCCTCGAGCAAGCCGCGCCGATGATCCAGGACTTCTTCCGCAACGGGGAGACCTCCACGGTCGCCGCCGCCACCGCCGCCGGCTTCGTCGGCCTGCTCTCGCTGTTCAACATGGGCGGCCGGTTCGTGTGGTCCTCGACCTCGGACTTCATCGGGCGCAAGCCGATCTACATGGTCTACCTGGGCGTCGGCATGGTCCTGTACGTCATCCTGGCCACCCTCGGCAGCACGGCGACCTGGATCTTCGTGCTGACCGCCGCCATCATCATCAGCTTCTACGGCGGCGGCTTCTCGACCGTACCGGCCTATCTGCGCGACCTGTTCGGCACCTACCAGGTGGGAGCCATCCACGGCCGGCTGCTGACCGCGTGGTCGGCCGCCGGTGTGGCCGGGCCGCTGATCATCAACGGCGTCCTGGACACCCAGGGCACCCCCGGCCAGCTGGTCGCGGCGAACTACCGCCCGGCGCTGTTCATCATGGTCGGCCTGCTGGCGATCGGCTTCATCGCCAACCTGCTGATCAAGCCGGTGGCCGCCAAGTGGCACGAGTCCACGGCCACCACCCCCGCCACCGCCCGCGCCAACCCGGAACGGAGCGCCGCCCGATGAGCCACCCCGTCACCGATGACCGGCAGTCCACGCACACCCCGGTGGGCCTGATCGCCTTCGCCTGGACCCTGGTGGGCGTCCCGCTCGCCTACGGGCTCTACAACACCGTCAAGGCCGCCAGCGCCCTGTTCGGGGGCTGAGCCCACCAGCACACCGCGCCCCGGTCGCTCTCGTAGCGGCCGGGGCGCGGTGCTGTTCCGACCGTGGTCATCTCAGCGGGGACAACGGCAGGTGAGCGGACAGATCGGCGCGGTTGCCGCTGGCGCTGACCCGGCCCTCCGCCACCGCGTCGTCCCAGCGGAGCTCCCCGGTCGCCAGCCGCAGCCACGTGGCGGCGTCGGTCTCCACGACGTTGGGCGGCGTCCCGCGGGTGTGCCGCGGCCCGGGCACCAGCTGGACGGCGACGTGCGGTGGCACCCGCAGCTCGACCGACCGGCCGGGCACCTGCTGGGCCAGCCAGCGCGCCGTCGTCTTCACCGCGGCGCCGAGCACCGCCCGCGGGGGCTGCTCGGCCTCCCCTGCCAGCCAGGCCCGCACCGGGTCGACGGCGGAGCGCAGCTCCCCGGCCGGGATCGGCTGGACCGGCATCAGCTGGTCGGGACGGTCCCCGCCGGAACGCTGCCCACGGTCGCCTCCGGGGTGCCGAACAGGGCCGGCAGCGTCGCGCCCCAGGCGGCCCGCAGCCCGGCCAGCGGCAGCTCCGCCACGCCCTCGACGGCCAGCACTGCGTCCGGACCGCCGCCGCCCGTCGTCCCCAGCTCGGTGACCAGCACGCCGGCCCACTCGGCGGTGGCCCGCACCGCCTCCGGGTCGGTCGTGGTGACCACGGCGCGTGCGGTCGACTCGCTGAACAGGGCGGTGAACGGGTCGCCGTCCAGGCGCAGCCGGGCGCCGACGCCGTGGCGCAGCGCCGACTCGGCCAGCGCCTGCGCCAGGCCGCCGTCGGCCAGGTCGTGCGCCGAGGTGACCAGGCCCTCGCGTCCCAGCGCGGCCAGCACCTGACCCAGCGACCGCTCGGCCTCGAGGTCGACCGCCGGCGGGCGGCCGCCGAGGTGGCCGTGCACGACCGAGGCCCACGCGGAGCCGCCGAACTCCGGCCGGGTGACGCCGAGCAGCAGCACCGTCTCCCCCGCCGTCCGCCAGCCGGTGGACACCCGGGTCCGGACGTCCTCGTGCACGCCCAGCACGCCGATGACCGGCGTCGGGTTGATCGCGACGTCGCCGGTCTGGTTGTAGAGGCTGACGTTGCCGCCGGTGACCGGCAGGCCGAGGTCGCGGCAGGCGTCGGCCAGGCCGCGGACGGCCTCGGCGAACTGCCACATGACCTCGGGCTCCTCCGGGGAGCCGAAGTTGAGGCAGTTGGTGACCGCCAGCGGCCGGGCGCCGCTCACCGCCACGTTGCGGTACGCCTCGGCGAGGTTGAGCTGCGTGCCGGTGTAGGGGTCCAGGCGGGCGTAGCGGCCGTTGCCGTCGAGGGACAGCGCGATGCCGCGGGAGGTCTCCTCGTCGATGCGCACGACGCCGGCGTCGTCGGGCCCTGCTGCCACGGTGTTGCCGCGGACGTAGCGGTCGTACTGCTCGGTGACCCAGGTCTTGTCCGCGCCGTCCGGGCTGCTGAGGACGGCCAGCCAGTGCGCGGCCAGCTCCTCCGGCGTCGTCGGGCGGGGCAGCGCGGCCGGGTCGTCGGCCTGCAGGTCGTCGAGGTCGGCCGGGCGCCGCATCGGCCGGTCGTAGACCGGGCCCTCGTGGGCGACCGTGCGCGGCGGGACGTCGACGATGCGCTCGCCGTGCCAGTCGACGGTGAGCCGGTCGCCGTCGGTCACCTCCCCGATGACGGTGGCCAGCACGTCCCACCTGCGGCACACGGCGAGGAAGGCGTCGACCTTGTCGGGCTCGACGATGGCGCACATGCGCTCCTGCGACTCGCTCATCAGGATCTCGGCCGGGGTGAGCGTGGAGTCGCGCAGCGGGACGGTGTCCAGGTCGATGTGCATGCCGCCGGTGCCGGCGCTGGCCAGCTCGCTGGTCGCGCAGGACAGGCCGGCGCCGCCGAGGTCCTGGATGCCGGTGACGAGGTCGGCGGCGAAGATCTCCAGGCAGGCCTCGATGAGCAGCTTCTCGGTGAACGGGTCGCCGACCTGCACGCTGGGCCGCTTGGCCGGGCCCTCGGCCTCGAAGGTCTCGCTCGCCAGCACCGAGACACCGCCGATGCCGTCGCCGCCGGTGCGAGCGCCGAACAGGATCACCCTGTTGCCGACACCCTCGGCCTTGGCCAGCCGGACGTCCTCGTGCTTCATCACGCCGACGCACAGCGCGTTGACCAGCGGGTTGCCCGCGTAGCAGGCGTCGAAGAGCAGCTCGCCGCCGATGTTGGGCAGGCCCAGGCAGTTGCCGTAGCCGCCGACGCCGGCGACGACGCCGGGCAGCACGCGGGCGGTGTCGGGGGCGTCGGCCCGGCCGAAGCGCAGGCTGTCCATGACGGCGACCGGGCGGGCGCCCATGGTGAGGATGTCCCGCACGATGCCGCCGACCCCGGTGGCCGCGCCCTGGTAGGGCTCGACGTAGCTGGGGTGGTTGTGCGACTCGACCTTGAAGGTGACCGCGTAGCCGTCGCCCACGTCGACGACGCCGGCGTTCTCGCCGATGCCGACCAGCAGCGCCGCGCTGCGGGGCAGGTCGCCGAAGCGGCGCAGGTGCACCTTGCTGGACTTGTAGGAGCAGTGCTCGCTCCACATGACCGAGTACATGGCCAGCTCGGCGGTGGTCGGCCGGCGGCCGAGGATGTCGCGGATGCGGGCGTACTCGTCGGATTTCAGGCCCAGCTCGGCGTACGGCTGCTCGTCATCGGGGGTGCTCGCCGCCAGCTCGACGGTGTCGAGCCGGTTCTGCAGCCGGCCGGGGCCGGTGTCGAGGTCGCTGAGTCCCTGCGTCATGCGCTGACGACCGCCTTCAGGACGCTGGTGAAGAACCCGAGCCCGTCCGTGCTCGGGCCCGTGAGGTCCTCGACGGCGTGCTCGGGGTGCGGCATCAGCCCGACGACCCGGCCGTTCTCGCTGGTGACGCCGGCGATGTCCCGCATCGAGCCGTTCGGGTTGCCCTCCAGGTAGCGGACGGCGACCCGGCCCTCGCCCTCGATGCGGTCGAGGTCGGCCGGCGCGGCCACGTAGCGGCCCTCGCCGTTCTTGACCGGGACGACGATCCGCTGGCCGGCCTCGTAGTCCTGCGTCCACGCGGTGTCGGCGCGCTGGATGCGCAGCGCCTGGTCGCGGTTGCGGAAGTGCAGGTGGCCGTTGCGGGTGAGCGCGCCGGGCAGCAGGCCGGCCTCGCAGAGCACCTGGAAGCCGTTGCAGATCCCGAGCACCGGCATGCCGCTGCGCGCCCGGTCGACGACGTCCTGCACCAGCGGCGCGCGGGCGGCGATGGCGCCGGCCCGCAGGTAGTCGCCGTAGGAGAAGCCACCGGGGAGGACGACGGCGTCGACGTCCTCGAGGTCGTGCGACGCGTGCCAGAGGGCGACGGGCTCGGCACCGGCCAGCCGCACCGCGCGGACGGCGTCGACGTCGTCCAGGGAGCCCGGGAAGGTGATGACACCGATGCGCACGGGGGTCTCCTCAGTCGGTCGGGAGGCGGAGCTCGACGTCCTCGATGACCGGGTTGGCCAGCAGCGTCTCGGCGATCTGCTGCAACTCGGCCCGGTCGGGGGTGCCGTCGACCTCGAGGACGAAGTGCTTGCCCTGGCGCACGCTGCGGACGCCGTCGTGGCCGAGGCGGCCCAGCGCCCCCAGCACCGCCTGCCCCTGGGGGTCGGAGATCTCCGGCTTCAGCACGACGTCGACGACCACCCGAGGCACGCCGACGAGGGTACCGGGGTGACGCGGACCACCGGCCGGAGCGCTGGTGACCCTGGCCCCGCTCCTCCGCTCCCTCCGCTCCTCCGTTCCCGCGAGATCTGCACAGTGGTGCCCTTCCCGGCTCTGATGACAACCACTGCGCAGATCTCACCAACCGACGGCGCGGCGGATCTGGACGACCACTTCGTGCGCCCGCCCCAGGACGTCGGCGGACGTGAACCGCAGCACCGTCCACCCCGCCGCAACGAGGCGGTTCTGCCGGCGCAGGTCGTTGACGAACACGTCGCGCTCGCGGTGGACGTCGCCGTCGAACTCGACGAGCACCTTCTGACCCGGCCAGGCGAGATCGGCTCGGCCGAGGAACTCACCTGCGTCGTCCCGGATGACGTACTGCAACTCCGGCGCGGGCAGGCCGGCCTCGTGGAGGAGCCAGCGCAGCACGGACTCCATCGGAGACTCGGCACGCGGGTCCGCCACGGGCAGGACCGCACGAGCTCGCGCCGAGCCGCGGCCGGCCGGCCGGCGGGTCAGCTGCGTCCCGAGGTCCGGACGGCCACACCAGCGGGCCAGCAGTTGATCGGTGACGGCGAGGAGCGCAGCCGGTTCCAGCACCGTGGCCAGGTCACGCCACGTCCGCTCCGGCGTGGTGACCGGAACACCGTCCCGGGTGGTCACGTCGCTCTCGTGCAGCGGCGTGCGGTGGACGACCCGGTCGCGGCGCCCGCGGACGGCCGACCCCGTGGCGACGGTCAGGTGGACCCGCGGATCCTCTCGTTGCAGCGGGATCGCCACATCCCACAGGCCGGCAGCCGTAGCGTGGCTGATCACCGCTCGATCCGGCGCGGTGAGCAGGACGGCCTCGACCCTGGCGCTGAGGACACCGGCCACAGCACGTGGCAGGTAGGTGTCGCGGGACAGGCGGACCACGTCACGGTGACGCAGCTGGGAGCCCGTGACGCCTGCCGCCCGTGCGGTCGCTCGAGTCGCTGGGCCGGTCAGGTGGGAGCGGGTACGGCGAGCGGGCACCGCGGCACCCTGTCCGACACCCGGGCTGCCTCGCTCACGCTGTCCACAGCCTGCCGCGAGATCTGCACAGTGGCGCCCTTCACGGCGCTGATGGCGACCGGTGTGCAGATCTCGCGGGAGGTCAGGTGGTGGACAGCAGGGACCAGACGGCGTCGGGGGCCTCCCAGCCCGAACGCCAGCGGGTCGAGCGCTGCCGTGAACCCGCCGTCCACCTCGCGGACGCCTGCGGCGGCCACCTCGGAGGACGGGTCCACGAGCCCGGTCAGCCCGGCCAGCCTCAGGTGGCGGTCGGCGGCCTCCGCGGCGGTCGGGAACACCTGCGGCGGTCGGGTGGCCATCGACCGGGCCCGGGCCTTCTCGTCCGCCGTCCAGTCGATCTTGACCCCCACGGCGACGACCCGCTCCACCTCCACGCCAAACCAGCCGCCGGCGAGCACCGCGCCGACCACGCCGCCGAACGAGTGCCCGAGCACGGTGACCCGCGCCGCTCCGGACTCGGCCACCAGCGAGGCCACGTCGGCCGCGTGCACCGCGTACCCGTACGGCGGCTCCGCGGTCGACCGGCCGTGACCGCGCAGGTCCGGCACCCGCCCACGACCCGGGCCAGGAGCGCTCGACCAGCGGGAGCAGTCGGTCCCACACCGCGCCCGTGGCGCCGAGGCCGTGCAGCAGCACCAGCAGGGAGTCCCCGGAGCCGCCGGTCCGGTACGAGATGCCGGAGCGCGTCGCTGCCACGTCAGCGGAAGGGAGTGCCGGTCAGGCGCTCGTAGGCGGTCACGTAGCGCTCACGGGTCGCCGCCACCACGTCGGCGGGCAGCTCCGGCGGCGGGGAGACGCGGTCCCACCCGGACGACGTCAGCCAGTCGCGGACGTACTGCTTGTCGTACGAGGGCTGGACGCCGCCGGGCGACCACAGCGTGGCCGGCCAGAAGCGCGAGGAGTCCGGCGTGAGCAGCTCATCGCCGAGGACCAGCGCGGAGTCCGCGAGCCCGAACTCCACCTTGGTGTCGGCCAGCACGATCCCGGCGTCCAGGGCGACCTCCGCGCCGCGCCGGTACAGCGCCAGCGTGAGCTCGCGCAGCTGCTCGGCCCGCTCGGACCCGACCGCGGCGACCACCGCCGCGAAGTCGATCGCCTCGTCGTGCTCGCCCTGCTCGGCCTTGGTGGACGGCGTGAACACCGGCTCGGGCAGCCGCGAACCCTCGACCAGGCCGGCCGGCAGCGGGACGTCGCGGATGGAGCCGGTGCGCTGGTATTCGACCGTGCCGGAGCCGGAGAGGTAGCCGCGGGCCACGCACTCGACCGGCAGCATCTCCAGGCGGCGCACGAGCATCGCCCGCCCGGCGACCTCCGCCGGCACGTCGGACGCCGAGACGAGGTGGTGCGAGGCCCCGAACGACGACAGCACCGGCGCGAGCTGGTCGAACCACCACACCGACAGCTGGGTGAGCACCCGCCCCTTGTCGGGGATCGGCGTGGGCAGCACGTGGTCGTAGGCCGAGATCCGGTCGGAGGCGACGAGCAGCAGCCGGTCGTCGCCGGCGTCGTAGACCTCGCGGACCTTGCCCCGGGCGACGAGCGGGAGGGTGAGGCTCACGACGTCACCGGTCCGCTCCCGCCCGGCGGAGCCGGCACGACGACGGAGCCGCTCACGACAGCGCGGCCAGCCGGTCGAACAGCGGACCGAGGTTGGTCACGTAGCGCTCGGGCCGGCAGATCTCGTCCAGCCGCGCCTCGTCCAGCGCCACGCCCGCATCGGCGGCGCGCTTGCGCAGCGTCTCGCGGAACGGCGTCCCGCTGTTCCACGTCTCCATCGCCGCGGTCTGGACGAGGGCATAGGCGCCCTCCCGCGAGGCCCCGCCCTCGACCAGCTCCAGCAGCACCGACGAGGTGTAGATCAGCCCGCCGGTCGACTCCAGGTTGGCCCGCATCCGGTCGGCGTCGACCACCAGGCTCTCCACCAGCCCGGTGGTCAGGTGCAGCAGGTAGTCGGTGGTGATCGCGGCGTCGGGCAGGAACACCCGCTCGGTCGAGGAGTGCGAGATGTCGCGCTCGTGCCAGAGCGGGATGCCCTCCATCACCGGGACGACGGCGGCGCGGACGACCCGGGCCAGCCCGGCGATGCGCTCGGAGCGGATCGGGTTCTTCTTGTGCGGCATCGCGCTCGAGCCCTTCTGGCCCGAGCCGAACGCCTCCGAGAGCTCCCGCACCTCGGTGCGCTGACCGTGCCGCACCTCCAGGGCCACCGTCTCGCAGACGGTCGCGATGATCGCCAGGGCGGCGACCCACTCGCTGACCGAGTCGCGCAGCACCACCTGGGTGGAGGCGTCGGCGGGCCGCAGGTCCAGCGCCTCGGCGACGGCGACCTCGACCGACGGGTCGATCAGCGAGTACGTGCCCACGGCGCCGGAGATGGCGACGACGCCGACCCGCTCGCGCGCGGCCCGCAGCCGGTCCCGCGAGCGGGCGGCGGCGAAGGCGATGTCGGCGACCCGGTGGCCCCACACGTCGGGCTCGGCGTGCACGCCGTGTGTGCGGCCGACCCTGATCGTGTCGCGGTGCGCCAGCCCGTGGTCGCGCAGCACCGCCACCAGCCGGTCGAGCCGGGCCAGCAGCAGGTCGGTGGCCTCGGTCAGCTGCACGGCGAGCGCGGTGTCCAGCAGGTCCGACGACGTCATGCCGTGGTGCACGTAGGCGGCGGCCGACCGCGGCTCGGTGTTGTCGGCCCACGCGGTGAGGAAGGCGATGACGTCGTGCTGCGTCGTCTCCTCGATCTCCGCGACCCGCTCGGGCGTGGGCGGCGGCGCGTCGCGCACGGGTGGCACCACCTCGGCGGGCACCCGCCCGGCCGCGGCGTGCGCTTCGAGGACGAGGGTCTCGACCCGGCACCACAGCTCGTACTTGTGCTGGTCGCTCCAGACCCGACCCATCTCGGGCAGGGTGTACCGCTCGATCACGTGTCAGCCCTCATCGGTTCGTCGCACCACGTCGCCAGTCTCCCGCAGGCGGGATGCTGTCGGTGACGGCCCCTACTGCTCGCCGGAGGAAACGATGCTGCGACGAGCCACCCACCTCGCGACACGTGCTCGCGAGCGGATCCGCGCCGCCCGCGAGCACGACCCGCACGCCTGGCCGCACCGGTCCTACCCGCACGACGACGAGCACGAGGACGACGACCTCCACGACGGCCGGCTCCACGACGGTCAGCTCCGCGACGACACGGACGACGCCGACGCGGGCCGGCCTCCCCTCGGCAGTCCCGAGCCGGGTGCGCCCGACCTCGACGGCCCGCTCGGACCCGGCGGCGTCAGCGGGCCGCCGGCCGGCGGACAGCCGCGCCGGGGGGCGGCCGACCGCCGCCGCGCCGCGCGGGGACCCGGCGCTCCCGAGGAGGAGGTGCCCCGCGGCCTGCGGGTGGCCGCGGCCTGGTCGTGGCGGCTCATCGTCGTCCTCGCCGGGCTGTACCTGCTGCTCTGGGCGGCCGCCTACGTGGCCGTGGTCGTCGTCCCGGTGATCGTCGCGCTGCTGCTGGCCGCGCTGCTGCAGCCCGGCGCCGCGGCGCTGGTCCGCCACGGCTGGCCCCCGGTCCTCGCCGCCCTCACGATGCTCGTGGTCGGGCTCGGCACCGTCTCGGGGATCATCACGCTGGTCGTCCAGCAGGTCGTCACCGGCTTCGGCGACCTCGCCGAGCAGGCCGGCCAGGGCGTGGAGCAGGTGCGCGACCTGGTCGTGCGCACCTTCCCCGTCACCCGGACGCAGCTGGAGACCGCCGTCGAGCAGCTCCAGCAGACGCTGGTCGACAACGAGGACGTGCTGGCCTCCGGCGCGCTCACGACCGCCGTGACGGTCGGTGAGGTCGCCACCGGCATCCTGCTGGCGCTGTTCACCCTGTTCTTCTTCCTCAAGGACGGCCGCTCCATCTGGCTGTGGCTGGTCGGCCTGTTCCCGCGGGGCTCCCGTGCGTTCGTCGACGAGGCCGCCCGCCGCTCGTGGCGCACCCTCATCTCCTACGTGCGCGCCACGGCCGCCGTGGCCATGGTCGACGCGGTCGGCATCGGCATCGGGCTGGCGGTGCTCGGCGTCCCGCTGGTCATCCCGCTGGCCGCACTGGTGTTCCTGGGCGCGTTCATCCCGATCATCGGGTCGTTCCTCGCCGGCACCGTGGCCGTGCTCGTCGCGCTGGTCTCCCAGGGACCGATCGCCGCGCTGATCGCGCTGGCCATCGTGGTCGCGGTCATGCAGCTGGAGGGGCACGTCCTGCAGCCGCTGCTGCTGGGCCGGGCGGTGCGGGTGCACCCGCTCGCCGTCGTCCTGGCGATCGCCGCGGGCCTGCTCGTCGCCGGCATCTTCGGCGCGCTCATCGCCGTCCCCACGGTGGCCTGCGCCAACGTGGCCGGCACCTACCTGTCGCGGCGGTACGACGGCCCGCGGCCACCCGAGCCGCGCCGGGATCGCGCCCGGCCGGCGGTCAGCACGCGGTGATGCGGCCCTCGACCGCGGCCAGCGCGATGTCGGTGCGCCAGTGGGCGCCGGCCAGCCGGACCCCGGCCACCCGCTCGTAGGCCCGCCGCCGGGCTGCGGCCAGGTCCTCCCCCACGGCGGTCACGGCCAGCACCCGCCCGCCGGAGGAGCGCACCGTCCCCTCCGCGTCGACGGTGGTGCCGGCGTGCAGCACCCCCTCGGCGTCGGCGCCGGTGACCGGGTCGCCGGTGCGCGGCCGCTCGGGGTAGCCGGGGGCCGCGACGACGACGGTGACCGCGGCCCCGTCGCGCCAGCGCAGCGGCGGGTGGCCGGCCAGCGTGCCGGTGGCCGCGGCGTGCAGCAGGCCGGCCAGCGGGGTCTCCAGCAGCGGCAGCACCACCTGCGTCTCCGGGTCGCCGAAGCGGGCGTTGAACTCCACCACCCGGATCCCGCGCGAGGTCAGCGCCAGGCCGGCGTAGAGCAGCCCGGAGAACGGCTCGCCGCGGCGGGCCATCTCGTCGACCGTCGGCTGCAGCACGGTGACCAGCACGTCGTCGACCAGCCCGGGCGGCGCCCAGGGCAGCGGCGCGTAGGCGCCCATCCCGCCGGTGTTGGGCCCCCCGTCACCGTCGTCGCGGCGCTTGGCGTCCTGCGCGGGCAGCAGCGGCAGCACCGTCGTCCCGTCGGTGACGGCGAACAGCGACACCTCGGGCCCGTCGAGGTGCTCCTCGACCAGCACGGCCCCGCCGGCGTCCAGCACCCGGTGCCCGTGCGCGACGGCGGCGTCCCGGTCGGTCGTGACGACGACGCCCTTGCCGGCCGCGAGCCCGTCGTCCTTCACCACGTACGGCGGACCAGCCTCGTCCAGCGCGGTCTCCAGCTCGGCCGCGCCGCCCACCGGCCAGGACCGGGCGGTCGGCACCCCGGCCGCGGCCATCACGTGCTTCGCGAAGGACTTGCTGCCCTCGATCTGCGCGGCCTGCTCCGACGGGCCGAAACAGGCGATGCCGGCGTCGCGGACGGCGTCGGCGGCACCGGCGACCAGCGGCACCTCCGGGCCGACGACGACCAGGTCGGCCCGCCAGGACGAGGCCAGCGCGGCGACGGCGACCGGGTCGGCGGCGTGGACGTCGGCCGGTTCGGCGATCGCGCGGGTGCCGGCGTTGCCCGGCGCGCAGGCCAGCGCGGTCACCGCGGGGTCGGAGGACAGAGCGACGCACAGGGCGTGCTCCCGGGCACCGGAGCCGATCACGAGCACGCGCACGGACGGCGACCCTACCGAGCGGGCCTCACCGCGCCCTGTTCGGCTGCGACCGGTACGACCGGTGCAGGGCGCGGACGCGGGCGTGCTCGGCGGCCCGGGCGCGGGCGTCGGAGCGCATCGCCTGACGGTGTGCCTCGGCCTGCAGCTTGCGCAAGGCGGTGTAGCGGGCCGGGTCCAGGCGCCCCTCGTCGATCGCCGCGGCCACGGCGCAGCCGGGCTCGGTGCGGTGCGCGCAGTCGCGGAAGCGGCACCGGGCGGCGAGCTCGGTGACGTCGGCGTAGGCGGTGTCGACGCCCGCGTCGTCGACCAGCCCGAGCTCCCGCATGCCCGGGGTGTCGACGAGCAGGCCGCCGCCGGGCAGCAGGTGCAGCTCCCGCGCCGTGGTGGTGTGCCGGCCGCGGCCGTCGGCCTCGCGCACCCCGCGGGTGGCAGCCACCTCCGTCCCCGCCAGCGCGTTGGCCAGGCTGGACTTGCCCACGCCCGACGGGCCGACCATCGCCGCCGTGCGCCCGGGACCGAGCAGCGCCCGGACGGCGGCCAGCCCCTCCCCCGTCACCGAGCTGACGGCCACGACGTCGACGCCCACGGCGTCCTCCTGCACGGCGAGCAGGGCGGCGGGGACGTCGTCGCACAGGTCGGCCTTGGTGAGGACGACGACCGGCGTCGCCCCGCTGCCCCAGGCGACGGCCAGGTACCGCTCGACCCGGCGCAGGCGCGGCGCCGTGGTGAGCGCGTCGACGACGAGCACCAGGTCGACGTTGGCCGCGACCACCTGCTCGGCCGACGTCCGCCCGGCGAGGACACGGGTGAACGCGGTCCGCCGGGGCAGCACCGCCACCGCCAGCTCGCCGCGCAGCGCCACCCAGTCGCCCACCGTGGGCCCGGGGTCCTCGAGCAGCGCGGCCGCCGGGTGGGCGCGGACCTCGCCGTCAGCGGTGAGCACGGTCAGCCGGCCGCGGTCCACCCGGGCGACGCGGCCGGGCACGCAGCCGGCGGGGATCCCGGCGTCCCGGTCCGGCGACCACCCCAGGAGTGAGAGATCGGTCACGTCGGCATGGTCGCGCGCAGGTCAGCGCGGTGTCCTCCGAATTGTGGGTGACCAGTCGGCGCGCGTTCGCGTCATGGACACCTTGCTCAGGTGTTGTAAAGGGCATGCGCGCGATCGCGTCGCCGGCGACAGTCCCGGCGACCCGCCCTGCCCGTCCCGTGATCGTCGGTCACCGCGGTGCACCGTCGTACCGCCCCGAGCACACCGCTGCCAGCTTCGAGCTGGCCATCGACCTGGGTGCCGACCTCATCGAGCCCGACATCGTCGTCAGCTGCGACGGCGCGCTCGTCGTCCGGCACGAGAACGAGCTCTCCCACTCCACCGACGTCGCCGACCGGCCCGAGTTCGCCGACCGGCGCACCACCCGCGTCGTCGACGGCCGCGAGCGCACCGGCTGGTTCAGCGAGGACTTCACCCTCGCCGAGCTGCGCACGCTGCGCGCCGTCGAGCGGATGCCGGCGCTGCGCCCGCTGAACACCACCTACGACGGCCGGGCCGGGATCCTCACCCTGGCGGAGGTCGTGGCGATCGCCCGCCGCCGCTCCACCGCCGACCGGCAGGTCCGCGTGCTGGCCGAGCTGAAGAAGCCCAGCTGGTTCGGCCACGAGGCCGGCGTCCCGATGACCGAGCTCGTCGCCGCCGAGCTGCGCCGCCTCGGCGCGGCCGGCCCGGACGGCACCGTCGTCGTGCAGTCCTTCGACGCCGCCGCGCTGCGGGAGCTGCGGGCCGACCTCGGGCACCGCGGGCCGACCATGCTGCAGCTGGTGGACGACGCAGGCGAGGACGACTCCCTGGTCACGCCCGCGGGCCTGCGCGAGGTCAGCACCTACGCGCAGGGGATCGCGCCGAGCCGGCACCGGATCCTGCGGCGCGACGCGGACCAGGCGATGACCGGCGTCTCGGACCTCATCGCCCAGGCCCACCGCGCCGGGCTCGCCGTCGTCCCGTGGACGCTGCGCCCGGAGAACGCGTTCCTGCCGCAGCACCTGCGCCGCGGCGAGGCGGTGAGCGGGACCGGCGACATGCAGACCGAGGCCCGGCTGCTGCTGGCCCTGGGCGTCGACGGACTGATCACCGACGCCCCCGACGTCGCTGTCGCAGCGAGGCAGGAGCTCCAGGTCGCCGCCGCAGCCTAGCCGCGTCGCGATGATCAGGTGACCTGATCGCAGCGCGTCCTCCCTCACGTCACACGGTGAGGGAGGACGCTCCATGATCAGGTGACCTGATCATGGCCAGGCACGATCAGCCGATCAGGTCGTGGAGGACGACGTTCTCGTCGCGGCCCGGGCCGACGCCGATGACGCTGATCCGCGCGCCGGACAGCTCCTCCAGGCGCCGGACGTAGGCCTGCGCGGTGGCCGGGAGCTCGTCGAAGGTGCGGCAGTTCCGGATGTCCTCGAACCAGCCCGGCATCTCCTCGTACACCGGTGTGGCGTGGTGGAAGTCGGTCTGCGTCATCGGCATCTCGTCGTGCCGGACGCCGTCGACGTCGTAGGCGACGCAGATCGGCACCGTCTCCAGGCCGGACAGCACGTCGAGCTTGGTGAGGAAGTAGTCGGTGATGCCGTTGACCCGGCTGGCGTAGCGGGCGACGACGGCGTCGAACCAGCCGCAGCGGCGGTCCCGGCCGGTGGTCACGCCGACCTCACCGCCCTGCGTGCGCAGGTACTCGCCGTCGGCGTCGAACAGCTCGGTCGGGAACGGGCCGGAGCCGACGCGCGTCGTGTACGCCTTCAGGATCCCGACCACCCGGTCGATGCGGGTGGGCCCTATGCCCGACCCGGCGGCCGCTCCACCCGCCGTCGGGTTGGACGACGTCACGAACGGATAGGTGCCGTGGTCGACGTCCAGGAGGGTGCCCTGGGAGCCCTCCAGCAGCACCCACTCACCGGCGTCGAGCGCGTTGCCCAGCAGCAGGCGGGTGTCGGCGATCCGGTGCTTGAGCACCTCGGCGTAGCCGGCGTACTCCGCCACGACCTCGTCGACGTCGATCGCCTTGCGGTTGTAGACCTTGACCAGGATCTGGTTCTTCTCCTGCAGGGTGCCCTCAAGCTTCTGCCGGAGGATCGACAGGTCGAGCAGGTCCTGCACCCGGATGCCGGTGCGGGCGACCTTGTCGCCGTAGGCGGGGCCGATCCCGCGGCCGGTGGTGCCGATCTTGCGCTTGCCCAGGAAGCGCTCGGTGACCCGGTCCAGCGCCCGGTGGTGCGGCATGATCAGGTGCGCGTCGGCCGAGATGACCAGCCGCGAGGTGTCCACGCCGCGCTCCTCGAGGCCGGCGAGCTCGCCGATGAGCACCTCGGGGTCGATGACCACGCCGTTGCCGATCACCGGCGTGCACCCGGGCGTGAGGATCCCCGACGGGATGAGGTGCAGCGCGTACTTCTCGCCGTCCGGTGTGATCACCGTGTGCCCGGCGTTGTTGCCACCCTGGTAGCGGACGACGTACGGCACGCGCCCCCCGAGCAGGTCGGTGGCCTTGCCCTTGCCCTCGTCGCCCCACTGGGCGCCGATCAGCACGACTGCCGGCATCTCGCTGTCGTCCCCCTCGGACTCGTCACCGGCGGTCGACCGGCTGGCAGGTGGCAGGGTATCGGCATGCCCCTCGTCGAGTTCGACCTGCGCGGTCTGTCGCCGGGTCAGGCGCCGGACCGCGGGGCCGTCGCACCCGCCGCCGAGGCCGACGCGCTGCTGGTCAGGGGGCCGGTGCCCGCGCTCGCCGGCGTGCTGGCGGCGCTGTGGAAGGCCGGGCGGACGGCGGAGGTCCCCGTCTCCTGGGAGCCCGCCGGCGACGGCGACTCGGGGGCCCTGGCCCGCGCGCTCGGCATCGGCACCGGGGCGGCGCGGGAGCTCGGCCTGGTGCGCGACGACCACGGCGGCGTGCTGCTGCACCACGGCCGCGTCGAGGCGGCCGGGGACGAACGGCGCCGTCCGCTGGCGCGGCGGCTGGGCGCGCAGGCGCACCACGACGCGGTCAAGGTCGCCGACGGGCAGATCACCCGCATCGACGTCCGGCCCGACTGGCGGGCCGTGGACACCCTCGACGTGACCGTTCTGACGCTGCCGTTGCGCCCTGGCCGGCGCACCAGCGGACGAGCCGTGCAGATCGCCTGCGACCCGGCCCGGATCACCCGGGACGGCGTCCCCCACCCGCGGCCGGTCACCCGCTGGACGTGGTACGCCGACGACCGGGTGCGCTGGCGCCTGCAGCCCTGAGAGGGCCCCGTCCAGAGGCTCGCTGCTCGCAGCTTCGCCTCTGGACGGGGCCGCGTTCAGGCGAAGAGGCTGACCCCGCCGGGCCCCACGAGCAGGCCCACGACGATCAGCACGATCCCCCACAGCAGCTGCCTGCGGACGATCGCGACGATGCCGGCGACGACGAGGACGACGGCGAGGATCCAGAGAAGCGTGGCCATGGAGGCACCTCCGGGACGGGCGTCCGGACCGGACGCTGGGGACGGACGGTAACCGATCACGGGTCGCTCCCGCCCGTTCTCCGTCCTCCCATCACCCAGAGTGATGTCAGGCAGCGGGGGGTCCCAGCCGCTCGCGCAGGTCGACGTGCCAGTCGACCTGCACCCGCCGGCCCACGTGCCCGCACGGCCGGACCAGGTCGAAGCGGGTGAGGACGCCGCCGGAGTCGGCCCACAGCAGCGCCAGGTGTCCTGCCGCGGCGCGCGGCCCCTCGGGGTCGAGGGGGAGCCGCAGCTGGCGGCTCGGGTCCTGGCGGTAGAAGGCGCGCAGGCCGTCGGTGGCCGCGGCGGGCAGCTCGCCGTCGTCGGAACGCCAGACCCGGACCACATCGGTGGGGGTGCGCAGGATCAGCCCGCTCATCGGCAGGCCCAGGTTGTCGGTGCCGGTGTCGAGGTCCAGCAGGCGGGCCTGCAGCGGATCGGAGAGCTCGTCGGGACCGGCACCCCACGGCCGGAGCCGCTCCATCGCCTCGCGGCGGACCAGCTGGTGGTCCAGGTGCCGGTCAGCGGTCGGGTTCCACCCGTGGCGGGCGTGGATCGCCGCGCTGACCGCGACGCCGGCCGACAGCGCCTCGTGGACGGCGATCAGCAGGGGACGCAGCCGGCGGGTGACGGTGCCCGGGAAGTGGTCCACGGCTCGAGTGTGCCGGTCGGGCCCGACGATCCAGGGGCGCACTCCGCGGGTGCTCCCCGCGCACTGCCGGCTCTCCTGCACCGGCAGTGCGCGAGGAGCGCCCGCACCGGCTCGTCAGGCGGCCAGCGTGGGATCGCAGTCGCGCAGCAGCTGCCTGCAGCGCTCCTGCTCGTCGGTCTCGCCGATCGCCTCCGCCGCGCGGGCCAGCACCGTCACGCAGCGCAGGAACCCGCGGTTGGGCTCGTGCGACCACGGGACCGGGCCGTGGCCTTTCCAGCCGTTGCGGCGCAGCGCGTCCAGCCCCCGGTGGTAGCCGGTGCGGGCGTAGGCGTAGGCCTCGATGACGTCGGTGAGCACCCGCTCGGACCGGTCGATCGCCGCCTCGGCCAGCGCCGCCCACGCCGCGCTCACCGTCGGGTGGTGCGCGGCGACCTCGGCCGGCGGGTTGCCCGCGGCGAGCTCGGCGTCGGCCTCCGGGTTGCCGGGCAGCAGCGTGGCCGGCGGCTCGCCGAGCAGGTTGTGGTGCGAGTGGGTCACAGCTCCGCCTCGCTGGCGCTCGCCGGACCTGCGGCCCGGGTCGCTCCGTCCATGCGTGCCCTCGCGAGCTCGGTCACGTCAGGCGCCGACCGACTGGCCGGCCGACAGCAGGTCCTCGCACGCCTCGACGACGCGGGCGGCCATGTTGGTCTCGGCGAGCTTCATGTAGGTGCGCGGGTCGTAGGTCTTCTTGTTGCCGACCTCGCCGTCGACCTTCAGCACGCCGTCGTAGTTGGAGAACATGTGCCCGGCGATCGGCCGGGTGAAGGCGTACTGGGTGTCGGTGTCGACGTTCATCTTCACCACGCCGTAGGAGAGCGCCTCGCGGATCTCCTCCTGCGCCGAGCCCGAGCCGCCGTGGAAGACCAGGTTGAACGGCTTGGCGCCGTCCCCGAGGCCGAACTCCTCCGAGACGACGTCCTGGCCCTCCTTGAGGATCTCCGGGCGCAGCTTGACGTTGCCGGGCTTGTACACGCCGTGCACGTTGCCGAAGGTCGCGGCGAGCAGGTAGACGCCCTTCTCGCCCAGACCGAGGCTCTTGGCGGTGGCCACGAAATCGCCCGGCGCGGTGTAGAGCTTGTCGTTGATGTCGTGCGAGACGCCGTCCTCCTCGCCGCCGACGACGCCGATCTCCACCTCGAGCACGATCTTCGCAGCGGCGCACTTCTCGATGAGCTCCGCGGCGATGTGCAGGTTCTCGTCCAGGTCGATGGCCGAGCCGTCCCACATGTGGGACTGGAACAGCGGCGCCTGGCCGGCGTCGACGCGGTCCTTGGACAGGGCGATCAGCGGGCGCACGTAGGCGTCCAGCTTGTCCTTGGGGCAGTGGTCGGTGTGCAGCGCGATGTTGACCGGGTACTTCTCGGCGACGACGTGCGCGAACTCAGCGAGCGCGACGGCGCCGGTGACCATGTCCTTGACCCGGGTGCCCGAGCCGAACTCGGCACCACCGGTGGAGAACTGGATGATGCCGTCGCTGCCGGCGTCGGCGAAGCCGCGCAGCGCGGCGTTCACCGTCTCCGACGAGGTGCAGTTGATCGCCGGGTAGGCGAAGCCGCCCTCCTTGGCCCGGTTGATCATGTCGGCGTAGACCTCGGGGGTCGCGATGGGCATGCGGGGCACTCCTTGCGTCGGTGGCGGCGCTGGTCCGGCGGCCAGTATCGCGCCCGGCTCCCCTGCGGCGACACCCGCTACCCGGTGGCCTCCGGTCCGACCTGCAGGCCCAGTGCGGTCACCAGCACCACCGCCTGCGCCGCGTCGACCTGCGCGCCGGCCAGCTCGACCTCCCGCGGGTCGAGGGCGGTCAGGTCGCTGCCGCGCAGGTCGGCGCCGGAGAGGTCCGCCCCGGTGAGCAGCGCGCCGGAGAGGTCCAGGTGCCGCAGGACGGCCCCGGCCGCCCGCACCTCCGTGAGGTCGGCCTCGCGCATCCGCGCGCCGGTGAGCGTCGCGCGCGACAGGTGCGCGCGCCGCAGGACGACGAAGGACCAGTCGCCGCCCTCGACGGTCATCAGGTCGACGTTGCAGCGGTCGAAGCTGCTGCCGACCAGCTTGCAGTCGGTGAACACCGCCTGGGCGAACGAGCAGCCGGTGAAGGTGCAGTTCACGAACGCGGCGTCGGCGTGCCGGCTCAGGGTGAACCGGCAGTCCCGGAACACGCAGTCGGTGAACACGGCGCCGTCGTCCGTGGTCTCGGACAGGTCGACCCGGCTGAAGGTGACCCCGGTGTGCTCCGAGCCCGAGAGGTCCTCGCCGTAGCGGTCCTCGTCCCGGACCTCGGTCCCGCTCACCCCAGCTCCACCCGGCTGGCCACCCGGGCCGCGACGACCACGGGGTCGTACACCGGTGAGAACGGCGGCGCGTAGGAGAGGTCGGAGCCGGCGAACTCCTCGGCGGTCAGCCCGGCCCAGATCGCGGTGGCCAGGACGTCGATCCGCTTGCCGGCACCCGGCCCGCCGATGATCTGGCCCCCGAGCAGTTGCCCGGATCCGCTGTCGCTGACCAGCTTCACCGTGATCGGCTCCGCGCCCGGGTAGTAGCCGGCCCGCGTCGTCCCCTCGATGGTCTCGGTGCGGAAGTCGTGGCCGGCGGCCTCGGCCTGGCCGCTGCACAGCCCGGTGCGCCCGATCTCCAGGTCGCCCACCTTGGTCACCGCCGTGCCGAGGACACCGGCGAAGCGGGCCGCCCGGCCGCCGATCACCGAGCCGGCCACGCGGCCCTGCTTGTTGGCGTGCGTGCCGAGCGCCACGTGCACCGCCTCGCCGGTCAGCCGGTGGAAGGTCTGGCTGCAGTCCCCGGCGGCGTAGACGGAGCCGTGCGACCGGCTGCGCTGGGTGCGGTCGACGTCGATCGCGCCGGTCTCGCCGATGCGCAGGCCGGCGGCGCGGGCCAGCTCCACCTCCGGGCCCATGCCCAGCCCGAGGACGACGAGGTCGCAGGCGTAGCTGCCGACGTCGGTGGTGACCGCGCGCGCCGCGCCGTCGGCACCCGTCTCGACCGCGCGCACCGGCTGGTCGGGCTGCACGTCGATGCCCATGTCACCGAGCGCCTTGCAGATCCGCTCCCCCATGTCCGCGTCGAGCAGGGACATCGGCAGCGAGTCGGCGAGCACGATGGTCACCTCGAGCCCGCGGGCCTGCAGCACCTCGGCCATCTCCAGGCCGATGTAGCCGCCGCCGAGGACCACCGCCCGGCGGGCGCCGGCCGCGACCGCGGCGCGGATGCCGGCGCCATCGGCCAGCCGGTGCACCCCGTGGACGCCGGGCGCGTCCAGGCCGGGGACGTCGGGACGCAGCGGCCGCCCGCCGGTGGCCACGACCAGCCGGTCGAAGCCGAGCGTCTCGCCGCCGCTGGTGCGCACCGTGCCGGCGTCCAGGTCGAGTTCCTCGGCGCGGGTGCCGGTGCGGACCTCGACGTCCTGGGCGGCGAACTCCCGCGGTGTGCGGGCGATCAGCCGGTCGCGGTCCTCGACGAGGTCGCCCACCCAGTAGGGGATGCCACAGGCGGAGAACGCGACGTCCGGGCCCTGCTCGAGGACGGTGATCGCGAGGTCCTCCGCCGGGCGCAGTCGCCGGGCCGCGGTGGCCGCGGACATCCCGGCGGCGTCGCCCCCGACGACGAGCAGGCGGTCTGCGCTCATGACGCCAGACTGTCACGCCTCCGCTGCACCGTGCCGGGGTCGAGCGGGACGAGGACCTGGGCTACTCCAGGCCGAGGTCGGCGAGGGTGAACGCGGCCCGGTACTCCAGACCCGCCGCCTCCACCGCGGCCCGCCCGCCCCGGTCCACGACGACCGCCACGGCGACCGGCTCGGCGCCCGCCTCGCGCAGCGCCTCGACGGCGGTCAGCGGGCTGGAGCCGGTGGTGGAGACGTCCTCGACCACGAGGACGGCGCGACCGGCGACGTCCGGCCCCTCGATCCGGCGCTGCAGGCCGTGCGCCTTGCCGGCCTTGCGGACGACGCACGCGTCGAGGAAGCCCTCCCCCGCGGCCGCCGCGTGCAGCATCGCGGTCGCGACCGGGTCCGCGCCCAGGGTGAGCCCGCCGACGACGTCGTAGCGCAGGTCCCCGGTGAGCTGACGCATCACCCGGCCCACCAGCGGCGCGCCCTCGTGGTGCAGCGTCAGCCGGCGCATGTCGATGTACCAGTCGGCCTCCTGCCCCGAGGACAACGTCACCCGCCCGTGGACGACGGCGAGGTCGACGACCAGCTCGAGCAGCCGGTCGCGGTCGGGCAGGGCGGCACCCTCACCGGGGCCTGCCCCGAGGGACGAGGAGTGCGGAGGGAGAGGGTCCTGTGCCATGCCGCCGACCCTAGGAGGACCCCGCCCTCCTCACCGTGGGAGGACCTCGTCCTCCCCACCCTTCGCAGGCTCAGGGTGGGACCCGGGACGAAGCCTGCGGTGAGCCGCTGGACGGGGCCACGGCGGGTTCCTGAGGGAGGCCGTTCCAGCACGCTCAGTCGGGTGGGGTGAGCACCTGGTCGACGACGTAGACCGTCGCGTTGAGCGTCGGCAGGTTGCCGCAGACGACCGTCGCGTCGGCCGCACCCAGCAGGGTCTGGTCGGCGCTGACCGTGAAGACCTCGCCCGCGCCGTCGATGGTCACCTGGCCGCCGTCGAGCGTGGTGTGCGTGCCGGCCAGCTCGCCGGGGGCCAGCCGGCCGGCGATGACGTGGTGGGTGACCAGCGCGGTCAGCCGCGGGGTGTCGGCCAGCAGCGGGTCGAGCGTGGCGGGCGGAACGGCAGCGAAGGCCTCGTCGACCGGGGCCAGCACGGTGAGGTCCTGGGTGGCGTCGAGGGACGCGGCGAGCGTGGCCGCGTGCACGGTGACCATCGTGTTGGCCAGCCCCGGGATGGTCGACATCGCGGTCGCGGCCGGGGCGGCGGCGAGGGCGGCCGGGCTGCCCGGCCCCTCGGGCGGGAGCCCGGCACAGCCGGGGCCGAAGGGTCCGGTCGGCGCGGGCGGGGCGGCCTCCGTCGCGGGCGTCGTCGCCGGCGCGCCGCTCGCCGCGGGGACGTCGTCCGCCGGCCCGTCGGAGCCGCAGCCGGCCAGCGGCAGCGCCAGTGCGGTGGCGGCGAGCAGGGCGCGGCGGATCGGGGTGCGCGTCACGGGGGCGGGGCTCCTTCGTCGGGGGCGCCCGCCATCATCCCCGGCGCGAGCCACCACAGCACGTAACGGCGCGGCTGCAATCCGGCACATGACCGCAGGCCGCCGTCCGTGAGGACGACGGCCCGCCGTCAGCGGTCGATCACATGGCCGGAGCGAGCACCTGGTCGGCGATGTAGACGGTGGCGTTCGCCGTCTGGACGTTGCCGCAGATGACCGAGGCCGGGGTGCCGGTCACGGTCTGGGCGACGGTGAAGTCCGCACCGGAGCCCTCGATGGTCACCTCGTCGCCGTTGAGGGTCGTGTGCGTGCCGGCCAGCTCGTCGGGGGCCAGCCGACCCTCGATGACGTGGTGGGTCAGGATGGCGGTGAGCTGGGTGTTGTCGGCCAGCACCGCCTGCAGCGCGTCCGGCGGAACGGCCTCGAACGCCGCGTTGGCCGGGGCGATCACGGTGACGTCCTCCGCGGTGTTCAGGGCGTCGACCAGGTTGGCCTGCAGAACGGCCTGCACCAGCGTGGACAGCACCGGGTTGTTGCTGGCCGCGGTGGCCACCGGGTCGTCGGTCATGCCGGTAAAGCTGCCCTCACCGTCGGCCGGGACCGCGGTGCAGCCCTCGCCGAACGGCTCGGCGGTGGCCGTGTCGGTGCCCATCGGCGTGCTGGTCTCCGGCGCGGCCGGGGACGAGCTGCTGGAGCCGGTGTCGGCGGCGGCGTCCGAGGCGGTGTCCTCGGCGCCACAGGCGCTCAGCGTGATGGCCGTGCCGGCGGCGGTGACCAGTACGGCGGTGCGGGTGAGGGTGCCCTTCACGGGGATCTCCTTGGTCGTCGTGCGGGGTCCGGCCCGCGACCCGGGGGGTCGCGGACCACGCCTGCGGCCGGCGGCCGAGACGAGCTGTGGGGTGGCTCAGGTCGCGTTGACCCGGATGGAGTGCAGTCCGCTCGACCCATCGGGGAACGGCTCGGCGCGCTCCGCGGTCTGCACCTCGCCCTCGGCGCTGGTCGCGCGGACGGTGAGCTGGTACGAGCCGGGGGCGAAGTCGTGGGGCAGCACCCACTGCCGCCACAGGTCGGCGTCCACCTGCGGGGAGAGCCGCGCCGGCAGCCACGGTCCGTCGTCGACCCGGACCTCGACGGCGCCGATGCCGCGGGTCTGCGCCCAGGCCACTCCGGCGATCGCACGGCGACCGGCCGGGAAGCGGCGCAGCGGCGCCGGGGTGTCGATGCGGGAGGCGATCTTGACCGGCGCCTGCGCGGCCCAGTCGCGCTGGGTCCAGTAGGCGTCGAACGCGTCGTAGGTGGAGGCCTCGATGCCCCTCAGCCACTTGCAGGCCGACACGTAGCCGTAGAGGCCCGGGATGACCATCCGCATCGGGAAGCCGTGCTCCACCGGGAGCGGCTCACCGTTCATCCCGAACGCGATCATCGCGTCCTCGACCTCGAGCGCCGAGCGCGTGGGGGCGCCGATGGTCATCCCGTCGGCCGAGCGGCAGACCAGCTGGTCGGAGCCGGGCCGGATGCCGTTCTCGCGGAGCAAGGCCCCCAGCGGGATCCCGAGCCAGCGCGCGGTGCCGGCCAGCCGGCCGCCGACCGTGTTGGAGACGCAGGTCAGGGTGATGTCGCGCTCGATGACGTCGGAGCGGCCGAGCAGGTCGTCGAGCGTGTAGCTGCGCGGGGTGTCGAACATCCCGGTCAGTGACAGCCGGTGGTCCGCCGGACTGATCTGCGGCACCGTGATCGCGGTGTCCACCCGGTAGAACTCGCGGTTGGGCGTGAACAGCGGGGTCAGGCCGACGATCCGCTCGGCGAGGTCGGCGCCGGCCGGCAGGGCCGCCGCCGGGGAGGCCGGGGCCGGGAGGACGAGGTCGGCCCGCGCCTCGCCGACGTGGAACCGGCGCAGCAGCAGGCGGCCGGCGCCCCCGGTGACGACGGCGGCGCCCGCGGCGGCAGCGCCGATGAGGAAGAAGCGGCGGCGGTCGAGCCCGGCGCCCTTGCGGTCACCGGCGCCGAGGGACGTCCGCAGACGCTCGGCCGGCGGCGTCCGGTCGCCGGGACGGGGGTGCGCGGCACCCGCCGTCGGCACGGTGAGCGGGGCCAGGAGCGCCAGCAGCGCGGCGACCCCCGCCAGCGCGCCGGCCAGCGCGGGCAGCGCGTCGAGCGGGCCGCCGGCGGGACCGGTGACGGCCGCGGCCGCGCCGACCACGCCGAACAGCGCGACGCCGGCCACCCCGACCGTCCGGTGGCGCAGCGCCAGGACGCCCAGGACCGCGGCGTAGAGGGCCAGAACGACCAGCGTGCCGACGACGAGGGCGGTCTTGTCGTTCTCACCGAAGGTCGCGATCGCGAAGGCCTTGACCGGCTCGGGGACCAGGGTGATGACCGTGTCGCCGACGGCGACGACCGGCGAGGACTGCGGGCCGATCAGGCCGGCGACGAGCTCGGCTGCGCCCAGCGCGACCCCGGCGGAGAGCAGCCCGGCGCCGGCGGCGAGCGGACGGCGCCCGCCGCCCTGCCCGGTCGCCGGCGGCTGCTCGGTGGTGGTCACGACTGGTCTTCGTGACCAGCCGCCCTATGGGTTCATCCTCCCGATCACAACTCCGTAACGAGCGGTCAGCGCAGTCCGGCCTGCCGGCGGGCGGTCATCGCCCGGTACCACTCGCTGGACGGCCGCAGCGCCAACGCGACGACGCCGACGATCGTCAGCAGCAACGAGATGACCGACAGCGAGTCGAGGAAGCCGGTGCTGGCCGTGGCCGCGCCCAGGCCGGCCAGGCCGAAGACGGCGCCGAGCCCGCCCAGCACGATGAGCACGATCCGCGCCCAGTTGCGGCCCTTCCAGGCGAACCAGATGAACAGGGCCTCGAGGGCGACCAGCAGCAGCCCGATCACGACGCCGATGACCAGGCCGGCCCGGATGACGTCCTCGGTGATCACCGGGTCGCTCGCCCTGGCCACCTCCTGGGCGACGAGGTCCTCGAGGCCGGAGAACTGCACCAGCGAGCCGATGAGGCCCAGGATGAGCGTGGCCATGAAGGCCCCGACGCCGACCCGCACCGTCGTCGGCCGCTCCGGCGCCTCCGGTGAGAAGTGGGAACCGGGCGCCGACGGGGCGGCGGCGTAGCCGTACGGCGGCTGCCCCTGCCAGCCCTGCTGGGGGTCCTGCCAGCCCTGCTGGGGCGGCGGGTTCTGCCACCCCTGCTGCTGCGGCGGCGGGTTCTGCCAGCCCTGCTGGGGCGGCGCCTGCCAGCCCGGCTGGTCCTGCGGCGGCTGCCACCCCTGCTGGGGGTCCTGACCGCCCTGCCCTGACGTCATCGCGCACTCCCTGCTCGCCGTCGAGTCCCTGCCGCGATGATCACCCACCCCGCCCACACCGGCCAGGGCCGGACGGCGATCGAGACCTGATCGATGGAGACGGCACCGGGCCCGCCGTCCCGGCTGGGACGGCGGGCCCGGTGACGCACTGGAACGGCCCTCCTGCAGGGACCCGCCCCGAGCTGGGAGCACCTCCCGCTCGCGGGGGACAGCGGGAGGTGGGGGCAGGGGGGTCCTCCCTCAGCCGCGGCGGACCGTCAGGCCCTCCTCGGCCAGGTCCTCGGGGGCGTCGACGACGACCTCGTCACCGTCCCGGACCTCACCGGACAGCAGGGCCCTGGCCAGCTGGTCGCCGATCGCCGACTGCACCAGCCGGCGCAGCGGGCGGGCGCCGTAGACCGGGTCGAACCCGTTGAGCGCCAGCCACTCGCGGGCGGCGTCGGTGACCTGCAGCGCGAGCCGGCGGGCGGCCAGCCGGCGGGCGAGGACGCCGACCTGGATGTCGACGATGCCGGCCAGCTCTTCGCTGCCGAGCGCGTGGAACACCACGACGTCGTCCAGCCGGTTGAGGAACTCCGGCTTGAAGTGCTGCCGGACCACGTCCATGACCGCCTGGCGGCGACGCTCCTCCGGGATCGACTGGTCGGCGATCAGGTGCGAGCCGAGGTTCGACGTCAGGATCAGGATGGTGTTCCGGAAGTCCACCGTCCGGCCCTGGCCGTCGGTGAGCCGGCCGTCGTCCAGCACCTGCAGCAGGACGTCGAAGACGTCCTGGTGGGCCTTCTCGACCTCGTCGAACAGCACGACGGTGTAGGGCCGCCGCCGCACCGCCTCGGTGAGCTGGCCGCCGGACTCGTAGCCGACGTAGCCGGGCGGGGCGCCGACCAGCCGGGCCACCGAGTGCTTCTCGGAGTACTCGCTCATGTCGATGCGGACCATCGCCCGCTCGTCGTCGAACAGGAACTCCGCCAGCGCCTTGGCCAGCTCGGTCTTGCCGACGCCGGTCGGGCCCAGGAACAGGAAGGAACCCGTGGGCCGGTTCGGGTCGGCCACCCCGGAGCGCGCCCGGCGGACTGCGTCGGAGACCGCACGGACGGCGTCGGGCTGGCCGACGACGCGCCGGCCGAGCTCGTCCTCCATCCGCAGCAGCTTCTGGGTCTCGCCCTCGAGCAGCCGCCCGGCGGGGATGCCGGTCCAGGCCTGGACGACCTCGGCGATGTCGTCGGGGCCGACCTCCTCCTTGAGCATCGAGTCGCTGCCCGCGACCGAGGTCTCGGCGTCGGCCAGGGCCTTCTCCAGCTGCGGCAGCCGGCCGTAGCGGAGCTCGGCGACCTTCGCCAGCTCGCCGTCCCGCTCGGCGCGCTCGGCCTCCAGGCGGGCCCGCTCCAGCTCCTCCTTGATCTGCTGGATGCGGACGATCGCGCTCTTGTCCTGCTGCCAGCGGGCGGTCAGCTCGTCGAGCTGCTGGCGCTTGTCGGCCAGGTCCGCGCGCAGCGTGGCCAGCCGCTCGACCGAGGAGGGGTCGTCCTCCTTGGCCAGCGCCATCTCCTCGATCTCCAGCCGGCGGACGGCGCGCTCGACCTCGTCGACCTCGACCGGCCGGCTGTCGATCTCCATCCGCAGCCGGCTGGCGGCCTCGTCGACCAGGTCGATCGCCTTGTCCGGCAGGAACCGGGCGGTGACGTAGCGGTCCGACAGCGTCGCCGCCGCGACGATCGCGGCGTCGGTGATCCGGACACCGTGGTGGACCTCGTAGCGCTCCTTGAGGCCGCGCAGGATGCCGATCGTGTCCTCGACCGAGGGCTCGCCGACGAAGACCTGCTGGAAGCGGCGCTCCAGGGCCGGGTCCTTCTCGATGTGCTCGCGGTACTCGTCGAGCGTGGTGGCCCCGACCATCCGCAGCTCGCCGCGGGCCAGCATCGGCTTGATCATGTTGCCGGCGTCCATGGCCGAGTCGCCGGTGGCACCGGCGCCGACGATGGTGTGCAGCTCGTCGATGAAGGTGACGACCTCGCCCTCGGACTCGGCGATCTCCTGCAGGACGGCCTTGAGCCGCTCTTCGAACTCACCGCGGTACTTGGCGCCGGCGACCATGCTCGCCAGGTCGAGCGCCATCAGCCGCTTGCCCTTGAGGCTCTCCGGGACGTCGCCGGCCACGATGCGCTGGGCCAGGCCCTCGACGATCGCCGTCTTGCCGACGCCGGGCTCGCCGATCAGCACCGGGTTGTTCTTGGTGCGGCGGGAGAGCACCTGCACGACGCGGCGGATCTCGGTGTCCCGGCCGACGACCGGGTCGATCTTCCCCTCGCGGGCGCGCTCGGTCAGGTCGACGGCGTACTTCTGCAGCGCCTGGAACGTGCTCTCCGGGTCGGCGGTGGTCACCTTCCGGTTGCCCCGCACGGTGCGGAAGGCCGCCAGCAGCGCATCGCGGGTCGCGCCGGCACTGGTGAGCACCGCCGCCGCCTCGCCGTCGGCGCTCGCCAGGCCGACCAGCAGGTGCTCGGTGGACACGAACTCGTCGCCCAGCGCGCTCGCCTGCTCCCCGGCCGCGTTGAGCACGCGGAGCAGCTCGCGGGACGGTGCGGGGGCGGGCACGGTCGCGCCGCTCACGCTCGGCATCCGCCGCAGCGCGGCGTCGGTCTTCGCCCGGACGTCGGCGACGTCGGCGCCCACGGCCTTGAGCAGCGGGCCGGCGATGCCGTCGGTCTGCTCGAGCAGCGCGGCGAGCAGGTGCAGGGGCTCCAGCGCGGCCTGACCGCGGTCGACCGCGAGCCGCTGGGCGGCGGTGATGGCCTCCTGCGAACGGGTGGTCAGCTTGCTCTGCATGGTCTGTGGGGACGGTCCTCTCGGGTGGGGCCGGGCACGCCGGCCGGCTGGTCTCGAGATGTCCAACGACCGCAGGGTTGAGTCTGTTCCGCTCAACCCTGCTGTGTCCAGGCCGTGCGGGACGTGGCCTCAGCGCCAGTGTGGGGCACGTCGAGCGGCAACCCCCGGTCGCCCGGGAGCCGGGGGCCTAGGATCTGAGGAATGACGCGTCTCCCGGCTCCGAGCGCGGTCCTCGAGGACCAGCTGTGCTTCGCGCTCTACGCCGCCTCCCGGGCGATGACCGCGCGCTACCGCCCGCTGCTCGACGCCATCGGACTCACCTATCCGCAGTACCTCGTGATGATGCTGCTGTGGGAGGAGGACAACCAGACCGTCGGTCAACTGGGCGCCCGCCTCTCGCTGGACAGCGGCACGCTGTCCCCGCTGCTCAAGCGGCTCACCACCGCGGGCCTGGTCACCCGCCACCGCCGGGTGGAGGACGAGCGCTCGGTCGCCATCGCGCTGACCGACGCCGGCCGGGAGCTGCGGGAGAAGGCCGACGCCATCTCCGGGGAGATCATCTGCGCGCTCGACCTGGACCGCGCCGAGTTCGCCGACCTCAAGGCCAAGCTGAACCTGATCACCGAGCGGGTCACCACCAACTGAAGAAGGACCCCCCTGCCCCCCACCACTCGCAAGCTCGCGGCGGGACCCTGCAGCGGGGCCGCCGTACCCGCATAGACGAGGAGATCGCATGCCCACCCGTACCGCTCGCACCGCCTGGAACGGCACCCTGCAGGAGGGATCCGGCCAGGTCGAGCTGTCCAGCTCGAAGGTCGGCACCTACGAGGTGTCGTTCCCCAAGCGCGCGGCCGAGGAGGCCGACGGCACCACCAGCCCCGAGGAGCTCATCGCGGCGGCGCACTCGTCCTGCTTCGCGATGGCGCTGTCCAACGAGATCGGCAAGGCCGGCGGCACCCCGCAGTCCCTGGAGGTCTCCGTCGACGTCACGCTGGGCCAGAAGGACGGCGGGCCGCACATCACGAAGATCGCGATCACCGTCCGCGGTGAGGTCGAGGGCCTCGATGCCGCCGGGTTCGAGCAGGCCGCGCAGGCGGCCAAGACCGGCTGCCCGGTGAGCAAGGCGCTGGCCGGGGTCGACGAGATGAGCCTGGACGCCGCGCTCGAGCAGTAGAAGGACCACCCTTCCCCCACACCTCGCTGGCTCGGCGCGGGGCCCTGGAGGGTGGCCGTTCCAGCACGTCACCACGGGAGCCGTTCCGGTCGGTCACCGGTGCGGCGGCGCGAGCACCGACCAGCCGTGCCGCCGCACCCGCCAGGTCCGGGCCAGGACGCCCTCCTCGACCTCGCCGTCCGCGTCGAGGTCGACCGGCCCCCCGGCGACCGACACCTGGCGTCCCCGCAGCACCAGGACGTCGGGCCGGTCGACGTGGTCGCCGCTGGTCAGCGCCGCTGCGAAGGCGGCGCGGGCGACCGGCCCGGTCGCGATCGCGACCACCACGTCGGCCAGCCCGTCGTCCGGCTCGGCCTGCGGGGCCAGCGGCGTCCCGCCGCCGATGGAACGGCCTGTGCAGACGCCGAGCATGAGCACGTCGCACGTGCCGTCGGCCGCCCAACCCTCGGAGGGGTGCGTCGCGACCCGGCCGTCGACCTCGACCCGCAGCAGCCAGCCGGGGCTGCTCACCCCCGCCAGCGCCGCACCCACAGGGTAGGCGGCCACGCCGAGCCGCTCCTTGAGCCGGTCGGCCTGGGCCCCGGCCCGCGCCCCGACCCCGGCGTGCACCGCGTTGACCACCAGCCCCCCGGCGTCGTCGTCCAGCAGGTCCAGCGGCCGGGGCCGGCCGGCGAGGACGACGGCCGCCCCCTCCTCCGGGTCCAGGGGCAGCCCCAGGGTCCGCGCGAGGTCGTTGCCGGTGCCGCGGGCCACGATGCCCACCGGATCGGCGGGGTCCAGCGCGCCGGCCCGGTCCAGGGCCCGCGCCACGGCGTGCACCGAGCCGTCGCCCCCCAGCACGACCAGCCGGCGTCCGTCCCGGGCGGCGACCGCGGCGTCCAGCTCGGCCGCCGACCCCGTCGCGACCACTTCGACGTCGGCGCCCGCGCGCAGCGTCCGGACCGCGGCCTCGACCGCGTCGTCCCCGGCCGTGCCGGCCGCGCGGTTGACCACCAGCAGCAGCCGGGACGCGTCGCTCACCGGCGCACCGTAGCCCGCGGCGGCGAGCGACTCGCCCCAGCGGATCGACCGGGCGCTCAGGCGGACTCGGTCTGCAGCCGCTCGTCGCCGCTCTCGGTCCGCAGGGCCACCTCGCGGATGAAGGCGATGGTCACGACCGCCACCACCGCGACCACGGCCGAGACGGCGAAGATCCGCCCGGTCGCGTCCCCGTACGCAGCCGCGATCAGCGCCCGGACCGCGGGCGGCGCGTCCGCGAGGTCGGCCAGGCCGGCCCCACCGGAGCCCTGCCCGGCGCCCGGCACCCCGGCCAGGCCCTGCGCGGTGAGCTCGCCGACGCGGGAGTCGAGCACGGCCCCGAGGACGGCGACGCCGATGGTGCCGCCGAGGCTGCGGAAGAAGGCCACGGCCGAGCTCGCCGCGCCCAGGTCGCGGGCGGCGACGGTGTTCTGCACGGCGAGGACCAGGTTCTGCATGGTCATGCCGATGCCGACGCCGAGGACGAACAGGAAGGCGCCGAGCAGCACCATGTCCGTCTCGTGGTCGACCGTGCCGAGCAGCGCGAAGCCGAGGACGACGAGCAGCGACCCCGCGACCAGGTAGCCCTTCCAGCGCCCGGAGCGGCTGATGAGGATGCCGGACACGGTCGAGGAGAGCAGCAGCCCGCCCACCATCGGGAGGGTCAGCAGGCCCGCGGCGGTCGGCGAGTAGCCGCGGGAGATCTGCAGGTACTGGCCGAGGAAGACCGACGACCCGAACATCGCCACACCGATCGCGATGCTGGCCAGGATCGACAGCGTCGTCGTCCGGTCGCGGAACAGCCGCAGCGGGACGATCGGCTCGGGCGCGCGCAGCTCGGTGACCACGAACGCGACGACGGCCAGCAGCCCGCCCCCGACGAACAGCGCCGTCTCGGTGGACGCCCACGCGAAGGTGCCGCCGGCCAGGGTGACCCAGATGAGCAGCGCGGAGACGCCGGCGGAGAGGAAGGCGGCCCCCAGGTAGTCGATGCGCACGGCGCGCCGGGTCACCGGCAGGTGCAGCGTGCGCTGCAGCAGCACCAGCGCGACCGCGGCGAAGGGGACGCCGACGTAGAAGCACCAGCGCCAGCCCAGCCAGCTGGTGTCGACGAGCAGTCCGCCGATCAGCGGGCCACCGACCGTGGCCACCGCCATGACGGCGCCGATGAGACCGGAGTACCGGCCCCGCTCGCGCGGGCTGATCATCGCGGCCATCGCGATCTGCACGAGCGCCTGGATACCGCCGAGTCCGAGGCCCTGCAGCACCCGCCAGGCGATCAGCGTCTCGACCGACTGGGCGAGGCCCGCCAGCATCGAGCCGACGATGAACACCACGATCGAGAGCTGGATCAGCAGCTTCTTGCTGTAGAGGTCGGAGAGCTTGCCCCAGATCGGGGTCGAGGCCGTCGAGGCCAGCAACGTCGCGGTGACCACCCAGGTGTACTGGCCCTGCGTGCCGCGCAGCTCGGTGATGATCGTCGGCAGGGCGTTCGACACGACCGTCGAGGACAGGAACGCCACGAACATCGCCAGCAACATCCCGGACAGTGCCGAGAGGATCTGGCGGTGGGTCATCCGCCCCGGCTGCTCCGCAGGGGCGACATCGCTGAGGGGGACATCGCCGAGGGGGACATCGCCGAGGGGGATGCCGGCGGGCGCCGGGGTGGCGACGGCCGCGGTGCGGTCGTCGCGGGCGGTGGTGGCCACGGTTCTCCTGGACTGGCTGGTGCGGTGGGTGGGTGGCGCGAGGTGGCCGCGGGTCACGAGGCGGCGGGGTGGACGACGGCGGGAGCCCGGTCGAGGTCGGTCGCGAGCCGCTCCAGCAGCCCGGACAGCAGCCGCGCGTCGTCCTCACCCCAGTCGGCGAGTGCGGCGGCCGCCCACCGGGCGCGCAGGGCGCGGGTCACGGCCAGGGCACGGACGCCCTCGTCGGTGAGGTGCACCAGGCTGGCCCGGCCGTCCTGCGGGTCGGGACGGCGCTCGACGTAGCCGGCCCGCTCGAGGGCCGCCAGCTGCCGGCTGGCGACGGAGACGTCGACACCGGCCCGCGCCGCCAGGGCGCTGCAGCGCTGCTCGCCGTCCTGCTCCAGGGGCACCAGCAGCGCCCAGCCGAACGCGGGCAGGTCGCCGTACAGGGCGTCCGCGGCGCGGACGCCCAGCTGGCGTCCGCTGCGGATGACGCGGCCCACTCCGGCGGTGAGCCGGTCACGGGTCTCGGGGGTGATGGGCACGGGGCTCCTCGCCACGCGGAAGTACTTGCAGACCGCAACCATACATCTAGTTGGTTGCGGTCTGCAACTTCATCCGCGACGGCGAGCCGCCCTCCGGTCAACCGGCCGGGCGACCGCCGTCCCGTCCGAGCTCGGTGGCCAGCGCGGCCGCCGCCGACTGCAGCAGCGGCACCGCACGGGGCACCGCGTCCAGCCCCAGCCGCCCCGCCGGACCGGACACCGAGATCGCCCCCGCCGCGGCGCCACCGGGCACGGGGACGGCCACGCACCGGACGCCGGTCTCCTGCTCGCCGTCGTCGACGGCGTAGCCCTGGTCGGCGATCGCGGGCAGCTGGCGCAGCAGTTCGTCGGGGTCGGTGACGGTGAGCTCCGTACGCGCGGGCATGCCGCCCTGCACCAGCAGCTCGCGGGCGGTCCCGGGGGGCAACTGGGCCAGCAGCACCTTGCCGACGCCGGTGCAGTGCAGGTGCACCCGCCGACCGACCTCGGTGAACATCCGCATGGAGTGCCGCGACGGCACCTGCGCGACGTAGACGACCCGGTCGCCGTCGAGCATGGCCAGGTTCGCCGTCTCCCCGATGGCGTCGACCAGCCGGGTCAGGTGCGGCTGGGCCCACGTGGCGAGCATCCGCGACGCGAACTCCCCCAGGTGGATCAGCCGCGGCCCGAGGACGTAGCGCCGTGAGGGCAGCTGGCGCACGTAGCCGCGGCCCACGAGGGTGCGCACCAGCCGGTGGATCGTGGAGACGGCCAGGCCGCTGTCGGCCGCCAGCCGGCTGATGGCCACCTCGCCGCCGGCGTCGGCCATGAGCTCGAGGAGCAGGAAGGCGCGGTCCAGCGACTGCACGCCCTCCGCCGACCCGCCAGCGGCCATGCGCCCGCTCCCCTCGTCCCGCTCGGCCGACCCAGTTCCGGACCGTGGGGACCTCGGGTTGACCGCCGTGATGGGTCCCACTAGTTTTCCAGTAATCAGACAGCTCGTTCCACGATGCGGAATGACAGTACTCCGACCTCCCGCTGAGCGGAACGGGTCGGCCCCCCAGCACAGCGACTCCAGGGAGAACCATGAGCACCATCGCCGGCGTGGACGGCCTCGAGGTCACCGGTCCGATCGAGGACCGGTTCGACGAGGTCCTCACCCCCCGGGCGCTCGAGCTCGTCGCCCTCCTCCACCGCGAGCTCAACGGCCGCCGGCTCGAGCGGCTCGCCGCCCGGCAGGAGCGGGTCCGCGCGCTGGCCGACGGGGCCAGCCTGGGCTTCCTGGAGGAGACCCGGTCGATCCGCGAGGACGACTCCTGGCAGGTCGCCCCGCCCGCGCCCGGCCTGGTCGACCGCCGGGTCGAGATGACCGGCCCCACCGACCGGAAGATGACGATCAACGCGCTCAACTCCGGCGCCAGGTGCTGGCTGGCCGACCAGGAGGACGCGAACTCCCCGCTGTGGACCAACGTGGTCAACGGTCCGCTGAACCTGATGGACTCGATCGACGGAACGCTCGAGTTCACCAGCCCGGAGGGCAAGGAGTACCGCGTCCGCGACGACGTGGAGCTGCCCACGATCATCGTGCGCCCGCGCGGCTGGCACCTGCCCGAGAAGCACATCACCGTCGACGGCGAGCAGACCTCCGGCAGCCTGGTCGACTTCGCGCTCTACCTGGCCAGCTGCGGCCAGAAGCAGATCGACCGCGGCCAGGGCCCGTACTTCTACCTGCCGAAGATGGAGAGCCACCTGGAGGCGCGGCTCTGGAACGACGCCTTCAACCTGGCGCAGGACCACCTGGGCATCCCCCGCGGCACCATCCGCGCGACCGTGCTCATCGAGACCTACCCCGCGGCGTTCGAGATGGAGGAGATCCTCTACGAGCTCCGCGACCACTCCGCCGGCCTCAACGCGGGCCGCTGGGACTACATGTTCAGCGTCGTCAAGACGTTCCGGACCCGCGGCGAGGACTTCCTCCTCCCCGACCGCAACTCCGTGACGATGACCGTGCCGTTCATGCGCGCCTACACCGAGCTGCTGGTGCGCACCTGCCACAAGCGCGGCGCGCACGCCATCGGCGGCATGGCGGCCTTCATCCCGTCGAAGGACCCGGCCGTCAACGAACAGGCGTTCGCCAAGGTCCGGGCCGACAAGGAGCGCGAGGCCAACGACGGCTTCGACGGCTCGTGGGTGGCCCACCCGGGCATGGTGGAGCTCTGCACGGAGGTCTTCACCGCCGTCCTCGGCGACCGGCCGAACCAGATCGACAAGAAGCGCGAGGACGTGCAGGTCGCGGCCGAGCAGCTGCTCGACGTGCGCTCCACGCCGGGCGAGATCACCGAGGCGGGGCTGCGCAGCAACATCAGCGTCGGCATCCAGTACATCGAGTCGTGGCTGCGCGGTTCAGGCGCGGTCGGCATCAACAACCTCATGGAGGACGCCGCCACCGCCGAGATCTCCCGCAGCCAGGTCTGGCAGTGGCTGCACAACGGGGTGCGGCTCTCGAACGGCGAGACGGTCACCCGCGAGCTGGTCGAGCGGATCACCGACGAGGAGATGGAGGCGATCGCCGAGGCCCGCGGCGACGCCTTCTCCTCCGGCCGCTGGGACGACGCCCGCGCGCTGTTCCTGGAGATGGCGGTGTCCGACGAGTACTCGGACTTCCTGACCCTGCCCGCATACGAGCGGATGCCGTGAGGACGCCATGACCACCACCGCCGGGACGACCACCGCCGGGACCACCACCGCCGGGACCGCCGTCGCCGAACCGGTCCGCTCCGATCGCACCGCCGCCCTGGCCGACCGGCTCCGGCGCGCGGTCGGCACCGAGCGGGTGCTGACCGACCGCACCCAGGTCCGCACCTACGAGTGCGACGGGCTGGCCAACTTCAAGGTCACCCCGGCGATCGTGGTGCTGGCCGAGAGCCGGCAGCACGTCGTCGACACCGTCCGGCTCTGCGCCGAGGCCGGCGTCCCCTTCGTGGCGCGCGGCTCGGGCACCGGCCTGTCCGGCGGCGCGCTGCCGAGTGCCGACGGCGTGCTGCTGGTGCTGTCGCGGCTGCGCACGCTGTCCCCGGTGGACGCGGACAACCGCCAGGTCACCGTCGAGCCCGGGGTCATCAACCTGTGGGTCACCCGGGACGCGGCGCCCCACGACCTGGCCTACGCACCCGACCCGTCGTCCCAGCTGGTCTGCTCGATCGGCGGCAACGTGGCCGAGAACGCCGGGGGCGCGCACTGCCTCAAGTACGGCTTCACGGTCAACCACGTCCTCGGCGCCGAGGTGGTGCTGCCCGACGGCGAGGTCGTCCACCTCGGCGGGCGGGCTCCCGAGCACCCCGGCTACGACCTGCTGGGCGCCTTCATCGGCAGCGAGGGCACCCTGGGCGTGGCCACCGAGCTCACCCTGCGGCTGATCCGGGTGCCGGAGGCGGTGCAGACCATGCTGGTGGGCTACTCCTCGGTCGAGGACGCCGCCGGCACGGTCAGCGACATCATCGCGGCCGGGATCCTCCCCGCCGCCGTCGAGATGATGGACGCGCTGGCCATCGAGGCCGCCGAGGCCGCGGTGAGCTGCGGCTACCCCGAGGGCGCGGTGGCGGTGCTGGTCATCGAGCTGGACGGCCCGCGCGTGGAGGTCGAGGCCCAGTTCGCGCAGGTCGAGGAGATCGCCCGGGCCCGCAACGCCTTCGAGACCCGCATCGCGGCCGACGACGCGGAGCGGGCGCTGATGTGGAAGGGCCGCAAGTCGGCGTTCGCGGCGGTCGGCCGGATCAGTCCGAGCTACTTCGTGCAGGACGGCGTCATCCCCCGCACGAAGCTGCCCGAGGTGCTCACCGAGATGAAGCGCATGGCCGACGAGAAGGGCCTGCGCGTGGCCAACGTCTTCCACGCCGGCGACGGCAACCTGCACCCGCTGGTGCTCTTCGACGACGCGGTCGAGGGCCAGGCGCACGAGGCCGAGGAGCTGGCCGGCGACATCCTCGAGCTCTGCGTCACCTCCGGCGGCTCGATCACCGGCGAGCACGGGGTGGGCAGCGAGAAGCGCATGAAGATGGCCAAGCAGTTCACTCCCGAGGACCTCGACACGATGCAGCTGCTGCGGTGCGCCTTCGACCCCGACGGCATCGCCAACCCGGGCAAGGTCTTCCCGACCCCGCGGCTGTGCGGCGAGCGGCCCGGCGTCCGCAAGGGCGAGCACCCGGTGCAGGCCGCCGGCCTGGGCGAGGTCTTCTGATGACCGCGGTGACCGCCGCTCGCCGACCGGGGGACGCCGGTGACGCGGTCGGTGGCGTGGTGCCGCGCGAGGTGGTCCGGCCGGGCACGGTCGAGGAGGTCGCCGAGGTCCTGCGGGCCGCGGCCGCCGAGGGTCGCGCCGTCGTCCCGGTCGGCGGGCGCAGCAAGCTCACCTGGGCCGCGCCGCCGGAGTCGTGCGACCTGCTGGTGGACCTCACCGGCCTGGACCGCGTCGTCGAGCACGTGGCGGGTGACCTCACCGTCGTCGCCGAGGCCGGGGTCCGTCTCGCGGACCTGCAGGCGCAGGTCGGCGAGGCCGGCCAGCTGCTCGGTCTCGACCCGCCCGAGGACGGCGCCACGCTGGGCGGCATCGTGAGCGCGAACGCGTCGGGACCGCGCCGCCTGCGCTACGGCACCACCCGCGACCTGCTCATCGGCATCACCGTCGTGCTCGCCGACGGCACCGTGGCCCACGCCGGTGGCAAGGTCGTCAAGAACGTCGCCGGGTACGACCTCGGCAAGCTGTTCACGGGGGCGCACGGAACGCTCGGCGTCGTGGCCTCCACCACCTGGCGGCTGCACCCGGTGCCGCCCGCGCGCCGGGTGGTCACGCTGGAGGTGCCGGACGCGGCGGCCGCCGGCCCGCTGTCGATCGCGCTGGCCCGCTCGACGCTCACCCCGTCGGCCGTGGAGCTGGTCGGCAGCGCCGGCGGAGCCGCCCGGCTGATCGTGCTGTTCGAGTCGATCGCGGAGTCGGTGGCCGGGCAGGCGCGCGCCGCCGTCGCCCTGCTGGGTGGCGGTGAGGAGTCCGAGGACCTGCCCGGGGACCTCGGCCGGCGACCCGGCGGGGCGGACGACGTGCTGCTGCGGCTGGCCTACGCGCCGGCTTCGCTCTCGGCGGTGCTGGCCGCACTGCCTGCCGGTACGGCGGTGGCCGCGCACGCCGCCACGGGGGTGTCCTACGCGGCCGTGCCGGCCGCCGAGGCGGCCGATGCGCTGCCCCGGCTGCGTGCCGCCCTCGCGCCGCACGACGGGACGGCGGTGGTCCTGCGTGCGCCCGAGGCCGTCCGCGACTCCCTGGACCACTGGGGGCCGGTCGGCGACTCGCTGGACCTGATGCGGCGGGTCAAGGAGAGGTTCGACCCCGAGCGGCGGATGTCGCCGGGCCGGTTCGTCGGAGGGGTGTAGATGACGGAGATCACGCCGGGCAGCCACGACCAGGGCGACGCGCCCCCGCCCGGGTCCCCCGGCGCCTCCCCGAACGTCGGCCCCGTGCGCGACTCGGTCGCCGACCTGCCGGCCGGAGCGCCCACCGGGGCCGTCCGGGCGGCCGACGAGGCCCCCTCCGCGGTCGTCGGGGCGCGCCGTCCGCTCGACATCGGCCAGGACATCGACCTGCCGGCCGGCACCGGGGCCGCCACCGTGGGCACCTCGACCCTGCTCGGCCTGCCGAGTACGCGGCAGGCCGTGCAGCCGGCCTTCGACGACCACCACCCGCCGGACCCCGCGCTCATCGGTGACTGCGTGCACTGCGGGTTCTGCCTGCCGACCTGCCCCACCTACGTGCTCTGGGGCGAGGAGATGGACAGCCCTCGCGGGCGCATCTACCTCATGAAGGAGGCGCTGGAGGGCGAGCCGCTCGACGACTCGATGGTGCGGCACTTCGACCAGTGCCTGGGCTGCATGGCCTGCGTGACCGCCTGCCCGTCCGGCGTCCAGTACGACAAGCTCATCGAGGCCACCCGCCCGCAGATCGAGCGGCGCTACCAGCGGTCGCGGGCGGAGAAGTTCTACCGCGACCTCATCTACAACCTGTTCCCCTACCCGCGGCGGCTGCGTGCGCTGCGCGGGCCGCTGCGCGCCTACCAGGCCAGCCGGCTCGGCAGCCTGCTGACCCGCACCGGGCTGATGAGCAAGCTGCCGGGCCCGTTGATGGCCATGGAGTCGCTGGCACCCAAGCTCGGCCCGGTGGAGCGCGTCCCCGAGCGGACGCCGGCCGCGGGGCAGCGGCGGGCGGTCGTCGGGCTGCTCGCCGGCTGCGTGCAGGGCACCTTCTTCCCCGACGTGAACGCCGCCACCGTGCGCGTGCTGGCCGCCGAGGGCTGCGACGTCATCACGCCGAGGCGGCAGGGCTGCTGCGGCGCCCTGCCCGGCCACGGCGGCCGCGAGGAGCAGGCGCTCGACTTCGCCAAGCGGACGATCGAGACCTTCGAGCAGGCCGGGGTCGACTACGTCGTCGTGAACGCCGCCGGCTGCGGCTCGAACATCAAGGAGTACGGGCACCAGCTGCGCGACGAGCCGGAGTGGGCGGAGCGCGCCGAGGCGCTGGCCCGCAAGTCCCGGGACATCAGCGAGTTCATCGTCGAGATGGGCCCGGTCGCCGAGCGGCACCCGCTGCCGATGACCGTGGCCTACCAGGACGCCTGCCACCTGGCCCACGCGCAGGGCATCCGCGAGGAGCCGCGGAAGCTGCTGCGCGGGATCCCGGGCGTGGAGCTCAAGCAGATCGCCGAGGCCGAGCTGTGCTGCGGCAGCGCCGGCACGTACAACATGCTGCAGCCGGAGCCGGCACGGGAGCTCGGCGAGCGCAAGGCGGCCGCCGTCCTCGCCACCGGCGCGGACCTGATGGTGACCGCCAACCCGGGCTGCTGGATGCAGGTGGCGACCACGCTGGCCCGGATGGGAAAGCGGATGCCGGTCGCGCACACCGTCCAGGTGCTCGACGCCTCGATCCGCGGGGTGCCCGTCGAGGACCTGCTCGAGCGGGCGCTCACCGGTCCCGGCACCGCCCTGGCCCGGGCCGCCACCTCGGACGGGTGAAGAAGGACCCCCCTGCGGGGTCCCGCTGCTCGCACGCCCGCAGCGGGACCCCGCAGGGGCGCCGGCTCTGCTCCACACTGAACCGCCCCACGTCCCCCTACCCAGCCTCGCGCCCTCACCGCCGAGGGAAGGAGCTCCGTTGTTCGAGCAGGTCGTCGACCCCGTCGGTGGGTCACTCGCACTGAGCGCACTGGTGGCAGCGATCCCGCTGCTCACCCTGTTCGTGCTGCTGGGTGCGCTGAAGGTCAAGGCGTGGCTGGCCGGGCTCATCTCCCTGGCCGTCGCGATCGTCCTGGCCATCGTGGCGTTCCGGATGCCGGTCGGGCAGGCCGTCCTGTCGGCGACCGAGGGCGCCGCGTTCGGCTTCTTCCCGATCCTGTGGATCGTCATCAACGCGATCTGGGTCTACAACCTCACCGTCGCCACCGGGCACTTCGACGTGCTGCGGCGGTCGTTCGAGAAGGTCAGCCCCGACCAGCGGATCCAGGCGATCATCATCGCCTTCTGCTTCGGCGCCCTGCTCGAGGCGCTGGCCGGCTTCGGGACGCCGGTCGCCATCAGCGTGGTCATGCTGATGGCGCTGGGCTTCCAGCCGATGAAGGCCGCGGCGGTGGCGCTGATCGCCAACACCGCCCCCGTCGCTTTCGGCGCGCTGGCCACGCCGATCATCACGCTGGCCACGGTGACCTCCGGTGTCAGCGACGACGCCCGGCTCACGGTCGACACGCTCGGCGCCATGGCCGGCCGGCAGACGCCGATCCTGGCCGCGTTCGTGCCGCTGGTGCTGGTCTTCGTGGTCGACGGCAAGCGCGGGCTGCGCGACACCTGGCGCGAGGCGCTGGTCGGTGGTGTGGCGTTCGGCGTCGCCCAGTTCGTCTCCTCGAACTACATCTCGGTGCCGCTGACCGACATCATCGCCGCGCTCGTGGCCGCGGCCGCCGTGGTGGCCGTCGTCCGCATGCGCAAGGCCGCCTACGAGCCGGTCACCGCAGCCACGCTGGCCGGTGGGGGCGGCGGTGCCGGCACCGCGGCCAGCGGAGCCGGCGGCGGGCGCGAGCGGGGTGGCGTGGGCGCCACCGCCGGCGAGCAGCTCGGCGACGCCCCGGGCGACCAGGCCGCGCGGGACCCGCACGCTCCCGCGGTCGGCGCGGACGGGCCCGTGGTCGACGACAGCCGCAACGAGGTCATCAAGGCCTACGCCCCGTACCTGATCATCATCCTCATCTTCTCGCTGGCCAGCCTGGGCCCGGTGAAGGCCGCGCTGGCCGAGGCCCCGTGGACGACGTCGTTCGCCTGGCCGGGCCTGAACGTGTTCGCGTCCGGCTCGGACACCGAACTGGCCTCGACGACGTACTCGTTCAACTGGCTGCCCGCGGCCGGCACCCTGATGATCTTCGCGGGCATCCTCACCATGCTGGTGCTGCGGATCTCGCCGGGACGGGCGCTGAAGGCCTACGTCGACACCTACCGCGAGCTCAAGTGGGCCATCGTCACCGTCATGGCGGTGCTCGCGCTGGCCTACGTGCTCAACCAGTCCGGCATGACCAGCCACCTCGGCCGGCTGCTGGCCGAGACCGGCGCCTTCTTCGCCTTCCTCTCCCCCATCCTGGGCTGGATCGGCGTCGCGGTGACCGGTTCGGACACCTCCGCCAACGCGCTGTTCGGTGCGCTGCAGGTGCAGGCGGCGACCAACGCCGGCCTCGACCCGGTGCTGCTGGCCGCGGCCAACTCCTCCGGCGGCGTCATGGGCAAGATGGTCAGCCCGCAGAACCTGGCCATCGCGGCCGCGGCGGTCGGCATGGCCGGCCGGGAGGGCGAGCTGTTCCGGAAGGTGTTCGGCTGGAGCATGCTGCTCCTGCTGCTGATGTGCCTGATCGTGGTCCTGCAGGCCTCCCCGGTGCTCGGCTGGATGGTCCCCGACCCGGTGACCGGCGGCTGACCCGCTGACGACAGCGCCCCCGTGCCCAGCTGGGTACGGGGGCGCTGTCGTGTCGCGGGGCGGGCCGGCCCTGTTGGGGGCTCCGCCGGCCTCCTGCAGGGTCTCGCTGGCCCCGTCCGGAGGCTCGCCCCGGAGCTTGCGAGGGGTGAGAGGGACGGGGTCCTTCAACGAGGTGTGGGGGCAGGGGGTCCTTCTCCGAGGGGTGGGAGGACGGGGTTCTTCAGTGGCTGCTCTCCGCCTCGCGCGCTTCGCCCAGCCGGTTCAGCCGGGCCAGCAGCTCGCCGAGCGTGGCGACGTCCTCGGCCGGCCAGTCCGAGAGGTCGGCCTCCCAGCGGGCCCGGCGGGCGTCCCGGATGCGGGACAGCCGGGCCGCGCCCTCGGGGGACGTGCTGAGCACCTGGGCGCGCCCGTCGGCGGGGTCGGCCTCGCGGGAGACCAGGCCCAGGTTGACCAGCGAGGACACCTGGCGGCTCACCGTGCTCTTGTCCAGACCCAGCCAGGCCACCAGGTCGCTGGCGCGCAGCGGACCGGCGTCCTGCAGCAGCGCCAGCAACCCGTAGGCGGCACCGTCCAGGTCGGGGTGCAGCTCGCGGGCCAGACGGGCGGAGATGGCGCGGGAGCGGCGCAGCAGCAGGCCGATCTCCCGCTCCACCTGGACGTAGGCCTCGTGGGGGTCGACCGCGGTCACGACACCGCCTCCCCGGCGCTCGTCGGTGCCGGCCCGCGACGAGCTCTGCTCCCGGAGTGACCTGGCACGCTCGGTCACCTCTCGGTCCGGGGCCGCCACACGACCAGCGCCGAGGTGGAGGGTCGCAGCGGCACCAGGTCACGCCCGTAGCCCGCCCGGATGGCCGACTCGGCCGCGATGGCCCGGCTCTGCGCGATCTCCACCTCGGTGAGCAGCTCCTGCACCCGCTGCTGCAGCGCCTCGACCTGCGATTCCAGGTCGATGATCCGCTTGATGCCGGCCAGGTTGACGCCGTCCTCCTGGGAGAGCCGCTGCACCTCGCGCAGCAGTGCGACGTCGCGCGGGCTGTACCGCCGGCCACCACCTCGGGTCCGGCCCGGGCTGACCAGGCCCAGGCGGTCGTACTGGCGCAGCGTCTGGGCGTGCATGCCGGCCAGCTCGGCGGCGACCGAGATGACGAACACCGGCGCGTCCTCGGCGACGGCGCGCCCGGCCCCGGCCTGCTCGCGGCCGCCGTCGGCGGGGAGACTCACCGCGCACCCCCCTGCTGCTGCACCGCGGCGGTGATCCGCGGACGCGGGTCGCCGAGCTCGGCCTCGAGCACCTTGACGGCGTCCTCCGCGGCGGGCGTGAGCCGCTTGGGCACTGCCACCTCGACGGTCACCAGCAGGTCCCCGGGCCGGCCCTTGCCGGGGACGCCGCGCCCGCGCACCCGGAGCGTCTGCCCGCTCGCCGTCCCCGCGGGGACCTTGAGCGTGACGTTGCCGTCGAGCGTGGGCACGGTCAGCGTCGCCCCGAGGGTGGCCTCGGCGAAGGTGATCGGCACGGTCAGCGTCAGGTCGTTGCCCTTGCGGCCGAACAGCTCGTGCTCGGAGACGTGGACGACGACGAACAGGTCGCCGGCCGGGCCACCGCGCCGTCCGGGTGCCCCCTTGCCGGCCAGCCGGATGCGCTGACCGTCCTTGACGCCGGCCGGGATCCGCACGGTGATCGTGCGGGTCTGGTTGGTGACGCCGTTCCCGGCGCAGGTCGGGCAGGGGTCGTCGACGACCTGGCCGGTGCCGCGGCAGTTGCGGCACGGCTCGGAGAAGGCGAACGCCCCCTGGCTGCGGCTGGTCACGCCGGCGCCCTGGCACACCGGGCAGGTGTGCGGGCTGGTGCCCGGCCGGGCGCCGGAGCCCGAGCAGGTCGGGCAGGTGCCGGGGCTCTGCATCCGCAGGGGCACCGTCACGCCGAGGATGGCCTCCTCGAAGGAGAGCGTCGCCTCGGTCTCGACGTCCTGGCCGCGGGCCGGGCCGGACGCCGCCTGGCTGCGCGCCCTGGCCGACCCGGCCCCGCCACCACCGCCGAACAGACCTCCGAACAGGTCGCCGAGCCCGCCGGCACCGCCGGTGCGGCTGCCGCCCGCGGCGCCGAAGAGGTCGCCGAGGTCGAACGGCTGGCCGCCGCCCGCCCCACCGGGGAACCCGCCGGGGAAGCCGGCCCGCGCGCCCGCCCCGCCGGACCCGAACAGGCGGCGGGCCTCGTCGTACTCGGCCCGCCGCTTCGGGTCGGAGAGGACGTCGTAGGCCTCGGAGACGTCCTTGAACCGGGCCTCGGCGTCCGCGTTGCCCGGGTTCTTGTCCGGGTGCAGGTCACGGGCCAGTTGCCGGTAGGCCTTCTTGATGGCCGCCGCGTCGGCGTCCTGGGCGACGCCCAGAGCGGCGTAGTAGTCCTTCTCGATGAAGTCCCGGGTGCTCATCGGGCGCCCCCTCTCCGGGTCAGTCGGACGCCGGGCCCTCGCCCGGCTGTGCGGGGACGGTCCCGTCGGTCGCGCCGTCGGCGGACGCGGCCGCCACCGGCTCCGGGTCGGTGACCGCGACCATCGCCGTCCGCAGCACCCGGTCGCCGCGGCGGAAGCCCTGCCGCAGCACCGTCGTCGCCGTCGGGACCTGGACGTCGGCCGAGGTGTCGTGCATGACCGCCTCGTGCAGCGCCGGGTCGAACGGGTCACCGGCCTTGCCGAACGCCTCGACCCCCAGGCCGTCGAGCAGCCCCAGGACGCGGTCGGCCACGACCTTGAAGGCGCCCGTCAGGTCGCCGTGGTCCCGGGCCCGCTCGATGTCGTCGACGATCGGGAACAGCTGGGTGGCGAACCGCTCGGCGGCCTGGTCCACCACGAGCTGGCGGTCCCGGTCGACCCGGCGGCGGTAGTTCGCGTACTCCGCGGTGACCCGCTGCAGGTCCTCGGTCCGCTCCGCCAGCTGGCGGACCACGTCACCACCGGCACTGTCGTCGTCCACCACCGCCGGCTGCCCGCCGTCGACGGTGGCCTCGTGCTCGCTCATCTGCTCCCCTGCTGGATCCGCGCCCGGGCGGGCGCCGGCCGGCTGCTCACCGGCCGGCACCCGCACGGTGCCGCTGGTCGGGTCGATGCGCCGCTTGTCGCGGATGACGACCCGCGGCTCCTCTTCCCTGCCCGTCATCGGCGGTCGTTGTCCTCGTCGACGATCTCGGCGTCGACCACGTCGTCGTCCGACGCGGTCGCACCGGTGGCACCACCGGCCGCACCGCCGGGCGTGCCGGCGTCACCGGCGGCGCCGGCACCCGCGGCCCCCGCCTCGGCCTGCTGGGCGTAGAGCGCCCCGCCGACCTCCTGGGAGACCCGGGCGACCTTCTCCTGGGCCGCCTTGATCGCCGCGATGTCCGAGCCGCCGAGCGCGGAGCGCAGCTCGGTGAGGGCCTCGCCGAGCTCCTCCTTCTTGTCGGCCGGGATCTTGTCACCGTTCTCGGCCAGGAACTTCTCGGTCTGGTACTGCAGCGACTCGGCGAGGTTGCGGGTCTCGGCCTCCTCGCGGCGGCGCTTGTCCTCCTCGGCGTGCGCCTCGGCGTCCTTCATCATCCGCTCGATGTCCTCCTTGGGGAGGGCCGAGCCGCCGGTGATGGTCATCGACTGCTCCTTGCCCGTGCCGAGGTCCTTGGCGGACACGTGCACGATGCCGTTCGCGTCGATGTCGAAGGCCACCTCGATCTGCGGGACGCCACGCGGCGCCGGCGGCAGACCGGTCAGCTCGAACATGCCGAGCTTCTTGTTGTACATGGCCATCTCGCGCTCGCCCTGGAAGACCTGGATCTGCACCGACGGCTGGTTGTCGTCGGCCGTCGTGAAGATCTCGGAGCGCTTGGTCGGGATCGTGGTGTTGCGCTCGATGAGCTTGGTCATGATCCCGCCCTTGGTCTCGATGCCCAGGGAGAGCGGGGTGACGTCGAGCAGCAGGACGTCCTTGACCTCACCGCGGAGGACGCCGGCCTGCAGGGCGGCGCCGATGGCGACGACCTCGTCGGGGTTGACGCCCTTGTTGGGCTCCTTGCCGCCGGTCAGCTCACGCACCAGGTCGGTGACGGCCGGCATGCGGGTCGAGCCACCGACGAGGACGACGTGGTCGATCTCGCCGACGGAGATGCCGGCATCGCGGATCGCCTGGTTGAACGGCGCCCGGGCGCGGTCGAGCAGGTCCTGGGTCAGCCGCTGGAACTCGGCACGGGTGATCGTGACGTCCAGGTGCAGCGGGCCCTCGGCGCCGGCGGTGATGTAGGGCAGGTTGACGTTGGTCGACTGCGCGCCGGACAGCTCGATCTTGGCCTTCTCGGCGGCCTCGCGGAGCCGCTGCATGGCCAGCTTGTCCTTCGACAGGTCGATGCCGGTCTGCGCGTTGAACGTCTGCACCAGGTGCTTGACGACCCGCTCGTCCCAGTCGTCACCACCGAGGTGGTTGTCACCGGCGGTGGCCTTCACCTCGATGACGCCCTCGCCGATCTCCAGCAGGGAGACGTCGAAGGTGCCACCACCGAGGTCGAAGACGAGGATCGTCTGCTCGGTCTCGCCCTTGTCCAGGCCGTAGGCCAGTGCGGCCGCGGTCGGCTCGTTGACGATGCGCAGGACGTTGAGGCCCGCGATCTCACCGGCCTCCTTGGTGGCCTGGCGCTGCGCGTCCTCGAAGTAGGCGGGGACGGTGATGACCGCGTCGGTCACCGGCTCGCCCAGGTAGGTCTCGGCGTCCCGCTTCAGCTTCTGCAGGACGCGGGCGCTGATCTCCTGCGGCGTGTAGCGCTTGCCGTCGATCTCCGGCGACCTCCAGTCGGTGCCCATCTCGCGCTTGACCGAGCGGATGGTGCGGTCGACGTTGGTGACCGCCTGGTTCTTGGCCGACTGACCGACGAGGACCTCGCCGTTCTTGGCGAACGCGACGACCGACGGGGTGGTGCGCGAGCCCTCGGAGTTCGCGATGACCGTCGGCTCGCCGCCCTCCAGGACGGTGACGACGGAGTTGGTGGTGCCGAGGTCGATACCGACCGCTCGAGTCATGGAGCTGGCCTCTCTTCCGTGTGTTCCGGGGTGGTACTGGTCCGGGTAGGAGCCGGGTGCCCGCCTTGCGCGGGGTCCACTCAACTTTCCTGCCCACCCTAACGGCAGCCCGCGGCGGAGTGTTCCCGGGTGCCGGAATCCCTCCCACCGTCGCCGGTCCGCGCTCGTGACCGATGATCAGCTCAGCTGATCGTCCCGCGTCCGAGCTCACCACTGGTGCTGAGCCAGGACCCGCGGTGGTGAACCCGGACGCCCTCGGGACGTCAGGCCGACCGCCAGGACGGCACGACGACGTCGCGGACGACGACGAAGCGGCGTGGCCCGGTCAGCGGCGTCGCCAGCAGTGCAGCGAGACGTCCGCCCGCCCGCTCCCACGCGGGCCCCAGGTCTGCCCGCACGACCCGCAGTACCCGGATGTCGAGATCGCGCAGGCGGTCCTCGCGGCGCTTCTCCTCCCACAGCACCCGCGCCGGCGACCGGCCGTCCCGAGGCGCCTCGTACTTGACCAGCCCGTCGAACTCCACCGCCACGGCCGCCTCCTCGTACCAGGCGTCCACCCGCGCGACGAAGCCCCGGGCGTCACGGATCTCCACCTGCAGCTCGGGCGCGGGCAGGCCGCTCGCCAGGATGCGCAGTCGTCCGAGCGTCTCGAGCGGGGACTCGGCGCGGGCGTCGGCCAGGTTCGCCGCTCGCGCTGCGTCGCCGATCCCGGCCCAGTGCCGCTGCGCCAGCACCGCGTCCGTGAGGTCCGCGTGCGACGACAGCCCGGCGTTGAGGGCGGCGTCCATCGCCACGACGGCGTCCTCCAGCGGCCAATATCGCGCACAGTCGACCAGCGTGCGGGCGGACGCAGTGATCTTGAAAGCGCCGAGCGCATGCACCTCGGACGGCAGCAGCGTGGCGCGGGCGACCTCGTAGCCCCGCCCGCGTCGCCACTGGACCTCATCGGTGAGGCGGACGACCTCCGGGCCGGACGACGGGACGACGATGCCGCTCAGCCGTGCGGCCGAGGCATGGCTGACCACGGGTCGCCCGCGGAGCCGGACCAGCACCGCCGCGCACTCCAGCCGGTGCCTGCCCACCGGGTCCGCCTCCACCGCCGCCAGACGGCCCGCTCGGCGTACACACCGCGCCGCAGCCGGACCCAGCGACCTCGGGAGACCTCTGACTGCACCTCCTCGGGGGTGTAGCCGGCTCGGATGGCGTCCTCGGAGGCGAAGGCGCCGAACTGGCGGTCGGCCACGACGCGCAGAGCTGGGTGCACGGAAGGACTGTGGATCGGCCGCGGCGGCCGCGGAACGGGCGCCGGACATCTGTGCACAGCGCACTCCTGACTCAGCTGCTCGGGTCCTGGCTCGGCACCAGAGGTGAGCCAGGACCCACGATGACCAGCTCAGCTGATCTTCGGAGGCAACCCCAGCGGGCGCGCGGACGCTGCGGCGAGCGGGTTACCGGCGAGTAGCCTGTGCGCCGGACGGCTATCGTCCGACGGGCGCGGGCGCAGGTGCCCACGCGCGGTCCGCTCGACGGCGGCGAGTCCACCCGCCGCCGTGGCGGGCGGGGGATCAACCGACGCCTCCGGGCGTCCGGGAGGGATTTCGATGGGCCCCTTGCAGGTCGTCCTGGGGACGATCAGCGTCATCTTCCTGATCGTGTCGGTGGTGTTCGCCTACCGGGCGGTCCGGGCCATGGTTCGCATCATCAGGACCGGGCAGCCGGACAGCACCCGCACCGGCCCGGTGGGTCCGCGACTGAAGACGCTGGTCGTGGAGTCGCTCGGGCACACCCGGATGCTCAAGTGGTCGTCGATCGGCGTCGCCCACTGGTTCGTGTTCCTGGGCTTCTACGGCCTGTTCCTCACCCTCGTCGAGGCCTTCGGCGAGGTCTGGAACCCGGCGTTCCACCTGCCGCTGATCGGCGAGTGGGGCCTGTGGAACCTGTTCGTCGACGTCATCGGCACCGGCACGGTGCTGGGCATCCTGTACCTGATCGTCCGGCGCCAGCTCGACCACCCGCGCCGCCAGGGTCGCCAGAGCCGCTTCGCCGGCTCCAACGAGGGCCGCGGCTACTTCGTCGAGGCGATCGTCCTCATCGTCGGCGTGTGCATCCTGAGCATCCGCGCGGCCAAGATCTCGGCGGGTCTGGTCGAGGCGCCCACCTGGTCGCACCCGGTCTCCAGCGCGCTGTCGAACCTGTTCCCGGCCAACCCCGACCTGGTCAGCGTCATCGCCTTCGTCAAGATCGTGGCATCGCTGGTCTGGCTGGTCGTGGTCTCCCGGCTGCTCAACATGGGCGTCGCGTGGCACCGGTTCAGCGCGTTCTTCAACATCTACTTCAAGCGCCACGACGACGGCAGCGTCGCCCTCGGCCCGCTGCAGCCGATGACCTCCGGCGGCAAGCCGATCGACTTCGAGGACCCCGACGAGGACGCCACCTTCGGCCGCGGCAAGATCGAGGACTTCACCTGGAAGGGGATGCTCGACTTCACCACCTGCACCGAGTGCGGGCGGTGCCAGAGCCAGTGCCCGGCGTGGAACACCGGCAAGCCCCTGTCGCCGAAGATGGTGGTCATGGACCTGCGGGACCACCTGTACGCCAAGGCCCCGTACCTGCTCGGCGAGAAGACGGCGAGCGAGACCGCGCCCGACTACGACGTCCTCAAGCCCAGCGACGAGCAGGTCTGGGCCTCGGGCTACGCCCGGATCGAGGGCACCAACGACGCGCAGGCCCACCGTCCGCTCGTCGGCACCCTCGAGGAGGGCGGGGTCATCGACCCCGACGTGCTGTGGAGCTGCACCAACTGCGGCGCCTGCGTCGAGCAGTGCCCGGTCGACATCGAGCACATCGACCACATCGAGGACATGCGCCGCTACCAGGTGCTCATCGAGTCCAACTTCCCCTCCGAGGCCGGCGTGATGCTGCGCAACCTGGAGAACCGCGGCAACCCCTGGGGCGTCAGCCCCAGTACGCGCGAGGACTGGATGAAGGACCTGGACTTCGAGGTCCGGCAGGCCGACGGCCCGCTGCCCCTCGACGTCGAGTACCTGTTCTGGGTCGGCTGCGCCGGGGCCATCGACGACCGGGCCAAGAAGGTCACCAAGGCCGTCGCGGAGCTGCTGCACACCGCCGGCGTCGAGTTCGCCGTCCTCGGCTCGGGCGAGACCTGCTCGGGCGACCCGGCCCGCCGCATGGGCAACGAGTTCGTCTTCCAGATGCTCGCCCAGGAGAACGTCGAGACGCTCAACGGCGTCTTCGAGGGCCGCGTGCCGGGCATGCGCAAGATCGTCACCACCTGCCCGCACTGCTTCAACTCGCTGGGCCGGGAGTACCCGCAGGTCGGCGGGGACTACGAGGTTGTCCACCACACCCAGCTGCTCAACCAGCTGGTGGCCGACGGCCGGCTGACCCCGGTCACGCCGGTCGACCGCAAGGTCACGTACCACGACCCGTGCTTCCTCGGCCGGCACAACAAGGTCTACACGCCGCCGCGGGAGATCCTCGAGTCCGTCCAGGGCCTCTCCACCCAGGAGATGCACCGCTGCAAGGACCGCGGCTTCTGCTGCGGCGCCGGCGGCGCCCGCATGTGGATGGAGGAGAAGATCGGCAAGCGGATCAACATGGAGCGCACCGAGGAGGCGCTCGACCTCGATCCGGACGTCATCTCCACCGCGTGCCCGTTCTGCATCACGATGCTCAGCGACGCGCTGACGACCAAGAAGCAGAACGGCGGGGCCGGCGAGCACGTCGAGGTGCTCGACGTCAGCCAGATCCTGCTGCGCTCGCTGGCCCCGGTCGGCACGCCGGGTACCGAGCACGGCGCGGACGTCGGGACGAAGGACGACGACGTCGCCGGCACCGGCTCGGCGGCGACGGAGCACGGCGCGCAGTAGGAGGACCCCTTCGCCCCCACCCCTCGCAGGCCCGCGGCGCGGCCCTGCGAGGGAGCCGTTCCAGTACGTCCCCAGGCTCGCGGCGGGCCCCTGCGAGAGGGCCCCAGGGGGGCGGGCCGAACCACCGCGACGGCGGCGCGCGTGTCCCCGGGCGGGGGCACGCGCCGCCGTCGTCGGACGGGGGAACGGCCCCCGCTGCCGGACGACCCGCACCGGGGCGGGACCATCACCGGGTGCCCCGCACCGCCGCCCCCGCCTCCTCCCGCCGGGGGCTGCTGCTCGTCGGGACGGCGATCGTCCTCACCGGGCTGAACCTGCGGACGGCGGTCCAGAGCGTCGGCCCGGTGCTGCAGGAGCTGCAGTCCGGGCTGGGCATCTCCAGCGGCCTGACCGGGCTGGTGACCAGCCTGCCGCTCATCTGCTTCGCCGTCATCGGGTTCGCCGGGCCGCCGCTGGCCGCGCGGTTCCGCGACGGGCACGTGCTGGCCGGCGCCCTGCTGGCGATGGCCGCGGGCCTGGTGGTGCGGGCGGTGGCCGGGCCGTTCTGGCTCTTCGTCGCCGGCACCGTGCTGGCGATGGCCGGCGGCGCGCTGGGCAACGTGCTGCTGCCCAGCCTGGTGAAGCGGTGGTTCCCGGCGCGCACCGGGCTGCTCGTGGGCGCCTACGGCACCGCCATGGCCGCGGGCGGGGCGGTCGCCTCGGTGTCGGCCGCGCCCATCGCGGCGGCCGCCGGGGACGCCGGCTGGCGCTGGGCCCTCGGGGTGTGGGCGCTCCCCGCGCTGCTGGCGGCGTTGCCGTGGCTCGCGGTGCGGCCGCGGCCGGGCGCCTCCCAGACGACGCGCGCCCCGATGCCGCTGCGCTCGCTGACGCGCAGCCCCACGGCGGTCGCCCTGGCCGCCTTCTTCGGGTTCCAGGCGATGCAGGCCTACCTCATCATCGGCTGGACGGCCCAGTACCTGCGCGACTCCGGGCTGGATGCCGGCACCGCCGGGTTGCTGCTCGGCGTCAACACCGTGGTGGTCGTGCCGCTCAACGCGATCGTCCCGCCCCTGGCGGTGCGTCCGCGCCTGCAGCGGCCGCTGTTGGTGGTCTTCAGCGCCTGCTACGTCGGCGGCTGGATCGGGTTGATGCTCGCCCCGCGGACCGTCCCGTGGCTGTGGATGAGCCTGCTCGCGGTCGGCATGAGCACCTTCGCCATGGTGCTCGCGCTCATCGGCCTGCGCGCTCGCACGCCGGAGGCCACGGCCGCGCTGTCCACCGTCGTCCAGGGGTGGGGGTACGTGCTCGCCGGCGGCGGGCCGCTGCTGGCCGGCGTCCTGCTGGGCGCGACCGGCAGCTACGCCGGCATGTTCGCCGTCGCCCTCACCGGCGTCGTGGCACTGACCGCCACCGGCTGGGTGGCCACCCGGGAGCGGTTCGTCGACGACGAGGTGGCCGCCCGCGCGGCCGGGGCGGTCAGGGAGCCGGACGCCGCGTCTCGGCCCGGGTGAAGTTCCGGAAGGACCGCGACGGCGTCGGGCCGCGCTGGTCCTGGTAGCGGGAGCCGTAGACCGCCGAGCCGTACGGGTGCTCGGCGGGGCTGGTCAGCCGGAACATGCACAGCTGGCCGATCTTCATGCCCGGCCACAGCGTGATCGGCAGGTTGGCCACGTTCGACAGCTCGAGGGTGATGTGCCCGGAGAAGCCCGGGTCGACGAAGCCCGCAGTGGAGTGGGTCAGCAGTCCGAGACGCCCCAGCGAGGAGTTGTGGGTGGGGACGTAGCTGTCCCCGATCAGGAACATGCCGCTCGGAGCCGACACCTGGATGCACCGCACCGGCACGGTCGGCACCTCCCTGACGGCGCGCACGCTGCGGTGCTCGTGACCCCGGCTGTCGGTCTTGAGTCGGGCCAGCTTGCGGGTCAACCGGAACACCGGCAGCCGCGGCGTGAACGTCACCTGAAAGGCCGGGCCGCAGTCGATGCCGTTCGGCATCGCCCGCTTCTTCCGGCGGGTCGGTCGCAGGCCGAGGCTCGCCGCCAGTTCGTGCACCGCCCGGGAGAGGTCCTCGCGCGTGTTGACGAACTCGCAGCGGCCCTGCTCGTCGACGTACCCGTCGGAGTCCATGAGGCCTTGCAGGAGCGCCAGCCGCTGCTGGACGTCGCCGGTCAGGTAGGCGGCGGGCACCTGCTTGTCCCCCAGCAGGCCGAGAGCACGGGGGTGGCTGCTCAACGAGCCGTTGCCGGCGAACCGCCCGCCCGCACCGTGCCGGTGTGCGTGGTCGTCGCCGCGGACGGCACCGCCGAGCCGGTACGCCGACGGGGCGGTCGCCGGCCACACGCGGTACCCCGCGGCCTCGAAGGAGGCGAGGACCTCCTCGTCACCACGGCCGACGGTGATCTCCCCCTCGGTGCTCGCACCATCGCCGAGCCAGTAACCGAGGACGTAGGGGTCGATGGGCAGATCCGCCGTCGGGTACTGCGCGGCTCCGGCCAGTGCGATGTGGTGACTGAGCTCCTGGCCGTAGCGCAGGGTGGCGGCGATCTCGTCCGTGGTCTTCGCCGACGACGTCCGGGGTCGGCCGGTGCGGCGCTCCTGCTTGCTGGTCGTCACCCACAGGTGAGCGGCGTCGGCTGTGAACAGGGAACCGTCACTGAGCTCGACCTCACGACACGGCCGGCCGACCATCACCTCCGTGGCGGCCACGATCCGGCACGGCATGCCGCTCTCGCCGAAGACCTCGTCGCCGACGGAGAGATCGCCCATCGTCTTCCAGCCGGTGGGGGTCGGCACCTGGGTCTCCAGGGCCAACGCCTTGCCTTCCAGCCGTGCTGCGAGGTCATCCGGGAGGCTCACGACCTCGAGCGTCGAGCCGAGCACGAACTCACCCGGGTGCAGCACGAACGGCTCCTCGCCGTCGGGCTCGACCAGCGTGGTCAGGTCGTCCTGCTGCTGCGCGGGGTCGATGTGGGTGTAGCGCGCGTTGTTGAAGACGCGGAAGAAGCGGTCCAGCCGGACGTCGATGCTCGAGGGCTGCACCAGGGCCTTGTCGTAGGGCTCGATGCCCAGGCGGCCCTCGGAGATCGCGGCCGTGATGTCGCGGTCGGACAGCAGCATGCGGCGGAGTCTAGGGACGCCTCCGCTCACCACTCCGGGCGAACCCGGCCGGCGAGCCCTCAACCCGGCGCACCCGGACGCCGATCCCCTCCCGCCGGCTCCCTTCTGGGCCGGCTCTGACCCGGGGCCGCGGTCCCGGTGGAGTGGAGGGTCCGTGTCCCAGTCCCGAGGAGCCCCGCTGCGTCGCGGCGCCCTGGCGGTCGTGCTCGTCTCCGCCTCGGTCGCCGGCTACGCCGGCGCCGCGGCCTACAGCGCTCTCGCCTCCCCCGCCGTGCCGCTGGTCTCCGACTTCGGCCCCGGCGACGGGCTGACCCGCTACGTGCTCACCGCCGACGAGGGTGTCGCGCCGGCCGACCTGGCCCAGGCGGTCGCCCTCGCCGACGGCGTCGTCAACGCCCAGCCGGTCGGGGCCGACCGCGCCCTGGTGGCGACCGAGGGTCTCGCGCCGCACGACCTGGAGGCGCTGCCCGGTGTCGCCGACGCCGAGTACTCACCGGCGGTGCCCGTGGCCGCCGGCACGGTCGCCGACCCCTACTGGCCGCAGTACGGCTGGAACCTGGAGAACACCGGCACCAACGCCTACAACCAGCCGGCGCGGGTCGACGCGGACGACGACGTCACCACCGGCTGGGAGGCCGGCACGGGCGAGGGCGTGGTCGTCGCCGTCGTCGACACCGGCTACGACTCCGACCACCCCGACCTGGCCGGCGCGCTGTGGACCAACCCGGCCGAGCCGTGCGGCCCCACCGACCGCGACGGCAACGGCATGGCCGGCGACTGCCACGGCTGGAACTTCACGACCAACAGCGCCGACGTCGACAACGGGGCGGGCGGCACCCACGGCGCGAGCGTCGCCGGTGCCGTCGGCGCCCGCGCCGGCAACGGCCTGGGCACCGCGGGCGTGGCCCCCGGCGTGACGATCATGCCGCTGGTCATCGGCAGCGGCGGGTCGGTCGACCTGACCCTGGGCGCCGAGGCGATCCGCTACGCGGCCGACCACGGCGCCGACGTCGTCAACGCCTCGTGGGGCGGCCCGGCCGGTGGCTGGGCGCTGGACAACCTGCGCTCGGCGGTCGCCTACGCCGCGAGCAAGGGCGTGGTGGTCGTCGTCGCGGCCGGCAACGACGCCCGCGACCGGGACGCCGCCCCGCTCTACCCGGCCAGCCTGACCGAGGCCAACGTCGTGACGGTCGGCTCCTCGACGGCGTCGGACACCCGCAGCGACTTCTCCGCGTGGGGCGCCCGCTCGGTCGACCTCCACGCTCCGGGCACGATCGTCTTCACCACCTGGAACGACGGCGGCTACCGGCTGATCAACGGGACGTCGATCGCCTCCCCGCAGGTCGCCGGCGCGGTGGCGCTCTACCGGCAGGCGATGCCGGCCGCGACGCCACAGCAGCTGCGCCAGGCCCTGCTCGAGGACGTGGACCCGGTCGCCGGCTTCGCGGGGACGTCGGTCACCGGTGGCCGGCTCTCGCTGAGCCGCCTGCCGGCCCGCGCCGGGGACACCGTCTCCTACACGTTCACCTCGATGTCGGCCCCCGCCGGGGTGGTCTCCCCCGGCGTCGCCGCGGCCGGCCCGGCCGTGGCCGGCGACTACGGCGTCACGCTGGGCCTGGGCATGGAGCACGAGGGCGAGGTCTGGGCCGTGTCCGGCGCGGCGCTCACCGTCGGCGGCACCACGCTGGCGACCGACGACACCGGGACGGCGCGCTTCCCGCTCGGCCGCGCGGCCGGCCCGGCCGATCTCGCCCTCGCCCCCTCCGTGGAGCTCGGCGACGGCCGCTACGTGCTCACCGTCCAGCTCGACCGCGACGGCACGGCCGTCGGGCGCACCTTCGCCGCCCCCCTGGTCGTCGGGACGACGGTGGCTCCCGCGCCGGGCGGGAGCGGGAACGCCCCGGGCAGCGGCCCGTCGGGTTCGCCCGGCCCCGGCTCATCCGGCTCCGGCTCGGGGAGCTCCGGCTCGGGTGGCTCGGGCTCGGGCGGCTCGGACCCGGGGAGCTCCGGGACCGGCGGGACGGACCGGTCCGCCTCCGGCGGCAGTGGCCCGGACGGCTCGGGGACCGGCGGCTCCGGATCGGGCGGTGCCGGGTCGGGGGACGGCGGCTCCGACGGCAGCGGCTCCGGCGGCAGCGGGGCCAGTGGCTCCGGCGGCAGCGGGTCCGGTGGGTCGGGTCCGGCCGGCCCGGGGTCGGGCGGCGCCGGCGGCGGCTCCGGCAGCCCGGACGCGCCGTCCGGCCGCACGACGCCCGTCGTCCCGGACGCGCCCTCGGGCACCCGGACGCCGACGTCCCCGGACACTCCCAGCGGGTCCGGGAGCCCGGGTGGCTCCGGCAGCCCGACCCCCGGCGGCCAGCACGTCTACCCGTCGGTCGGCCCGTTCGGGATCACCTCGCTGAGCCCGGCCCGGGTCGGCACGGCGGGCGGCACCCTGGTGACCATCACCGGCGCGGCCCTGCCGGCGAACCCGCGGGTCCGCATCGGGGACAGCGCGGCGGCGACCGTGGTCCGCTCGTCGCCGACCGAGGTCGTCGTCCGGGTGCCCGCCCGGGCCGCGGGCGTGTACGACGTGCACGTCTTCGCCCCGGACGGCCGGTACTCGGTGCTGACCGCGGCGCTGACCTACACCGCCTCCCCCGGCGGCACGGCACCCGGCAGCAGCACGCCGGGCGGCTCCGGTGGCGGGTCCGGCACGGGTGGCGGCGCGCCCGGCACCGGTGGCGGTGCCGGCAGCGGCACCGACGGCTCCGCGGGCGCCGGCGGCGGCTCCTCGTCCGACGTGCGCACCGGCGCCGGCGGACTGCGGCTCGTCCGGAGCGCGGTCTTCGCCGGATTGCGGACGGTCTGGTCGACCGACTGCTCGGTGTCCTGCCGCGGGATCCGCGTCTGACGCGCGGGCGTTCCCACCGGGCCACCGGCCGGACACCCGTCCGGCCGGTGGCCCGGTCGTTCCCCGCAGCGACGGGCCCGACTGGATCGCCCGGCCGTCCTGCCGATGACGGAGAGGACGACTGCGTCCAGACCCGTGGGAGGACCCTTGCCGGAGATCCAGGCGCGACCGGCGGCACGGGAGGTCGGCCGTGGCCCCCGCCCCACCGGGGAGGCGCGCACCTTCGCGCCCGACGAGCTGATCGTCTCCAAGACCGACCTCCGCGGCGTCATCACCTACGCCAACGACGTCTTCCTGCGGGTGAGCCGCTACGAGCTGGACGAGGTGATCGGCCGGCCGCACAACCTGATCCGGCACCCCGAGATGCCCCGCGCCGTCTTCGCGTTGCTGTGGCAGACCCTCTCGGAGGGCCGCGAGCTGTTCGCCTACATCAACAACCTGGCCTCCGACGGCGCGCACTACTGGGTGCTCGCCCACGTCACGCCGTCGTACGGACCCGACGGCGGGATCGTCGGCTACCACTCGAACCGGCGCCGCCCCTCCCCGGGCGCGATCCGCACGGTCGTCCCGCTCTACGAGCAGCTGCTGGCCGAGGAGCGGCGGCACCCGACGGCCAAGGCCGCCGTCACCGCCTCCTCCCGGCTGCTCGACGAGCTGGTCGCCGCGCAGGCGGAGTCCTACGAGGAGTTCGTCTGGTCGGTCATCAACCGTGAGGAGCGCTGACGTGGGCATCCGCAGGCGACCCGACGCCGGACGGCGCAGCGACGCCGATGAGCTGGCGGTGTACCGCGCGTTCGTCCGGCAGCTGACCGAGACCTGCCGGGCCGCGGCCCGCGGCGACATGGAGGCCCGCAGCCGCCCGGCGCCGGGCGTGGGGAGCGTGCCGGAGCTGCAGGCGCTCAACGACGGCGTCAACCGCGTGCTCGACGTCTCCGACGCGTTCGTGCGCGAGGCCTCGGCCGTGCTGACCTCGGCGGCGGGCGGCCGCTTCCACCGCTCGGTGCTGCTCGCCGGACTGGCCGGCGGCTACCGGAAGGGGGCTGCCGACATCAACGCCGCCCGCGACGCCATGCAGGCCACCGCGGGCCGGGTCACCGAGGCCACCAGCGCCCGACTGCGACTGGCCGACGAGTTCGAGACCGTCGTCCTCTCCACCTCCGAGCAGGTGGCCACCGCCTCGACGGAGATGAGCGCCTCGGCCTCGGGGCTGGCCAGCGCGGCGTCGGCCGCGAGCGCCCAGGCGGAGACCGCCCAGGAGACGATGACCGCGCTCACGCGGTCGGCTACCGAGATCCGCGACGTCATCGCGCTGATCGACTCCGTGGCCGCCCAGACGCGCCTGCTGGCCCTGAACGCGACCATCGAGGCGGCCCGGGCCGGCGAGGCCGGCAAGGGCTTCGCCGTCGTGGCCTCCGAGGTCAAGGACCTCGCCGACCAGACCGGCCGGGCGACCGAGCGGGTGACCGCCCAGGTCGAGCAGGTCCGGGCGGCCTGCGAGGAGGTCGCCGCCGTCATGACCCGGGTCGGGACGACGGTCACCGAGATGAACGGCGTCGTGGACGGGATCGCCGCCGCGGTCGACGGCTCGGCGTCGCTCGGGCCCGGCGGCCACGACGTCACCGGCCTGTCCCAGCTGGCCGAACGGCTGCGCTCGGAGGCGACCGGCTTCCTGGCGGCGATGCGCCGCTGACACCGGGGTACCGTTCGGGCCGCGTCGGGAGGGCCGGGGAGCAGCACGCGGAAGGGGGCCGCACGTGAGCGCAGGGCCCTCCCCGTCCCCCGCCCCGGGGGACGACGAGCTCTTCCGCGACGGCGGCGAGAACGGCCGGCTGATGGCCGCCTTCGACTGGGCCGCCACGCCGGTGGGGCCGGTCGGGGGCTGGCCGGCCAGCCTGCGGCACGCGGTGCGCACCGTGCTGGTGTCGCGGTTCCCGATGATCCTGGCCTGGGGGCCCGGCTACACCCAGTTCTACAACGACGCGTACGCGACGCTGATCGGCACCAAGCACCCCGGCGCCATCGGTGACGACCTCCGGGGAACCCTGGCCGAGGGCTGGGCGGCACTGCAGGAGCCGGTGGAGCACGCCATGGCCGCCCGCGAGGCCTCCTGGATCCCGCAGTTGCTGCTGCTCCTCGAGCGCGCCGGCTACCGCGAGGAGACCTACTTCACCGTCTCCCACGCCCCCGCCTACGGAGACGACGGCCGGGTCGCGGGCATGCACGCGGTCTGCACCGAGGTCACGCGGCAGGTGCTGGCCGAGCGCCGGCAGCGGCTCCTGCACGACGTCGCGACCTCGACCGGTGAGCTGGCCGACGAGACGGCCACGGTGACGGCGATGACCGCCGCGCTGGCCGGTCACCCCCTCGACGTGCCGTTCGCCGCCGTCTACCTCGACACCCCCGGCACCGGGCTGCGCCGCACCGCCACGGTCGGCTGCGACCCCGCGCTGCTCCCGGAGGTGGCCGCCACGCCCGGCGAGCTGCTGCCCCCGGCGGTGAGCGCCCTGGGCGTTCCCGGCGGGCCGTTCGGCGACCCGGTCACCGAGGCCGCCGTGCTGCCCCTGGGCGACCCGGACGGCGACGGCGTGGGGGCGCTGGTCGTCGGCCTGAACCCCAACCGAGCGCTGGACGGGGAGCACCGCTCCTTCCACGAGCTGCTGACCGGCCAGTTCACCGCCGCGGTCCGCAACGCGCGTGCCTACGCCGAGGAGCGCGCCCGGGCCGAGGCGCTGGTCGAGCTGGACCAGGCCAAGACGGCGTTCTTCGCCAACGTCAGCCACGAGCTGCGCACCCCGCTCACCCTGCTGCTCGGGCCGATCGCCGACACGCTCGCCGAGCACGGGCCGGCGCTGCCGGGGGGCGTCCGCGAGTCGCTCACCCTGGCGCTGCGCAACGGGCAGCGCCTGCAGCGGCTGGTCAACGACCTGCTGGAGTTCGTGAGCATCGAGGCCGGCCGGGCGTCGGCGGTGCGGGTGGAGACCGACGTGGCCGCCTACACCGCCGAGCTGGCCGGGGTGCTGCGGGCCGCAGCCGAGCGCGCCGGCCTGCGGCTCACCGTCGACTGCCCGCCGCTGGGCCGGCCGGCGTACGTCGACCCGCGGATGTGGGAGAAGGTCGTCCTCAACCTGGTCGCCAACGCGGTCAAGTACACCTTCGTCGGCGGCATCGACGTCGTCCTGCGGACCGACGGCGACGACCTGGTGCTGCAGGTGTCCGACACCGGGGTCGGGATCCCCGCCGCCGAGCTGCCACGCCTGTTCGAACGGTTCCACCGCGGCGTCGGAACCGCCGCGCGCAGCCGGGAGGGCAGCGGGCTGGGCCTGGCCCTCGTGCGCGAGCTGGTCGCCCTGCACGGCGGCGAGGTGGGGGCCACCAGCGAGCCCGGCGCCGGCAGCACCTTCACGGTCCGGCTCCCCCTCGGGGAACCCGACGCCCCGGCGGGCCCGCCGGCCGCCCCCTCGACCTCCTCGCGCGGCGGCGTGGTGACCCCGTGGGACGACGTCACGGACGGCGCGGCCCCGCGGACGCCGGCCAGCACCCCGGGCACCAGCGTCCTGGTCGTGGACGACAACGCCGACATGCGCGCCTACCTGACGCGGCTGCTGGCACCGATCTGGACCGTCCGGACGGCGACCAACGGCCAGGAGGCACTCGACGCGGTGCGGGCCGCGCGGCCCGACGTCGTCGTGACCGACGTGATGATGCCCGGGCTGGACGGCTTCGACCTGCTGCGCGCCCTGCGGGCCGATCCCGCCCTGCGCGACGTCCCGGTGGTCATGCTCACCGCCCGCGCCGGCCAGGAGGCCGCCGTGGAGGGGTTCGACGCCGGGGTGGACGACTACCTGGCCAAGCCGTTCGAGTCCGCCGAACTGATCGGACGGCTGCGCGCCGTCGTCGAGCGCGCCGCCGGGCGCGCGACCGGTGCCCGCCCCGCCGACCGCGGCGCGGAGCTCCCGGCCGGCGCGGCTGTCCCGTCCGGCGCGGCTGTCCCGTCCGGCGCGGCTGCGGCCGACGGGGGCGGACCGCCCTCGGTGCCGCCCCGCCCGCGCCCGCCGATGACCCCACCGGTGGCTGCACCTGCCGCCGGGGACCAGGCCGCGCGGCGGGGCTCCGGAGCCCCCGCGAAGGCCGCCCTCCGCCGGCACTGGCGCTTCCCGGCCACCACGTCGTCCGTTCCGGCGTTGCGCCGGCGGCTGCGGACCCTGTTCGCCGAGGCCCGCCTGGACGAGGACCTCGCCTACGACCTGGTCCTGGCGGCGTGCGAGGCGGCCACGAACGCCATCGAGCACGCCCAGGACCCCGCCGAGCCGGTGATCGACGTCGGGGTCGAGGTCGCCGGCGTCCGGGTGGAGGTCGCCGTCCGCGACCACGGCCGGTGGCGGGAGCGGGTGCCGAGCATGGACCGCGGCCGGGGCTCGATGCTGATGAGCGCGGTCGGGGACGTCACGGCGACGCCGAGCCCGGCCGGCACCACCGTCGTCATCCGCGCGGGCGGCCCCCCGCTCCCCTCCGACGGGGCGCTCCGGTAAGCTCGGGTCGCACTCCGCGGGTGTAGTTCAATGGCAGAACATCAGCTTCCCAAGCTGACAGTGCGAGTTCGATTCTCGTCACCCGCTCCGCGTAAAGCTGCAGGTCAGGGCTGCTGTTGGGTCCTCCGGAGGAGTACCGGAGGATCGTCTGAACGGCCCGTTCCAGCCCCCTGCGACCCTCTGTTTTCCGCCGCGTAGGTCATGGATAGGTCACGCCAAGAGGTCTCTATGCGCAGGTGAGGCCCTCATGCGGAGATGCGTGCCGCTCGCCGTGACCAACATCGGTCACGCGTTCCCGCCGGGCAGATCTTCACGGGGCGTCGCCGTTCCCCGGCCAGGTCGAGGCCGTAGCGTCGAGGCATGACGACCTTCCACGGTGACCCCGGTCGACAGCCGCGCGGCAGCGCCATGGAGTACCACGACCGTGCCCTCAAGGAGGTCGAGCGGGCGTTCGCCGGTCGGGCAGAGCAGGAGGTCGTCGCAGCCCTGTAGCAGGCGATCCGCAGCTCCGGCCTTGAGCCTGATTCGACCGGCGTTCGTGAGCGCGCTCGCGGCATCTCGGCCGCGAGCGAAGCAATCGGAGATCGTTGAAGGGGGAGGTTTTCAGGCTCTTCGCAGTTGAGGGTGTAGATCGGGCTGGCGCGTCGGTCCTGGGATAGACGTCGAGGCCTCCCGAGGATGGAAGTTCTCACACTGCCCATCCGGAAGACCTCGACGTGCCTGACGCTACCTTCGCTCGCCCCGACCTGACCACGTTCTGCCGCCTGGACGAGCTCGGCCTGGAGGTGCTCGGGCAGCGGCTCGAGCCCGATCGTGCGGTGCTGGCGTGCCGTGTCGTGGAACCCGACCAGTGGTGCCGGCGCTGCGGCTGCGAGGGCACACCGCGCGACACCGTCCTGCGACGGCTGGCGCACGAGCCGCTGGGCTGGCGCCCCACGACGCTGGAGGTACTCGTGC
>NZ_FRDM01000020.1 GCF_900143215.1 Geodermatophilus obscurus | reverse complement strand
AGCCCAGCGGCTCGTGCGCCAGCCGTCGCAGGACGGTGTCGCGCGGTGTGCCCTCGCAGCCGCAGCGCCGGCACCACTGGTCGGGTTCCACGACACGGCACGCCAGCACCGCACGATCGGGCTCGAGCCGCTGCCCGAGCACCTCCAGGCCGAGCTCGTCCAGGCGGCAGAACGTGGTCAGGTCGGGGCGAGCGAAGGTAGCGTCAGGCACGTCGAGGTCTTCCGGATGGGCAGTGTGAGAACTTCCATCCTCGGGAGGCCTCGACGTCTATCCCAGGACCGACGCGCCAGCCCGATCTACACCCTCAACTGCGAAGAGCCACTTTCGGGAGGGTGTCCGCGCTCACCCGACCGGCAGGGGCGAGCGGCGTCCCCGCCGGTACCCTCGAACAGTGCCTCGCGGTGACGGACGGCTGACGCACGACCTCGACCCCCAGTCCCCTGGACCTCAGGACGCCTGTGGCGTCTTCGGTGTCTGGGCGCCGGGGGAGGAGGTCGCCAAGCTGACCTACTTCGGTCTCTACGCCCTGCAGCACCGCGGCCAGGAGGCGGCGGGCATCGCCGTCTCCGACGGCGCCTCGGTGGTCGTCTACAAGGACCTGGGGCTGGTCAGCCAGGTATTCGACGAGGCCACCCTGGGCAGCCTGCGCGGCCACCTCGCCGTCGGGCACGCCCGCTACTCCACGACCGGGTCCTCCACGTGGGAGAACGCCCAGCCGACCTTCCGGACGACGGAGGCCGGCACCGGGCTGGCGCTGTGTCACAACGGGAACCTGGTGAACACCGCCGAGCTGGCCGGCCGTGCCGCCGACGCCGGTGTGCCGGGCGCCTTCACCTCCACCACCGACTCCGACCTGGTGACGGCGCTGATCGCCGCCCGGCCGGACCTGTCGGTCGAGGCCGCCGCGATGGAGGTGCTGCCGCAGCTGCGCGGCGCCTTCAGCTTCACCTTCATGGACGAGACCACCCTCTACGCCGCCCGCGACCCGCAGGGCGTGCGGCCGCTGGTGCTGGGCCGGCTGGAGCGCGGCTGGGTGGTCGCCAGCGAGACGGCGGCTCTGGACATCGTCGGTGCCTCGATCGTCCGCGAGGTCGAGCCCGGTGAGTTGATCGCCATCGACGAGAACGGGCTGCGCAGCCAGCACTTCGCCCCGGCCCAGCCCAAGGGCTGCGTCTTCGAGTACGTCTACCTGGCCCGGCCGGACACCACGATCGGCGGCCGCGGCGTGCACGCCGCCCGCGTGGAGATCGGCCGCAGGCTGGCCAAGGAGCACCCGGCCGACGCCGACCTGGTCATCTCCGTGCCGGAGTCGGGCACGCCCGCCGCCGTGGGCTACGCCGAGGCCTCCGGCATCCCCTACGGCATCGGCCTGGTGAAGAACTCCTACGTCGGGCGGACCTTCATCCAGCCCAGCCAGACGATCCGGCAGCTGGGCATCCGGCTGAAGCTCAACCCGCTGCGCGACGTCATCCGCGGCAAGCGACTGGTCGTCGTCGACGACTCGATCGTGCGCGGCAACACCCAGCGCGCGCTGATCCGCATGCTGCGCGAGTCAGGCGCGCTCGAGGTGCACGTCCGGATCTCCTCGCCGCCGGTCAAGTGGCCGTGCTTCTACGGCATCGACTTCGCCAGCCGGGCCGAGCTGATCGCCAACGGCCTCGACGTCGACGGCGTGCGGGCCTCGATCAACGCCGACTCGCTCGGCTACGTCTCCGAGCAGGGGCTGATCGCGGCCACCGAGCAACCGGTCAACCGGCTGTGCACCGCCTGCTTCACCGGCGAGTACCCGATCCCGCTCGCGGAGAGCGAGCTGCTCGGCAAGCACCTGCTCGAGGGCATCGAGCGGCGCGCCGTCACCGGCTGGACCGGGCAGCAGGCCGGCAGCGCCGCCGTGCCCGGCGGTGCGGACGACGCCCTGACCCGCCCGTGACCGGGCGAACCGACCCGCCGGTGAGCGACCAGTTCACCTACGCCGCCTCCGGCGTCGACATCGACGCCGGCGAACGGGCCGTCACCCTCATGCGGACGGCGGTCGAGCGGACCAGCCGCCCGGAGGTCGTGAGCGGACTCGGCGGCTTCGCCGGGTTGTTCGCGCTCGACACGGCGACGTACCGGAAGCCGCTGCTGGCGTCATCGACGGACGGCGTCGGCACCAAGATCGCGCTGGCCCGTCAGCTGGACCGGCACGACACCGTCGGCATCGACCTGGTCGCCATGGTCGTCGACGACCTGGTCGCCTGCGGAGCCGAGCCGCTGTTCCTGCAGGACTACGTCGCCTGCGGGCGTGTCGTCCCGGAGCGGATCGCCGCGATCGTCACCGGCATCGCGACCGGGTGCACGCTGGCCGGCGCCGCGCTGGTCGGCGGGGAGACCGCCGAGCACGGCGACCTCATGGCCCCCGACGACTACGACCTGGCCGCCACCGCCGTGGGCATCGTGGAGGCCGACGCGGTGCTGGGGCCCGAGCGGGTCCGGGACGGCGACGTCGTCGTGGCGATGGCCTCGAGCGGCTTCCACTCCAACGGCTACTCGCTGGTGCGCCGCGTCGTCGCGGCCGCCGGGCTGGACCTGACCGCCACGCCCGCCGGGCTGGACCGCCCGCTGGGCGAGGTGCTGCTCGAGCCGACCCGCATCTACGCGCTGGACTGCCTGGCGCTGGTGCAGCGCTTCGGTGTCGAGGGCGTGCACGCCTACGCGCACATCACCGGCGGCGGGTTGGCCGGCAACACCGCCCGCGTCGTCCCCGACGGGCTGGCGGCCGTGCTGGACCGCGGCTCCTGGGCGCTGCCGGCCGCGGTGTCGCTGCTCGAGGAGCACGGCGTGCCGCGCGCGGAGTCCGAGCGGGCGTTCAACTGCGGCGTCGGCATGGTCGCCGCCGTCTCACCGGACGTCGCCGACGACGTGGTCACCGCCCTCGGTGAGCGCGGCGTCCCCGCGTGGGTCGCCGGCACCGTGGGCACCCGGACGGGCGCGGACGCGGCGCGCCTCGTCAGCGACTACCGCTGAGAAAGGCCCCCTGCCCCCACCGCTCGCAGCGGGACCCTGCAGGGTGCCGGGCGCACCACGACACCGCAGCGCCCCGAGGGGAACTGCGGCGTCGCGTCGTGCTCAGCCCGCGCCGGTCAGGCGCTCGTCACCGACTGGTGGCCCAGTCGTCGTCCGAGTCGTCGTCCGCCCAGCGGTCGGCGTACTCGTCGTCATCGTCGTCGTCCGTGCTCGCGCGGGACGGCGCGGTGTACGACGACGGTGCACCGGCCAGCTCCCGCTGCAGCGCGGAGAGGTCGGTGTTCGGTGAGCTGTACTTGAGCTCACGGGCCACGCGTGTCTGCTTGGCCTTCGCTCGGCCGCGCCCCATCGGCTCGACCCCCTCGTTACGGAGTACGGGAGCCCAGCTCCGGGCTGGACGGCCCGCGTGGCGACCCCGACTGAGTGTCTCTGTCTCGACCGAGCTTACGACACGGATCAGAGACCGGCACGGGTCTCCCCCCGCTGTCGCCCGACCGGGGCCCTCCCCCCGCGCGGCAGCCGGATGGTGGCCGGCCGGCCGACCGGCCACCATCCGCTCCTCGACCCAGCGCAGCGGCCAGCCGGTCGGCGGCCACTGCGGGGGGCGTCGGCGTCCGCGGTGCGGAAGACCCGCAGCGCGACGTCGAAGCTGCCGGCCGCCCGAGCCTCGGCGCGGTGAGCGCCGGCTTTCCCCGCCCCGTCCGATGGGTCCTCTCCCACCCGTCGAGATCCATTGATCCGTCGAGCGGGGGGTCGGCGCACAGCCGACGGCGGGTTGCCGGTGGCACCCTCGGGTGCGAGTCCGGCCGTCCGGCGGGGCGCTGCGCCGGGTCGGGGAGCGGAGGTGCAGGGGCGTGGTCCGTGCTCGTGCCGTTGTGGCCGGCGTCCCGCAGAAGGCGCGCTCGGGGCTCGGTGACGGGGGCAGTCGGTGATGTGGGGTCGTGTGACTGTGTCGGTGGCAGCGGTGTTCGTGGGGGCGGCGGCGATGACGCCCGCCCCGGACGGGGCCGCCGTGCAGGCGGTGCCGGTGGACGTGCACTGGATCGTGGAGTGCGACCAGGTGGGCACGGCGCACATCGACCCGATCCTGGACCCGGGCGGGTCGTGGCCCCATCTGCACACGTTCGGGGGGAACCCGGCGGTGCACGCGTCGTCGACGGCCGGCCAGCTGTTCGCGGAGGGGTCGGGGTGCAAGGACTCGGCGGACCGGTCGGCGTACTGGCAGCCGACGTTGGTGGACGAGGCCGGTCAGCCGGTGGTGCCGGAGTCGTTCCGCGCCTACTACCGGGCGGGTGAGGTGGACCCGCAGCTGATCGAGCCGGCGCCGTTCGGTCTGCGTCTGGTGGCGGGGGATGCGACGGCGACGTCGCGGCAGCCGCTCGACATCGACTACCTGTGCTTGGGCACGTCGGATGCGTTGGTGGACTCCGTCCACGACACCGCGACCGACTGTGGGCCGGGGAAGTTCCTGCGGTCGGACGTCGAGTTCCCGCAGTGCTGGGACGGGGTGGACCTGTGGCTGGAGGGGGTGGCGCACATGGCGTACCCGCGGGGCGGTGAGTGCCCGGCGTCGCACCCGGTGGCGATTCCGCAACTGTCGCTGGAGTCCTCCTACCCGGAGGGGTCGACGCGCGAGGGGATGGGGTTCGAGGGCGGGCTGTCGCCGTACGGGCTGCACGCGGACGCGATCCTGGCGTGGGACCCGGGGGAGATGAAGACGTTGGTGGAGGGGTGTCTGAACGCGGGCCGGATGTGCCAGGACGTGACCGATCAGGTGCGGCCGTTCTCGGGTGCGGATGCGCGGGGGACGTTGCCGCTGCCGACGGTGCCCGACGTGCCGGCGACCGGGTCGGCATCGACCGGGCACGAGGAGCACGCGACCACCCCGAGCGGGTCGACGCCGACGGCTGCGGCTGGACCTGCAGCCCGACGTGCCGCCGCCGAGGAGGCGACGGTGGAGGTCGGGACGCCGTGAGCTGCGGTGGCCGACGGGCTGGGGTGGGACCGAGCCACGGCAGGTGGGTCGGAGGCGCCGCGGAGGCGGCGCCAGGACGTGCCCGGTGGTCGTCCGACCGCATCCCCCGGGTGTCCGTGTCCACGGAGGAGACGCAGCTGCGCGCCCTGGCGGCGGCGCACAGGGGACATCGACAGCCGGTGGAGCCGCGTCACCAGCCGCGCTGGAGCCGCAGGGTCGCCAGGCGGCCGACGCTCGCCATGCGCTCCTCGGCCATCCGGTCGGCCATCACGGCGGGGGACACCTGGGCCTCCTCGGCAGCCCGGAGCACGCGCAGGGTGGTGTCGAAGATCGTCTCGGCCCTGGCCTCGGCCCGGGCGAAGGAGAACCCGGCGTGAGCCCCGGGGACCAGGGGCAGTTTCCCTGACAACCCGTGCCGCTCGTCCTCGACCTGGATCACCCCGCCGGCGTTGACCAGGTAGTCCGGCGCGTACAGGACCCCGCGGCGCATGAGCTCGGCGGCGATCCCCTCGTGCGCGAGCTGGTTGTTGGCCCCGCCGCAGACGATCTCGGCCTCCAGCACCGCCACCGTCTCGTCGTCCAGTGCCCGGCCGAGTGCGCAGGGGGCGTAGACGTCGGTGGGGGTCCGGACCAGCGTCTCGGTGTCGGCGACGGCGTCGACGGCGGGGTGGCGAGCCAGCGCCCGCTCCACCGCGCCCGCGTCGACGTCGGTCACCACCACGTCGGCGCCGTCCTCCACCAGCCGGTCGACCAGCCAGCTGCCGACCTTGCCGACCCCGGAGACCCCGACGGTGCGCCCGGCCAGCGACGGCTTGCCCCAGCGGTGCTGGGCGGCCGCCCGCATCCCCTGGAAGACGCCGTAGGCGGTGAGCACGGAGGAGTCCCCGCAGCCGCCGTACGCCAGCGACCGGCCGTGCGCGAAGCGGGTTTCCCGGGCGACGACGTCGAGGTCGGCGTTGTAGGTGCCGACGTCGCAGGCGGTCAGGTAGCGCCCGCCCAGGGACTCGACGAAGCGGCCGTAGGCGCGCAGCAGCGCCTCGGTCTTGTCGGTGTGCGGGTCGCCGATGATGACGGCCTTGCCGCCGCCGAGGTCCAGGCCGGCCAGGCTGTTCTTGTACGACATCGCCCGCGACAGGGCGAGGGCGTCGGCGACGGCGGCGTCCTCGCTCGGGTACGGGTAGAAGCGGGTCCCCCCGAGCGCCGGCCCCAGCGCCGTGGAGTGGATGGCGATGACCGCCCGCAGCCCGGATGGCGGATCGGAGCAGAAGACGACCTGTTCGTGACCGGAGCCGAGTACGTCCACGGGGCGAGCGTAGATGCGCCGACGTGCGCACACTCACAGCGTCGTGCCGAATTCCGAGAGCGGCGGCGCGCTTGTATGGAGTGCATCCCTTTGTCAGCATGTCCGGAGAAAAGCCATGTTCCGCTCGCCCCGTTCCCCCCGCCTCTCCCTCCCGCGCGCCGGGCGCCGGACCCGCCTCACGCTCGAGCGTGAGCTGGCCGGCTACTCCTCGGCCGCCGAGCTCAACGACCTGGAGTTGATCGTCGAGGCCGGGCAGGCCGCCGACCGCGGCGAGGTCGCCACCCTGCTCCGCCAGCAGGCGCACCGACGGCTGTTCCGCACCCGCTGACCCTGGTCAGGCGAAGGGGTTCTGCCCGGCCTCGATCCGCTCCGCGAACTCGGTGAGCGCATCGAGGTCGGGCTCCCCCCCGGCCGAGCGGACGACGTCTTCGAGAACGACGCGCACCTCCGCGGCCGACCGGCCGGCGCGGTCATGAGCCACCTCGGCCAGCCGGGGACGCACCTGTTCGCTCAGCTGCGCGGCCAGCCGCGGCGACGGAGGCCGCAGGAGGTCGAGCAGTCCCTCCTGCAACCCCGGACGGAACAGCGGCCTGCCGACCATCTCGTCCTCCCGAACCTGAGCCGGGTCGCCACGATGCGACGGTCGAGGTGACCGGTGTGGTCCCACTATCGTCGGGCCACATGACTCGTGGTGGCCGTCCGATCGGCGTGGCGGTGGTGGGCTTCGGCTGGATGGGCCGCGCCCACGCCCAGGCCTACGCGCGCGTCCGGCACCACTTTCCCGAACTGCCGGTCCCTGACCTCGTGGTCGTCGCCGACGAGGTCCCGGGTCGGGCGGAGGGTGCGGCGGAGCAGTTCGGGTTCGCCTCGCCGGTCCAGGACTGGCGCGCGGTGCTCGGCGATCCCCGCGTCGCGGCGGTCAGCATCACGGCGCCCAACTTCGTCCACCGTGAGATCGGCGTCGAGATGGCGCGGGCCGGCAAGCACGTCTGGATCGAGAAGCCGGTCGGGCTGACGGCGGACGACGCCCGCGCGGTGGCCGCGGCCGTCCGGGAGTCCGGTGTGCAGAGCGCGGTCGGCTTCAACTACCGGCACGCCCCGGCTGTCGCCGCCGCCCGGCAGGTGATCGCGGACGGGGAGATCGGGGCGGTGACGCACGCCCGGGTCCGCTTCTTCAGCGACTACGCCGCGCATCCCGACGGGGCGCTCACCTGGCGGTTCGAGACCGCCCGGGGAGGCAGCGGCGTCCTGGGTGACCTGGCGTCGCACGCCGTGGACATGGTCCGCCACCTGCTGGGTGACATCGCCTCGGTGACCGCGGACACCGCTGTGTTCATCGGCCAGCGGGTCCGGCCCTCCGGGGCCACGTCGGGGCACGCCCGTGCCGTGGGCGGAGAGCCGGGCCCCGTGGAGAACGACGACTACGTCTCCGCCCTGCTGCGCACGACGTCCGGTGCGCGCGTCGTCCTGGAGGCCAGCCGCATCGCTGTCGGCGAGCAGAACAGCTACGGCTTCGAGGTGCACGGCACCGCCGGCGCGCTGTTCTGGGACTTCCGCCGGATGGGCGAGCTCGGGGTCAGCCGAGGGGGCGCCTACCAGGACCAGCCCGTGAGCACCGTGCACGTCGGCCCCGGCGCCGGCGCGTACGCCGCGTTCCAGCCCGGCTCGGGCATCGCCATGGGGTACGACGACCTCAAGGTCGTCGAGTGTGCCGACTTCCTGCGCTCCATCGTCGACGGCCGTCCGCACGGGACCTGGATCGACGACGCCGTCCACGCCGCTGTCGCGCTGGAGGCGATGGTCGAGTCCGCGGCCGTCCGCGGCTGGGTCGACGTCCCGACCCTCTGAGGTGAGTTCACCGGCGGGTTGCCGCCGGGGTTCCTGTCGCCACACGCTGCCTCGACCCGTACCCGCTCGGCTGTCGGAGTGGTGCCGGGGCGATGCCCCTGTCGAGGCGGGGCCTGGACGGGGAGGCTATTGACGACCCATGTTACTCGTGTCACATTCCTCATGTCAGTTTGTCCGAACATAGCGTCTCAGGGGCAGCTTCCCTGGTGGATCGCACGAGAGGAACGCACTCGATGAGAACTGTCAGAAAGCCGCTGAGGACGCTGGCCGCTGTGAGTGTCCTGGGCCTGGTGGCGGCCGGGTGCAGCAGCCAGGGCGGTGCGCAGGACGACGGCGGCGCCGCCGCCGCCGGCGAGGAGTACACCATCGCGATGGTCACCCACGAGGCGCCGGGTGACACGTTCTGGGACAAGATCCGCAACGGGGCCGAGGCCGCGGCCGCCAACCACAACATCACGCTGAACTACTCCGCGGACCCGGACGCCGGCCGGCAGGCCACGCTCGTGCAGAACGCCATCGACAGTGGGGTCGACGGCCTGGCGGTCACCCTGCCCACGCCCGACGCCATCGGGCCGGCCGCGCAGGACGCGGTCGACGCCGGCATCCCGGTCGTGGCGTTCAACGCCGGTGGGGATGCGTACCGCGACTTCGGCGTCTCCATGTACTTCGGTTCGAACGAGGACCTCGCCGGGCAGGCCGTCGGCACGCAGCTCGCCGAGACCGGGTCGACCGGGAAGACCGTCTGCGTCATCCAGGAGCAGGGCCAGGTGCAGCTGGAGACCCGCTGCGCCGGCGTGGCCAAGACCTACCCCGACACCGAGATCCTCTACGTCAACGGGCGCGACCTCCCGTCGGTCCAGCAGACGATCGGGGCCAAGCTGCAGCAGGACCCGTCGGTCACCGCGATCGTGGCGCTGGGTGCGGACATCGCGCTGGCATCACAGCAGTCCAAGGACGACGTCGGCAGCCAGGCCGCCATCGCCACCTTCGACCTGAACCAGGACGTGGCCCAGCAGATCCAGAGCGGCGGCATCGCGTTCTCGGTCGACCAGCAGCCCTTCGTGCAGGGCTACATGGCCGTGACCTCGCTGTGGCTCAACATCACCAACGGGAACGACATCGGAGGTGGTGGTCCGGTCCTGACGGGCCCGTCGATCGTCGACTCGAGCAACATCGACGCGATCCTGCCGTTCACGGAGAACAACACCCGCTAGTTCCGTCCGGGGGAGCCGGGCGTCCGGCCCGGCTCCCCCGCCCACACCCCCTGGGAGCAAGGCCATGAGCTCGCCCGTGGCGACACAGCCCTCATCGCAACCGTCCCCACCCGGCGCCGGTGCGCCCGCCGCACCGGCCCGCCAGCAGCGGTCGCTGGTGTCCCGGGTGCTCGCCCGCCCCGAGGTCGGCGCCCTCGCAGCCGCCATCGCCGTCTTCCTCTTCTTCTACGCGGCCGCCCCGACCTTCCGGTCCCTGCCCGCGGCGTCGACCTACCTGTACGCCAGCGCGACGATCGGCATCGTGGCCGTCGGCGTGGCCCTGCTCATGATCGGCGGCGAGTTCGACCTGTCCGCCGGTGTCGCGGTGACCACGGCGGCGCTGACCGCGGCGATGCTGTGCTACCAGTTGAGCCTCAACGTGTGGGTCGGCGTCGTGGTCAGCCTGGTCGTCGCCCTGGCCATCGGCTTCCTCAACGGCTGGTTGGTGGTGCGCACCGGCATCCCCAGCTTCCTGGTGACGCTCTCCACGTTCTTCGTGCTGCAGGGGCTGAACCTCGGCGTCACGAGGCTGATCACCGGTGCCGTCGCGACGCCCAACATCAACCAGCTGGACGGCTTCGACTCCGCACGGGCCGTGTTCGCCTCCGATGTGAACCTGGGCCTGATCACCTTGAACATCACCATCCTGTGGTGGGCGCTGTTCGTGGCCGTCGGCACGTGGGTCCTGCTGCGCACCCGGGTCGGCAACTGGATCTTCGCCTCCGGCGGCAACGAGGCCAGCGCCCGCGCGGTCGGCGTCCCCGTCCGCAAGGTCAAGATCGGCCTGTTCATGGCCGTCGGCTTCCTGGCCTGGTTCCTCGGCATGCACCTGCTGATGAACTTCAGCACCGTGCAGGCCGGCATCGGCGTGGGCAACGAGTTCGTCTACATCATCGCCGCGGTCGTCGGCGGGGCGCTGCTCACCGGCGGCTACGGCTCGGCGGTCGGGTCGGCGCTGGGTGCCCTCATCTTCGGCATGACCACCCAGGGCATCGTCTTCGCCGGCTGGGACCCGAACTGGTTCCGCACCTTCCTCGGCGTGATGCTGCTGCTCGCCGTCCTGGTCAACCTGTACGTCAAGAACTACGCCGCCCGGAGGAAGTGACCATGACCGACACCATCGCCGAGCACGCCGCGCGCGACCTGCACAAGGGTGAACCCCTGGTCGAGATGGACGGGGTCGGCAAGGCCTACGGCGCCATCCGGGCGCTGGAGGACGTCAATCTCACCGTCAACGCCGGCGAGGTGACCTGCGTCCTCGGGGACAACGGCGCCGGCAAGTCCACCCTGATCAAGATCATCTCAGGCCTCCACCCGCACTCCGAGGGGACGCTCCGCGTCGATGGGAAGGAGCGGCACTTCTCCTCACCGCGCGAGAGCCTCGACACCGGGATCGCCACCGTCTACCAGGACCTCGCCGTCGTGGGTCTGATGGAGGTCTGGCGCAACTTCTTCCTCGGCTCGGAGATCCGGAAGGGCAACTACCCCCTCGCACCGCTGGACATCAAGGCCATGCGGGAGATCGCCGACACCGAGCTGCAGAAGATGGGGATCCACGTCAAGGACATCAACCAGCCGATCGGCACGCTCTCCGGCGGTCAGCGGCAGTGCGTCGCGATCGCCCGGGCGGTCTACTTCGGTGCGCGGGTGCTGATCCTGGACGAGCCCACCGCAGCACTGGGTGTCAAGCAGTCGGGCGTGGTGCTCAAGTACACCGCCGCTGCCCGCGACGCCGGCCTGGGGGTCGTCTTCATCACGCACAACCCCCACCACGCCTACATGGTCGGCGACCACTTCGTCATCCTGAAGCTCGGTCGCCGGGTGCTGGACAAGAAGCGCTCCGAGGTCACGCTCGAGGAGCTCACCGCCGAGATGGCGGGGGGCCAGGAGCTCGCCGAGCTCTCCCACGAGCTCAAGCGCTGAGCAAGGACGGCGCGGGCCCCGGGACGGGGCCACGGCGCCGATCCGTGACGATCACGAGGGGGTCGTGGCGACACGCGGCTGTCGGCCCGCGTGTCGCCACTGCTCCTCCGTGGTCGTCGTTCGACGGGGAACGCCCGGAGCCGGTCGGGGCGGTGTCAGCTGTCCCGGCGCGCCCCACTGGTGCGGCGCCCGGCCTGCTCGGCCAGCTCCCGGTGGAGGTCTTCGGGAGACCAGTCCTCCTGCAGGGCGCGCCACACCAGCTCGGCCTGGGTCTCCGGCGCCAGGCCGCCGATCGGCTGGTCACGGTCGAGGTCGGTCGGGAAGGCGTAGCCCTCCGCCGAGGCGGCGAACACGTTGCGCAGCGTGCGCTCGTCGGCGCCGGCGGCCCGTTGCGCCAGCAGCACCGGGTAGAGCGCCCGGACCATCGCCGTCCGGTCGACGGTCTCCATGGCCCGGCCGAAGGCGGAGGAGACCTGCAGCAGATTGGCCATGCGGCGCACGGCGGCCGAGCGGTTGGTGCCCGCCCCGTGGAAGAGCGCCGGGTTGAAGAAGGCGGCGTCACCCGTGCGCAGCGGCAACTGGACGAAGTGCTGGTCGAAGTAGGCGGTGAACTCCGGCCGGTGGAAGGCGACGTAACCGGGGGGGTACTTCTGCGAGTGCGGCAGGTACATCGTCGGCCCGGTCTCCACCGGCATGTCGCAGTGCGCCACCGCGCCCTGCAGCGTCATCACCGGGGAGAGCCGGTGCACGTGCGCCGGGTAGGCCAGGGCCTGCTCCTCGGACATGAAGCCCAGGTGGTAGTCGCGGTGGGCGACCTGGGCCTGCCCTCCGGGGTTCACCACGTTGACCTGGCTGGTGAGCTGGTAGCCGCGGCCGAGCCACGCCTCGGAGACCAGCGCGATGACGTCGTTGCCGTAGTAGGCGGCGAAGGCCTCCGGGTCCCGGACGGCGAACTTGTCCAGCGCGCCCCAGATGCGGTCGTTGGCGCCCGGCTTGGCGAAGTGGTCGCCGCCGACGACGCCGGCCGCCTTCTGCTCGTCGATCATCGCCTGGCACACCGCCGTCGCCCGGTCGACGACCGCGGTGTCGGGGAAGGCGCCGGCGAACACGACGATCCCCGGGCCGTCGGCGAGCGCACGGGCCAGCTCGGCCTGCACCGCCCGACGCCCCTCGGGGCTGGCGACGGAGTCGCGCAGCCGTGGGCCGTAGACGAGGACGTTCTCGCGCACCTCGTCGGCGGAGGGGTACTCGGCCAGGTCGGTGGTCGTCTCGACGAGCGCGCGGAAGTCCTCCAGACGGCAGTCGTCCGCGGTGAACCAGCCGGGAGCGGTCCGGGCCGCGAGGGGTGCGGTCATGGCGTCGTCCTTCCTGAGCGGGGCGGGCACTCCCGAGCCTGGCGATCGGGATACCGCGTCCACAAGGCCGCCGATCCCTCAAGAACCCGTCATCGGGTGGGGCTCAGAACTCCTCCCAGACGTCCGGGTGCTGGCCGTTGACGCGGGTGCCGTCGGCCAGCGTGGCGATGCCGGCCATGTCCTCGCCGTCGAGCTCGAAGCCGAAGACGTCGAGGTTCTCGACCAGCCGGCTGCGGGACGACGCCTTGGGGAAGGTCACCAGGCCCTGCTGCACGTGCCAGCGCAGCACCACCTGCGCGGGTGTCCGGCCGTGGCGCGCCCCGATTTCCGTGAGCACCGGTTGCCGCAGCAGTTCCCCGCCGTTGGCCAGCGGCGACCACGACTCGGTGACGATGCCGCGGCGGGCGTCGTCGGCCCGCTGCTCGAGCTGGGGGGCGCGGGGGTGGCACTCGATCTGGTTGACCGCCGGCACCGTCGACGAGGCGGCGGCGAGCCGGTCGAGGTGCGCGGGCAGGAAGTTGGAGACGCCGATGGCGCGGGTGAGTCCCTCGTCGAGGAGCTCCTCCATCGCCCGCCACGATTCGACGTAGCGGTCGAGCCGGGGGAGCGGCCAGTGGATCAGGTAGAGGTCCACGTGGTCGGTGCCCAGGCGGTCCAGGCTGGCCCGCAGCGCGGCCTTGGCCGTCTCGTACCCCTGGTCACGGCCGCGCAGCTTGGTGGAGACGAAGACCTCCTCGCGCGGCAGTCCGGAGTCGGCGATGCCCTGGCCGACGCCGCGCTCGTTCTCGTAGCTGGCCGCGGTGTCGACGAACCGGTAGCCGACCTCGAGTGCCTCGCGGACGATCCGCCGCGTCTCCTCGTCGGGGAGCCGGGCGGTGCCCAGGCCGAGCTGGGGGATCGTGACGCCGTCGTCCAGGGAGACGGAGGGGACCGTGGTCATCCCGTCAGCCTGGTGAGCCCGCGGGCACGCGGTCAACCCTCAGAGACCCCTCAAACTGGTGCCGTGCCGCACCCCTACCCCATCCGCGAGATCGCCCGCCAGGCCGGCCTGTCCGAGGCGACGGTCGACCGCGTCCTCAACGCCCGGGGCGGGGTCCGCGCGAGCACGGTGCAGGAGGTGCACCGCGCCATCGCCGACCTGCACCGGCAGCGCTCGCAGGTGCGGCTGACCGGGCGGACGTTCTTCCTCGACCTGGTCGTCGACGCGCCGGCCCGGTTCTCCGCCGCGGTGCGGGCGGCCCTGGAGTCCCAGCTGCCGGTGGTCCGCCCGGCGACGTTCCGGGCCCGGTTCCACCTCGCCGAGGCCCCACCGGTGACCGGGCTGGCGGCCACGCTCGACGGGATCGCCCGGCGCGGGTCGCAGGGCGTCGTCCTCAAGGCCCCAGACCACCCGCTGGTCGTCGCGGCGGTCGAGCGGCTGGCCGAGGCCGGGATCCCCGTCACCACGCTGGTGACGGACCTGCCGACCAGCCGCCGGGTCGCCTACGTCGGCCTGGACAACCGGGCGGCCGGCGCGACCGCCGCCTACCTGCTCGACCAGTGGCTGCCCGACGACGCCGCAGTCCTCGTCACCCGGGGCACCGGGTCCTTCCGTGGCGAGGACGACCGGGAGATGGGCTTCCGGGCCACCGCCCGCGCGCTGCGTCCGGGTCGGCGGCAGGTCGACCTGGTGGACGTGACCGGGGACGACGACGTGCTGCGCGGACTCGTCCGCGACGCGATCGCCGCCGACCCGGACATCGCCGCCGTGTACTCGATGTACGCCGCCGGCGGCAACGCCGCGACCGTCGCGGCCTTCGCCGATGCCGGGCGCAGCTGCCGCGCGTTCGTCGCCCACGACCTGGACGCCGAGAACCTCGCCCTGCTGCGGGAGGGCCGGCTGTCCGCGGTGCTGCACCACGACCTCGCACTCGACCTGCGCCGCGCCTGCCACGTCGTGATGCAGGCCCACGGCGCGCTGCCCGGCACCCCGCGGTCCTGGCACTCCGGCGTCCAGGTGGTGACGCCGCACAACATCCCGGCAGAGCTCCTGTCAGCGCGGTGACCCGTTGAGGGGTTCTTGACGGACCTGTGCCGTTGACCTGGCCGTGGTCCGGCGCACAGCCTCGACACGGCCCTGCGCTGCGCCGGGCCGGACGGGACCGAGGAGGGGTCGTGGCGCTGGACGTCGGGGTCATCGGGGTCGGCATGATCGGCCAGGAGCACATCCGCCGGCTGGACGGCGGTCCCGGGGGCAGCCGGGTGGTCGCGGTGGCCGACGCGGACGCCGGACGCGCTGCGACCGTGGCTGCGCAGCTCCCCGCCGCCAAGGCGCTGCCCAGCGGCGAGGACGTCATCGCATCGGATGCGGTCGACGCCGTCGTCGTCACCTCGTGGGGGCCGACGCACGAGCCGTACGTGCTGGCGTGCATCGCCGCCGGCAAGCCGGTGTTCTGCGAGAAGCCGCTGGCCACGACGCAGGAGGCCTGCCGGCGGGTCGTCGACGCCGAGGTCGCCGCCGGCCGGCGGCTGGTGCAGGTCGGCTTCAACCGGCGCTTCGACCCCGCGCACCGGGCCCTCAGGCAGGCAGTGGACGACGGGGTCATCGGCGCCCCGCTGCTCGTGCACTGCGCCCACCGCAACGCCTCGGTGCCCGCGCACTACACCCGCGACATGTCCATCGCCGACACCGCGATCCACGAGATCGACGAGCTGCGCTGGCTGTTCGGCCAGGAGATCGTCGCCGCCCAGGTGTTCACGCCCCGCAGGAGCAGCCGCGGCGGCGAACTGCAGGACCCGCTGCTCGTGCTCTTCGAGATGGCGGACGGCGTCCTCGTCGACCTCGAGGTGTCGGTCAACGTGCACTACGGCTACGAGATCCGCTGCGAGGTGTCGGGGGAGACCGGCACCGTCGAACTGGCCGAACCGGCACCGGTGCGGATCCGCCGCGAGGGCACCGTCGCCGGTCTCGTCCCGGCCGACTGGCGGGAGCGGTTCACGCTGTCCTACGACGTCGAGCTCCGCGAGTGGGTCGACTCGGTCGTCGCCGCGCGGCCACCGCAGGGGTCGAGCGCCTGGGACGGCTACGCCGCGCAGGTCGTCTCGGACGCGGCGCTGCAGTCGTTGCACGCCGGGGGCCGGGTGGCGGTGGAGCTCCCCGGGCGGCCCGAGCTCTACCGGTGACGACGGACGGGGCCGGGCCTCTCCGGATCGGGGTCCTGGGGTCACCCGCGTCGCCCCGGCCCGCCGTCCCGGCCGCGGGGGCGGCGCTCGAGCCGCACCGGGCCGGGGCGTGACCCGCCGCTACAGCTTCTCGGCCGCCGCCCGCAGGTTCTCCGCGGCCAGCGCGAGGCCCTGGAGGCGGTCGTAGGTGGCGTCCTCGTGCTCGATGTTGACCGCCATGTCCGGGTCGACCTCGGCCAGCGCGCGGAGGAACCCGGTCCACCAGTCGACGTCGTGGCCGACGCCGACGGCGACGAACCGCCACGCCGGGTTCTCCGGCCACGCGTTGCACCAGGAGCCGTAGCCGGTGGGGACCCTGCCCGGGGCGTCGGCGGGCACCCGGGTGAACGAGGTGTCCAGCACGCCCCGGATGTCGACGCCGGGGAAGATGGCCGCGTCCTTGGCCGCGGCGTGGAACACCAGCGGGCCGAGGTCGCGGATGCAGGCGACGACGTCCATGCCCTGCCACATCAGGTGCGAGGGGTCCATCTCGGCGCCGATGTTCGTGGCGCCGATGGTGTCGACCAGCCGGCGCAGGGTCACCGGGGAGAACACCAGGTTGTGCGGGTGCATCTCGATGGCCACCCGGACGTCGTTGGCGCGGGCGAGGGCGTCGATCCCGGTCCAGAACTCCGCCGCGACGCCCCACTGGTAGTCCAGGACGTCCAGGTAGACGCCGTCCCAGGGGTTGACCACCCAGGACGGATACCTGGCGTCGGGGTCGGAGCCGGGCGTGCCCGACATGGTCACGACGTTCCGGACGCCGAGCAGCCCGGCCAGCTCGATGGTGCGGCGCAGGTCGTCGGCGTGCTTGGGGCCGACGCCGGGCAGCGGGTTGAGCGGGTTGCCGTTGCAGTTGAGCCCGGTCAGCTCCATCCCGCGGGGGGTGAAGGTCTCCAGGTAGTCGCGCCGGGCCTGCTCGGAGGCGAGCAGCAGGTCGACGTGGCAGTGCGGGGAGGGGATGAAGCCGCCGGTGTTGACCTCGACGGAGGTCAGGCCGTCGGCCTGCAGCACGTCGAGGGCCTGCTCCAGCGGTCGGTCGTGCAGGCAGGCGGTGTAGGCGCCCAGCTTCAGGGACATCGGGGATGGGCCTTCCGGTCAGTGGGTGGGGACGGCGGTGGGGACCTCGGTGGCCGCGCCGTCGGACTGCGCGGACTCCACGACGGCCTGGACGATCTGCATGGTGTGGAAGGCGTCCGCGAAAGTGGCGTTGCGCGGCAGCGGGTCGGGAGTGCCGACGATCTGGTCCAGGAAGGCGCGGCACTGGTAGACGAACATCTCGGCGTTGCCGCCGCCCACGCCCGGCGCCTCCATGGGGTAGCCGCCGGCGAAGTAGGGCATCTGCGGGCCGACGATGACCTGCCGGACGCCGCGGGTGCGGGCCTCGGTCTGACGGTCGTCGACGAGGTATTCCGAGGGCCGGTGCCAGTCGAAGGAGGCGCGTCCGTCCAGCCCGTACACGTCGAAGGCCAGCCCGTTGGGCATGCCGAAGGCGGTGCGTGACACCGAGAACGACGCGGACAGTCCGGACTCGAACCGGGCCGTGAACACGGCGGTGTCCTCGTTCTCGACCTCGCCCATCTCCTCGCTCACCGGGGCGGCATGGTGGCCGACCACGGCGCCGAGCGGCAGCGGCCGCTCGGCGATCTGGGTGGACAGCACCGCTCCGGACACCGACACGACCGGCCCGCAGAGGAACTGGCCGACATCGATGACGTGGGCCCCGATGTCGCCGAGGGCACCGCTGCCGGGTCCGCCCCTGTACCGCCAGGTGAGCGGGCCGCGCGGGTCGCAGGCGTAGTCGCACCAGTAGCGGCCGTCGAACAGGGTCAGCTCACCCAGCTCGCGGTTCTGCACGTGGTCGCGGATGGCGGCGATCGCCGGGGAGCGGCGGTAGGTGTAGCCGACGGCGGTCACCACGTCCGCGGACTGCTCGGCGGCGACCATCGCCTGCGCGTCCTCCATCGAGCCGGCCAGTGGCTTCTCGCAGAGCACGTGCTTGCCGGCGGCGATGGCCGCCTCGGCGATCGGCCGGTGCAGGGAGTTGCCGACGACGATGCTGATCACGTCGATCGAGGGGTCCTCGACGACCTCCTCCCAGCTGGACACCGCCTTCTCGAACCCGTAGCGGCGGGCCGCGTCCCGGGCGAGCTGCTCGTTGGCGTCGGCGATCGCGGCCAGCCGGACGGGTGGCAGGCCCTCACCGAAGACGGTGTTCACCTGGCGGTAGCCGGAGGCGTGGCTGCGGCCGGCCATCCCGGCCCCGATGACCGCCACGGACAGTGGCTGGAGTGACATGGCTGTTCCCCTCCGGCGGTGGGGCGGGCGCGATCCCGCCGACGTGGCACGCTGCGCGCTGGGCGAGTCGCCCGGACGGCCTTAAAGCGCTTTAATGATGGCGCAGATCACAGCAGGGGGCCGCGGTCGTGTCAAGGGAGGAGGTGGACGACCTGAGCGCGGAGGAGTCGGCGCGTCGTCCCCGGCTGCAGGACGTCGCGGCCGAGGCGGGGGTCTCCCCGGCGACGGTGTCGCTCGTGCTGCGCGGCGCCCCGGGGCCGAGCAGCGCCACCCGCGAGCGCGTGCTGGACGCGGCGGGCCGGCTGGGATACCGGCCCGACCGCGCGGCCAGCCTGCTGGCCCGCCGGCGCAGTCGGCTCATCGGCGTCCTGATGGACGTCCGCAGCACCTTCCACGCCCAGCTCGTCGAGGACGTCCACGAGGCGGCCGAGGAGCACGGGTACGACCTGGTGCTGAGCACCGTGACCCGCACCCGGGACGAGGGGCGGGCGGTCGAGACGCTGCTCGACTCGCGTTGCGAGGCGCTGGTCCTGCTGGGGCCGGACGCGCCCGTCGCCCGGCTGAGCGCGCTGGCTCGGCAGCTGCCGGTGATCGCCGTCGGACGCCCGGTGTCGGCCGACGGCGTCGACGTCGTCCGGGCCGCGGACGACGACGGCGTCGCGCTTGCCGTGGACCACCTCGTCGGCCTCGGACACCGCCGCATCGCCCACGTCGACGGCGGGCCCGGGGTCATCGCGGCCGGCCGGCGGCGCGGCTACCAGCGGGCCATGCGCCGGCACCGGCTCGCGTCGCGCGTGCAGGTCGTGGAAGGGGACCACGGCGAGGCGGCCGGAGCGCGGGCGGCGCGGACGCTGCTCGCGTCGGACGCGCCCCCGACCGCGGTCGTGGCCTACAACGACGCCTCCGCGGTAGGGCTGCTCGACGCGTTGCTGCGCCGCGGGGTGGACGTCCCGGGCCGGGTATCGGTGGTGGGCTACGACGACAGCCCCCTCTCGCGGCTGGCGCACGTCGACCTCACCACGGTCAGCCAGGAGTCCCGGCAGCTGGTGCGGCACGCGGTCGCCGCGGTGGTCGAACGGCTGGACGGTGGCCGCACCGAGCGTCGCGAGGTCGTCGTCCCCCCGCGGCTGGTCGTGCGGGGGACGACCGGTCCGCCGCCGGGAGGGGACTGAGTCCCGCATCGGCAGGATGGGCGATCTCCTGCGGGGGTGCCCCATCCGACGCCGTGTCCGGAGGAGTTTGTCCTGACAAGCGGTTGACAGTGGCCTGGGTCACCCGCGAGTCTTCAAGCGCTTCAAGCCGAGCCGCTCCCGACCGCGGAGACCCACATGGCCGAGACCGCCACCACCCCGCTCAGCACCGCGCTGGACTACGACCCGTTCCGGCCGGACTTCTACACGTCCCACCCGTTCGAGGTGTACCGCCGGCTGCGCGACGAGGCGCCCGTCGCCTACAACGAGCGGTGGGGCTGGTGGGTCCTGACCCGCTTCGAGGACGTGCGGGCGGCGGCGCTCGACGCGGACACGTTCCGCAGCTTCGAAGGCATGGACATCGACGACAGCCGCCTGGAGCAGGTGCCGCCCGGCTCGATCGGCAGCATGGACAACCCCCGGCACGACCAGGTCCGCTCGGTGGTGCAGCCCTACTTCGTGCCGCGCCGGATCGCCGAGCTCGAGGACGGCATCCGCGCCGTGGTGCGCGACCTGGTCGGCTCCTGGCGGGACCGCGGCGCGGGGGGCCGCGCAACGGTGGACATCGCCCAGGAGCTGGCCTGGCCGATGCCCTTCGACGTCTTCTTCCACCTCATGGGCCTGCCGAGCCGGCACGCCGAGGACCCCGTCGAGCAGGCGCGGCGCCAGCAGCTGGAGCACTGGACGCACGAGCTCAAGGACCGCGTGCCCGGCACCCCGCACCTGACCCCGGTGGCGAAGGCGGCCACCGCGGCCGTCCAGCAGTACTTCATCGACCTGCTCGAGGACCGCCGCCGCCGCGCCCGCGAGGACCTGGTCACCCGGTTCGTGCAGGCCGACATCGGCGGGGTGCCGTTCGTCGACGCGCAGGTGACGCCGGCCTCCGAGGTCAGCGGTCTGATGATGATCCTCTTCCTCGGCGGCGTGGAGTCCACCGCCGGGCTGACCGGCACGCTGTTCGAGCTGCTCGCCGAGAACCCCGACCAGCGGGCGCTGCTGCAGGCCGACCCGTCGCTCATCCCGGCCGCGGTCGAGGAGGCGATGCGCCTCATCACGCCCCTGCAGCTCACCGCCCGGACCACGTCGCGCGAGGTCACCCTGCACGGGGTCACCATCCCGAAGGGCGGCCGGGTCGTGCTGGTGATGGGGGCGGCCAACCGGGACGAGCGCCAGTTCCCCGACCCGGCCCGCTTCGACATCACCCGGCCCCGCGGTCGGCACCTGGGGTTCGGTGAGGGCGTGCACGGGTGCTTGGGCGCGCCGTTGGCCCGCCTGGAGGCGCGGATCGCCCTCGAGGAGGCCCTGCCCGTGCTGGGCGACTACGAGCTGGCCGGTCCGCCGACCTTCTACCCGAGCTCGCCGAACATGTACGTCTGGAAGAACCTGCCGATCACCTTCGGCCGCTCGAGCCGCCGGCCGCACGTCGAGGCCGTCTCCCACCGGACGACGACCGTCACCCTCGCCACCTCGGAGTTCGAGGCCGGGGCGACGGTGGTCGCCAAGCAGGAGGCGGCCGACGGCGTCGTCGCCCTGACCCTGCGGGAGGCCGGCGGCCGGCCGCTGCCCGCCTGGGAGCCGGGCGCGCACGTCGACCTGGTCCTGGACGGGGCGCCCACCCGGCAGTACTCGCTGTGCGGCGACCCGGCCGACCACTCCGCCTACCGGCTGGGCATCCTGCGTGACCCGGAGGGACGCGGCGGCTCCCTCTTCGTCCACGACCGGCTGCAGGAAGGGAACGCCGTCCGCATCCGCGGCCCGCGCAACAACTTCCCGCTGGTGGCCTCGCCGCGGTACCTGTTCATCGCCGGTGGCATCGGCATCACCCCGGTCCTGGCCATGATCCGGGCCGCGGAGGCGGCGGGCGCCGACTGGGAGCTGGTCTACGGCGGCCGGCGCCGCGCGTCGATGGCCTTCCTCGACGAGCTCGCGCAGTACGGCGACCGGGTCTCGGTCCGCCCCCAGGACGAGACCGGGCTGCTCGACCTCGACGCCCTGCTCGGCACCCCCCGGCCGGACACCCTCGTCTACTGCTGCGGCCCCGAGCCGCTGCTGGCGGCGGTCGAGCGGCGCTGTGCCGGCTGGCCGCGCGGGGCGCTGCACGTGGAGCGGTTCGCGCCCCGGCCGCAGACCGAGCCGGTGCGGACCGAGGCCTTCGAGATCGAGCTGGCGCAGAGCGAACTGACCCTCACCGTCCCGCCCGACCGGTCGATCCTGTCGGTCGTCGAGGAGGCAGGCATCGGCGTCCTGTCCTCGTGCGCGGAGGGCACCTGCGGCACTTGCGAGACCGCCGTCCTCGGCGGCGTGCCGGACCACCGGGACTCCGTCCTGAGCCCGGAGGAGAGGGAGGCCGACGACTGCATGATGATCTGCGTGTCCCGTGCCCGTACGGATCGGCTGGTGCTGGACCTCTGAAGAAGGATCCTCCTGCCCCCACCGTTCACGAGCTCGCGGCGGGACCCTGGAGGAGGGCCGTTCCACGACGTCACCGGGAGCGGGGTGGGGCGGTGGTGCTCCGGACGACGAGCCGGGGCGGGACCACCAGCTCGCGCTGCTCGACGGGGACCCCGTCCAGCCGGTCGAGGGCCCGCCGCACGGCCAGCGTGCTCAGCTGCCCGACGTCCTGGGCGACGGAGGTGAGGTCGACCGAGGAGAGCCGGGCGATCCGGCTGTCGTCGTAGCCGACCACGCTGACGTCCCCGGGCACCGTGCGCCCCGCTCGGCGGAGGACGTCGAGCAGGCCCAGGGCGCACCGGTCGTTGAAGACCGTGACCGCACCGGGCAGGGGGCCGGCCAGGAGGGCGCGTGCCGCGACGGCGCCGTCGTCCTCGGTGAGCCCGCCGGGCAGGACGCGCGGGGTGAGCCCGTGCCGACGCACCGCCTCGCGGTAGCCCCGCCGGCGCTCGGCGGCGCCCGGTGCCCGCCCGCCGTCGACGTGCACCACGTCGCGGTGGCCGAGCGCCACCAGGTGGTCCAGCGCCAGGTGCATGCCCTCGTCGTCGGCGGTCCGGACGACGTCGACCGCGGTGGACCGCACGGAGCGGGCGACGACCACGACCGGCAGGCGGGTGGCCAGGTGGGTGAGGTGTGCGGTGGGCGACGCTGGGCCGAGCAGCACCAGCGCCTCGCAGCGGTCCCCCAGCAGGCTGTCGACCGCCCGTTGCTCCCCGCGTCCCGGCGTGACGGCGCTCAGTGCCAGCTCGTACCCGACCTTCCCGGCGGCGTCGTAGAGCCAGGTCAGCAGGTCGCCGTGGAAGGCGTGCTGGACCCCGAACACGACGCCGATCAGCCGGCTGCGGGAGCTGCGCAGCAGGCGGGCGCGGGTGTCGGCGCGGTAGCCGATCTCGTCGGCGGCGCGTCGTACCCGCTCGCGGGTCGCGCTGCTGGCGCCGGGGGCGTCGCGTATCACGATCGAGACGAGCGCCGTGGAGACCCCGGCGCGGGCCGCGACGTCGGCCAGGGTCGGCCGCCGGTCGGAACTCGGCGAGGGCACGGGGGGAGCGTAGTCCGACAACCTAGAACGTTCTAGCTCAGTGCCCTTGACGGGGGAGGTGGTCGGCGTCACGCTGACGGTGGCCTAGAACGTTCTAGCAGAGGAGTCGGGATGGCGACTGGGACCGTGGGTGTGGCCCTGATCGGATCGGGGCGGATGGGGGCCTTCCACGCCGAGACGCTCGCCCGGCGACTGCCGCACGCGCGGCTGGCCGCCGTCGTCGACCCCGCACCGGGGGCCGCGGAACGGCTTGCCGGCACGCTCGGGGCGGACCGGGCGTACACCACCGTCGACCAGGCCTGGGACGACCTCGCTGTGCAGGCCGTAGTGATCGCGGCGCCGGCCCGGTCGCACGCCGACCTGGTCGTCGCCGCCGCGGGTGCGGGCCGGCACGTGTTCTGCGAGAAGCCGATGGCGGTCACGCTCCCGGAGGCCGACCGGGCCATCGACGCCGCCCGTTCCGCGGGCGTCGTCCTGCAGGTGGGCTTCAACCGCCGCTTCGCCGCGGACTGGCGGGCCGCCCGGGCCCTGCTCGACGCCGGGACGCTCGGCACCCCGCGCCTGCTGCGCTCGCTGACCCGTGACCCCGGCGGCTTCGACCCATCCCGCGTGCTGCCGGACACGATCTTCCTCGAGACGCTGATCCACGACTTCGACACGCTGCGCTTCCTCAACCCCGGCGCCGAGGCCGTCGAGGTCTCCGCCGTCGGCGACGCGCTGGTGGAGCCGGACTGGCGGGACAGCGGCCTGCTGGACACCGCGGTGGTCACGGTGCGGTTCGACAACGGCGCGATGGCGTTGGCCGAGGCCTGCTTCGAGGCCGCCTACGGCTACGACGTCCGTGGCGAGGTGCTCGGCTCCGGCGGCATGGCCACCATGGGCGACGGCCGCCGCAGCGGGATGGCCTTCTCCGGGCCGGCCGGGCGGCTCGTCGAGACGGTCCGCGGGGACCAGGAGCTGTTCCCCGAGGCCTACACCGCCGAGCTGGCCGCCTTCGTCGAGGCGGTCCGGGTGGGGCGCCCGGCCCCTGTGACCGGCGAGGACGCGCGCGCGGCGCTGGCCATCGCGCTGGCCGCGGCGGAGTCGGTGCGCACCGGCGGCCCGGTGCGGGTCGATAAGTGACGCCGTTCCGACTCGCCGCCTCCGCCGAGATGCTCTTCCGCGACCTGCCGTTCGCCGAGCGGGTGCGGCGCATAGCCGACCTCGGGTTCGAGGTGGAAATCTGGGACTGGACGGCGAAGGACGTCGACGAGCTCGTCGCGACCGGCGCGACGTTCTCCTCGATGACCGGGTACGTCACCGGCACGCTCGCGGACCCCGACGGCGCCGAGGAGCTGCTGCGGACCGCCGAGCAGTCCCTCGCCGTCGCCGAGCGGCTGGACTGCCCGCGGCTCAACGTGCACGGGACCGGGCTGGACGGCCGCGGGCTGCCGGTGGTGCCGACCGAGGTCGTCACCCCGGCGATGTGGCTCACCGCGGCCCGCACGCTCGAGCGGCTGGCGGCGCTGGGTGAGCGGGCCGGCCGGGTCTTCACGCTGGAGAACCTCAACACCGCCGTCGACCACCCGGGGACTCCGTTCGCCCCTGCAGCGGACACCATCGCGCTGGTCGAGGCCGTGGGCAGCCCGCACCTGCGGCTCAACCTGGACCTCTACCACGCGCAGATCGGCGAGGGGAACCTCGTCCAGCTGGTGGAGCGGGCGCTGCCGCTGGTGGGCGAGATCCAGGTGGCCGACGTCCCCGGCCGGTGCGAGCCGGGCACCGGGGAGATCCACCACCCGGCGATCGCCGCCGCGCTCGACCGGCTCGGTTACGCGGGGGTCGTCGCCCTGGAGGGCTGGGCCGCCGGAGACCCGGCCGTGGCCCTCGACCGGTTCCGCGCCGCGTTCACGCTCTGACGACCCGGCAGGTCCTCCCGACGATCATGGACCTGGGGAGGCGACAAGCCCGCGGGCGTGTCGCCACCGCGGCTCCGTGATCGTCGCGGGGTTCGGATGACGCGAGCAGGGTCCGGGCGGTTGCGGCACTGTGCGAGCACAGCGATCAGCCCCGCGGTGGAGCACCGCGGGGCTGATCCGCGTGCGGGGCCGGCGCCGGCGGAGACGGGTCTCGCCGGCGCCGGCCGGTCTCAGGCGTTCTGGGGGAAGCCGAGGTTCAGGCCGCCGTGGCTGGGGTCCAGCCAGCGACTGGTGATGACCTTGCCGCGGGTGAAGAAGTGCACACCCTCGGCGCCGTGGGCGTGGGAGTCGCCGAAGAGGCTGCTCTTCCACCCGCCGAAGGAGTAATAGGCCATCGGGACCGGGATGGGCACGTTGATGCCGATCATCCCGACCTGCACCTCGTGCTGGAAGCGCCGGGCGGCGCCGCCGTCGTTGGTGAAGATGGCGGTGCCGTTGCCGTACTCGTTGCGGTTGATCAGCTCGACGGCGTGCTCGTAGGTGTCCACCCGCAGCACCGAGAGCACCGGCCCGAAGATCTCGTCGGTGTACACGCTCATCGGCGGCTCGACGTGGTCGACGAGGGTCGGGCCGAGCCAGAAGCCGTCCTCGCTGCCGTCGGGGGTCACCTGGCGACCGTCCACGACCAGCTTCGCGCCCTCCTTCTCGCCGGCCTCGACGTAGGAGGCCACCCGGTCGCGGTGCCGCTTGCTGATCAGCGGGCCCATGTCGCTGCCCTTGCGGCCGTCGCCGGTGCGCAGGGTCGCGGTGCGCTCGGCGATGCGGGCGACCAGGTCGTCGCCGATCCCGCCGACGGCGACCACCGCACTGATCGCCATGCACCGCTCGCCGGCCGACCCGAACCCGGAGTTCACCGCCGCGTCGGCGGCCAGGTCGAGGTCGGCGTCGGGCAGCACGACCATGTGGTTCTTCGCCCCGCCCAGGGCCTGCACCCGCTTGCCGTTGCGGGTGCCGGTCTCGTAGACGTAGCGGGCGATCGCGGTGGAGCCGACGAAGGACACCGACCGGATCTCGGGGTGCTCCAGCAGCCGGTCGACGGCGACCTTGTCGCCCTGGACGACGTTGAACACGCCGTCGGGCAGGCCGGCCTCCTTCCACAGCTCGGCCATCCACAGCGCGGCCGAGGGGTCCTGCTCGCTGGGCTTGAGGACGACGGTGTTGCCGGTCGCGATCGCGATCGGGAAGAACCACATCGGCACCATCGCCGGGAAGTTGAACGGGCTGATGATCACCACCGGGCCGAGCGGCTGGCGGATCGAGTACACGTCGACGTTGGTCGATGCGTTCTCGGTGAAGCCGCCCCGCACCAGCGAGGGCACGCCGCAGGCGTACTCGACGACCTCCTGGCCGCGGGAGACCTCGCCGAGTGCGTCGTCGAGGACCTTGCCGTGCTCGGCGGTGATGATCGCGGCCAGCTCGGGCTTGCGGGTGTTGAGCAACTCGCGGAAGCGGAAGAGCACCGCCGTCCGCTTGGCCAGCGACGTGTCGCGCCAGCCCGGGAACGCCGCGGTGGCGGCGGCGACGGCCGCGTCGACCTCGGAGGCATCGGCGAGCGCCACCTCGCCGATGACCTCGCCGGTCGCCGAGTCGGTCACCTCTCCGGTGCGGCCGCTGGCGCCGTTCCGGCGGGCGCCGTCGATCCAGTGCGGGATGTGCGTGGGCATGGCTACCTCTCAGGGAGCGGTGTCGTCGGGGAGCGGGGTCTGCGGGAAGTTCGGCCGGTTCGTGCCGCCCTCGGGCCGGGCGGCGTCGGCGTCGGGGAGCGACCCGGCGGGGAAGTGCTTGGCGACCAGCCGGCGGATCCCGTCGAGCATGCGGATGCCGGACTCGCGGGCCTGGTCGTCCCAGCCGAAGACGCACGTGGTCAGCACACCGTCGAAGCCGATCCCGGCCAGCGCGGCGAAGGCCTCGTCGAAGTCGACGTCCCCGCGGCCGATCTCCGCGTGCTGGTGCACGCGGGTGCTGTTGCCGGGCGGGTTGGTGATGTAGCGCAGCCCGTCGGAGGCCCGGTGGTCCATCGAGTCGGCGACGTGCACGTGGGTGAGCAGCTCGCCGGCGTGCGCGATGATCCCGGCCGCGTCGTCGCCCTGGTGGAACGTGTGCGGCAGGCAGTACAGGAAGGAGACGCACGGCGAGTCGATGCCGCGCACCATGTCGACCGCCGGGTGGCCGAGCTCGATGAAGTCGTCCGGGTGCGGCTCGAGCGCCAGCTTCACGCCCTCGCGCTCGAGGACCGGCAGCAGCTCCTCCATCGACCGCCAGAACATCGCCTCGGCGAGCTCCGGGGCCTCGGGGCGTCCGTTGAACTCGGAGTTCATCGTATGCACGCCGAGCTCGACGGCGATCTCGATCGCCCGCTTCCAGTAGCGGACGGCGGCCTGCCGCTCGACCTCGCCGGGTCCCGACCAGCGCATGACCGGAAGCAGCGAGGTGACGCCCACGCCGGCGTCGGCGAGCTTCGACCGCAACGCGCGCACCGTGGCGGTGTCGACCCGGGGGTGCTTGAAGAACGGGACGAAGTCCTCCCGGGGCGAGAGCTCGATCCACTCGTAGCCCATGCCGGCCACCACGTCCGGCAGCTCCAGCAGCGGCGTCGTCCGCAGCATCTGCGGGTCCAGGGCGATCCTCACCGCGGCTCCAGCCGGATCTCGGTGCGCTGACCGGTGCGGAGCGCCTCGACGCCGGCCGCGCAGACGGCCTGGGCGGCGTAGCCGTCCCACGCGCCCGGCCCGTCGATCTCCCCGCGGCGGGCGGCGTCGATCCAGCGCTGCAGCTCGATGTCGTAGGCCCGCCCGAACCGCTGGCGGAAGTCCGGCGCGATGCCGCTGGACCGGGCCGCGCCGGTCGGCCCACCGGAGGTGCGGACCAGGCCGGCGTCGAGGCCGATCATCGCGCTGCCGTCCTCGCCGACGACCTCGGTGCGCACCTCGTAGCCGACCCCGGTGCTCACGAAGCACTCGACGTCGACCATCCGGCCGCCCGTGGTCTCGAAGACCACCAGCAGCGGGTCGGACTGGCCGGCGACCGCGTGCCGGGTCGCCCGCGGCCGCAGCACGGTGACCGCGGCGATCTCCTCGTCGAGGAGGAACCGGGTCACGTCGACCTCGTGGACCACCGAGTCGTTGACCATCATCTCGCTGGTGAAGTGCGGGGGGACGGCGGCGTTGCGGTGCGCGCAGTGCACGACCAGCGGCTCGCCGAGCCCGCCGGAGTCGATCAGCGCCTTGAGCTCGGCGTACTCGGGGTCGAAGCGGCGCATGAACCCCACGGTGACCAGACGGCGGCCGGTGCGGGCGGTGTACGCATCCTCGGCCCGCACGATCCCCAGGGAGCTGGCGGCGTCCATGGTCAGCGGCTTCTCGCACAGCACCGGCTTCCCCTGCTCGATGCAGGCGAGCACCTGCTCCTCGTGGAACCGGCCGGGCGTGGCGATCAGGACGGCGTCGACGTCGTCGTCGTTGATCGCGGCCAGCGGGTCGCCGATCACCCGGCAGCCGGGCACCGCGGCCGCCACCTGCTCGGCCTTCTCCGGGAAAGCGTCGCTGACCGCCACCACGGAGCCCCCCGAGATGCGGCTGTAGAGGCGCGACACGTGGTCGGCACCCATCATCCCGACGCCGAGGACGGCGACCCGCAGGTCGCGCGCCGGGATGTCGGCGAGGTCGGGAAGCGCCCCGGCGCGGGTCTCGGCGGTCGTCACGCCCGGGCCTCCGATCCGGTCGCCGCGGTGCTCGGCGCGCCGATCTGCAGCGACGGGTGGCCGCAGCTGCCGATGTAGCGGTGGGTGCGCTGCGCAATGGGGAACGGCTGGTCGGGTGGGCACGGGTACATGTCGTGCTCGACGATCGCGAACACGTCGAGGCCGTGCTCCTCGATCGCCTCGAACAGTGGCGGGTAGGCGGGCACGCCGTTCGGCGGCTCGACCATGGCGCCCATCCGCACGGCCTCGGGCCAGACGACGTCCTTCTCCAGCACCTCGTCGATGACCGCCGGGTCGACCTGCTTGAGGTGCAGGTAGCCGATCCGCTCCGGGTAGGTGCGGATCAGGTGCAGGTTGTCGCCCCGGTAGTAGCTGACGTGCCCGGTGTCCAGGCACAGCGGCACGAACGCCGGGTCGGTGTCGGCGAGGAAGCGCTCGATATCCTCCTGGTACCCGACGTGGCTCTCCGCGTGCGGGTGGTAGGCGATGGACAGGCCGTACTCCTCCTGCATCGCGCGGCCCAGCCGCTCGACGCCCGTGGTCTTGGCCTGCCAGGCCTCGGGGGTCAGCCGCCGGGGCTCGATGTCGGCCCCGGTCTTCTCGTCGCGGAACATCCCGGGGATGACGACGACGTGGGTGCCGCCCATCGCCGCGGTCAGCGCGGCGACGTCCTTCACCTGGCTCCACACCGCGTCCCAGGAGTCCGGCCGGTGCAGGTGCTCGAACACCGTCCCGGCCGAGACCCGCAGCCCGCGCGCGCCGAGCTCGTCGGACAGCCGCGCCGGGTCGGTGGGGAGGTAGCCGTAGGGGCCGAGCTCGATCCACTCGTACCCGCAGGTGCTCACCTCGTCGAGGAACCGCTGCCAGGGGACCTGCTGCGGGTCGTCGGGGAACCAGACGCCCCACGAGTCGGGTGCCGACCCCACCCGGATCCGGCTGCGGCCCCGGCCGTCGCCGGCGTTCTCCTGCGGTGCGGGGGCCAGCTGGTTGTCCGCGCTCATGCGGTCCTCCTCCTGGGACGGGTGGATCAGTGGGTGTGGGTCAGGCTTGGGGCGGGGCGAGGTAGGGGCGCTGGACGGCCTTCCAGCGGTCGTAGACCGCGCGGGCCCGCTGGGTGCTCGACAGCGTCGAGACCTCGCTGACCGGGACGTCCCACCAGGACTCGCTGGACGGCGCGTCGATCAGCGGGTCGGTTTCCACGTGCACGACCGTCGTCCGGTCGCCGGCCTTGGCCTTGCGCAGGGCTGCCTCGAAGCTGGGGCCGTCCTGCGCGACCAGGACGTCGACGCCGAGGCTCGCGGCGTTGGCGGCGAGGTCGACCGGCAGCACGTCGCCGTCGAGTCGGCCGGAGGACGAGCGGTACCGGTAGCGGGTGCCGAACCGCTGGGAGCCGAGGGACTCCGAGAGGGCGCCGATCGAGGCGAAGCCGTGGTTCTGCACCAGGACGACGATGATCTTGACGCCCTCCTGCACGGCGGTGACCAGCTCGGTCGGCATCATCAGGTAGGAGCCGTCACCGACCATGACGAAGACGTCGCGGTCCGGGCTGGCCATCCGGATCCCGATGCCGCCGGGGATCTCGTAGCCCATGGTCGAGTAGCCGTACTCGACGTGGTAGCCCTTGGGGTCGCGCACCCGCCACATCTTGTGCAGGTCGCCGGGCATCGACCCCGCGGCGCAGACCACGACGTCCCGCGGACCGGACACCTCGTTGACCAGTCCGATGACCTCGTTCTGGGTCAGCCGGCCGCCCTCGCCGGCGCTCGGGGTCTGCGGGTGGTAGGCGGCCTGCACGGTGGCCTCCCACTCCGCGGCGAGCTCCGCGGTGCGGGCGCGGTAGGAGTCGTCGACCGACCATCCGGCCAGCGCGTCGGACAGGGCGGTGAGGGTCTCGCGGGCGTCGGCCTGCACGGTGACGCCGGCGTGCTTGGCGGCGTCCATCGCGGCGACGTTGACGTTCACGAAGCGCACGCCGGGGTCGTTGAAGGCGGTGTGCGAGGCCGTGGTGAAGTCCTGGTACCGCGTGCCGATCCCGATGACGACGTCGGCCTCGCGGGCCAGGGCGTTGGCCGCCGTCGTGCCGGTGGAGCCGATCGCGCCCACCGACTGCGGGTGGTCGTAGGGGAGTGCGCCCTTGCCGGCCTGGGTCTGCCCGACCGGGATGCCGGTCGCGGAGGCGAACGCGTCCAGCGCCTCGGTGGCCTGCGAGTAGACGACCCCGCCGCCGGCCACGACCAGCGGCCGCCGGGCGGAGCGGATCACCTCCACCGCGCGGGCCAGCGCGGCCGCCTCGGGCAGCGGCCGGCCGACGTGCCAGGTGCGCTCGGCGAACAGCTCCACGGGCCAGTCGAACGCCTCGGCCTGCACGTCCTGCGGGAAGCACAGGGTGACCGCGCCGGTCTCGGCGGGGTCGGTGAGCACCCGCATGGCGCCGAGCAGGGCGCCGGGCAGCTGCTCGGGCCGCCAGATGCGGTCGAAGTAGCGCGACACCGGCCGGAAGGCGTCGTTGACGGTCACGTCGCCGCTGTCCGGACGCTCGAGCTCCTGCAGCAGCGGCCCGGCCGAGCGGGTGGCGAAGGTGTCGGCCGGCAGCAGCAGCACCGGCAGCCGGTTGATCGTGGCCAGCGCGGCGCCGGTGAGCGTGTTGGTCGAGCCCGGCCCGACGCTGGTCGAGATCGCCCAGGTCTGCAGCCGGTCCTTGGCGCGGGCGTAGGCGACCGCGGTGTGCACGACGGCCTGCTCGTTGCGGCCGAGCACGTAGGGCAGCGCGCCGGGGGTGTCGATCTCGGCCTGCAGCAGCGCCTGGCCGAGGCCGGCGACGTTGCCGTGGCCGAAGATGCCGAAGCAGCCGGCGAACAGCCGCTGCCGCTGCCCGTCGCGCTCGGTGTGCTGCTGCGCCAGGAAGCGGACGACGGCCTGGGCGACGGTCAGCCGCACGGTCTCGGGAGCGGCCGGCGGCGGGAGGGGCTGGCTCACTGTCGGAACTCTCCGTTCTGAGCGGTGCCGACGGGGGCGTGCAGGGGCAGCCGGGGGTCGACCGGCTCGTCGGCCCAGGTGCCGCGGATCCAGGCGTGGTCGGGGTCGTCGACGATCCGCCAGTCCCGTTCCGGACCGGGGCCGGCCATGACGTTGAGGTAGTAGAGGTCGTGCCCGGGAGCGGCGATGGACGGGCCGTGCCAGCCGTGGGGGACCAGGACGACGTCGCGGTCGCGGACCTCGGCGAGGACGTCGATGGGGCGGTCGGCGGTGCCGTAGACGCGGTGGTAGGCCAGGCCGGGCCGGCCCTCCGGTCCGGGGGCGACCTCGAAGTAGTAGACCTCCTCGAGCTCGCTCTCCACCTCGGAGGTCTCGTCGTGCTTGTGCGGCGGGTACGACGACCAGTTGCCGCCCGGGGTCAGGACCTCACAGGCGATGACGGCGTCGGCCTCGAAGACCCCCGCGGTCGCGAAGTTGTTCACCTGGCGGCTGCACCGTCCGGCACCCCGGAGTTCGACCGGGACGTCCGCGGCCGGGCCGTAGCGCACCGGCAGCCGCCGGCGGGCCCGGGCGCCGCACAGGGCGAACCGCCCGCCGCCCCGGCTGGAGAGCGTCGCCGTCGCTCCGAGGGGCAGGTAGGCGAAGTCGGTCGGGCCGGCGAAGACGCCGCTGCGACCGGCGAGGGTCAGCACGGCGCCCTCGCACTCGACGATCAGGCCGCCCTCCAGCGGGACGACGACGACCTCGTCCGGGCCGGTGTCGAGGGTGTGGGCGCCTCCGGCGGAGAGCTCGAGCACCCGCAGGCTGGTGTGTCCCCAGCCTGCGGACTCGGGCGTCACCTCGAGGGCGTAGGGCTCGGCCGCGGCGCTGCCGGCGGGCAGGTGCAGCGACTTGGTGGTCGCGGTCATCGGCTGCTCCTCGACTATGGGGAGGACGGCGGCCCTCATGCAGGCCCCCGGCCCCGTCCCGGGTCCCGCCCTGAGCTCGCGAAGGGTGGGGAGGACGGGGTCCTTCTACTTCAGTGGACGAGGCCGACCGCGGTGTCCACGGCCTTGGCGACGTCGTCATCCGGCGGGTAGAGCAGGGTGCGGCCGATGACCAGGCCGCGCACAGAGGGGAGGTCCAGGGCGTCGCGCCAGCTGGCGTAGGTCTCCTCGGGCCGGCGGGAGGGGTCCCCGCCGAGCAGCAGGGTGGGCAGGGTGGTGGCGTCCACCACGCGCGCCATCTCGGCGACCACCGGCAGCTTCAGCCAGGTGTAGGCGGAGGTGGCGCCGAGGCCCTGCGCGATGTGCACCGACTTGATGACCGCGTCCGGGCTGAGGTCGTTCGTGACCCGGCCGTCGACCCGCCGCGAGAGGAACGGCTCGAGCATCGCCACGACGCCGGCGCGGGCCAGTTCGGTGACCGCCCGGCCCGAGGTCTCCAGCATCCGCACCGTGCCGGGGTCGTCCAGGTCGATCCGGTTGAGCATCTTGGCCGCGTCGAAGCGAGCCTCGACGACGCCGGCGACGTCGTACCCGGTCATCCGGTCGTCGAGCTCGAAGCTGGCCCCGGCGAGGCCGCCGCGGTTCATCGACGCGACGACGACCTTGTCCTCGAGCGCACCGAGCAGCAGCAGGTCTTCGGCGATGTCAGCGGAGGCCAGCAGGCCGTCCACGCCCGGGCGGGCCAGCGCAGCCCGCAGCCGGTCGAGCATGTCGGTGCGGCTGTTCATCGCCGTCGGCCGTCCCTGGGCCGCCAGCGCGCCCCGGGCGGGGTGGTCGGCTGCGACGAGCATCAGCCGCCCGTCCTCGGGGAGGAAGGCCGGCCGCCGGCGGCGCGCGGCCAGCGCCCGTCGGATGGCCTGCGGGTCCCGGCTGCGCACCTCGGTGACCTCGGCGTACGTGGCGCACACCGGCCGGGGGGTGCCGGTGTCGGGGGTGGGGGCCTCGGCGGGGGACAGTGCGGTGTCAGACACGGGTGCTCTCCAGGGACGTGGCGACGTGCTGCTCGATCTCGGCGGCGGTCGGCATGGCCGTGGAGCACTCGAGTCGCGAGGCGACGATCGCGCCGGCGGCGTTGGCGTTGCGCAGCAGTTGCTCGAGGGGGAGCCCGGTGAGCAGACCGTGGGCGAGCGAGCCGCCGAAGGCGTCGCCCGCCCCGAGCCCGTTGACCACCTCGACCGGCGTGGGCGGGACGACGACCCGCTCGGTCCGCGTCTTGCCGAGCACCCCGCGTGGGCCCTGCTTGACGACGGCGAGCTGGATCCCGGCGTCCAGCAGCGCGTCCGCGGCGCGGTCGGGGTCGGTCTCGCCCACCGCCACCTCGCACTCCTCGCGGTTGCCCACGGCGACGGTCACGTGGGGTAGGGCAGCTCGCACCTGCGTGGTCGCTTCCTCGCGGGACGACCAGAACATCGGCCGGTAGTCCAGGTCGAGCACGGTGTGCCGTCGGCGTCCCCGGGCCTCCCACGCAGCGTGGTGGGCCGACCGGCTGGGCTCCTCCGACAGGCCGGTGACCGTGGCCCAGAACAGCCCGGCGTCCCGGATCGCGGCCGGGTCCAGGTCCTCGGGCCGTAGCTGGAGGTCCGGGGCGGTGGGGCGGCGGTAGAAGTACAGGGGGAAGTCGTCAGGCGGGAAGATCTCGCAGAAGGTGACCGGCGTGGGGTGGGCCGGGTCGACGACCACGAGCCCGTCGTCGACGCCGAGGTCGCGCAGCGTACGCCGGACGAACCGGCCGAACGGGTCGTCCCCGACTCCGGTGACCAGTGCGGTCGAGTGGCCGAGCCGCGCGGCGGCGACCGCCACGTTCGCCGCGCTGCCACCGAGGAACTTGCCGAACGTCTCGACGTCCTCCAGCCCGACGCCGACCTGCAGGGGATAGAGGTCCACCCCGCTGCGTCCCATCACCAGCACGTCGAGGGCGTGTGCCACGGCTCTCCCGTCCCCTGGGTCGTCATCTCCGGCTCCCGACGACTGTGCTCCGGGACACACTTCCGTGTCAATACTTTGTAAAGACATTAGTGCATGGTGACGTGATGATGTCGGGTCACCCTCGACGGGATGAGGACATGACGGCACGACGAGGTGGGACCATGGCCGGGACGCAGGCTGGGCTCCGTGCGGCGCCCGCTCCCCAGGAGGCTCCCGTGCCCACCTTCGACATCGACCGATCCAGCCCGACCCCGCTGTACTTCCAGCTCGCCCAGGCGATCGAGGGGGCCATCGCGGGCGGCGCGCTGCCGTCCGGCTCCAAGCTCGAGAACGAGGTGCTGCTCGCCCAGCGCTACGGCCTGTCCCGGCCGACCGTCCGACGAGCGGTGCAGGAGCTGGTCGACAAGGGGCTGTTGGTCCGGAAGCGCGGCGTGGGCACCCAGGTGATCCAGCCGCACGTGCGTCGTTCGGTGGAGCTCACCAGCCTGTACGACGACCTCGCCCGGGCCGGCGAGGCACCGACCACCGAGGTCCTCTCGCTGGAACGGGTGCCGGCACCCGCGGACGTGGCCGAGGAACTCGACCTGCCCGAGGGGGACGAGATCGTCGTCGTCCGCCGGCTGCGGCGTTCACACGGCGAACCTCTGGCGCTCATGACCAACCACCTCCCGGGCCGGTTCCGCCCGACCGTGGAGGAGCTCTCCGAGCGGGGCCTCTACCAGTACCTGCGGACCCATGGCGTGCACCTGCGTGTCGCGCACCAGCGCATCGGCGCACGGCTGGCCCGGGCCGAGGAGGCCCGGCTGCTCGACGAGCCTCCGCGCTCGGCGCTGCTCACGATGCAGCGCACCGCCTTCGACGACCAGGGCATGGCCGTCGAGTACGGGCGCCATCTCTACCGGGCTTCGCGGTACGACTTCGAGACGACGCTCGTCGGCCGCTGAGTCCGTCCCGTCCGGCGCACGTCCATCGGGCTGCGTCGCCAGTGGGCGGTGTCACCGGAAAGGTCGCGGCCAGCCCTCAAGGTCACCCGTGCGGGTGACGAGAAGAGAAGGGACAGGAGTGGGGCGAGTGCCCCGTGTGCACGGCGAGACAGTCGTGCCGCGTGGGAACTTCCGAGCCTGGCGTGACCCTGTCACGCTGCGTCAGCCCCCCGCACCCACTTCCCCAGGGAGCGACATGCTGCAGAGCCGTCGTCGCCGGCGCACGACCGGGACCGCCGCGATCCCGGCGCACCGCTCGCGGACGCGCCCCGGCGTGGTGCGCAGCCTGCTGGCCGGCGTCGTCGCCGGGACGGTGGTGCTGACCGGGGCGGCTCCGGCGAGCGCCGCTCCCGAGCCGCCGCCCAACCCCACCGACGAGCAGATCGGGCAGGCGCAGTCGGCGCAGGACGCCGCCGCCGCCGAGGTCGGCCGGATCGCCGCCCTGGTCGCCCAGGCCGAGTCCCAGCTCGAGGGCTACGCCGTCCAGGCCGAGGCCGCCGGCGCGGCCTACCTCGCCGCGGAGGAGGCCCTCCTCCAGGCGCAGGCCGAGGCCGAGCGGACGGCGCTGGAGCTGGCAGCCGCCACCGCGGCCGTGGACGCGTCCCTCGCCCGCATCGCCGGCTTCTCCCGCGACAGCTACATGAGCGGCAACACCCTCTCCACCGCCGCGGCCCTGCTCGACGCCGACGGGCCGGCCGAGCTGATCGAGCGGGCCGCGATGCTCGACTACGTCTCGGCCAACCAGCTCGACGTCCTCGGCCAGCTGGAGGTCGCCCAGGTCAAGCAGGCCAACGCCGACTCCGCGGCCCGCGCCGCACGCGACAGGACCGCCGCGGCCGAGGCCGCCGCGGCCGCCGCCAAGGCCACCGCCGACCAGCAGCTGGCCGCCCAGCGCGCCGCCTACGACCGGGTCGCCGCGGAGAAGGCCGGCTACGACCAGCAGCTGCAGGCCGCCGAGATCGAGCTGCTGCGCCTGCAGGGCGCCCGCGACGCCTTCCAGGCCTGGCAGCAGCAGAAGGCCGCCGAGGAGGCCGCCGCCGCCGCGGCCGCCCGCCGGGCCGAGGAGGAGGCCGCCGCCGCGGCCGCCGCGGCCCGCGCCGCCGCCCGCAGCCAGGGCTCCGGGTCCAGCAGCAGCGGCTCCGTCAGCGCCGGCAGCTCCGGCGGCTCGGGCCCCTACGTCAAGCCGACCTCGGGTCGCACCTCCAGCTGCTACGGCTCGCGCTGGGGCGCCCTGCACGGTGGCGTGGACATCGCCGCTCCGATCGGGACGCCGATCTACGCCGTGCACTCGGGCGTCGTCGCGCGCGCCGGGACGGCCACCGGCTTCGGCTCCGCCGTCTACATCCGCGGCGACGACGGCGCGGTCACCGTCTACGGGCACGTCAACCAGTACTTCGTCCGCGCCGGCGAGCGGGTCGTCGCCGGCGAGCGGATCGCCGAGGTCGGCAACCGCGGCCAGTCCACCGGCCCGCACCTGCACTTCGAGGTGCACCCCGGCGGGGCCATGTACGGCGGCCAGGCCGACCCGGTGCCGTGGATGCGCGCCCGCGGCGTGTCCATCAGCGGCTGCTGAGCAGAGGACCAGCCTTCCCGCCACGCCCCGCTCGCTCGGCGCGGGACGCCGGAGGGTGGCCGCGGCGGCCCGTCACCCCTCCCCGGGGCGGCGGGCCGTCGTCGTCCCGCCGGTGCTCAGCGACGGGCGCCCAAGGCCAGCAGAGCCGTGAGGCCGGCGCAGGCCAGGGGCACACCGCCGACGAGCCACAGGTCCCCGGCGCCCGCCGGCCTCGCCGCTGCGACGAGGGCGGCGGCCAGCCCGCCCACCGCTCCGATGGCGCTGGCGACCAGCGACGACCGGCGCGGGTCCGCGGCATCCCGCCGGGTGCGGGCGGACGCGACGAGGCCGATGACGGCCACCCCCAGCAGCAGGCCCCCGGCGGTGCGCTCGTGCGGCCAGTCCGAGACGGCGAACAGCAGGTAGCCCAGGCCGCCGACCGCCGCGGCGGAGGCCAGCCAGCTCCAGGGGAGCAGAGCACGGGGCCAGCGCGCTGACGTCGTGGTCGTGGCGGTCATGGGACCTCGCTCTCGGCCGGGTGTCGCGGTCGTGCCGCCATGGTCCCGACATGGTCCCGAGCCGGCGCCCGGCCGTCACCGGCCTCGCGCGCCGGTCAGCCGGTCGGGGACGCCGCGGTGAGGCCGCAGTTGGCGACGACGTACTCCGAGAGCGCGGACTGCGCCGGGCCCAGACCCTGGCCGATCTCGGCCTCGGCCGCGGTGTAGGCCTGCTGGCCCTCCGGGGTGCCGAGGTCGAGGGTGGCCGCGGTCTCGGCGAGCCGGCGCAGCCCGTCGACGAGCGCGCCCCAGTCGCCGGAGATCTCGGCCGGGGCCTGCACCTGGTCCAGCCGGGTGACCACCTCGGGCAGTCGGGCGGCCATCTCCTCGGGGCCGGTCGCGCCCAGCGTGGTCTCCAGCTCGGTGAACGCGGTGGTGATCTGGCCGCAGAACTCCTGGGCGGCCGGGTCGGGTGCCGCCGTCCCGCCCGACGGGGCGGACGACGAGGCCGCCGGGGCCGACGTGCTCGGCGCGGCCGCGGGCTCCTCGCCCCCGGCCCCGCCGCAGGCGGTGAGCAGGACCACGGCGGCGGCACCGGCGAGGGCCGAGCGGAGCAGCGGAGCGGGGGAGCGCATGGCCCGACGGTAGTTGCCGCGCGCCGCGGCGCCCGGGCGCGGCTACCGTGCCGGACGTGAGAACCCCGGTCGACCCCCGCGCCACCTGGGACCTCCCGGCTCCGGGGGCCATGCCGCGGACCGCGGACCTCGAGCCGCTGGTCACCCGGGTGCTGGCGCCCAACCCCTCGCCGATGACGCTGGACGGCACCAACACCTACCTGGTCGGCGCCCCGGGCAGCGGGCAGGCCGTGCTGGTCGACCCGGGGCCGGACGACCCGGCGCACCTGGCCGCGGTCGAGGCGGCGCTGGCCGCGCGGGACGCCCGCTGCGTCGCCGTGCTGGTCACCCACCACCACGGCGACCACGCGGAGGCGGCGCTGCCGTGGGGGATGCGGTTCGCCGCTCAGGTGGCGGCCGCCGACGCCCGCGTCGCCGGGCCGGCCGGCCGGGTGCTGGAGCCGGGGGATCGCCTGGCGCTGGCCGGGACGGCGCTCCACGTCGTCCCCACGCCCGGGCACACCGCCGACCACCTGGCCTTCCGGCTGGAGTCCGGCGCGGTGCTCGTCGGCGACCACGTGCTGGGTCGCGGCACCTCGGTGGTGACCCACCCGGAGGGCGACGTGCGGGCCTACCTGGCGTCGCTGCGCCGGGTGCACGACCTGGGCCCCAGCGCGCTGTACTGCGGGCACGGCCCGGAGCTGACCGAGGACCCGGGCGCGGTGCTGGACTTCTACCTGGCCCACCGGGCGTTCCGGGAGCAGCAGCTGCTCGCGGCGATGGTGCGGGGCGCCGGGACGGTGGACGAGCTGGTGTCCGACGTCTACGCCGAGGTACCGCGGGAGGTGTGGCCGGCGGCGGCCCAGTCGACGCGGGCGACGCTGGACAAGCTCGCCGCGGAGGGGCACGTGGTGCTCGAGAGCGACCGGGTGAGCCTGCCGTGACGGTCCGCGAGCGGCGGGCCCGGGCCGAGCGGCCCGAGAGCCTGCACCCGGCGGGCGAGCTGCCGCGCAACCCGACCGGCGAGGTGCGCCGGCCGGGCCCGCCGGAGGCGCTCGGCCGGTGATCCCCGAGTTCGACGTCGTCGTGGTGGGGGCCGGCACGTCCGGCGCCCCGCTGGCGGCGCGGCTGGCCGATGCCGGACGGCGGGTGCTGCTGCTGGAGGCCGGCGCGGACCACGTGGAGTTCCCGGCCGACCTGCGGGACGCCGCCCGCATGGCCGCCGCCGTCCCCGGGCACCCGGCGAACTGGGACCTCACCGGGGTGCTGACCGAGGAGGTGACCTTCCCGGTGCCGCGGGGGCGGGTGGTCGGCGGGTCGAGCGCGCTCAACGGCGGCTACTTCGTCCGGGGTACCCGCGCGGACCTCGACGGCTGGGCCGCCGCGGGCAACGACCTGTGGTCCTACGACGCCGTCCTGCCGTCGTTCGTCCGGCTGGAGGCCGACCGCGAGTACGGCGACCGGCCGGGCCACGGCGCCGACGGGCCGGTGCCGGTGCGGCGCCCCCGGCACGGGCACCCGCTGGCCGACGCGCTCGCCGCCGCCGCCGCGGAGCTCGGTGCCCCCGACGAGCCGGACAAGAACGCCGACGGGGCGCCCGGCTGGGGGCCGGTACCGCTCAACGTGGCCGGCGGGGTGCGGGTGAACACCGCCATGGCCTACCTCTCCCCGCGCCGCGGCCACCCCGGGCTGACCGTGCGCGGCGGCGTGCACGTGCGCCGGGTGCTGGTCGAGGGCGGGCGCGCGGTGGGCGTCGAGACGGCCGACGGCGTCGTCCGCGCGCACGAGGTGGTGCTGTCCGCCGGCGCCGTCGGGTCACCGCAGCTGCTGCTGCTCTCGGGCATCGGACCGGCCGACGACCTGCGCGCGCTGGGCGTCGAGGTGGTGGTCGACGTCCCCGGCGTGGGCGCGGACTACACCGACCACCCCGACGTCTACGTTCCCTGGTGGCCGGCCCGGCGGCTGCCGATGCCGCGCGACCTGCACCCGCTGTCCGGCGTCCTGAACACCCCGGACGACCTCGAGGTGCTGCCCTGGCTCAAGCCGTTCAGCCGGGTCGTGGTGCCCCGGACGTCGGTGGGCGTGGCCCGGGTGCTGCGCCGGCCCCGCGCCACGGCGAGGGCGCTGCGCGGCGCCTCGCTGCACCGGCTGCTCGACACCGCCCGGCGCCGCGACGACCTGTTCCTGGGCGTCGCGCTGCAGCGGGAGGACAGCCGCGGCCGGCTCACCCTGACCAGTTCCGACCCGGGCGTGCAGCCGCGGCTGGAGTACCGCTACCTGTCCACCGACTCCGACCGGCGGCGGATGCGGCAGGGGGTGCGGCTGGCGGCCGAGCTGCTGCGGACGGCGGCGATGGCCCCGCTGGTCGCCGGGCGGACCGGGCTGCCCGACGACGTCCTGGCCTCCGACCGGGAGCTCGACCGCTGGATCCGGCGCTCTCTGGCCACCGCCGTCCACCTGGCCGGAACGGCGCGGATGGGACCGGACTCGGATCCCGGCGCCGTGGTCGACCAGCACCTGCGGGTCCGCGGGGTCGAGGGGCTGCGGGTGGTCGACACCTCGGTGATGCCCACGGTCACCTCGCGCGGACCGGCGGCGACGGCGGTGGCGATCGGCGAGCGCGCCGCGGAACTGCTGCTCTCGGAGTGAGGGTCACCCGCCCGGCAGCGGCGGGAGCGGGATGCCCGGCGGCGGGAAGAAGACCGGTTCCTCGGCCGACAGGACCGGCAGGAACGCGTCGTGCCAGATCTGGCCGCCGCGGCTGCCGCCGAACCCGCCGACGTCCACGTTCGCCGTCGGGTTGAACAGCATGACGCTGGCGGTGTACCGCGGCGTGGAGCCGACGAAGGACACCGACGCGCGGTCCTGGGCGGTGCCGGTCTTGGTGGCGATCTGGTGGCCGGGGATCGCGGCCCGCCGGCCCGTGCCGTACGGCAGCGAGGAGCCGCCGACCATCATCTGGGTCACCGTCGTGGCGATCTGCGGCGACACCACCTCCGGCGTGCAGGCAGCGCCGGTGCCCAGCGGGCTGCCGTCCTCGCGGGTCAGCGGTCGCCCGTCCCGGTCGAGCACCTCCACGACCGGGACCGGGGTGCACCGGGTGCCGTCGGCGGCCAGCGTCGAGTAGGCGCTGGCGAGCGCGAGCGGGCTGGTCGCCTCCGGACCGAGGGTGAACGAGCCGCGGTTCTGCGCGATCACGGTGTCGGCCACCGGGTCGAGCGAGGTCAGGCCCAGCCGCTGCGCCACCCGCACCGGCCCCTCCACGCTGCCCAGGTCGTCCTCCAGGGCCACGAAGTAGGTGTTGGAGGAGCGGACCAGCGCCTCGTACATGGTGAGCCTCGGCGGGAACCCGCCGTCCCCGACGTTGCTGACCGTGTAGGGATCGAGCCCGTTGCGGTACACCCGCGAGGTGTAGGGGTCGCTCGTGGTGATCGTGTGCGAGGGCGGGAGGCCGCGCTCCAGGGCCGCGGTGGCCACGAAGACCTTGTACGTGGAGCCGGAGCCCTTGCTGGCGACCACGTTGAGGTTGACCGACGACTGGGCCGGGTCCTCGGCGTCGAAGCCGAAGACCCGGTTCGCGCTCATCGCGAGCACGTTGCCCGTGCCCGGCTCGACCGCGGTGAACATCGCGGCCACCGGGTCGCCCATCGGCTGGGTCGCCAGCACGGCGGCGTCCGCGGAGCGCTGCAGGTCGGCGCGCAGCGTGGTGCGGATGGTCAGCCCGCCGTCCTCGAGCTGTTCCTGGGTCATGCCGAGGGTGCCGAGGAGGTGCTGCTGCAGGAAGTCGCAGAAGAACCCACCGAGGACGCCTTCGCCGGCGCAGCCGTTGGGCGGGGCCGGCGCCGGGTTCGTCTCCACCGGGCCCGCGGCGGCCTCGGCGCGCTCGTCCTCGCTGATGTACCCGACTGCCTGCATCCGCTCGAGCACCACGTTGCGCCGCTCCCGGGCGCGCTCGGGGTCGACCAGCGGGCTGTCCGACGTCGGTGTCTGCACCAGGCCGGCCAGCATCGCCGCCTGCGGCAGGGTGAGGTCGGCGGCGTCGGCGCCGAAGTAGGCCTGCGCGGCGGCCTGGACGCCGTACGCGCCCTCGCCGAAGTACACGGTGTTCAGGTACCGGGTGAGGATCTCCTCCTTGGGGTGGGTCTCCTCCAGCGCCAGGGCCAGCCGCGCCTCCCGCAGCTTGCGGCCCACCGTCTGCTCCGTGGCCGCCTGCCGGTCCTCGGGGGTGACGGCGGTCTGCAGCAGCGTCTGCTTGACCAGCTGCTGGGTGATCGTCGACCCGCCCTCCTCGACGTCCCCGGAGCTCACGTTGCGCGCCAGGGCCCGCAGCGTGCCCTGCACGTCGAGGCCGTTGTGCTCGTAGAAGCGCTCGTCCTCGATGGCGACGAGCGCCTGTTCCATGACGTCGGCGATCCGGTCCGCGCCCACCGGCGTCCGGTTGTTCCGGTAGTAGTACGTGATCACCGATCCGTCCGAGGCCAGGACGACGGTGTTGCCGGGGGGCGTCGCGTCGGTCAGCTCGACCGGCAGCGGGGCGAGCAGCGTGGCCGAGGTGCGGGCGGCCAGACCCGGCCCGACGACCCAGGGCACCAGCAGCGCGGCGAGCAGCGCCCCGCTCAGCGGGAGGGCCAGCAGGAGCCCGCCGGCCGCGCGCAGCCGGGGGTTGCGGTGGCCTGACCTGTGCGACCGTGCCATGTCGTCCTCGCCGCGCTCGGGCTCCGGCGTGCGGGGGAGCACCACGCCGTGCCGAGAGCATTGCGCACGGGGACGATCCGGAACACCCGGAAGGGCGCGGTCAGCGGCGCGTCCCGGCGGCGCGCCGTGCGCAGCCGCCGGGACGGCGGTCGAGGGGTGCCTCAGCGGGCGGTCGGCAGCTCCGAGGTCGCGGGGTTCCCCGGCGCGGACCAGGCGTCGGGGTGCCGGCGGCCGGTGTCGGCGACCCACCCGCTGCTGGGGCGGGTGGCCGGGCGGGCGCTGAGGCTCACGATGAGGGCGAGCAGGCCGACGAGTCCGAGGAGGACACCAGCGATCACCATCAGCGTCGTGAGCATGTACAGAACGTAGGCAGAGGACCGGTCCGTGTCACGTGGCGGAAGTGCACCGAGGTCCGACGCGAACTCGGACAGGTTCTGCCGAGTCGATCGCTCCCGTCACACCCGTCACGGGCGGATCGCCACAGCTGGACGTGGTCCCGCCGCACGGGGTATGGGGCCGGCACCCGTCGAAGGAGGCTCCCCGTGACCGATCTCCCCCGGACGGCCGGCCGTGCCGTCGCCGTCCCGCTGGGGGCACTGGCCCGCCGGCGCCGCGGCAAGCCGATGCACCCCCGCGGTGTGGTGCTCGACGCCGTGCTGGAGCGCACCGGCGGCCCGGCCGGGTGGGGCGTGCCCTGGCTGGCAGGCGCCGGTGAGCAGCCGGCGCTGGTCCGGCTGTCCCGCGGAGCGGGGCTGCCCCGGCCGCTGCCGGACCTGCTCGGCCTCGCCGTCCGCCTGCCGGGGACCGCGGAGGCGGAGGGCCCGGTGGACCTGCTGCTGTCGACCACCGGGCGAGGCCGGCTCACCCGCTGGGTGCTGACCCTCCGGTGGGACGCCGGGGCCACGTACTCCTCGCTCATGGGCTACCGCACGGTCGCCGGGCCGGTGTTCCTGGCGGCGCTGCCCGACCCCGGCGCCCCGCCGGTGACCGCGGAACCCGGACCGATCGCCGCGGCGGCCCGGGCCGGCCGGCTGGCCTTCACCCTGGCCGCCGCCCGCGGACCGGGCGAGTGGCAGCCGTTCGCCCGGCTGCGGCTGCTCGCCCCGGTGCCCGAGGTCGACCCCGACCTGCGCTTCGACGCCGTCCGCAACCCCCCGCCGGGCCTGGTCCCCGACGGGCCGATGGCCCGCTTCCGGGCGCCGGCCTACGCGGCGGCGCAGCAGGCGCGGGACGCCTCGTAGGGTCGGCCGGTGCCTCCGGTGTCCCCCGACCTGGTGGTGCACCTGCGCCGGGCGCGGGACCACGTGGACCGGCACTTCGCCGACGACCTCGACCTCGACCGGCTGGCCCGGGTGGCTGGCGTGTCGAGGTACCACTTCGTGCGCTGCTTCGAGGCCGCCTACGGCGAGACGCCGATCCGGTACCTCACCCGGCGGCGGATCGAGCGGGCGCAGGACCTGCTGCGCTCGGCGAACCTCACCGCGACCGAGGTGTGCATGGCCGTGGGGTACGCCAGCCTCGGTTCGTTCTCCACGCGCTTCCGCGCCCTGACCGGCGAGTCGCCGGTCGCCTACCGGGACCGCTGGGCGGCGCGCGGTGCGGCGCACGTGCCGGGCTGCTTCCTGTTCATGCGCGGCGTGGTGGACCTCGGGGGGACGACGGGGCGCGGTGCGCAACCGCGGAGAAGCCCGCCGCGGCCGCCGTCCCTAGGGTCGGCGCCATGATCACCGACATCTCGCTGGTCACCGTCTACTGCCTCGACCAGGACCGGGCGAAGGAGTTCTACGTCGACGTCCTCGGTTTCGAGGCCCGGACCGACATCACCATGGGGGAGGGCTTCCGCTGGGTCACCCTGTCCCACCCCAGCCAGCCCGAGCTCGAGATCACGCTCATGACCCCCGGCCCGCCGCTGGACGAGGACGCCGCCGCCTTCGTCCGCGGGCAGCTGGAGAAGGGCTCGATGGGTGGGCTCGGACTGGCCGTCGACGACTGCCGGCAGACCTACGAGGAGCTGTCGGCCAAGGGGGTCGCCTTCCTGCAGGAGCCGGCGGAGCGCCCCTACGGTGTCGAGGCCGTGATGCGCGACGTGTCCGGGAACTGGCTGGTGCTGGTCGAGCGCCGGGACTTCACGCCCGCCGACTTCGGCTGACCCCTCACCCCGGTGCTGCGCACCGCCGCTCGGAATGATCGGGGTGCCGGTGGGTAGAGCCACCGGTACCAGTCAGTTCTGATCGGAGTTCCGCCCCTGCCGTCGCAGTGCGTGCGGCCGCAGGAGGAGCAGCACCACGTGAACGCCGCCGAGCCCCCGGCAGCTCCCGGGATCCGGGTGGGAACGGTGCCGTACGTCGACCCCTACGTCGACGCCGTCCTACCGGAGGACGTCGTCCGGGTCGGCCCGGTCCAGCGCGCCAGCCCCTGGCTGGACCCGGCCTACCTCGCCGCCAACGCCGGCGGCGTCGACGTGGTGCACCTGCACTCCGGCTACGGGCACCTGCCCGAGGACGAGGTGGTCAGCTGGGCCGAGACGGTCCGCCGGACCGGCGTCCCCCTGGTGCTGACCGTGCACCAGCTGCGGGATCCGCAGCAGGCGACCCCGCGCCGCCACGACGCCCACCTGAGGGCGTTGCTGGCGACCGCCGAGGTGGTGCTGACGCTGACCCCCGGGGCGGCCGACGAGATCGCCGAGCGCTTCGGCCGGACGGCGATCGTGGCGGCCCACCCCTCGATCGCCGAGCCGGTGCCCGGGCTGGGCGCCGAGCGCGGCCTGGTGGGCCTGGCCCTGCGGGCGCAGCGTGCCGCCGTGCCCGACCCCGCGGGGCTGGTCCGCGCCGCGCTGTCGGGCGCGGTCAACGGCGGCGGGCGGCTGCGGGTGTTCCTCGATGACGGCGTCGAGGCGCCGCCGGTCTTCGCTGCCGGGGACAGCCTGGAGTACCTGCCGCGCAAGGCCGACTCGTGGGCCGCGCAGCTGCAGGAGCTGCACGCCGTCGTCCTGCCCGAGAGCTGGGGCACCCACTCGCCGGAGCTGGAGGTCTGCCGCGACGTCGGCACGCGGGTCGTGGCGCCCAGCTGCGGGTGGTTCGCCGACCAGTGGTCCGACGTCGTCACCTACGGCAACGACGAGGAGCGCGGCCTGGACCCGGTGTCGCTGGACGGCGCCGTCGCCGCCGCGCTCACCCGCCCGGCGCCGCGGCCGGCGGACCGGGGCTGGCGAGCGGAGCAGAAGGCCGCCGTCCGGGCCGTGCACGCCCAGGTCTACGCCCAGGTGGTCGCCGACCGCGCCGGCTGAGGCCGCTCAGAGCTGCAGCTTGAACCCCACGTGCGAGGCGGTGAAGCCGAGCCGCTCGTAGAAGCGGTGCGCCTCCGGGCGCCGGGTGTCCGTGGTGAGCTGCACGAGCCCGCAGCCGCGCCGGGGGGCCTCGTCGACGGCCCACCCGAACAGCGCCGCGCCGACGCCCTGCCCGCGCAGGTCGGCCCGCACCCGCACGGCCTCGATCTGCAGCCGCGTCGTGCCACCGCGGGACAGGCCGGGGATCTCGGTGAGCTGAGCCGTGCCGACGACGTCCGGACCCTGCGTGACGGCGAGCAGCAGCTGGGCGGGGTCGGCGTCGACGGCGGCGAAGGCCCGGCGGTAGGGCGCCAGGTCGGGGCTCTCCCGATGCCGGCCGAGCGGGTCGTCGGTCAGCAGCGCCACGAGCGCGGGGACGTCGTCCGCGGTCGCGCGGCGCAGGCCGACGGTGGTGTCGCCGGCGGTCAGCGTGGTGGGGAGTGGGGTCACCGCGGCAGTCTGCCCGGCCGGTGCGGCGGGCCTGCAGGACGATGGTGTGGGCAGGGGCGGGGTCGAACCGCCGACCTCTCGCTTTTCAGGCGAGCGCTCGTACCGACTGAGCTACCTGCCCCTCCCGGTGTCTCCACCGGAGAGCGACCCTGACGGGACTCGAACCCGCGACCTCCGCCGTGACAGGGCGGCGCGCTAACCAACTGCGCTACAGGGCCTTGCTGTGGTGCCGTGCCCCCAACGGGGTTCGAACCCGTGCTACCGCCTTGAAAGGGCGGCGTCCTGGACCGCTAGACGATGGGGGCTCGTGTTCGCCGGGGGCAGCGAGAACTCTACATGGTCGGCGGAGTGCTCCTGACGCAGGGGGCGGTGTCCCTCGCCACGCGGTCCGAGTCCGGTCGACGGGCGCGACACGGCCGGCGTGCTCGCGGGTGGAGCGGCTCCCGGCTGTCACCCTCAGCGGGTGATCCGCCGCGCCGCCCGCTGCCCGTCCCTGCTGCTCACCGCCGCGCTGCTCGCCGCCTGCGGGAGCGGCGACCCGGCCACCTCGCCGTCCGCCAGCACGGGGGAGGTCTCGTCGACGGCTCCGGAGTCCGCCGCGCCGAGCTCCGCGGCGGCGACCTCGGGGACCGACGCACCGCCGTTCGAGGGCGACACGCAGCCGGCGACCCAGGAGGCCTCGGCCGACGCCCTGGTGACCGTCTCGGACGTCCGGACCGGCCGACAGGACGGCTACGACCGCGTGGTCCTCGAGACGGGCGGCACCGGCACGCCGGGCTGGGACGTCCGGTACGTGGACGAGGCGTACGCGCAGGGCACCGGCGCGCCGGTCGAGGTCGCGGGTGACGCCGTCCTGCAGGTGACGATCACCGGCGCCGGCTACCCGTTCGACACCGGCGTCGAGGAGTGGTCCGGCCCCGACCCGCTGCCCGGCAACGGCACCCAGACGGTCACCGAGGTCGCCTGGGACGCGACTTTCGAGGGCACCTCGGTGGCCTTCGTCGGGACGACGGGCGAGGCACCCTTCCGCGTCTACGCCCTCGAGGGCCCCACCCGCGTCGTCATCGAGGTGGCCGACCTGGGCTGAGGACCGGCCCTCCTGCAGGGGGTCCTTCCATGGTGGGGGGCAGGAGGGTCCTGCATCAGCCCAGGGAGGCGGTCAGCTCCACCGAGTCGGACTGGACGGTGGTGCAGGTCAGCGTCAGCGGGCCGGCGCTCACGGTCTCACCCTGCGCGCACGAGACGCCGACGTTGCCCACGCTGAGGGAGGCCCGCCCGTCCTGCACACCGCCGAAGGCCAGCGACGTCCCGAGGATCTCCACCTCCGCCCCGTTGCCGGACAGCGTCACCGAGCACTCGCTGCCGCTGCAGGAGAGGGTGTCCGAGCTGAACGAGCAGGCGGTCAGCGGCAGCAGGGCGAGGCTCCCGGCGAGGAGCCCGGCCGCTCGCCGGGAGGCACGCGACGTCGTCGTGGGCATGAGCCGAGGGTAGGTGGGCGGGGTCAGCCCGTCGGGGAGGCGGGTGCAGGGGGCGCCGCCGGAGCGGGCACGGTCGGCGCCGGGCCCGGAACGGCGCCGTCCCCACCGGCGCCGTCCCCACCGGTGGGGACGGTCGGGGCGACGAGCTGCCGGTCGATGGTCACCTCGGTGCGCCCGAGGCCGCCGAGGGTGATCTGGTCGTAGGCGGTGAGCGCACCGGTCCCCGGATCGAGGTAGAGCACCGTGCAGGTCAGCGGCTCGGGGAACTCGCCCTGCAGGGCGCGCAGCCCGGCCCCGCCGGTCGAGCCCTGGACCATGAGCAGGGTGCCCCCGTCGAGCCGGGTGACCTCCCGCTCGTGCGTGTGCCCGGCCAGCACCAGCGGGACGACGCCGTCCAGCGGCGGCGCCTGCTCCGGGTCGTGCACCATCGCGATCGCCGGCGGCTCGGGCAGCGCCCGGGCGAACGCGGCGAGGCCCGCGCCGGTCTCCTCCAGCGACTCCGGGCCGTCGTCGGCGTCCGGGTCGGGGGTGAAGCGGGGGTCCGGCGTCCCGACGACCTCGATCCCGGCCACCGTCACGGCCGAGTCGTCGAGCACGGTCGCGTTCGGCTGTGCGGCGACCAGTTGGACGGTGACGGTGGAGTCGTGGTTGCCGCGGGTGAAGACGTACGGGACGCCGAGCGTGCCCACCCGGCTCACCAGGGCGTTCTCCGGCTGGCTGCCCCAGTCGGTGAGGTCCCCGGTGTCGAGGACGCCGTCCACGTCGAACTGGGTGACCACCTGCTGCACCAGGTCGAAGCCGGCGGGGTTGAGGTGGACGTCGGAGACGTGCAGCAGGGCCACGCTGCCGTCGGCGTCGCCCGTCGGGGGCAGCGTGGACAGCGTCGAGTACAGGGTGCTCACGTTGGCGACCAGGTCCTCCAACGAGGCGCGGTAGGCGTCGAACCTGGCCACGATGTCCTGCGCGCTGCCGATGAGGTTGTTGGCGTTGACCAGCAGCCCGGTGTACGTCGGCTGGGACAGCGCCGCGGGGCGCCAGGTGGCCGCGGCGACGCCGCCGGTCGTGGCGACGAGCGCGGTGGACAGGCCCAGGGCGATCAGTGGTTCCCGGCGGCGGCGCAGCACCAGCAGGGACGTCGCCGTCGCCCCGCCGACGGCGGCCAGCGCGGTCAGCCACGCCACCCGCTCGACGGCGTTCCGCAGGTCGGCGCTGACCTGGTCGACGACGCCGTCCAGCCGGGTCGGGTCGGTGGCCAGCTGCGTCGCCCGGATCTCGTCGACCCGGCTGAGCTGGATCTCCAGCCGCAGCGGCCCGTCGTAGGCGTCGACCTGCAGCGCGCCCAGCGGGGGGATGTCCAGGGCGGCGCCGCCGCCGAACGGGCGGAACGCCACCGTGGCGTCGAACGGGCCGATCGGCGCGGACACGCGGCCGAGCAGCAGGATCCCGAGCCAGGCGCCGGCCAGGACGACGGCCAGCCGGACCACCCAGCGGCCCACCTCGCGGGCGACCGCGTGCAGGTCCGCTCGCGTGGCGGTGGTCGGCTCGGTCACCCGCGCCAACCTAGCCGCGGGCGGGGCCGGTGCCGGTGTCACACGACGAGCCCAGCGGCGCGACGCCGTCAGGCGGTCGAGACCGTCCGCGGGCGGAACAGCCAGCGCAGCGCGATGAAGCGCATGAGGCCGACCAGGCCGGTCACCGTGACGACGAGGGCGACCTGGGTGACGACGCTCGCGTCGGCGACCGTCGAGTTCAGCACGCCGAGGGAGGCGCTGGTGAGCAGCAGGCCGATGACCGAGACGCCGCCGGCCTCGAGCTGGGCGGTGAGCCAGTTCACCCGCTCACCGGCGTGGAAGGTGAGCCGGCGGTGCATCTCGTTCGCGAGCAGGGTCGAGACCGCGGTGGCCACGACGTGCGCGGGCAGGTAGCCCAGGCCCTCCAGGGTGGCGAAGAAGGCGGCGTACACGAGCGTCGTGGAGGCGCCGACGAGCACGAAGCGGGCGAACTGGCCGAGCGTGTCCTCCGCGCGGACCCGGGCCGCGAGGCTGCCCACGGCGTCGCCGACCGCCGGACGGCGGGTCAACAGAGACGGGCAGGTCACGACGCCTCCTCTGCTGGCCACCAGGTCTTTCTGCACGTTGCACCTGGGCATCGGCTGGACACCAGTGGTTATTCCCCTGGGAACCGACGGAACCGCTGTGCGGTCGATCACCACGGACGGGGTGTCCGGCGTGGCCGTCACTCTCGGACCCGCTCTCGTCACCGCTGATGGGAGTCGGCATCGCCACCGATCAGCGGGGGTAGGACGCCGCCATGAGCCTCTTGGGGATCCTCGACCGGGTCGCAGACAAGGCGACCTTCGACAAGGCGATCGGGCCGGCCCAGCGCGCCGTGCAGGCCGCTCTCAGGCCGCAGGCCCTCAGGGACCTGCTGCACGGGACCTGGCTGGGGCACCCGCTGCACCCGATCCTGGTGCAGGTACCGGTCGGCGGCTGGATATCGGCCGGCCTGCTCGACGCCATCCCCCCGCTGCGGCCGGCCGCCACCGTCCTCATCGGCACGGGCGTCGCCGTCGCCGTCCCGGCGGCGATGTCCGGCGCGGCCGACTGGTCGGAGCAGGGCATCGGGGTCCGGCGGCTGGGCCTGCTGCACGCCGCGGGCAACACCGTCGCGCTCGGCCTGTACGTGGGCTCGCTGGTCGCTCGCGCCCAGGGCCGCGGCGGGCTGGGCCGGGTGCTGTCCTACGCGGGCCTGGGCGTCGCGAGCGGATCGGCGGCCATCGGCGGGCACATGTCCTACGCCCAGTCCTCCGGCGCCTCCCACGCCGCGACGGCGGCCCGCGCGCTCAGCTCGGAGTGGATCGACCTCGGCCCGCTGGACGACCTGCCCGAGGGCCGGGCGGCGCTGCGGACCGGCAAGGGCGGCAGCGCCGACGTCCCGCTGGCCGTCGTCCGCCGTGGGACGAAGGTGGACGCCTTCATCGGTGTCTGCTCGCACCTCTCGGGCCCGCTGTACGAGGGCTCGGTGGAGCAGGTGCGCGGCACCGACTGCCTGGTCTGCCCGTGGCACGGCTCGGCGTTCAACCTGGACGACGGCCAGCCGCGGCGTGGTCCGGCGGCCAACCCGCAGGACAAGCTCGAGATCCGCATGCAGGCCGGCCGCGTCATGGCCCGGCTGCCCGGGCGCGACCGGTAGGGCTCCCGGGCGGCGCCGCCGTCCCTACCCTGCGGGCCATGCGGCGGACGGTGCTGGCTCTCGCGCTGCTGTGCGCCGCGTGCTCCGGCGGGGACGGCGCTGCCGGCGCGGCCCCGTCGACCACCTCGGCGGCGCTGCCCCCCGTGCCCGGGATCGAGGCCGAGGTGGTGCGTCACCGCACCGACGTGCCCGTCGCCGGGCGGGTGCACGTCCGGGTCACCGGCACCGGCGACCAGCCGTTCACGGTGACGGCCGTGGCGATCGACTCGCCGGGGTTCGCACCGCTGCCGTCGACCGCGCTGACCGCCGCCTTCGAGCCCGGCCGGACGATCGACCTGCGCACCGCCTTCGGCGAGCCGGACTGCGCCGCCCAGCCCGGCCCCCTGGCGGCGCGGCTGACCGTGGCCCGGCCGGACGGCACGGTCGAGGAGCTGCGGGTGCCGCTGGCCGGTGACGACCTGGACGTCGTCCACCGCGAGGCGTGCGCGGTCGCCGGGGTGCTCGCCGTCGCCGGCGTCGGGTTGACCGACCTCGCGGCGGCGGGGGACTCGGTCACCGGCACCGTCGTCCTCACCCGGACCGGGGACGACGACCGCGCGGTCACGGTGGTCGACGCCCGGCGCAGCGTCGTCCTGGACCTCGCCGTGGACGGGCTGCCGCTGGAGCTGCGGCCGGGGGAGGAGCGGGCGACGGCGGGGGTCTCCTTCACCCCGGCGTCCTGCGAGCCGCACGTGCTGGCCGACACCAAGCAGCCGTTCGTCTTCCCGGTGTGGATCGAGGTGGGGGACGCCGAGCCGGTACCGGTGCCGCTGTCGGTCGACCCCGCCCAGCAGGCGCTGCTGTGGGACCTGCTCGGCCGGGTGTGCTGAGGCGGAACGCAGTCCGGCCCGGCCGCCGCGGGGGGAACGCGAGGGCCGGGCCGGAGCCTCGGGCCCGGGGCTTCACCGGGCAGGAGTGACGGTAGGTGACGTGAGGCCCTCCAACGATCACCTGACCAGGTGACATGTCCGGAGCCTCCGCCACGCAACGTGACACCGCGGTTCGGAGTCGGCCCCGCGGGGCACCCGGCGTCCGTGTTCTTCCTCTTCTCCAGCCGGCTCGGCTGCCTGGGCTCGCTGGCCGTCTCCGCGCTGCTGACCCTGCTGCTCCTGCTCGTCTTCGACGTCATCTGAGCGGCCGCCCGCCCGAGTAGCCTCGCGGCTGGTACCGGGCCTCTAGCTCAACTGGCAGAGCAGCGGACTTTTAATCCGCGGGTTGTGGGTTCGATCCCCACGGGGCCCACCTCGACATCCTGCGACACGCGCTCGGGGGCGCGCCGCGCGGCGTGACCGAGCGGCGCCGGCAGCGGTCCCACGCTGGGATCCGGGGATCTTGTCGACAAGGCGGCGTCCGCAGGACCGGGTCACCGGCCGTCGGGGAGGGCCTCCACAACGATGCGGTGACGAGGCCGTCCGCGTGGCTGCCGACGGCGCGGATCGGGCCTGGTGGAGCCCTACTTTTCGGGCTGTCCGCGGCACTTCCCCAGCCGCGACGGGACCGCCTGAGGAGAACCTGCGTGAGCGCGCCCACCGTCACCCCCACCCGCACGTCCACCGACGTCCAGCAGATCCCGGCGGACGACGGGCTGGCCGTGCTGCTGGGCCTGTTCGTGCTCGAGCCCGCGGAGGAGCCGCTGTGCCCGGCGGGCGGCCGGCACCGGGCCGGCCCCTGGGCGCGCGTGCAGCTCTGGACGCGTCGCGCGGCCCTCTGGGGCGCCGGTCCACGGGGGGCCTGGCGTGCCTGGTGAGCGCGGGCTCGGGCCGGAGTCGATGACGCGGTCCGCAGCCTCCGTGGCGGTCGGACCCCGGTGCGGAGAGGTGGAGTCGTGATCGTGTCGCCCGCGATGGCCGTGCTGGGCTTCGTCGCGCTGACCGGGCTGGTCATCGCGCTGGGCAGGAGCTCGACGGCGCGGTACGAACGCGAGCGCGCACGGGAGGCGCAGCGGTCGGCGCAGTCCGCCGTCGCCCCGGCGCCCTCGGTGGAGCAGGGGCGACCCGACCGTGAGGCCGGGCCCCACCCGGCCGGGTGGGGGACGTCGGCGTGGTGGCTCGTCGACGAGCCCGGGGACGAGCCGGGCCCGGTGGTCCTGGCCGGCCCGTTCCCCGACCGGATCGAGGCGGCCTGGGCCGCGGCCACCGGCGACCTGCCCGCCTCGGCGCAGGTGGTCTACGGCGCCCGCCGGGCCGACGGCGTGCTGGTCCGGCGGCAGTCGCCGCTGGAGCGGGCCTGGCTCGCCGAGCTCGGCGATCAGCTGGATCGGCTGGCCGACGACTGGGACGAGCTGCTGTCGGACGCCGACGCGCTCACCACTCTCCTCGTGGAGGTCAGTGCGGCGCTCGTCGAGGCCGGGCTCACCCTGCACGACGCCGCCGGCGACAGCCCGGCCGGCGGGGTGTGCCTGACCCCCGACCCGGCCCGCCACGGCATCCTCGTCACCTGGCGCCAGCACGACCGCATGAGCCTGGAGCGCGTCCGGGGCGCCGCGGTGGAGGCGGCGGTCGAGCGCACGATGAACGCCGCGATCGCCGACGTCCTGACCGAGCTGGGCTTCCCCGTCACGCCCGTCGGGGCGAGCGGGTGCCACCTGGTCGCCGCCGACCAGCAGTCGGCGTCTGCGGCCTGACGCCGGAGCGACGGGGCCCGACCTGTCGGGGGGCGGGCGCTGCGTGGACGTGCAGCTCGGACGCCCGGGGCGGCCCCGGGCGAAGACGTCGCAGCGTCACCGCAAGTGGCCGTTGCGTGGTGGCTGCGCACGCACCGTGGTTAGGCTGCCGCTGCACGTCACGCGAACGGCGCCCGGCCCAGCACCTGGGAGCCCGGGCCGCCGACTCCTCGCTGAGCACACAGCGAGCCGTCCGCCCTCCCCGATGGGCGATGACCTCCCGCGACCTCCCGCGCCGCTCCGCGTTCCCCTCCCGCGTCACAGGCGACCTCGACGCCGGGTCCCGTACCGGTGCGGCTCCCCGCCGAGGTCAGGAAGGACGCGGTCATGACTGGTCCCGACTCACCCCGAACCGGTCCGGTGCGGACCCCGGCTCCGGTCCCTCCTCCGGACGACGTCGCCGGCAGGCGCCTCGTCCCCGGGCTCAGCCGCCGCCGGGCACTGCAGCTGGGTGGGCTGGGCCTGCTCGGGGTCGCGATCGGCGCTCCGGGGTGGAGGCCGTCCGCCGGGCTGGCCCTCGCCGCAGCCGAGTTCCTCTCCGAGCCCGAGACGCTGCACAGCGAGAACGGCCTGCTGCGGGTCCGGCTCGAGGTCGCCGAGACCTCCGTGACCCTCGGTGGCCGGCCGGCGCACATGCTGACCTACAACGGCACCGTGCCCGGGCCCACGCTGCGGCTGCGTCCCGGTGACCGGCTGCAGGTCGAGCTGGTCAACCGGCTCTCCGACCCGACGAACCTGCACACGCACGGGCTGCACGTCTCCCCGAAGGGCAACGCCGACAACACCCTCGACGTCCACGTGCAGCCGGGGGAGTCCTTCCAGTACGACATCCAGCTGCCCGACGACCACCCGCCCGGGCCGTTCTGGTACCACCCGCACGAGCACCACCTGACGGCCGACCAGATCTGGAGCGGTCTCTACGGCGGCATCGTGGTGGAGGACGCCGGCCCGGAGGTCCCGGTCACCCGGGACCGCGTCCTGGTCGTCTCGGACACCACCCTGGACGACGCCGGCCACCCGGTGCACGTCTCCGAGCGGGAGCGGATGAAGGGCCGCGAGGGCCGGCTGGTCCTGGTGAACGGGCAGCTGACGCCCACGATCGAGGCCCGCCCGGGGGAGCGGGAGCGGTGGCGGATCATCAACACCTGCACGTCCCGGTTCCTCAAGCTGCGGCTCGACGGGCACCAGCTGGACCTGCTGGCCACCGACATCGGCCGGCTCGCCGAGCCCCGCCGGGTGGAGGAGGTCGAGGTCCTCAACAGCGGCCGGGTCGACGTCCTGGTGACCGTGGGAGAGCAGACCGGCGAGCTGCAGGGGTTGGCCAACCCGCGCACGCGGGGCGACGACGGCCCCTCCGGGGCCCCGGGTGCGCTCGCGACGTTGCAGGTGAGCGGCAGCCCCGTCCCCGCCCTGCCACCGGTGCCGGCGTACCCGCAGCTCCCGGACCTGCGCGGGGTCGAGCCCGCCGCCCGACGCACCATGGTCCTCGGCCTGGACCGGTCCGGCGGAGGGCACGAGGACCACGCCGGCGGGCACGGCACGGGCGGGATGGTCATGACCATCGACGGCCGGCCCTTCGACCACGCCCGCACCGACGTGGTCACCCGGCTGGGGACGGTCGAGGAGTGGACCTACGTCAACCACACCGGGATGGACCACCCGATGCACCTGCACGTGTGGCCGATGCAGGTCGTCGCCGTCGACGGCCGGCCGGTCGAGGGCGTCGTCTACCAGGACGTCGTCCGGGTGTCGGCCGGGGGTGAGACGACGGTGCGCATCCCCTTCGAGGACTTCGACGGCCGCACCGTCCACCACTGCCACATCAACGACCACGAGGACGCCGGGATGATGGCCGTGGTCGAGGCCCGGACCGGCTGACCCCCGCGGCGCTCCGCGCAGAGGGCGCGCGCCGAGCGTCGCCCGCCGCCCGGATGGTGGCCGACCGGCCGGCGCTGCTGCAGCTGTGCACGCCGCAGGCGGGCGGGTCCACGGTCCACCTCTCGACGGCTCCGGACGTCGGGCCCGCCGGCTGGTCGGTCGGCCCGGGCCGGGCGCCACGTCCCGCTGGGCCAGCAGCCGGGTCGAGCTCGGCCTCGCTGCGCTGCCCCCCGGAGCCGGGGAACCAGCCCGACGGTGGCCGTCACTGGGGCGCGACGTGACCACCGTGACGTTTGAGCCGGTGCTGTGGTGACCTGCACACCCGTGCGGACGGCGGGCGGCGGCACGAGCTGCAACCGTGGAGACGGGTGCCCGAGGTCGTGTGCTCTCCCCGCCCCTCGAGCGGCCACCCTGCGCGGTGGCCCGTGTCTCCCCCCTTGCGAGGTCCCCGTGCCCACTTCTCCGCTGCTCGCGCGTGCCCGGACGACGGTGTCGCCACCGGTGCCGCCGTCGCTGTCCCGGCAGCAGGCCGCCGTCGCCGCCGTCTTCGCCCTGGACGGCGCCGTCTTCGGCAGCTGGGCCGCCCGCGTGCCCGACGTCGCCGCCGTGGTGGGCGCCGGGCACAGCGCCCTCGGCGTCGCCCTGCTCTGCCTGTCCATCGGCGCGCTGGCGGCCATGCAGGTCACCGGCGCGCTGTGCGCCCGGCTCGGCGCCGGGGTGGTGACCACCCTCGGGGCGTTCCTGCTCAGCGTGTCGGTGGTGCTGCCCGGCCTGGCGACGTCGATGCCCGGGCTGTGCGCCGCCCTGCTCGTCTTCGGCGCGGCCACCGGCACGGTCAACGTGGCGGCCAACGCCGTCGGCGTCACCGTCGAGGGCCGGCTCGGCAGGCCGCTGCTGTCCGGCCTGCACGCCGGTTTCAGCTTCGGCGGCCTGGCCGGCGCGCTGCTCGGCGGGCTGCTGGCCACGGTCGCGGGTGTCGCCGCCCACCTGGTGCTCGTCGGCGCCCTCGGCCTGCTGGTCACCGCCTGGGTCGCGCGGGCCCTCGCCGGCGCGGACGGCCCCCGCTCCGCGACGCCCGGCCGCCCCCGGGAGGCGGATCGGTCGCGGCCGACCGCGGTGCTCGTCGTCCTCGGCGCCGTCGCCGGCTGCACCGCCTTCGGCGAGGGCGCGCTCTCGGACTGGGGGGCGCTGCACCTGCGCGAGCAGCTCGGGGCTCCGACGGCGCTGGCCGCCGCCGGGTACGCCGGGTTCTCCCTGGCCATGGCCTGCGGCCGCCTCGCCGGGGCCCGGCTGGTGGCGGCCCTGGGGGAGCGGCGGCTGCTCGCCGGCGGCACCGTGCTGGCCGCGGCCGGGGGCGTCGCGGCGCTGACGGCGACCACGGTGCCGACGGCCCTGGGCGGGTTCGTGCTGGTGGGCCTCGGGTTGGCCAACGTCTTCCCGCTGGCCATCTCGCGGGCCGGCCTCCTCGGCGGCGCCCGCGGCATCGCGCTGGCGACCACCGTCGGCTACACCGGCCTGCTGGGCGGGCCGCCGCTGATCGGCCTGCTGGCCGAGCACGCCGGGCTGCCCGCGGCGCTGGCGACGGTCCCGCTGCTCGCGCTGGTCGCCACCGTGCTGGCGCTGTCGGTCGCCGGGGACGCGCTGCGGGTGCCGGTGACCCCGCGCGGCCTGGTTGCGGCCGTCGCGCCCCGCGTCCAGCCGCTGGTGTCGGGCTTCGGCCACGGCACCGCGGTCTACGTCCGCGAGCTGCGCGTGCTGGACCCGGCGGCCTGACCTGCGCGGCTTCGGCTTCAGGACGGACTCCCCGGTGCCGATGCACCAGCACGGTGGAGTCCGCGCTCCGCCGCAGGTCGCGGACGGCGGGGAGGTGGGGCGGTGGTCAGCGGGGCGACCACGCCCGGCACCGGGTTCCCGCCGGCCGGCGTCCCTACGGCCGCCGTCGCACCCGCCGGCGATCCCCACGACAGCCGGCCCGAGGGCCGGCCCCTGGTGCTGCTGGCCTACGTCTGCGGCTTCACGATGGTGGCGCTCTTCTCCGGCCTCGACGAAATCCTCGGCGTGGTCGCCGGCGTGCTCAACGTCGTCTTCGGCGTCTACTTCTGCCGGCACCTCGCCTTCGCCGTCGCCGCGGCACGCTGGGCCGAGAACGACATGCTCGCCGCCGACGTCGGGCTGTCCGGCTACACGCCCTCGGTCGCGGTCTTCGTCGGCTGCAAGAACGAGGAGCTCGTCGTCGACGGGATGGTCACCGCGCTGCTCGCGCTGGACTACCCGGCCGACCGGCTCACCCTGGTCGTGGTCGACGACGGCTCCGACGACAGCACCGGCGCCCGGCTGGACGCCTGGGCGGTCCGCGAGCGGCGGCTGCGCGTGCTGCACCGCCCGCCGGGTTCCGGCGGCGGCAAGTCCGGTGCGCTGAACGACGCCCTGCACCTGGTCGACGCCGAGATCGCCGTCGTCTTCGACGCCGACCACGAGCCGGACCCCACGGCGCTGCGGCGGCTGGTCCGGCACTTCCGCGACCCGGTCGTCGGCGCGGTGATGGGCCGCTGCGTCATCCGCAACGGCCGCGACTCGCCGATGGCCTCGACCGTCTTCGTCGACTTCCTCTCCGGCTACCTGGTCAACGAGTACGGCCGGCAGGCGCTGTTCGAGCTGCCCGCGTACGGCGGGGCCAACTGCGCGGTCCGCATGTCCACGCTGCGCGGCCTCGGTGGGTGGAACCCGCACACCGTCACCGAGGACACCGACCTCACCCTCCGCGTGCTCATGGCCGGCCAGCGCGTGCGCTACGACCTCTCCGCCGTCGACTTCGAGGAGGCGGTGGTCAGCGCCCAGCGGTTCTGGAAGCAGCGGTACCGGTGGGCCCGCGGCCACCAGAAGTGCTTCCGCGACTACTGGCGCCCGCTCATGCGCTCGCCGCACCTGAGCCCGGTCGAGAAGGTCGAGACGACGCTCTTCCTGCTCGTCTACCACGTGCCCCTGCTCAGCGGGCTGGGCCTGGTGCTGACCGTGCTGCGCGCCTTCGGCATCGGCGACCTGCCGGTCGTCGCGCTGCTGCCGCTGTCGATGCTGCTGTTCGTCGGCCCGCTGGCCGAGCTCTCCGTCGGCCTGCTCATCGGCCGGGTGGAGCGGCGGTCGGCGTGGCGGCTGCTGGGCTTCCTGCCCGCCTTCGCGCTGTCCATCTGGATCACCACGCGCGCCTACGTCGACGGCATGCTCGGCCGCCCCTACACCTGGGTGAAGACCTCGCGGTCGGGGGCCACCTCGACGGTGCGGGTCGACCCGCCCGTGGTCGCGCCCGCGGGGGTGGGGTCGTGACGGTCGGCGCGGCCGTGCTGCTCGGGGGGAGCCCGTACCGGCGGGCCCGGCGCCCCCTGCGCAGCGGTCGCCGGCTGGTCCCGGTGCTGCTGGACCTGCTGCTGGCGGTGGTCATCTGCGCCGTCGGCTTCCGCTACGGCGCCGGCTTCCTGCAGGTGCACGAGGCCCGCTGGGTCGCCCACGTGCTGGACCTGGTCGGCGTCGACTCGGTCTCGTGGTCCCTGGAACGGCACATCCTGGTCTTCCGCCCCGACGGCGAGGTCATCCTGGCCGAGGTCACCGAGTCCTGCTCCTCGATCCTGTCGGTCCTCGGCCTCACCGCGCTGACCGCCGTCGTCCTGCGCGGCCGGCGCCAGCACGCGGTGGCCGGGCTCGTCGTCGCCGTCGCCGCGCTGCTCGTGCTCAACCACCTGCGGCTGGCCGCTTCCACGGTCGCCGGCCTGGTGTGGGGGACGCCGGCGCTGGTGCTCTTCCACGACTGGGTCGGCACGGTGTGGAACCTCGCCGCCACGCTCGGCGGCTTCCTGCTCATGGTCTGCATCACGCTGCCGACCGCCGAGCGTGCCGAGCAGGACGTCGCCGGCCGGCACACCGCCCGCCGGCCCGACAGCTGGGCGCGCCCGGGCCTGGGTTACCGGCCGGCGGACGACGACCCGCGCGCCCCTTCCCGCCGGCTGAACCTGACCGGCCTCGTGTACCGCTACGTGCTGCCGGACCGGGTCGCCCGATGGATGGGCGCGCGCCGCGAGGCGGAGCGCATCGACTACCGGATCGGGCACCTGCCCTCCGCCGAGCGGGCCGCACGGGTGCGCGCGCTGGCCGGCGACGGCCTGGGGGCGCACGCTGCCTCGCTGGTCGCGGTGGCGACCTACGACGACGACCCGGCCGTCCTCGACGCGCTCGCCGAGTCCATCGCCGCGCGGCAGTGGGAACCGGTGACCAACCACCGGGTCGCCGCGCTGCGGCTGTGGGCGCGCGGCTGGCTGCTGCAGCACCCCGAGCGGGAGCCCGCCTCCGGGGCCCGGCCCGACGAGCGCGAGCCGCCCACCCAGCGGCTGTGGCCTCCCGCCGACCGCCCGGTCCCCCGACCGCCGGTGCCCGTGCCGCCGCGGTCCCGACCCCGGGCCCGCCCCGACGACCCAGGACGACCGATGCCCTCCTCGCTGCCCCAGCCCCGCCCGCCCGCGGCCGACGGCCCCGCCGTCCTCGTCACCGGAGCCGGTGGCCCCGCCGGCGTGGCCGTGGTCCGCCGGCTGGTCGCCCTCGGCCACCGGGTCGTGGCCGGCGACGCCGACGTGGCCGCCGCCGGAGGCGCGCTGGCGCACACGGCCGTCGTCCTGCCGCGCGGCGACCACCCCCGGTTCGTGGAGGCGCTGCTCGGCGTCTGCGCCGTCTACGGCGTCGACGCGCTGGTCAGCACGGTCGCCGAGGAGCTGCCGCACCTGGCCGCCGGCGCCGCCCGCCTGGCCGCGGCCGGGATCGCCACCTGGCTGCCCGACGCCGCTGCGGTGGACGGGTGCTGCGACAAGGCGGCCTTCGCCCGGGCCATGGCCGCCGCGGGCGTGCCGCACCCGGCGACCGCCACGTCGGCCGACGAGGTGGCCGGCGTCCCGGGACCGTGGGTGGTCAAGCCGGTGGCCGGCCGCGGCAGCCGCGGCGTCCGGCTGCTCGACGAGCGCGCTCCCGTGGTGCAGGCGCTCCGCGAGGACGACGGGCTCATCGCCCAGACCCGCCTGACCGGCCGGGAGTTCACCGCCGACGCCCTGGTCGACCGGAACGGCGGCCTGCGCGTGGTCGTGCCGCGCTGGCGCGAGGAGACCAAGGCCGGCATCTCGGTCAAGGGCCGCACCTTCGCCTCCGAGGCGGTGACCGAGGTCGTCGCCGCGGCGCTGGCGGCGGTCGGGCTCACCGGTCCGGCCAACGTGCAGGGCTTCGTCGCCGACGACGGCACCGCGACGGTCGTGGAGATCAACCCGCGCTTCTCCGGCGGGTTGCCGCTGACGCTCGCCGCCGGTGCCGACGTGGTCAGCGCCTACCTGGCCGGCGTCCGCGGCGCCCCGCTGCCGGAGCTGTCCTTCCGGCCGGGTGTGGCGATGAGCCGCTACTTCGCCGAGACCTACAGCAGCGCGGACGGCAGCCCCGTCGCCGATCCGTGCGCGCCGGTGGCGGTGACGGCGTGAGCCGCAGCCGGCACGTGCTGGTGCCGTTCGGCACCCGGCCGGAGGTGGTCAAGCTCGCCCCCGTCGTCACCGCCCTGACCGCCGCCGGCCACCGGGTCAGCGTGGTCGACACCGGCCAGCACACCGACCCGCAGATGGGCTCGCAGCTGCAGGCGGCGCTCGGGCTGACCCCCGGGCACCGCTTCGCGCTGCCGACCGACCCGGCCGAGCGGACCGGCGCGCTGCACGCCGACGCGTTCCGGGCGCTGCGCCTGCTCGACCCCGACCTGGTGCTCGCGCTCGGCGACACCAACACCGTGCCGGCCTACGCGCTGGCCGCCCGCGCCGCCGGGGTGCCGTTCGCCCACCTCGAGGCAGGGCTGCGCAGCCTCAACCCGCGCAGCGTCGAGGAGGTCAACCGGCGGGTCGCCGCGGCCACCGCCCAGCTGCACCTCGCGCCGACCGAGCGGGCGGCGGCCTTCCTCGCCGACGAGGGCGTCGCCGCCGAGCGGGTGTTCGTCGTCGGCAACCCCGTCATCGACACCCTCGTCGCCCGCGGTGTGCAGCGGGTGCCGGTCGCCGAGCGCGCCGGCGTGCTGGTCACCGCGCACCGGCCGACCAACGTCGACGACCTGGTCCGCCTGGCCCGCCTGGTCGGCGTGGTGCGGGCGCTGGCCGACCAGGTCGGGCCGGTCACCTTCCCGGTGCACCCCCGCACCGCCGCGCGCCTCGCGGAGACCGGGCTGGGAGCGCGGCTGGAGCACCCGGGCGTTCGGCTGACCGGTCCCGTCGACCACTCCGTCCTCGTGGGCGCGCTGGCCTCGGCCCGGCTGGCGGTCACCGACTCCGGCGGCATCCAGGAGGAGGCGGCGTACCTCGGCGTCCCGGTGGTGGTGCTCCGCGGCTCGACGCCGCGCTGGGAGGGCGTGGAGGCCGGGACGACGACGCTCGCCGGTCTGGCCGACGACCGCGCGGCCGCCGCCGTGCTGTCCGCCGCGGCCAGGCACACCAGCCCGGAGGGGCAGGAGCGCGCCGCGACGGTGCCCTGCCCGTACGGCGACGGGACGACGGGGCCGCGGGTGGCCGCCGTCCTCGCCGACGAGCGGACCGACGCCCTGCTGGCCCTCGACGAGCCCGACTTCACCGGCGGGCGGCTGCCGTGGTGAGCCGGCCTGCGCCGCTGGGTGTGGTCGTGGATCTCGACGACACCCTCTACCCCCAGGCCGACTACCTGGCCTCCGCCGCCGCGGCGGTCGGGGTCGCGGCCGGGCTCGCGGGGCTGCAGGGCGCCGCGGTGCACGCCGCGCTGCGGTCCGAGCTGGCCGCCGGCTCCGATGCGGGCGGGACGATCGACCGGGCACTGCTCGCGGTCGGCGTCCCGGGATCGTCGCTGGCCGAGCTGGTGCCACCGCTCGTGGCGGCGTTCACGCAGCACACACCGCCGCGGCTGTCGCCGTACCCGGGCGCCGAGGACGCCCTGCGCGCGCTGGCCGCGGCCGCCCCGCTGGCCTGCCTGACCGACGGCAACCCGGCCATCCAGGCGGCGAAGGTGGCCGCGACCGGGCTCGGGCCGCTGCTGCCGGTCGTCGTCGTCACCGACGCCCTCGGCGGCCGCGCCGTCCGCAAGCCGCACCCGGCCGGCCTGGTCGCCGTCGCCGCACGGCTCGGTGTGCCGCCGGAGCGGTTGCTGGTGATCGGCGACCGGCCCGGCAAGGACGTCGCGGTGGCGGCGGCCGTGGGTGCGCGGGCGATCCGCGTCCGGCAGGGCGAGTACGCCACTGCCCCCGACCAGCCGCGCGCCTGGGCCGTCGTCGACACCTTTCCGGCGGCCGCCGAGCTGGCCCTGTCCCTGCTGGGGGCGCCGGTCCGGGCCTGACGTCCCTCTTTCGGGCGGTTCCGGTCCTGGAGCGCTGTGGTCCCGGCCGGGACCTGCCGATGCGTTCCCGACGGGCGGGACAGCCGCCCCGGACGCGAGGACGCAGGGCTCATGAACGGCAGGTCATCGGCGGTGCGGCGCGCCCGCATCCGTGTCACCCGTGCCGCGCTGGTCGCGCTCATCGCCGTGGGCGGGCTGCTCGCCCTGCCCGGCACGGCCTCGGCGAAGGGCACCGTGGTGCCGCTGCTGGACTGCGTCGTGCTCAACCGCGACGGCTCCTGGACCGCCGTGTTCGGCTACGAGAACACCTCGCCCTCCACGGTGACGATCCCGACGGGCGCGCGGAACAAGGTCACCCCCGTTCCCTACGGCACTCCGCAGCCGACCACCTTCCGGCCGGGGACCCACCACGGAGCCTTCACGGTTCCCGTGACCCGTGGTGCGGGCCCGATGTGGCACCTGGACGGCACCAACCTCGCCGCGCGCCGCGGCACCGCGACGGCCTGTCCCCCGGCCACGGAGCTGCCGGAGGAGGGCAACGGGACCGGCCCGGCCATCGGGCTCGCGGCCGCCGGCGTCGTCGGTGCCGTCCTGGTCCACCGTGCCAACCGGCGCGCCCGCGCCCTGGCGACCGCGGCGCAGGACGGTGCGTAGGCCCCCGTCCCACCTCTTGGGGGGAGACGTGGCCGATGGGGCTACGGGAACGGCCGGGACGTGCCGATGGGACCTCGTCGGGCGGGTCGGCCGCCCCGGACACGAGGACTGACGTCATGCACGGCCCCACGAGGTCTTCGACGGCACGGCGCCTGCGCGCACGTGCCTCCCGCGGCGCCCTGGTCGCGGTCATCGCCCCGGTGGCGCTGCTCGCGGCGCCGGGTACGGCCTCGGCCGCCGACCGGCGCGCACGCGCCCGGGCCGCTGCGAGCCGCGACGATGCGTAGGGTCCTCGCGGTCGGGGCGCACCCCGACGACATCGAACTCGGCTGCGGCGCCACCCTGCTGGCCCACTCCGCCGCCGGCGACGCCGTCACCATGCTGGTCATGACCGGTGGCGAGAACGGCCCCGGGGACGACGAGGTGGTCATCGGCCGGCGTCTCGAGCAGGAGCAGGCCGCCCGCACCCTGGGCGCCCGGCTGCAGTGGGGCGGCCAGGTCGACTGCACCGTCGTGCCCGACGCTGCCACGGTCGCGATCGTCGAGCGGGCGATCGAGGAGACCGACGCCGACATCGTCTACGTGCACGCCCCCGACGACAGCCACCAGGACCACCGCGCCGTCGCCGCCGCGACCCTGTCCGCGGCCCGCCGGCTCTCCCGGGTCATGCACTACCAGAGCCCGTCCACGCTGTCGTTCTCCCCGACGACCTTCGTCGACGTGACCGCCTACCTCTCCGGCAAGCTCGCCGCTCTCGGCGCGCACGTCTCCCAGGTGGAGATGTCGGCGATGGTGGAGCCCGACGCCGTGGTGGCCTCGGCCCGGCACTGGGGCGCCCAGGCCCGCATCGGCTACGCGGAGGCCTTCGCGCCGACCCGCCTGGTCATCGACCTCGTGCCCACCCCGCGGCGTGCCGCGGACGAGGTCCCCGAGACCCTCCGGCTCACCCTGTCCGCCTCGCTGGCGGCCAACACGCGCTGACGCCCAGCCCCGGGCACGAGCCCGGTGGCCATCCTGCTCGGGTTCGGTGCGCGTCTCGTGTGGACGGCTGAATCGCATTGCCGCGTTGAGCTGCGGTTTCCTCTTGCATCACCTCGTCATTCGAACGTATGATCGAACGCGTGGGCGGTGAGGCGTGGACCGGGGCTGTGGGTGCTGCTGCGCCGTCGGTGGGCTGGGCGGAGGGGCCGTTGGGTGCGGTGCAGGCCGCGGCCCGGGAGATGAGCCGGCAGGCGGCGTTGCGGGTGCGGGCGGTGGCGGCGTTCGCGGCCAGCCGGCCGGCGGCCGCCGATCGGGTGCAGGGGGAGCGCGGAGCGATGTCGGCGCAGCGGTGGGCGGCGCGGGCGGCGGTGCTGTGGCCGGTGAGTGAGTGGGCCGCCCAGGAGCTGTCGATCGCGCTGAACCTCACCGTGCCGGCCGCGGAGGCGGAGTTGGCGCGGTCGCTGACGCTGGTGTCCCGGCTGCCGCGGGTGCTGGACGCGCTGCAGAGCGGGCTGCTGCACGAGCGGCACCTGTGGTGCCTGCTGGAGCACGTGGCGCCGATCGCCGACGATGCGCTGCGCGCCCGGGTGGAGGCCGAGCTGCTGGCCTGGCTGGCCGCGCGGCGCCGGGTGACCACGCCGGCGGCGCTGGCCGATCGGGTGCGCCGGGTGGTGGCCGGGTTGAACGCGCGGAACGCGGCGCGGGAGCTGGCCCGGGCGCTGCAGCGGCGCGGCATCTCGCTGCGGGAGGACCGCACGCTGGGCCTGTCGGTGGTGACGGTGGTGTGCAGCACGCCGGAGGCGCAGGCGTTCTACCGGGCGCTGTGCGGCTACGTGGACGCGCTGGAGACCGGGCTGGGGGAGGAGCGCAGCCGGGGGCAGCAGCTGGTGGACTGCCTGCTGGATCTGGTGCTGCGCCCGGGAGAGGCCGAGCTGCCGCCGGTGCAGGCGCTGCTGACGATCGTGGCCTCGGTGCACACCGCGCTGGGTGGGGACGCCGTGGGTGAGGTCGACGGCCGGCCGGTGCCGGCGGAGATGGCCCGCCAGCTGGCCCGCGCCTTCGCCGGCCTGGACCCCGTCGCCGCCGACGACCCCACCCCCGACGACCCCACCCCCGGCGATCCCGCCCCCGGCGATCCCGTCCCCGGCGACACCGCCACGTCGGCCGGTGACGCCGCGACCTCGGCCGGGGACGCCGACGCCGCAGATGCCAGGTGCTCCGTCGGCGGCGCTCTCGAGCCGGTCGACGTCGCGGGCGGCCCGGTCGAGCGGGCCGCGGCCGAGCTGAACGCCGCCGACTTCGACCGGTGGCTGGACGAGCTGGTGCGCGACGGCTTCGGCGACGCCCCTGCACCCGGGGAGCCGGGCTGGGAGCCCGGCGGACCGCCCGAGCCGGGCGGCTGGGACGCCGGCCCCTGGCACGACCCCTGCCAGTGGCTCGACGACCACGACTACGGCTACGGCTACGGCTACGGCTACGGCCACGACCACGGCTACGGCTACGGCTACGGCTACGACTCCGGTTACGGCTCCGGTGCCGACCTGCTCGGACCCGATGCCGAGGTCCCGCCCCGGTCGCGCGCCGACGCCGCCGACGAGGCCGCCTGGCAGACCGGCACCGCCGGGCGGGTGACCGCCGCCGAGGACGCGCTGGCCGCGCTGGCCGCCGCGGCCGACACCCAGCGCGACGAGCTGGCCGCCCTGCTCATGGCCACCGCCGAGGGCGGGCTGGCCGACCGGCCGCGGATCGCGGTCACCGACGCGGTCAGCGGCGCGCTGCTGGCGCTGACCGACCTGCCCGCCCTGCGCCGGGCCGGCAGCTGCGGAGCTCCGGCGTGCCGGCGGCGACCGCAGACCTGCGGCCACGACCTGACCGGCCGCCCCGGCCTGGGCGCTCCGGCATCCACGCCGGGGTACCGGCCCGCCGCGGCGCTGGACCGCTTCACCCGGGCCCGCGACCGGCACTGCCGCTTTCCCGGCTGCCGCCGCCGCATTCCCGCCGCCGGCGAACTGGACCACGTCACCGCCCATCCGCACGGGCCCACCGCCGCGGCCAACCTGGCCGGCTTCTGCACGACCGACCACCGCGGCAAACACCAGGCCCCCGGCTGGACCTACACCATGACCCCCGACGGCACCCTCGCCGTCACCACACCCACCGGCCTGACCGCCGTCACCGAACCACCCCCGTACTGATTCTCTGAGGGGCGTCCCCTGTCGCGGCGGTGCCGAGGGCGGATCAGGCAGACGCAGCGAGCACCAGCGGCAGCAGCGAGTGGTCGGCGAAGACGGTGGCGAGCGGGGCGTCCTCCGCGGACGCCACGACACCGGTGCGCTCGGGCAGGGACGCGGACGTGCTCGCCGCGAGGGGGTCCGGGCATGAGAGGCCTCTCATGCGCCTCTCACCGAGAACTGCGGCCGGACGGGGAGCGTGCGGGTGTGGGATCTCGACTGCGCCGGCACGCGGCTCTCGTGGTGATCGTCGCGGCGGCGGTCCTGGTGGCCGCCGTCGTGGCGGGCTGGACGGCGCTGCGCCCGGCCGCGAGCGAGCGCGACCCCCTGCCCGAGCCCATCCGGATCGGGACGAGCTCGGCACCCGGTGCCGTGCCCGGCCCCGGGCCGGACCCGCAACCGCCCTCGGCGCCCGACCCCGCGGCGCCAGGGTCCGGCGCCGGCGACGTCCCCGCACCACCCGCCGCGCCTCCCAGCAGCGCGGACGCCCCCGGGCTCGCGGATGTCGTGCCGCCGCCGCCCTTGCCGGACGATGACGCGGACGACGACGCGGACGACGATCGAGACGACGACGGTGGGGACGACGATGGCGGGGACGGCTGATGCGGGTGCGCGGCGCCGGAGCTGGGTCCCCCGTGCCGCCCGCACCCGGATCATCGGCTGGGTCCTGCTGCTCGTCCTCCTGGCCCTGGGAATCGTCACCCTCGTGACCTGGCGGCTGCTCATCGCCGCCACCGACGAGCGGATCGACATCACCCTCGAGGCCGAGATCGAGGAGTTCCGGCGGATCCTCGAGGGCGACGTCGACCCTCGCACCGGCGAGCAGTTCGGCTCGGTCGAGGACGTGCTGCAGACCCTGATCACCTACAACCTGGCCCGGCCGAACGAGAAGTTCCTCGGCTACGTCGACGGCGAGTACCGCTACCAGAGCCGGATCGAGGCCCCGGTGCTGCTCAGCCGGGACGCGGAGTTCACCCGGCAGGTCGGCGCGGTCGCCGAACCGACGTGGGGCCGCTACGACAGCGGCGCCGGGGAGGTCCGCTACCTCGCCGTCCCGGTGATCCTGGACGGCGACCCGTCCCGCGGCGTCGCCGTCGTCGCCTTCTTCGCCGACCAGGAACGGCAGGCCGCCGACGACGCCGCCCGGCTCATGCTCGCCGTCGGCGCCGGCACCGTGCTGCTCGCGGCCGGCGGCGCCTGGGTGGTGGCCGGCCGGATCCTGCGACCGGTCCGCGACGTGGCCGCCACCGCCCACAGCATCACCGAGACCGACCTGTCCCGGCGCATCCCCCTCGACGGCCGCCCGGCCGACGAGCTCACCGACCTCGCCGCCTCGGTCAACGAGATGCTCGACCGGCTCGAGGCCGGCGCCGCCGCGCAGCGCCGCTTCCTCGACGACGCCGGGCACGAGCTGCGGACGCCGATCACCATCGTCCGCGGCCACCTGGAGGTGGTCGACGCGACCGACCCCGGCGACGTCCGGGACACGGTGGCACTGGTCGACGACGAGTTGGACCGGATGAACCGGATCGTGTCCGACCTGCTGCTGCTCGCCCGCGCCGAGCAGCCGCAGTTCGTCCGTCCCCAGCCGGTGGACGTCGCCGCGCTGACCGCCGCGGTGTTCGACAAGGTCCGGCGGCTGGGCGACCGGGAGTGGCTGCTGGAGACCGCCGCCGACGTGGACGCGGAGCTGGACACCCAGCGGGTCACCCAGGCGCTGGTCGCCCTCGCCGACAACGCCGTCCGCTACACCGGCCCCGGCGACCGGATCTCCCTCGGCAGCCAGCTCAGCGGCGGTGAGCTGCGCTTCTGGGTCTCCGACACCGGACCGGGTGTCCCGGAGTCCGAGCAGGCGCGGGTCTTCGACCGCTTCGCCCGTGGCACGTCCGGTGCCCGGCGCTCCGACGGCGCCGGCCTCGGGCTCTCCGTCGTCCGGGCCATCGCCGTCGCCCACGGCGGGCGCGCGGTGCTCGACAGCGTGCCGGGCCGGGGGACGACGGTCGGCCTGGTCCTGCCCGCCCGGCTGGCGCCGCCACTGGCCGAGGACGCGACGACGGTGGACGACGACGCCACCCCGGAACTCGACCCCGCAGCCGGCCGGCTGCCCAGCGGAACCCGAGGAGGTCCGTCGTGAGCCGCGTGCTCATCGCCGAGGACGAGGCCCGCATCGCTGCCTTCGTGGAGAAGGGGCTGCGGGCCAACGGCTTCGCCACGGCCGTCGTCGCCGACGGTCGCGCTGCCCGGGACGCCGCGACCAGCGGCGACTTCGACCTGATGATCCTCGACATCGGACTGCCCGGGATGGACGGCTTCGAGGTGCTGCGGGCGCTGCGGGCCGACCGGGTGACCATCCCGGTCGTCATCCTCACCGCGCGGGACAGCGTCCAGGACACGGTGGCCGCGCTGGAGGGTGGCGCCGACGACTACATGCCCAAGCCGTTCCGCTTCGAGGAGCTGTTGGCCCGCGTGCGGCTGCGGCTCTCCGGCGGCCGGCAGACCGAGACCACCGTGCTCGCCTGTGGCGACCTGTCGCTGGACCTGCGGACCCGGCGCGCCCAGGCGGGCAGCCGCACCGTCGACCTGTCCGCCCGCGAGTTCGCGCTGGCCGAGACCTTCCTGCGCCACCCCGGTCAGGTGCTGGCCCGGGAGCAGCTGCTCAGCCACGTGTGGGGCTACGACTTCGACCCCGGCTCCAACGTCGTCGACGTCTACGTCCGCTACCTGCGCCGCAAGCTCGGCGCCGCCCGGATCGAGACGGTCCGGGGGATGGGCTACCGCCTCGTCGCGGACTGAGCCGGCCCGCGCAACAGCAGGCCCCGGACGCACACCGCGTCCGGGGGCCGCCTGCCGTCGCCGGGGGGATCAGTCGTCATCGGGGGTGGCGTCGGCGGGGGTGGCGTCGACCCCGGGGGTGTCCTCCGGGGAGTCGGCGACGCTCTCGTTCGGCGAGTCCGCGCTCTCGGGCGAGGCGTCGGCGGGCGAGGCGTCGGCGGGCGAGGCGTCGGCGGGCGAGGCGTCGGCGGGGGTGGCGGTCGCGTCCCCCTCGGCGGCGTCGACGACGACGCTGTCCGGCTGCTGGTTGCGCGGCTCGTCGTCGGCGACGGCGTCGGCGACGCCGGCACCGGCGACACCGAGTCCGGCCAGCGCGGCGCCGAGGGTGACGACCTTCCAGGTGGCGGGGCGGTTGCTCATGGGGGTGCTCCCTCTCGATCGGTCTCTCTCCGACGTCATCGAGGGCGTCCCCCGGGCGTGAGGACCCGAGGAGTCCGCGGTGAGGGCGCTCTCACGTGGCCCACGCCTCGGCGAGGTCGAGCCGCTCGTCGGTCCGCGACGGCCACTCCACCTGCTGCACGCGGAAGGGGCCGGTGGCCAGCCCGAGCAGCACCGCTGCGACCCGCGGCCGCAGCTGCCCGGCCGGCCAGCGGCGCAGCAGCGCGGCCTCGACGTCCCGCCGGTAGCGCACGACGGTGCCGGGGCGGGGCAGCACGCGCTCGAGCAGCACCAGGTGGGCGAGCAGCGTCGCCCAGTCGTCGATCCGCGCGCCGCGGCCCGCGGTGTCGACGTCGAGCAGCCCGATCACCGCGCCGGCGTCCACCAGCAGCTGGGACTCGTAGAAGTCGCCGTGCACGGGGACCTGCTCGTGCTCCCCGGGGTCGACCGCGGCCAGGACGGCGGTGAGCGCCTCCAGCCGCGGGCGCAGCGGGGCGACGGCGGCGGCGAGCACGCGGGCGTGGCCGCCGGCGCGGGCCAGCGCGTCGCCGGGTGCCCGCCGGCCCCCCGGGAGGCCGGCGACCGCCGGGGGCAGCGCGTCGAGCAGGGCGTCGAGGTGCGCGGGGTCGGGCAGGCCGGCGCCGTCCCTGGCCAGCAGCGTGCGCATCGGCGTCCCGCGGAGTCCGGGCAGCACCAGCACGCCATCGGGCGTCGCGGCGAGCACCGGCGGCACGGGGACGGCGCCCGCCAGGGCTGCGTGCCGCTCCGCCAGGCGGGTCACGGCCGAGGGCGCGACCACCTTGAGGAACAGCCGGCCGGCCGTCGTCGTCGCCTCCACCACCGCGCGGCGGCCCGGCCGGTAGGCGCGCAGCCGCAGCCGGGGGCGTCCGCCGGGCAGGCCCAGCTCGGCCAGCCGCCCGGCCACGTCGGCGGAGGAGCTCGCCCACGCCAGGCCGGGCAGGGCCGGGTCCAGCGGCCAGCGCCACAGACCGACGCGGACGACCTCGCCGTCGGCCTCGCCCTCCAGCACGGCCGCGCCCGGGGGGATCCGCGCGCCGGTGGCGGCCGCCAGCACCTCCCGGGTGGTGTGGCCGTCGGCCCACCCGACCTCGGCGGCGTACTGCACGACCGCCGCGCCGTCGGACTGCAGCGCGGTCGAGGTGGCGCGCAGGCCGCGCAGCCGGCCGCCGGTGGCGTCCAGCACCGTCGTCCAGATGTCGCCCGCCGCCTCGCCCAGCAGCAGCTGGAGGGACGGCGGCCAGTCGTGCCGCAGCGCCGGGACCGGGGACGACAGCAGCGGGGTGGGCACCGCACCATGCTGCGCCCGGCCGGTGACGACGTCGTGAGGGACGGATGAGGGCGCTCTCACCTGGGCGGGACACGCCGGATGACGGGGGTGCCGACCGTGGCAGCGGGTAGGTGCAGGTCGAGCGGCCGCGCAGTTCCGCGCGGCCCGACGAAGGGAGATGCCGTGCCCGAGGTACCGCAGCCGGTCACCGACAACAGCGTCAAGGTCCGCCAGCTCAGCCACTACCAGTTCAGCTGGGTGGCCGGTGAGCCCGGGAAGCCGGGCACCTACACCCTGCAGCTGGTGCTCGACCAGGGGGCCTGGGAGGAGGTCCTGACCCTCGACCCCGACGACGCGGACAACCTGCAGGACCTGCTGGCCAACACCGCGACGGTGCACTACGACGTCGAGCGCCGGGTCCTGATGTTCGGCGTCACCCCCACCGGCAGCTGACCGGCCCGGCACACGACGAGGCCCCGCCGGCGCAGATGCGCCGGCGGGGCCTCGTCGTGGTGTGGGTGACCCTGCAGCAGGGTCCTCCCTCAGATGCGACGGTCGGTGGTACCCGGCCCGTCGACCTCGATCTCCTCCTTGCGGACGTCCTCCGACACCCGCTCCTGGTCGGTGACGGTCTCCTTGTCCAGGCGCACCCGCTCGACCGGCACGGCCTCCTTGTCCACCACCGGACGCTCGGCGTGCAGGGTGACCTCGTGCTCCTCCTCGGAGATCGCCGGCCCGTCCAGCGCGTTGCCCACGTTGGCGTCGGTGATCGGCTCGCGCTCGACCCGGACCTCCTCGCGGGAGACCGGCACCGTCTCGGTCACGTTCTCGGTGACCACGTACTTGCGCAGCCGGGCCCGGCCGGTCTCCTCGGTGCGGGTGCCCACGTTGAGCCGCTCCTCCGAGCGGGTCATCGCCTCGTCGGTGGTCGGCCCGGAGACGTCCCGGCCGACGAC
>NZ_FRDM01000093.1 GCF_900143215.1 Geodermatophilus obscurus | reverse complement strand
GTGCTGCGCCCGGTGCTCGCCCTGCTGGAGGAGGACGACGCGGCCGAGCTCACCGCGGAGTACGCCGCGGCGCTGCGCGCTGCCTATCCGCGCCGACCGGACGGGACGACGCTGCTGCCCTTCCGGCGGGTGTTCGCCGTCGGGCACGCGGCCTGAGCGGTCAGCCCACCGAGTTCGGCAGGCAGGCGCGGACCCCGTCGGTGCCGCCCCGCTCGAAGGCGTCGATCCGCTCCTGGGCGCTGCCGTGGCTCTCGGTCTGCGGTCGGCCGGTCGCGTCGAGGTAGACGGTCCCCCAGGCGTTGTCGCTGGCGACGGCGGTCAGTGCCGCGGTGAACTCGTCCGCGTCGCCGGGCTCCAGCCTCAGCAGCCCTGCGTCGACAGCGCCCTGCAGCGCGGCCCCCGCCAGGCAGTCGGCCTGCAGCTCGTAGGCCTCGGACACCAGTGCCGGGTCGATGTGCGAGACGACGGAGTGGGCCCACTCGTGCGCGACGACCAGGTAGACGAAGGCGTCGCCCAGCTCCTGCGACAGCAGCATCAGGTCGACCTCGAAGGCGAGGACGTCCCCGATCGGGCAGTGGAAGGCGTTGCCCTCGCCGAGCAGCAGGTCGCCGCAGTACACCTGTTCGGCCGGGGCGTCGTAAAGCCCGGGTGCGCGAGCGGCCGGAGCCAGCCCGGGCGCGGTGTACGAGCCCGGGAAGTACTCGCCCCAGGAGCTGCGCCACCAGGTGTCGACGGCGTGCAGCGCGGTGGCGTAGTCGGCATCGAGGTCGTCGGTGGCGGCGCCGTCCGGACCGGTCACCAGGGCCGGCTGTGGTGCGGTGCCGGCCGGCCCCGGGATGGCGGCCGCCGCCGGGGTGCCGGCGCCGAGGAGCGCGGCGGCCACGAGTGCGGTCAGCAGTCGAGCTGCGCGCGTGGCCATGTCGGGCTCCCTCCGTCGGGGACGCGCAGGCTAGAGCGGTGGCCCGGAGGGCGCGCAAGGTGCGGCTCGACGCGGCTGGGCGGTTCCCGCTGGACGGGGGTGCGTTTCGTGACCGGCGGTGGCCGCGCCGGTCCGGTGGGTCGCTGACGGCCGGGCGGGCACGGGCCACCGTCAGGCGGGTGTCAGCCGGTAGGCGTCGGTCCGGTACGGCAGGTCGACCACGTCGCGGCCGCGGGTGTCGGGATGGGTGCCGAGCACCGCGCGCACCTCGCCCAGGAACGCCTCCCGCCGTGCGTCGTCCATGGTGGCGACGTAGCTGCGCGTGGCGATGCCGGCGACCACCTGCTCGGGGGACAGCCGTTGCACGATGCCGGCGCGGGAGTGCTCCACCCTGGCCCCCAGCGCGCGGGCGAAGGCGTCGACGACGCCCCGGTCGGCGTCGTGGCCGCGCGCCTCGTCGGCCAGCACCCGACCCAGAGCGGCCACCCAGGGGACCGCCTCGTCGCGGGTGTTCCACACCAGGCCGACCACGCCGCCGGGGCGCAGCACCCGCCGCAGCTGCGCCGCCGCGGGCTCCGGGTCGAACCAGTGCGCGGCCTGCCCCGCGACGACGGCGTCGACGCTGCCGTCGGGCAGCGGGACGGCCTCCGCGTCGCCGACGTGTGCGGTCACCTGCGGGTACCGGGCGCGCAGCTCGGCCAGCATCTCCCCGGCCGGGTCGACGGCGACGACCTCGTGCCCGGCCGTCAGCAGGACGCCGGTCAGCAGGCCGGTGCCGGCGCCCAGGTCGAGCACGCGCCGCGGCGACGTGCCCACCAGGAAGGCCACGGCGTCGGCCGGGTAGTCCGGCCGGTGTGCCGCGTAGCCGGCCGCGACGGAGCCGAACGACGTCCGCCGCTGCCGCCAGGTGTCCGGGTCGGGCCCGCCGGCCGGCACGGGGACGTCAGCTCGCGGGGACGGCGTCGCTGCCCGCCGTCGCCTTCGTGACCTTCCCGGCCGTCGTCTGCCCCGCCGTGGTCGCCTTCTTGGCCGCCGTCTTCTTGGCGGTCGTCTTCTTGGCGGTCGTCTTCTTGGCGGCGGCCTTCTTCT
>NZ_FRDM01000031.1 GCF_900143215.1 Geodermatophilus obscurus | reverse complement strand
GCGATGACATCCCAGCCGGGGCCTGCTGCGATGACATCCCAGCCGAGTCGTGCTGCGATGACCCACAGCCGGGTCCTGCTGCGATGACCGGCGCGCCCCTCCCCGAGCCCGCCGCCTCGCCGACCGCCACCGAAGCCGGCGTCCCGTCGACGACGCGCCCGCCGCGGCCCCGGTGGCGGGAGACCCTCGGGTTGCTGATCCGGAACCCGACCGCGGCGACCGCAGCGACGCTCCTGCTGCTCATCGTCCTCATGGCCGTCTTCGACGACACCATCGCGCCCAGCGGCGCCAACGAGATCGCGGTCGAGGACCGTCTGCAGCCGCCGAGCCTCGAGCACCCGTTCGGCACCGACGACCTCGGCCGGGACATCCTCAGCCGGGTGGTCCTGGGGGCGGCGGTCTCGCTGCGGGTCGGGTTCCTGGCGGTCGCCTTCGCGCTGGTCGTCGGCGCGACGATCGGCCTGGTGGCCGGCTACTACGGCCGCTGGGTGGACGACGTCCTGATGCGGTTCATGGACATCATCTTCGCCTTCCCCGCGGTGCTGCTGGCGATCGCGGTGCTCGCCGTCCGCGGTCCTGGCTCCGGTAACACCGCCCTGGCCATCGGCATCGTCTACGTCCCGATCTTCGCCCGGGTCACCCGCGCCAGCGTGCTCGGCGTCCGGGAGGAGGTGTACGTGCGGGCGTCCCGCTCGGTGGGGGCGTCGGACCTCCGGCTGATCACCCGGCACGTGCTGCCCAACGCGGCGCCGCCGATCATCGTGCAGACCTCGATCAGCCTGGCCTTCGCCGTCCTGGCCGAGGCGGCGCTGTCCTTCCTCGGGTTGGGCACCCAGCCGCCCAACCCGTCGTGGGGGTTGATGCTGGCCGAGGGGCGCGGCTTCATCGACCTGGCCTGGTGGCTGGCCTTCTTCCCGGGGCTGGCGATCTTCCTGACCGTGCTGTGCTTCAACCTGCTCGGTGACGGGCTGCGGGACGTCCTCGACCCGCGCCAGCGCACGCTGATGGCCGGGAGCGGTCGGTGAGCGGCTCTGCCGTTCCACCGGCTCCGCCGGGCGGGAGCGAACCAGTGCAGTCGACGAGCGCGCCGCTGCTGGAGGTGGAGGACCTCCGGGTGCGGCTGCGCACGCCGCGCGGTCCGGCCGAGGTCGTCAACGGGCTGAGCTACGCCGTCGGGCGCGGCGAGACGGTCGCCGTCGTCGGGGAGTCCGGCAGCGGCAAGAGCGTCTCGGTCCTTGCCCTGCTCGGGCTGCTGCCCGTCCGGGTGGCGACGGTGACCGGCGCCGCGCGGCTGGACGGCGAGGACCTGCTCACCATGCCGCCCGAGCGGCTGCGCGAGGTGCGCGGCCCCGGCGTCGGGATGGTGTTCCAGGACCCGATGACCTCGCTGAACCCGGTCCTCACCATCGGCCGGCAGCTGGTCGAGGGGATCCGCGCGCACGGCGAGGTGTCCAAGGCCGCGGCGCGGGAGCGGGCGGCCGGGCTGCTGGCCGAGGTGGGCCTGCCCGACCCGCAGCGCGCGCTGGACCGCTACCCGCACGAGCTGTCGGGAGGCATGCGCCAGCGGGTGGTCATCGCGATCGCGCTCGCCCACAACCCCTCGCTGCTCATCGCCGACGAGGCCACCACGGCCCTCGACGTCACCGTGCAGGCGCAGATCCTCGACCTGGTGGCGGGGCTGCAGAGCGAGCACGGCACCGGGGTCGTCTGGATCACCCACGACCTGGGTGTGGTCGCCGGGATCGCCGACCGGGTGCTGGTCATGTACGGCGGCCGCTGCGTGGAGGACGGCTCGGTGGACGACGTCCTGGAGCGTCCGGCGCACCCCTACACGCGCGGGCTGCTCGGCGCACTGCCCGACCTGGCCTCCTCCGGCGACGGCGAGCTCGCGACCGTGCCGGGGGTGCCGCCCGCGCCGACCGACCTGCCCGCCGGGTGCGTGTTCTGGCCGCGCTGCCCGGTGCGCTCCGACCCCCGCTGCGAGACGGAGCAGCCGCCGCTGGCGGTGGTGGGCGCGTCGACGGGCGGACTGCCGCACCGGGCCGCGACGTGGTGCGAGGAGGGGAGCCCACGATGACCGACCTGCCGCAGGGGCCGACCGCCCACGCCCGGGGCGTCCCCGCCTCCGACGTCCCGGCCTCCCCGGTGCCGGCGTCCGACGTGCCCGTCTCCGGCGTCCTCGTCTCCGCGCGGGGGCTGGAGGTGCACTTCCCGGTCCGGTCCGGCAACGCCCTGCGCCGGACGACGGGGCTGCTGCGCGCCGTCGACGGCGTGGACCTCGACATCCACCGCGGGGAGACGCTGGGGCTGGTCGGGGAGTCCGGCTGCGGCAAGTCGACGCTGGGCAACGCGCTGCTGCGCCTGGTGGAGCCCACCGGCGGGACGGTGACCTTCGACGGCACCGACGTGACCGGGCTGGACCGCCGCGGGCTGCGCGACCTGCGCCGGCGGGCCGGGATGGTGTTCCAGGACCCGTTCGCCTCGCTCGACCCGCGCCGGACGGTTCGGCAGACGGTGTCCGAGCCGCTGGAGGTGCACGGCCTGCGGTCGGGACGGCAGGAGCGCTCCGCGCGGGTCGCCGAGCTGCTCGAGCTGGTCGGCCTGGACCCCGCGGTCGCCGACCGCTACCCGCACGAGTTCTCCGGCGGGCAGCGGCAGCGGGTCGGCATCGCCCGCGCACTGGCCGGCGAGCCGGACTTCCTGGTCTGCGACGAGGCGATCGCGTCGCTGGACGTCAGCGTCCAGGCGCAGGTGCTCAACCTGCTCCGCCGGCTGCAGCGACAGCTCGGGCTCACGCTGCTGTTCATCTCGCACGACCTCTCCGCGGTCCGGCACGTCTCCGACCGGATCGCGGTGATGTACCTGGGGCGGGTCGTCGAGGTCGGCCCCGCCGCGGCGGTCGGCTCGGACCCGAAGATGCCCTACACCCAGGCGCTGCTCTCGGCGGTGCCCGTGCCGCACCCGGCGCTCGAGCGGACGCGGCAGCGGGTCGTGCTGGGCGGCGACGTCCCCTCGCCGGCGAACGTCCCCAGCGGCTGCCGGTTCCGCACCCGCTGCCCGTACGTCTTCGAGCCCTGCCCCGACGTGGACCCGGCACTGCAGCCGGTCGGCGCGCCGGGTCAGCTCGCCGCCTGCCACCTGCACGGCGTCGTCGGCCGCCCGGTCGAGCAGGAGGACGCCGTTCCCGCACCCGCCGACTGAGCAGTTGCGGTCGCCCAGGACGGAGTGTCGGCGACTGCAACTGCGCACTCGCGGGTTCCTCGGGTGCCGCCGTTACTGGTAGGACAGGCGCGTGCGGACGGCGGAACTGCGCAGGCGCTTCGCCTCCGGCGCGGTGGCCCGGCTGGCGACGGTGCGGCCGGACGGCGCACCGCACGTCGTCCCGGTCGTGTTCGCGGTCGTCGACGGCACGGTCTACTCGGCGGTCGACGCCAAGCCCAAGCGGACGCCCCGGCTGCAGCGGCTGGTCAACGTCCGGGTCGAGCCGCGGTGCGCGCTGCTGGTCGATCACTACGAGGACGACTGGTCGCGCCTGTGGTGGGTCCGGGCGGATGGCACGGCCGCGGTGGTGGACGAGCCGCCGGCCACGCACCCTGGTCTGGTGGCGCTCGCCGAGCGGCACCCGCAGTACCGCGAGCAGCCCCCGACGGGCCCGCTGCTCGTGGTCACCGTCGAGCAGTGGAGTGGTTGGTCGAGCACTCCCTGAGGAGAGGACCCGGCATGGAGATCGGCATCGGCATCCCGAACAGCGTCCGGGGCACCACGGGTGCCCAGCTGCTCGAGTGGGCGAGACGGGCGGACGCGGCCGGCTTCTCCACCCTGGCCTCGATCGGCGCGGTCTCCTACCCGTCCTACGAGGAGCTGACCGTGTTCGCCGCCGCCGGCGCGGTGACCGAGCGCATCCGCTTCCTGCCGAACGTGCTGATCGCGCCGGCGCGCAGCACCGCCGAGCTGGCCAAGCAGGCCGCCACCGTGCAGGAGCTCACCGGCGGCCGGCTCACGCTGGGCCTCGGGGTCGGGTGGCGGGAGGCCGACTACACGCTGACCGGACGCGACTTCGCCGGGCGCGGCCGGCTGTTCGACCAGCAGCTGGCCGATCTGCGGCGGGCCTGGGCGGGGGAGCCGCTCGTCGAGGGGACCCGCTCGGCGACGCCCGAGACCGGTTCCCCGGGGGTCCCCGTGCTCGTCGGCGGCAACACCGACGCGGCGATCCGGCGGACGGTGGAGCACGGCATCGGCTGGACGGCGGGTGGCCTACCGCCGGAGGCGACCGCGCCGTTCGTCGAGCGGGTCCGCGCCGCCTGGGCGGAGGCCGGTCGTGAGGGCTCCCCGCGCATCGCCGCGCTCAACTACTTCGCCCTCGGCGACACGGAGGAGCAGTCCCGCGCCTACCTGCTGGACTACTACGAGCCGATGGGCAGGGAGGCGGCCGAGTACATCGCCGGGAGCGCGCACCGCTCTCCGCAGGCGATCAAGGAGGTCATCGCCGCCTTCGCCGAGATCGGGGTGGACGAGCTGATCCTCGACCCCACGGTGTCCGATCCGGCGCAGGTGGAGATGCTCGCCGAGGTCGCCTTGTAGGTCGGGTGAGCGGTCGCGGCCGCCCACCCGCCGATCGGCCCGGTCACCGGGCGGGCCGGTGTGCCAGGGTGGCCCGATGGCGGGTGTCGAGCAGAGGAGCGGTCGCCGGACGGCGGCTCACGGGTTCTACAAGGGTCACAGCGTCCACGCCGCGCCGGGTGTGCACGAGTACGCCGTGGAGCTGGTGCGGGCGGCGCTGCCGCACGGCGGGCGGGTGCTGGAGGTCGGCGCCGGCTGCGGTGCCCTGGCGCTGCGGCTGCGCGACGCCGGCCTCGACGTCGTCCCCACCGACCTGGACCCGCCGCACGACTGGATCCACCGGCTGGACCTCGACGACCCGCAGTGGACCGACGAGACCCAGGGCCCGTTCGACATGGTGGTGTGCGTCGAGACGCTGGAGCACGTGGAGAACCCGCGGCAGGTGCTCCGCTCGATCCGCTCGCTGCTGCGGCCGGGGGACAAGCTGCTGGTCAGCACGCCGAACGTCACCCACCCGCACTCGCGGCTGAAGATGTTCCTCCGCGGCGCGCCGTTCATCTTCGGCCCCCGGCACTACCACGAGCCCGGGCACATCACGATCCTCCCGGACTGGATGCTCACCGAGCACGTCCGGCTGGCCGGCTTCGACGACATCCAGGTCACGCGCGGTGGCGACACCTTCTACACCGGCCTGACCCGCGCGGCCTACCGCGTCGAGATGGCCCTGCTCGCGCTCCTCGGGCTGCGACGGCGCGCGCAGCACGGCGAGGGGATCTGCACGTTCGTCACCGCCGTCGCGGTCTGACACGCCGGGGCGCGCGTCGTCCTCCCGAGGTGATCGACCCGTCCGGGGGCGCCGGCACGCTCGCCGGGCGGCGGAACGGTCGACATGTGGGTGCGCGCTGCGGCGGGTCACCGTGGCCGTTGGGGCGAATGGCAACGATTCGGCGTCGCGGACGCGAGGGCACGTCGCGCGCGTCCCGGAGAAGCGGGCTGCGACACCTATCGTTCTCGCACGCCGCCGGCACGCCGACGGCGCACGGGAACCTGTCGCCCTTCCCCGGTGACGGCCCGTTGTCGGGGGAGGTTTGGTCGCCGGTGAGCAGCATCGTGGGCACCCGGTTCAGCGAGGTGGTCCTGGGCGGCGTCGTCCGCCAGGGCTGGTGGCTGGTCGTCGACGAGGAGGACGGCCCCGGGTTCGTCCTGGCCGGTCCCTTCGGTGACCGCGACGAGGCCGTGTGGGCCCTCGACGACCTCGAGGACGCCCCGGCCGGTCTGCACCCGGTGTACGGCGTCCGGCGGGCCGACGGCCTGCTGCGCCGCCGGTCCTCACCGCAGGACCGCACGTGGTGGTCCTTCCTCGGCGAGCAGGTGGACCGGCTGCCCGAGGGGTGGGACGCCGACCTGGACGACGAGCACCCGCTGCCCGGCCTGGTCGTCGAGGTGGTCGCGGTGCTGGCCGAGGCGGGGCTGTTCCTCTACGACCCCTCCGATGCCGACGGCGAGCTGGGCGGGGTGTGCCTGACCCCCGAGGCGGCCCTGGACGGCGTCGTCGTCAGCTGGCGGCAGCACGACCGGATGAGCCGGGATCAGCTGCACGGCGCCGCCGCCGACGCGCTGGTGCAGCAGGTGATGAACCGCGCGCTGGCCGAGGTGCTGACCGCGCGTGGCTTCGCGGTGGAGCCGCTCGGCGGCGCCTGCGTGGTCCGGGAGGGCGAGCTGCCCGAGTAGTCAACTGCCGACCCTTCCGCGGTCGATCATGGGGTTGTGGCAGGAGGACCCGCCGCGACCCGGCGAGGCGTGCGGCAACGACCCCATGATCAACACGGGGAGCGCGGCAGGCGGACGGCTCCGCCGGGCGGTCCCGCGTGCCCGGCTAGCGTGGCGCCGTGGCCGCCACCCCGTTCCGTCCGCCCTGGTTCGGCAACCGAGGCGTGCAGGTGCTCGCCGGCGGAGCACTCGCCTACTGCCTCGTGCAGCTGGTGGTGCAGCTCGTCGACGGCCTGTGGTCGCAGGCGTTTCTCGACTTCGCCTGGAGCGTGCTGTTCGGCTACGTGCTGGTCGAGTCGCTGCGCTTCCGCCGCGAGCAGGACGCGACCTCGGGCAAGCCGGTGGAGCCCGGCGACTGACTAAGGGCCGAGGCCCCTGCGGGTGTGGGCCGTGCGTGGCGGCCCGACGGGATAGCCTCGACCCGCCAGGAGGGCTCGCCTAGTGGCCGATGGCGGCGGTCTTGAAAACCGCTATGGGGTAACACCCATCGTGGGTTCGAATCCCACGCCCTCCGCTCCTGACCAGGGGTTTTGCGCTACCCGAGGAGCTCCTGCGGGAGGCGCCCGGCGCCGCCGATCGCTCGCGTGCCCGCTACGTGCCCGTACGGTTCGGGGTCGTGCCCGCTGCGAGGCGCCCCAGGCGGGCCGCGACCTCGGCGTCGCGTCGCTCGGCCGCGTGCTGGTAGATCATCGCCGCGCGGGACGACGAGTGGCCGGCACGTCGCATGACCTCGGCCAGGGTCGCCCCGCTCTGCGCCGCCACGGTGAGTCCGGCATGCCGCAGGTCGTGCAGATGGACGCCGGGCAGGTCGGCTGCTCGCCGGGCCGTGCTCCAGGTGGCGTGGACATGATGCGCGCGGAGGACCCTCCCGTCCCTCCGCACGAGCAGCCGAGCGGTCGGCAGCGCCGGGGAGCGGGTCTTGAGGTGTTGGGCCAGTGCCGAGACGCCCTGCGGCGGGAGGTGGACGACGCGCCGGCTGCCCGCCCTCGGTGGGCTCTCCACGAGGCCCGCGTCCGTCTCCACGACCTGCCGCTGCACGGCCACGGTGCCGGCGTCCAGATCGATGTCGCCGATGCGGAGGGCCAGCAGCTCGCCGGGGCGCGGGTGGGCCCAGAAGGCCAGGTCGACGAGGCCCCGGAGGTTCTCGGGCATGTGCGCGGAGAGGTGCTGCACCTGGCCGACGTCCAGCAGCGGCCGTGGCCAGGATGGCGTGGAGGAGGGCATAGGCCTGCCTGGTCGCCGTCGGACCGGTGGCTGCGCTCGTCTCGGCGTGCCACCGCCGCACCGCGGCCGGGGTGAGCCGGTACACCTGGACGCCCGCCCGCTCCCGCAGTTCCTGCGGCTACCGGACGCTGCGATCTGCCACGACTCCATCCTCCTCCGAGGACTGGAGTCTCCGGGCTCGCCGCAGCGGTTCAGCCCCCCGGGCGGTGGGGCATCGACGGCCGCGATCCGGCGTCAGCCGGACAGTGACCGTTCCCGGTGACGCGGGATAGACGCTGCGGTGATGCGGTCACCGCAGACTGGCGATGCCGGTGACCAAGGTGTGCGCGCACCGCTGCCTTCGGCTGACTGCGCTGTTGATCCGCTGCAGACATGGGCGACGAGCATCGTGGAGGAGAGGTCGATGACCACAGTCCTGACCAACACTGAGTGGAAGCTCGCACAGCGGGCTGTGATTCGGGCGTTCCGTGCGGACCGGTACGTCCTGATCGTCGCCGAGGGAGATTCGCCCTCACCGGGTTATGACGTGGACATCGTCCAGAGCCCGCTCAAGATATTTCCGCCCCAGTTCAACCTCCTCCGCCGGGAGCGCCCGGGAGTCTGGCCCGACGTCATGACGCCCTACCGTTACGGGGAGGTCGTCCCCTTTCCCACCGACCAGCCGGTCGTGACGGTCCATCACGCCGACGGCCAGGACGCCGTCGAGATCAAGGATTGCGGCGACGATCTGCAGGACTTCGCAATTGCCGTGGCCGGCAGCCCCGACCTGCCGTGTCCTTCCGGCGCGGAGCAAGCAACCGGCTTCTCTCGGAGTCTCAGCTTCGACGAGGCCTTTGCGAATGCTCTGAGCGGTCTGCCGCCCTTCGAGCCCCCATTCCCGGATGCCATGGCGCGCATCAAGGTTCTCGAGGTCGGCGCCCTGTTCGGTGGTTTCCCGGGCTTTCATGACCTCTTCGTTCGGATCTGCCGTACCGTCGGAGGCTGACCCGGATCTTCCACAAGCGTGATCACCACTGTCATCGTCGGGCTCGGGCTCCGCGACAACGGCCATGCGTTCCATGCCGACCACGGCAATCGCCGCAAGCGGATCCCCGTGCAGGACGCCCGAGCTTGGTCACCAGCCGAATCCGGGCATCGCCGCCGACCGTTCGCTTACCGGTCGTCCTACGGGGCGCTGTGCCGGTCGTCGTCCCCTTCGGTACGCAGCATCCGCTTGGCGCGGTGGTCAACCGGCCCTCGGTGTGGTCTGACCGATAAATTTTCCGCGCCGTGTTGGTCTGTACGCCGAATACCGACCCACGGGAGGCTACGCCATGCGGAAACTGACCTTCGGCATGAACCTGAGCCTGGACGGCTACATCGCCGCGCCCGGCGACGACCTCGGCTGGAGCGTGCCGAGCGACGAGCTGTTCCAGTGGTGGTCCGACCGGGTGGGGGCGACGGGCCTGGCGCTGTACGGGCGCAAACTGTGGGAGACGATGAGCTCCCACTGGCCGACCGCCGACCAGCAGCCTGGCGCCACACCGGCGCAGATCGAGTTCGCCCGCCGCTGGCGGGACATGCCGAAGGTGGTGTTCTCCTCGACGACCAGCGCGGTCGACTGGAACGCCCGCCCGGTCGCCGGCGACGCTGTTCCCGAGATCACCCGGCTCAAGACCGAGGATGGCGGTCCCATGGACGTCGGCGGCGCCACCCTCGCCGCGGCGGCCATGCGGGCCGGGCTGATCGACGAGTACGCGATCGTCACCCACCCGGTCCTGGTGGGCGGTGGCACGCCGTTCTTCACGGCCCTGGACAACTGGGTGAACCTGAACCTGGTGGAGACCCGGACGTTTCCCGACGGCGTGCTCCTGACCAGGTACGAGACCAGGCGGTGAATACCCGACCTCGGATCGGCGCGGGCCCGGGCCACGCAAGGATCTCGTGGCCGTCAGGGGATCCCTGCGGGACGACGATGGCTGGCTGCTCCGTTCCGCTCGACCATCGCCGTAACCGCTTCGGCCAGCCGGACGCGGTCCTCGATCGGTGCTCCAGCGGGTCCCGCGCAAGGGAATCGGTGAGCGGTACGGTCGTCCTCGGTGCGGGTGCCGGCGTTGCCGCGAGGAAACCTCCCGCCCCTGCGGCGGCAGGTCGCTGAAACCCCGTTGATCGGCGCGGCCCCGACGCGTCAGGCTCCTCATGTGCAGCAGCTCCTCTTCCTCTAGGGCCGGCCCAGGCCGCACCCCCGGCGCTCGACGTCCCGGGGTGCGCCCGCGTGCCCCGCGCCGCCCGTCCGGGCGTCGCGTCCCCCTCGAGGAAGGACTGCCCCCGTGAACCTGCTGATGGTCGGTACCACCGCACCAAGCCACGTACACCCCGGCCTCGCCGTCATCGCCGAGCTCGTCCGCCGCGGCCACCGCGTCACCTACGCCGTCGGGGAGCGCCTCGCCCCGCTGGTCGCGCCCACGGGCGCCGACGTCCTTGCGCACCGCTCGGTCCTGCCCACCGCGGACGAGCACTGGCCACAGGACGTGGCGCAGGCACGCCACGTGTTCCTCGACGAGCAGGCGGCGGTGCTGCCGCTGCTGGAGGAGCAGGCGAGGCCCGATGCGGTGCTCTACGACATCGGCGGCTACGCCGGCCGCGTGGCCGCACGGCGCTGGGACGTCCCCGCCGTGCAGCTGAGCCCGGCGTACGTCGCCTGGGACGGCTACGAGGAGGACATGGCCGAGCACGAGGCGACGGTGGCGGCCGGCCCCAGCGGGCGGCGGTTCGCCGCGGCGCTGCGGGAATGGCTCGACGCGCACGGGGTGACCGACGACGGCGAGGCGTTCCTGGGCCGGCCGTCGGCGTGCGTCGTCCTGGTGCCGCGGGTGTTGCAGCCGCACGCCGACCGGGTCGACCCCGACCGCTACGTCTTCGCTGGACCGTGCCCCGACCCGTCGCGGCTGACCGGCTGGGCGCCACCACCCGGCGATGACCGGCCGCTGGTCTACGTCGGCCTGGGCACGGCCTACACCGACCGCCCTGACCTCTACCGACTGTGCCTGCAGGTCCTCGGCGAGGACCACCGCGTGGTCCTCGCCAGCGGCAAGGTCGACCCGGCCGCCCTCGGCCCGCTGCCGCGGGGAGCGGTGGTGGCGCGGGTGCAGCCGCAGCTGGACGTCCTGGCGCACGCCGACCTGTTCGTCACCCACGCGGGGATGGGCGGCGCGGGGGAGGCCCTCTGGTACGGCGTGCCGACGGTCGCCGTCCCGCAGGCGGTCGACCAGTTCCTCAACGCCGAGACCCTGGAGCGCATCGGTGCGGGAGTCCGGCTGGAGGCCGTCGAGCCGGGCGCGCTGCGCTCGGCCGTCGCCGCCGCACACGCCTGCGCCGGCCGGGTGCGGGCGCTGCAGGGCGAGGCGCTTACCACCGGCGGGCCCGTCCACGCGGCCGATGCAGTCGAACGCCTCGTCACCGGCTGAGTCGCGACGCTCGGACTGCCGTTCGTCCAGGGGCAGCGGGGACGGCGGGCCCGACCTGTGCGATGCGCCCGCCGTACGCCGCACCGCCCGGCCTGCCGCGCCCTCGACCGGCCGCGCGCGGCTGGCCGCGCACCCCGGCTGGATGCGTAGGCCGCCCCTGGTGAAGTGCTGGGCCGACCACCAAGGCGCGTCGCGCAGAAGGATCCCCCGACGGGAACGGGCGAGCCGTGGGCGTCACCGCTGCCCGTCGGAGATACCGGTTGTCGCGGTCGCCTGGCGTGAGCAGGCTGCGGGCTCACATCGACATCCTGAGAGGCGCCTTCGTGTCGACGACGTCGCGCACCTCCGCTGGCATCGCCTACGACCGTGCAGGCCCCCGCGGTGACCTGCCCGTCGTCCTGCTCCACGCCGGCGTGGCCGACCGCCGAATGTGGGAGCCCCTCTGGCCGGCGCTCACCACCGAGCGCGACGTCGTCAGACTGGACCTGCGCGGGTTCGGCGAGTCGGCAGGACGTCCACGTGGAGCGCTCTGCCCGGTCGATGACGTGGTCGCCACGTTGGCCGAGCTCGGCATCGGCCGCTGCCACCTGGTCGGTGCCTCCTTCAGTGCCGGCGTGGCCATCGAGGTCACTCTGAGCCAGCCCGCGCAGGTGGCCTCCTTGTTCCTCATCGCGCCGGGTGGCTCGCTCATCGCCGAGGCGACCCCGGACCTGCGCGCGTTCACCGAGGCCGAGGGCGCCGCCCTGGCCCGTGACGACCTGGACAGCGCCGTCGAGGCGAACCTGGCCTGGTGGGTCGAAGGTCCCCAGCGGACCGCCGACGACGTCGACCCGACTGTGCGCGACCTGGTCCGACGGATGCAGCGCCGCGCATTCGAGGTGACCGCCGGATGGGACGACGTCGAGGAGCGCGAACTCGACCCGCCCGCGCTCGACCGGCTCGCCGAGATCCAGGTGCCCACCCTGGTCCTCGTCGGTGCCCTGGATCTCCAGGCGGTCCACGACGCGGCACGGCGCCTGGCTGTCGGCATCGCCGGCGTGCGGCGCGTCGACTGGCCAGGCACCGCTCACCTGCCCTCGATGGAACGCCCCGAGGACTTCCTCGCGTTGCTGCGCGACTGGCTGCCACCCCGGAGACCGCCGGACCCGTCGTGATGCCTCGGGCGCACCCCGAGACGCCACTTGGCCCGCTCCGCCCGACGCGCGCCTACTCGGCGTCCTTCGCCTCTGAACCCTCCACGTCATGGACCGCACTGCCAGCGCCACCCTGCCCGTAAGCGCATCCCGGCGGGACGCCGTCGCCGCACCCTCGGGGACCGCACGCATATCGCCGTAGCGCGTTCCCCTGCGGGACGCATGTCTCTCATGGCCAGGTCGTCGAGGAGGTCGCCGCTGACCGTTCGGTGTGCGGATACCTTGTCGAGCATCCTCCGGTGCTGGTCGGCGCCGGCAACCGGCGGACTGACAGGGTGATCACCGTGGACGAGAGGTACTCCAGGCCCCCTCCGGTGTCCGACCAGAGCGCCACACCACCTGGGGGGTGGCGCTGACCGTGCGCACCATCCCCAGCGTGCCAGGGAGCTCCGGCGTTGCCTCCGCCGCCGAGGCCGTGGTCGGTGTGACCATGACGTCCTCCCGGTTCATCAACCGCTGATCGTGATGTCAGGCGTCAGGAGTTTGCGTGCACGGGCCCAGGCGGTGGCGTGGTCACCACGCTTGCGTGCCCATCGACGGCGTCGTGGCACCGGCCGGGCGGCGGTCGAGCTGATTGCCAGCGTCCCGGGCGACCGAGGTGCCGCAGCGCGCCCCGGATCAGGGTCGGCGGGGGTCGATGTCGGCCTCCGGCGTGGCGAACGGAGCACTGCTGCCGGCCGCTCCCAGGTCCTCGGCCAGGTGCAGGCGGTGCTCGCGCAGCAGCCGGTCGTGGGCGTGCGCGCCGAACCACTCGCTCTGCCGGGTCATCCGTTCGGTCGCCGACGCGTCTCGGGAGACGCCGTAGACGGTGCCGGGGAAGTCCAGCTCCCGCTGCAGCGCCCAGATGTCCTCGTGCCGGTCCGGTGGCAGCACCTGCGCCGGGTTGCCGACCGCCACCCAACCGATGGGCACCACGGTGCCGGCCGGCAGCGCCGTGTTGACCTGCACGACGCCGTGCACGCGCACCTCGGCCCCCGATCCCAGGCGCGCGCCGGGGAAGACCGCGGCACCGGTGGCGATGAAGCAGCCGTCCTCGATGGTCGCCCCGTTGATGTGGGCGTGCGGACCGACCAGGACGTCGTCAGCCAGGACCGCCGGGTGCTCGCCCCGGCCGCGCACGAGGGCACCCTCCATCACCACGGTGCGCCGCCCCACCGACACGGCGCCGTTCTCGGCGGTGAGCACGGCGCCGAACAGGACCCGTGCCTGCGGCCCGACGTGCACGTCACCGCAGAGGACGGCGGTGGGCGCCACGTATGCGCTGTCATCGATCACGGGCCGGCGCCCGCGGTGCTCGAAGGACGGCATGGCGATCCCTCCCGGTGCGGCGCGCATTCCGATCCGATCCGCCGCCCAGCCTGCTCCGATCACACGCCTACGGCCAGCGGTCTCCTGCCGCTCGCCCGAGCATCAGCACCTCGGCGATCACCGCGGGGGGATCCCAGCGGGACGCCGTCGCTGCACCCCCGGGGACCGCACGCATATCGCCGTAGCGTGTCCGGCTTGCGAATCGCCAGCTCATGAGGACGCCGGATGGTGGGATGCCGGTCCAGTCGCAGGAGGACGGCGGATTGAGCGATGACTCTGGGAAGCCTGTCGGGTCGGTGTTGAGGAGGCTGAATCCGTCCTGGGGAGGGCATCGTGAAACTCGACCGAGCAACTGTGTGCCTGCCCATCGAGGATCGTTCGGTATCCCACGCCTTTTACACCGCCCTCGGGTTCGTGGCAGTGGGTGAGCCGGGTGACGATGGCCTTCCCGAGCCCCTGCAGTTCGAGATCGGCGTCGGTCTGCGGGTGATGCTGATCCCGGCGGTCGGCTTCGGCTGGGTGATCGGTCGACGTCGACGATCGCCCCGGGGTGCGCATGAGTGTCTCGTCGTGATCGGGCTGGACACCGATGCCGAGGTCGACGAGCTGATGCGCCGCGCACGGGATGCCGGCGCCGAGATCGTCTTCGAGCCCGGAAACCAGACATGGGGCCCCGTCTCGGTGGACGATGAGCTCGCGGAGACGCAGAGCCCAGATGCCTACGCCGGCGCCTTCGCCGATCCCGACGGCCACATGTGGCAGGTCACCCGCGCGGACGGCGTCCTGATCCGATGAGCCAGCCGCGAACCCATCCGCCGCGGTGACGGCAGCGAGCGCACCACACGTGCTGGCGGGAGCCTCGGTTCAGTCACGGGAACGGCGACGGAACGCCGAGACGGCGAGCGGCGCGAAGATCGCCGTGAGGACGACCGACCAGCCGATCGAGACCAGGATCGGGTGCTGCAACGGCCACGCGGCATCCGCGCCCGCGGGCGGGCCGTTCCCCCACAGCTCGCGGCACGCCTGGGTGATGGCCGAGACCGGGTTCCACTCGGAGATGGCCCGCAGCCAGGCCGGCATGCTCTCGGTCGGCACGAACGTGTTGGCCACGAAGGTCAGCGGGAACATGACGGTGAACATGAATCCCTGCACGGCCTCGACGGTCCGCATCAGCGAGCCGACCCAGATGCCGAGCCAGATGAGGGCGAAGCCGAACAGCAGCAGCAGCGCGAACGCGAGCACGCCGTCGACGAACCCGTTGCGCACCCGCCAGCCGATCAGCAGACCGGTCACCGCCATGACGGCGACGCCGATGCTGGAGTGGATCAGGCTCGAGATGCTCCGCCCGACCAGCACCGCCGACCGGGGGACCGGCAGCGACTTGAACCGGTCGACGAACCCTTTCTGCAGGTCGCTCGTCAGCCCCATGGCCACGATCGCGGAGGAGAACACCATGGTCTGCACCATGATCCCGGGAAGCAGGAACTCCTTGTAGTCGGCGCCCGGAGCCGCGATCGCCCCGCCGAAGACGTAGGCGAACAGCAGCACGAACATCACCGACTGCACCGTGACGTCGAGCAGCATCTCGGGCATCCGCCGGATGTGCAGCAGGTTGCGCCAGACGATGGTCGACGACGCCCGCAGCAGGGACGGCGGGGAGATGGGCGGCCGCGTGGCCGGTGCCCGGGTGGCCTGGACGGTGGTCATGTCGTGACTCCCTCGTTCGTCGGGTCCGCGGCATCCTCGGCCTCGGCCCGGTGCCCGGTGAGGTGCAGGAAGACGTCGTCCAGGCTCGGCCGGGTCAGGCCCAGGTCGTCGAGCTCGATGCCGCTGGTCTCGAACACCGCGGCGATGCGCGTCATGTCGCCGAGCCCGCCGGCCTGCGCGGTCAGCCGCCGGCTGCCTCGCTCGACGTGCACCTCCTGGCAGCAGGACTCCATGAGCTCCGCCGCCCGGTCGACGTCCGCGGCGTGGGTCAGGGTGACGACGACGCTGGCCCGGCCCGCCTGGTCCTTGAGCTGTGTCGGCGTGCCGGCGGCGATGACCCGGCCCTTGTCGACCACCACGATCTCGTCGGCCAGGTGGTCGGCCTCCTCCAGGTACTGCGTCGTCAGGACGAGGGTGGTGCCCTCGCTCACGAGCTCCCGGAGGACCGCCCACAGCCCCGACCGGCTCTGCGGGTCCAGGCCCGTCGTGGGCTCGTCCAGGAAGAGGATCGGCGGTGCCGCCAGCAGGCTGACCGCCAGGTCGAGACGGCGACGCATCCCGCCGGAGTACGTCTTCGCCATCCGGTCGGCCGCGTCGAGGAGGTCGAAGCGGGTGAACAGCCGCTCGGTCGCTTCCCGGACGTACTTCTTGGGCAGGCCGTAGAGACTGCCGATCAGCTTGAGGTTCTCCCGTCCGGTGAGGATCTCGTCGACCGTCGCCGCCTGACCGGTGAGGCCCAGGCTGCGGCGGACCTCGGTCGGTTGCCGCAGGATGTCGAACCCGGCCACCCGGCCCGTCCCGCGGGTGGGGATGCTCAAGGTTGTCAGCATCCGCACGAGCGTGGTCTTGCCCGCCCCGTTGGGCCCGAGCAGGCCCAGGACCGAACCCTCAGGGACGACGAAGCTCACCCCGTCGACGGCTCGGGTCTCACCGAAGTGCTTGACCAGGTCGATCGCCTCGACGGCCGGTGCGGCGTTCATGCCGTGATCCTGTTCCTCGGTGCCGACAGATCGACGGCGGTGGTCCTCCGCGGGGTCATGCGGCCAGCATGCGACCTCGAGCCAGCTTGAGGGCAAGCGGATTTCCACGTCGTCCGGGCGACGACGACGCGGGGACCGCGGTGACTCCGGCCGGCTCACCACGGCGCGACCCGCCCGTGCCACCCGCGCCCCCGAGGTCTCCGTGCTCCCGCCCACGGTCACCGTCATCGGCGTCGTGGTCCTGGCCACGTACCCACGATGCCGGAGGTCCTCGGTGCCGCCCGGGTCATCGCCGGCGTCGCCCTGCACCGGTGGATCCGCGACGATCCGCCGGACGGACCCTGGTGAGGACGTCGGCCGACGCAGCGGTCCGCTCCGGGTCACCACTCACGGTCGTGGGTGGCGGGTCAGCGTGGCGTCGGCCTCAGCGCGGTGACCGCGGCCGGGAACACGTCTCGCACCAGTTCATAGGCGGTGTCACCAGGGCACGTGGTGAGGGACATGTCCCGATGTCCGGCGATCGTCGTGGTCGTCACGGTGGTTCCGGCCGGCCAGCGGTTGGACCCACGGGACACGAAGGTGGTCGTCGCACCCGGCGCGGTCTCGATGGCATAGGTGTCCGCGAGTGCTGCGAGCAGAGCCGTCATGGACGTCCGGGCTTCCGGAGTCGGAGCCTCGGCCTGGTGGTTGCCGATGAAGCAGCACAACTGGGCGAACCCCTGGCTGCCACCGGTTGCATCGGCCATCACGGGACCGGCCAGGCTCCCGGTGCGGCCCTCCCACACCGTGCCGTACCGATCGACGAAGAAGTTGTAGGCGACGTCCGGCCACCTCCGGTCCGGCCCGGTGTGGAACCGGTAGAAGCCGCGGAGCAGACCGGGCACATCGCCGGGGCCGTAGTCGTTCGCGGACGCAGTGTGGTGGACCAGCAGGAAGCGGGTGTCGCCCGATCGCTCCTGCTGCAACGGACCCGCGGGCGTCAGGCCCCCGGCCCAATCGGCTCGCGGACGCACGTCGACCCCCCTGAAGGGGGTCCGGGCCCGAGCCTCCTCAGGCATCACTGCGACGAGCGAGATCGCCAGAGCTGTCGCAGACGAGCCGACGAGCACGGCACGTCGACTCAGAGCCCGTGGCGCAGCGCCGGCGTCGCCAGCCGCCGGTGTGCCCTGACGCTGATCGGTCATCTCCACACCTGCTCGTTGGGCGTTGCGTCGGCGGGCACCTCGACGTGGTCACCGTCGCCCACCCCACCCCACCCCACCCCACCACGCCCGGCGCGGACGACCGCCTGGGTGGAGCAGGGTCCGAGGAAGGCGGGGTGGAGCATGCCGCCGTCCGGGAGAGACCGGCGCAGCGCCTCGCTGGTGCTCCTGAGCGGTCATACACCCCCGTCCGATTCGCTGGCAATGCCCTGCACGTGCCGACGCCGCACCGGCGTCGGGGCTGACGGGGGCCCGTCGGCTGTTCGCGGCTGTGGACCTCGCGGCGCTACTGGCTGGTGGCGGCTCTCCGACCAACCGTCGAGGGCGCGCCCACGGCGGATCTGGGCCCGTTGACCGGGGACGGCTCGCCCGGTCAGCCCAGCACGGCATCGCAGCCGGCGAGCCGGCGCCCGCGGCGGGGGTTCCAGTGGACGCCGCACCTCCCGAGGCCCTCGCCCGGGAGCCGACCGCCGTCCGTCGTGCCGTTGGTCCTGGATCGGATCCGGGAGGTCGCAGCCGCTTGCCGGCGGCCCGGTTCCCGCGATGTGCTGAACGCCCGGGCACCAGGGAGCGGACGATGACGATGCGCGTGGACGAGGATCCCCGGACACCCGGCCGGTGGACACGCTGGGGTGGCAGGGCACGAGCGGCGGGATGAGCGCACAGCAGGTGGCGGACCGGGCGATGAACGCCCTCCGCCCCGGAGAGATCGTGCTGATGCACCTCGGGTCGCACCCGGAGGACGGCACGACTCTGGATGCCGACGCGCTGCCCGACATGATCGAGCGGATGCGCGCGGCCGACTACACCTTCGTGACCCTGGACGCGCTGATCTCCACGGAGGACCGCCGTCGTCTCGCGGCCGGGTGACCCAGCGACTCCACGGTAAGCACAGCGGACGGATGGTCGGCTCGACGTACCTAGCGAGTGCGGAGCTGTGGAGGCGGTGCAGCCAGGTGGAGCCCCGCTCCACCACCCAGCGCTGCTTGCCGAGCCCGTAGCCGTGCGCGACGCCGCGGCGGGCCATCCGTGGAGTGGTGCCGCGCTGGCGCAGCCGCCGGTGGTGGATGTCCGGTAATGGCCGCGGTCGGCGAACAGCTCGTGCGGCCGGCGGCGAAGTCAGCCCGCGTCGACCCAGGATCGGCGGGTGGCATCGCCCAGCAGGAGGAGCTGGGTGATGTCGTTGCGGTTGCCCCCGGTCAGGAGTGGCCACCGGCGGGATGCCGTCGGCGTCGCGAATCCGGTGGTGTTTGGAGCTCGGCTGCCCGCGGTCGAACGGGGACGGGCCGACGTGGTCCCCCCGTTACCTTCCTCGCGCAGGAGTGTCCAGAAGCCCGGGCGCCAGCGACGAGTGACTGCGACGGAGTCCGCCAACGTGGCGGCTCGGGCCGTCGTTCCGAGCGGCGACATCCAGTCGAACAGCGGACCTCGGTGCCGGGCACGGTGTGGCGCCTCAGCAGCAGAGGCCCGGCGGGCGGTTGCTACCCGGGTTCCCGGCTGTCGTGTCGAGCTGCCGCCGCGGTCCCCTCACGGTCGCGCGGCTTTCCGGGGGTCGGCACGAGCCAGTCGTGCATCGCGGTCAGGCCACGGTGGGGGGCGCCGCAGGCAGTCGAGCTCAGACGTCCGCTCGACGGCGCTCGGCGACGCGACGCCAGGCCGCAAAGCCCAGACCGGCGAGCAACAAGACGTAGAGGCCGATGGTGATGGGGCTGCTGACCAGCACCGCAGGGTCGTTCTCGGAATTGGCCATCGCGTCGCGGAGCGAGTACTCGGCGAGCGGGCCGAGGATCACCGCGATCAGCACCGGTGCGATCGGGATGTCGTAAAGCCGCATGGCCAGGCCGAGGACGCCGATCACCAGCATGATCACTAGGTCGATGATGCTGGCTCCGGCGGCGTACACGCCGAACGAGGCGAAGACCGCGATGCCGGCGTACAGGTAGGACTTCGGAACTCGCAGCAGCTGCGCCCACAGCGGCGCGAACGGCAGGTTCAGGATCAGCAGCACGACCATCGCGAGGAAGAAACCGGCGAGCAGCGGCCAGACGATGTCGCCGCTGCGCTCCAGCAGCAGCGGGCCGGGTTGCAGCCCGTACTGCTGGAACGCCGCCAGCAGGAGCGCGGCGGTCGCCGATGTCGGCAGCCCGAGCGCGAGCAGCGCGCCCATCGCGGTGCCGGCGGTGGCGTTGCCGGCGGCCTCCGGGCCGGCGACGCCCTGGATCGCGCCGCGGCCGAACATCGGCTTCGCCCGCCGCCGATCGAGCCGGCGCTCGGTGCCGTAGGACAGGAACGTCGGCACCTCCGCGCCCCCGGCCGGGATGACGCCGAACGGCAGGCCGTAGCCGGTGCCGCGCAGCCACGCCGGCAACGCCGCGCGGAACTCCGACCCGGACAGCCAGGGCCGCCCGCTGGGCAGCACCGTGTCCTGGGTGCCGCTGCCACTCGCCTTGGCGGCCTGGTGGAAGACCTCGCCCAGTGCCAGGAGCGACACGGTGATGACGACGATCGGGATGCCGTCCAGCAGCGCCGAGGAGCCGAAGGAGAACCGCGCCGTGCCGGTCGGCTGGTCGATCCCGATCATGGCGAGCACCAGCCCGATCGCCAGCGCCGCGAGGCCGCGCACGGCCGAGTCCGTGACGACGGCGGAGATCGCGATGAACGCGAGGACGGCGAGCGCGAAGAACTCGGCCGGCCCGAACCCGGTCGCCAGCTCCGCCAGCGTCGGGGCGAAGAACACCACGAGCACCGAGGCGACGGTGCCGCCGATGAAGGCGCCGATCGCCGCGGTGGCGAGCGCCTGCGCCGCACGGCCGCTCTGCGCCATCCGGTAGCCCTCGAAGGCGCTCGCGATCGCCGTCGAGTTGCCCGGGGTGTTCATCAGGATGCCGGAGATCGAGTCGCCGAAGAGACCGCCGAAGTAGATGCCGGTGAACATGATGAGCGCGTTCGTCGGCTCCAGCACGAACGTCAGCGGCAGCAGCAGCGCGACAGCCATCGCCGAGCCCAAGCCGGGCAGCACTCCGACCGCCGTGCCGAGCAAGGCTCCGATCAGCACGAACAGCAGCGCGGACGGGCTGAGGATGTCCCCGAACCCGCCGATCAGGTTGGAAAGCTGCTCCACGTCCTCAGAACCCCCCGACGAAGCCGGCGGGCAGGGAGATGCCGAGCAGCCCGCTGAACACGATCTGGATGACCGACGCCAGCGCGAGCCCCGCCAGCAGGCAGGTGACGAACTTCCGGTTGCCGAGCGCGATCGCGACCGCGGTGAACAGCAGCGTCGCCGACAGGATCCAGCCCAGCCACGGCAGCACCGCGATGAACACGACGACTCCGCCGATCGCGGTCCCGACGGCCGGTGCGTTGACGGTGTCGGGCCCGGCCTCGTACGAGCCGTCCGAGGAGTCGGTCGCGGCTCTCGACCCAGCCCCGAACGCGGGGTCGTACTCGGGTCGCGGCCGCAGGATGTCCACGGCGAGGAAGACCGCCACGACGAAGCAGATCGCCGCGACCGCCCACGGCATCACGGTGGGGCCGAACAGCCCGCCTTCCCCGACGACGTCCATCGTCGCCGTGCCGACCACCAGGAAGATGCCGAGCACCACGAGGACCGCCGGGACGACCAAGGCCCCCTTCGACAGGTGCGCGGGCCGCGGGCGCGGCCGTCCGGTGGTCGCGGCCCTGTCGCTCGGCACTTCGCTCATCACAGCCCCAGCTCCTCGAGGAGTGCGTCGATCCGGCCCTGCTCCTCGACGAGGAACTCCTCGAAGTCCTCGCCGTAGATCTCGCTGCGCACCCACCGATTGCGCTCGACCGCCTCGGACCAGGACTCGGTGGCGACCATCTCGCGCACGATCTGCTCCAGCTCGGTCCGCTGCGCGTCGGTGATCCCCTGTGGGGCGACCAGGCCGCGCCAGTTGACCAGATCGACTTCCGGCAGGCCGAGCTCGGTCATCGTAGGCGCGTCGATCCCGGCCAGGCGCTCCGGTGCCACGACGGCGAGCACCCGCAGCTGACCGCTGTCGACGAGGTCGGCGAAGTCGTTGTAGCCGCTGATCCCGACCCCGACGGTGCCGGCCGCGGTGGACAGCAGGCTCAGCGTGAGCTCACCGCCGCCGGCATGCGCCGTGTACTGCACGGTCTCGACCGGAACTCCAGCGGCCTGCGCCATCTGGGCGGCCACCATGTGGTCGATGCCACCGGCCGACCCGCCGCCGATCGGCACCGCGGCCGGGTTCGCAGCCCAGGCCTGCACGAAGTCGTCGAAGGTGCGGAACGGCGACTCCGCAGGCACCGCGATGACCTCGAAGTCCTCGGCCAGCCGGGCGATCGGAGTGGTGTCCTGCATGCTGATCGCACTGCCGGACTGGCTGATCCCGCCGAGCATCACCGTGCCGGTCACCATCATCGTGGTGCCCTGGCCGGTCAGGCCGGCCAGCTGGTTCAGCCCGATGGTCCCAGCAGCCCCGGGGATGTTGACCACCTGGACGGTGTTGACGATGTTGCCGGTGCGCATCGCCTGCTGGCCCTCGCGGGCGACCAGGTCCCAACCACCGCCGGCCGCGGCCGGGGCGATCAGCGTGAGACTGGCACGTGCGGCCTGACCCTCCCCTGACCGGGCGGCATCGGTGAAGGCCGTGACCGCGAGCGCGGCGACGAGCAGGATTCCCAGCGTTGCGACGACCCGCCTCCGTGGCATGCCCGGTAACGCTATCGCCCGCCGCAGGAGAACCCAATGCCCGCGTTCGAGAACTCAAGAACCGTTGTGAACGCAATGAACGTCGCCCATTCCGCCACTCGCGAGGGCTTAGGGTTTGCGCCATCCGCACGCGCCTGACGGGAGCGACATGACGATCTGTGTGGCGTACGGCCCGACACCGGAGGGCGCTGCCGCGCTCGCTCTGGCGGTGCGTGAGGCACGGTTGCGCGGGGCCCCGCTGGTGGCACTCGCGACCGACAGGCAGGAGTGGTTCGAGCACGACCACGCGACCGACGACCAGGCGCTGCGCGAGGAGATCGAACGGCAACTCGCGGAACTGCGGGCGGCGGGCGACCCGGAGATGGAGGTGCGCGTCGTCGACGACGGCGGCGACGCTGCGGAGGCGATCATCGACCTGGCCATCGGGGCGGACGCAGAGCTGCTCGTCCTCGGTCTGAAGCGGCGCAGCCCGGTCGGCAAGCTGCTCACCGGCAGCATCGCGCAGCGGATCATCCTTGACTCACCGATGCCGGTGCTGGTCACCCACGCGGCCCGGTCGTCGTAGCCGGACCGCGCTGCAACTCGCACGACCTGAGCGACTGAAGCCAGGCTGCGGGTCGGGGCACCACCTGTCGGCGGGCATCGAGGTCGTGCTCCGACCGTGCCGGATGAACGGGTCGAGTCCGGTGGTCAGCTGTCGACAGAGGTCGGCGTCCCTGAGGCGTCGAGAGAGGTGCGCACGCCGTCCTGAATCGGGCACACGGACAGGTGAGCTGGCCAGTACATGGAGCGGGTGAGGGGAATCGAACCTTAATGGCCAGTTGGGCCCCGAACAATTCGGAGAGCGCACCGTCCAGCGGGGCAATCCCGACCAGCATGGCCTCCGGAGCTGCCACTCCCAGCCGCGCGTCCCTCGGGCGGGGGTCCTCGCTTCCCAGGACGGGTGCTCATGGGCGACGCGACCTGGGTCCACAGCAGGGTCGCAGTGCACCCAGCAGCGGCCATGACCGGTCCCCGTCAGCTGGATCGTCCTCGGCCTGCCGCTCGCGGCCGTGCCGGGTGCTGCATACGGTCATGCGACCTGGAGCGCATGTCCCGACGGCCTCGAGCAGTTGTGGGAACAGCTGGGCGTTCACAGCTCGTCATGGGTTCGAATCCCACGCCCTCCGCCTCAGCGATCAGCTGCGGATGAGCAGCTCCCCACCGTCCACGCGGAAGTCACGGTGCAGCTCGCCCAGCACCGCCAGGCGCTCGACGTCGGCGGTGCCCCCGCCGCGGAGGTCGAGCACCACGCGGGCGTGGCCGGCACCGCGGAGCTGGTCGGCCGTGCCCCACACCAGGTCCGCGCCGCTGGAGGTCGGTGGCCGCGCACCGTGATCAGCCCCGTCCGCCGGTCGACGACCTCGCTCAGCACCCCGGTCATGCGACCGCCCGCCCGGGTTCGGCGACCAGGACCCGCCACAGGCCGGTGCGGCGCAGCAGCCCCTCCGTGCGGGGGTCGGCGCCGCGCAGCACCACCGCGCCACCGCGGGCCCGGCAGATGCGGTGCGCCGACACCAGGACCGCGACGACGGCGTCCGGCAGGTGCTGGACCTGGGAGAGGTCGACCACGAGGGAGCGGGCGCCGGCGTGCAGCGTGCCGAGCAGCGTCCAGCGGACGTCGGCCAGCCCGCCGGCCAGCAGGTCGTCGGTGAGGTGGATGGTCACCTCGTGCGCCCGAGCCGGTGCGGGGGGCATCGTCACAACCGTCCTCCTTCTGATCACTGCCCGCTATCCTGCGCGCACGGTCTGACAGTTCCGTGGGCCCGACGTGGGAGTTCGCCGAAGGGCCGTGCACCGCCGAGACCGCGGCCCGGCGCGCCGGGCCGCTGGTCGAGACGGTGCGGGCCTCACCCCTGGCCGCGCGCGGACCGCGGCGCGCTGCCGCTGTCGATCAGCGTGGGGGTCGCCCACGCGCCGCTGCACGCCGCCTCCGTGCAGGAGCTCTACGCCGCCGTCGACGCGGCGCTCTACCAGGCCGAGCGGGCCGGCCGCGACCGCGTCGAGGTCGCCGTCAGCCCCGTGCTCCGGCCAGCCGGCGGGCTGCCGCGGCAACGGTCCGCCCCGTGAGCCGCCCCTCGGCCAGGCCGAGGGCCACCACGTCGTCGAAGACCCGCTGATCGGCGCCGGCCGCGCGCACGGCGGCGTCCATCAGCCGCGGCCAGCGGGAGAGCTCGGAGGCGACCCGGGTGGCGCGCAGGTGCGCGCCGAGCCGCCGCCGAAGCGCCTCCCGGTACCGGGCGCCCGCGCCGGCACCCGCGGACCACGCCGCACCCGCCAGTGCACCGGAGAGGACGGCGTAGAAGATGCCCTCCCCGGTCAGCGGGTTGACCAGCGACGCGGCGTCGCCGGCCAGCAGCACCCGGCCGTCGGGCAGCCGCGGCCGGCCGGTGGACAGCGGCAGCCGGTGCGCGCGCAGCCCCTCGGGCGCCACGCCCGGCAGCAGCCGGTGCAGCCCGTCGACCAGCGCCGTCCGGGTCGCGCCGCCGGACACCAGCTCGCCGTAGCCGACGTTGGCCCGCCCGTTCCCGAGCGGGAAGGACCAGGCGTAGGCCGGCCAGCGCTGCTCGGTGGTCACCAGCACCTGGGTGACGTCCTGGCCGGGCAGCGCGGGGGCGTAGCCGCGGATCGCCACGGCCAGCCGGTCCGGGCGGTTGGTCGACAGCCCGAGGGCCCGGCGGACGACGGACTCCGCGCCGTCCGCCCCGACGAGCACGCCCGCCCGCACGGTGCCGTCGACGGTGACGCCGTCCGCGTCGGCCACCAGGGTGCGGACGGTGGACCGGCGGAACTCCGCCCCGGCCCCCCGTGCCGCCGCCAGCAGCCGGGCGTCGAACACCTCCCGGGGGACGACGGACGACGGCCGGTGCGTGTCGCGCTCGACGACCGCCCCGCCCGGCGCGCGCAGCGCGAGCCGGGGGACCGGCGGGTACCCGGAGGTCGCCGCGGCCCGGTCGACGCCGAGGCCGGCCAGGACGTCGAGCGCCTCCGGAGCCACGCCGTCGCCGCACACCTTGTCGCGGGGGAAGTCGGCCCGGTCGAGCACCAGCACCGAGGCGCCGCTGCGCCGGGCGGCCAGCGCCGTGGCGGAGCCGGCCGGGCCGCCCCCGACCACGACGACGTCCCAGCGCTCCACCCGCCCGACGCTACGGCCCCCCGCAGGGCCGGCCCCGTCCGGAGGCTCGCCCCGAGCTTGCGAGGGGTGACAGGGACGGGGCCCTTCAACGAGTGGCGGGGGGCAGGGGGTCCCGCCACTTCCGCACCGGGTGCTCGTACCGCTCGACGAACGCCAGCAGCTCCGCGGGCTCGGAGACCACGCCCAGCGCGTCGAGCCGGCGGGCATCGAGGTAGCCGTCGTCCACCATGCGGCGCAGCTGGCCCAGCAGCGGCTGCCAGAACCCGTCGACGTCCACCAGGACGGCGGGCTTGGCGTGCAGGCCGAGCATCCCCCAGGTCCAGGCCTCGAACAGCTCCTCGAGGGTGCCGGCCGCGCCGGGCAGGGCGACGAAGGCGTCGGCGAGCTCGGCCATCCGCGCCTTGCGCTCGTGCATGGAGGTGACCACCTCCAGCCGCGGCAGCCCGGGGTGCGCCAGTTCGTCGTCCACCAGGTGCTGGGGGATGACCCCGATGACCTCGCCGCCGGCAGCCAGGGCGGCGTCGGCCACGACACCCATCAGCCCGGCGCGCCCACCGCCGTAGACGATCCCCACCCCCGTGGACGCGAGCCCGGCGGCGAACTGCGCCACGGCGGACCGGTGGGACGGCGGTCCGCTCTGGGACCCGGTGAAGACGGCGACGCGCACGCCGCCGAGCCTGTCACGGCGGCGCCGGCACCCCGGACGGGGTTCACTGGGGGCGTGTTCTCTTCGACCGACGGCTGGGTGACCTGCGCGCTCGGCCACCGGCACTGGGGCCGGGTCGGCGCGGCCGGGCTGCTGGTGCACCGTTCCGGCGCCGACGGGCCGGAGCTGCTGCTGCAGCACCGGGCGGTCTGGTCGCACCACGGCGGCACGTGGGGGACGCCGGGCGGCGCGCTGCACGCCGGGGAGTCCCCGGAGCACGGCGCCCTCCGGGAGGTGCAGGAGGAGCTGGGCCTGCTGCCCCAGGACCTGCAGCTCGGTCCCGCCTCGGTGGACGACCACGGCGGCTGGTCCTACACGACCGTGCTGGCCCGGCCGGTGCGCAGCATCGAGCCCGGCGACCTGCGGCTGGACGGCGAGAGCGACGGCGTGGCCTGGGTGGCGCTCGGTGACCTGGTGTCGCTACCGCTGCACCCGGGCTTCGAGGCGTCGCTGTACCGCCTGCACGACCTGCTCGCCGCCTGAAGAAGGACCCCGTCCCTCTCATCCCTCGCAAGCTCGGGGCGAGCCTCCGGACGGGGCCTGCGGGACCCGGCAAGGGGGCGTCAGGGCTCGGGGCGGTGCCCTGGGCGGGGCCATCGCGCCGCTCTCAGGCCGGGGTCACCGTCACCGTGAGCGCGCGGTGGTCGCCGACCGGGAGCGTCGAGGCCTCGGCGTCCCGGCCGCGAAGCCCGGTTCCCACGGCCAGCAGGTGGTCCAGCTGCACCCGCGGGCCGGACGCCGGGAAGCTCGGCTCGCGCACCAGCGGAGTGGCCCGGAGCAGCCGGCCGGGCAGCGCGCCGGGCAGGTTCAGGTCGCCGGCCAGCACCACCGGGCCGGGCATCCCGGCGATCCACCGCCGCAGCCGCAGCAGCTGGCGGACGGCGGTGTGCGGCGCGAACGACAGGTGCGTGGCGACGACGGTCAGCGACTCCAGCCGAGCGGCGACGGCGGCCCGCGGCTCGTCGGGGAACCACCACCACCGGACCCGACCGGTGCGCGGGTCGGGGCCCTGCACCGGCAGCCGCGCCCGGCCCGCGCCCAGGTCGAGCACCGACCACTCGAGCACCGGCAGCCGGCTGAGCAGCGCGATGCCGTAGAGCGGGCCGTCGGCCGGGGTGTGCGGGCCGCGCAGCACCGGACCGGCCGGGGACCAGCTGCGGAACGGGTCCGGGGTGCCGGCCACCGTGGCCGCGGCCCGCCAGTCCGCGGCACCGAGCCCGGCCGCCAGGGCGGCGGCCTGGTCGACGCGCTGGGAGCGGGGCTGCCCGGCGTCGACCTCCTGCACGGCGAGCACGTCGACGTCCAGGCCGGCGACCGCCTTCTCCAGCTGCGCGGCGTCGAGGACCGGACCGCCCGGACTGCGGCCCGAGGCCACGTTGACGGTGCCGACTCGCACGGCGGGCCCCTCGGACACCCCGGCGACGCTACCCGCGGCGGGGGCGCGGACGGCGCCGTTCCTCCCGAGGTGCCGCTGCGTGCGGGGTACCTGCCCTGTGCACGCCCCGTCCTCGACGCCGAGGGAGCCGGCCGGTGTCCTCCCGCACCCGCTGCGGCGTCGTCGTGCCCGTGGGGGACCAGCAGGTCGCCGTCGCGCCGGGCGGCGGGCTCCTGCCGTGACCGTTCCGGGACGGCGCTAGGTTCGGCCCATGACCGCCCGCGACGACGTCTCCGAGATCTTCGACAGCGCGGCGTGGCAGCCGGTCGAGGGCTTCGACTTCACCGACATCACCTACCACCGCGCCGTCGACGCCGGCGTCGTGCGGATCGCGTTCGACCGGCCCGAGGTGCGCAACGCCTTCCGCCCGCAGACCGTCGACGAGCTGATCACCGCCCTGGAGCACGCCCGGCTGTCGACCGATGTCGGCTGCGTGCTCCTCACCGGCAACGGGCCCAGCCCCGGGGACGGGGGCTGGGCGTTCTGCTCCGGCGGCGACCAGCGGGTGCGCGGGAAGTACGGGTACGAGCACGCCGAGGGGCAGGCGGCAGGGGGTGGTGCGGGCGGGGGAGGACTCGGCCGGCTGCACGTCCTGGAGGCGCAGCGGCTGATCCGCTTCATGCCCAAGGTCGTCGTCTGCGTCGTCCCGGGCTGGGCGGCCGGTGGGGGCCACAGCCTGCACGTCGTCTCGGATCTCACGCTGGCCAGCGCCGAGCACGCCCGCTTCAAGCAGACCGACGCCGACGTCGGCAGCTTCGACGGCGGCTTCGGCTCGGCCTACCTCGCCCGGCAGGTCGGCCAGAAGTTCGCCCGCGAGGTGTTCTTCCTGGGCGAGGAGTACTCCGCCGAGGACGCGCACCGCATGGGCATGGTGAACCGCGTCGTCCCGCACGCCGAGCTCGAGCGGACGGCGCTGGACTGGGGACGGCGGATCGTAGCCAAGAGCCCGACCGCTCAGCGGATGCTCAAGTACTCGTTCAACCTGATCGACGACGGGCTGGTGGGCCAACAGCTGTTCGCCGGTGAGACGACGCGGCTGGCCTACATGGCCGAGGAGGCCGTGGAGGGCCGCGACGCGTTCCTGGAGAAGCGGGATCCGGACTTCAGCCGGTTTCCCTGGCACGTGTGACACGGCACGTCCGGGGGGACTCCCGGCCCGGAGGATCCGAGCGGAGGAGGTCAGGCGTGATCGTCGAGGTGGTGGGCGGTGCCGACGAGCTGCCCGAGGTGCGGGTCGTGGACGTGGACGACCTGACCACGCTGCACCTGGCGCTGGGGGCGGTGACCGACGAGGAGGCCGACCAGGCCCTGCGCGAGGCCGGTCTGGGCCGGGTGCAGGACGCGGACACCGGCGTCCTGGACCTGGCCGCGCTCCGTGCGGCGGCCGAGCCGCAGGCCGGGAGCGACGACTGGGCGCAGCGCTGGGACGGCTTGGTCGGCGAGGCGAGGGACACGGGACGGTTGGTCGACGACGGCGCCGGCCTGCAGGTCCGGGTGGAGAGCGCCGCCGGCGCCTGATCTGCAGGCGGCCGTCAGCCGATCCGGCCTGTTCCGGAACGTGGAATCCCGGAAAATCGCGAAACCGCCGGTGTCGTCATTGTGGCGACTCCACGAGCACGTCACCATGGCCCCGTGACCCGCATCGACCCCGTGACCCGCATCGCATCGGTCTCGGCATGAGCGGAACGCCGGGCCGCCCACTCAGCGCCGAACTGTCCGAGCAACTGCTCACCGTCGCCGTCGACATCCTGGCCGACGAGGGATGGGGCAAGCTCAACAGCGATCGCGTCGCCGCCCGCGCCCGCGCCGGGAAGGCCGGCATCTACCGGCGCTGGCCGACGATGGCGGCGATGGCTCGGTCGGCGGTGGGCCGGTTCACCCTGGTGCGGGTCCCGCCGGACCAGGGCTCGCTGCGCGACGACCTCGCCGCGCTGGTGGACCGCTGGCGCCGGCCGCTGGACCGGGAGGAACGGGCGGCCGCCAGCCTGGTCGGTGCGGCACGGCACGAGGAGGACCTCCGTGCCGGCCTGGACGCCGCGCTGGTGCAGCCCCTGGCCGAGGCGATCCGGGCCATCGGCGCCCGGGCCGCCGAGCGGGGGCAGCAGGTCCCCGAGGCGCGCCTGGCGATGCTCTGCTCGGTCATCGAGGCCTTCTGGTGGCAGCGCTACACGTCCGACCGCGGAGCCATGAGCCGCGGAGAGGTGCAGCGCGTGCTCGACGAGGTGCTGCTGCCCGTCGTCCTGCCCGACCGGGAGCGCGTCACGGTCTGACTCAGCCGGTGCGCCGCAGCCTGCCACTGGTCGGCGGGGGCAGCGTCGAGCCGAGCCCGCTGAAGACCTGGGCGGCGACCGAGCAGGCGAGGGCGACGCCCTCCTCCGGGTCGGCCGGCAGCGCACCGGCCGGTCCGGCTAGCAGTTGCCGGTGCTGCACGATCAGCGTCCGGACGGCGGCCAGCCAGACCGCGGCGGTCACCGACGCCGCGGTGCGGACGTCGGTCGGCACCGCGGGCGCGCCCCCCTCGGCCGTCCACGTCTCGAACAGCGCGTCGGCCAGGCGGGCCGTCGCCTCGTGCTGCAGTTCCCGCTCGCGGGCGCGCAGCGCGGGGGAGGCCTCCAGCGTCGCGTCGAACACCCGGCCCTCGGGTGTGGCGAGCTCCCGGGCGTGCACGGCGACCCGCTCGATGAGGTAGGCGTGCAGGGCCTCGAGGGGAGCGGTGCCCGGGGCGCGGGAGCGCACGGAGTCGGCGGCGCCGTCGACCCAGGGGGTGTGCCCGTCGAAGAAGAGGTCCTCCTTCGTCGGGAAGTGGTTGAAGACGGTCTGGACGGCGACGTCCGCAGCCGCGGCGATGTCGGCGATCGTGACCGCCTCGAAGCCGCGCTCGGCGAAGAGGGCCTGCGCGGTCTCGCGGATGAGTGCCCGGGTCTGCGCCTTCTTCCTCGCGCGCCGGTCCATTACCTCACTCACGGTAGAAGGTTAGCTCCACTCGGTAAGCACGGGCCGTGTGCCCCGTGTCACCCGCCCATTGTGCGCCCGTACCGCCCGGCCAGCACGGCCCGACCCCGTGTCCTGACCATCTCCTGACCGCACGGTTCGACCAGGACGGACGCGCTGACCGGGCCGGGTCGCCCCTGAGGGGGGTCGGCGGGTCGGCGTGTTGGCGCCGCCGCGGTGCCCACCGTCGGGGTGCGCGGCACCGCCGGGGCAGGCACCCCGCTCCGACCTGCGAGGTTGCGTCGTCCGCGGGCGGGGCAGGACCCCGGCATGGCCGAACCCCGCACCGGCAGCCGCGTCCGGATCGGACTCGTCGGCGCCGGGGGGGTCGGCGCCCGCCACGCGCGGACGCTGGCCGGCTTCGCCGACGTGGAGGTCGTCGGCGTCACCGACGTCGTCCCCGGTGCCGCGGACGCGCTCGCCGGGGAGCTCGGGCTGCCGGTCGTCGCGGACGTCGACCGGCTGCTCGCCCGGCCGCTGGACGGCGTCTGGCTGTGCGTGCCGCCCTTCGCCCACGGCGAGCTGGAACTGGCCGCCGTCCGTGCGGGGGTCCCCTTCTTCGTCGAGAAACCGCTGGCCACCGGCGTCGAGGTCGCCGAGGAGGTGGCGCGCGCGGTGGCCGGGGCCGGGTTGCCGACCGCGACCGGCTACCACTGGCGGCACCTGGACACCGTGGCCGTCGCGCGCGCCGTCTGCGCCGCGCACCGGCCCCGCCTGGTCGACGCCACCTGGTTGGACACGGTGCCGCCGCCGGCCTGGTGGTCACGGCGGGAGCGCTCCGGCGGCCAGGTGGTCGAGCAGCTGACCCACGTGCTCGACCTGGCCCGGCTGCTGGCCGGCGAGGTGGCCGAGGTGCGCGCCACCGCTGCGCTGTCCACCGCGGAGGGTCGCGACGTCGACGACGCCACCGCCGCGCTGCTGTCCTTCGAGTCCGGCGCCGTGGGCACGGTGACCGCGGCCTGCTCGCTGCCGGGCAAGCTGGCGGCCGGCCTGGCCGTGGTGTGCGACGGCGCGGCGGTGGAGCTCACCGAGACCTCGCTGACCGTCACCACCGCCGACGGGGCGGACCGCAGCGAGCCGCGGGTCGACGGGCGCACCGCGGTCGACCGGGCGTTCGTCGACGTGCTGGCCGGCGGGGTGCCGGCCTCCGGGCTGGTCGACTACGCCGAGGCACTGCGCACCCACCGGGTCGCGGTCGCGATCGCCGAGTCCGCCCGCACCGGGGACGCCGTCCGGCCCTGACGGTCGGCCATCCCCGCGGGGATGGCCGACCGTCAGCCGACGGGCAGCCGGCCGCGGGACCGGCTGCGGGCCCCGGCGCGGGCCACCGCCGCGGCGTAGAGCCGCTCGTAGCCGTCGGCCATCACCGCAGGGGCGAACCGGCGGCGGGCCTCGGCGGCGCAGGCCTGCGGGTCGATTTCGTCCAGCCGGCCCAGCGCCGCGGTGAAGCCGGCCTCGTCGCCGGCCAGGAAGCCGGTGCGGCCGTCGTCCACCAGGGAGGGCAGGCAGCCGCGGGCCATGGCGACCACCGGCGTCCCGGCGGCCAGGGCCTCGCAGACGGCGGTGCCGCCGGGCTCCTCCCAGCGGATGGGGAACAGCGCCGCGCGGCAGGTGCGCAGCAGCTCGTCCTTCGCCGCACCCCCGACGCTGCCGATCCAGCGGGCGGTGACGCCGTCGAGGTGCGGCTCGACGTGCTCCAGGAACCAGGCGACGTCGGGGTGCGAGCGGGCCGGGTGACCGGGGGTGGCGAGAGCTGCCTCCAGTGCCTCCCGGTCGGCCAGGCCGCCCACCGGGCCGGCGAGCACCAGCGGCAGCCCGGCGGCGCGGCAGGTCCGCAGCGCCGTGTCGATGCCCTTGGCCTCGCACAGCCGGGCGAGCACCAGCACCGCGTCGGACCGGTCCCCCCGCGGCACCGGGGGGAGGCCGTCGACCGGCACCGACAGCGGGACGACGCCGACGACCTGCTCGCGCAGCCGCGCCGGCGCCAGCGCCACCTGGGTGTCGGAGACCCCGGCGAACCACACCCGGCCGCCGCCGTCGAAGGACGCCCAGAAGTCGGCGTTGCGGCCGGTGTCCCAGTGCAGCGTGGCGAGCGTCGGCGGCGCGGCGTCCCCCAGGCCGGCCAGCAGCGCCGGGCCCACCACCTCGACGTGGCTGTGCACGAGGTCGAACGGCTCGCCGGCCAGCGCGTGCTCGGCCAGGGTGGCCAGCACCACCTGCTCGTGCGCGTGCGCGGTGCCGACCACCTGCGGATAGGGCCCGCCCAGCTGCTCGAAGCGGCCGGTGGGGAAGGCGCTGACCAGGCCGTCGACCGGCAGCGTCGAGTTCCCGACCGAGGCGAGGACGACGGTGTGCCCGCGGGCGCGCAGCTCCGTGGTCAGCGTGGCGACGACGTTCTCCAGGCCGCCGTAGCCCGGGGGCGGGACCGGCAGCCACGGCCCGGCGTCCATCAGGACCTTCACGCCCGCCTCCCCGGACGGTGCTCGGCGGCGCGGACCGTCCGCATCGGCGGCCGCTCCACCACGCCGACGTCCCAGCTGACGCCCTCGAGGCCGTCGGCGGTGCGCAGGAACTGCAGCAGCTCGCGCTCCGGCCGGTCGGTGCCGGGCCGGCGGGCCAGCGCGGTCTGCAGGATCTGCCCGGCCATCCGGCCGAGCGCGGCATCGGCCTGGTGGGTGTGCTGCCGGGTGCCGAGGTCGACCTGGGCCAGCGCGTCGAGGCCGGCCAGCGCCACCAGGTCGACCAGCAGGCCCAGCTCGACGCCGTAGCCGGAGACGAACGGCACCTGCTCGAGCAGCTCGCGGCGGCCGGCGTACTCCCCCGACAGCGGCTGCACGAACCCGGCGAGCTCCGGCCAGAAGGCGTTGAGCAGCGGCCGGGCGACCAGCTCGGTGACCCGGCCGCCGCCGGAGGGGACGATGCCGTCGGTGGTGGTCAACGGCCGGTCGTAGAGGGCCTTGACGTAGCCGACGGTCGGGTCGGTGAGCAGCGGGCCGAGCAGGCCGACGACGAACCGCGGGTCGAAGGCGACGAGGTCGGCGTCGATGAACACCAGCAGGTCGCCGCTGGTGGCGTGCAGCGACTTCCACAGCGCCTCGCCCTTGCCCGGCCGGCTGCCGTGCCGGGGGAGCACGGTGTCGACGGTGACGACGCGGGCGCCGGCCGCCGCGGCCACCTCCGCCGTCCGGTCGCTGGAGCCGCTGTCGACGACGACCACCTCGTCGACCAGCGGGCAGCGCTCGACCAGTTCCTCGCGGATCGTCGCCACGATGCTGCCGACGGTGCGTTCCTCGTCGAGGGCCGGCAGCACCACGCTGACCGTGGCGCCGCGGGTGCCCTTGGCGGAGACGAGGTCGGCCGCCTGCCAGGTGTCGGCGGGGAAGGTGCGGTGCTGGAGCCAGCGTCGGACGTCGGGTCGCACAGGTCTCCCCAAGGCCGGGTGCCGACGTCGGCGCCGGCACGGAGGTCCCCGTCGGGCGACAGGATGCAGGAGAAACGGCAGTTCCGGGCCACTGTCCGCGTCCCCGTCCCCGGCCTGCGGGTCTGCTGCGTGCCCGTGGCCGCGGGGGGTGCGAGTACCCCTGCGGGTGCTCAGCCCCTGCTCCCGTGGGCGAGCAGGGGCCGAGATCCGAGCCGTGGGGGTTGCCGCGGCCTCAGCTGACGACGTCGCTCAGCAGCGCCCGGTACTCGGCCACCGTCGCCATCGGCGGCCGCTCGTCGACGGCCACCGCCGTGCTGTGCGGCACGAACCCGGCGCCGTCGTGCCGGAACTGGGTGAGCAGCCCGCCGGCCCGTCCACGCCCGGCCCGGGCGAGCACCGTCGACACGACCTGCCCCGCCATCCGGCCCAGCGCCTCCTGGTCCTGCGAGGTGTGCCGGCGGACGCCGAGGTCGACCTGCGCGAGCCCGGCCAGCCCGACGAGGTGCAGCAGGTCGACCAGCAGCCCGACCTCCACGCCGTAGCCGGACGCGAACGGCACCCGTTCCAGCGCGGACCGCCGTCCGGCGTACTCGCCGCCCAGCGGCTGCACGAACCCGGCGAGCTCCGGCCACAGCGCGTTGAGCAGCGGCCGCGCGGTGAGCTCGGTGACCCGCCCGCCGCCGGCCGGTACCGACGAACCGTCCACCTCCAGCGGTCGGGTGTAGCAGCCCTTGACGTAGTCGACCTGCGGGTCGGTGAGCAGCGGCGCGAGCAGCCCGGGCACGAAGTGCCGGACGTCGCCGAGCAGGTCGGCGTCGAGGAAGACGACCAGGTCGCCGGTCGTCGCGGCCAGCGACTTCCACAGCGCCTCGCCCTTGCCGGGGCGGCTGCCGTGCCGGGGGAGCACATCGGCGGTGACCACGACGTCGGCCCCCGCGGCCCGGGCCACCGCGGCGGTCGCGTCGGTGGAGTCCGAGTCGACGACGACCAGCTCGTCGACCAGCGGCGTCCGCCGCACCCAGTGCTCGTGCAGGTCGCCGACCAGCCGGCCGACCGTCGCCTCCTCGTCGCGGGCGGGGAGGGCGACGCTCACCCGGTGCTGCCCGCGCCGCTTGGCGCGCAGCAGGGTGTCGAGGTCGAGCGCGTCCAGCGAGGGGGCCGAGGTGGTGCGGAGCTCGAACCAGGCGCGCGCGTCGGGTCGCATCCCCCCACTCTCGGTGGGGTGATCACCCGCGCGCCACGGGGCGCGACGGAGTTCACCGAGTCGTCACCACGTGTCCGACAGCCGGTTCCACCGGGACGTCGGAGGAGCGCCGTGCCGTCGCGCTGAGTGCACCGACCGCGGCGCCGTCCCCCGTCGGCTCGGGGTGGCCCAGGTCGGTGAGCCAGCCGCGGAGGACCCGGTGCAGATGCTCGGCGCCGACCACCTCGCCGGGCGGCCGGAACGAGCGCGGGTGCAGCAGGAAGGCGTGCTGCTGCGGTCCACCGAGCCCGCCGTGGGAGCCGACGTGCGGCTCGAAGGCCGAGGCCTCGTCGGTGGCCGGGTCGTAGCGGCTGTTGACCACCACGTCCGGGCAGTGCGGGAACGTCGAGGCGCGGGCCACCAGCCGGGCGGCGTGCGGGCCGTAGGGGAGCAGCGGGTCCTCGCCGAGGACCGTCCCCGCCGCCAGCCGGTGCAGCCCGTCGCGGCCGAGCGCCACCGGCCCGTGCTCCTCGGAGTGCACGAGCAGGAAGCCGACGCCGTCGTGGTCGACCAGGCCGGGCAGCAGCGCCGGCCAGTGCCGCTCGATCTCCTCCAGCGACACCCGGCCGGGGATGTCGGCGAAGGAGATCAACGCCGTGTGGCCGGAGACGGCGACGACCACGCCCGGGGCGACCCGCGGCACCCGGCCCTCCCGGTCGGCAGGCAGCTCGTGAGCGTGCGGCACCCCCTCGGCGCGTTCCACCCGCTCGCGCAGCCGGCGGGCGATCGGCCCGCCGCCCTCGGCGAGGGCCGCTCCGACCTGCCAGCCCTCGGTGAGCCGCCGGCTGTCCCGTGGGCCGGTGAGGTGCCGGTCCGGCAGGTCGCCGGGCCCGCCGCAGAGCCGGCCGACCAGCTGCTCGACGGTCTCCCCGAAGCGGGTGGCGAAGGACTCGCCCTGGGTCTGCCCGTGGTCGGAGAGGCACACCAGGTGGTACTCCCGGGGCGCGAGCTGGGCGGCGCGGTGCAGCCGGCCGATCTGCTGGTCGATGCTGTGCAGCACGGCCAGGCTGTCGGCCCGCTCGAGCCCGCCGTGGTGCGCGGCCTCGTCGTAGCCGAGGAAGTCGGCGTAGGCGACCGGCCGGCCGGCGAGCATGTCCTCGAGCAGCGCGAAGACGACGACGTCCCGGGAGATCACCGTCGTCGCCGGGCGGGCCAGCGGGTAGAGGCCGCCGCGCGACACCCGCGGCCGGACGTCGTCGCGGCGTTCCCGGGCCGCCGCGACCAGCTCGCGGTAGACGTCGACGAGGGAGACCGCGATGGTGCGCACCGCGTTTCCCGGGTCGGCGAAGTAGGCGTAGTAGCCGGCGCCGGCCCGGTCCCGGCGCTGTCGGGCCCGGCGGCTGGCGGCCGGGACGACGTGCGCGAGCGAGCTCATCGTGAGGCTGACGTGCGTGGCGTCGCCGGTGAACAGGTTGCCGCGGCTGGCCCCGCCGCCGGCCAGCAGCCCGCGGCCGTCGGAGTGCGCCCGCTCGATCTCGGCGGCGTCGGTGGGCGAGGAGACCCGGACGATCCGGTCGCGGCCCTTGTCGTACCAGCGGAAGCCCGGGATGTCGGCGTTGGAGCCGTGCAGGATGCCGCAGACCGAGGCGCCGGTCTGCGAGCTCCAGTCGGTGTGCCAGGAGGTCAGCACGTGGCTGCCCGAGCGCAGCCAGGCAGCCAGGTTGGGCATCGACCCGTCGCGGACCGCGCGTCGGGCGGTGTCGTGGGACAGCGCGTCGATCTGCAGGAACAGCACGCCGGGCGGGCACGGCGCGGCGTCCGCCGTCCCCCGGGCCCGGCGACGGGCGCGGCGGAAGAACAGCTCGTCCTCGTCGAGGGCCAGCACGCTGCTGACCAGCCCGGAGACGCCGGCCATGGCGACCGCGACGACGACGGCGGTGCGCAGGTCGGCGAGGACGAAGCCGGGCACGAGGAAGGACAGGCCGAGCACCGCGGCGCCCAGCAGCAGGAAGCTGCCCAGGCCCAGGGTGAAGAAGGCCAGCGGCAGCGCGACCCGCATGACCAGCGGCCACACCACCCCGGTCAGCAGTCCGAGCAGCAGCGCGATCAGCGGCGGCTGCCACCATGAGGTCATCGAGAAGGCGCCGAGCCAGCGGTCGAGGACGACGAGCGCGGCGGTGCTGGCCGCCCAGGTGAGCAGGATGCGCGCCGGCGTCCGGCCCCGCTGGAGGACCCGCCCGGAGGGAGCGGTCATGCCGGCCCGCAGGTCGAGGGGTCGGGCTCGGGCTCCGGGTCGGGGGTGCGCCGGCGGTGCGAGCCGACCACGTTGAGCACCGCCCCCACGAGCAGCACCAGCACGGTGGCCAGCAGGACGGCGACCAGCGGGGAGTCGAAGATGCCGCCGCTGACCACGCCGAGGGCGGCGTAGGCGACCGCCCAGAGGAAGGCGGCGAGCAGGGACGCCGGCAGCAGCCGCCGCCACGGGTAGGCCAGCGCGCCGGCTGCCAGCAGCACCGGGATGCGCCCCGCGGGCAGCAACCGGCCGACGACGACGATCTGCCAGCCGTGCCGGCGGAACTGCTCGCGGGCCTCCTCGATCCGGTCGGCGTGCTGGCCGCGGGCGACCCAGCGGACCGCGGCGGGCCCGCCGAACCGGCAGATCGCGAAGGTGATCAGGTCGCCGGCCCAGGCGCCGAGCGTGGCCACCAGCACGACCAGCGCGAGGTCGAGGCCGTGGGCGGTGACGGCGAACGCGGCGCCGGCGCCGACGACCGCTCCGGTGGGCACGACGGGCACGACCGAGCCGAGCAGCACGCCGCTGAAGAGGACCGGGTAGCCGATCGACGAGCCGTCGGTCCAGCCCGCGGCGAGCAGGCCGGCGCTCACGACGTCGTCCCGACGGTCAGCGGCACCGGCTGCCCCGGCTCGGCGACCACCACGGCGGTGTCCAGGCCGCGGGCGGCGACGGCGGCGGCGAAGTCCCGCGGCGGGTCGGTCAGCAGCCGGCGCATCCGCGGCAGGTGCGCCGCGCCGCGCAGCGCGAGCGTGCCCCAGTGCACGGGGACGGCGACCCGCGGCCGCAGCCGCGCCACCGCCTCGGCCGCGCCCGCCGGGTCGAGGTGGCCGGGGCCGAGCGTCAGGCCCCACCCCCACACCGGCAGCAGCGCGACGTCGACCCCCCGCTCGCCCAGCAGGTCCATCGCGTCGGTCAGGTCGGTGTCACCCGCGGCGTAGACGGTGCGCCCGCCGCCCTCGACCAGGTGGCCGACCGCGGGGGTGTCCGGACCGTGGGTCAGCCGCGGGCCCCAGCGGTGCCCGGCGTGCTCGGCCGGGACGGCGGTGACCCGCAGCGCGCCGTGGGTGATGCTCTCGCCGGGCAGCACCTCGGTGACGTGGCGGAGACCCCACGCGCGCAGCCACCCGCCGGCACCGCGGGGGACGACGACCCGCACGTCCGGGCCCAGCCGCCGCAGCGAGGGCAGGTGCAGGTGGTCGCCGTGCAGGTGGCTGAGGAGCACCAGGTCGACGCCGGCGTAGGTCTCCGGTGCGGGCACCGGCACCACGCGGCGCAGCGGCCCGACGCGGCCGGTGAGCAGCGGATCGGTCAGCACGACGTGCCCGGCGAGCTCGACACGCACCGTCGAGTGGCCGAGGAAGTGCAGGTGCGGTCCGCCCACGCGCCCAGTATCGACCGCGGGTCCGACGATCCGGCACCGGTTCGACCCCTACGGGGAGCCCCTGACGTGAGGCGCCGCCCGGGCCGCCCAGGGGCCACCTCGCTCTCCTCTCCCTCTCCTCTCGAGTTGATCATGGGGTTGTTGCAGGGGACACGCGGCGACGCGCCGGCCGAGCGTGCGACAACCCCATGATCACCGCGGAGGGCAGTGGGCGGGGAGCCCGCACGCCGACGTCCACAGCGCAGGGCGGCGTCCACAGATCACCGTCGGCGGCGCTGCCCGGACGAACGAGGCTCCACGGTCGGCCGCATGACGGACATCGACCTCGGCACCGCCTACACCTGGGACGACGCCCGGTCCCGGGGCGCGACCCGCGGGCAGATCACCCAGGACGGCGTCCGCATCGGGCGCGGGCTGTACCTCTCCTCCGCCGTCGAGCCGGACCTCACCACCCGCTGCGGCGCCTGGCGGCTGGTCCTCCCGGGCGACGTCGCCTTCGGTCTGGGGACGGCGGCCCGGCTGTACGGGGCGCCGGTGCCGGAGCCGCCCACCGTGCACGTCGTCGTCCCCTCTCGGCGGCAGCTGCCCAGGCGCGCGGGGCTCACCGTCCACGAGCGGCTGCTGGCGGAGGAGGACGTCGGAGCGGCCGGTGGGCTGCCGCTGACGTCCGGCGCGCAGACGTTCCTCGACCTCGCCGCCCGGCTCCCGGCCGCGGAACTGGTGGCGGTCGGTGACGCGCTCGTGCGCTCCGGGGAGATGGACGCCGACTCGCTGGCGCGGCGCCTACGGCGTGCCGACCGCGTGCGGGGCGTCGTCCGGGCACGCGACTGCGCCCGACGGCTCGACGGCAGGGCGGCGTCCCGGCCGGAGAGCCTGGTCCGCTACTGGCTGGTGACCAGCGACCTGCCCGACCCGCAGGTGCAGGTGCCGGTGCACGACCGGTGGGGCCGCGAGGTCGCCCACGCCGACCTCGGCTACCCGGAGTGGAAGGTGGCGCTGGAGTACGAGGGGCGCCAGCACGCCGACCCCGACCAGTTCGGGCGGGACGTCGACCGGTACTCGCTGATGGCCGCCGACGGCTGGCTGGTCCTCCGCTTCGCCGGGCGGCACCTCGGCGGCCCCGTCGTGGTGGTCGAGCGCACGCGGCGGGCCCTGGTCAGCCGCGGCTGGCGCCCCTGACGCGGAGGCGTCACCGGTCGATCGCCTCGACGGCGAACCCTGCCCCCGAGTTGATCATGGGGTTGTTGCAGGGGACACGGGACGACGCGCCGGTCGAGCGTGCGACAACCCCATGATCAACAGTAAGGAGGGGCGGCCGGGCGAGACCGGCCGGCCGGGCGAGGAGGGGCGAGAGGCCGGGCGCGGCCGGGCGAGCGGAGGGATGGCTGAAGGGCAGGCCGGACGGCGGAACCGCAACGGCCGGTTGTCGCAGGAGCGGGCGGGTCTCGCAGCGCCGAGTGGGCGCAGGAGTGGCAGAGTTGCCGGCGTGAAGACCTGGCTCGACGCGTGGCCGGTGTTCCGGCAGCTGACCGGTGCCGATCCCCTCGGACGCGGCCTGGCCGCGCGCAGCAAGGCGACGGAGAACGTGGTGAGCCGCACGGCCACCGCCGACCGCGTCGTGCAGAGCGTGTGCCCGTACTGCGCGGTGGGGTGCGGCCAGCGGATCTACGTCAAGGACGAGCAGATCGTCCAGATCGAGGGCGACCCGGACTCGCCGATCAGCCGCGGCCGGCTGTGCCCCAAGGGCAGCGCCAGCAAGCAGCTGGTCACCAGCCCGACCCGCGTGACGACGGTGAAGTACCGCCGTCCGTTCGGGACGGAGTGGGAGGACCTCGAGCTCGACACGGCGATGCACATGATCGCCGACCGGGTGATCGAGGCCCGCCGCAAGGGTTGGCAGGACGAGAACGACGGCAAGCGCGTCAACCGCACCATGGGGATAGCGAGCCTCGGAGGGGCGACCCTCGACAACGAGGAGAACTACCTCATGAAGAAGCTCTACAGCGCCATGGGCGCGATCCAGATCGAGAACCAGGCGCGCATATAGCACTCCGCCACGGTGCCCGGTCTGGGTGCCTCGTTCGGTCGTGGCGGTGCCACGAACTTCCAGGAAGACCTCGCGAACTCCGACTGCATCGTCATCGAGGGTTCGAACATGGCCGAGTGCCACCCGGTGGGTTTCCAGTGGGTGAGCGAGGCCAAGGCGCGCGGGGCCAAGGTCGTGCACATCGACCCGCGGTTCACCCGCACCAGCGCGATCGCCGACCTGCACGTCCCGCTGCGGATCGGCACCGACATCGCGTTCCTCGGCGGCCTGATCAAGTACGTGCTCGACAACGAGCTGTACTTCAAGGAGTACGTCGTCGCCTACACCAACGCCTCGGCGCTGGTGAGTGCGGACTTCGTCGACTCCGAGGACCTCGACGGGCTGTTCTCCGGCTTCGACCCGGAGAACAACCAGTACGACGAGGCCAGCTGGCAGTACGAACCGGAGGAGCCGCCGCACTCCGGCTCGGACGACCCGGCCGGGGCCGCCGAGCAGGACCGCAGGGAGCAGGACCCCGAGGTCAAGAAGACCGACCACGCGCAGGCGGCCGGCAGCGGCGGCCCGCCGATCGCGGCCAAGCCGAAGCGCGACGAGACCCTGCAGCACCCGCGCTCGGTGTTCCAGGTCCTCAAGCGGCACTTCGACCGCTACACCCCGGAGATGGTGGCCGAGGTCTGCGGCATCGAGCCGGAGGTGTTCCTTCAGGTCGCGCGGTGGATCACCGAGAACAGCGGCCGCGAGCGGACGACGGCCTGGGTGTACTCGGTGGGCTGGACGCAGCACAGCGTCGGCGCGCAGTACATCCGCACCTGCTCGATCTTGCAGACGCTGCTGGGCAACATCGGCCGCCCTGGCGGCGGCATCCTGGCGCTGCGCGGGCACGCGAGCATCCAGGGCTCGACCGACGTCCCGACGCTGTACAACCTGCTGCCGGGCTACCTGCCCATGCCGCACGCCCTGCAGCACGGCGACCTCGACGAGTACTGCGCCGACGCGGCCGGCAAGGCCGGGTTCTGGGGCAACAAGCGCGCTTACATGACCAGCCTGCTCAAGGCCTGGTGGGGGGACGCCGCGACGCCGGAGAACGACTTCGCGTTCGACTACCTCCCGAAGATCGACGGCGACCACAGCTCCTACCGGACGATCGCCGACATGATCCAGGGCAAGGTGTCCGGCTACTTCCTGGTCGGCGAGAACCCGACGGTCGGGCACCCCAACGGGCGCATGAACCGGTTCGGCCTGGCCAACCTGGACTGGCTGGTCGTCCGCGACCTGCAGATGATCGAGTCGGCGACCTTCTGGAAGGAGTCCCCGGAGATCGAGACCGGGGAGCTGGCCCCCGAGACGATCGGCACCGAGGTCTTCTTCGTGCCCGCGGCGTCGCACGCGGAGAAGGAGGGGACGTTCACCCAGACCCAGCGGCTGCTGCAGTGGCGGCACAAGGCGGTCGACCCGCCGGGCGACGCCAAGAGCGACCTGTGGTTCTACTTCCACCTCGGTCGCATCCTGCGGGAGCGGCTGGCCGGCTCCACCGACCCGCGGGACCGCCCGCTGCTCGACCTCACCTGGGACTACCCGACCCACGGGCCCGACCGGGAGCCGAGTGCGGACGCCGTGCTGCGGGAGATCAACGGCACCGGCCCGGACGGCCGTGCGGTGTCGGGCTACCTGGAGCTCAAGGACGACGGCTCGACGTCGTGCGGCTGCTGGATCTACTCCGGCGTCTACGCCGACGAGGTCAACCAGTCCGCCCGCCGCAGGCCCGGCCGCGAGCAGGGGACGGTGGCCGCCGAGTGGGGTTGGGCCTGGCCGTACAACCGGCGGATCCTCTACAACCGCGCCTCGGCCGACCCCGACGGCAAGCCGTGGAGCGAGCGCAAGGCCTACGTCTGGTGGGACGAGGAGGCCGGTCGCTGGACGGGTCTGGACACCCCGGACTTCGAGGCGACCAAGCGGCCGGACTACGTGCCGCCGGAGGGTGCCAGGGCGCAGGACGCGATCGCCGGGACCGACCCGTTCGTCATGCAGGGCGACGGCAAGGCGTGGCTGTTCGCGCCCGCCGGGCTGGTCGACGGCCCGCTGCCGACGCACTACGAGCCGGCCGAGTCCGTCGTCGAGAACGCCCTGTACAAGCAGCAGGCGAACCCGACGCTGGAGCGCATCGAGGGGCCGTGGAACCGGGAGAACCCGCCGCTGTCCGACGTCTTCCCGTTCCAGGTGACCACCTACCGGCTGACCGAGCACCACACCGCCGGCGGGATGAGCCGCACGCTGCCCTACCTGTCGGAGCTGCAGCCGGAGTTCTTCGTCGAGGTCAGCCCGGAGCTGGCCGAGCTGCGCGGCCTGACCAACGGCGAGTACGCCACGCTGGTCAGCTCGCGGACGGCCATCGAGGCGAAGGTGCTGGTCACCGAGCGGATCCGGCCGATCAAGCTCGGGGACGGCCAGGTCGTGCACCAGATCGGGATGCCCTACCACTGGTCCTACAGCGGCATCTCGACCGGCGACGGGGCCAACGACCTGCTGGGGATCGTGCTGGACCCGAACACGCACATCCAGGAGGACAAGGTCAGCACCGCCGACATCCGGCCGGGGCGGCGTCCGCGCGGGCCCGAGCTCATCGAGTTCGTGGAGGGCTACCGGCAGCGCGCCGGCGTGCCGTCCGGGCGGGTCGGGGTCAACGGCCGCGACCCGGTGACGGCCGAGGCCGGCGAGGGATCGAAGCTGTGAGCGCCGGTGCTGTGGCCACGATCAGGTTCCCTGATCGTGGCGTGTCCTCCCTCGCGGTGGACCGTGGGGGAGGACGCGCCACGGTGAGGGAGGACGGCGGAATGGACGAGAGGAGGCCGGCATGACCTCGATCAGTTCGGCGAGCCCGGCCTTCACCGGGCGGGACCCGGAGAACCGGCTGTACGGGCCGCTGCCCGACGTCCAGGGCGAGGCCGGGTACGACGGCGACCACCCGGCGCGGGTCGGGTTCTTCACCGACACCTCGGTGTGCATCGGCTGCAAGGCCTGCGAGGTGGCCTGCAAGGAGTGGAACTTCCTGCCGATGGACGACGCGCACGGCGTGCGCGACGTCATGGGGCTGTCCGGGATGTCCTACGACAACACCGGGCAGCTGGGGGCCAACTCCTGGCGGCACGTGGCGTTCATCGAGCAGACCCGCACCGTGGACCTGCCGATGCCGACGTTCGGCCGGCCCGGGGACGACCGCAGCGACAGCGGCCGCTCGGTCGCCGACGGCCCGAACGACGAGAGCCTGGCGACGGCGCAGCAGTCCAGCGTGCTCAACGCCGAGGCGCTGAGCGAGTTCGATCCGCAGACCGGGCAGTCGGGCACGGACAAGCAGATCCGCTGGCTGATGAGCTCCGACGTGTGCAAGCACTGCACGCACGCCGGGTGCCTCGACGTCTGCCCGACCGGCGCGCTGTTCCGCACCGAGTTCGGCACGGTGGTCGTCCAGGGCGACATCTGCAACGGCTGCGGCTACTGCGTGCCGTCCTGCCCGTACGGCGTCATCGAGCAGCGCAAGGGCGACGGCCGGGTCTTCAAGTGCACGATGTGCTACGACCGGCTGACCGACGGCCTGCAGCCCGCGTGCGCGACCGCCTGCCCGACGCAGTCGATCCAGTTCGGCAACCTCGACGAGCTGCAGGCCCGCGCCGACGCGCGGCTGGCCACGCTGAAGTCGCAGGGCGTCGAGACCGCGCGGCTCTACGGGCGGGACGAGTGGTCGGTCAGCGCCATGTACTCGTGGCCCAGCCCGATCGCCGCCTCCGCCATCTCGCGGATCGGGCTGCCGCCGTCGGACCAGTCCGAGTG
>NZ_FRDM01000027.1 GCF_900143215.1 Geodermatophilus obscurus | reverse complement strand
CAGGTCGGGGATGTCGCGCTCGGTCCAGGCCATGCCCGGAGTCCTACCCGGATCGCGCCTCCGCCCGCATGGCGACGGCGGTCAGCAGCTCCCACCGGATGGCCGAGCTGCCCGGTTGGACGGCGAGCCAGTAGAGGCCGAAGCGCCGCCGCGTGCCCGCGTCGGTGGCCACGATCCGCGTCTCGCAGGTCAGCCGCGTGCCGCCGAGCGACGGCGTCAGCCGGAACTCCATGCCGACCTTCACCCAGCCCGGCTCCGACCACTCCCGGACCCCGGCCGCGTCCAGCTCGGGCGGTCGCCGGCCACCGGTCAGCCGCCAGGCCTGCAGCACGCCCCCGAACACGACGTGCGAGGGCGGGTCGGAGGCCAGCTCCGGGATCGGCACCACGTCCAGGATGGTCCGGTCGAGCCCACCGCGGCGGCGGCCCCGGCCGGCCAGCAGCACCGGCAGCGCGCGCACCGCGCTGAGCAGCAGGGTGACCGGCAGCGACGAGAGCCGCAGCCGGTGCAGCTCCTCCCACACGACGGACGGCGGCGCGTCGATCACCCGCGACTGCCGGGTGACGTGGTCGGCGTCCGGCACCACGTCGTCGAGGTCCATGCCGCACTCCCCCCGAACCTCAGCCGAGCGCTGCGTACACCGCCCTGATGTAGGCCTCGCTGCGGTCCGACCCCAGGATCCCCGGCGCCATCCGGTTCATCAGGTAGCCGATCGTCAGCCGGCGGTCGAGGTCCATCACGATCATCGACCCACCCCAGCCGCCCCAGAAGAGGGTCCGCCCCGCGGGCACGTACGGGACGATCGGCGATCCGAGGCAGTAGCCGATGCCGAAGCGGAACGGCGCCTCCAGCACCAGGTCCACGCCGTCGGACTGCTGGTCGAAGGCGAGGTCGATCGTCCCCGGTGACAGCAGGCCCCCGCCGCCGAGCGACAGCACCCGCAGGGCCCGCACCAGGCCGCGCGCGTTCGTGTGCCCGTTGAGCGCGCCCAGGTCGGCGAGACGCCACTCCGGCGAGTTGGCCGCCTTCGCCGAGGCCACCGGTGCGGTGTAGGTCTTGACCATCACCGACTCCGGGTCCAGCTCCCGCGGGTCCTGCTCCGGCCGCGGCGGCGGGACGACGGGCGCGATGCGCTCCCAGTCGGACTCGCGCGCGCCGATCTGGAGGTCCGCGCCCAGCGGCTTGGCGATCTCGTCGGCCACGAACTGCTTGAACGTGTGCCCCGTGATCCGCCGGATCACCTCACCGACCAGGTGCCCCTGGTTGTTCGCGTGGTAGCCCGATGCCGTCCCCGGCTCCCACCACGGCGCCTGCGCGGCCAGCCGTTCGGTCGCGCTCGGCCAGTCGTACATGTCCCGGATGGAGAACGGGCGTTCCCAGCCGGAGACGCCCGAGGTGTGCGACAGCAGGTGCCGCACCTCGACGTCCTTCTTGCCCTTGGCCGCGAACTCCGGCCAGTAGTCCGCGACCGGCGCGTACACGTCCAGCTCGCCGCGCTCGACCAGGACCAGCGCGGCCAGCGCCAGCACCGTCTTCGTCGTCGACCAGCCGTTGACGATGGTGTCCTCGGTCCACGGCGTGGTCCGCTCCTGGTCGCGGTACCCGCCCCACAGGTCGACGACGGTCTGCCTGTCGAGGTCGACGGCGAGCGACGCGCCCAGCTCCTCGCCGTCCAGACCCCGCTCGAACGCCTCCCGGACACCGGAGAAGCGGTCGTCGCAGGTGCCGTGCACCTCGGCCATGGAGCCTCCTCCTCGCGGCGTGACCCCGGTGTCGCGCCGCGACGATGAGATCACGGGCGGCGGCGCCGGCCGGCTCGCGAAAGCGCGGGGCGGTCCGGACGGCGACGCGCCGAGGGCCCCTTCGATCGGATCGAGGGGGCCCTCGGCGTGGGTTCGGGGAGGTCAGCCGGCCTTGAGCGTCGGGTAGTCGGTGTAGCCCTCGGCGCCCGGCGCGTAGAAGAGGTGCGCCTTCGGCTCGTTCTCCGGGTGCTCGCCCTGCCAGCGCTCGACCAGGTCGGGGTTGGCGAGAACGGCGCGGCCCACGGCCACGGCGTCGGCGTGCGCGGCCTCGATGAGACGCACCGCCTCGGCGCGCGTGGTGACCGAGCCGAAGCCGCTGTTGGCGACCACGGGCCCGCCGAAGCGCTCGCGCAGCTCCTGCACCAGCTCCCCGGCCGGCTCGGAGTGCAGCACCGACAGGTAGGCCAGGCCCAGCGGGCGCAGCTGGTCGATCAGCGCGCCGTAGGTGGCCCGGACGTCGTCCCGGTCGGTCTCGTAGGCGTCCTGGATGTCGTGCTCGGGCGAGATCCGCAGGCCGACCTTGCCGGCGCCGATGGCCGCGGCCACCGCCGTCACCACCTGGACGACGAAGCGCGCCCGGTTCGCAGGCGTGCCGCCGTACTCGTCGGTGCGCTGGTTGGCCGCCGGCGAGAGGAACTCGTGCAGCAGGTAGCCGTTGGCGCCGTGGATCTCCACACCGTCCAGGCCGGCCTCGATGGCCCGCTTGGCGGCGGAGACGAAGTCCTGCAGGGTCTGCCGCGCCTCGTCGACGGTCAGCGCGTGCGGCACCGGATAGGGCTGCTTGCCCGTCGAGGTGTGGCCCTCGCCGTCGATCGCGATCGCGCTCGGGGCCACGACACGGCGGCCGCCGTTGACGTCGGGGTGGGTCACCCGGCCGCCGTGCATGACCTGCAGGACGATCGTGCCCCCCCGTCCGTGCACGGCCTCGGCCACGCGGCGCCAGCCCTCGACCTGCTCGTCGGTGACGATGCCGGGCTGGCCGACGAAGGCCTGGCCCTCGTGGTTCGGGTAGGTGCCCTCGGTGATGATCAGTCCGACGCCGGCGCGCTGCCGGTAGTGCTCGACGACGAGGTCCCCGGGGACGCCGGAGGCGCCGGAGCGCATGCGGGTGAGCGGGGCCATGACGACGCGGTTGGCGAGCTCGAGGTCGCCCAGGGTCACAGGAGAGAACAGGTCCACGGGTGGTTGTGACGCCGGAACGGGGGTGTCCCATTCCGGACTCCCACCGTCACGAGGCTCACAGTGCGGTCTGCTGCGGACGGGCCGCCGACGGGCTCTCCCGGGTGACCAGGATGGCGAGCTCGGTCCGGGAGCGGACGCCGAGGCGGCGCATGGACGCGGTCAGGTGGCTCTTCACCGTCGCCAGGCTGAGGAACAGCCGGCCGGCGATCTCCTCGTTGCTCAGCCCCTGTGCCACCAGCTCGGCGACCTGGCGCTGGCGGTCGGTCAGCCGGTCGAGGGCCCGCAACCCGAGAGCGGACCGCGGCTGCGGGCCGGACGTCAGGTGGTGCACGAGGTGGCTGGTGGCCGCGGGGTCGAGCGCCGCCTCGTGCCGGGCGAGCGCCCGCACGCCGTCGACGAGCCGCTGTGCCCCCGACCGGCGCGGCAGGAACCCGCGCACGCCGGCCTGCAGGATCTCCACCAGCTCCGGCTCCGACTCCGTCTCCGGCTCGGCGAGCACGAGGACCGCCGTGTTCCGCCGGCACAGGGTGCGCAGCAGCGGGAGTGCGTCGCCGGCGACCAGGCCCTGCCGGACGACGACGACCACGGTGCCCGCGCCCTCGGTGGCCTCGAGGGCCTCGGGGAGGTGGGACGTCTCGGCGACGACCGCCATGTCCGGCTCTGCCTCGAGGACGACCCGCAGCCCGATGCGGAAGACCTCCCGGTCCTCGCAGAGCAGGACGCACACCAGGGTGGTCGGCGAGGGGACCGCGTGCGGACGGACGGGCGGGGACCCGGCGTCCCGGGGGTTCGGGACGAGCCCCGCGGGGCCGCGCCGATGGAGACCTGCTGGTCCCGGTCCTGTGCCGACCGCGTCCTGGTCCATGCCGTTCCCCCTGTGTCCGCCCCGGTCAGGCTCCTGCCTGACGAGCCGACAGATCCGACACGCGTCCGTTTCCTCCGGACTGGAGCGACTCTAACCTCACACCGGCAGGTTCTGTCCAGCCGGTTCCCAGCCTTTTCCCAGCGACGTACCCGTGGAGTGCCCCGGGGCGCCCAGCAGCTCCCCCCGGACCCGGAACTCAGCCCGGAGCCGGTGAGGCCTCCCACCCCGTGCCCGGGCCCGCGCTGCGGTGCACGTGGATCGCCAGCTGCGTGCGGTCCCGCAGTCCGAGCCGCCGCAGCGCCACCGTGATGTGGCCCTTGACGGTGGCCCTGCTCACCTCCAGGCGGGCGGCGATCTCCGCGTTGGTCAGGCCCTCCGCCACCAGCTCGGCCACCGCCTGCTGCCGGGCGGTCAGCGGTCCGTGGGTCGCCGCCCGGTCCCCGCCGGCCGTCCGCGTCGCGTCGTCCAGGCGGTGCAGCAGCTCCCCGGTGACGCTGGCGTCGAGCACGGTCTCCCCGCGGGCCACCGCTCGCACGCACTCCACCAGCCGGTGCGGGCTGGCGGTCGTGTGCACGTAGCCGCGCGCTCCCGCCCGCAGGACGTCGACCAGGTCGCTGCCGGCACCGGCCTCGCCGAGCAGCACGACCCGGATGCCCATCCCGGTCAGCTCCCGCACCAGGTCCTGCAGCAACGTCCCCTGCCCGTCGAGGCCCACCAGGGTGACGTCCGGCCGGAGCGTGCCGGCCAGCGACAGCGCCTCGCGGACGCAGTCCGCCTCGGCCACGACGTCGAGCCCGGGGATGCGGCGCAGGACGGTGCGCAGACCCTGGCGCAGGACCTCGTGGTCGTCGCAGATGAGCACGCGGACCGGCGGGCCGGCGCCCGACACAGCCGAGTCGGGGACGGCGTCATCCGGTTCTGTCATGCGTGTCAGCTCCGCTCCTGCCCGTCCTGGGTCGGGCGCTGCCGGGTCGGCTCCGGAAGTTAGGCCGCTCCGGTACCCGTCGCCACACCTGTACGCAGGGCAAGGGCGAAACCACCGGCGAGTTCATACCCAGGTCGCGGGTCGGCCCCACCCGCGTGGGGGGTCGTACACCCACAGGTCGGAGGGAGACGGTCCCCAGGGAGGAGCCGACCGCACCCTCCGGACGACGTCCGTGCTCCTCCGGACGGACCGGTCGCACACCACCCGCCCCTGTGGGCCTGCCCTCGAACTGGACCTGTGGCCGATGCCGTTGGTCCCGGCGTCGACCTAGCGTCGTCGCATCCCCCGAGCCCCTCCCCGGGCCGCAGCGAGCTGGGAGTCCCCCGTGCACCAGACCATGATCATCGCGAAGATGTCGCCGCACGACGCGGACGACGTCGCCGCCGTCTTCGGCCGCTACGACGCCACCTCGATGCCCCACGAGATCGGCGTGCGGAACCGGTCGCTGTACCAGTTCCACGGCCTCTACGTGCACCTCATCGACTTCGACCGGCCGGCGCCCGAGGCGATGCGCATCGCCCAGTCCCTGCCGGCCTTCCGCGCCGTCAGCGATGACCTCAAGCCCTACATCGAGGCGTACGACCCCAACTGGCGCTCACCGCAGGACGCGATGGCCCGTCGCTTCTACCACTGGACGTCGGCCCCGGAGTGAGACCGCTCCGAGCGACTGGGAGGCCGTCATGACACGTTCCTCGCCGACCACGGCTGCAGCCGTCGGGGCCGCGCCCGAGCCGGCCGGATGGGTGTGCTGCCCCGACTGCGGGTGGCTGCTGTACCGCAAGCGGCTCGACCGCAACCTGCACGTATGCCCGGAGTGCGACCACCACCTCCGGCTGAGCGCGCGGGCCCGGATCGTCCTGCTCACCGACCCGGGCAGCTTCACGGAGGTGGCGTTCCAACCGGGCGCGCCCGACCCGCTGTCCTTCACCGACCTGCGCGACTACCCCGACCGGCTGGCCGACGCCGCGCGCCGCTCCGGCGAGTCGGAGGCCGTCGTGGTCGGCCTGGCCCGCATCGGCGGTGCCGAGACGGTCGTCGCGGTCATGGACTTCGCCTTCCTCGGCGGCAGCATGGGCGTCGAGGTCGGCCGCCGGGTGAGCGGCGCTGCCGAGCTGGCCCTCGAGCGCGGCCTGCCCCTGGTGACCGTCTGCGCCAGCGGCGGTGCCCGGATGCAGGAGGGCGTCTTCTCCCTGTTCCAGATGGCCCGCGTCAGCGAGGCGTTCGGCCGGCTCCGCGAGGCCGGCCTGCTCTCGGTGTGCGTCCTCACCGACCCGACCTACGGGGGCGTGTCCGCCTCTTTCGCCACCCTCGCATCCGTGCTGGTCGGCGAGCGGGGCGCGCACGTCGGCTTCGCCGGGCCGCGCGTGGTCCAGGAGACCATCCGCGCCGAGCTGCCCGCCGACTTCCAGACCGCCGAGTTCCTCCTCGCGCACGGCCTGGTCGACCGGGTCGAGAACCGTGGTGACCTGCGGCCGCTGCTGGTCCGGCTGCTCGCCCTGCACGGGTCCGGCGTCCCCGACGGGGCACCGGACGACGGCGGGGCGGCCCACGTCGCCGCGAGCGACGCGGAGGAGGCCGACCCGTGGGACGTCGTCCAGCGGGCGCGGGACGTGGACCGGCCGACGACCCTGGACTACCTGCACACGGCGTTCGACGACTTCGTCGAGCTGCACGGCGACCGGGCCTTCGCCGACGACGCCGCCGTGGTCGGCGGGGTCGCCTCGATCGGCGGCCGCACCGTCGTCGTCATCGGCCAGGAGAAGGGCCACACGGTCCGCGAGCGGGTCGCCCGCAACTTCGGGATGCCGCACCCCGAGGGCTACCGCAAGGCGCTGCGGCTGCTCGACCACGCCGAGACCTTCGGGTTCCCGGTCGTCACCCTCGTCGACACCCCCGGCGCCCACCCGGGGCCCGAGGCCGAGGAGCGCGGGCAGTCGCACGCGATCGCCGAGACGATCATGCGCAGCAGCCGGCTGCGGGTCCCGGTCGTCTCCGTGGTCACCGGGGAGGGCGGCAGCGGCGGCGCGCTGGCGCTGTGCACCTCCGACCGGCTGCTGGTGCTGGAGAACGCCTACCTGTCGGTCATCAGCCCCGAGGGGTGCGCGGCGATCCTGTGGCGGACGGCGGTGGCCGCACCGACCGCCGCCCGCGCGATGCGGCTGGGCGCGGCCCACCTGCGGACGTCAGGCATCGCCACCTCGGTGGTGCCCGAGCCGCCGGGCGGCGCCCACACCGACCCCGCCGCGGCCGCCCGCCTGCTGCGGCAGGCCCTGGTCCGCGAGCTCGACGACGTCTGCCGCCTCGACGTGGCGACGCTGCTGGACAGCCGGTCCCGTCGCCTCGACCGCATCGGCGGGGACGTCGACCGCACCCTGCAGCCGGTGGAGGGATGACCGTGCACCCCAGCGAACTCTCCCCGCGGATGAGCGCCACCCCTGCAGCGGAGCCGGGCGAGGGGGCCCGGGACCTGCACGGCGAGGTCGTGGCGCTGGCCCGCAGCCTCCCCGGCGAGCTGCGCCGGTTGACCGTGCGCGACGGCGACCGCGCCATCGAGGTCGAGTGGGCCACCGACGCCGCGGCGACCGGCTCCCCCGCGCCCGTGACCCCGGCGCCGCCTCCGCCGGCCGCTGCCGGTGACCGGACCGACGCCGCCGCGGAGGCGGCCGAGGCGGCGGGGGCGGTCCGCTCGCCCCTCGTCGGCACCTTCTACGCGGCGCCGTCCCCCGGCGCCGACCCCTTCGTCCGCGTCGGCGACGAGGTCGAGCCGGGACAGACCGTCGGGATCGTCGAGGCGATGAAGCTGATGAACCCGATCCTCGCCGACGAGGCCGGGGTGGTCGCCGAGGTCCTCGTCGGCGACACCGAGTCGGTCGAGTACGACCAGGTCCTCATGCGCCTGCGGCCGACGGGACGGGCCCGGTGATCGGCCGCATGCTCATCGCCAACCGCGGCGAGATCGCCGTCCGGGTGGCCCGTGCCTGCCGCGAGCTCGGCATCGAGGTCGTCGCCGTGTACTCGACCTCCGACCGGAACTCCGCCGTCGTCGACCTGGCGGACGAGGCCGTGCACATCGGGCCGCCCGCGCCGCGGCGCAGCTACCTGCACGTGGCCAACATCGTGGAGGCGGCGCTGCGGACCGGCGCGGACGCGGTCCACCCCGGCTACGGCTTCCTGTCGGAGGACCCGGACTTCGCCGAGATCTGCGCCGCGGAGGGGCTGACCTTCGTCGGCCCGCCGCCGGCGGTGATGCAGCAGATGGGCAACAAGGCCACCGCGCGCCGGCTCATGGCCGACGCCGGCCTGCCGCTGCTGCCCGGTGTCGTCGAACCGGTGGGCAGCGTCGACGAGGCCCGGGAGGTCGCCGCGCGGATCGGCTACCCGCTGATCATCAAGGCGGCGGCCGGCGGCGGCGGGCGGGGCATGACCGTCGTCCGCGAGGCGCAGGACCTGGCCGACGCGTTCACCACCACCCGCGCCACCGCCCGCGCGGTGTTCCGCGACCCCGCCGTCTACGTCGAGCGCCACCTCGCCCGGGCGCGGCACGTGGAGGTGCAGGTCCTCTGCGACACCCACGGCAACGGCGTCTCCCTCGGCGAGCGCGACTGCTCGCTGCAGCGGCGGCACCAGAAGCTCCTCGAGGAGGGGCCGGCCGGCCACCTCAGCGTCGAGCAGCGCGCGGAGCTCGGCCGGCTGGCGGTCCACGGCGCGCTGTCGGTGGGCTACACCGGCGCCGGGACGATGGAGTTCCTGGTCGACGAGTCCGGATCGGCCTACTTCATGGAGATGAACGCCCGGATCCAGGTCGAGCACCCGGTCACCGAGCTGCTCACCGGCGTGGACCTCGTCCGCGAGCAGATCCTGGTCTGCGCCGGCCGGCGCCTGCAGCTGACCCAGGCCGACGTCGTCCCCCGCGGTGCGGCCATCGAGTGCCGGATCAACGCCGAGGACCCCGCCCGGGGCTTCGCGCCGGCACCCGGCCGGCTCGACGTCCTGCAGGTGCCGAACGGGCCGTGGACCCGGTTCGACACCGGCTACCGGCAGGGCGACACCGTCCCCCCGGACTACGACTCGCTGCTCGGCAAGCTCGTCGTCTGGGCTCCGGACCGCGAGCAGGCCATCCGCCGGATGGACCGCGCGCTGGCCGAGCTGCGGGTCGAGGGCCCCGGTGTGCACACCACCGTCGCGCTGCACCGGGCCCTGCTGCGGGACCCCGACGTCACCGCCGACCGCCACGACATCCAGTTCCTCGACCGGCAGCTGCCCGAGGTGCTCGCCCGTGCCGCGTCGCTCGCCGACGCCCCGGAGCCGGGCCTCCCGGCCGCCGCCCGCGGCTCCCTGTCCCTCGTCCAGACCCCGGCTGCAGACGCGCAGCCGGACTCCACCCCACCGGAAGGACCGACACCGTGCCCGACACGACCTTCACTCTCAGCGACCTCATGACCCTGCTCAGCGAGAAGGCGGGGCTGCCCACGACGTCGCACACGACCGACCCGGACGCCCACTTCGCCGACATCGGCCTGGACTCGCTGGCCTTCCTGTCCATGCAGACCGAGCTGCAGGACCGCTTCGGCACCGAGATGCCCGACGACAACCCGGAGCACTACACGCTCGGCCAGATCGTCGAGCAGGTCGACGCCGCCCAGCGCTCGGCCGGGATGGCCTGAGTAAGGAAAGAGGGCCCCGTCCTCCTCACGCCTCGCAAGCTCGGCGCGAGCCTCTGGACGGGGCCAGGGCCGGAGGCCGCCGCTCCATCCCATCGACACCCCAGGAGGAACCCCCGTGAGCAGCACTGTCGAGCCGGGCACCGAGACCGCCGGGCACACGGACAACTCGATCTACATCGACGCCCCGATCGACCACGTCTGGGCGATGACCAACGACCTGCCGACGTGGCCGGACCTGTTCACCGAGTACGCCGCGGTGGAGATCCTCGACTCGACCGAGAACTGGTTCCAGTTCCGCCTCACGATGCACCCGGACGACAACGGGCGGGTCTGGAGCTGGGTCTCCGAGCGCACGCTCGACGAGGCGGCCCACGAGGTGCGCGCCCGCCGGGTGGAGCCCGGCCCCTTCGAGTTCATGGACATCCGGTGGAACTACGCCCCGGAGGGGTCCGGCACCCGGATGCGCTGGGTGCAGGACTTCCGGATGCGCCCGGAGGCGCCCATCGACACCGAGGGGATGACCCGGCGGATCGACGCCAACAGCAAGGTCCAGATGGGCATCATCAAGGAGAAGGTGGAGGCGGCGGCCGCCACCCGGTCCGAGGAGCCGGCGACGTGACCGGCACCGCCGTCGTCCTCGCCGGGGAGGCCGGCGTCCGGGCCGGCGCGGTCGACGCCTGGCTCGAGGACGCGGCGGCCCGCGCGGTGGTCGACGAGGCCTCCGCGGTGGTGGGGCGCGACGTGGCCACGTGGTGGCGCGACCCGCTCAACCTCTGCTGCGACACCACGGCCGCCCACGTCGAGGTCGTGGTCAGCGGGGTCGCCGGCTACCGCAGCCTGACCGCGCGCGGCCTGCGGCCGGTCGTCGTCGCCGGGCACGGGGTGGGCGAGTACGCCGCCCTCGTCGCCGTCGGCGCGCTCCCCCTGGACCAGGTCGTGGAGCTGGTCCACTGGCGCGCCGAGCTGCTGTCGCTGTCGCCGCGCCCGTCCTGCGCGGGCATGGCGGCCGTCGTCGGGCCCGGCGCCGGCGAGGTGGCCCGCAAGGTCGTCGAGGACATCGGCGACACCGGGGCGCTGGCGGTCGCGGCGGTCGACGGGCCGTCCCAGGTCCTGCTCGCCGGCGGCTGCGAGGCGCTGGCCCGGGCCCGGGAGACCGTGCTCGCCGCCGGGCTGGACCTGGTCCGGCTGCCCGGGCGCACCGCCTGCCACGGCCCGCTGGTCGCGCCGATCGCCCGGCACCTCGACGCCGCCCTCGCCGACCTCGAGTGGTCCGAGCCGGACGTGACCGTCGTCCCCAACGCCGACGGCCGGCCGACCCGGGATCCCGAGCAGCTCGCCCGCTGCCTGCGCGCCCACCTCACCTCGCCCGTGCAGTGGGAGGCCACCTCCCGCGCGCTGGTCGAGGCGGGGGCGACCGAGGTCGTCGAGGTGGCCGCCGTCCCGGTGCTGGGACCCCTCGTCCGCCAGGTCCACCCCGGCCTCCCGGTGCACCTCGCCGCCGGGCCCGGGACGCCGCTCCCGACCACACCCCCAGAGCCCGCTCCCGCGGTGCCCGTCCCCACCGGAGGAGAGACATGACCACCATCCAGCACCCCCCGTCGGCCAAGGTGCGCTGCGGACCCACCGTCCACCGCGCCGACACGCCCCCCAACCGCCGGCGCGGCGGCGACATCCGCGTCCTGCTGTCGCCGGCCAGCGTCGGCTCCACCGCCGGTTTCATGGGCACCCTCACCCTCGAGCCCGGCGAGGTCGTCACCGAGCACTGGCACCCGTACTCGGAGGAGTTCCTCTACTGCCAGAGCGGTGACGTCCTGGTGACCCTGGACGGCGAGGAGCGGCGGCTGACGAGCGAGTCCGCCGTCCACATCCCGATCGGGGTGCGGCACCGGATCGTCAACGACTCCTCGACGACGGCGACCTTCGTCTTCCTCTGCGGCCCGCTGGCGCCACGGCCGGAACTGGGCCACGTCGACACCGAGCCGTCGCCGGGCGTGCGGTGAGCGCCACTCGACGGCGGGTCGTGATCACCGGGATCGGGGTGGTCGCGCCCGGGTCCATGGGCCGCGAGGGCTTCTGGGAGATGATCACCGCCGGCCGGACGGCGACCCGCCGGATCACCTTCTTCGACCCGAGCCGCTTCCGGTCGCAGGTGGCCGCCGAGGTGGACTTCGACGGCCGGAAGCTGGGCCTCACCGCCCAGGAGATGCACCGCAACGACCGCTTCGTCCAGTTCGCGATGGTGGCGGCGGACGAGGCGGTCGCCGACAGCGGGCTGCGCCTGGGGGTCGGCGGCGCCCCGGACGCGCCGGAGCCCGAGCGGGTCGGGGTCACCATCGGCAGCGCCGTCGGGGCCACCACCCGGCTGGAGGACGAGTACGTCCAGGTCAGCGACGCCGGCAAGCACTGGCTGGTCGACCCCCGCTACGCCTCGCGGTTCCTCCACCAGGCCCTGGTGCCCAGCTGCGCGGCCACCGAGGTGGCCGTGCGGTTCCGGGCGCAGGGCCCGGGGACGGTCGTGTCCACCGGCTGCACGTCGGGCATCGACGCGGTCGGCTACGGCAGCCAGCTGATCGAGGACGGCGACGCCGACGTGGTCCTCGCCGGCGCCAGCGACGCGCCGATCTCGCCGATCTCGATGGCCTGCTTCGACACCATCCGGGCGACGACGGGCAACAACGCCGACCCGGAGCACGCCTCCAAGCCCTTCGACGCCCGCCGCGACGGCTTCGTCATGGGTGAGGGCTCGGCGGTGATGGTCCTGGAGGAGCTGGAGCACGCCCAGCGGCGGGGCGCGGAGATCTACTGCGAGGTCACCGGCTACGCCAACCGCTGCAACGCCTTCCACATGACCGGCCTGCGTCCGGACGGTGTGGAGATGTCCGAGGCCCTGGACCAGGCACTGGCCCAGGGCCGGATCGACGGCAGCGAGGTCGGCTACGTCAACGCCCACGGGTCGGGGACCAAGCAGAACGACCGGCACGAGACCGCCGCGGTCAAGCTGAGCCTCGGCGAGGCCGCGTACAGCGTGCCGATGAGCTCGCTCAAGTCGATGGTGGGGCACTCGCTGGGCGCCATCGGCTCGATCGAGATCGCCGCCACCGCGCTCGCCGTGCAGCGGCAGGTCGTCCCGCCGACGGCCAACTACGAGGTGCCCGACCCCGAGTGCGACCTGGACTACGTCCCCAAGACCGCCCGCGACCACAAGGTCGACGTCGCCGTCTCGGTGGGCAGCGGGTTCGGCGGTTTCCAGTCGGCCATCGTGCTGGCCAAGCCCGATCGGAGACCCGCATGACCGATGCGACCGTCATCAACGACGAGGGCACGATCACCGAGGTGGCCGGCTACGCCCGGGACACCGCCCCGGAGGGCCGGGCGATCACCGCGCCGCCGCGCGGGACCACCCGGCTGCTGGTCACCGGCCTCGGCGTCGTCGCCCCCACCGGCGTCGGCGTCGAGGAGCACTGGCAGTCCCTGCTGCGCGGGGAACTGGCGGTGCGCCCCATCGAGGGCTTCGACGCCTCGCGGTACGGGGTGACCGTGGCGGGGCAGGTGCGCGACTTCGACCCCGACCGGTTCGTCGTGCCGCAGCTGAAGGTGCAGACCGACCGGTGGTCGTGGATGTCGCTGGCCGCGGCGACGCTGGCCGCCGAGGACGCCGGCTACATCCCGCCGGAGCAGGCCTACGCCACCTCGGTGTTCCTCGCCGCCGGCTCCGGCGGCAACGAGTTCAGCCAGCACGAGATCCAGGGGCTGTGGGCCAAGGGCCCCCGGTCGGTGGGCGCCTACCAGTCCATCGCCTGGTTCTACGCGGCCAGCACCGGCCAGGTGTCGATCCGCGACGGCTACAAGGGCCCCTCGGGCGTGGTCGTCAGCGAGGGCGCCGGCGGGCTGGACAGCATCGGCTGGGCGCGACGGGTGGCGCGCCGCGGCACCCCGGCCGTGCTGGTCGGCGGCACCGAGGCCGGCGTGACGCCGTACGCGCTGCTGTGCCAGGTCACCAGCGGGCGGCTGTCCACCGCCCCGCGCCCCGAGGACGCCTACAAGCCCTTCGACGAGCGGGCCAACGGCCACGCCATCGGCGAGGGCGGCGCCATCCTGCTGCTCGAGGAGGCCGACGCCGCCCGGGCCCGTGGGGCGCGGCGCGTGTGGGGCGAGGTGGTCGGCTACGGCGCCACCCACGACGCCCACCACCACGAGGACCCGGCACCCGACGCCACCCAGTACGCGCGCGCCATCCGGCTCGCGCTGGCCGACGCCGGCGTGGCGCCCGACGAGGTGGGCATGGTGGTCGCCGACGGCGCGGGCGTCCCCGAGCTCGACGCCCTGGAGGCGCAGGCGATCACGGCGGTGTTCGGCGAGCGCGGCGTGCCGGTGACGGCGCCGTCGAGCTGGACCGGGCGGCTGATGGCCGGCGGGTCGGCGCTCAACGTGGCGACCGCCCTGCTCGCCATGCGCGACGGGGTGGTGCCCGCCACCGGCAACGTCGACCGGCCGGTGGCGGAGTACGGGCTGGACCTGGTGCGCGAGAACCGGGAGCGCGACCTCGACGTCGTCGTCGTCCTCGCCCGGGGCTTCGGGGGCTTCAACAGCGCCCTCGTCCTGCGCCGGTACCGGGAGGAGGAGCCGGGATGACGACCGCCCCGTCGACGGGGGTGCGCACCGTCCTGCGGATGCGCACCCGGGAGGGCTGCGAGGCGGAGTTCGAGGCCGCCTGGCGCCGGGCCGCCGCGGAGATCAGCCGGGTGCCGGGCAACCTGCGCCAGGAGCTCATCCGCGACGCCGACGACCCCCGCACCTTCCTGATCACCAGCGACTGGACCGACCGGGCCGCGGTCGACGAGTTCGGTCGCAGCAGCGCCCGCGAGACGCTCACCGAGGCGTTGCGCGACCTCCGCGAGGACGCGGCCCGCAACACCTACGAGGTGCTGGCCGTCGTCCCGGGTGGGCAGGGGACGGCATGACGGCGGTGCACGGGAACGGCGGCCGGGCCGCGGTGCGGACCCTCCTGCGGATGCGCGCGCGGGAGGGCTGCGAGGCGGAGTTCGAGGCCGCCTGGCGCCGGGCCGCCGCGGAGATCAGCCGGGTGCCGGGCAACCTGCGCCAGGAGCTGATGCGCGACGAGGGCGATCCGCGCTGGTTCGCCATCGTCAGCGACTGGACCGACCGGGCGTCGGTGGACGCCTTCGGGCGCAGCGAGGCCCGGGAGACGCTTCCCGAGGCGTTGCGCGACCTGCGCGAGGACGCCACCCGCTCGACCTTCACCGTGCTGGCGACGGTGGACGCCGATCGGCCCCGTCCGGTGCGCATCGACTTCTCCACCAGCGTCAAGCCGGGCGAGCAGGTGGCCTTCGAGCGCGCGTACACGACGGTCACCGAACGGATCGGGGACTCGCGCGGGTACGTGCGCGAGGAGCTGCTGCGGGATGCCGCCGGCCTGCGTTACCACATCTTCGCGGAGTGGGAGTCCGAGGACGACTTCGTGCAGTGGGTCGAGGACCCCTCCCACATGGCGGCCGGCGCGCCGCTGGCCCGGTGGCACTCGGTGGAGTTCCGGCGGGAGGTGCTGGAGATCCGCCGGCGGCCCGACGCGGACACCGACTTCCCGCCGCTGCTCTCGCCCGGCGGGGACGTCGAGGTGGCGCGGGTGCGCGTCGACTCCGCCGTCGCCGTCGAGCCCTGGGAGCAGGAGGCCTTCGAGCTCGCCTACCTCGCCGCCGCGCAGCTCGCCCGCAGCGCCCCCGGCCACGCCCGCGAGGAGCTGCTGCGCGAGCCCGACGGGCGGCGCTACCACGTCGTCGCCGAGTGGGACTCCGAGCAGCACTTCACCGACTGGACGGCGGAGCCGGCGAACTGGTCCGCCGGTCCGCTGGGCCGCTGGCTGGCGAGGGGCGAGGACCGCAGGGTCTTCGCGCTGCGCGTGCGACCGGTGCCGCCGGCGGAAGCGGCCGAGGCCGGGCCCGCCCAGCAGCCGGCCGCCGTCGACGCCGTCGTGCCCGACGGGGTGCCCGTGACGCCGGAGCCGGACCTGGAGGCGGTGGCCGGGCAGCCGGTGCTGCTGTCCGCCGACGCCGAGCCGGACCGCGCCGCTCCGCTCCCCGCCAGCACGGTGCCGAGCGCCAGCGTGCAGGAGTTCGTCGAGAAGCCGGACGACGGGCACGCACCCGCCGCGGCGGCGCTGCCGGACCCGGCCGACCTCGCGGACGCCTCCCGCACCGCCGGGCGGGCGGTCGAGGTGCTCGTCGTCGGCGCCGGCCCGGCCGGCCTGACCCACGCGATCGAGCTGGCCCGCCGCGGCGTCGCCGTGCGCGTCGTGGACAAGCGCCCCCAGGCGTCCACCCAGGCGGACAAGGCGATCGGCATCCACTGCCGGACGATGGAGATCTGGGAGGACCAGGGCATCGTCACCGAGGCGATGGACGCCGGGATCTGGCTGTACGGCCAGACGGTGTTCGTCAACGGCGAGCAGACCCACCAGGTCGACTGGGCCGGCCTCGACGAGCTGCCCTACGCCCACCTCGGGCTGCCGCAGTACGACACCGAGCGCATCCTCGGCGCCAAGCTGGCCTCCCTCGGGGTGGTCGTCGAGCGCGGGGTCGAGCTGGTCGCCTTCACCCAGGACGACGACGGCGTCACCGCGCAGCTGCGGCACGCCCCGGGCGAGGTCGAGACCACCCGGGCGCAGTACCTGGTCGGCTGCGACGGGGCGCACAGCGCCGTCCGGTCCGGGCTGGGGCTCCACTTCGAGGGCGGGCTGTCCATGTTCCCGCAGCTGTTCATGCTCGGGGACGTCGACGTCGACTGGGACCTGCCGGCCGGGCACCTGGTGCGCTTCGTGCGCATCGAGAACGGCGACGACTTCACCGGGATGCTCGTCTGCGTGCCGCTCAAGGGCCGCAACCGCTACCGGATCGCGACCCTGGCCCCCCAGCGGTGGCAGGACGCGGTCGGCTCCGGCGTGGTCCCGGCCGGGTTCTGGCAGGAGTACGAGCCGCCGACGCTGGCCGACATGCAGGCCGCGATCGACGACCTCGGCCCGCCCGGGACGACGGCGAGCAACCTGCGCTGGTCGTCGATCTTCCGGATCAAGCACGGCATCGTCGACCGCTACCGCGAGGGGCGGGTCTTCGTCGCCGGCGACGCCGCGCACCTGCACCCGCCGGCCGGTGGGCAGGGGATGAACACCGGCATCCAGGACGCCTGGAACCTCGGCTGGAAGCTCGCCCTCGCCGTCCGGGGGGAGGCCGCGCCCGGCCTGCTGGACAGCTACGACGCCGAGCGCCGTCCCGCCGGCAAGATGATCGTGGACCGGGCCGTGTCCATCGCCTTCACCGACGAGATGGACATGGCGGACGAGAAGGCCCAGTTCCTGCTCGAGATGCAGATGACGATGAACTACGCCGGCAGCCCGCTGGTCGGGCAGACGCCCGGGTTCACCGCCGGGCCGGAGCCCGGGCACCGGGCGCCGGACGTGCAGGGCCTGCGGCGCTTCGGCGTGGCCCACCCGCTGCGGCTGTTCGACCTCACCCGCGGCACCCGCTCCACGCTGCTGCTGCACGCCGACGCCACCGCGTCGGAGGAGCAGGTGTCGGACCTGGAGAAGCTGGCCGTCGCCGTGCGGCAGCAGACCCGCGGCGAGGTGGGGGCCTACCTCCTCGCCGCCCCCGACGCCCGGGTGCCGCTCCTCGTCGACCTGCCCGTCGTCCGCGACGCCGAGGGCACCTTCGCCGCCGCCTACGGCACCGCGGGCGCGGGGACGGCGGCCTACCTGGTCCGTCCCGACGGTCACGTCGGCTTCCGCAGCCGCCCGCTGGACGAGGACGCCCTCCTCGACCACCTGGCCGGGGTCTTCGCGCAGTGACCGGACTCCACCCCCACGACCACCCCCACCCGAGGGAGACCCCATGACGCAGACCGCACCCGCAGGTCCCGGGACGAACGACGACGTCGTCCCCGGCGGGGAGATCTACACGCCGGAGTTCCGAGCCGACCCCTACCCGGTCTACGCCCGGCTGCGCGCCGAGCGGCCGGTGGTCAAGGTGCGGACGCCGCGCTTCGACTCGTTCCTGGTCACCCGCTACGACGACGCCCGGCAGGCGCTGTCGGACCCGCGGCTGTCCAAGGACCTGTACCGCGCCGGGGACACCTACCTGGCGGTGTTCGGCGAGAAGGCGCGGCAGATCAACACCAACATGCTCAACTCCGACCCGCCGGAGCACAGCCGGCTGCGACGCCTGGTGACGCAGGCGTTCACCCCGCGGCGCATCGAGGCGATGCGGCCCCGGGTGGAGGAGATCGTCGAGGGCCTGCTGGACCGGATGGCGCCGCGCGGGGAGACCGACTTCGTCGACGACTTCGCCCTGCGGCTGCCGCTGGCGGTCATCGGCGACCTGCTCGGCATCCCCGAGGCCGACCACGAGGAGATCCTGGCCGGCACCCAGGTCATCCGGACCGTCGGCACCGGCGGGCGCAGCCCCCAGGAGGACCGGGCCGCGATCGGCGAGGCCCAGCAGCGGCTGCACGCCTACTTCACCGGCCTGGTGGCGACCAAGCGGCGCGAGCCCGGCGACGACCTGGTCAGCGCCCTGATCACCGCCCGCGACGGGGACGGCCGGCTGTCGGAGGCGGAGCTGGTGTCCACCTGCTTCCTGCTGCTGTTCGCCGGCTACCAGACCACCTCGGACTTCCTGGGCAACGCCGTGGTCGCGCTGCTGACCCACCCCGAGGAGCTGGCCAAGCTGCTGGCGGACCCGGACCTGGTGCCCGACGCCGTGGAGGAGCTGCTGCGCTTCGACGGGTCGGTGCCGGTGTCCAGCTTCCGGTTCGCCACCGAGGACCTCGAGATCGGCGGCGTGCCCATCCCGGCGGGGTCGATCGTCACGATCGTGCTCAGCTCGGCCAACCACGACCCGGAGCTGGTCGCGGACCCCGACGCGCTCGACCTCACCCGCGGCGACACCCCGCACATGGCCTTCGGCCACGGCGTCCACTACTGCCTGGGCACCGCCCTCGCCCGGCTGGAGGCCACGACCGCACTGCGGCGGATCCTCGTCCGCCTGCCCGACCTGCGCCTCGACGTCCCCGTCGAGGAGCTGCAGTGGCTCCCTGCGGCCTCGGCCTTCCGCGGGCTGCTCGAGCTGCCGCTCCGCTTCACCCCCACTCCCACCTCAGGAGGCCCCCGATGACACAGACGACACCCCCGGCCACCCCCTCGGCCGACCCCGCGGCCGACGCCTCGACGACCCCCACGGAACCGCCCTGGGCGAACGACACCGTCGAGTTCGCGAACACCGCCTCGGCGCCCGCGACCTGGTACTCGGGCACCTGGCGCCCGTTCCGCAACGTCATCGTCTGCCGGATGGTCCCCGGTAGCGAGGACAAGGTCGGGCCGGTGTTCGCCTACTACGACCGGACCACCCGGCCGCAGGACCTCGGCGTCGTCGGCCGGGCCCTGCTGTCGTACGAGGGCCTGTACCTGCACGTCATCGAGCGCAAGGAGGACCCGGAGGTCTCCGGCCAGCGCCGCGGCCTGCCGGCGTTCCAGGCCATCGCCGAGGCCATCGCCCCCTACGTGACGCCCTACCCCAGCTACTGGCAGAACCCGTCGCACTCGGTGGCGAAGCACTTCTACACGTGGGTGCCCGAGGGCGAGGTCTCCCCCGACCGGGAGATGACCGTCATCGTCCAGCGGATGCGGCCGGGCAGCGAGGAGGACATCGCCCGGGTGTTCGCCGAGTCCGACGCGGGTGGGCTGCCGACGGAGACCGGCGTCACCGGCCGGTGGCTGTACTCGATGGAGGACGTGTTCGTGCACCTCCTCGAGCAGGACCGGGTCAAGGCCGCGGCCGTGCGGGAGAACCACGAGTCGATGCGGCCGGCCTTCGCCAAGGTCATGGCGGATCTGTCGCCCTACGTCAGCCCGTACCGCCCGGAGACGTGGCAGAGCCCGCGCGACTCGGTGGCCCGGGTGTTCCACCGCTGGACGGCTCCGGACTGGCAGCCCGAGGCCTGACGATGAGCCTGCGAGGGTTCTCGACGCTCATCTTCCTGGTGGACGACGTGGCCGCGGCCACGGCCTGGTACACCGAGTTCCTGGGCCACGCGCCCGTCTTCACCCGGCCCGGGCCGGGTGGGCGCGTCATCTACGCCAAGTTCGCCATCGGTGACCACCAGGGCGAGCTGGCCCTCGCGGACGGCACCCGGGCCCCCGCGGGCAGGGCGGCCGGGACGGGCGGCGCGATCGTGCACTGGCGCGTCGACGACGTGGCGGCCACCCTCGCGCGCCTCAAGGCGATGGGCGCGCAGGAGTACACGCCGGCCACAGCGCACGGGCCGTTCGTCACCGCGGTCGTCGTCGACCCCTTCGGCAACCTGCTCGGCCTGCAGGGACTCGCGGCCACACCGCACTACACCGACGATTACCACGCCGTCACCACGGCGAACTGACCGCGGCCGCCGCACCCCCCGGGGCCTCGCCCCGGGGGTGCGTCCACCTGCCCGGATCCCGTTCCCGGCGTGTCGTCGGCGCGTCGCCGACCAGTTCTGACGAGTCGGCGCCCGGCCGTTGTCACGAAACGGTCACGGCCCTACGGTCGCTGCGTCCGGCCGGTCGACTCCTCCCCGACCGGGGAGGCCGCGCCGGATGCCGCCGAGTCGCACCCACCCCGTGGGCGCGAGCCGGGGACCCACCTGCACCACCGGGGTGAGTCCCGCCCCCGGACACCTCCGGGGGCGGGTAGGGCACTCCCAGCCCGAACCCGTCAGCTCACCTGGTAGGCGGCCCGGGGAGAACGGAGCACCACCGCGCCCGGGGCCTCAGCGCCCCGCGCCCACAGGCCTGGGACCGTCGCGCTCCCGCCTGTCCGCCACCAGGAACCAGCCGTCGCACGGCGCCTGCCCCGTCCTCCGACGGGAGCCTGCCGGACCGAGCCCGTCGTCCGGCCGGTGCCGCACGCCCGGCTGCCGACCCTGCCCGTCCAGGCCCTCGTGCCGCAGCCCATCCCGTACGACCCGCCACCGGCGCGCCGTCGGTCGTCGACGCGCGCCTCCGCGAGCCAGAACCAGGAGACTGCCCGATGCACGCACCCAGCCAGACCACCCGCCGCACCCTGCACCTGCTGACCGCCGTGGGCGCCATGACGCTCACGCTCACCTTCGCCGGGCAGGCGGTCGCCCAGGCCGACGAGCCCCGCAGAGGTGGCCCGTCCTCCAGCTGGGACGGCCAGCGAGGGGGCGACGGTGACCGTCCCCGGTGGGACGACGGCGCGGCCGAGGCGGCGCCGGCTCCCGCGCCGGCCCCGGCTCCGGCTCCGGCTCCGGCTCCCGCACCCGCTCCGGCACCCGCACCCGCACCGGCACCGGGGCCCGCACCCACCGGTACCGGGAAGCAGGCCTACAAGGACTACGCGGCGGCCAAGGTGGGCAACGCCACCCAGTTCGACTGCCTCGACGCGCTCTGGGAGGCCGAGAGCAACTGGACCCCGACCGCGCAGAACCCGACGAGCACGGCGTACGGCATCGCGCAGTTCCTGAACGGGACCTGGGCCGGGACCGGCATCGCCAAGACGTCGGACGCGTTCGAGCAGATCGACGCCGGCCTGGTCTACATCGAGAACCGGTACGGCAGTGCCTGTGCCGCCTGGGACTTCCACCAGGCCAACAACTGGTACTGACGCACCCGCAGTGCGGGCGTTCCCCGTGCTCCGCGGCTGCAGCAGCGCCGTCGGAGCACGGGGACGCCCGTTCAGGCGGCGACGGTCTGCATCGCCTCGGCGGTCAGCTCGACCGAGCGCAGCCGGCCCTCCACCCCGGGGAACTGGTGGGCGACGATCAGCTCGTCGGCGTCGGCCTCGCGCGCGAAGCCGGTCAGGTACTCGCGCACCTCGGCCGGGGTGCCGACGGCGGTGTGGGTCAGCATCGTGTCGACGTGCAGCCCGGCCCCGCCGTCGAGCAGCAGCTGCGCCTCGTCGTCCGACAGCTCCCTGCCGCGGCCGAACAGGCCCACGGCGAGCCGGCGGCGGACCGCGGCGTACGCGGCCTCCGCGGCCTCGCGGCTGTCGGCCGCCACCGCGTTGACCCCGGCGATGACGTACGGGCGGTCGAGCTGCGCCGACGGCTCGAACTCGCGCCGGTAGGCCTCCACCGCGGGCTTCAGCATCGCCGGCGCGAAGTGCGAGGCGAACGCGTACGGCAGGCCCAGCGCGGCGGCGAGCGTCGCGCCGAACATCGACGAGCCCAGGATGTACAGCGGGACGCCCGAGCCCTTCCCGGGGACGGCGTCGACGCCGGGCACCCGGGTCTCGCCGGTCAGGTAGCCCTGCAGCTCGAGCACGTCCTGCGGGAAGCGGTCGGCCGAGCGCGGGTCGCGGCGCAGCGCGTACATCGTGTTCTGGTCCGAGCCCGGCGCCCGGCCCAGCCCCAGGTCGATCCGGCCCGGGTGCACCGCCTCGAGGGTGCCGAACTGCTCGGCGATGGTCAGCGGCGAGTGGTTGGGGAGCATGACGCCGCCGGCGCCGAGGCGGATCGACGAGGTGTGCGCGCCGACGTGCGCGATCAGCACGCTGGTCGCCGACGAGGCGATCGTCGGCATGTTGTGGTGCTCGGCGTACCAGACGCGGCGGTAGCCGGACTGCTCCGCGCGCTGGGCCAGCGCGACGCTGGCCGCGATGCTCTCGCCCGGCGTCTGGCCCTTCGCGATCGGCGCCAGGTCGAGGACGGACAACGGGATGCTCATGTGCTCTCGGGACCTCTCAGCTGGTGTTGCCCTGCGCAACCACCGGCGCCGCGCCGTCCTTCCCGGCCGGGCCCTCCCCCGCAGGGATGACCCGGGCCGGAGCCGCTACAGCTCCGTCGCGCACCGGCCGACCAGGGTGGGAGAGGGAGAGGAGGCAGCTCATGCGCAGCAAGCGCTCGGCCACCGACCAGCAGATCGCCGACCTGCTGGTGACCGCGAAGGAGTCGCTGGACCTGAGCGTCGCCTTCCTCAGCCGCATGGACGGCACCACGCAGCACCTGGAGGTCGTCGAGACCTCGGTGCCGGTGCTGGTCCAGGAGGGCGCCAAGGTGCGCCAGGACACCTCGTTCTGCCAGGCGATCCTCGACGGCAGGCTGCCCGCGGTCATGCCCGACGTGAAGCGGTTCCCCGCGGCGATGGCGCTGCCCTCGGCCCGCATCCCGCGCATCCGCAGCTACGTCTCCACGCCCGTGCACCTGTCCGACGGCAGCCTCTACGGCACCTTCTGCGCGTTCGGCCTCCGCTCGGACAAGGAGCTCGGCAAGCGCGATCTGGCGCTGGTGAAGGTGCTGGCCTCCGCGGCCGCGGTGATCGTCGAGCCCGAGGTCCGCGCCCAGCAGCGGCGCGCCGAGATCGAGGGCCGGCTCGACCCGGTCGTCGCCGCCGGCGGCCCGGTCGTCCTGCTGCAGCCCATCGTCGACCTGGCGACGGGAACCCGCGTCGGCGCCGAGGCGCTGTCCCGCTTCCCGGCCGACTGGGCCCGCACCCCCGACGTCGTCTTCGCCGAGGCGCACAGCGTCGGCCTGGGCGACGCCCTGGAGCTGCAGGCCCTGGCCCGGGCCGCCGAGCACCTCGACCGGGTGGGCGGCTACGTGGCGATGAACGCCTCCCCCGCCACGGTGCTCACCCCGGAGTGCGCCGAGCTGCTGCACCTGATGCCGCTGGACCGCGTCGTCCTGGAGCTCACCGAGCACGACGCCGTGGAGGACTACGACCGCCTGTCCGCCGCCCTGGCCCCGTTCCGGGCCGCCGGACTGCGGCTGGCGATCGACGACGTCGGCGCCGGCTTCTCCAGCCTGCGGCACATCGTGGTCACCGCCCCGGACGTCCTCAAGCTCGACCGCAGCATCGCCGCCGGGGTGGCCACCGACCGGGTGCTCGCCACGCTGGTCGGCTCGCTGACCACGTTCGCGCACGGCTCCGGCGCCCGGGTGGTCGCCGAGGGCGTGGAGACCGCCGAGGACGCGACGGCGCTGCGGGCGCTGGGCGTCGACTCCGGCCAGGGCTGGTACTTCGGCCGGCCGGGCCCGCCCGAGGCGCTGGCCCTGCCGGTGCCGCGGCCCGCGGTCGACGCGCTGCCCGCCGTCAACCGCTGACGGTGTCCTCGTACTCGGCGCCCATCGCGCCGGTCTGCACCTCGCCGCCCCGGCGGTAGGTGCACAGCAGCACGCCGGTCGGCGTCGCCGAGGACGCGGTCAGCTGCCACGACCGCGGGATCGCACCGCCGCCGAACAGCCGCTTGCCCTCCCCGACCACCACCGGCGCCACGACCAGGCGCAGCTCGTCGACCAGGTCGGCGCGCAGCAGCGTCTGCACCAGGCCGGGCGAGCCGTGCACCTGCAGCTCCCCGCCGTCCTCGGCCGTGAGGGCGCGCACCGCGTCGACGACGTCCCCCTCCAGCAGCCGCGCGCCGGACCAGTCGAGCGAGGTCAGCGTGCGGGAGGCGACGTGCTTGGTGCGGGTGTTCAGCGCCTCGGCGACCGGGTCGTCCTCGGTCGGCGTCCGGGGCCAGGCCGCGGCGAAGATCTCGTAGGTCCCGCGACCGAGCAGGAAGTCCTCGACGCCGGCGAACCAGGCGTCGATCTGCGCCCCGAGGGTGTCGTCGAAGAAGGGCACCAGCCAGCCGCCGTGCGCGAAGCCGCCGGAGGTGTCCTCGTCGGGGCCGCCCGGGGCCTGCACGACCCCGTCGAGCGTCGTGAACTCGGTGACGACGAGCGGTCGCACGATGGTCCTCCTCGGTTTCCGGCCACCCCGGACGGCGGCCCTGCTCGTTGGACGGTCCGCGGGCCCGGTGCTCATCGGCGTCGCGGGCAACCCCCGGACCTGGGGGGGCTCCGACGCCGGAGAGCACCTATCGCGGTGACGGTGTGTGACGGCGCGACGGACGTCCCCCAGGCCTGGGGGGCGTCGTCCGGTGGAAACGGGGGGTGACCTCCCCCGGCCCCGGCGGTCAGTGTCGGTCCAGTTCGACGGGGGCCGGGCTCATCCGCCCCCGCACGTCCACCGGACAACGGGGGTTGTCATGAAGCGCACCACCAGCCTGCTGACCACGGGGGCCCTGAGCCTCGGCACGTTCGCGGTGCTCGGCACCGTCGCACCGGGGCTCGCCTCGGCGAGCGGCTGCGGGGTCACCCCGCTCGACCTGGCCGGGCTCGAGGCGGCCTTCGCCGGGGCGCTCACCGGCGTGGGTGACGGGGCGACCGCGGAGATGCGGACGGACGGGCTGCGCCTCACGATGCCGTCGGCCGAGGACGACCCGCAGAGCGCCGCCTACGCCTCGTACTTCATGGACGGGCTCGAGATCCCGCTGGCCGACGCGACGGCGCAGTCGAACGTCGACCTCGACACCACGCTCGCCCCGGGCCAGCCCCTCACCAACCACCCGACGTACGAGCTGTACGTCGACCTCGACGGGCCGGCGAACGACGATCCCGCCCAGGCCATCCTCGTGTACTGGGAGCCGGAGGCCGGCGAGCCGACCGACCTCTGGTGGAGCGCGCTGGGCCCGCTGGCCGGGCTCGACTCCGAGAGCAGCGAGGAGGCCACCCTCGTCGAGATCAGCGCCGCCTACCCCGACGCGACGGTGACCAGCCTCGGCTTCCAGCTCCTCTACCAGCCGGGCGCCGACGTGGTGGTCCACGGCCTGACCTTCGGCTGCAACGAGTTCCGGTTCGGCTCCGGTTCGAGCACCGACCCGGGCGGCGACCCCGGCGACAACCCGGGTGGCGACCCCGGTGGCGACCCGGCCAACCAGGCGCCGATCGCGGCCGTCACGGCCACCAACACCGGCGCGACCTTCACCTTCTCCGCGGCCGGGTCGACCGACAGCGACGGCGAGGTCACCGGTTTCGCGTGGAGCTTCGGTGACGGCTCCGCGCCCGCCGCGGGCGCGCAGGTGGTGCACGAGTACGCCGCCCCCGGCACCTACACCGTCACGCTGACCGTCACCGACGACGACGGTGCCTCGACCACCGCCACCCGCCAGGTCGTCGTCCCCGCGACCGACCCGGGCGACCCGACCGACCCGGCCGAGCCGACCGAGTACGGCACCCCGCTGCCCGACACCGGCGCCGACGTCCTCGGCCTGGCCGCGATCGGCGGTCTGGTCCTCGCCGGTGGTGGCGCCGGGCTGGTCGCGAGCCGTCGCCGCAAGGCCGGCTCCGCGTCCTGACCGTCGCTCGTCGCGTCCCGCCCGCCGGCACCCGGCGGGCGGGACGCCCTCGGTCAGGGGGACCGATGATCCGCACGATCGTCCGCGGGCTCTCCGAGCTCGCGGTCACCGCCGGCGCGGTGCTGCTGCTGTTCGTGGTCCACGAGGTGTGGGTCACCGACCTGTGGAGCGACCGGGCGCAGGACCAGGTGGCCGAGGAGCTCCGCGAGGACTGGGCGGCGGGTGCGCCCGACGGAGAGCCCGACTTCGGCCAGGCCTTCGCCTTCGTCCACGTCCCGCGCTTCGGCGAGGACTGGACCCGGGCGGTGGTCGAGGGGACCGACCCCGACGAGCTCGAGGACGGCCCCGGCCACTACGTCGGCTCGGCGCTGCCCGGCGAGCAGGGCAACTTCGCGATGGCCGGCCACCGGGTCGGCCGCGGCAGCCCGTTCCTCGCCCTGGACGTCCTGGCGCCGGGGGACCCCGTCGTCGTGGAGACCGTGGACGCCTGGCACGTCTACCGGGTGACGACGACGACCGTCGTCGACCCGAGCGAGAGCAGCGTCGTCGCGCCCACGCCCGGCGGGGCGGCGAACGGCGGGACGACCGGCGCCTTCCTGACCATGACCACCTGCCACCCGAAGTTCTCCACCCGCGAGCGGCTGGTCGTCCACGGGGAGCTGGAGACGTCGGTCGGCAAGGACGTGGTCCCGGACGGCCCCGCGGCCCTCGAGGAGGTCTGAGCCGTGTACCCGTGGATCTGGCGCCACCTGCCCGGCCCGCTCGCGGTGCGGGTGACGACGGCGCTCGTGCTCGTCCTCGCCGTGGCGGCGCTGCTGCTGTTCGCCGTCTTCCCCGCGCTGGACGGCCTGTGGGAGCCGAGGCTCTGACCTAGGCCGCCACCGCCACGTCCCGGTCGCCGGCGGTCACCAGCGCGGCGTACCGGCCGCCGCGGGCGACCAGCTCGTCGTGCGTGCCGCTCTCGGCCACCCGGCCGGCGTCGAGGACGGCGATCCGGTCGGCGTGCCGCACGGTGGACAGCCGGTGGGCGATGGTGATCGTCGTCCGGCCCCGGCTGGCCTCGTCGAGCGCGGCCTGCACCGCCCGCTCGGTGCCGGTGTCCAGCGCGCTGGTGGCCTCGTCGAGCACCAGCACCCGCGGGTCGCGCAGCAGCGTGCGGGCGATGGCCAGCCGCTGCTTCTCCCCGCCGGAGAAGCGGTGCCCGCGGGCGCCGACGACGGTGTCGTAGCCGTCGGGGAGCGCGGCGATGGCCTGGTGGATCTGGGCGCGGCGGGCGGCGTCCTCGATCTCGGCGTCGGTCGCGTCGGGCCGGGCGTGCCGCAGGTTCTCCCGCACCGTCGTGTGCAGCAGGTAGGTCTCCTGGGCGACCACGCCCACCACCTGCGACAGCGTGGCCAGCGAGAGGTCGCGCAGGTCGATGCCGTCGACGGTGACCCGGCCGGCGGTCGGGTCGGCCAGGCGGGCGACCAGCGAGGCCAGCGTGCTCTTGCCCGCGCCGGTCTCGCCCACCAGCGCCAGCGTCGTCCCGGCGGGGACGGCGAGGTCGACGCCGTCCAGCGCCGGCCGGTGGCCGTCGGGGTGGGTGAACGACACGCCCTCCAGCCGCACCTCGCCGCGCACGTCCGCCGGGTCCAGCGGCACCGGGTCGGCCGGGTCGTCGACCTCCACCGGCAGGTCGAGGTACTCGAACACCCGGCTGAACAGCGCCATCGAGGCGGTGACCTGCACGCCGACGTCCAGCAGGCCCATCAGCGGGCGGAACAGCGTGCCCTGCAGCGCGGTGAAGGCGACCAGCGTGCCGATCGTCATCCCGCCGGAGGTCGCCGGCAGCCCTGCGGCCAGGTAGATCAGCGCCGGGATGCCGGCGAAGACGATGCTCATCGTGGCCATCCGCCACCGCCCGGCCAGCTGCGCGCGCACCTCGAGGCCGACGAGGTCGGCCGACGTGTCGGCGAAGCGGCGGGACTGGGCGGGCCCGGCGCCGAGGGTCTTGCCCAGCAGCACGCCGCTGACGGAGAGCCCCTCCTCCACCTGCGCGTGCATGTCGGCCAGGTGCCGCTGGCGTTGCGCGGTGACCGTGCGGCGCATCCGCGCCACCTTGCGGGTCAGCAGCACCGCGGGGGGCAGGACGAGCAGCGAGAGCAGGGACAGCCGCCAGGACAGCACGACCATCGCCCCGACCGTGCCGACGACCGTGGTGGCGTTGGACGCCAGCGACGTCGCCGTCGAGGTCACCACCGACTGCATCCCGGAGATGTCGTGGGTGAGCCGGGACTGCACCTCCCCGCCCCGCGTGCGGGTGAAGAAGCCGAGCGACTGCCGTTGCAGGTGACTGAAGACCGACGTCCGCAGGCCGTGCATGACCCGCTGGCCGACCGTCGTCGACAGCCAGGTCTGCACCACGCCGAGGACGGCGGTGGTGGCGGCGACGGCGAGCATGCCGAGGACGGCCCAGGCCAGCAGGCGCACGTCCTGCCGGGGCAGTGCCTCGTCGATGACCAGCCGGACGAGGAACGGCGTCGCCAGCGCCACCAGGGACGAGGCGACGATGAGCACCACGACCGTGGCGACCTGCCAGCGGAACGGGGCGAACAGCGCGGTCACCCGGCGCAGCGGCACCGGGCTGCGCTCGAGCTGGGCGCGGTCGGCCGGGTCGACGGTGCGCCCGGAGCGTCCGCCGGCAGGTCCTCCGGTGTCGTCGATGGCGACCACCTCCTCGGTGCTGAGGGTACCTCACCATGAGGCAACCGCACGGTCGCCGGTAGGATTCCCGGCATGCCGGACGACGACGCCGAGGTGCTGGGCGAGCTGCTCATGCGGGCCGCCCGCGGTCAGCGCCGGCGGTGGCGGGACACGCTGGCGCCCTGGGACCTCTCCCCGCACCACGCCCGCGCGCTGCACGTCGTCACCGACCGGGCCGGCATGCGGCTGTCCGACCTGGCCGAGGCGCTGCACATCGCCCCGCGCTCGGCCACCGAGGTCGCCGACGCGCTGCAGGCCCGCCGGCTGGTCGAGCGGACGCCGGACCCCACCGACCGGCGGGCGGTGGTCCTGACCCCGACCGACGAGGGACGACGGGTGCAGCAGGAGATCGCCGCCGCCCGCGCCGCCGACAGCCGCGACCTGTTCGCCCGCCTGGACGCCGCCGACCGCGCCACCCTGGCCCGGATCCTGCGAACGCTTGCCGGCTGAGAGCCGTCGCCGCCCGGCGGACCTGGTCCTCCTTCGCACCTCCGTCTCCGAGTGCCGTGGCACTCAGAGACGGAGGTGCGGGGAACCAGGCATCCAGCCGGTCCGGGAACCGCGCGCCGGTCGGCCCGCATCAGGGGGTCGCGGTGTCACGATCGGCGCGTGATCGAGCCGGTGCACCCCGACGAGCTGCGCGTGTCGGACCCCGAGCGGGCCGCCGTCCAGGAGAAGCTGCGCCGCGCCGTCGCGGCGGGCCAACTCGACCTGCACGAGTTCGACACCCGCGTGCAGTCGGTCTGGGCCGCCCGCACCCGCGGCGAGCTGTCGCGGGTCACCCGCGACCTGCCCGAGCCCCCGCCCGAGCCGCCGTCCCCGCCGCCGCTGGGCCGGCGGTTCTCCGACGACGACGCCGGCACCGCGATGCGGGTGCTGACGATCATCTGGGCGAGCATCGCCGCGGTGAACCTGGTGGTCTGGGGGCTGGTGACGGTCACCAGCGACGGCGGCATCTACCCGTGGTGGATCTGGCTGTCGGTCCCCGGTGCCGCTCTGCTCGTCCTGTACGTGGTGGGCGTCGGCCGGCCGAGGCGCTGACGCGACCGCGGCGCCGGCACCGCGGTCGGCGTCACCGGACCGGTCCGGACGGCACGCGCCGCGCCGCCGCCGTGCGCGCGGCCTCCAGCGTGCCGACGGGGTTGGTGAGGATCCCGACGTGCTCGACGGTCACCTGCACCTCGTCCCCCTCGAGCAGCGTGAAGTCCAGGTCCGGCACGATCCCGGTGCCGGTGGAGAGCACCGCCCCGGCCGGGAAGTCCTGCGCGGCCACGAGGTGGGAGACGAGATCGGCCACCGAGCGGTGCATCCGCGCGGTCGACGTCGACCCCGCGAAGACCGGAGCGCCCGCGCGGGTCACGCGGACGTCGATGGTCAGCGCCGACGCGTCGGGCACCTCCCACGCGGGTCGGATCCCCGGGGCCAGGGCACAGCTGCCGGCGTAGATCTTGGCCTGGGGCAGGTAGAGCGGGTTCTCCCCCTCGATGTCGCGGGAGGAGACGTCGTCGCAGACGGTGTAGCCGAACACCTCGGCGGTCGCCGTGACGACGGCGGCCAGCTCCGGCTCGGGCACCGTCACGGCGGAGTCGGGCCGGACCGCGATCGGCTCGCCGTCGGTGACCACCCGCCAGGCGACGGACTTGAGGAACAGCTCGGGCCGGTCGGCGGCGTAGACCCGGGAGTAGACGTCCTGGACCTGGCTCTCCTCCACGCGCGCGTCCATCGACCGCTCGTAGGTCACGCCCGACGCCCAGACCTCGGTCAGCCCGTCGACCGGCGGGAGCAGCCGGACCTCGCCCACCGGGACGGCCGGCTCCCCGGCCGCGGCCTCGACCGCGGACCTGGCTCCGGCCAGGTCCCCGCCCAGCAGCTCGGCCATCGAGCCCACGCCCGGTACGGGTCGCACGGCACCGTCGCCGAGGACGCCGACGAGCACGACCCCACCCGACTCGTAGCGGACCACGTGGGTCATCGGTCGCTCCCCTCCTCGAGCCAGCCGAGGATCTCCTCGTCGTGCTGACCGAGCAGCGGCGGCGCGCTGTGCCCCTGCCGTCCGGCCGGGGCACCGGCCAGGGTCTCCAGCCGCAGCGGCGGCCCGGGCAGCTGCACGGTACCCAGCGTGGGGTGGTCGACGTCGACGACCAGGCCCTGGCCGAGGGTCTGCTCCCACGTGTAGGCCTCGTCCAGCGTGCGCACCCTGCCCGCGGGCACGCCGGCCTCGGCGAGACGGGCCAGCCACTCGGCGGCCGGCCGTGCGGCCAGGCGTTCCTCCATGGCCGCGATCAGCTCCGGCCGGTGCGCCACCCGGTCCCGCCCGGTGGCGAACCGCCGGTCCGCGGCGTCCAGGTCCAGGACGGCGGCCACGGCGCGCCACTGGGCGTCGTTGCCGACGGCCACCTGGAGGATCCCGTCCCGCGCCCGGAAGGCGCCGTAGGGCGCGATGGCCGGGTGGTGGTTGCTCGCCGCGCGCGGCACCTCCCGGCGCCCGGCCTCGGACTTCAGGTCCAGCTGGAGCGACTCCTTGTTGCGGTCGGCCGACAGGCAGTAGGTCGACACCGGGTCCTCCTCGGGGCCGACGAACGGCGGCCCCCACGACCGGGAGTCGTCACCGGACCCGGGTGTCTCGACCTCGACGACGCGGGCGCCCATGTCGCCGAGCATCATCGACGCCTGCGGCCCGGCCAGCGCCCGCGACAGGTCGACGACAAGGGTCCCGGCCAGTGGACCCGAGCCGGACGGATCCGTCACCGGCCCTGCCAGACGACGGGCTGCTTGGTCGCGAACGCGGCGACCGCCGAGTGGAAGTCCTCGCTGGCGAAGACCCGGCTGACGATGTCGTCGCCGTCGGGGAGGGTGGCCCGGCGGATGCGGCGGACCGCCTCCTTCGCCGCCCACATGCTCAGCGGCGCGTGCCCGAGCAACGTCGTCACGACGGCGTCCGTGGCGGTGTCGAGGTCCTCCTCGGCGCACAGCTCGGCGACGAAGCCGGCGGCGGTGGCCTCCTCGCCGGTGAACAGCCGCGCCCGCAGGAGCATGTCCAGCGTCCGCGCCGGCCCCAGGTGGTTCAGCAGGAGCGAGTAGTTGTTCATCGACAGGCAGTTGCCCAGGGTCCGCGCGATGGGGATGCCGAAGCGGGCCGAGGGCGTGGCGATCCGCAGGTCGCAGACCGACGCGATGCCGAGGCCGCCACCGACGCAGAACCCGCGGATCGCCGCGACCGTCGGGACGTCGACGTCCTCCAGCCGGTTGACGATCCGGGCGATCTTCTCCTCGTACGCGACGCCCTCCGAGCCCTCGCGGAAGTCGGCGAACTGGCCGATGTCCGTACCGGCCACGAACGCCTTGTCGCCGGCCCCCTTCAGCACGAGCACCCGGACGTCGTCGTCGGCGTCGGCCTTCTCGCAGGCCTCGTAGAGGCCCTCGTACATCCCCCAGGTCATCGCGTTGCGCTGGCGGGGGCGGTTGAACGTGACGGTCAGGACACCGCCGTCCTGCGTGACGAGCAGCTCTGGTTCATCCACGGGAAGAGCCCTCCGGGGTGCTGTCGGCGGGGTCGGACCGCCGGGAACGGGGAGTGGCACGGCGCCGCAGCAGCCGGGCCATGATGGTCGGCGCGGCGACCTGGAGGATGGCGATCGCCATGACCGCCAGGGCCAGCGGGCGGGTGAAGACGATGAGCAGGTTGCCGTCACCGATCGCCGAGGTCTGGACCAGCGCCTTCTCGAACAGCGGGCCGAGCACGAGGCCGAGGACCAGCGGCGCCATCGGCAGGTCCAGCCGCTTCATGAAGTAGCCGATGATGCCGAAGACCAGCACCACCCAGACGCTGTACATGCCGTTGGTGATGGAGTACGCGCCGACCAGGCTGGTCAGCAGGATCAGCGGGTACATGTAGCCGTAGGGCACCCGCAGGAGCTGGGCGAACACCGGGGCCAGCGGCAGGTTGAGGAACAGCAGGATCACGTTGCCGATGAAGAAGGACGCCAGCAGGCCCCAGACGAGGGTCGGCTGCTCGTCGAACAGCAGCGGGCCCGGCTGGATGCCGTAGATCATGAACGCGCCCAGCAGGACGGCCGTGGTCGCACCGCCCGGGATGCCCAGCGTCAGGGTGGGCACGAAGTTGGCGTTGGCCGCTGCGTTGTTGGCCGCCTCCGGGGCGGCCACCCCCTCGATCGCACCCGTGCCGAACTCCTTACCCCGCTTGGAGACCCGCTTCTCGATGCCGTAGGCCATGAAGGAGGCCAGCGTCGAGCCGGCGCCCGGCAGGATGCCGAAGAGGAAGCCGAGGAAGCTGCCGCGCAGGATCGGCCCGCCGGAGCGGCGGAGGTCCTCGCGGCTGATCATCAGCTCCCGGAACCCGGCGCGGATCGGCGCCGCGGCGCCCTGCCGGATCTGGTACAGCACCTCGCCCACCGCGAACAGGCCGATCATGACCTCGACGAACGGGATGCCGCTGAGCAGGTAGATGGACCCGAAGGTGAACCGGGAGGTCCCGCTGCCGGGATCGACGCCGACGGTCGCGATGAGGAGGCCGACCAGCGCCATGAGCAACCCGAGCACCCGGTTGTCGCCGGCGAAGCTGATGATCGTGGCGAGGCCGAGGATCATCACGGCCAGCATCTCCGGCGGACCGAAGTCCAGCGCGAACTCCGCGAAGGGCGGCGCCAGCGCCACGAGCAGGGCCAGCGAGATGATCGCCGCGACGAAGGACCCGATCGCCGCGATGGACAGCGCCGCACCCGCCCGCCCCTGCCGCGCCATCTGGTAGCCGTCGAGCGTGGTGACCACGCTCGACGCCTCACCGGGCGTGGAGATGAGGACCGAGGTGATGGTCCCGCCGTACTGGGAGCCGTAGTAGATGCCCGCCAGCATGATCAGGCCGGTCACCGGCTCGAGGGAGAGCGTCAGCGGCAGCAGCACCGCCACGCCGGTGGTCGACCCGAGACCCGGCAGGACGCCGATGACGGTGCCGACCAGCACGCCGACGAAGCACCAGAGCAGGTTCTCGACGCTCAGCGCGGTCGAGAAGCCGAGGACCAGGTTGTCGAGCACGTCAGCCTCCGATGCCGATCAGCCCGGTGGGCAGCGGCACGCCCAGGAACCCGACGAAGACGCCGTAGACGGCGGCGACCGCCAGGAACGACACGACCAGGGAGGGCAGCCAGCCCCGCTTCTCCACCACCGCGGAGATGAACACCGACAGGACGAGGAGGGACCCGAGCAGCCCGAGCAGCGGGACCAGCAGGGCCGCCACGACCAGCGCGGCGCTGACCGTCCACAGCTGCCGGCTCCGCTCCTCGGGCGTGCGCCCGAAGATGTCCACGTCGTCCGGACCCGGGCCGGGGCCTGGGCCGGGGCCGGGCATCTGCACCGGGCCGCCGTCCGGGGACATGGACCCGGATCCGCCGGCGGGGACTCCCCCCGGGGTGGCGCGCTCCGACGAGGCACCGCCCGAGGGGGCGTCCACGGCGGTGGCGGCGACGACCTCCGCCAGCCCGCGGTCGTGCGGGGTCCGGTGACCGCGCAGGGTCGTGACCAGCTCCCAGCCGGCGATGAGCGCGATCAGGCCGCCGACCACGGCGGGCACGAGGCCGGGCCCGACGCGGGACTCCTCGAGGAAGAGCCCGTAGTCCAGGGCCATGACGAAGGCGCCGAGGCCGAGGGCGGCGAGCAGGCCGTGCACGACGGCCTGCTCGACCGCGATGCCGCGCCGGGTCGGTGGCGTGGTCATCCGCCCAGGACCTGCGTCAGCAGCTCGTTGTTGCCCTCGAGGTACTCGACGAACTCGTCGCCGGCCGCCGTGTTGGCCTGCAGGTAGTTCTCCTCGATGTACTGCTGGTACTCGTCGGTCTCGACCGCGGCCTGCATGGTCTCGATCCAGAACTGGCGGGCCGCCTCGTCGATGCCGCCGGGCGCGAGCACGCCCCGGAACTGCGCGAAGGCGACGTCGATGCCCTGCTCTTCGGCCGTCGGGATGTCGGCCAGCTCCTCGTAGTCGGAGTAGCGCTCCTCGGAGTACGCGCACAGCGCCTTGACCTCGCCGGCCTGCAGCTGACCGATGATCTCGCCCGGGTTGAGCGAGGCGATGTCGATCTGGCCACCGAGCAGCGCGGCGGTCAGCTCGCCGCCGGACTCGAAGGGCACCCGGTCGAACTCGACGCCGGCCTGCTGCTCGGTGAGCGTGAAGACGATGTTGTCCAGGCCGGTGATGCCGCTGATCCCTGCGGTGATCCGCTCCGTCTTCGCCGCCTCGACCACGTCGGTGCAGGTCTGGTAGGGGCTGTCGGCACCGACGATCATGAGGGTGAAGTCGTCACCCAGCTTCATGATCGGCGTGAAGTCGGTGTAGTCGAACTCGACGTCCCCGCTGATCGGCAGGGCCAGCAGCGCCGTCTCGGTGGCGAGCAGGGTCTCCGGGTCGCCGGCCTGACCGAGGAAGTTCGAGTAGCCGACGGCACCGGAGCCGCCCTCGCGGTTCTCCACGTTGACGTTCACGTCCGCGTTCGCCGCCTCGATCATGGTGGCGGTCGCGCGGCCGGCGAGGTCGCTGCCGCCCCCGGCGCCGAACGGCACGATCATCGTGACGTCGCCGCGCGGGGTGAACTCCCCCCCGCCGGCGGCCGAGCCGCCACCGGACTCGGCGCCGCCGCAGGCGGCTAGGGACAGGGCCAGGACCGAGGTCGTGGCCAGGACGGCGGAACGGGTGCGCTTCACGGGAACTCCTCGTCGGTTGGTGCGGATCGGGTGGCGCGGGATCACCGGAGCTGCTCGGCCTTGGCGGCAAGGCGGCCCTCGAACGAGGGCAGGTCGACGACGAACCGCTCGTGCGTGCCGTGGCCGATCAGTTCCTCGTCGTCCTCGACGCGGATGTCGAACAGGACGCGGCGGCGGTCGACCTCGGTCACGGTGGCGGTCGCCCGCACGGTCTGACCCCGCAGCGTCGGGGCGATGTGCGCGACGTCGACCTTGCTGCCCACGCTGGCCTGATCGTCGCGGAGGTGCGGGGCCAGGCCCTCGATCGCGGCCTCCTCCAGCAGCAGGACGAGGTTGGGCGTGGAGAAGATGTCGTACTTCCCGCGGCGGGTGCAGTGCTCGGCCTCGACGGTGCGCTCCAGGACGCCCTGGACACCGGGTTCGAGTGTGCTGGTCATGCGCGGGCTCCTCAGAGGGGTCGGTCGTCGGCGGGGAGGGGGGCGACGTCGGGTGCCGGCGCCGAGGTGTGGGCCGGGTCGGCGGCGACCCCGGACTCGATGAGCGCGTCGACCTCGGCGGGCGGGATCTCCGCCCACTCGAGGGCCGCGCGGGTCCCGGTCCCCAGCCGGGGACCGGCGCTGTCCTGACGGGCGGGGGTGCGCGAGAGGCGCATGGGCGACCCGAGCTGACGGACCGGACCCAGGGTCGGGTGCGGGGCGTCCCAGAAGTAGCCGCGCCGGTTCAGGTGGTCGTCGGTGAAGACCTGGCCGTAGTCCGCGATCGGAGCGCACGGCACGCCCGCCTCGTCGAGCGCGGCCACGACCTCGGCGGTGGTCCGGGTGGTGGTGACCGCCTCGATCGCCGGGATGAGGGTGTCGCGGTGGCCGTGCCGCGCGGAGGCCTCCTGGTAGCGCTCGTCGTCGAGCAGCTCCTCGAGCCCCAGGGCCGTGCACAGCCCCTTCCACGTCTTCGGGGTGACGGCGCCGACCGTGACGTGGCCGTCGGCGGTCCGCACCGCCTGGTAGGGCGCCGTGCTCTGGTGCGCCGAGCCCAGGGGGCGCCCCACCTCACCGGTGGCGAAGTACTTGCCGGCCTCCCAGATGGCGAACGAGACGCCGCTCTCCAGCAGGGACACGTCCAGGTACTGGCCCTCGCCGGAACGGTCGCGCTCCTTGAGCGCGGCGGTCACCCCGAGGGCGACGTACAGGGCGCAGACCAGGTCGCAGATCGGGACGCCGATCTTGACCGGGTCACCGTCCGGGGTCCCGGTGATGCTCATCAGTCCGCCGCGGGCCTGGGCCATGATGTCCAGCCCGGGCAGGGCGGCCAGCGGGCCGTCCTGGCCCCAGCCCGACGCCGAGGCGTAGACGATCCGGGGGTTGACCTCGCGGATCGCCTCGTAGCCGAAGCCGAGCCCGCGCATCGCACCGGGCCGCAGGTTCTCGACCAGCACGTCGGCGCGCGCGGCCAGCCGCAGGAACGCCTCCTTGCCCTCCGGGGACTTCAGGTCGAGGGCCACCGACTCCTTGTTCCGGTTGAGCCGGACGAACGGCGAGCTCTCGCCGTCCAGGAAGGGGCCGGTCGCCCGGACCGGGTCGCCGCCGGTCGGGTTCTCGATCTTGAGGACCCGGGCCCCGAGGTCGGCGAGCTGCATCGTGGCGAAGGGGGCGGCCATGAAGGCGCCCACCTCGAGCACCGTGACGCCGGCCAGCGGGCCTGTCGGTTCGACCGCCATCAGCAGCCTCCGTTCCGAGATTTCGCGGTGCCGGAGGTGGTGCACCTCACAGCCGGTGGACTACTGTCTACAAAAGGCAGACGCCTATGACAAGCCTCACAGCCGCATTCGCCACGAAAGCCGGATCGACACCGGGTATCGAGGCACCGGAGGACGCCGAGGCACTGGAGCCCCGCGATCCCACCCGGGCACAGGAAGGGAGGAGCACCGTGACCGCAGTGCCGGACCCCGTGTCCTCCGCGCGCCGCATCGCGGCGCCCCCGAGCATGTCTGCCCTCGCCGCCGAGGCGCTCCGCGAGATGGTCCTCAGCGGCGACCTGAAGCCCGGTGACCGGGTGGTCGAGAACCGGCTGACCGAGGCGCTGGGGGTGAGCCGCCCTCCGCTGCGCGAGGCGATGCGGGTGCTCGAGCAGGAGGGCCTCATCGTCCAGACGCCCCGCAAGGGCGCCGTCGTCGCGCCGGTCACGCCGCACGACATCTACGAGATCGTGTCGCTGCGCGAGGAGATCGAGCAGATCGCCGTCCGGCTGGGGGTCCCCGTCCGGTCGCAGGAGCGGCTGGACCGCCTGCGGCGGGCGTTCGCCGACCTCGAGGCCGCTGCCGAGGAGGAGGGCGCCCCGCGGGTGGTGGCGAGCAGCTTCGCCTTCCACCTGGCGATCGTCGGACTGGCCGGGCACCGGCGGCTCGAGGACGTCTACCGGTCGCTGTCGCTGCAGATGCGCATGTGCATGGCCATGAACCGCCGGGCCCGTGCCGCGATCGAGACCGCCCGCCAGGACGCCGCCCGGCACCGGCCGCTCATGGAGCTGGTCGAGGCCGGGGACGTCGACGGCATGGCGCACACGCTGGCCCACCACGGCCAGCGGACGTTCCTGCTGAGCATCGAGGACGACGCCCCGGGTCACTCGCCCGAGTCGCGGGCGTGGTTCGCCCGGATCCACCGGGAGGAAGAGGAGGCGATGCGGCGTGACGGACACGCCTGACACCGGCACCGACCCGCTGGGGGCCACCCCGCTGCAGGCACTGCAGGCGGCCATCGGCTGGACCGCCGAGGAGCGCGTCGACGTCGTCGAGCGGCGCCACCTCCGCGACTACCGCAGGGCCATCGGCGCGGACGAGGACGGCACGGACGTGCCGGCCACCATCACCGCCTGCTTCCTCACCGAGCCCCCGACCATGCCGGAGGCGCTGGCCTACGGCATGGGCTGGATCAACGGTGGCGACCGGTTCGAGGTGCACCGCCCGCTGCGGCTGGGCGACGAGGTCACCTCGCAGCTCACGTTCACCGGGGTGGAGGAGAAGAGCGGGCGGTCGGGCACCCTCGCGCTGCTCACCTTCGTCACCGAGTTCCGGCTGCCGGACGGGACGCTGGCGGTCCGCCACGTCGGGACGCGGGTGCGGCGATGAGCGCTCCCGATCAGCAGCCCGAGGAGCTCGTCCGGATCGAGACGGCCTCGCTGCGGACCCTCGTGCAGTACGCCGGCGCCAGTGGCGACTTCTACGAGATGCACTACGACATCCCGTTCGCGCGCGAGCGCGGGCACCGCGAGCTCGCGGTGCACGGGCTGCTCAAGACCGCCTGGCTCGGCCGGCTGGTCGAGGAGTGGTTCGCCGGTCGGGGCCGGATCACCGTCCTGGACGTGAGCTACCGGGGCATGGACTTCCGCGACGAGCCGGTCAGCTGTGGCGCCCGGGTCACCGGCCAGGACGGCGACCGCGTCGCCCTGGAGGTCTGGACGGCGAGCGCGGACGGGACGCGGACGACCATCGGAACGGCCGAGGTCGCACTCACGGAGGGCCGGTCATGACCCTGGAACGGATCAACGGCCTCTGTGCCGGACTGGGGCACCCGGTGCTCACCGACGGCGCCGACTCGGCCGGCCGGTTCCCCGACGGCTCGCGCTACCGGGTGGAGATCCCGAGCTGCGAGGGCCCCGACGTCATGGCGGCCGTCCTGGACGAGGCCGACCGCCGGGGCGTGCCGGTGCACCGCGTCTCCCAGGGCAGCGGCGTCATGATGCTGACCGACGCCGAGATCGAGCGGATGGTCGCCCTCGGCGCCGAGCACGACGTCGAGGTCAACCTGTTCCTCGGTCCGCGCAGCTCCTGGGACATCGGCGGCCAGAGCAAGGTGTCGGCGGCCGTCGGCGCCGCCGCCCGCGGGAACGCGGCCGTGGCCGCCTCGCTCTGCGACGCCGAGCGCGCGGTGCGGCTCGGCGTCCGCAGCCTCCTGATCGGGGACCTCGGCGTCCTCGCGCTGCTGGGCCGGATGAAGGGCGACGGCCGGATGCCCGAGGACCTGGTGCTGAAGACGTCGGTGCTCATGCCGCTGTCCAACGGCCCGACCGCCGCCCTGTACGAGGAGGTCGGGGCGACCAGCCTCAACATCTCCACGGACCTGACCGTCGCGCAGATCGCCGAGATCCGGGCGGCGACGACGGTGCCCATCGACATGTACGTCGAGGTGCCCGACGACCAGGGCGGCGCCGTCCGGTTCTACGACGTCCCCGAGGTCGTCCGCGTGGCGGCCCCCGTGTACCTGAAGCTCGGCCTGCGCAACGCCCCCAACATCTACCCGGTCGGCGGGCACATCGGCGCGCTGGCCCAGAACCTGGGCCGCGAGCGCGTGCGCCGCGCGGAGCTCGTCCTGCGGCTGCTGTCGGAACTGGCACCGGAGCTGGCCGCCGTCCCCGCCACGGTCGCCGGCTGAGCCGGGGCCTCCCCCCACCACCTCCGAGAGGACCCTCATGCCCCCGCTGTTCACCGGTGTCGGCGTCGCCCTCGTCACGCTCTTCGACGACGACGGGCGCCTCGACACCGCCGCCACCGCCGACCTCGCGGCCCAGCTGACCGGTCTGGGCATGCGCTCGGTCCTGGTCGCCGGCACGACCGGGGAGGCCATGTCGCTGTCCGCCGACGAGCGCAGCGCCCTGATCAGCGCCGTCCGGGGGGCCGTGCCGGCCGACGTGCCGGTGCTCGCCGGGACCGGCGCCCCCACGGGCGCACAGGCCGCCGACCTCACCACGCGCGCCTTCGACGCCGGCGCCGACGCCGCCCTGGTGCTCTCGCCGCCCGCGGTGGCCGATCCGCGGCGCTACTACGAGCGGGTCGCGCGGGCTGCCGCCGACCGGCCGCTGCTGGCCTACCACTTCCCCTTCGCCGCCTCCCCCGGCATCCCGGTCGAGGTGCTCCCGGAGCTGCCCGTGACCGGGCTCAAGGACTCCTCCGGCGACGCCGGCCGGCTCCTCGACGAGCTGGAGGCCTTCGACCGCGACATCTACGTCGGCGCGACGACCGTGCTGACCATGGGCGGCGCGGTCGGCGCCACCGGCGCGATCCTCGTGCTGGCCAACGCCGAGCCCGAGCGCTGCGCCGCCGCCTTCGCCGGGGACGGCAAGGCGCAGGTCGAGCTGGCCACGCCGCACCGCGCCTCGATGGTCGGTTTCCCGGCCGGCATCAAGGACATGGTGGCCGAGCGCTTCGGCGCCTCGGCGGTCGCCCGGATCGGTGCGTGACCCCGACGTCCCGGGCCGCCGGGGCACGGACGCCGCGGAGGAGAGGGGCATGACCGGAACAGCACCCGTCGCCGAGCTGGCGGCACTGCTGCCCGAGGGCGCCCTCGTCACCGACGAGGCGACGAGCGACTCCTACCGGCACGACAGCGCCAGCTCGTGCGCCGCCGGGCGTCCACTGGGCGTCGTCCGGCCCACGACCACCGCCGAGGTGCAGGCCGTGATGCGCTGGGCCACCCGGTACCGGGTGCCGGTCGTGCCGCAGGGCGCACGGACCGGGCTGTCGGGCGGGGCGAACGCCGTCGACGGCGCGCTGCTGGTGTCGATGGTGCGGATGAACCGCATCCTGGACATCGACGAGGTCGACCAGGTCGCCGTCGTCGAGCCCGGGGTGGTCAACGCCGACCTGTCCCGCGCCGTGGCCGCGGTCGGCCTGTTCTACCCGCCGGACCCCTCCTCCTGGGAGCTGTCGACGATCGGCGGCAACCTCGCCACCAACGCCGGCGGCCTGTGCTGCGTGAAGTACGGCGTCACGGCCGACTTCGTCCGCGGGCTGGAGGTCGTGCTCGCCGACGGCGAGGTGGTCCGCGTCGGACGCCGCACGGCCAAGGGCGTGGCCGGTTACGACCTCACCCGCCTGCTCGTCGGGTCGGAGGGCACCCTCGGCATCATCACCGAGGCGACGCTGGCCCTGCGCCCGGCACCGGAGCCGGCGCTGACCATGGCGGCGGTCTTCGACAAGACCGCCGACGCCATGACGGCCGTCGCCCGCATCATGGCGTCGGGGATGCGCCCGTCGATGATGGAGTTCCTCGACAAGGCCTCCATCCGGGCGGTCCAGGCCTACCGCGACATGGGGCTGCCCGTCGACGCCGAGGCCATGCTCATCACCCAGTCCGACCGGGGTTCCCTGGCCGCGGCCGACGTGGCCGCCATGGGTGCGATCTGCGAGGAGCTCGGGGCGAGCGAGGTCGCCGTCGCCGAGGACGCCGTCGAGTCCGCCATGCTGACCCAGGCCCGGCGGCTGGTGAACCCAGCGGTCGAGGAACTGGGCGCGACGCTCATCGACGACGTCGCCGTGCCACGCGCCCGGCTCGTGGACCTGCTGGCCGGCATGGAGCAGATCGCCGCCTCGACCGGGACGCTCGTCGTCTGCCCCGGGCACATCGGCGACGGGAACATGCACCCCACGGTGGTCTTCGACCGGGGCGACGACGCCGCGGCCGAGCGGGCCCGGACGGCCTTCGACGCCATCATGCGGCTGGCCCTGGACCTGGGCGGCACCATCACCGGGGAGCACGGCGTCGGGCTGCTCAAGCGGACCTGGCTGCGCTCGGAGCTGGGCGAGCGGTCCTACGCCCTGCAGCAGCAGATCAAGTCGGTCTTCGACCCGCTGGGGATCCTCAACCCCGGCAAGGTCCTCTGACACCGGCACGGCCACGACCGAGGAGCAGCGGATGAGTCTGACGGCGACGCAGCCGGACCAGGACAGCGAGCAGGACCGCGCACTCCGGGAGATCGAGCAGCGGGTGCTCTGGCTGGCCACCGCCATCGTCGACCACGCCAACCGGCTGCGGCCGAACCCCACGGGCCTCAAGGTCGGCGGCCACCAGGCCTCCAGCGCCTCGATGGTCACGATCATGACCGCGCTCTGGCTGGAGCAGCTGTCGGCCTCAGACCGCGTGTCGGTCAAGCCGCACGCCTCGCCGGTGCTGCACGCCCTGGAGTACCTGCTCGGTCAGCTCGATCCGTCCTACCTCCCCCGCCTGCGCGAGTTCGGGGGGCTGCAGAGCTATCCCAGCCGGCTCAAGGACCCCGTGCCGGCCGACTACTCCACGGGATCGGTCGGCATCGGGGCCACCGCGCCGATCTGGGGGGCGCTGGCCCGCCGCTACGTCGGCGCCCACTTCGGCCCCGGCGAGGTGGGCGGGGGCGGCCGCCAGTGGTCGCTGGTCGGCGACGCGGAGCTCGACGAGGGTGCCGTGTGGGAGGCCGTCCTCGACCCGATGGTCGCCGAGCTGGGCGAGGTCGTGTGGGTGGTGGACCTCAACCGGCAGTCGCTGGACCGCGTCGTCCCCATGATGGGCGCCACCCGGCTGCAGGGCATGTTCGCCGCCGCCGGCTGGCAGGTGCTGACGGTGAAGTACGGGCGCCTGCTGGAGGAGCTGTTCGCCCGTCCCGGCGGCGCGCACCTGCGCGACCGGATCGACGAGATGACCAACCCCGAGTACCAGCGGATGCTCCGGCGCACCGCCGCGCAGCTGCGGGAGGCGCTGCCCGGGGACGGCCCCGGCGCGGCCGAGATCGCCCGGCTCATCGCGGACGTGCCCGACGACGACCTGCGCGCGGCGGTGCGGAACCTCGGTGGTCACGACCTCTCCGCCCTGCGGTCGGCGTTCGCGCAGATCGACGACACGCGGCCCACCGTGGTCCTGGCCTACACGCTCAAGGGCTACGGGCTGGCCACCGAGGGGCACCCGCAGAACCACTCGGCGCTGCTGACCGAGGCGCAGATCGGCCAGCTCGCCGACTCCCTCGGCGTGGACCCCGCCGACCCGTGGGCGGTCCCCCCGCCCCAGAGCGCGGCCGCCCGCCTGCTCGCCGCCGCCGCCGACCGCCTGCGGCGCGTCGAGGAGGCCCCCGCCGAGGTCCCGGCCATCCCGACGGACCTGGGCCGCACCCCCACCGGCACCGCCACGACGCAGGCGGCGCTGGGCCGCGCGCTGCTCGACCTCAACCGGGCCGCTCCGGAGGCCGGCCGCCGCGTCGTCACGGTCAGCCCCGACGTCAGCTCCAGCACCAACCTCGGCGGCTGGGTCAACAAGGTGGGCGTCTGGTCGTCGGCCGAGCGCCCGGACTGGTTCGCCGACGACGCCGAGACGATCCTGCACTGGCGGGAGCAGCCCAGCGGGCAGCACATCGAACTGGGCATCGCCGAGACCAACCTCGTCGGCCTCATGGGGGAGCTCGGCGCCACCTGGAACCGCTGGGGGCAGCCGCTGCTGCCGATCGGCGTTCTGTACGACCCGTTCGTCGAGCGGGCCCTGGAGCCGTGGTCGTTCGGCATCTACGCGGGCGGTCAGTCCATCCTGGTCGGCACGCCGTCCGGCGTCACGCTCGCGCCCGAGGGCGGGGCGCACCAGTCGATCAAGACGCCGTCCATCGGGCTGGAGCAGCCCGGCTGCGTGACCTACGAGCCGGCGTTCGTCCTGGACACCGAGTGGTGCCTGCTCGCCTCGCTGGCCCGGCTGGGGCGGCCCGGTGGCAGCTCGGCCTACCTGCGGCTGTCGACGCGGCCGGTCGACCAGACCCTCGCGGCCGTGCCCACCGACCCGGCCGCCCGGGAACGGCGTCGCCGGCAGGTCACCGCCGGCGCGTACGCGCTGCGCCGCGCCGGGCGTCCGGCGGTCACCCTGGTCACCATGGGCGCCGTCGTCCCGGAGACGCTGGCGGCCGCCGACCGGCTCGACGCGCTCGGCGTCGGCGCCGACGTCGTCTGCGTGACCAGTCCCGGGCTGCTGTTCCGCGCGCTGCAGGCACGCCGCGGTCTGGACGACGCCGGGACCTGGATCCTCGACACGGTCCTCCCCCGCGACCGGGCGACCCCCCTCGTCACCGTCCTGGACGGCCACCCGCACACGCTGGCGTTCCTGACGGGGGTCAACGGGGTGCCCGGAGCCCACCTCGGGGTGACCGCGTTCGGGCAGAGTGGCGACCTGGCCAGCGTCTACCGCCACCACGGCCTGGACGCCGACTCGATCGTCGGCGCGGCGCTGGACCTGGTGGACTGAGCGTCCAGGACGGAGGGTGGCGGCCGTGGGGGTCTCCGCGACACGCAGGCAGGTGCTTTCGTTCCGGGTGCACGCGCAGCAACTGGACCGCGAGGCCGGCACGCTCGACGACACGGCTGTGCTCGATCTCGGCGTGCAGGACACCGGGCCGGACGGCGGGCGGTGGGCGCTCGCGCTCCGCGGCGTCTCCGCGCCGGCGGACGGCGAGCTCGCCACCGTGTGGACCGTCCGCGGCGCCCCGCACCTGTACCGGCGGGCCGACCTGCCGGGGGTCGCCGCGGCCACCGCGCCGTTCTCCGACGCGGACGCGGGCAAGCGCATCTTCGACGCGGCCAAGCCGCTCCAGGCCGCGGGCATCGGCAACCTCGAGGGTCTGGACGTCGTGGCCGCGACCATGCGGGAGCTGGTCACCGCCCCGATGGTCAAGGGCGAGGTGTCCGGGCGGCTGACCGAGCTCCTGCCCGAGCCCCACCTGCGGTTCTGCCGGCCGTGCGGCGCCACGCACGTCCACGAGATGCCGTTCCGGCTGGCCGCGCTGCGCGCCGGGCTGGAGCTGGAGCCGGGCACCTCGCCGCCGGTGCTGCGCCCGGTGCCGGGCCTGGTCCCCGCCGAGACCGTGCCGCCGCACCTGGACGTCGTCCGCGGCTACCTCCGGCTGCTCGGCCCGGCGACGCCGAAGCTCGTCGCCGGCTACCTCGACGCGCCGGTCAAGGACGTGCAGGCCCGCTGGCCCGACGACGCCGTCGAGGTGACGGTGGACGGCGAGCGGCGCTGGCTGCTGGCCGAGGACGCCGACCGGGTCGACGACGTCCCGCCCGCGACCGGGGTGCTCCTGCTCGGCCCGTTCGACCTGTTCCTGCAGGCCCGCGACCGGCCGCTGCTGGTCGACGACCCGGTCCGGGCCAAGGCGCTGTGGCCGGTGCTCGGCCGGCCCGGCGCGGTGCTCGCCGACGGCGAGGTCGCGGGCACCTGGCGGCCGCGCAAGGCCGGCTCGACGCTCACCGTGACGGTCGAGCTGTGGCAGCCGGTGCCGCGGGAGGCGGTCACCGCGGCCGCCGAGCGGCTGGCCGCCTTCCGCGGGGTAGTGCTCAAGGACGTCCACATCGACTGAGGAGAGGCCATGACCGGTCCCGACGACGCCTTCCTGGCTCCTGACGACGCGCTGCGCGGCTTCGACGACGACGACAGCGACGTCGAGTCCGGCACGGGCGACGGCGACCGCCCCGGCGCGGACGACGTCGAACGCCCGAACCCCGCCGGAGCCGCCGTCGAGGACGCCGGCCGCTCGGCCGGCTCCCTGGACGACGGGACCGAACCCGGGTAGCCCCCCTCCGGGGTCAGCGGCCGGCGGCGTAGCCCTGCATGCCGCGCGGGTTGGCCCCGGCCCGCAGCACCCCGGTCTCCGGGTCCCGCGACACCGCCGACAGCCGGCCCAGCGACCAGGGGCCGGAGACGGTGATGTCGTGCCCGCGCCGGCGGAGCTCGGGAATCGTCCGGTCGCCGAGCCGGTCCTCCACGACGACCTCGCCCGGGGTCGCCTGCCGCGGGTAGAACGACGACGGGAAGCTCGTGGTGTGCCAGGCCGGCGCGTCGATGGCCGCCTGCAGGTCGAGTCCGCCCACGGTGTGGGCCAGCCAGAAGCACAGCTGCCACTGCTCCTGCTGGTCCCCGCCCGGGGTGCCGAAGGCCAGCGTGGGCACGCTCCCGCGCAGGGCGAGCGACGGGGTGAGCGTGGTCCGCGGGCGCCGACCGGGCACCAAGGAGCCGGGCAGGCCCGGCTCCAGCCAGAACATCTGGGCCCGGGTGCCCAGCGCGAAGCCGAGCGACGGGATCACCGGCGAGCTCTGCAGCCAGCCGCCCGACGGGGTGGCCGACACCAGGTTGCCCCACCGGTCGACGACGTCGACGTGGCAGGTGTCGCCCCGGGTCGTCCCGCGGGTGTCCACGGTCGGCTCCCCCACCCCGGCCAGGGTCTGCTCCGACGGGTGCGACCGCGCGGACACCTCGGAGACGAACCCCGGCAGCCGCGGCGGGCGCCCTCCCGGCGAGCCCGGCCGCAGCTCCCGGCTCGCCCGTTCGCCCACCAGCGCGCGCCGTCCGTCGGCGTAGCCGGGCGACAGCAGGTCGGGGACCGGCACGTCGGGCGCGTCGCCGTACCAGGCCTCGCGGTCGGCCATCGCCAGCTTCACCGCCTCGACGGCGGCGTGCACCAGGTCGGCGTCGGCGATCCCGGAGGGATAGGCCTCCGGGCCGGTGACCGGCAGCCCGTCCAGCACGGCCAGCGCCTGGAGCAGCGACGGCCCCTGCGACCACGGCCCGGCCTTGGCCAGCGTCCACCCCCGCCAGTCCAGGGTCACCGGCGGCTCGTACGCCGGCGTCCAGGCGGCCATGTCCTGCGCGGTCAGGAACCCGGCGTGCGCGCGACCGGAGTCGTCCACCACCGGTTGCCGGCAGAAGCCGTCGACCGCCTCGGCGACGAACCCCGCGTACCAGGCCTGCAGGGCGGCGTCGATCCGTGCCTCCCGGGAGGGGCCGCGCGCCGCGTCGAGCAGCCGGCGGTAGGTCGCGGCGAGGACCGGGTTGCGGAACAGGTCGCCGGCGCGCGGGACCGCGCCGTCGCCCGTGAGCCACGTGGCGGCCGAGGTGGGCCAGTGGGCGCGGAAGTGGTCGGCGACCGAGGCGATGGTCGCCGCCGCGCGCGGGACGAGCGGCTGGCCGGACTCGGCGTACCCGATGGCGAAGCGGAGGACGGCGTCCAGCGGCAGCGTGCCGTGGTCGCGCAGGAGCGTCAGCCAGCCGCCCACGGCGCCGGGCACGGTGGCGGCCAGCAGGCCGGTGCCCGGGACCAGGGAGAGGCCCAGGTCGGCGAAGGCTGCGGTGCTCGCCCCGGCCGGAGCGACCCCCTGGGCGGACAGGACGACCGGCCGGCCGGCGTCCCCACCCTGGCCGCCGCGGGCGAACAGGATCGGGACCTCGCCGCCCGGCCCGTTGAGGTGCGGCTCCACCACCTGCAGGGTGAACCCCGCCGCGACGGCCGCGTCGAAGGCGTTCCCGCCGGCCTCGAGGGTCGCCATGCCCGCCGCGCTGGCGAGCCAGTGCGTGGAGGCGACCATGCCGAAGGTGCCGGCCAGCTCCGGGCGCGTCGTGAACACGGGGACCACCTGGGGATCGGGCCGGGGACAGCCGGCGCGGGCGGGACCACTGCCCCGTGCGGCCGGTCGGCCGGCGCACGGGGACGTGTCCCCGCATCCTGCAGGACGCACGACGGGGCCGCGGGTCCCCGGCGAGGGCGCGCGCCGTCCGGTGCTTCCCCCGCAGGTATCTCAGCCCTAAGGTATCCGGTCATGGAGCCGCGCCGCGTCCGCATCGGCATCGACACCGGCGGCACCTTCACCGACGTCGTGGCGGTGGACGAGGCCACCGGCCGGGCGACGACCACCAAGACGCCGTCCACCCCGGCCGACCCGGCCGAGGGGTTCCTCACCGGCGTCCGCAAGGTGCTCGACCTGCTCGGGCTCGACGGCGGCGCGATCACCGCGGTCAGCCACGGGACGACGGTGGCGACCAACCAGCTGCTCGAGGGCGAGCTCGACCGGATCGGCTTCCTCACCACCGAGGGCTACGAGTCGGTGCTGGAGATCGCGCGGCAGTCGGTGCCCGACGGCTACGGCAACAGCTACTTCTGGGTCAAGCCGCCGCGGATCGTCCCCGCCGACCTGGTGCGCACCGTGCGCGGCCGGCTCGACCACCACGGGGCCGAGGTCCGCCCGCTCGACGAGGACGACGCCCGCGCCGCCGCCCGCTTCTTCCGCGACGCCGGGGTCGGCACGATCGGCGTCTGCCTGCTGCACTCCTACGCGGACGACGCCCACGAGCGCCGCGTGCTCGAGATCCTGCGCGAGGAGCACCCCGGCGCGGTGGTGAGCACCAGCTCGCAGGTGCTGCGCGAGTACCGGGAGTACGAGCGGTCGGTGACCACGCTGGTCGACGCGGCGGTCAAGCCGCGGGTGGGCGCGTACGTGACGGCGATCCGGGAGCGGCTCGACGGCATCGCGCCGGGCGTGCCGTTCTACGTGATGAAGAGCAACGGCGGCGTGCTGTCGGCCGAGGAGGTCGTGCACCAGCCGATCACCACGGTGCTGTCCGGGCCGGCCGCCGGCGCGCTGGGCGCCGCCCTGGTCGCGGGCGCGGCCGGCTTCGACCGGGTGCTCACCTGCGACGGCGGCGGCACCTCCACCGACGTCACCGTGGTGGTCGACGGCGAGCCGGCGATCACCACCGAGGGCTCGGTCGGCGCCTACCCGTCCAAGATCCCGATGATCGACGTGGTCACCGTGGGCGCGGGCGGCGGCTCGATCGCGTGGCTGTCACCGGAGGGCACGCTCAAGGTCGGGCCCCGCTCGGCCGGCGCCGACCCGGGCCCGATGTGCTACCCGTCCGGCGGCTCGGAGCCCACCGTCACCGACGCCCACGTGGTGCTCGGCCGCATCCCGCCGCACCTGCTGGGCGGGGAGATCCCGCTGTCGGTCGACGCCGCCCGCGCCGGCCTGGTGCAGCTCGGGGAGCAGCTCGGCCTGGACCTGGAGCGCACCGCCACCGGCATCCTGGAGATCTCCGCGTGGAACCAGGCCAACGCGCTGCGCCAGGTGACCGTCGCGCGGGGCCTCGACGTCCGCGACTTCACGCTGACGACGTTCGGCGGCTCCGGCTCGCTGCTGGCCTGCCGGCTGATGGACGTCCTCGGCCTGCCGCGCACCCTCGTCCCGCCGGATCCGGGCAACCTCAGCGCGTTCGGCCTGCTCACCGTCGACGTCCGCAACGACCACGTGCAGACCGCGATCAGCCGGCACGCCGACCTGGACCTCGACCGGGTGCGGTCGGTGTTCGCCGCACTCGAGGACGACGCCCGGACCGCGCTGGACGGCGAGGGCTTCCCCCGCGACCGGCAGCGGGTGCAGCGCAGCGCCGACCTGCGCTACGTGGGCCAGGCGTTCGAGGTGCGCGTCCCGGTGTCGGACGGCGACCTGGACGCCGCAGCCGTCGACCAGGCCTGCCAGGCCTTCCACGCCGCGCACCGCATGCTCTACGGCTACGACTTCGCCGAGGACGCGCGGCAGGCCGTCGAGTGGGTCAACCTGCGGGTGAGCGGGATCGGGCCGATCCGCCGTCCGGACCTGGTGGAGCTGGCGCCTGCGGATGGGTCCGGAACGGACCGGGCCGTCACGGGCTCCCGGCCGGTGTTCTTCGACGACTGGACCGACACCCCGACCCACTCCCGCCAGTTGCTGGCCCCCGGTCACGTGGTGACCGGCCCGGCGGTGATCGAGGAGTTCGGCTCCACCGTGCCGGTGCACCCGGGATTCCGGGCGACCGTGGACGGGTTCGGGAACCTGCTGATCGAGAGGGACGCCCGATGACCGCCGCCCCCTCCGGCGACCGCCGCGGAAACGGCCACTCCGACGGCGAGGGCACCGCCGACCCGGTGCTCGTGGAGATCGTCGCCGGCACGCTGGCCGCGATCGAGCGGGAGGTGGAGACCTCGATCGGGCGGACGTCGCGGTCGCCGATGATCCGCGACGCGCACGACTTCCGCGCCGGCATCCACGACCGGAAGCTGCGCAAGCTCACCGGCCGCTCGTACTCCGCACTGGTGCACCCGGTGGTGCGCGACCACCCGATCGAGACGATGAACGTCGGCGACGTCTACTTCCACAACGACGTCTACCTCTCCGAAGGCGGGATCGGGCACCTGCCCGACCTGTGCGTCACCGTCCCGGTCTTCGCCGAGGTGGACGGCCCTGCCGGTCCGGAGGCCCGGGTGGTCGCCTTCGTGCAGGCGTTCGGCCACCACGACGACATCGGCGGCGCGGTGCCCGGCTCGATGCCCTCGGCGGCGACGAGCGTGTACGAGGAGGGCCTGATGGTCCCGCCGATCAAGCTGTGGGACCGCGGCGTCCGCAACGAGGCCGCGCTGACGATCATGACCCGCAACTCGCGGATGCCCGACTCGCTGGCCGCCGACCTCGACGCCGAGTGCTCGGCCTGCCTGGCCGGCGCCCGGCGCCTCGGCGAGCTGTTCGAGCGGTACGGGGTGGCCGCCGTGGAGGCCTGCTTCGAGGCGATCCTCGCCACCTCCACCGAGGTGTACCGGCGGGAGGTCCTGTCGCAGATCCCCGACGGCAGCTACGTCTGGGAGGACTACGCCGAGCACGACGGCGTCGAGCCGCCGAAGCTGCACCGGCAGCGGATCACGCTGACCATGGACAGCACGGCCGACGTGCCGCTGGTAATCGACTTCACCGGCACCGGGCCGCAGGCGAAGGGGCCGATCAACCACTGCGGCGACTACGCCGACGGCAACTTCCTCAAGAAGTGGCTGGCGCCGATCCTGCGCAACCTCGCCGAGACGCCCGAGCGGATGGCCGAGCTCGACGTCAACGAGGGCGTCGTCCCGCTGATCGAGATGCGCTTCCCGGAGAAGGGCACGCTGCTCACCCCGGTGTTCCCCGCCCCGACCAACGCGCGCACGTTCGTCATCCTGCGGCTGCTCGGCGTCCTGGCCGGGGTGCTGGCCAAGGCCACCGGCGGCCGGATGCCCGCCGACCAGGAGACCATCCGCTACACCGGCGTGCACGGTCTCGATGAGGCTGGTGAGCCCTACCTGATGCGCGAGGTGCTCGGCGGCGGTTCGGGCGGGCGGTACTACGCCGACGGCGAGGACACCATCCACGTCGTCCCCGACTCCCGGAACCTGCCGACCGAGTTCACCGAGTCCCGCTTCCCGCTGCGCGTGGAGCGGCTGGGCCTGGCCCTGGACTCCGGCGGACCGGGTCGCTACCGGGGTGGCTGCGGCTACGAGAAGCACATCCGGGTGCTGCGCGATGCCCACTTCATGTCGATCGCCGACCGCTCGATCCTGTGCTGCTGGGGCGTCGCCGGCGGTCGCGCCGGACGGCCGTTCCAGATCACCGTGGACCCGGGCGGCCCGGACGAGCACGACGTCGACGCGCTCGCCGACGCCGAGCCGCTGGCGGCGGGCACGGTCGTGCGCATCCGGACGACGGGTGGGGGCGGCTGGGGCGACCCGCTGGACCGACCCGTCGAGGAGGTGCTGCGCGACGTCGCCTGGCGCAAGGTGAGCGTCACCGGGGCCCGCGAGGACTACGGCGTCGTCATGGCCGACGACGGCACCTGCGACGAGGCCGCGACCGATCGGCTCCGCCTGGAGATGCGGGCCGCACGCACCGGCGAGGAGCCGTTCTTCGACCGCGGGCCAGGCTACGCGCGGCTGTCCGGCGGCGCCGCGTTCAACGAGTTCGACGTCCTGTAGCCGGCGTGGCTCAGGGCGTGCCGAAGTCGGTGCTGCCCGCAGGCGGCTTGGCCTCGTCGCCGGTCTCGCCCTCGTCGCCGCGGTTCGTCGGGTGGTCGCTGGTGCGCGGGTCGTCGTCGGTGTCGTCGACGTCCTCGGGGACCAGCGGCGTCTCGTGCAGGACGTGCTCGCGTGCCGCGTCGCGGTCGGTGCCCGGTACCTCGGTCATGGCGACCTCCTCATCTCGGGGCCGCTCCCCTACCCGGCCGCTCCAGGGCGGATGCGCCCGGCGCTACGCCCGCGGCGAACGGCGGCGGCGCCACCAGCGGGACCGCGGCGGCGCCGGTGCGGCGACCGGCTCGGGGAGGGACGGCGGTGGGCGGGTGGCCTGCCAGAGCCGCACGAGCGCGTCCTCGTCGGCCAGCCCGGGGACGGCGTCCGGTCCGTCCTGCGGACGCCGCCAGTGCTGCTCCACCCGGGCGTTGAACTCCGCCACCGTCGCCCGCACCGCGGCCTCGCTGGGCAGCTGCGGCACCCGCAGCGCCAGGTCCTCGCGCTCGCGGCGCAGCGCCATGCCCGGCGGCAGCATGTCCTTGGGGTCGGCCTGCTGGCGGCGCGCCCACTCCAGCGCCCACTCGTAGCTGGTCTGCTCCCTGACCCGCGGGGGCAGTGGCCGGCCGGAGCCCTCGAGACCCTCGAACGCACCGCGGGCCTGCGCCTGGCTGATCTGGTGCTCGATCCAGGTCTCGAAGGCCATCCCCGGGGGCTTGCGCTCGGTCATCACCCCCTTGGTACCCCGTCGTTGCCGGATCGTGCGTTGCCGGATCGTGCGTTGCCGGATCGTGC
>NZ_FRDM01000076.1 GCF_900143215.1 Geodermatophilus obscurus | reverse complement strand
GACCGATGAACCATGCGGACCCGTCATCATCCGGCGAGGTGAGCTTCATCGGTCCTTGAGAGGAGCTGATCGTGTCGGACGCAGCACACCTCGGTCTCCTCGGAGGATTCGAATGTACGTACGCCGGAAACAAGATCGTCTTGCCGCTCGGTGCGCAGCGGCTGCTAGCGCTACTTGCGCTGCGTGGGAGCGGGATGCATCGCGTTGGTGCGGCCGAGCGCCTCTGGCCTAACAGCTCACCCGGCCGCGCGGCGGGCAACCTGCGGTCGGCGCTCTGGCGGAGCCGGCGGATAGGGGAGACCACCCTCATCGAGTGTGTCGGCCCCCGGCTTCGTCTGGCGCCGTCGGTGTGCGTCGACCTCCGGCATATCTACTGCCAAGTTCAAGGTGCCTTGAAGGGCCAACCCGTCGCGGCCGACCGAAACAGCGAGGGCCTAGTCGCGGCCTTGAGCCTGGAACTGTTGCCTGACTGGACTGACGACTGGCTCGTGATGGAACGAGACCGCTGGGACCAGGTGCGCCTGCACGCACTGGAGGGTGTGGCCAAGGGGTTTCTGTCCCAGGAGCAGTACTTGGATGCCCTGCAGGCCGCGCTCGCGGCAGTAGCTGTCGAGCCCATCCGGGAGGCCGCCCATCGAATTGTGATCGAAGTTCATCTCGCCGAGGGCAACGCGGGATCAGCGCTCCAGCACTACCAGCGCTTTCGAGCGTACCTGCATCGTGAACTCGGCGTCGCGCCCTCGCCGCGCATGACCCAGCTGGCCAACACGCTTCTGCCCTCATAAACGCCAAGGAGGCAGCCACGGATGACGATCTTGAGATGACGCAGCGGCCTAGAACTGCCGTCTTCCTCGCGCGAGCCTGGTGGGAGGAGGGGCAGTTCCGTGCGCGGATTACCTACTGCCTGGACATTCAGGCCGGGCCCGCTGCCGAGACACGGATCGTCACCGCCGACCCCGCCGAAGCCCGCCAGCATCTCGCGACCTGGCTGGACCAGTTCACGACAGCGGCGTCGTCATGAGCCGCTCGTCGTCATGAGGCGCTCCATGATGTTCCCTCCTTCTGACGGAGCCCGACGTGGTGCGGGTCGTCCGGCGACGACGCTCCCCATGCTGCCCTCAGCGTGGGACGGGCGCGTCTTTGCTCCCGTCGGTCGGGGGATAACCGATCGACATTGAAAGGGATCAAGAGATGTCACAGTTGCCGCCTGAGTACCTGGACACGAGAACCCCGCCAGACGTCGTGGTTACCGACGTGCAGCGAAAGAGCATCCAGGACTCGACGCTAGGGGTCGAGCTGGCGCCCCCGCAGGCGGACGTCCCGCCCCCACCAGCTAGTCCTGTGCACCCCGTTGTGGCCGTCGGGGATTCACTCACCCATGGCATGTTAAGCGGAGCTGTGTGGCGAACCGACCTGTCGTGGCCTGCAATCGTCGTTAGATCCCTCGGTGCCCGAATTGTAATCCCCACCTACGGTGGCCCACTCGGCGGGCTGCCATTCAACATCGAGGGTCTGCTACGTGCGCTTCAGGAGCGATTGGGCGAGGGGCTCAATCCCTTTGAGGCACTGGCACTTCCGGTCGTTCTGCAGCAGCTCGCCGACGAGAACGAGGATTGGTGGGAAAGTGGGCGCGGCAGCAGGCCGCCGCGCATGGACCTACGCTACGAGAACCTGGGCATCTATGGTTGGGACGTCCGGGACTGCCTGTCCTACACCGGGGGGCGCGCTGCAACACGTATCGGAGCGAGACCAGCGCATGACGATCTACTCGGCGCAGTCCCGTCCAACGACAATGACATCGCCGCGTGGTCAGTCCTTGCGCCCTTCGGCGTCGCATCAGCACAAATTGACTGCGCGGCATGGCACGGACGGAATGGCGGCATTGACACGCTGGTCATCGCGCTTGGCGCTAACAACGCGCTACGGTCGGTGGTTGATAAGAAGGTCATGTGGACCGACACAGGATTTGATGACCTCGACCGCAAGGGAATGTACAACGTTTGGCGGCCGAGCCACTTCGCCACGGAGTTCGGCCAGCTTGTCCATGCCGTTGAAGCGATAAGTGCGCGGCGCGTCGTGCTCGCCACCGTCCCTCATGTCACCATTGCACCAATTGCCAAGGGAGTGAACTCGGAAGCTCCAGGGAAAAAGTGGCGCGCTGGCTCACGGTACTTTCCCTACTACACCGATCCATGGATCGACGAGGACAACTTCAGGCCCACGAAGCATCGCCACCTTACTCACCAGCAGGCACGGGCCGTCGACTCGGCGATCGATCAGTACAACGAGACGATTGTGGAGGCAGTCCGCCAAGCGCGTAGGCGAGGCCGCGACTGGTTGCTCTTCGACTTGTGCGGTCTATTGGACGGGCTCGCGTACCGTCGCTTCGTAACGGATGCCGAAGCCGCCTCACGCAATGGCTGGCGGCCCTATGAGCTGCCTGCTCCGCTTGCGGATCTCGACACTCGGTTCTTCCGATCCAACCAGACGGGCAGACTGCAGGGAGGTTTGTTCGGGCTCGACGGCGTGCATCCCACAACCTCCGGCTACGGAATCATCGCGGCGGAACTCCTCAAGATCCTCACAGTAGCCGGGCTTGCCGTGGAGCCCGTTGACTTTGCTGCACTGCGGCGGCTCGACACGCTTAACGAGGACCCGCCTGCGCTCACGACTACGGCCTTCGATCTAGCCGCTCCATTTCTCACCCGTCTAATCTCGCGGCCGAGGGGGTAACTCTGTGGCCGTCGGGACCTCAGGGCCGCGTCAAAGTCGTCGTGCAGGCATCTGAGCTGCGTGGATGCCGCCGAGGACGAGCTGCGTCGAGGAGTCAACATGGCGGTGCTGTCCGGCGCAACGAACCGCCAGGCCACTCTGACCTGGCCGGAAGGCCGGTGCTGACCTTGCAGGTAGGGGCGCCATAGGGGCGGCACAGTCCGCAGAGTTGGGCGAGGCGAGGCCCGCAGAGATCACAGACGAGGTCGATGGCGAAGTTTGCGGTGTTCTCACAACGCTCTCCCCACGCGAGAACCCCGGGACAGGAGCGAGTATGAGTCAGGACCCTGGCGGCGGAATCGTTGTCCGCCCCGACGATGGCGCCCGGGTGCGCGGGATGGAGATGGTCCATAAGGTGGACGCGGGCCGTCTCGAGGGCGGTCTGCTCGTCATGGAGGGCGGGCTCGCTCCTGGTGGGCTCATCCCGCCGCACACCCATACCCGCGAAGACGAGTGTTCCTACGTCATCGCGGGAGAGGTGATGTTCCAGGTCGGCGAGGACATCGTCACAGCCACTCCCGGTAGCTACGTCATCAAGCCTCGTGGCGTACCGCATGCTTTCTGGAACTGCGGCAGTGAGCCTGCCCGGGTGATGGAGCTTCACGTGCCCGCCACTTTCGCCCGCTACTACGACGAGGTCGGCGCCATCTTCGCCGACTCGTCGATGACTGAACACGAGCGACGTGAGGCTCTGGAAGCGCACCACGCCCGCTACGGCGTGACCTTTCACTGGGACCGCGTTCCTGAGCTCGTCGACCGCTATGGCGTCAAGCCGTGAGCGCCGGAAGACCTCGGTGACCGATGGCCGCCTCCCCGTGGGCTCCCGCCGACGGGGATCCGAGACTGTCGTCCGCTCCTGCACCAGGATGGTCAAGTCGGCCGAAGACAGCCGACCGGATGGCAGTCCGCCTTAACTCCAGCTCAGATCCTTAGCCACCGGCTTTGCAGGGCCCCTGGGGGTCTCAAGTTGCTCGGCGACCGGTGCGCCAGACCTCCGCGAGGTTCCGCGTTTGGGTGATGTCGCGTTCGGGGTCGCCCTGAACTAGGACGAGGTCTGCTCGCATCCCTGGGGCGATCGTGCCTCGGTCGGCGAGGCCGAACGCGGCGGCTGGGGCACTGGTCGCCGCGGCCAGGGCCGCGGCCGACGGCAGGCCGGCCTGCACCAGCAGGTGAAGCTCGTCATGCAGGCTGACACCGTGGGCGGTGCCCGGGCTGGACGCATCGGTTCCGGCGAGCAGCCGCAGACCTACCCGGTGCAGCTGGGCAACGGTGGACATCGCGTGGTTCAGGTCGGCTAGTGCGCCCGGCCCGCCCGGGAAGTCCATCTCCAGCATGGCTCGCTGGCGGGGGTCCAGGGCCGGCCCGAGGTGGGGGTCGGCGGCCAGGGCGTGGCCGCGGCTGCGCCCCGCGCGGGCGGCGAGCGAGGTGAGCGTGGGAATCACGAACACGTCGCGCTGCACGGCGGCGTCGAGGAACTGCGGGGAGAGCGGCTCATCCAGGAAAAGATGGGCTAGTCCGTCGACGCCTGTGCTGACGGCGACTAGCGCGTGCGCCTGCGTGAGGGTGTGCGCGACGACGAGCAGGCCCTGTGCGTGCGCCGCCTGGACCAGCGCCCGCACCGTGTCGACGGTCAGCGTGGGGCAGGGATGCCCGGTGGTGGTGCCGTCCTCGAGTATCACCTTGAGGAATTGGGAGCCTTCGGCGACCCGAGCCGCGACGAAGGCCTCGGCCTGCTCGGGGCCTGCCACCGTGGGGAATGGCGCCAACAGGCCTTGCTGGACCAGCCGGGTCGGATGCCCACCGGGAGCGGTGGCTCCGATGCCGGCCGAGCGCAAATCGGCTGCGCTCGGATCGGATGACGCCTGCTGGCGCAGCGACTCGACCAGGCTGGGGTCGGCGAACATGTCCAGTTCCGTGGTGACTCCCGACCGCAGCGCCGCCTGCAGCGTGCCGGGAAAGACGTGCACGTGTGCGTCGATCAGACCGGGCAGGACGGTGCCACCGCGGGCCTCGACGACCGGCACGCCCGCGGGCGGGGTCAGCCGGACGTCCAGGGCGGCGATGCGCCCCTCGATCACCAGCAGGCAGCTACGGGGCAGGAAGCGGTGCCCGTCGAAGAGCTTGGCTCCCACGATGAGAAAGCTGTCCGGCAACAGCGCCACCCCATCCTTTCCGCACCCCGACGCTATCGGCGCGGTCGACTTGCAGCACCCCAAGCCGAAGCTCGGGCTGAGGTTCGTCGCTCAGGACCGGCGGAGCACCTCGGCGAGCTTGTACGCCGGGGATCGGTCGAGGTTGTGCCGGCCGCGGTCGTAGCGCCGCGTCGTGCGCGGATCGGCATGACCGAGGGCGTCCTGCACGTCCTGGAGCGGCACCCCGCGGGAGAGCGCTTCGGTGGCGAAGGCGTGGCGGAAGGTGTGCGGCTTGGTGAGATCGGCCGACGCGACGCCGGCGGCGTGGGCGAGGCGGCGCAGCTGGGAGTGGACGCTGCGGTAGGGGTAGCGGCCGGTGCCGTCGTGGTTGAGGAAGATCGGTCCGCTGGTGCGCTCGCCGATGAGGGTGTCGAGGGCCCGGATGGCCGGCGCAGGGAGCACCGCGGAGGCGATCTTGCCGCCCTTGCGGCGGATGCGCAGCACCCGGTGGCCGTGGTCGGTGCGGTAGTCGCGGACGTCGGCGCCGAGCACCTCGGCGATGCGCGAGCCGGTGAAGAAC
>NZ_FRDM01000035.1 GCF_900143215.1 Geodermatophilus obscurus | reverse complement strand
CCTGGGGCATCTATCAACGCATGATCGGCGCCTACCGCGAGCCCGACCGGGCCAAGGGCCGGCAGCTGATGAGCAACCTCATCGACGCGCTCGGCCGCGGCGTCCCGGCCGCGCTGACCGAGCTCATCACGCTCGGACGGACGCTGAAGAAGCGGGCCGAAGACGTCCTGGCGTACTTCGACCGACCCGGTACCAGCAACGGACCAACCGAGGCCCTCAACGGACGACTCGAGCACCTCCGAGGCTCCGCCCTCGGCTTCCGCAACCTCACCAACTACATCGCCAGGAGCCTGCTCGAGACCGGCGGGTTCAGGCCGCAACTACACCCTCGATCGTGAAGAGCCACATTCACGGGGTCCGAGACGGCAGCGGACGGAGGTGAACAGCCGTGAATCCCCTGCAACTGCAACCAGAACTGCAACCACCACGAGCTGGTCCGTCAGCGCGAACAGGGTCGAGCCGGCGGGGTACCGGCCCGACCCCGCCGGATCACCGTTGGTTCGCGCCCGGGACGAGCAGCACCTTCCCGGCATCACCGGTGAGCAGTTCGACCGCAGTTTCTGCCTCGTCGAGGGACAGGCGGTGGGTGATCAGCCAGTCGAGGTCGATGCGACCCGACTGCAGCAGGACCAGCAACTGCTCCCACGTGTCCCAGAGCCGGCGGCCGAAGATGCCGCGGAGGGTGATGCCCTTCTTGTTCACGAACGCCGCGATGTCGATCGCGGCCGGCTCGCTCGGGTGTCCGACCGTCACGAGCGTGGCTTCCCGCCGCAGCGCCTCCAGCAGCGGGGGCAGCACCCCGCGCACGCCGGAGACCTCGAACGCGACGTCGAAGCCGCCGCGCCGGCCGGCCAGGTCGCGGCACACGCCGACGACGTCGTCAGACGGGTCGAGCACCCGGGCGCCGATCGACTCCGCCTGCTTCCGGCGGAACGGGTTGGGTTCCACGGCGACGACGGCCGCCGCTCCCAGGGCGAGGGCGATCTGTGCGATGACCAGACCCACGGGCCCGCAGCCGTTGACCAGGACGTACTGCCCGGTCACGGCGTATCCGGACCGCTGGACGGCGTGCATGGCCACCCCGGCCGACTCCATCAGGGCGCCGGTCTCGAGCGACACCGACTCGGGAAGCGGCACGCAGATGCCCGCGGGGACGGCGACGCGTTCGGCGAAGACGCCGTCGATGTGCATGCCGAGGATGCCGGTCCGCTCGCAGGTGTGCGCGCTGCCGGTCCGGCACGGGTAGCACCGGCCACAGATGAGGTGGCTCTCCAGCGCGACCCGGTCGCCGGGGGTCACGTCTCCGACGCCCGCGCCCACGGCGAGCACCGTGCCGGAGCCCTCGTGGCCGAGGACCACCGGTGGGGTGAGGTTGAACGCCTGCGCCGAGGGCGTCCACTCGTAGAGCTCCCGGTCGGTGCCGCACAGCGAGGCGGCGGCCACCTCGAGCAGCACCTGCCCCGGGCCGGCCACGGGCTCGGCCCAGTCCTCGCGGACCTGGATGCCGCGGTCGGCTGCGTGCTTGACGACGGCCTTCATGGTGTCCTCCTGATCGATCGGTGGGGTGTCCCGCGCGGCTCAGACGAGGCCGGCGAAGCGGCGGAACAGGTCGGGGGGGCCGACCTGACCGCCCTTGAGCAGCACGCGGCAGCCGGCGACGGCCGCCGCGTCATCGGTGGTGCAGATGGGTCCGGCGGTGACGAACTGCTCGCTGACCCGCAGCTCGCCGACCCCCATGGCCAGCAGGGCGTGGCTGGAGGTGTCGCCGCCGCAGACGACGACGTCCCGGGTCAGTCCCCGGCGGGCCAGGTCGCCGGCGAGCCGGCCGATGGTCCCGCCCACCTCGGCGGCGGTGACGGAGCCGGCGCTCAGCCGGGGGTCATCGGGACCCCGCGTGGTGTGGGCGACGACGTCCCGGCCGGCCCGGAGTGCCGCCTCGACGGCGGCCGACCACGGCCTCCCGGTGACGTCGACGGCGAAGTCCCCGGCCGGGATCGGGACGTCGACCCAGCCGTGCCGGACGGCGTCGGCGATCTGGCCGGCGGTCGTGGTGGACGCGGACGCCGACACGACGAGCGTCGGGCCACGGGAGGCGGTGGGAGCCGGCGGTCTCCGGGGTTCGCCGCCACGGCGTCGGGCCAGCGCGGCCATGATGCCCCCGGAACCGACGACGAGCGCCGGTCCGGCGGGACGATCGTCCCGAAGCAGGGCCTTGGCGACGGTGTCCATCTGCGCCTCGTCGACGGCGTCCACGACGAAGGCCTCGGCGTCGGCCGCCTCGCGCAGTTGCGCCCACCGGGCGTCGAAGGTGCCGTCGGCGTGGGCCGCCAGCTGCAGGCCCGGAACGGGGTGCCGGCTCGCGAGCTGTTCGGCCAGGACCAGCCGCAGGTCGGCCTCGTGCATCGGCGTGGACGGGTGGCGGGCCATCACGGGGTGCCGGTCGAGCCGGTACACCTCGTCTGCGTAGGCGCCGAAGTGCTGGCTGAAGGCGGTGTAGCGACCGAAGCCGGGCTGCGCAGGGACGACGGGCACCGGTCCGTGTCCGGGGAACTGCTCGTGCAGGAGCTCGATCCCCCGCCCGATGCTGCCGACGGTGGGCGAGGAGTCGAACGTGGAGCAGACCTTGTAGAGCAGCACGGACAGGTCCAGGGACGCCAGCGGGGCGAGGCCGGACCGCACCGCCTCGTCGAGCGCGTCGCCGGCCAGCGAGCGGGCCGGTCCGGCGATGCCCACGACGTCGGCGTCGTCCGGCATCGACCGTCCGGGGTCGAGGACCAGCATGGCGTCGAGCCCGTGGGCGTGCGCCTGCGCGAGGACGTCGCTGGCGCCGGTCAGGTCGTCGGCGAGGAACCCGATGTCGGCCATCAGGCACCCGCCGGGAACGTCTGCAGCGCGTGTGCGAGGGCGGAGTCGCCACGAGCCGCGTGCGCCGCGGCCGCGTCCGCCAACGGGTTCCCACTCACCGCTGCGGTCCACGCCTGGCGCAGGCTGCGGACACCGGCGGCCGGCCCGTCCGGGTGGCCGGCGATCCCGCCGCCGGCCAGCATGAGCAGGTCGGTCGATCCCACCCCCGCAAACGTCGGACCCGGCGTGTGCACGTTCTGCCCGGACGACAGCGTCGGCAGTGGGGCGATCGTGGTCCCCAGCGGCGCCTGCAGGCTGCGGATGTTCGCCGCGACCTGCTCGTCCCGCTCGTAGAACTTGCTGCCCAGTCCGCTGGCATGGACGTGGTCGGCGCCGGCCAGCCGGGCCAGCTGCTGCCACACGGTGAAGTCCACCCCCAAGGCGGGGGAGCGCATCGAGGCGGCCAGTCCGGCCCGGTGGCCGTGGACTGGCACCTGGGCGAATCCGCGCAGCCACGCGAGCGCCGGCAGGCCCATGATCGGGATGTTGAGCATCACGCAGTTCCCGCCCGCCTCGACCACCAGGTCGTGACGGCGCTGGAGGCCGGCGAGGTCCCCGGTGATGTTGAAGGCGTACATCGTCCGGTGCCCGGTGACCTGCTCGGCGTCGCCGATCTCCTCCAGCGCGACGCGGACGCGGGTCTCCAGGGGGAGGTACGCCGGATCGGTCATCAGCTCGTCGTCCTTGATGAGGTCGATCGAGGCGCGGGCCAGCTCGCGCACCACGCCGCGGAACTCCTCCTCCACCAGGCCGACGTTCGGCTTGACGATCGTGCCGATCAGCACGCCCTCCGGCACGCCCATGAGCTTGCGGGTGCCCGCGACGCCAAAGGCGGGGCCGGGGTGGGCCGCGACGAACTCGTCGGGCAGCTCGATCGACTGCAGCCGGCAGGCGTACAGCTCGACGAGCTCGAAGAGGTTGCCGGCGACCGCGGTGAGCAGGGTCGCGATGTCGGTACCGATGTTCACCATCGGGAACTCGACGACGACCTCGGCCGCGGTCACCCACTCCGGCCGGCGCCTCGACGGCAGGGAGGGCGCGCACTCGCCGAGCTCGCGGATCTCCACGACCTCGGCCGCATGGCGCTCGCGGATCCGGTCGGATTCTCCGGGGACGGCGATGAAGGTCCCGCTGGACTGCTCGCCGGCGAGGGCGGCCGCGGCCCGTGCGACGTCGACGGCCTCGATGTAGTAGGTGCAGCGGATACGGCGGGGGTCACGCATGTCGGGGTCCTCGGGTCGGTGCGGGCGGGATGGCGCGGTCACGCGTGGTGGGGTTTCGGCGGGACCACGGGCAGGGGGACGGGCTCGAGCGCTCCCGCCCGCTTCATGACCCAGGCCGCAACGGCGGGGGCCAGCAGGGCCGTGACGAGGACGGCTGTGGCGGCCTGGGCGGAGGCGGAGGCGACGAAGGGCGCGAAGTTGGGGTCCGCGGCGGCGACGGCAGCAGGAACAGCCACCGCGTTGCCGGCCGTGGTGCCGGCCGCGAAGCCGATGCCGCTCTCGCGGCCGCGGCGGAGCAGGAACCGGTAGCCGAGGTAGGTCAGCCCGCCGGTCAGGACGACGACGCCAACACCCAGGACGGCACCGGTGGCACCCCCGGTGAGGACGGTCCGCAGGTCGATGCCGGTGCCCACCGCGAAGGACATGAACGGGATGACGACGTTCGGTACGGCGTCCAGGACCTTGGTCCACTCGCGGTCCACCGCGCCGATGAACAGACCGATGAGGAAGGGCACCAGGGCCGCGACCAGCGCCAGGAGGGGGATGTCGGCCAGGCCCGAGGCGCCCAGGAACACCAGCGCCAGGAAGGGGCCGTCGTCGAAGGCGCTGGCGACGTAGGCGCCGCGGTCCCGTTCGTCCCCGTACTCGCCGGCGAAGGCGAGCCACATGGCGCCGTTGCTGTTCCCGAAGATGGCGAGCAGTCCGAGGATCGAGACGCCGAGGATCCCGTCGACGCCGACCGTGAGGCCGAGGACCACGCACAGCGTGATGGGGATCAGGGTCTTGGCGAGGAGGACGACCAGCGTCGTCCCGGCGGCGCCCTTGCCGTTGTGCGTGCCGGTGATGGACGCCCCGGTGGCCAGGACCAGCAAGGCGATGAGAGCGAGGGCGCCCTCCTTGAACAGGGCGGTGGTGAAGCTCCCGATCCCCAGTGCGTCCGGCGCGAAGGTGTTCATCAAAACGCCGAGCGCCAGCGGGATGAGCATCAGGCCCCCCGGGACCCGACGCATCGCCTCGAACATGGGGAACTTGGACGGGCTCGTCCGCAGGACATCGCTCACGGTGACCTCCATCGGAACGGACAATGTGTCCGTACAATTTGTCCGTACGAAGGTAAGGTGACGTGCGCCACGACGTCAACCCCCCCGTGTCGACAGGGCACGATGCTGGGACGGGTGGCGGCCGGTGCGTCGCCGCGGCGCTCAACGGGAGAGGAGTGCGGGATGTCCGTCGAGGGGTCCAGGGCGTCCGAGGCCACGGACGATGTTCCGCCGCTGGAACTCGGCCGCGTCGCCGGTGTGCCCCTGTACGCGCAGATCCGCGACGCGCTCCGGCAGCAGATCGACAGCCACTCCCTGCCGCCCGGAGCACCGCTGCCGACCGAGGAGGCGCTGCAGGCGCGCTACGGCGTCTCGCGCAGTGTGGTCCGGCAGGCGCTGGGCGACCTCGCCGACCTCGGGCTGATCGTCCGTCAACGCGGCCGCGGCAGCGCCGTGGCACCACGCCCCGAGCACCGGCGGCGCGCAGATCAGGCCGGCGGCCTCCGCCAGCAGGTCGAGGCCGGTGGCCACCACCTCCGCACCGAGATCGTCGGGCTGGCGGTCGACGAGGCGCCGTCCGCTGCCGCCGCCGCGCTCGGGGTGACCGACACCTGGCGCCTCGAGCGGATCCGGCGGGTGGAGGACGAGCCGTTGGTGTTCATGCGCACGTGGCTGCCGAGGGAGCTCTTCCCGCACCTGTCGGCCGAGGACCTCGACGGCGGCTCCCTGCACGACTGGATGCGGGCGCGGGGTGTGGAGCCGCAGGGCGGCCCGCGCCAGTTGCAGGCGGTGCCCGCGGACGAGGCCGTGGCCACCCACCTGGACCTGGGCGTCGGCGTGCCGGTCCTGCTGCTGCAGGGGGTGACCCGGGACCAGTACGGGCGCGGGCTCGAGTGGTTCACCGCCTGGCACCGGCCGGACACCGTCTTCGACGTGGACGCCCAGGTCGGGCCCCGTCCGCCCGGGGCGGGCGGGGGCGAGGAGCTCGGACGGGTGCGCGAACTGGTCCAGGAGCTGGCCCTGCTGCTCGGTACGCGGTCCCCGCGGGCCTGAGCGGACGACGGGGCGGGCACGTGAAGGACCATCCAGACCTGCGCGGGCAGGTGGTCGCGCTGGGCGCGTCGCTGTTCGCCCGCGGCTTGACCGCCGGTCGTACGGGGAACCTGAGCGTCCGCGTGCCCGGCGGGTTCCTGGTGACCCCGACCGGGTCGAGTCTCGAGCAGCTGTCGACCGACCAGCTCAGCCTCGTCGACCTGCAGGGGTGCCACCTCGACGGGCCGCGCCCCTCCAAGGAGGCGTTCCTGCACGCAGCCGTCTACCGGGCCCGGCCGCAGGACGCCGCGGTGGTGCACACGCACAGCACCCACGCGGCCGCCGTGTCCTGCCTGGCCGACGTGGATCCGCACGACGTGCTGCCGGCCCTGACGGCCTACTACGTCATGCGGGTGGGACGGCTGCCGCTGTTGCCGTACCACGCTCCGGGCGACCGCTCGCTCGAAGAGCTGGCCGAACGAACGGCCAGCACCTCGCACGCCATGCTGCTGGCCAACCACGGGCCGGTCGTCTCTGCCGCCGACCTCGCGTCGGCCGCCGATGCCGTCGAGGAACTCGAGGAAACCGCCCGCATCCACCTGCTGCTGCACGGGCGGCGGACGCGGCCGCTGACGCCCGAGCAGGTCGCGGCGCTCCGGCGGACCTGAGGCAGCGGGTCAGCGCCCCGTCCCCCGCACTGCTACTGGCTGCAGAGCGGAACGGCCTCGCGGACGCCGGACTGACGACAGCCGACGATCTGCTCGCCGCGTGTGGCAGTCCCGAAACCGGCGCCCGCCTGTGGTCGGGCCACACTGCCAGGGCGGCTGGTGGGTGTGCGCGTGATTCCGCCAGTGTCCATTCGCGCAGGTCACGGGCGACTACGGACGTCGAGAAACCGTCACGGACGACCGTGGACGGCCCTTAGGCCACCGTCGTGGCACCACGCGGCGGCCGCCTGATCAGCACATCGGAGCGTTGCCGACGCACGACGACGAAGGAGTTGGGACCCTTCACGCCCTGACGTACGCGGGCGCCTTCCCCTGCGTCCGGCGGCGTGCAGTTCCGCAGCTCTCGCGGCATGCGGGACGGCAGCGGATATCTGCGACGACCCCGAACCGGGGAACAATGGTGGTCAACCGGGAGGGGCCTGACCTGTCGCGGCACGCTGCGCGAGCGTCGGTGCCATGAGTACGACGGATCCTGTCGACTGAGCGCTGAGACTGAGGGCTCCGTCGCCGGCAGGTCAGGTCGGGTGGTCGTCCTTCGTCTTCGCGCGGGCAGCCGCCCGCTGTGTGGCCGATGTGGCCCAGCTGGCGAGGAAGGCCAGCGCCTGCTGCGAGGGCGAGCCGGGCTCCGCGCTGAAGGTGATGAGCGTCTGGCCCGGATCGGCAGTGAGCGCCAACCCCTCGTAGGCCAGGCTGAGGTCACCGACGACCCGGTGGTGGAAGCGCTTGGTGCCGGTGGTGTGCCAGCGGACGTTGTGCGTGGCCCACAGGGCGCTGAACTGCTGGCTGCGGGTGGCCAGCTCCCCGATGAGCTCGGTGAGCTCACGGTCGTCGGGGCTGCGGCCGACTTCGGCGCGCAACTGGGACACGATGTCGGCGGCGACCCGGTTCCAGTCGGGGTAGAAGTCGGTGGCCCGCGCGTCGAGGAACACGTAGCGGGCGTGGTTGGGCGTGCGGCCGGCGCTTCTGGGGTCGGCGTCGTCGAACAGGTCGGCGTAGAGCGCGCGGGCGAGCGGGTTGGCGGCGGGGACGTCGAGCCGGCCGTTCTGCACGAACGCCGGGACGTCGGTCATCGCGCCGAGCAGCTGCTGCACGCCCGGGCGGACGCCGTGCCGGGCCGGACGGCGGCGGGCGCGGGCGGCCGTCGTCGTCCCGCGGGTGAGGTCGTAGAGGTGCGCGCGCTCGGCGTCGTCGAGCTGGAGCACCCGGACGAGGGCCTCGAGGACGCTGTCCGACACACCGGCGGCGTTGCCCCGCTCCAGGCGCGTGTAGTACTCGACGCTCACGCCGGCGAGGAGCGCCACCTCCTCACGGCGCAGCCCGGGCACCCGCCGGTGCCCGCCGTAGGTCGGCAGGCCGGCCTGTTGCGGCGTGATCCGGGCCCGCCGGGTGGCCAGGAACTCACGCAGGTCCTTGCGGCTGTCCACGGCAACCACGGTAGGTCCGCCCGATCCGGCGTGGGGGTCTCTGCCAGTACCCCCTCACAGCAGGCTCTGCCACGCCGTCGCCGAGCGGCGTTTGCTCGGTTGCAGCGAGTTCGGCCACCTGCTGACCGCAGCGCGCGGGCGCCGCCTCGCCACTCATTCGTTCGAGACCGAGGGACTGCACTCACATGACTGACAAGAAGATCTGGCTCGTCACCGGCGCCGGCCGCGGCATGGGCACCGACATCGCGCGCGCCGCCCTGGACGCCGGGCACGCGGTCGTGGCCACCGGCCGCAACCCCGACCGGGTCGCCGCGGCACTCGGCGCGCACGAGGACCTGCTGGCCGTCGCCCTGGATGTCACCGACCCGGCCAGCGTCCGCGCCGCCGTGGACGCTGCCGTGCAGCGGTTCGGTCGGATCGACGTGCTGGTCAACAACGCCGGCAACTTCTATGCCGGGTTCTTCGAGGAAGTCACCCCGGAGGACTTCCGCGCCCAGATCGAGACCAACCTGTTCGGCCCGCTGAACGTCACCCGGGCCGTGCTGCCGGTCATGCGCGCCCAGCGCTCCGGCCTGGTGGTGACCTTCAGCTCCACCGCCGGCATCACCGGAGGCGAGTTCACCTCCGCCTACGTGGCGTCGAAGTTCGCCCTGGAGGGGTGGAGTGAGTCGCTGACGCCGGAGATCGCGCCGTTCGGCATCCGCACGATGCTCGTCGAGCCGGGCTTCTTCCGCACCGAGCTGCTCACCGAGGACTCCACCCGCTACCCCGAGCCGTCGATCGAGGACTACGCCGAGCGCACCCGGCAGACCGTCACCGCCTGGAAGGGCATGAACGGCCAGCAGGCTGGCGACCCGGCCAAGCTCGCCCGCGCCCTGGTCCAGCTCACCGACTCCGACACCCCGCCGCTGCGCTGGGCGGCCGGCGCCGACGCCATCGCGGCCTTCGAGCAGAAGGCCCACCAGCTGCTCGCCCAGGCCGACGCCCACCGCGACCTGTCCAGCTCGCTGGCCCACGACGACGCCACCGCCAACGCCTGACGCGAACGACCGCCCCGTGTCTCCGAAGCCACCTTCGGAGACACACCTCGCAGCCCGATGAACCTGACCGCGACGCCTACTCGCCATCACCACGTCACTGGAGAACACACAAGATCAAGAAGGACACAGACCCGTGATCTTGTTCAGTCCGGCAGCTGAGATGGGAGCGGAGACCGTCCGCTGCGAGGATCCGAGTACCCAGCCGATCGGTCGTCGATCCGGCGCTGGCCGGCAGGTGCTGCCCGGAGCTGGTGCGGCGGACTTGGCAAGCTGTGGCCACGGGAAGGGAGCTGCGGTGGTTCACGCCGTCTGTCCGGCAGCGCGCCGCCGAGTGGAGGTCGCGTGGTGAGGGGTGACATCACGCTGCCGCGGAGATGACCTTGCCGAGGACGTGTCACTGCCACGGACGAGGGCGAATCCGGGATCCCCGACCGGTCGCGTACACCAGCTGGGCTCGTGGACGCCGGACCGCATGGCCTGGAACGACCGCGGTTCTGTGTCGCTACTGGGGACGGCGGATACGCAACAGGCCGCGTTGCGCGATGGCGATCGTGCCCGTCAGCGTGGTCAGGTCGTGACCGGCGATCAGCTCGGCGAGCGCGGCCACCACGGTCGGAACCGACTGATCTGCTGGTCGCAGCACGAGGATCCCGGCGTGGCTGCCCGGCGGGTAGGCCCGGATGTCGCCCAGTCCACGATCCAACGTGATCAACAGTCGTCCTGTAGCGGCCGCAACGGCCACGACCTGCGGATCAGTTGCACCTGCGAGGCTCTCGTCAACGACGGTGTCGACATCGTGTCCGGCGGCGATGAGCACCTGGCTGGCTGAGCGAGGCATGTTCTCGTCGAGCTTGACCTTCACTCCCGGCTCAGCGGCACCAGTTCTTCACGGGCCAGCAGCGCCCCGTAAGCGGCGGCCGCCTGCACTCCTTCGGAGGTCAGGGTCGGGTACTCCGCGACGATCTGTTCGGCGCTCATCCCGGCGGCCAGGCAGTCGAGCACCACGCTGACTGGCACGCGGGTGCCGGCGATGACCGCCTGGCCGCTCAGCACGGCCGGATTGGTGGTGATCAACCCCAGCCGGTCGGGACTCATGCGCTCAGTGTGCCCGTGCCCGCCAACTAGGCCCAGCACGCCGAGCCCCGGACCGTGCGGACCTCGTCGAGCCGGACCCTCGATGCCTGCGCTGCGACCGTTGACCGCCCGAACGCCTGCGATCGCATGACACCGCCCGTGCCTGTCGACGTACCGGAGGAATACCGGAGACACACCGGAGCAAGCCGGGAGGACGAGGGACTCGAGGGACGCCGCCCTCCGGTGATCGAGGGCCCGGACTGCATGAGAACCGGAGAAAGACAGGAACTTCGCCGTGCAGTGTCACCAATCGGCCAAAAATGGCGCCTTCTCCAGGTGGGCTGCCGCGCCGAACGCCGGCGCCCGAGGCCGGCCGACGAGGAGGACGACATGGGCGACATGCAGCGACCTCGGGAGCCGGTGTCCAGCGACCCGCTGCTGCTCACACCCGAGGAGGCCGCCACGGTCCTCCGCCTCGGGCGCACCACGGTCTACGCGCTGATGAAGGCCGGCGAGCTGCGGGCGGTGCACATCGGCCGGAGCTGCCGTCTCTCCAGGGCCGAGCTCGAACGCTACGTCCGCCGCCTGGAGGCTCCCCGCACTACTCCTCGGGCGCCGCGACGGACCCGGGCCACCACGGACCAGCGGGAACTCTTCGAGCGGGGCCCGGAGTCCCCAGACGCGGCGTGACTCCACAGGGCTCCTGCCTGCAGCCGAGCGCTTGACCAGACTGGACCTCCAGCCCACGACCCAGGGGTGACCGATGGCGACACGCGCCTCGAACGGCGAGTCGACGATCTACAAGGGCGCCGACGGCCGCTGGCACGGCTACGTCTCCGTCGGCTTCACGCTCGACGGCAAGCTCGACCACCGGCACGTCAGCAGCAAGAGCCGCGGCGTCGTGGTCGCGAAGGTCCGCGAGCTCGAACGCCAGCGCGACACCGGGACGGTCAGCGAAACGTCAACCCCGACCGTCGCCTGGTGGCTCGAGCACTGGCTGACCACCATCGCGCCGCGCCGCGTACGCCAGCGCACGCTAGACAGCTATGAGTCCGCCGCCCGCAAGCACCTGATCCCCGGCATCGGACGCCACCGGATGGACCGGCTGCGGCCCGAACACCTCGACCAGCTCTACACCGCCCTGCTGGACGACGGCTACTCCCCCGCCACCGTGCTGCGCCACCACCGCATTCTGTCCCGGGCGCTGACCGTCGCCGTCCAGCGCGGGCACGTCCCGCGCAACGTCGCCGCCCTCGTCGACCCACCCGCCCAGCGCGCCAGCGACATCGCCACCGCCCTCGACCTCGGCGAGGCCCGCGCCGTGCTGCACGCCGCTGCCGGCGTGCGCAACTCCGCCCGCTGGACCGTCGCCCTCGCCCTCGGCCTGCGCCAGTCCGAGGCGCTGGCGCTGCAGTGGAAGGACGTCGACCTGCTCGCCGGCACGCTCACCGTGCGGCGCAGCATCCACCGCGTCCGTGGCGCCGGGCTGGTGTACGAGGAGCCCAAGAGCAAGCGCAGCCACCGCACCCTCGCCCTGCCGCTGCCACTCGTCGCCGCCCTGCACGAGCACAAGACCCGCCAGCTCGGCGAGCGGATGCTGGCCGGCTCCGGGTGGCAGGACGAGGACCTGGTCTTCGCCCAGCCCAATGGGCGGCCCATCGACAAGAAGTCCGACTACGACGACTGGACCCGTCTGCTGCAGGCCGCCGGCGTCCGCCACGTCCGGCTGCACGACGGCCGGCACACCGCCGCCACCCTGCTGCTATCCGAGAACGTGCACCCGCGGGTGGTCATGGAGCTGCTCGGCCACAGCCAGATGCGCACGACGATGGACATCTACAGCCACGTCATGCCGGCCCTGGCCCGCGAGGCCGCCGACCGCATGGGCACCCTGCTGCTGCCAGGTAAGGGTGGGCAAACTGCAACCACAACTGCAACCAGGGACGACTCAGGCCGCCCTCCCGAAGGAGAACGGCCTGGTCATGAGGGTGGAGCTGAGGGGACTCGAACCCCTGACCCCCACACTGCCAGTGTGGTGCGCTACCAGCTGCGCCACAGCCCCGTACCTCGACCCGGTCTGGTGTCCGAGCCGTGGACGACTCTACAGGGCTCCGACCGCCCTCTGGTGCAGGGGGTCGGGTCGCCGGATCAGACCTCGACGCCGCGGGCGGCCAACCACGGGACGGGGTCGATCCGCTTGCCGTTCATCCCGCCCTGGTGCACCTCGAAGTGCAGGTGGGGGCCGGTGGACTGGCCGCGGTTGCCCAGCAGTGCGATCGTCTCGCCGGCCTCCACGTACTGACCCGGCTCGACGAAGATCGAGTCCATGTGGCCGTAGACGGTCACGTCGCCGTTCTCGTGGAGGACGTAGACGGCCAGCCCGAAGCCGCTGGCCGAGCCGGCCCGCAGGACGACGCCGTCCATGGCCGCGTACTCCGGCGTCCGCATGGGGGCCGCCAGGTCGATGCCGTAGTGGAAGGTGCCCCACCGGCCGCCGTAGCCGCTGGTGAACCGGGCGCTGTCGACCGGCAGCACCGCCTTGGGACGAGCGGCCTCCCGGGCCGCCTCGGCGGCGGCCGCCTCGGCGGCGGCGCGCTCGGCGCGCGACGCGGCGACCTCGGCCAGCCGGGCCTCGGCCTCCGCGACGGTGATCGAGGCCATGGGCAGCATCTCGACGTCGTCCCCCGCGGTGGCCAGCTCCATCTGGGCGGCGAGCACCGAGGTCTGCCCGGTCGGCGCGTCGGCGGCGTTCGAGACGCCGGTGACCCCCGCGACCAGCCCGCCCACGACGAGGGCCGTCAGCAGCAGCGGACCGCGGCGCGGGCCCGAGGCCGACCGCTGGGCACGCGAGGGAGCGGGGACCCGGGGGTCCCCCGAGCGCTGAGCGCGACGCCGACCGGCCATGCACCTACCCGTTCGTGGGGAAGAACGCCCCGTTGCCGGGCTGGAGGGGCTCGCCGCCGATCCAAACACTCCGTGACGGATCCGTGACCCGCTGCACGGCGTGTTCCCGAGGACACGCCGTGTGTGACGTCGCCCACGTCTCACAGGTCACGGGCGGCGTGACGGCGATCCTGTTTGGAAGGGGTGCCCTGCGGCTACGTTCGCCCCCCGGCGTGAAAAAACCGCGCCGCGACGCCCAGCGCCCATCGCGGCTCACGCCACCGAAGGACGGCCCAGGACTGGCCGGACCTCGTTGCCACGTGTAGTCATGATCATCGCCGCAGTGCGCGCGGCCCCCGACGACACCGGGGCCGCCCGAGGACCGCCGCGAGGGGGGACGTCACCGCACGACCTGCACGAGGGAGGACCGACGCCGCATGACCACGGCTGAACCCACGACGGGGCACCAGGCGCCGGCCCGCACCCGGGCCACGCTCCTCCCGACGGGACCCGAGCCGGGGGCGCTGCGGGTTCGCCCGCTGACCCAGGCCACGTTGTACAGCCACGGCGCCCGGATCGCCGTGCCCACCTACGACCGCGGTGCGCTCACCCCGGCCGTCGTCCACCTCAGCGTGGGCGGCTTCTCCCGCGCCCACCAGCTCATCTACTTCGACGAGCTCGCCGAGCGGCGCATCTCCACCGGCTGGGGCGTCGTCGGCGTCGGCCTGCGGCAGCGGCACCTGCAGGACGCCCTCGCCCCCCAGGACCACCTCTACACCGTCGTGGAGCGCAGCCCCGACGGTGAGCGCGCCCGCGTCGTCGGCGTGCTGGTCGACTACCTCTACGCGCCGGACGACCCCGCGGCCGTCCTGGACCGGCTGAGCGACCCGCGCACCCGCCTGGTCACCCTCACCATCACCCCCGGCGGCTACCTGCTCGACCCGCAGACCCGCGCGTTCACCGCCGATGACCCCGACGTCCGCCGCGACCTGGCCGAGCCGCACGCCCCGGCCACCGTGTTCGGCTACCTGGTGGAGGCCCTCGACCGGCGCCGGGAGGCCGGTCTGGCGCCGTTCACCGTCGTCTCCTGCGACAACCTGCACCGCAACGGCGAGGCCACCCGCGCCTCCGTCGTCGGCCTCGCCCGGCTGCGCGACGAGGTGCTCGCCCGCTGGATCACCGACCGGGTGGCCTTCCCCAGCAGCATGGTCGACCGGATCACCCCGCAGACCCCGCCCGAGGAGCGCGCCGCCCTCGCCGCCCGCTACGGCGTCGACGACCGCTGGCCGGTGGTCACCGAGCCGTTCTCGCAGTGGTTCGTCGAGGACACCTTCAGCCACGGCCGCCCGCCGCTGGACGCGGTCGGGGTCCGCTTCGTCCCGGACGTCGGGAACTACGAGCTGATGAAGACCCGCCTGCTCAACGCGAGCCACTCGGCACTGGGCCACCTCGGCTCCCTGGCCGGGTACGACCGCATGGACGAGCTGATGGGCGACCCGCTGTTCGCCACCTACGTCGAGCGGCTCATGGACGACGAGGTCACCCCGCTGCTCCCCCAGCCCGACGGCGTCGACCTCGCGGACTACAAGCGCACCCTGCTGCAGCGCTTCGCCAACCCGGCCATCGCCGACCGCCTGTCCCGGCTGTGCCGGCGGGGCTCGGCCAAGCTGCCGCAGCACCTGCTGCCCTCGCTGCGCCAGTCGCTGGTCGAGGGCCGGCCGGCTCCCCTGCTCGTCCTCGCCGTCGCCGGCTGGTGCCGGTACCTGCGCGGCACCGACGACGCCGGCCGCCCGCTGCCGCTGGAGGACCCGCGCGCCGACGAGCTCCGCGCCCTGGCACTGGCCGGCGGCGGCGACCCGCGGCCGCTGCTCGACGTCCGCGCGGTCTTCGGCGACCTCGGCGACGACCCGTCCGTCGTCGCCGCGCTGACCGGCGCGATCGAGACCATCGACCGGCTGGGCGCCCGCGCGGCGGTCGCTGCCGCCCTCGACGTCCCGGCTCTCCCCCTGTCCCGATGACCAGGAGTCCCATGACCACAGCCCCCTCCGGAGGCAGCGCCCCGGCGCCCGCCCTCCCCGAGCCGCTCGTCGCGCGGCTCGAAGCCCTCCTCTGCGACGCCGACGGCAACCTGTTCCCCTCCGAGGAACCGGCCTTCGTCGCCTCCGCCGACGTGACCAACCGCCTCCTCGCCGACCTCGGCGTGGACCGCCGGTTCACCGCGGAGGAGCTGCGGCTGGCCACCACCGGCATGAACTTCCGGACGACGTCGCGCCGGCTGGCCGCCGAGGCCGGGCACCCGGACCTCGACGTCGAGCCGTGGGTCGCCGAGGAGAAGCGGGCCGTGACCGCGCACCTGGGCGCGACCCTCACCCCGCACGAGCCGACGACGGCCGCGCTCACCGCCCTGTCGGCGTACCTGCGCCCGGCCGCGGTGAGCTCCAGCGCGCTGACCCGGCTGGCCACGTGCTTCACCGCCACCGGCCTGGACGAGCTCATCCCGCCCGCCGTGCGCTTCAGCGCCGAGGACTCGCTGCCGGTGCCCACCAGCAAGCCCGACCCGGCCGTCTACCTGCACGCCTGCGAGCAGCTGGGCATCGCCCCCGAGGCGGGGCTGGCCGTCGAGGACTCCGTCCCCGGTGCCCTGTCGGCGGTACGGGCGGGCTGCCCGACCGTGGGCAACCTGCTGTTCGTCCCGGAGGCCGAGCGCGCCGAGCGGGCAGCGGCGCTGTTCGACGCCGGCGTGCTCACCGTGGTCGACTCCTGGCAGCAGCTGGCCGACCTGCTGCTCCCGGTGCTCGCCCGCCGGGCCGCCGGCGACCTGATCCCCACGGGAGGAGATGGGTGAACATCGTCTACGTGGCCTTCCGCGGCCACTTCTCCGACAGCCCCCGCGCGCTCTACGAAGGGCTGCTCGAGCGCGGTGTCGAGGCGACCTCCACGTGGCTGTCGGCCCCGCACACCCAGGCGACCTTCCCCGACGACGTCGCCACGGTGACCTTCGGCAGCCCTGAGTCGATCGCGGCACTGGAGGGCGCGGACCTGGTCGTCTCCAACGACCACATCCCGCTGGACTGGGAGAAGAAACCCGGTGCCCGGTACCTGCAGACCTGGCACGGCACCCCGCTCAAGCGGATCCACAACGACGTCCGCTGGGCGCCGGAGGGCCGGCTGGCCTATCTGGAGCACGACATCGCGAAGTGGGACCTGCTGCTGTCGCCGAACGCGGCCAGCACCCCGCGGCTGCGCAACGCCTTCGGCTACCGCGGGGAGATCCACGAGACCGGCTACCCGCGCAACGACCTGCTGAGCAGCCCGCAGCGGGACGCCGTCCGGGCCGCCGTCCGCGCCGACCTCGGCATCGGTGACGACCAGACCGTCGTCCTCTACACACCCACCTGGCGCGACGACCTGGTGTTCAACAAGACCGGCCCGCAGGACTTCGAGTTCCCCGTCGACCTCGAGGAGTTCACCGCCCGGCTCGGGAAGGACCACGTGCTGCTGCTGCGGCTGCACAACATGGTCATGGACCGGCTGGAGGTCGTCGACGGCTCCCCGGTGCACGACGTCTGCAGCCACCCCGACATCCGGGACCTGTACCTGGCCGCCGACGCGATGGTCACCGACTACTCCTCGACCATGTTCGATTTCGCCATCACCGGCCGGCCGATGCTGTTCTTCACCTACGACCTGGCCTACTTCCGCGACGAGCTGCGCGGGTTCTACTTCGACCTGGAGGACGTCGCCCCCGGGCCGATGCTGTCCACCAGCACGGAGCTGATCGACGCCATCGCCGACCTCGACGGGGTGCGGGAGCGCCACGCCACCCGCTACGCCGAGTTCCGGCAGACCTTCTGCCACCTGGAGGACGGGCACGCCACCGAGCGCGTCCTCGACCTGCTCTTCCCGCCGGCACCGGCCGGTGGGACCACCACCCGAGGAGGGGACGACCGTGCTCGCTGACCGCGCCACCACCGCCGAAATGACCGGGCCGGCCCCTGCCGCCCCGGGCCTGGACGTACCCGTCCAGGTGGTCATCCTGGCCGCCGGGATGGGCACCCGGCTGGGCCGGCCCTGGCCCAAGCCGCTGACCCCGCTGCACGACGGGCGCAGCATCCTGCAGCGCCAGCTCGACGGGCTGCGCTCGGTGCTCGGCCCCTCGGTCGACATCACCGTGGTCGTCGGGTTCGAGGCCGAGCGCGTCATGCGGGCGGTCCCCGACGTGCGCTTCACCTACAACCCCGACTACCGGGTCACCAACACCTCGCAAAGCCTGCTGCGTGCCCTGCGGAACACCCGCGACGGTGGCGTGCTGTGGCTCAACGGCGACGTCGTCTTCGACCCGGCCGTGCTCGAGACCGCCCTGCCGGCGCTGCGGGCCGACGAGAGCTTCGTCTGCGTCGACACCTCCACCGTCGCCGACGAGGAGGTCAAGTACACCGTCGACGCCGAGGGCTGGATCGACGAGCTGTCCAAGACCGTGGTCGGCGGCCTCGGCGAGGCGGTCGGCATCAACCACGTCGGCGCCGCCGACAAGCCGGTGCTGATCGAGCACCTGGCGACCTGCGCGGAGCAGGACTACTTCGAGCGCGGCATCGAGACCGCGATCGCCTCGGCGGGGCTGCGCTGGCGCCCGCTGGACATCTCGGAGCACGCCGCCGTCGAGGTGGACTTCGAAGCCGACCTGGAGCGGGCGAACGCGCTGTTCGCCGAGCGCAGCCACCTGCAGCCGGTCACCGGCGACCCGGCGTAGCAGAGCGTCCCCTCCCCCCGCCACGCGGCCTGCCGCAGGAAGAAGGCCCCCTCCTCCCCACCGCTCGCGAGCTCGCGGTGGACCCCGGGAGGGGGCCACGTGGCGGGGGCCGGGGGTCCTCTCTCAGACCCGCACCAGGGACGCGTCGGCCGGCCGGCCCGGCCGCTCACGGAAGCGGCGGGTGGCGACCAGCCCGCCCACGACGCAGCCGGCGCCGAGGGCCACGAGCACCGCCACGGCCGCGCGGGTCAGCAGCACCGGCCCCTCGGCCAGCACGTTCGCCGTCCACAGCACGTCGACGTCGGGCAGCCCCTGCACCAGCAGCAGCCACCCGAGGACGACGGCCAGCAGGGCGGTCAGCCCGCCGCGGCCGCGCACCGCGGCGACCAGGCCGCCGACCGCGACGGCGAGCGCGGCCAGCCCGGGCAGCAGCGCCGAGACGAGCGCGCCGGCATGCGAGGAGACGCTCACCGCGGGTTCCGGCGTGGTCACCGCGTGGTACACCGCGGCACCGCCGCCGACCACCAGCAGCACCCCCAGCAGACGAGGCTCCCGGGCGACCAGCGCGGCGGCGACCGGTGCCAGCGCCAGGACGACGTAGACCGGCCACACCACCCAGGCCGGGGGCGGCGGGCTCCACGACAGCTCACCGCGCACCTGCACCTCGGTGCCGCCGTAGGTCAACGGCACCACCCACGACGACACCAGGTGCTCACGGGTCGGGTCGGCGGCCACCTGCGGCGGCAACAGGTCCTCGCTCATCCAGTGCGTCCGGTGGTCGTGCCAGACGAAGCTCGGCTCCGTCGAGACCTGCACCCAGTCCGGCTCGGCGTCGGGGTCGGCGTGCGGCGGCAGCGTCGTGCGGCCGAACCGGTCGAGGTTGATGTAGGTGGCCGGGCTGTTCGCGTTGCGCCACACGCCGTCAGGGCCGATGCGCAGGTAGGGCTCGTCGGAGTAGCCGGGCACCTCGACCTCGGCCGCGGTCGGGTTGACCACCTCGAACTCGTCGCCGAAGGAGAGCACCCGCACCGCGACCCCCGGCAGCGCGGGATCGACGGCGAGCACGCGCGCGTCGAAGTCGCTGCCGGCCGCTCCGCCGCCGACGTGCGCCTGCGCCGGACCGGCGAGCAGCAGGCCGGCCAGGGCCCCGAGGACGACGACCAGCAGGCGGGCCGCCGCGCGGATCACGCCCCGGTCACCAGGCGGAGGTCCTCGGCGATGTCGCGGCTGGTGTTGCCCGCGTCGAAGGCCACGTTCGCCAGGTCGTCGGTGCCGTACAGCAGCAACAGCGAGGAGTGCAGCCGGCCGTTGTCCTCGGCCTGCGGCACCCCGGCGGCCAGCTGCGCCTGGTCGATCGCGACCTGGTCGCCGGTCAGCCCCACGAAGCGGGTGGGCAGGTCGGCGTCGAAGCGGCCGAGGTACTCGGCGAGCACCTCGGGGGTGTCGAACGCCGGGTCGGTGGTGACGAAGACCACCTGCACCTGCTCGGCCAGCGCCGGGTCGACCCCGCGCAGCGCGACGGCGACGTCGGCCATCGTGGTCGGGCAGATGTCCGGGCAGTTGGTGAAGCCGAAGAACAGCAGCGTCGGCTTCCCACCGGTCTCGGCGGCGAAGTCGTAGGGCTGCCCGCCGGGGCCGGTGAGGGTGAACGACGGCCGCTGGTACGGGTCGGGCAGGTCGAGACCGGCGTAGCGGTCCGCGGGGCCCTCGACCTGCGCGACGGCGCCGTGGTCGTCGTGGCCCCCGGCGGCGGTGTCCTCGTCGGCGGCCGCGCCACCGCAGCCGGCCAGCACGAGCCCGGCCGAGACGGTCAGGACGGCCAGCCGGCTGCGGGAGAACGGGTTCACGAGGCCACGGTACGACGGCCCGCGCGCCAACCCAGGACGACGCCGGCCACACCGGTCAGCAACGCGAGGATCGCCACGAAGAGCGCCGGCGCGCCGGGGCCCGCCTCGCCGCGGCCGGTGCTGGTCGCCGCGGTGTCCGTCGCCGTGGTCGTGGCGGCCGCGCCGTGGGCGGCGTCGGCGGGAGCGGCCAGCGTCAGCACCGGCGCGGGGCGCTCGGGCTCGGCCTGGCCCGCGACGGTCGGCTCGATCCACGCCGCCTCGGTGCCGTCGCTGTAGCTCTGCACCGCCGGGAACGACAGCTGGTCGCTGTCGGGGAACGGCCCGCCGGAGAGCGCGAACTCCTGGAACTCGCCCGGCCGGATGCCGCCGCCGTCCGCCGCGCGGAACTCCACGACCGACACGTAGCTGCTCACCTGCTCGCCGTGGCTCTCCAGCGGCGTCTGCAGGTCCGCGGTGGTCGTGGTGACCGTCCAGCCCGGCAGCGGCTGCACCCGGAGCGAGGCCATCGCGGACTCCTCCGGGATCGAGATGCGCAGCGCCACGGTGCTGGCGGTGTCGCTCTCGTTGGGCACGCGGAAGGTCAGCTTGCCGAAGCCGCCGGCGGCGGCGTCGGTCGAGGAGACGCCGACGTGCGCCGACGCGGCGCCCGCTCCGGCGAGCGCGGCGGCCAGCGCCGTCAGCAGGGCGACGGCGACGACGCCGAGCCGCGCGAGCGGTCTGGGCAGGGATGAGGACACGGTTCTCCTGTCGGATCGGCTGGAGCAGGTGGTCGGGGGGGTCAGCGCACCGGGAAGGTGGTGGTCGCGGTGCCGGCGGTGAACTCGTCGAGCCGGACGGTGACGGCGAGGGTCCAGGTCCCGGCGCCGGGGATCGCCATGCCGTCCCCGACGTAGTGGCCGGGCCCGGCGGGCTCCAGGGCGACGTCGATCGGGCCGATCTGCTGCGCCGGCTCGGTGAGGGTCACCCGGATGTCGACGGGCTGGGTGAACTGGCCCCGCTCGTCGAGCAGGTAGACGTGCAGGGTGTTCGGGCCCGCGGCGGCCGGGTCGACCGACACCTGCACGCTGCCGTCCTCCCCCGCCGCGGTCTGCACCGGCAGCGCCACGTCCACCGGCTGCGCGACCTCCGCGCGCGCCGGCGGGGTGCCGACGAGCACGGCCGACAGCGCGAGGACGACGAGCCCGACGGCGAGCTCGACGAGCACCGAGCGGCGCAGTGCGGGCCGCTCGGCCGCGGCCGCGGCGGCCTGCACCTCGGCGCGGGCGCCGGCGGCCGAGGCGACCGCCGGGTCCGGCTCGGGCTCCCCGGACCCGGCGAACGCGTGCGCGGTGACCCGGCGGCGCGGCGCGGGCCGGGACCGCCGGACGCCGAGGTGCTGCTGCACCCACACCCGGGAGACGCCGGCCGCGGCCAGCAGCAGGAGGACCAGGGTCAGCTTGGCCAGCAGCACCCAGCCGTAGGTCGTCGTCACCAGGGCGGCCGGTGAGCCCACCTCGCGCACCGACTGGACGACGCCGGTGACCACCAGCGCGGTGACCGAGCCGGCGGCCAGCCGGGAGAACGGCGGGAGGGCCCGGGCCAGGTCGTCCGCGGGGGCCTCCTCGCGCAGGACCCCGCCGAGCAGCCCGGCCAGCCCGCCCAGCCAGACGACCATCGCGGCGACGTGCACCGCGGCCGCGGCCACCGCCAGGGCCGGCAGCGGCCCGGCGACCGGGTGGCCGACGGCGGCGACCGTGCCGACCAGGCCGGCGGCGAGGACGCCCCCGGTGACTGCGTCCACAACCGACGGTCTCCCCCGCCGCCACACCGACCGCAGCACGACCGCCAGTGCGGCCACGAGGACGATCCGCAGCAGGTGGGCGACCCCGTTGGCCGAGTCGGCCGTGGCGGCCAGCAGCGCCGGATCGGCGACCGAACCCGGCCCGCTGCCGGCGGCGTAGGGGCCCTGCAGCAGGAAGGACAGGGCGGCGCCCGCGGCGACGGCGGCCAGGCCGCCGGTGACCATGCGGCGCAGCCGCGCCGAGGCCCAGCCCGCCGGCCACGCGACCAGCAGCAGCACCGGCACGCCGATCGCGAGCGACAGCCCGGCGAAGCCCAGCCAGCGGGCGGCCGGCAGCGCCGCGCCCACCACGGGGTCGGTGTCGCCCGCGTCGTCGGAGGCGGCCGTGGGCACGAGCTCGCCGTCGCCCACGACGAAGGAGAAGGCGCCGGAGATGGGGTGCGAGTCGGCCGAGACCACCCGGTAGCTCACGAGGTAGCCGTCGTCGGGCAGGTCGCTCCGCAGCGGGACGACGACGCGGTCGCCCTCGACCGTCGCCGACCCGGTGTCGACCCGCTCCCCCGAGGCGTTAAGCACCCGGGTGTGGCCGGCGCCGAGCGAGACGCCCTCGGTGAAGGTCAGCGTGACCCGGGCGGGGGCCTCCTCGAGCCGGGCACCCTCGCCCGGGTCGGTCGACACCAGCTCGGCGTGCGCGGCGGCGGGCGGCGCGGTCGCCACCCCCGCTCCGAGCCACAGGCCGAGCAGGGCCAGCAGGAGCAGCAGCGCCCCGGGAGCGCGGGGGCTCACGTGTCCTCCTCGCCGCAGCTCGCCGTCCACCCGGGCCCGGGCCGCTGCGTCATCTCGGCACCCCGCGAGCCCGGTCATGCCGGCACCCGCTCACGGCGCACCGCGGGCAGGGCGGAGCGGCGCCGGCGTCCCCGCCAGGCGACGGCGGCCACCAGCGCCGCCCCGGCGAGCAGCAGCAGGTGGGCGGCCGCACGGTCGGCGGCCACGTGCCCGGCCCGCAGGTCGGCGACGGTCAGGACGGCGAGCAGCACGGCGACCGTGCCGAGGAAGGGCAGCGCCCCCGCGGCCAGCCGGGGGGCGGCGGCCACGGCGAGGAAGGCCGCGGCGATGCCGAGGTTCCAGGCGCCGCTCTCGTGGGCCATGTGCACCGGCGCGCTCATGGCGCCGGTCCCGGCGACGAGGGACGGCCAGGCGAGCGCCGCCTGCGCGACGCCGACGGCGAGCAGGGCCAGCCGAAGCGCGGCGGTGGCCAGCCGGGCACGAGCGGCCGCCGCCGCGCCGGGCAGCTCGCGGGGCAGCGCGGCCAGGACCGTCGCCGTGAGATCCGGCACGACGGGCGCGGGGGCGAGCCGGGCGCGGCGGGTGACCAGCTCCGCCTGCCGGGACCACGCCGCGCAGCCGGGGCACGCGGCGAGGTGCGCGTCGAGCTCGCCGGCGGGCAGGCCGGGCGACTCGCCGTCGAGCCGGGCGGAGACCGCCTCGCGGTACGGGGTGCACTGCATGATGGTGTGGTCGTTCTCCAGGGCCGGTTGGTTCCCCTCCCTTCGGGTGGAGTCGGGACGGCGGGTCAACGGGGAGGATGGGACACGTGGACGACCTGGAGCGGCTGGCGGCTGCCGCCGTCGACGGCGACCCCCTCGCCGCGGCGGCCCTGGTGCGCGCCACGCAGTCCGACGTCTGGCGGCTGTGCGCGGCCCTCGGCGACCGGCAGTCCGCCGACGACCTGACGCAGGAGACCTACCTGCGCGCCTTCGGGTCCCTGCACCGCTTCGAGGGTCGCTCCTCGCTGCGCACCTGGCTGCTGTCGATCGCCCGGCGGGTGTGCGCGGACGCCGTTCGCTCCCGCCGCCGCCGGCGGCTCACCCTCGTGCGGGAGGACGCCGACCTGGAGGCCCTCGGCGCCGGCGACGGCACCGACCGGGTGGGTGAGGGCGCCGCGGTCGCCGACCTGCTGGCCCGGCTCTCCTCCGACCGCCGCGAGGCCTTCGTGCTCACCCAGCTGCTGGGGCTGCCCTACGCGGAGGCCGCGGAGGTCGCCGGCTGCCCGGTGGGCACCATCCGGTCCCGGGTGGCGCGGGCCCGGGCCGACCTCGTGGCGGCCCTGGGCGAGGACGACGCGACGGTCGCGCGCGCCTGAACCCGCCCGCCGTCCCACGTGCCGGGACGTGCTTTGGGCATATGTTCATCGACCTGGTAGACATTCCGACGTGGCGGCGACGACGGTGCTCCTCGTGGGGCGGATCCACGTCGACCTGCTGCGCGTCTGCACCGCCTGCTGTCCGGGCTGCTGACCTCCTGCGCTCCGCGCACCTCCTCAGCTCTTCCCCCGCGCTGCGCTGCGCCCATCGGCGCGCCCGCGGCCCTCCCCGGACCGGAGACCAGCCCGTGAAGACCCTCGTCCTGCTCGCGCTCGTGGGCCTCGGAGCGCAGCTCGTGGACGGCAGCCTCGGCATGGCCTATGGCGTCACGTCGACCACCCTGCTGCTCGCCATCGGCACCAACCCGGCCGCCGCGTCGGCCACCGTGCACTTCGCCGAGATCGGCACCAGCCTGATGTCCGGGCTCGCGCACTGGAAGTTCGGCAACGTCGACTGGAAGGTCGTCGCCAAGGTCGGCGTCCCGGGCGCGGTCGGCGCCTTCCTCGGTGCCAACGTGCTCTCCAGCCTCTCGACCGAGGTCGCCGCCCCGGTCATGTCGCTGATCCTGGTCTCGCTCGGCGTCTACCTGCTCGTTCGCTTCACCCTCCGCGGGATCGACCGCCGACACCTGGGCAAGCCGGTGCGCAAGCGCTTCCTCGGCCCGCTCGGCCTCGTGGCCGGCTTCGTCGACGCGACCGGTGGCGGCGGCTGGGGCCCGGTAGGCACCCCGGCCCTGCTGGCCAGCGGGCGGATGGAGCCGCGCAAGGTCATCGGCTCCATCGACACCTCCGAGTTCCTCATCGCCGTGGCGGCGAGCCTGGGCTTCCTCGTCGCGCTGGGCTCCCAGGGCGTCGACGCCACGTGGGCGCTCGGGCTGCTCGCCGGCGGGCTCGTCGCCGCGCCGCTCGCCGCGTGGCTCGTGCGGCACGTCCCGCCGCGGATGCTCGGCTCGCTGGTCGGCGGCATGATCGTGCTGACCAACACCCGCACCCTGCTGCGCAGTGACTGGATCGACGCCTCCGACCCGGTCCGCTACGCCGTCTACGCCGTCATCTGCGCCGTCTGGGCCGCGGCCGTCGTCCACTCCTTCCGCGAGTACCGCAAGGACCGCGCGCTGGAGTCGGCCGACGCACTGGCCGCCGAGGCGGCGCGGACGCACGACGAGATCGAGCTCCCGGCCGACGGCGCGGACGCCGCCGACCTGCGGCGCGACGTCACGGCGGGCCGGCCCAGCGACCCGCGCGACTGACCCCGCGTAGCCGGGATCAGGTCACCTGATCGTCAAGCGTCCTCCCTCACGTTCTGCGGCGAGGGCGGACGCTTGACGATCAGGGACCCTGATCATGGCCGGCCAGGAGTGCGGCCTCGAGGTCGGCCGGCAGTCCGGGACGCGGCAGGTCGTGCGGCGGGGGCGGCAACTCCTCGACGCCCTGCAGCCAGGCCCAGGTGTCGGCCACGGTCCGCTCCAGCGGCCGGCTGGGCAGCCCGAGCTCGCGCGCCCGGGTCGTGTCGACGTCCCAGGCGGTGCCGGCCACCTCGGCCGGCAGCCAGAGCGGCAGGTGCAGCCACGGCTCCACGCCGGCGGCGAGCAGGTCGGCCTCCGGCACCGGTACCCACTCCGCGTCGCCGCCGGTGACCTCGCGACACAGGTCGAGCAGGCCGCCGAGGGTCGTCATGCCGGCCGGGCCGGTGGCGTTCACCGCGCCGGGCACGCCCCGCTCGGCCATCTCCACCAGCCACCCGGCGAGGTCGCGGACGTCGACAGCGGCGATCGGCTGGTGCCACCCCTCCGCCGGGACGACGACCCGCCCCCCGCGCGCGATCCGCCGCAGCCACCAGCCCAGCCGGTCCACCCGGTCGTCCGGGCCGACGATCAGCCCCGCCCGCGCGGTGAGGAAGCGGCCCGGCACCGCAGCCCGGATCTCGCGCTCGGCGTACGCCTTGACCGGCCCGTACCCGTCGTCGTCGGTCTCCCAGGTCGGCTCGCCGTCCTCGGGACCGATCGGGCCCGGCGGCCAGTTCGCGTAGGCGTTGAGGCTGCTGACGAAGGCGTACCCGCGGACGCCGCTCAGCACGGCCGCGGCGTTGCGAGCGGCCACGCGGGTCTGGCAGGAGGTGTCGACGGCCAGGTCGGGCGCCCAGCCGTCGAGTGCGGCCGGCAGCGCGGTGGGGTCGTCCCGATCGCCGTGCAGCGCGCGCACGCCGGCGGGCGGCTCCCCGGAGACGCCCCGGGTGAAGGACGCCACCTCGTGGCCGCGGTCGAGGGCCGCCGTGCCCACGTGCCGGCCGAGGAAATGGGTGCCGCCGAGGACCAGCAGTCTCATGCCCATCAGCCCAGCGCACCCGCTGCCCCGCCGTCCAGCCGGTTCGGCGTCGGCGCAGCCGGCCCCCTGCAGGGTCCCGCCGCCAGCTCGCGAGTGGCGGGGGCAGGGGGTCCTCTGTCAGACCGCCCGGTCGTACGGCGAGCCCACCGGCACCTGCGGCAGCGGCGTCGACCGGGCGGCGGCCAGCACCATCTGCGGCGAGCGCGGGAGGCCGCGGCGGGTGCACAGCCGCAGCGCCCGGGCCCCGGTGATGACGTCGGTCTCCGGGGGGACGACGAGCAGATCGGCGCGCCGGGTGCCGCCGGCCCAGGTCAGGCACACCACGCCGTCGTCCATGCTGCGGAAGCCGCCGGTGCGGACCACTCGACCGCCGACGACGACCTTGCGCGGCGCCGGCGACCAGGCCTCGAGCGGATAGGTGAAGCGCTCGATGCGCAGGCCCCGCTTGTCCAGTGCGGCGACCAGCTCGGGCAGCTCGACGGCGAGGTCGCGGCTGCGCGGGAACCAGGCCCCGTCGAAGGCCTGCTCGCCGGACCCCGCGTCGCTGCGCAGGCTCACCCGGACGTCGATCCCGCCGCGGTGTCCCTCGGCCGCCAGCGTGTGCCGGGTGGTCCTCATCAGCGTCGCCTCCTCGTCGATCCCCGGGCCCGCCTACACGGCCCCGAGGAGAACGTAGGCAGCCGAGGGGGTGGGTCCCGGTGAGCGTGTCGTGGGCGGGTCGGCGCCCCCCGGCCCGCCGTCACTTGCGGTCATGGAACGGTGACGGCGCCTCGGTGGCCCTGTCCGCGGACATGGCCACCGAGGACGCCGGGAGCATCAGGAGGTGAGCTCGAACACCGTCGTGCTGTCGTAGACCTCGCCCGGGCGCAGCACCGTGGAGGGGAACTCCGGCTGGTTCGGCGAGTCCGGGAAGTGCTGGGTCTCCAGCGCCAGCCCGTCGCCCTGCCGGTAGACCCCGCCGCCGGTGCCCACGAGCGTGCCGTCGAGGAAGTTGCCCGAGTAGAACTGGATGCCCGGCTCGGTCGTGGAGATGGTCAGCGTCCGGCCGCTGTCCGGGTCGTGCAGCACGGCGGCCTCCTCGAGAACGTCCTCGCTGTCCGAACCCTCCCGCGCGCCGTCGTCCTCGCGGTCCAGCGCCCAGTTGTGGTCGTAGCCCTGCCCGTAGAGCAGCTGCTGGTCGGCCACGCGGATGCGCTCGCCGATCGGCGTGGGCTCGCGGAAGTCGAACGGCGTGCCCTCCACCGGGGCGACCTCGCCGGTCGGGATGAGCGTCTCGTCGACCGGCGTGAAGCCGCTCGCGTTGAGCTGCAGCTCGTGGTCGTAGACGTCCCCGGAGCCCTCACCGGCCAGGTTCCAGTAGGTGTGCTGGGTCAGGTTGACGACGGTCGGGGCGTCGGTCGTGGCCTCGTAGTCCACGGTCAGCCGCGACTCGGCGTCCAGCCGGTAGGTGACCGTCGTCGTCAGCGTGCCGGGGAAGCCCTGGTCGCCGTCCTCGCTGACCAGCTCCAACTGCAGGGCGGCCACCTCGTCGTCGCTGACGTCGGTGGCGGTCCAGACCCGCTCGGAGAAGCCGCCCGGCCCGCCGTGCAGCGTGTTCGGGCCGTCGTTGAGCGGCAGCTGGGACGTCTGCCCGTCGAGGGTGAACCGGCCCTCGGCGATGCGGTTGCTGTAGCGGCCGATGAGGGCGCCGAAGTAGGGGTCTCCCTCGGTGTAGTAGCCCTCGAGGTCCGGGTAGCCCAGGACGACGTTGTCCACCTCCCCCTCGGCATCGGGCACCTCCAGGGTCTGGATGACGCCGCCGAAGGTCAGCACGCGCATCGTCGTGTCGCCGTTGCTGAGGGTCCAGCGCTCGACCGCGGTGCCGTCGGGGGTGGCGCCGAAGGGTTCGACGCTCGTGCTCGGACCGCTGCCACCGCCGTCGTCCCGCCCGTCGTCGTCGGCCGCGGCCGCCGGTGCGGCGAGGCCGCCGGCCAGCAGGCCGGCGCCGAGGACGGCGGCCAGCGTGCGGCGGCGCGCGGTGCGGAACGAGGTGGGGTGCTGTCCGGGCATGGGTACTCCGGGTGTCCGTGGCGGTCCACCGGCGTCGTCGCGCGGCGGCAGGACCGCTGCCGAGCCCGCCCCTGGGACGGCGTGCGCTCGGCTCCCCCGTGGTGCGGCCCCAGAACGCCGCCAGACGCTAGGGAGGCCCGGGAAGGGGTGTCAACCGGACCCGCGCCTGTCGTCTCGACCCCCTCCTCGGCGTCCCTGCCTGCGAGGGGACCCAGGCGGGGGTCACCACTACGCGGAGAGGCCCCGTCCGACGCGCGGACGAGCCTCTCCGCGGGCTCCTCCGTCAGGCCCTGCGCGCCGCGCCGCAGTCCGCTCCTCGCTCGCAGAGCTCGCTGCGATGCTCCCGCGGCTGTCGTCAGGCCCTGCTCACGAGCCTGACTCCGCACCGCAGTCCGCTCCTCGCTCGCAGAGCTCGCTGCGATGCTCCCGCGGCTGTCGTCAGGCCCTGCTCACGAGCCTGACTCCGCGCCGCAGTCCGCTCCTCGCTCGCAGAGCTCGCTGCGATGCTCCCGCGGCTGTCGTCAGGCCTTGGGCTTGCGGTTCTTGGACTTGCCGCGCTCGTTCTGGTCGAGGATCACCTTGCGCACCCGGACGGCGGCCGGCGTGACCTCGACGCACTCGTCCTCGGCACAGAACTCCAGCGCCTGCTCCAGGTTCAGGATCCGCGGCGGGACCAGCCGCTCGAGCTCTTCCGCGGTCGAGGACCGCATGTTGGTGAGCTTCTTCTCCTTGGTGATGTTGACGTCCATGTCGTCGGGCCGGGAGTTCTCGCCGACGATCATGCCCTCGTACACCTCGGTGCCCGGGGCGACCATCATCGAGCCGCGCTCCTGCAGCGAGAACATCGCGTACGACGTCGCCACGCCCTGCCGGTCGGCGACCAGCGAGCCGGTGGGCCGGGCGCGCATGTCGCCCAGCCACGGCTCGTAGCCCTCGAGGTTGTGGTTGAGGACGCCGGTGCCGCGGGTCTCGGTGAGGAACTCGGTGCGGAACCCGATCAGGCCGCGCGAGGGGACGATGTACTCCATCCGCGCCCAGCCGGTGTCGTGGTGGACGAGGTTCTCCATCCGCCCGCGCCGGGTGGCCAGCGCCTGGGTCAGCGTGCCGACGTACTCACCGGGGGTGTCGATGGTGACCCGCTCGACCGGCTCGTGCAGCTTGCCGTCGATCTCCTTGGTGACCACCTGCGGGCGGCCGACGGTCAGCTCGAACTCCTCGCGGCGCAGCTGCTCGACGAGGATGGCCAGCGCCAGCTCGCCGCGGCCCTGCATCTCCCAGGTGTCGGGGCGCTCGGTGGGCAGCATCCGCACCGAGACGTTGCCGACCAGCTCCTGGTCGAGGCGGTTCTTGATCAGGCGCGCGGTGAGCTTCTTGCCCGAGCGACCGGACAGCGGCGCGGTGTTGATCCCGATGGTGATCGAGATCGACGGCTCGTCGACCGTCAGCGGCGGCAGCGGCCGCGGATCGTTCGGGTCGGCGAGGGTGTCGCCGATCATGATGTCCTCGATGCCGGCGATGGCGACCAGGTCGCCGGGCCCGGCGCTCTCCGCCGCGGTCCGGGTGAGGCCCTCGGTCACCAGCAGCTCGGTGATCTTGACCCGCTGGATGGTGCCGTCGGTCTTGCACCAGGCGACCTGCTGGCCGTTCTTCATCGTGCCGGAGTGGATGCGCAGCAGCGCCAGCCGGCCGAGGTAGGGCGACGCGTCGAGGTTGGTGACCTGCGCGCGCAGCGGCTCCTCGGCGTCGTAGGTCGGCGCCGGGATGGTGTCCAGCAGCGTCCTGACCAGCGGGCCGAGGTCGGGGCTGTCGGGGCTGGTGCCGTCGGCGGGCCGGGTGAGCGAGGCCTGCCCGGTCTTGCCGTTGCTGTAGACGATCGGGAACTCGAGGGCCTCGGGGTCCATCCCGTTGTCCTCGAGCAGCTCCATGAACAGCTCGTAGGTCTCGTCGACGACCTCGGCGATGCGGGCGTCGGACCGGTCGGTCTTGTTGACCACGAGGATGACCGGCATCCCCTTGCCCAGCGCCTTGCGCAGCACGAAGCGGGTCTGCGGCAGCGGTCCCTCGGAGGCGTCCACGAGCAGGACGACGCCGTCGACCATCGACAGGCCGCGCTCGACCTCGCCACCGAAGTCGGCGTGGCCGGGGGTGTCGACGATGTTGACGACGACGGGGTTGCCGTTCTCGTCGGCCAGGTGGATCGCGGTGTTCTTCGCCAGGATGGTGATGCCGCGCTCACGCTCGAGGTCCATCGAGTCCATGACGCGGTCCTGCGTGGAGTCGTTGTCCGTCCCCTCGCCCTTGGCACGCCCGAGGGCGCCCGCCTGGCGGAGGAGGGCGTCGACCAGGGTCGTCTTGCCGTGGTCGACGTGGGCGATGATCGCCACGTTGCGCAGGTCGTCGCGGGTGGGCATGCGGAGGGGCACCTCGGGTGAGATCAGGGGGTCGGCGCGTCCGGCTCTGTTGCGGAGCGCCTCGACAGCAGGGTCAACAGCCGCCGGCCCGGCGACCTTCCCATGCTAGGCGCTCGGTGAGCGATCCCCGACGTGAGCGGACCCACTCCCGCGGCCGGACACCTCGCCCAGCTGGGCGAGCAGCCGCTCGGCGGTCTGCAGCCGGCGGCGCCCTCGCACCGCCAGGAGGCCGCCGGTCAGCACCAGGCCGACGGCGTAGAGCCGGCCCCACCCGTCCGGCCCCTCGGGCTGCAGGGCTGCAGCCGCGACCAGCACCGCCACGCCGACCGAGAACAGCGGCGCGCCGACCAGGTCGGAACGCGGCCGCCGTCGCTCGGCCGTCAACCGGCCGACCCACTCCGCACCGGCGTCCCAGGGCAGCGCGCCCGCCGACACGGCGCGCTCCACGGTCGCCCGCTCCCGGCCGCGGGCCGAGAAGCGCAGGTACGCCATCGCGGCCAGGGCCGTGCAGACGCCGAAGAAGGCGCCGCGCAGAGCGGCCTCGGCCCAGCTCCACGCCTCGCCGGCCACGAGCACGTCGACCGCCTCCATCCCCGGGCCGAAGAACACACCACCGAAGGCGGCCGACCACAGCTCCCCGGGCGTCCAGCTGCGGTCCCCGGGCGTCGTTCCGCCGTCAGCCTGGCCGATCACCGCCCGGCGCACCATCACCCCGCGGGGGTGTCACGCGCGGTCGGCCACCGCGTAGGTGGTGCCGGCGGCGGCGAGGGTCACCAGCCCCACGGCCAGCCAGGACGCCATCCCGACGCCGAGCGCCAGCACGTGCGCGAGCACGAAGGCGCCGACGTACAGCGCACCCAGGCCCAGCGCGACCGCCCAGCCGCGGCGCTCGACCCACAGCCAGGCCGCGCCGAGCCCGCCGAGGGCGAAGACCGCGCCGCCGAGGACGCGGATCCCGGTGCCCTGCGCGACGCCGAAGCCGGCCGCGAGGCCGACGGCGACCAGGAGGGCGGAGGGGATGCGGGTGCGCGCGCGGGTCAGGGTCGAGCTCGTCATACCGTCCAGTGTCCACGCCCACCGGAGACGATCATGGCGCCGTGACCACCGCGGGAACGTCACGGGTGGTCACGGCGCCATGATCGCCGCGGGAGGGGGCTCACACGGCGCGGAGCACGGCCTCGATCTCCAGCTCGACGGTGATCTTGTCGCCGACGACGACGCCGCCGCCGTCCATCGGCATGTCGATGTCGACGCCGAACTCCTTGCGGGAGATCTCGGTCTTGGCGCTGAAGCCGGCGCGGGTACCGCCGTAGGCGTCGGGGCCGAAGCCGTTGACCTCAAGGGCCAGCTCGACGGGCTTGGTGATGCCCTTGATGGTCAGGTCACCGACGACGGTCCAGTCGGCGCCGTCGGCCCGGACCTCGGTCGAGCGGAAGGTCATCACGGTGTGGTTGCCCACGTCGAAGAAGTCGGCGGAGCGGATGTGCGCGTCGCGCTGCTCCTGCCGGGTGTCGATCGAGTCCATGTCGATCGCGGCGGTCACGGTGGACTGCTCCGGGTTCTCCGCGGTGACGATCTCACCGGAGAACTCGCGGAAGTAGCCGCGGACCTTGCTGACCATCATGTGCCGGACGGAGAAGCCGACCGTCGAGTGGCTGGCGTCGATGTCCCAGGTGCCGACGACGTAGCCGGGGATCTGGATGGCGGTGCTGGTCATGGTGCCTCCAAGTGGTTGAGCGTTTGACCTTCTGTTCATGGCGAGCGTAGTTGAAGACTCATCTATTCCGCCAGTACCCTGACGAACATGACCGCCGACGTGTCGCTCGCTCCTGGAGACCCCGGCTCCGGCGCCGAGGGAACCCGCTGGCTCGACGCCGGGGAGCAGCAGGCCTGGCGGGCCTGGCTCTACAGCGCCCAGCTGCTGCTCGACCGGCTCGACCGGGAGCTCACGCACGCCACCGGCATCTCGCACGCCTACTACGAGATCCTCGTCGCCCTGTCGGAGACCGAGGGCCGGATGATGCGGATGAGCGAGCTCGCCGACCGGTGCCTGTCCTCGCGCAGCCGGCTCTCGCACGCCGTCTCCCGGCTGGAGGAGCGCGGCTGGGTGCGCCGGCAGGTCTGCCCGGACGACGGCCGCGGCCAGCTCGCCGTCCTCACCGACGACGGGTTCGCCGCGCTCGAGGCGGCCGCTCCGGTGCACGTGGCGAGCGTGCGCACCCACCTGTTCGACCAGCTCTCCCCCGAGCAGGTCGCGGCGATGCGCGATCTCGGCGAGACGCTGCTGCGCCACCTCGGCCCCCGCTGACGGAGGCGCCGCGCCGGGGCGCCGCCCGGGGCCCGGCCGCCGGTGCGGTCAGCGCGGGCGGCCGCGGGGGGTGGCCCGCCGGGTCGCGGGCGCGGTCGCCGGGTCCTCGGGCCACGGGTGGCGCGGGTAGCGGCCGCGGAGCTCGCTGCGGACGGCGGGGTAGCCGGTGACCCAGAAGCCGGCGAGGTCGGAGGTCGTGGCGACCACCCGGGCGGCCGGGGAGAGCAGCTGCAGCCGCAACGGGCGCCCGGCGACCGTCGGCGCGGCCGCCCAGCCGAACACCTCCTGAACCCGGACGGACAGCGTGGGCACCTCGGGGTCGCCGTAGTCGACGCGGAGGCGGGACCCGGTCGGCACCTCGACCCGCTCGGGCACCAGCTCGTCGAACCGGCCGGCCAGCTGCCACGGCACGAGCGCCCGCAGCGCGGCGACGACGTCGATCCGGGCCAGATCCGCCCGGCTGCGGGCCGCGCCGACCGCGGGGGTGGCGGCGAGAGCGGCGCCCAGCGCCTCGTCGTCGACCGCGGGCCACGGCGGCCCCAGCCCGGCGTGCGCCGCGGCCAGCCGCTCGCGGAGGACGGTGGCTGCCGGGGTCCAGCGCAGCAGCGCCAGGCCCTCGCGGCGCAGCCCCTCGGCGACCGCGGCGGCCACGGCGGCGGGGTCGGGGTCGGGCAGCGGACGCTCGGCGAGCACGATCGCACCGAGCCGCTCGACCCGCGCGGCGGCCACGTCGCCGTCCCGCCAGACCACCTCGGGCTCCTCGGTGACGCCGCCGACCTCGCGTGCGGTGGCCTCGTCGATCGCGACCGCCTGGCGCACCCGGGCGTCGCGCCGGCCCGGCTGCCGGTCGGCGGCGGCCACCGCCAGCCACCCGGCCCCGGTCAGGTCGGTGCTGGGGGCCAGCTCCGCCCCGGTGCCCGCGGCCAGCAGGTACGTCCGCCCGCCGCCCGGGCGCCGACGCGCCAGCCACCCGGGGTGGGCGAGGGCGACGACGAGGCCGGCCGCGGCGTCGTCGGTCAGCCCGGTGCCGGCGGTCGCGGGGAGGGCGCGGGCCAGCCGGTCGGCCTCCTCGCGCCAGCGGGCGGCGGCTCCACCCCGAGCCGCGCGCAGCGCCCGCCAGTCGGCGACCAGGTCGTCGGAGCGCCCGGGGACGTCGGCCGACAGCAGCGCCACCACCTCGGCCGCGCGCCGCCGGCCCACCAGCGGGGCGCCGTCGAGCAGCGCCCGCGCCAGCCGTGGGTGCGCCCCCACGGCGGTGAGCGAGCGGCCTCGTGGGGTGACCCGGCCGGCGTCGTCCACCGCACCGAGCTCGCGCAGGGTGTCCCAGGCGACGGCGAGCGCGGCGGCCGGGGGTGGATCGGGCAGGCTCAGGCCGGCCCCGTCGGGGGTGCCCCAGCAGGCGAGCTCAAGGGCCAGCCCGGTGAGGTCGGCGACCGCGATCTCCGGCTCGGGCGCCGCCGGCAGCCGGGCCTGCTCCGCCTCGGCCCACAGCCGGTACACCCGCCCGGTCCCCTCCCGCCCGGCCCGCCCGGCCCGCTGCACCGCCGAGGACCGCGAGACGCGCACCGTGGCCAGCGCACCCAGCCCCCGCGCGAGGTCGAAGCGCGGCACCCGGGCCAGCCCGGCGTCGACGACGGCCCGCACACCGGGCACGGTCAAGCTGCTCTCGGCCACGTCGGTGGCCAGCACCACCCGCCGCCGCGGCCCGGGCGTGAGCGCGGCGTCCTGCCCCGCGGCGGGCAACCGGCCGTGCAGGGGGCGGACGTCGGCGTCGAGCCCGTCGAGCCGGGTGTCCACGCCGGCGATCTCGGCTGCGCCGGGCAGGAAGACCAGGACGTCGCCGGGCGCCTCGGCCAGGGCCCGGCGGGTCGTCGCGGCGACCGCGTCGAGCAGCCGGGGGTCGACGCGGCTGCCGTGCGGCGGCGCCACCGGGGGCTCGGGCGGGCACCACACCGGCTGGACGTCGTGCAGCGTCCCGGTCGCCTCCACCACGGGCGCCGGCGTGGTGGCCCCGAGGAGCACGGCGAGCCGGCCGGCCTGCGCGGTCGCCGACATCGCCAGCAGCCGCAGTTCCGGGCGCAGCGCGGCCCGGACGTCGACCAGGAAGGCCAACGCCAGGTCGGTGTCGAGGTGGCGCTCGTGGCACTCGTCGAGCACCACGGCGTCGACCCCGGCCAGCTCGGGGTCGGCCTGCAGCCGGCGCACCAGCAGTCCGGTGGTGACCACCTCCACCTGGGTGGCGCCGCTGCGCCGGCTGTCCCCGCGGACGCTGTAGCCCACCGAGCGGCCGACCGGCTCGCCCAGCAGCGCGGCCATCCGGCGGGCGGCGGCGCGGGTGGCGAGCCGGCGGGGCTCGGCGACCAGGACCCGGCCCGGCAGCTCCCCGGCCAGCGCCAGCGGGACCAGGGTCGTCTTCCCGGTGCCCGGCGGCGCGACCAGCACCGCACTGCCGGCCCCGGCCAGCGCGATGTGCAGAGCCGGGAGGACAGCCCGCACGGGGAGGTCGGTGCCCGGCGTCCCCGGCGGTGGCAGCACGCCGTCAGTGTCCCGGAGCGGTGCGGGCGGTCAGGGCCTCACCCGGTGACGAACCGTCAGCCGAGGTCGTCCGGCGGGGCCGGCCAGCGTGGCACGCCGGCCACCTCCAGCCCGTCCCCGACCGGCGCGGTGAACCGCGCCGGTCGCCGCTCGAGGAACGACGCCACGCCCTCGGCGGCGTCCGGACCGGCGCCCAGCTCGGCGAGGGCCCGGGACTCGGCGCGGTGGGCGTCCCAGGGCGAGGGCGCTCCGAGCATCGACCACAGCAGCTGACGGGCGGCTCCGACCGCGACTCCCGAGGTGTGGTCGGCGATCTCGCGGGCCAGGCCGTGTGCGGTGGGCAGCAGCTCGTCGTCCGGGACCACCCGGGACACCAGCCGACCGCGCAGCGCCTCGGCGGCGTCGAACACCCGGCCGGTGGCCACCCACTCCATCGCCTGGCTGATGCCGACGACCCGCGGCAGGAACCACGACGACGCGGCCTCCGGCACGATGCCGCGGCGGGTGAAGACGAAGCCGAAGCGGGCCGACGCCGCCGCGATCCGGACGTCCATCGGCAGCGTCATCGTGGCGCCGATGCCGACCGCGGGCCCGTTGACCGCGGCGATCACGGGCTTGCGCAGCCGGGCGAACGGCAGGGAGGCGATGCCGCCCCAGTCCCGCGGGACGCCGTCCACCGTGCCGCGTGGCACCGGGTCGGGGCGCGCACCGCGGTCGCGGAAGGTGTCCTCGCCGCCACCGAGGTCGGCGCCGGCGCAGAAGGCCCGGCCGGCGCCGGTCACGAGCACCACCCGGACGTCGTCGTCGGCGTCGGCGGCCGTGGCGGCTCCGGTGAGCTCCCGGGCCATGACCGGCGTGAAGGCGTTGAGCCGCTCGGGGCGGTGGAGGGTGATCGTGGCGACGCCGTCGGCCACCGCGTAGCGCAGCTGGGTGGCGTTCACCCCAGCGCACCGGCGACGGCGAGCCGGGCGACGGCGTCCAGGTGCTCGGCGGCGTCGCCGAGCAGCAGCCGGTCGACCTTGGCCCGCCGCCAGTACAGGTGCGCGTCGTGCTCCCAGGTGAAGCCGATCCCGCCGTGCACCTGGATGCAGGTCTCGGCGGCACGTTCGAGCACCTCGGCGGCGAGCGCCTCGGCGGCCGAGGCGGCCAGCGGCAGCTCGTCCGGTGCCGCGTCGGCGGCCCAGGCGGCCCACCACACCAGCGAGCGCAACTGGTCCACGCCGACCCACGCGTCGACCAGCATGTGCTTGACCGCCTGGTAGGAGCCGATCCGCCGGCCGAACGCCTCCCGCTGCTGGGCGTAGCCGACGGCCATCTGCACGGCGGCGTCGGCCGCGCCGAGGTCCTCGGCGGCGAGCACCACGGCGGCGGCCTGCCGGGCGCGGGCCCACAGCTGCCCCGCGTCCTCGGCGAGCACCCGCCGCGAGGTCAGCCGCACCGAGGCCAGCCCACGGGTGGCGTCCAGCGGCCGGCCCGGGGTGGCCTCCCCCTCGCCGACGACGAGGGCGCCGTCGTCCAGGCCGAGGAACAGCGTGGCGCCGGCGGCGTCGATCGACGGGGACGAGCCGGTGACCGGACCGTCGACGACCGCGAACGCCGCCGACCCGTCGGCCAGCTGCGCGGCCAGGTCGGGGGCGTCGGCGAGCAGCACCGCGGCGCGGGCGGCGGTCACGAGCGAGGGTCCGGCCAGCACGGCTCCGCCCTGCTCGGCGACGACGGCGAGGTCGAGCAGCGACCCGCCCGCGCCGCCGGCGGCCTCCGGGACCGTCATGCCGAGGAAGCCGATGTCGGCCAGCGCCTTGCCGCCCGGCGCGACGGCACCGCCCTCGAGCGCCTCGCGGGCAGCGGCCGGCGGGGCCGAGCCGCGGTAGAAGTCGCGCGCGCCGGCGGCGGCGTCGCGCTGGTCGGGGCCGAGGTCGACGTTCACCGGGCACCGCCGGCGTACGGAGCGCTCTTGTCCACGCGGGGTTCGGGCGGGAGGCCGAGCACCCGCTCGCCGAGGATGTTGCGCAGCACCTGGTCGGTGCCGCCGGCGATGGCCAGGCCGGGGAGGAAGCCCTGGCTGCGCTGCCAGGTCTCGTCGCCCTCCCCGGTGGCGGCGTGCACGGCGTCGTCCCCGAGCAGCCGGACGCCGGCGTCGGCGACCAGCTTCGCCGCGGCGGTGCCGGCGAGCTTGCCGGCGCTGGCCTCCGGTCCGGGCAGCCCGCCCCGGCTGAGTTCGGTGAAGCGGCGGTAGCCGGTGTAGCGCGTCGCGAGGGAGGCGACGACCGCCCGGCCGACCGCCTGCCGGGCGAGCACCTGCCGGTCGGGGTCCAGCTGCGGCAGCCGCTGCCGGGCGTGCGCGACGAGCGTCTCGACCGGGACGCCGAGGTCGCTGCCGGCGCCGCCGATGGCCACCCGCTCGTTCATCAGCGTGGTCAGCGCGACCGGCCAGCCCTCACCGGGCTCCCCCAGCCGCTCGCTGTCGGGGATCCGGACGTCGTCGAAGAACACCTCGTTGAACCCGGCGGAGCCGATCATCTGCCGCAGCGGGCGCACGGTCACACCGGGGGCGTGCAGGTCGACGACGAACATCGTCAGCCCGGCGTGCTTGGGCCTCTCCGGGTCGGTGCGGGCGAGCAGGATGCCGTGGTCGGCGACGTGCGCCAGCGTCGTCCAGACCTTCTGGCCGTTGACCACCCAGTCGTCGCCGTACCGGACGGCGGTGGTGCGCAGGGCCGCGAGGTCGGAGCCGGCCGCCGGCTCGCTGAACAGCTGGCACCAGACGTCGTCGGCGCGCAGCAGGCGGAGGAGGTACCGCCGCCGCTGGTCGTCGCTGCCGTGGGCGATGACCGTCGGCCCGCACATGCCCAGCCCGATGTGGTTGATCAAGGTCGGCACCCCGGCGCGGGCCAGCTCCTGCTGCACGATCGCCTGCTGCACCAGCGTGCCGCCCTGCCCCCCGTGCTCGCGGGGCCAGGGAACGCCGACCAGGCCGGCCTCGTACAGCACCCGCTGCGTGCGGCGCAGCTCGGCCTCGGCGGTGGCGGCGTCCACTGCCGCGCAACCCCAGCGGCAAGGTGCTCGAGAACTGGCTCCGGGAGGAGCACTCGGCCGGCTCGCTGGTGGCCCGGCCGGTGGCGTGACTGTGGTGCATGCACGGTGCATGCACCGCTGGTAACATGCGTGGATGGCCACGATCCAGATCCGTGACGTGCCCGAGGACGTCCACGAGGTGCTGCGCGTCCGTGCCGCCCATGCCGGGATGTCCCTGGCGGAGTACCTGCGCAGAGAGGTGAGCGGGCTGGCACGTCGTCCGACGCCGGAGGAGTTCCTGGCTCGCGTCACGGGGCGGGACGACGTACCGGTGAGCACCGAGGAGATCGTGTCCGCCGTCCACGCCGAGCGCGCCATCCGCTGACGTGTCGATCGTCGTCGACGCCTCGGTCGTGCTCCGGATGCTGCTGCGGACCGGCGCGGACGACGATGTCCGGTCGCTGGTGGCGACGGAGGACCTGCACGCGCCTGCACTGGTCGACGTGGAGGTCGCATCCGGACTGCGCAGGCTCGCCGCTGCCGGGTCCGTCGGCGCCGAGCGGGCGGCCGAGGCCCTGGCCGACCTCGGCGTCCTCGGGGTGGACCGCTATCCGCACACCCCCCTGCTGCCGCGCATCTGGCAGTTGCGCGCGAACCTGAGCGCCTACGACGCCACCTTTGCCGCCCTCGCCGAGGCACTGGACTGCGCACTGGTCACCGGCGACCGTGGGCTGGCCACCGCCCCGGGGCCGCGGTGCGAGCGACGCCACCTGCGCTAGACGAGTAAGTCCGAAGTCGATCAGTGGTCGTAGGCGATCAGGGATCGGGTGATCGGCTGACCGGTGGCGCGGTTGTGCCAGATGGCAGCAGTGAGGGCGAGCAGGCGTTGCGCGACGCGGACGGTGACCCCAGGCAGGGTCCGTGCACCGTGCAGTTCCAGGTCGAGTTGGCCCTTGAGGGTGTCGTTGACCGATTCGATGAGCTGGCGGATCGGGCCGAGCAGCGCCTGGCCGGGGCGGGGTGCGCGGTTGCGGTAGGCCGGGCGCAGCAGCTCCACGCCGCGGTCGTGCAGGTAGTCGTCCAGCTCTGCGGAGGCGTAGCCCTTGTCGGCGATGATCAGCA
>NZ_FRDM01000028.1 GCF_900143215.1 Geodermatophilus obscurus | reverse complement strand
CGCGCTGACCGTCGACGACATCACCCTCGACACCGCCGGGGACGAGTGGGTCGTCGACCGGTTCATCGGCGACGTCCGCGTCCAGGCCACCGCGGCCGACCCCGCGACCGGCCTGTTCATCGGCATGGCGCGATCCGCGGACGCCGCCCGGTACCTGGCCGGGGTCGGGCACGGCCGGGTCGGCGAGCTCGGCTCCGACGGCGGCCTCGGGGTTCCCAGCGAGATTCCCGGCGGCGCACCGGCCGCCCTTCCCGGGGACGCGGACTTCTGGGTCGCCCGGACCGAGGGGACCGGCACCCAGACCCTGCAGTGGACGCCGTCGGACGGCGACTGGACGGTCGTGGTGCTGCGCGCCGACGGCTCGGCGGGCGTGGACGTCGACGCGCGCGCCGGCGTCACGGTGCCCGCGCTGCCGTGGATCTGGTCCGGGCTGCTCGTCCTCGGCGGGTTGCTGGCCGTCGTGGGTGCGCTGCTCGTCGCGCTGGCGGTGCGGTCGGCCCGGTCCGGCCCGGCCGGGCCGTTTTCCGCGCCGTACGGCCCGCCGCCGCCTCCGGCCGCCGGCCCCCTCGCCGCACCCCCGGCGCCGCCCGCGCCGCGGCATGCGCCGGCGGACGCGCCGCAGGCCGGCACCACCCCGGGGACCGAGCGGTGAGCCGGAGTGGCCGGCGCGGCGGCGGGCTGACCGGCCGTGGCCGTGGCGCACCGGGCCGCCCCACCGGAATGCCGGGACCGCCGCGCGGGTGACCGAGGTCCCTGCCGTGCTGCCGGCCGCCGTGCCCGCCGTCCGTGCCCACGGTGGTGGGGACCGGCGGGGACCCGGGGAGGATGCCCCCCGCCGGGACGGGACCTCCGACCCTGCTCGGATCGGTGGCCCCAGCGCCTAGCCTGACCCGGGGACCAGCACAGCCACGGTGCTGGCGGGGAGTCGCCGTGGCTGTGCTGCGAGGGAGGGGATGAGGAGTGGCAGAGGGAACCGGTGGAATCGGGGTCTTCCTGCTCGACGACCACGAGGTGGTCCGCCGCGGTGTGGCCGACGTCCTCCAGGGCGACCCGGGCATCAGGGTGGTTGGCGAGGCGAAGAACGCCTCGGAGGCCCTGGCCCGGGTGCCCGCCCTCGTGCCGGACGTCGCGATCCTCGACGTCCGGCTGCCCGACGGGGACGGCGTCTCGGTCTGCCGCGAGCTGCGGTCGAGGATGCCCGAGCTCAAGGTCATCATGCTCACGAGCTACAGCGACGACGAGGCCCTCTTCGAGGCAATCATGGCCGGCGCCTCGGGCTACCTGCTCAAGCAGATCCTCGGCCAGGACCTCGTCAGCGGCGTGCGGGCCGTGGCGGCCGGGGGCTCACTGCTGGACCCCACCGCGGCGACCGCGGTGATGGAACGACTGCGCCGGGCCGCCGAGCCGGCCGGTCCGCTGGCTGCGCTCAGCGAACAGGAGCGCACCGTGCTGGAGCTGATCGGCGAGGGCCTGACGAACCGGCAGATCGGCGAGCGCATGTTCCTCGCCGAGAAGACGGTGAAGAACTACGTCTCCCACCTGCTGGCCAAGCTCGGCCTGGAGCGGCGCACCCAGGCAGCGGTCCTGGCCACCGAGCTGCGCGGCTCGTCGTCCGGCACGCGCGGCGGCTGAGCGTCCGCTCCGCTCAGCCCCGGGGCGCCCACCAGCGCAGCCGGGTGCCGCCCTTCAGCAGCGCCTCCACGCTCGCACCGCCGCCTCGCCGGACGGCGCGCTCCTCGAGGTTGCGCAGACCGCTGCGTGCAGTGCGGGGATCGATGCCCCGGCCGTCGTCCGTCACCTCGAGCACGACCTCGTCGGTGACGTCGAGGGTGACCGTGACGTGGCCGGCGCCGGAGTGCCGGGCAGCGTTGCTCACCGCCTCCCGGGTGACCGCCTCGACGTCGGCGGCGAGGTCGCCGGTGACCAGGCTGTCCACCGCCCCGGACATGCGCACGGTCGGGTGCAGGTCGGGGCCCGCCGTCTCCGTGACGATGTCGAGCACCCGTCGCCGCAGACTCGCCGACCGGTCGACGTCCGCGGCGCTGTGCAGGTCGAAGATCGTCGTCCGGATGTCCCGGACGGTCTCGTCGAGCTGACCGACCACCTCGCCGATCCGCCGCCTGGCGTCGGGGTCCTGCACGCGGGGGACGACCGACTGCAGGCTCAGTCCGGCCGCGAACACCCGCTGGATGACGTGGTCGTGCAGGTCGCGGGCGATCCGGTCCCGGTCCTCGTACACGTCGAGCTGGCGCGCGAACCGCTGACGGGCCGCGAGGTCGAGCGCGGTGGCCGACTGGTCGACGAAGGCGGTGACGAGGGGAGCCGTGGTCGCGTCGAACGCGGGGGCCCCGGCACGTCGGGCCGCGATGACGACGCCGCCCTCGCTGTGGGTCCCCCGGAGGGGCACGGCGATGCAGGGCCCCCAGTCCACGTGGGCGTTGGGTCCCCCGTAGTCGATCCCCCGCAGGTCGACGGTGACGACGCCGTCGGCTGCTGTCACGGCCTCCAGGACCGGGTCGTCCTCGATCGTCAGCCGCTGGCCGGTCAGCTCGTCGAGGCCCTCGCCGACCTGGACGCGGACCTCGTAGGCGCCGTCGTCGGGGGAGGGGCCGACCACGATCCACACACCCTGGGCTCGGGTGAGCTCGCAGACCCGCGCGGCCACCAGCCGCAGTGCCTCGTCGGCGGACGGGGCGTCGAGCAGGCCGGCCCGCACGTCGGAGATCGCGGTCGTCCACCGCCGGCGCTCCTCGGCCTCCTCGTAGAGCCGGGCGTTGTCGATGGCGATGCCGGCCGCGCCGGCGAGCGCGGTGAGGACCGCCTCGTCCTCGGCGGTGAACTCGCCGGTCCGCTTCTCCGTCAGGTAGAGATTCCCGAACACCTCGCCACGGACGAGGACCGGGACGCCGAGGAAGGTGTGCATCGCGGGGTGGTGCGGGGGGAAACCCACGGAGGCCGGATGCCGGCTGAGGTCGGCGATGCGCAGCGGGTAGGGCTCGGTGATCAGCTGGCCGAGCACCCCCTTGCCCTCGGGCAGCGTCCCCATCCGCGCGGCCAGGTCGTCGTCGATGCCCACGTGGAGAAAGGCCGCCAGTCCGCCCTCGGGCGCCAGCACGCCCAGGGCCCCGTAGCGCGCGTCGACGAGGTCGGTGGCCGCCTCGACGATGCGCCGCAGGGTCGCCTCGAGGTCCAGCCCGGTCGAGACGGTGAGGAAGGCGTCGAGCAGGTGCTGGACGCGGGCCTGGTTCCGGGCCACTGCCGCCAGCCGGTCCTGCACCTCGTCGAGCAGCTCGGTGAGCCGCATGCCGGCCAGCGGGGAGTCCGTGGACGAGTCGTTCGAACGAGCGCCGTGCTGCCGGGTCGGCATGGTGCGGTCACCCCCGGGCCGAGCGTGGCATGGAGCGGCGCAGGGGGGAACCCGGTCCAGCCGGGGACGGGGGCGGTGAGACGCCGGCCACCGGTGAGTCGGGGTCGGGGACACCCGCCGTGCGCGGTCGTGGCGTTCGACGACCCGGCGGTGGTCCGCACCGCGCTGACGCGGGCGGCGGAGGAGGCCAGGCGGCGAGGAGCAGTGCTCGAGGTGGTCGCCGCGCACCAGCCGGTCCTCTACTGGCCGGCAGGCAGCCGGGTCTCGGCGTCCTGTCCGGCGAGGACGAGGGCGCCCACCGTGGCGACCAGGAGGCCCGCGATCACCTGCCCGAGATGCACACCGGCCACCAGTCCCCCGCCGGGGCTCGACGTCCCGGCTCCTGCCACTTCGCCGATCCACAGGAGCACCGGCCACCACCCACCGGCCCAGGTGGCGCCGCTGCCCACCCACGCGAGGGTGAGGGGCACCCACAGCGGAGTCCGCGCACGCCCTCGGCGCACCAGCATGAGCAAGCCCGCGGCCGCCATCAGCGCAAAGGCGGCGGCGCCGACATCGACAGCCCGCTCGGTGGCGCCCCGGGCGTCGGTGAGTCCGAACGAGGCTGCTGCGGCCGGATCGACCCCCCAGAGCAGTCGGACGGCGGCGACGACTCCGAGCAGAACAGCCGCGACCCAGGCGGCCGGGGCCAGAACGGGTCGTGGTCCGGCGGATCGGCCCCTACCGCGACTCCGGAGCACACGTGGCCAGCGGGCCCAGGCGTAGAGGGCGAACGTCACAATGATGCCGACGGCCTGCGCGCCGAAACTGGAGTAGACGACCGGACCCACCCAGGGCTCGAACGAGCCGTCGCCCACCGGCGACGCCTCGGTCGCCACGGACACCACGACCAGCGGACCGGCGACGACGAACGGCGCCAGCAGTCCCGTCCCCACCCACGCCGGCAGCAGCACCGACCAGGCCGGAAGGCGCATGCCCCAGTCGTGCGTGAAGGCCAGCACCACCACGATCGCCACGAGTTCCATCCCCGCGGTCGCGATGTTGCCGCCGAGCAGGACCCGGGGATCCACCGACGACTCCGTGGCGAAGCCGATCGTGGAGCCGGTGATCCAGGCAGCCTTCAGCAGCAGATAGGGCAGCATCGCGGCCACCACCAGGTAGCCGACCACCACTCGCTGCCTCACGTGGTCCTCGTCAGCCCGCGAAGGGTTCAGGACCGAAGCGACCCCAGGCGATGAAGGCGGCGAGCGCGAGATAGACCACGTTCAGCATCACGAGTTTGAACTGGCCGAGGCGGCCATGAGTGATCATCGCGCCGACCATGAGCAAGATCCAGCACACGGCAGTCACCGGCACCATCACCGGTGCGATGTCGACGATGGCAGGCAGGATCAGGCCAACTGCAGCCAGTAGCTCGAGCACACCGAGGGTCTTGACGAAACCGACACTGGCACCTGCGGTCCATTCACCGCCGTGGGCCGCAGCCAGCTTCGCCTTGGGCACGAACGTCTTGCTGATGCCGCCGGCCAGAGCGACTGCGGCCAGCAGTCCGGCAGCGATCCACAGGGTGAGGTTCATGAGTTCTCTCCTGGCGATGTGTCGGTGATCCGGGCCGCCTCAGTTGGAGGGGACCCGACCGGAACCCGGCGTCACGGCTTCGAACCTGGGACGAGGCAACCCGGTCCGTCTGTGACATCGGGACGCGGCGGTCGGTTCGAAGGTGCTCACCACCGGACCTGGGGTCCTGCCGGCCCCTCGCAGAGCGGGTTCATGAGGGTTCTGCTTGCGAGGTCGATCTTCGTTCAGGTGCCAGGGAGCCGGTGCAGGTGACGGGAGACGAGGCACTGACCAGGCCTGCTCCGGATTCGCTGAGCTCGAGGTCGCCGAGGCGGCTCGGAGACACCGACGTACTCCGGGCAGCTGTCGAGGGCCGCGTCGGTTACGCCACCCATCGCGCAGAGCTGGCTGTCCCGGTGGGAGACGGGAGCTCCGTCTGCTGTGGGAGAAGCAGCTGACGTCCCGGCAGCGTCTCGATGGGCTCGCCGGGGTCCGCAGGTGCTGGGCTCTTGCGCTGGCCGTCTCGTTGTCGAGTCAATCCGTGAGCCGGCGTGCCTGGTTCGCCTCGCGGGCGACGGCCCAGGCGTCCGCCACCGGACCCAGGTGCGCGAGCTTGTCGGGGTTGATCAGCGAGTGGATCGTCTGGATCCGCCCGTCGAGGATGTCGAGCGTCCAGGTGTGGAGGACCTTGCCGTTCCGGTCGCGGAAGATGGCGCCCGGCTGGCCGTTGATCTCGTGCGGCTCGAACGTCACGTGGATCCGGGCCATCGGCGGGACGATGGCGGCGAGCAGTCGGGCCACCTTCGCGGCGCCGACGACGGCCCTGGCCAACTGCGGGGCCCTCCCGCCGCCGTCCCCGACCAGCTGGACGTCGGCGGCGAGCAGCTCCCGCAGCCGGTCGACGTCGCCGTCCCTGAAGGCGTCGAAGAACCGCTCGGCGAGCTCCTCGCGTTCCCGCCGGTCGGCCTCGAACCGGGGGCGCCCGGCGTCCATGTGGCGGCGCGCCCGCACCGCGAGCTGGCGGCACGCCGACTCCGACCTCCCCACCGCCGACGCGACCTCGGGGAAGCCGAACCCGAACACCTCCCGCAGCACGAAGACCGCCCGCTCGAGCGGGCTGAGCCGCTCGAGCAGCAACAGGGCCGCCATCGACACCGAGTCGGCCAACTCCGCCGAGCGCGCCGGATCCTCGTAGGGGTCGTCGAGCAGCGGCTCGGGGAGCCACTGCCCGACGTACTCCTCCCGCCGCACGCGGGCCGAGCGCAGCACGTCGATGGAGATCCGCGTGACGACGGCCGAGAGGAAGGCCTTGGTCGACGTGGGTCGTGTCGGGGAGGCCTGGTAACGCAGCCAGGTCTCCTGGACCGCGTCCTCGGCCTCGCTCACGCTGCCGAGGATCCGGTAGGCGATCGCGAACAGCAGCGATCGCAGCTCCTCGAACTCCTCGGCCCGGGTCATGGCAACCCTTCCTTGAAGCCCTGCCGCCACGAGGGGTACCGCAGCTCCCAGCCGAGCTCGCGCTTGGCCTTGGCGTTGGAGAAGCCGCGCCCCTCGGTCATCATCGTCACCGCCACGTCCCCGGCCAGCAGCCTGGCCAGCCACGTGGGGATCCGCAGGGGCCGCTTCGCGCCCGTGCACGCAGCCAGGTAGGGCAGCCACTCGCTGGCCGGCGCCGGTTCGTCGTCGACGATGTTGAACACGCCGGTCGCCTTCTGCTCCACGGCCAGGACGGTCGCGCTCGCCGCGTCGTCGAGGTGTACCCACGAGCTGTAGCCGGTGCCGCCCCCGACGAGCGGGAACTGCCGCCTGCGCACCAGCTCGACCACGTCGTCGGTGGCACCCGGCCCGTAGAACCCGCCGTATCGCAGTACCGCGCCGCCGGCCTCGACGACGACGTCCTGGAGGTGGCGCATCGCCGCCATCCCCTTGCGCATGCTCGGCGGGCCTGGGTCCAGCGGGTCCTCCTCGGTCTTGACCCATCCGCCCTCGCGGATCCCGTTCCAACCGGCGTGGCCCTGGGCGACGACGTGGGAGACGCCGGTCGCCTCGGCCGCGGCCAGCAGGTGGTCGGTCCCCTCGGTGCGCAGCCGGTTCGTGGTGGCGAAGAACCGATCCATGTGCTTCATGTCGGGCTTGCCGGCGTGAGCGGGGCTGATCGCGGTCATCTGGTGCACGATCACGTCCGGCCGGGCGGCTGCCACGGCCTCACCGACCGACACCGCATCCAGCCCGTCCATCACGACACCATCGGCGCCCAGCTGCTCCAGCAGGCCCACGTGGCCCGAGCCCGTCGTCGTAGCGGTCACCTGGTGGCCCCGGGCCACCAGCAGCGGCACCAGCCGCCGCCCCATGACCCCGGTGCCACCGGCCACGAACACCCGCATGACCATCACCTTCCTGTTCCGAGGATCGGCTCTCAGTCCAGTGACGAGACAGCGACGGCCATCTGTGACATCGAGGTCCCGGCGCACGTGTCCACCGATGAGAGCGCCTCTCGGCCGTCAGGACGACCGCCTGCCGATCGAGGACGAGAGCTCGGGCTGACCGTCCTCGGCGCGGTCGGCCGCCCAGACCCGTGCCTCCTGGACGAGGCGCCGCTCCTGGACGAGGCGCCGCGGCCGCCCCGGTTCGAAGGGGCTCGAGCGTCAGCGGCCGGAGCACGACGCGGGCCCACGTCCAGCAGTGGCGGCGAGGTTCGAGTCCTGCGCGGTCGCGGTCGAGCCTTCGGCGCGCGGCGATCAGCCCCGATGCGTGTCCGAGAGGGTGTCGGGGAACCGGTCCCGGACCACCGCATCGTGCTCAGTGGTCGCCGGGGCGGTGAGGCGGCGTCGGAGCAGCGCCCTGACGATCCTCGGTGCTGACCCACCACCTCGAAGCGTTCCGCCTGGATGGGTGAGCCCGGGGCGATGGGGGGGCCGCGACCGCTGTAGGGGCCGAAGCGCGGGTCAGGCCTGGCAGACGCAACCCCTGGCGATGGCGCCGTTGCGCGTTGCCGAGCAGAACCGCGCGGCGATCGCGTCATGGTCCGCATGCGGGTGCGGGCACACGCCGCACGATTCCTCGTTCATGCCCTCAGCGGCGTCGTCGAGCAACGATGCCCGCTCGAGGTCGCCGATGTCGGCAGAGGTCGTGCTCGCGATCACGAACGTGGAGGAGGTCATGGCGGAAACGGCCTGACTCCACCGCAGAGAGCGGCGGGATAGTGGTACGTCATTCCCGGCGCTGCCATGGGAGGCAACGAACGAGGAGGGATCGACAAGCCGACGCTACGCCCGCACCGCTACCGGCGGTCGATCTCAGCCACGGACGGGTGCGCCGGGCGACCGGCCCGTCAGTCTCTCGACGGGCACCGCTTCCTCGGGCGCAGCCGCCATCCGGTCGCGCCGAGGCGCGTAGTGTCGGGTTCGACGCCACCTCGGCGTCGGAGTCCCTTCGCTGGCGGAGGGGGATCGGCGGTCCCTCATGGGGCCCACCCAGGCACCGGCAGCCATCGACGCCCTTCCGAGCTGCGCCCATCCCGAGGCTCGACGGCTCAATCTCGCGCGCACTCGGGGTGCTCGCCAGTGACCACGATCCGCACGACCCGCCATCCCCACACCGTGGCGGCGCCGACCAGCCGTTCACGCGCTGGCCGGCGATCGGTACCGGCGCGGCAGTCGCGGCGTCACCCCACTCGCGCAGACGCGGCCCAGACGGCCGTCTGGGATTCCGAGGGCGGTCGGCTGGCCCGCTGAGATCGACGGGGCGCCCACCGAGGAGACCACGGCCTGGGACTCCGAAGGGGGCCACCAGCACCACTGACGCCGGCCCGACGACGCCACCTGACCGCGGTGCAGAGACGCCCTCTGTCACTACTTCAAGATGGCCCAGCTCGCCCACGACCACCCGTTGCACCCCGAACGGGTCGCTGCCGCACGGGCCCGGCTGCCCTCGGCGGCGCGCGCCGAGCGGATCACCTCCCTGCTGGGTCTGCTCGCCGATCCGGTTCGCGCCAGGCTTCTCCACGCCCTCGGCGTCGCCGAGGAGCTGTGCGTGGGCGACCCCGCCCTGGCGCTGGGCGTCACCGAGGACCAGGCCCGCTACGGCCTGCGGGTGCTACGTGGCGCGGGGTTGGTCGGTCGGCGCAAGGAGGGCCATGTGGCCTACTACCGGCCCCCAGGGCCCTCTCGGTCAGCTCCTGCACGCGGCGGACGGCCGGGCTTTCGGTGACGTGGCCGTCCTGCCACTCCGGGGTCGTCATCAGGAGGGAAGCCGCGCACGACCCCGATGGAGCCGCGCCCGAGCAGGCCACCATCCGTCACGTCCTGAGATGTTCGGCGTGGCGGGATAGCTCTCCAACGAACCGCCGCCCGGTCTGATGACAACCACCGCAGCGGTGCCCGGTGTGCACCGCCGCCGAGATTGACACTCCCGTCCGGCGGTCAGGCCGGGGGGAGCGCCGGGCCGACCGGAGCGCCAGGATGGCGAGGTACGGGCAGACGCCGGCCTGAGCGGTCCGAACACCGGCCGGGCCGAGCTGACGGGAGGCGGGGCATGGCAGAGCCGGCATCGGCCTCCGCCCGGAACCCGGCCGGGCCGCGCCGCGGCCCGGCTCGGGCGACCGGGGCCGGGGCGCGGCCCGCGCCCCGGCCACCGCCGGCCGACCGGGTGACGCTGCTGCAGCGCGAGGCGACGATCGCTGGGCGCTTGCTGGTCGTCGGCCTGGCCGTCGTAGGCGCGATCTGGCTGGTGCTGCAGGTCCAGTTCGTCGCGGCCGCGGCGATGCTCGGGCTCGCCCAGGTCGCGGTGCTGTGGCCGATCGCCCACTGGCTGCGCCAGCACGGCTTCCCGGCCGTGCTGGCCGCGATCCTCTGCGTCGTCGCCTACCTGACCTTCTTCGTCAGCGTCCTGGTCTTTCTCGTGCTGCAGCTGATCGGCGCCTGGCCAGGCCTGATCGCGGCAGGCACCGATGCGGTGAACTCGATCACCGTGTGGGCCCAGGACCGGACGGACGACCTCGACAGCGCGGGGCTGGACCAGGTGCTCGGCCAGCTGGAGGCGTCGGTGGGCGCCGCGATGAGCGGCCTCGGCGGTGCGGCGGCCCAGGGGCTGAACGCGGTGGGCAATCTGGCCACTGTCCTGGTCATCGCCCTGTTCTTCACCCTCTTCGCGCTCACCAGCGGCGACCGGCTGTGGCGCCAGTTCGTCCGGGCGCTGCCCGTGGAACACCGAACGCCGACCGACGCTGCCTTCCGCGCCGGCATGCGCACGGCGGGCGCGTGGTTCTACGCGGCCACCGCCACCGGCCTCATCGACGGGGTCCTCATCGGGTTCGGGCTGTGGGTGCTCGACGTCCCGCTGGCCCTGCCGATCGGCGCGCTCACCTTCCTGCTGGGCTACGTGCCACTGGTGGGGTCGACGATCGCGGGGGCGGTGGCGGTGGCGGTGGCCGGGGTCACCGGCGGCTGGGCCACGGCGCTGTGGGCGCTGCTCGTCGTCGTCGCGGTGCAGCAGATCGAGGGCAACGTGCTGGCACCGCTGCTGTTGTCCCGCGCGATCAGCTTCCACCCCCTGGTCGTGCTGCTCCTGACGACCGGGGCCGCCTCGGCATTCGGCCTGCTGGGGCTGTTCGTCGCGGTTCCGGTCGCCGGGGTGCTCGCGGCCGCGGTGCAGGGCTGGCGTCGGGAGGGGCGTCGCCCGGCGGAGGGGCTGCCGGACGACCCGGTCGGCGCCCCCGACGGCGACGGCGTCGAGGGACCGACGTGACGGACGAAGAAATCGGTCCCCCGACCGCTCGCGCACCACGCCTACACCCCGCACCCGCCGTATGCGGCGCCTGGTCTCGCACAGAGCCAGCACCCACTGGGTGCGCTCTGCGTAGCCCCAGGTCAGCCCCATGAGGTGACGTCCCAGGAAGTGGTGTAGCTGGTCGAAGGTCCTGAGCTCGCCTGCGAAGCGCTGGCGTGCGAGGGGCCACCGCGTGGATGTTCTGCGTGTTCCCGCCGAGGTTCGCTCAGAGAGGGGCCATCGTGTGCAGTGTCCTTCCCCGAGAACCATCGGCGTGGTTTCGCTGACCATCACACGATGGCCCCTCACGTGGTCACCCACGCGAGCGGTGACCTGGACCCACACCACCAGCGCGGACGTCACCCTCGGAGAACCAGCGGAAACTCGGCCTCAGCCGTTCTCCGCTGCGCGAGGGGCGAGCGCGGGTCAGCAGTTCACGTCCCAGTGCTGGTCGCCGAGGTAGCGGCACCGGACCCCGGTGACGACGTACCGGTCGAGATGGGCGCCGGCCTCCGGCATGACGTCGTCCAGGTGGCGGACGGCGTCGCGGATGCGTGCCGTTACGGCCTTGCGGGCACGCTCGACAGCGCGATTCGCGAAAGTCCGTGGCCGTCCGCCGAGGCCGGTCACCCGCTGGAGCTCGGCCACCAGGGACTCGTGTTCCTCGTCGACGGCGCGGAGCCGGGCGGCATCGCCGTCCTCTCCTGCCTGCAGGCGTTCCTCGGACAGGTCGGCCAACCGACTCCGGTAGAGGTCGAGCCCGGTGCGGTCGACCACCTCACCGACGGACTCCGACCGCCCGGGGGACGCGACGAGATCCAGGACGTGGACCTCGCGGCGTGGGTGCCGGACCAGGGTGGCGATGTCCTGGAGTCCCTTGGAGTGCCCCACGGCGGCGGTGCGGCCCGCGAAGGCCACCTCCCACACCGGGCCCCGCCGGATCAGCGACGCCGCGCGTCCCGAGGGTGCTGCGCAGGCCGCCATGTCCTCCCTGGCCTGGGCGAGGGCCGCCGCACCCAGTCGCTCGTAGGCGGAGCACGCCTCCTCGAGCAGGGTCCTGGCGAGCGAGTCGTCGCCCACCGCCGCAGCGAGCCTGCCCGCGGTGTGGGCGTGGCAGCCCGCGAAGGCGACGAACGCACCGTTCATGCCGCACCTGCCGGCGAGCGGTCGCACCTCCTCCAGCAGCTCGGTGCACAACTCGACGTCCCCCAGCGCCGCAGCCGCATACGAGAGCTCGCGCACGAACACCGACCACAGGTACGAGCGGTCGGCCCGCCAGGTGCCGAGGTCGTGTACGGCGGCGACGTGGTGCCGGGCCCCATCGAGGTCTCCTCCGCGAGCGCAGAAACCGGCTGCGACGGCATGGGCGTGCACGGGCGCACCCGTCCAGTGCCCCACGGCTTCCCGCGCGAAGGTCGTCAGCTCCTCCGGCACCCGATGGGCCCGGACGAGCTCCAGCCGCTGTGACATGTGCACGTTGCCGGTGTCCGGCTCGCGCAGCCGGTCTCCCAGCGCGGCGGCGTCCTCGATCCGGACGGCCGCCTCCTCGAGGTCCCCGCGCATCAGGGCCAGGCAGGCACGGCGCGTCTCCACGATGTAGAGGTGGCGTGGCTGCCCGAGGGCCGTGAGCACCTCGAGGCAGGCTTCCAGCGCCGGCTCGAAGGCGGCGCTCCCGGCCTCCAGCAGGGCGGTGGCCTGCAGGAGCAGTGCTTCGGCCTGCCGCTCGCGGTCCCCGGACCGCTGGGTGAGGGCGACGAGCTCGGAGGTGACCTCCGCGCGCCTGGCCGACTCGCTCGGCGTCCACAGGACGTCGTGACGGGCCAGCAGGCAGGCCATCATCACCTCGGGGTCCTCGGTGGCCCGGCCGAGCAGTAGCGCGCGCTCGCTGAGCGGTCCCGCCCGGGAGCGCTGCTCGGGCACGGAGTGCTGCAGCTCGCGGGCGAGCGCCGCCGTCAGCCTCGCCTCCAGGGCGGGGTTGACGTCCCCGACCGAGGCCAGCGCGCTCTCGAGCTCGGCGACGAGGTCGTCCCGGCGAGTCGCGAAGCGCGACCCGAGCGCGGCGGCGGCCAACGCGGCGCGGGTCGTCCCGACGGCGTCGCCGGCCTGATCGGCGGCGGCACGTGCGGCGCGGACGAGACCCCGGGCGTCGGACGGTCGGCCGCTGCGCGCCAGGACGTCGGCCTCGGCGAGGAGGACGTCGAGGAGTCGGTCCTCGGGCAGGGCGAGCCCGGCGTCGGCCACCGCGCCGCGGAGCCGGCGCAGCTGCATGGCGGCCTCCGTCAGAGCGAGGGCCGAGCGGTCGACCTCGGCCGCTCGCAGCGCCCAGGACACGGCGTGGTCGAGGCCGCCGCAGCTCAGTGCGGCACGGAAGTGCCGGGCCAGCTCGGAGGCGGCCACGTCGCCGCCTCGCTCGACCCTCGACTCCAGTGCGCTCCCGATGGCGAGGTGTAGCGCGGGTCTCGAGGCGGCGTCGACGTCGGCGGCGATCGACTCGCGGAAGAGGTCGTGGGCAAAGCGCAGCCGCCCGGCGTGCCACAGCAGCATTCCTGCGGGGACGGCCTCGGCGGCCGCGTCCTGAACGGCGGCCGGGGTGCGCCCGGTGACGACGGCGACGACGTCAGGCAGCACGGTGGACCCGGTGAGGGCCGCGACCCGGAGGACCTCCTGCGTCTCCGCCGGCAGTGTCCGGAGCCGTCGCCCGATGACCTCCCGCACGGCAGCCGGCACCTGAGCCTCGGGCAGGCCGTCTGCCCCGGCCAGTGCCAGCTCCCGGGTGAACAGGGGGTGACCACCTGCGCGCCGGTAGATCGCGGCGGTCGTCTCCTCGGGCACCGGTCGGCCGACGGTGCCCTGCACCAGCAGGGCGGCGGAGGAACGGTCGAGGCCGGTCAGGTGGACGTGCTGGGCGCGCGCGACCAGCGCGGTCAGACGTGCCTGCAGGGACCGCGGCACCTCGTCGTGCCGAAAGGCCCCCAGCACGCACAACGCGGCCGGGCGGGCGTCCTGCACCACGCGCTCCAACAGGGCGAGGGAGGAGTCGTCGAGCCACTGCAGGTCATCGAGGACGACGACCACGGGACGGACCGCCGCCAGCGCGTCCAGCCAGGCGGCGGTCGCGTCGAGCAGCAGCAGACGTCCCCGGTCGGACTGCTCGGCAGGGCCCTGCTCGCCGAGCGCGGTCGAGATCGTGGCGAGCAGCCCCCGATCGTCGGCTGCTGCCGCCCGCGCCCGGTCGAACCCCACACCCCGGACGAGTCCGTTCAACGCCTGGGTCCACGGCCAGTAGCCGGGGGCATTCCCGGCCTCCACGCAGGTACCCCACGCCTGGTCCACGTCGCCGGCGCCCGCCAGCGCGGTCCGCAGCAGGGCGGTCTTGCCCATGCCGGCCGCCCCACTGACCAGCAGGGTCCCTCGGGCGTGATGCCTGGCTGAAGCGACGGCGCGGGTGATGCGGGCGAGCGCGTCGTCCCTACCGATGAGTGCTTCCCGCGGCGGGCGGTCCACGCGCCCATCCTGCCGCTCCGGCGCCCCCTCGCGGCGTCTGGCGATCCGCCAGATCCGTTCTGGCGGTCCGAGGGCTCCTTCTGGCGCCTTTCGGGTGAGGTCCCCGACGACGCGAGGAGGAAGCCATGAGCTTCGACCCGGTGCAGTACAAGACCACCACCCGACAGCAGTGGGAGGACGCGGCAGAGGCGTGGCACCGCTGGGGCCCCACGGTCGAGTGCTGGCTCGCAGAGGCCACCGATCGGATGCTGGACGGTGCCGGCGTCGCCCCGGGCGCATCGGTGCTGGACATCGCCGCCGGTTCCGGCGGCCAGACGCTGGCCGCCGCACGGCGGGCCGGCCGCCGGGGCCGCGTCGTGGCCACCGATATCTCCCCGACCATCCTCACCTACGCCGCCAAGGAGGCGGCCGAGGCGGGACTGGTCAACGTCGAGACGGTCGAGGCCGACGGTGAGCGACTCGGCGCCCTCGCCGGCGGGGAGTTCGACGCGGCCATCTGCCGGCTGGGCCTGATCTACCTGCCGGACCAGGTCGGCGCGCTCCGGGGGATCCGAGCCGCCCTCCGTCCCGGCGGCCGGGTCTCGGCGATCGTCTACTCGACGCCCGACCGCAACGGCTTCTTCTCGGTTCCCGTGTCGGTCATCCGGCGCCGCGCCGGACTGCCGGCACCCGGTCCGGGACTGCCGGGACCGTTCAGCCTGGGCGCCCCCGGGGCGCTGGAGCAGGCCCTGGAATCGGCGGGGTTCCGGGACGTGGGCGTGGAGACGGTCGAGGCGCCGCTGCTGCTGCCGTCGGCGGCGGAGTGCCTGCGCTTCGAGCGCGAGTCCTTCGGCGCGCTGCACCAGATGCTGGCCGCCGTGCCCGAGGAGGAGAGGGAGGACGTCTGGGCCGAGGTCGAGCACGGGCTCCAGCAGTTCGAGGCGGGCACCGGCTTCGTCGGCCCGTGCGAGCTGCTCGTCGCTCGGGGAACGCACTGACCGCACCGGCCCGGCATCGGCCTGCCGACGCCGGGCCGAGCCGTATCAGTCGGCGCGGGGACCGGGCTCCCTGACACCGTCAGGTCGCATGTCGTCCGCGGTGGTACCGCGCGCGGCGACTGTGCGTCTCGCTCGACCTCTGTTCCGGCCGTGGCAGGACGCGCGCTGCGATGTCCACGGCAATCCGTGAGGAGCGGCATCAGGGCCGCAGAGGATGCCGGGAGGCCTCGCGACGGCGTGGACCCAAGCGATGCTTCGAAGCCGTCGCACGGAACGCATCCCGGCCGCGGGCGTACCGGCCCGGCGAGTGGGCGTACCGCCATGCCGCTGCCTCTGCGGTCCGCTCCTCGCCGCCGTCCTCCGCCGTACAGGGCTACTCAGACGCCGGTGCTCCTCGCCATCGATCAGGGCTCACCGGACCACCGCGGATGCGTTCTTCTCACCTTGCCGGCCGGACGGCGAGGATGGATCGGCGGCCAGCTGTCCACCCATCGGAGAACGGCATCTCGTCCTCCGGGCGCTGGCCAGACCGCGCCCCCTTGGCCAGCAGTCTCGGGGCGCCATCGGGATCCTCCCGGCCAGGTCGAGAGGTGCGCGTCATGAGCGTCGCGGTTCTTCCCAGCCCACCGGTCCCCATCGAGCCGGTTCTTCCTCCGATCGGAACTCCTGCTCGAGCCTCGGCCCGCCGGCCCGCGCGGGGCCGGCGGATGGCGGCCCACGCCGCCATCCCGACCCGCCGGGCGATGCTGCCGTTCCTGCGCTGGCTGGCGTTCGTGCTCGCCGGCAACGTCATCGCCGCCGCGCTCGTGCTGGTCAGCGGCAGGTCGGTTCCGTCCGTGCTGGCGTACTCCGTCACTGCGGCGAGCATCAACGTCGGGCTCGCCGCGCTGGTACGGCAGCAGTACTTCGTCAACGTCCTGTTCCGGATGGCGACGTCGGTTCCTCTTCGCTGGCCGCTGCGCGTCCGCTCGGCGCTCGCGCAGGTGCACCAGTTCAGCGGCGGAGTCCACGTCGGTTGCGCGCTGTCGGCGATCGGTTGGTTCACCGCCTTCACGGCGATGACGGCGGGCGCCGTGGTCACCGGTCCGGACAGCGGCCCGGAGATCGTTCTCCTGGCCGTGGCCACCGCGATCCTGGCCGTCCTCGGCGCCATGGCGGTGTGCGCGCGTCCGACCGCGCGCGAGCAGCGCCACAACCGGTACGAGCTGACCCACCGCTACGGCGGCTGGCTGTCCGTGGTGCTTTTCGGCGTGCTGACCGTGCTGATGGCAACGCGCTCCGGTGGCTCGGTCGTCGCCGGGCTGGCCGCGTCGCCCGGTACGTGGATCGTCCTGGCCGTCGCCGTCTTCGTGCTGATCCCATGGCTGCAGCTGTGCCACGTACCGGTGTCGGTCGTGACGCCGTCCGAGCACGTGGCGCTGGTGACCCTCGATCGTGGACGGCGGGTGCAGCCCGGCACGGCGAGCCGGATCGCCCGCCGGCCGCTCGGGGAATGGCACGCCTTCGCCGACATGCCCTCGAGCGATGCCTACGCCTCCCGGATGGCGGTCTCCTGCGGGGGTGACTGGACTGCCCGCTTCATCGCCGACCGGCCGGAGTCGGTGTGGGTGCGCGGCGTCCCGACGGCTGGCGTCGTCACGGTGGCTCGGCTGTTCAACCGGGTCGTGTGGGTGGCGACCGGCAGCGGGATCGCGCCGTGCCTGCCGCAGCTCCTCTGCGACCCGACGCCCGGCCGGCTGGTGTGGGTCACCCGCAACCCCGAGCGCACCTACGGTCCCGAATTGCTGAGGGAGATCCTCACCGCCCAGCCGGACGCCATCCTGTGGGACACCGACGCGCACGGCCAGCCCGACCTGGCCGGGCTGGCCTACCGCGTGTGCCGGGAGACCGGCGCCGAGGCCGTCATCTGCATCTCGAACAGGAAGACCACCCTGCGGCTGGTCGCACAGCTACGGCAGCGGGGCATGACGGCCGTCGGCCCCATCTGGGACTCCTGAGCGGACCCCGATCGAGAACGCGACACGGCGGGCCGAGCGGACGCGGTGTCGGAGGCCGCGATACCGATCCGCGCTACACCTCTGATCGCCCGGATCTCCGCACCGCTGTACGCGCCTCGAGTCCGCGTTCGGTATTCGGGTAGGGCGGCTCCGCCTCTCGTCCGCGCGTGATGACCGCGGCGCCTGCTGGGCGGGCAGCATGGCCGCGGTCATCACGCCAACACCGATTTCGCGGACGGTCGACCGCGGGGGTGTCCACGGTGGGGATCATCGCTCGGAGCCGGTTCGCCGTCAGTGCGCCAGAGCAGCGGGTACCGGCTCCTCGTTGACGGCGGACGCCGGCGCGCTCCGCCAGGCCGTGTGGTCGAACCCGATGGTGACCGCCACCGCGACGACGAGGACGCCGAAGTAGACGACCGGGACGCGGTCGGCGTCGGCACCGGTGAAGCCGAGCATGCCGAAGGTCAGCGCGCCCTGACTGGCGTGGAACAGCAGGGGCATCAGCAGGCTGCCATCGGTGCGGTTGACCAGCCAGACGTAGAGGAACGTGATCGCCACGGTGCTCGGCAAGCCGGCCGGGGCCAGGCTGCCGAGAACCACCAGCGGAACGTGCCAGCCGGCGGTCACGACCCCCAGCAGGCCGGCCGTGCCCAGGGGGGCAACCTGGCCTGCAGATGGGGGAGTGCGAAGCCGCGCCACCCCGGCTCCTCACCGGCCGCGCCGTCGGTGACGTCGACCAGGCGGACGGCCAGCAACAGCAGGACGTCCGACCCGACGATGGTGGAGAAGTCGGGTGCCGGGGCGCCGAGCCAGGAGGTGACGAAGCCGGTGACGAGCACGAGGGCCACCGGGAGCCCGAGGGCGACGACGTACCAGACCCAGCCCACCCGCCACCGGAGCAGCCGGGACCCGAGCCGGCGGTAGCCGGGCCGCCCGTCGGCGAGACCGATGACGACGACCGCGGCGACGAGGGGCCCGAAGGGGAAGAACGAGATCTGGGCGGGCAGCAGACCGGTGGCGGCGAAGGGGCCAGGGGCCCCATCCCACCAGGTAGGCCAGGGCGAAGAACGTGGTTAGCCGGTGCTGCTGGACCCAGGACACGGTGCGGGACATGACGGCCTCCAACGGCAGGTGGGGGAGGGATCGGGGCGTTCGTCCGGTCGTTCCGCCGGACCGGCGGGCGACTCCCTCGGTGCAAGGGGCGCCCCTGGGCTCGGCGCTCGGAGGTCGGTACCTGCACCGACGGGTCAGAGCCCGCACTCGTCGCTGAGGTAGGTGTCCACGTTGGTGCTCGCCGTGGTCAGGTCGCCCTCGGCCCGGTCCAGTGACTCGATCGAGTCGAGGTCGGTGATGTCGTCGATGTCGGCGAACGCGTCGGCCATCCGGTCCAGGCCGACCGCCATCGCCTCCCAGTCGGAGCTGATCGCGTCCGGTGCGTCGATGCCGCGCAACTCGGTGGCGATCTGATGGAACGCGTCGGTGACCGACGGGTCGTTGTCCTCGAGGTCGGACAAGGCGGAGTCGACCCGCTGGTCGATCCCGGCGGCCTGAGCGCAGAAGGTGGCCGCACCGGGAGTGGCGGTCCGCTCCGCCACGGTGCTGGTGGCCTCCGGTGAGTTGGTCGCTGACGCTCCGCCATCGCCGCCGCAGGCGGTCAGCAGGACGACTGCGGCCGCGCCGGCCACGCCGGCTCGGCACAAGCTCGCGGTCGGGCGCACGGAACGGGACATGACGGCCTCCGGGGGATTGAACTGACCCTCCCGAGGGTTCGCCCGGTCGACGAGGCCCCACCAGCGGGCAGACCCCGGTCTGCATGCAGGGTTGTCCCCGTGGGCAGTGCCGGGAACCGGTGTCAGCATCGACCCGTGGCAGCGCGGGTGCTGATCGTGGATGATCACGCTCCCTTCCGGTCGCTGGCCCGCCGGCTGCTCATGGCCGAGGGCTTCCAGGTCGTGGGGGAGGCGGCCGACGGCGCCGAGTGCCTCTCCGTAGCCCGCGATCTGGTGCCCGACGTCGTCCTCCTCGACATCCAGCTGCCGGACCTGGACGGCTTCACAGTCGCGGAGGCGCTCGCCGCGGAGGCGCGCGCACCCATCGTCGTGCTGGTCTCGAGCCGGGCACTGCGGGACTACGGCCACCGAGTGGACGCCAGCACGGCGCGCGGGTTCATCGCCAAGGGGGAGTTGAGCGGCGAGACACTTCTGCGGGTGATCACCGGACCGGCACGGACTGTCCCGTGCAGCGGTTGAGACCCCTCATCCGCTGGACGGTGGCGGCGCCCGGGGCCGCGGCCGGCGCCGGGGCGGCGACGGCCATGCCGGGGGGTGCGTTGCGCTGCGGATCGGACGCATGCCCCGGCGCTGTCCTGGCCGGCTCCGGCGCGGTCGTGGCGAAGGTAGCGAGCATTGCGGGGACGAAGGCCGCCATGTCCTGGGGCCCTCTGCTCGCATGGACGTGGCCGAGCTCACCGCCCGGCTAGTTCCTCTGTCCGCGTGGAACCACTGTGATGCGCACGGAACGGGCTCCCCGATCACCCACCACAGCCTCCGCCCGGCGCACCCGCAGCGCGTAGCCGGCACGACGAACCAACCGTGAGACGCGTCCATGGGTCGATGGCCGATGGAAGGTCGGACTGCACACCAGACCCGCAGCTCGCCATCACGGTCCGCTACCGGGCCGTCCAGGCCTTCCGGCGTCGAGGTCGGTTGTCGACCCAGGGACAGGAGGAGATCCTGGTCCATGGCGTCGAACCCGTCATACCAACAGTCGAAGCGCGTCGCCGAGGCCAGTCGCGAGACCGAGTGGACCAAGCCGTCGTTCGGCAAGGAGCTCTTCCTCGGCAACTTCCGCCTCGACCTGATCCACCCGCAGGCCGAACTCCGACCAGCCGCCGTCGAGAGGGGCGAGGCGTTCCTCAAGAGCCTCCGCGCCTTCCTCACCGAGCGCGTCGACCGGCGGCAGATCGAGCGCGAGGCGAAGATCCCCGAGGACGTCATCCAGGGACTCGGGGACCTGGGCGCCCTCGGCATGAAGATCCCCGAGGGGTACGGGGGGCTGGGGCTGAGTCAGGTCTACTACAACAAGGCGCTGGCCATGGCCGGCACGTGGCACTCGTCGATCTCGACGCTGCTGTCCGCGCATCAGTCCATCGGCCTGCCCGAGCCGCTGCGCCACTTCGGCTCCGAGGAGCAGAAGCGCCAGTGGTTGCCCAAGCTCGCCAAGGACCACATCTCGGCATTCCTGCTCACCGAGCCGGATGTCGGCTCGGACCCGGCGCGGATGAGCACGACCGCGGTCCCGACCGAGGACGGCACCGGCTATCGGATCAACGGCACGAAACTGTGGGCGACCAACGGCGCGATCGCCGACGTGGTCGTGATCATGGCCGTCGTCCCGAGGTCCGACGGCCACAAGGGCGGCATCACCGCCTTTCTCTGCCCGTACGACCGCCCGGGCATCACGGTCGAGCACCGCAACGACTTCATGGGGCTCAAGGGCATCGAGAACTCGGTGACGCGCTTCGACGACGTCTTCGTCCCCAACGAGGACGTCATCGGCGGCGAGGGCAAGGGCCTGCGGATCGCGCTCACCACGCTCAACACCGGCCGCCTGTCGCTGCCGACGTTCTGCTTGTCCATGGTCAAGTACTCGCTCAAGATCGCGCGCGAGTGGTCGGCCGAGCGCAAGCAGTGGGGCCGGCCCATCGGCAAGCACGACCCGATCGCGCAGAAGCTCGCCTGGCTGGCGGGCACGGCGTTCGGCCTCGAGGCGATGCTCGACGTGTCGAGCCGGCTGGCCGACGACGAGCGCAACGACATCCGCATCGAGGCCGCGCTCGCGAAGCTCTACGGGTCGGAACTCGGCTGGACCGCCGTCGACGAGATGGTCCAGGTCCGCGGCGGTCGCGGATACGAGACCGCCGAGTCGCTCGCGCAGCGCGGGGAGAAGCCGGTGCCGGCCGAGCAGATGCTGCGCGACATGCGCATCAACCGCATCTTCGAGGGCTCCACGGAGATCATGCACCTGCTGATCGCCCGTGAGGCCGTCGACCAGCACCTGCAGGTCGCGGGCGACGTACTGCTCGGCGGCTCCGGCCTGGCCGACAAGGCGAAGGCCGTCGCCAAGGCGGGTGCCTTCTACGCCACGTGGTTCCCGACGCTGACGACGGGCGCTGGCCAGCGTCCCGGCTCGTTCTCGGAGTTCGGCGACCTGGCCAGGCACCTGCGCTACGTCGAGCGCCACTCGCGCAAGCTCGCGCGCTCGACCTTCTACGCGATGGGCCGCTACCAGGCGCGCCTCGAGCACAAGGGCCACCTGCTCGGTCGGATCGTCGACATCGGCGCCGAGCTCTACGGGATCACGTGCGCGTGCGTGTATGCGGACACCATCGCCCGCGAGCAGCCCGACCGCAGGCAGCAGGCCGTCGAACTGGCCGACCTGTTCTGCGGCCAGGCCCGCCGGCGGGCCGACCGGCTGTTCACGGCCCTGTGGGCCAACGACGACGACGCCCAGTACGAGGCCGCGCAGCAGGTGCTCTCCGGCCGCTACGAGTGGTTCGAGGAGGACGTGCTCGACCCGGCGGGCGACGGCCCGATGATGCCGACGCACCCCGAGCCGGCCGCCGAGCAGTACGAGAGGCTGCCAGCCGTGGCGGCGCCCGAGGTGGGGGCCACGGCCACCCGGTAGGGGGTTGTCGCGGTCCGCGGCCATCCCGTGGATGAGTTCAGCAGCCGCCGCGGCTGCCCGAAGGCCGCGGCGGTCGAGCCACGCCGGTCGAACCGAGGGTGGCGGGCCGGCGCACGACGCCGCGCCAGTGGAGATCGCCGGACAGGTCCCGGAGTTCCCACCGGCGCAGCCGCCTCGGCCGGTCCACAGCAGGGTGACGAAGCGCGGGACCGCGGTGACCACGAGGACGTGGCGGTGCCAGTTGGACAGGACACCGCTCGCGCTGGGACGCGGTCACCCGGCGCCTTTTCCGTACTGCCACCACCGATCGAGGAACGCGTAGGCCAGTGAGTGTCCGTCGGCCGTCGGCGGGGGGGTCGAATCGCGGCTGGACCAGCCGGCTGGTTCCGGCTTCATTCAGTGCAGCCGCGTGGTCAGCCGCACGCTGACGCCCTCCCCGGGATGGGTGATGTCGACGTGGTCGCAGAACTGGCGTGCCAGCCACAACCCCATGCCGCCGCGGGACAGGTCGCCGCCGTGCGCGGGATCGTAGCCGGCCAGCGGGTCGTCCCATCCGCGTCCTCGGTCCCGGACGGTGCAGACCAGCCTGTCGGACGAGATCCACAGCGCGACGTCGATCGGGGGTTGACCGTGCCGGACGGCGTTGGACGTCATCTCGTCGACCGCGATCAAGAAGTCCCCGAGCACGTCGCGGGGAGCATCCGAGGTGGCGAGTTCCGCCGCGACGGCGTGCCGGAGGCCGATGAAGTCCGAGACATCCCATGCGGCCAGCCGCGGCGGCGTGCTCTCCAACGGTTCCGGTGGCACCGGGAACGAGCGCAGATAACGCACCGGGTCGCCGAAGAGCGGATTGGATGCGCGGCCCTCCGGGGTGACCAGGTTCGGATGCGTGCGCAGCGCGGACACGAGGACCTGCTCGGGCAGTCGCTGTGCGTCGAAGACGCACAAGCCCCACAAGGGCCACGGCGCGAGGGCGATGTTGATCACGGCCTCGTAGCGTTGCCACTCCAGCCAGTCCCGCTGGGTGCGCCCGAAGTCGACCTCGCCGACCACTCGGACCCGGCCGATGCCCTCCGCCGCGTTGCGCTCCGCCAACCGGCGGATGGCCGTGATCGCCGTGGGGGTGCGCGTGCCGTAGACGTCGGAGCGCCCCAGCACCTGGACCCGTGGGTCCCCGTCGACGGCCTCGGTCAAGACGCTTGTCGTACGAGCGCCGGCGGCGATGACGGCGGCATCCCCGGCGGCGAGACCCTCCAGGAGAAAGGGTGCCGCGACGCCGGTGAGCTCGCCAACCGAGTCGTAGAGCAGGGCATCGTGGATGTAACCGTCCACTGACCGGCGCGCGTACTCGCCCGTTCTGCTTTCGCTCACCAGAGGGCTCCCTGGATCGTGGGGATGAAGCGAGCGCAGATTCCTCCCTACACGGTAGGCGTCGTGGTGATGGGGTCACCCTCGAGTTCCTGACGAGTCCTGGCTGCACGCGCGGGACGCCGACATCGGTTCCGGGATCAGTACAGGCCACGCACGTGCTGTGGCCGCGCACGACGGGCGGCGTCAGCCTGACCCCCCTCTTTGACCACCATCGGCCCGGGTTCGAATGGTCCGCCGCTGTCCTCCGGAGTTCCGTGGTCCGTGTGAGCTGCGCCGATGCACCGCGATGAACCGCCGCGAACCCGCGGCCGACGCCTGGGGTTCCGGGTCATCGTGCGGCCCCCGCACCCGGGGAGGTGTGCTGGGGGCGGGTCTGCTCGAAAGGGCTGCTCTCAGCGCACCCGTCCACCCGTTGTGCGCGCCTATCGTGGGTGCAGGAGGCGTCATGACGGCCGACATCAGTCTTCACGACCGCTTCACGGTGCCGGGCCGGTTCTGGCACCGGCTCGACGACGGTCGCGTGCAGTGCGACGTCTGCCCGCGGGAGTGCCGGCTGCACGAGGGCCAGCGGGGCCTGTGCTTCGTGCGCGGTCGCGTCGACGACCAGGTCGTGCTGACTGCGTACGGGCGGTCGAGCGGGTTCTGCGTGGACCCCATCGAGAAGAAGCCGCTCAACCACTTCCTGCCCGGCAGCGCGGTGCTGTCCTTCGGCACCGCGGGGTGCAACCTGTCCTGCCGGTTCTGCCAGAACTGGGACATCTCCAAGTCGCGGGAGATCGAGCGGCTCTCCGACGCCGCCGGTCCGGAGGACATCGCCGCGGCCGCCGAGCGGCTGGGCTGCCGCAGCGTCGCGATGACGTACAACGACCCGACGATCTTCCTCGAGTACGCGGTGGACGTCGCCGACGCCTGCCGGGCACGGGGCGTCAGGTCCGTCCTGGTCACCGCCGGCTACGTGGGCGACGACCCGCGACGGGAGCTGTACGCGCACGTCGACGCGGCGAACGTGGACCTCAAGGCGTTCACCGACGACTTCTACCGGAAGGTGTCCGCCGCCCGCCTGCAGCCGGTGCTCGACACCCTGGTGTACCTGCGGCACGAGACCGACGTGTGGTTCGAGATCACCACGCTGCTCATCCCGGGGCACAACGACTCCGACGCGGAGATCGGCGCCGAGTGTGCCTGGATCGCCGAGAACCTGGGGCCCGACGTCCCGCTGCACTTCACCGCCTTCCACCCGGACTACAAGATGCGCGACGTCCCGCCCACCCCGCCGGCGACGCTGACCCGCGCGCGGCGGATCGCCCTGGAACAGGGGCTGCGCTTCGTCTACACGGGCAACGTGCACGACGCCGAGGGCGGCCGCACCACATGCCCGGCCTGCGGTGAGGCCCTCGTGGAGCGGAACTGGTACGTCATCGGGCGCTACCGGCTCACCGACGACGGGCGCTGCGCCTCGTGCGGTGCCGCCGTGCCGGGGCGCTACGACGGGCCGGTCGGCAGGTGGGGAGCGCGGCGGCTGCCGGTGTCCGTGGCCGGGAGCTGATCGGTGCGCGTGCGCCCGCCCGCGGTCGCCGGCCGGTTCTACCCCGCTGATCCGGAGGAGCTGCGCGACCTGGTGGACCGACTGCTCGACGAGGTCTGCGGCCAGCCGCGACCGGTGCCGCCGGCTGCCGTGGTCGCGCCGCACGCCGGGTACCGGTACTCGGGCGCGGTGGCCGCGACCGCGTACGCGCACCTCACCGTGGCACCGCATGCCGTTCCCCGGGTCGTGCTGCTGGGGCCGGCACACTTCTGCCCGCTCGACGGGATGGCGGTGCCGGCCGTGGACGCCTTCGCCACACCGCTGGGCATCGTGAGGATCGACGACGACGCCCGGACGGTGGCCACTGCGCTGCCCGGCGTGGCGGTGGACGACCGTCCCCACGACGGCGAGCACTCCCTGGAGACGCAGCTGCCGTTCCTCCAGCGCGTCCTCGGCCCCGAGGTGGCGGTGCTGCCGGTGCTGGTGGGCCGAACGCAGCCGGAGTCCGTGGCGGCTGTCCTGACCGCTCTGCTCGCGGTCGACGGCGCCCTCGCGGTCGTCTCCACCGACCTCAGCCACCACCTCGACGAGCCCTCGGCCCACGAGCGGGACCGGCGCACTGCCGACGCCGTCCTGGCCCGCGACGCCGCCGCCCTGCGCCCGGACGACGCCTGTGGCCACCAACCTCTGCGCGGGCTGCTGCACCACGCCGCAGAGCGCCACATGTCGGTCGAACTGCTCCGTCTGGCCACGTCGGCGGACAGCGGAGCGGGGCGCGCCCGCGTCGTCGGGTACGGCGCGTTCCTCCTGCGCGACGCGGCAGGAGGACGAACCTCCTGAGGACAACGACCCGCATGGCGCGGCCGGCGACCGGTCGGAGGCCGTGCTCACCGAGGACATCCGCGGCCGGTCGCCCACCCCGACGTCGTCCTCGACCACCGGAAGCCGTCCATGCAGGAGCGCTGCGGGCTACATCGCCGGCGCGAGCCATCGTGATCTGACCGAGGTGCAACTCGACGAACTGGCGGCCCCGTGGCTGACCGAGCAGGGCCGCGCGGCCTTCTACCGCCAGATCGCCCGGGCCGACGAGCGCTGCACCGACGACTTCGCGGGCCGACTGCATGGCGTCCGAGCGCCGGTCCGCATCGGGTGGGGGGAGGACGACACCTGGACCCCCGTCGCTCGAGCCAGGTCCCTGCGCGATGCGATCCCGGGCTCGACACTGCGCCTCGTCGGCGCCGCCGGTCACCTCGTGCACCTCGACGCCTCGATCGCCTCGGCAGACGAACTGCGCGCCTGGCTCGATCAGCAGGCCGACCGGACGGGCACGCACCGGTAGCCGGCTTCCAGGAGACCGACGCCACTCGGTCGCCCGCCCATCGACGCGCTCGCGGACGACGGGCAGGTCGGCGGGGTGGGAATCGACGGACCGTGAGGGTCTCAGCGTGACAGGGAACGGGGCAGACCTCCGCGGACCCGCCTCACTTGAAGACGTCCTTGATCTTCTCGCCCACCTGCTTGACGTTGCCTCTCGTCTCTTCAGCCCGGCCTTCGGCCTCGAGGTCGGGGTCGTCGGTGGCGCGGCCGACGGCTGCCTTGCCCTTGCCGCGCAGTTCTTCGGCCTTGTTCCTGATCTTGTCCTCAGCGCTCATGGTCCTGTGTTACCCGCATCGGTGGGCGGGCACCCTCAGCGCATCGGAGTCCGGGACCGTGGGGGTCTCCCGTGGACCCCCGGAGGGACCACGAGGGGTCTGGGGCAGGTGATGGCCATGAGGTGCCGCGTACGCCCGCGCGTCGGGAACCCGGCCGGAAGCTGGCAGGAAGGACGCGGTCGGGGTCACTCCCGCCACTGGCCCCCGGGCCTCGCGCGGTCGACCCTGGGTCCGGCGGCGGACGCCGCCGGAGGCCGGGCAGTCCGGGAGGGGACCGATGCTCAGCTGGAGGACGTCGACGTCGCGGGCCTGGCGGGGACTCCGCGGGTTCCTGTCCGTCCAGGTCGAGCTGCACGAGCGCGCGGCACTGCTCGCCCGGCCGTGGGAGGAGGAGTTGCTGCACTGGGCCGGCGACGGGCGGGAGCTGCACGGCCGGCTCGTCCCGCCCCCCGGGCGGGGCCGCAGCACCACCTCCAGCGGATGGTGCCCCGGCATGGTGCGCACCCGCGGTGCGTCGCCCGGGACGGGTGCTGGGTCGCCGGCCTGACGCCACCCCGTCTCCGGGGCAGGTAGCGGCTGGAGCCGACGGGTGCCCTGCAGTCCATCGACGCACGCCGACCGCCGGTCAGCTGGTGAGGAGGGGCTCCAGGGGACGAGCAGGTGACCGGATGCCGCTACTGGTCCTCCGCCACGTCCTCAGGCTGAGCCGCTGCAGGCTCGTGGCCTTCCCTCACGGCAGGGTGGCTCCAGTCCGGACGGCGCAGGGGGAGTCGAACCTGTCCGGGTGCTCCCGGCTTCACCGCGAGCACCTGGTTCACCCCGACCCGGTGGCGTTCGAAGGCCAGGGCCGATCCCGCCAGGTAGAGCCGCCACACCCGGGCCCGGCCCGGGGAGGACAGTCGAACCGCCTCATCCCATCGGCGCTCGAGATTGCTCACCCAGACCCGGCAGGTCAGCGCGTAGTGCCGGCGGAGCGCCTCGACGTCGCAGACCTCGAAGCCGGCCTCCTCGAGGACCCGGACGTGGGTGGCCAGAGGCTGCAGCTCGCCGTCCGGGAAGACGTACCGCGTGAGGAACGACCGGGGATCGGGCCGGTCGGGACCGGCCGCCGGGCCCCGTGCGATCGCATGGTTGAGCAGCCGGCCACCGGGCGGCAGCAGCGCGTACAGCCTGGCGGCGTAGCTCGGCAACTGGGCGAGCCCCACGTGCTCGGCCATCCCGATGGAGGAGATCGCGTCGAAGGGCCCGTCGACGACCTCGCGATAGTCCTGCAGCCGGACCTCGACGCGCTCGGTGAGCCCGGCGTCGGCGATGCGCCGGCGGGCCAGCTCGGCCTGGGCCGCGGAGATGGTCACTGCGATCACCGACACGCCGTACCCGGCCGCCGCGTGCAGGGCGAGCGAACCCCAGCCGCACCCGACGTCGAGCAGCCGCATCCCCGACTGCAGCCCGAGCTTGCGGCAGACCAGGTCGAGCTTGGCTTTCTGGGCCTGCTCCAGCGACGCCGTCGGTTCGGTGAAGTAGGCGCAGCTGTAGACCAGTGAGGGGCCCAGCAGCAAGCGGTAGAAGTCGTTGCCGACGTCGTAGTGGTGGCTGATGGCGCTCCGGTCGCGACGCAGCGAGTGCCGGATCCCGCGCAACCGGGCCTCCTCGGGCGGCGGCGCTAGGGGCAGCCCGAGCACCCCGAGCCGCAGCAGCGGGCCGACCAGCCGCGCCAGGGCCCGCCGATCCACGTGCAGTTCCGGGCGGGACGGCAGCTCGTCCGGAGAGCCCAGTGCCGCGTAGAGATCGCCTGCGACGTCGAGGTCCCCGCTGACGTAAGCGCGGGCGAGCCCCAACTCCCCGGGCGCGTAGACCAGGCGGCGCAAGGCCCTCCGGTGGCGTACCACCAGCGTGGGAGCCCCCTCGACGACGGCCTCGGAGCCGTCCCAGCAACGGATCGACAGAGGAACCGGCGCGCCCAGCAGGAGCCGACCGAGCTCGCCCACCACCTCGGCGGCCCCGCGGGAGGTCATCACTCGACCCTGGCACAGTCGTCCGGTAGCGCGGTGATCATCGCTGGCCCGACGTGGTGCGGGCAGGCCTCAGCCGTCCGACCGGCGTGCAGGAGCGATGCCCGGCACGACCGTCCTCGAGGGGACCGGTTGAGTGACTTCGTCCAGCTGACTGGCCTGCTCCGGTCCGTCGACCTGCGCGACCGCCGCGGTCAGCTCGTCAGGAGGTGGTGTTCCAACCACGCGTTACGGAACGCACCGCGCGGGTCGAGCCGCTCGATCAAGCTGAGGAAGTCGGCATGCCGCTCGTACAGCGGGGCGATCGCGGCGGCGTCGGCCTGGAAGACCTTTCCCCAGTGCGGGCGCGCCGCGAACTGCGACAGGACGCGCTCGAGGTCGACGAGCACGTCCTCCACGGCGGGCGGAGCGGGCTTCCAGGTGAAGTGGAGGGCGACGCTGGCCCGGTCGTAGGCGGTGCTCATCCACAGTCGGTCCGCGGCGACGGTGCGGATCTCGCACGCCAGTAGGAGCGGCCGGATGCGCTCGGCGAGGGAGCGCACCGCTTGGAGCGCGGCCACGGCGGAGCCGTGCGGGATCAGGTACTCCGACTGGATCTCGTCTCCCGCGCTCGGGGTGAAGCCCATCCGGAAGTGCGGTAGGCGGTCCGACCACAGCCCGGGCCTACCCAGCTGCGGGGTACACGGGGTCGGGTCCAGGCCGATGACCGGGTTCCGGTCCACGGCGGCCGGGACGGCGCCGAAGAGGTCGCCGGCGGGGGCGCCGCCTCGGTCGGGTCGGTTCTTGACCCAGACCATCTCCACGTCGTCGCCCAGGAGGGTGAACAGGCTGACGCTGTAGCCGCACCCGGTGATCTCGTCGAAGTGCTCGTGGAGGGCGTCCCAGGCCAGCCCCTCGAACACCCGCTGCTCGACGTCGAACGCGGGCTCGAGGTCGAGCGTGAGCCGGGTGACCGCACCGAGGGCTCCTAGGCCGACGACCATCCCGTCGAAGTCGGCATCGCCCCTGGACACCCGGACGATCTCGCCGCTGGAGGTCACGATCTCCATCGCCGCGACGGCCGTCGCGAGGTTTCCGTTCACCACACCTGAGCCGTGGGTGGCCGTGGCCACGGCGCCCGCTACGGAGATGTGGGGGAGTGAGGCGAGGTTGTGCAGAGCGGCCCCCGCGTCACGAAGCACCTCTGCCAGCTCGCCGTACCTGACCCCTCCGCCGAGCGAGACGGTGCCGGCCTCGAGATCGACGTCGATCCCCGCGAGTGGGGTCGCCGCGGCGTGCACGGCCTCCAGCGAGAGGAGCTCCGCGGAGTCGGCGATGCCGGTGAAGGAGTGCCGCGAGCCCAGGACGCGGATGCGCGGGGCGGTGGCGACGATCTCCTGCACCTGCTCCAGGGTCGTCGGCCGGTGCAGCCGCTCGGCCCGGTAGGTGTGGTTGCCGGCCCAGTTCGTCTCCACGGTCACGGCGAGACGCTACAGAGCGTCTGGCCTGCGGACCGTGCAGCCTGAGGGTGCGACCAGCCCAGGACGGCGGCGGAGCGGTCGTCCCCCGGGCTCACCCGGAGGTCCTGGTCTGCGTCGGTGCACGGCGTCCCGGCGCTGAGTCGGTGCACTCGCGGAGGACAAGCCCGGCATCAGGAGCGGGTGGCGTGGACGAGGAGGTGCGGATCGACGATCGTCGAGGATCGGGCGCTGTGACAGGCCACCCGGTGCTCGATCGCAGTCCGTTCCTCCAGGGGACCCGTGCGCTCCGGTGACGAAGGAGATCACCTGGACGGCACCCACCGGCACTCGGAACGGTTCGCCCGCCGCGGCGTCGGCCAGGTGCTCCGGGCCCCCGAGGCGATGGGGGAGGACCTACTGCCGGTGATCCGGCCGCACGACCGCTCCGCCGCGCTGCTCGAGGGCTGATCCGAAGGCGCGAAGTACCACGCGGGCATCACGACGCCCCGGCTGGCCTCGACAGACGAACACCCCGGCTCTCGACCTGCAGGAACACCGGGGTGACGCGGTGTCCGAGGGGGGACTGGAACGACCACCGCCCGGCCCTTGCCGAGCGTCGGCAGCCGGTCGCTGGTCGAGTTGACCGACCGGGGCCGTAGGGCGCGACGCGGCCCGCGGCCATGCTGGGAACACGTCCACGCCAGGAGGAAGGAACTGGTGTGACGACCGTCCTGACCTGCGAGCCACAGCTGGAGACCGTGGAGCTGTGGGTGTCAGCACCGGGTTTCGCGTCGGTGGAGGCGGCTCGACCCCACGGGTGCGGCTCGATGGCGTTCCGGTACGCGTCGACGTTGCAGTAGCCCAGCGGCCTCCGAGCGACATCGTCGACGAGCGGGGAGTGCAGTCCTTCCCCGCTAGCGAGCGCCCGCGAACCGGTGTGCTTCCCGCCCCCGATGGCCAGTGGCGATGGCAGCGCTGGAAGAACGACGCTCCGATGCGTGCAGAAAGCATGGTCCAGGAGACGTCCTCGGAATTGCGGAGCGTCCCGCTGAGTGGATTCTGGTGAATATTGCGCTCATCTCGGTAGTGATGACCACCACCGCATAGAATGCTGGACGGGTGGTCCATGCCTTGGGGCGGGCATCGGCCACCAGAGGTGGCACCACCGGCGGTAGGGAACCTGTATCGCCCATCGGAGAGCACGCAAGAAGTTCACGACCAGCCCGCGACGGGCCAACCAACGCCGTCGGGTCCAGCGGCACAACTGCAGGTCAGGAGCCGATTCGGTGATGAACCCATGCTGATGGATCACCGATGCGCCGTTTCCGGCGAAGGCCGGATGCGAACGCCACCCCGAGCCGTTCTCAGCCGGATCGGAGGTCTTCAGGTGCGCTTCTCTCGACTCCCTCGTCTCACGTCCGCAATCCTCCGTCTCTGTCGCACTCAACTTCCAGCCCTGCGATGTCGTGCCCTTTGCCACATTGCCAAAGGTGTCCGACATCATATTTGCTCGACCGGGAATCCCGGGCTTCAATAGACGCATGAGTACTACATATCTTGACGAAAAGGACGCCGTCGACGTCGATCTCATCGCCGACCTCGGCTGCCCCGCGTACGAGGACCACCTCGATGTCGGGCTCGCACGAGCCGGGCTGACCCGGCGTGCCAGGCTGGAGCCCTCGCGTCGCCGACGTGCCGGTCTCGGACTGGTGGGTGACGTGCAGGACATCGCCGCAGTGCTCGACGTCCTCGACCGCCGGCGCTGACCGCTGGTCGACGGTCTCAGCGGTGACGCCGGCGACTTCCGGATGGTGCAGCGCGCAGCGTCGTCCGATGGTGATCTGGGGCCCGCCGCACCATGTGGCCATGGTGGGGTGGTGGAGCGTCCACTGCGACGTCGACCGCAGGCCGCTGCGCTGGGGCGCCCGGTGGGTGATCGGATCGATGACCGAGGGTCTTGATCGCAGCAGAGCACGGGCGCGTGGTCGTCATCGTCTCCGGCGACTCCACGCCGGCCTCCGCCCTGGAATCCGGGGGCCGTGGGGCTCTGCTCCATCGTGGCCTGCGGCGGGTGCAGACCGCCGGGCCCTGGTGGTGGCGGCAGGGGTGCGCCTTCCGACAGTGCGGCCCATGGCAGTCCTCGCCTCTGGGAGCAGGCTCGGAGACGCTTGACCCCGCCGGACCATTCCGGCTGCACGACGAGGCCCTCAGGGCCGGCGACCCGCTCGTCCACCGGGTACTGAGCGCGACCAGGCGGCGCTCTCCGACCTCGTGGCTCACACCGGGCGGCGCTCCGCACCAACAGGACCGCGGTGCTGACACCCGGCCGATGCCCGAGGAGCGCGCTGCCGACGCCCCGCACGGCGGCCAGCTGCCGCAGCTGGCCGCGCCCGCGGTTCCCGGCACTGGTCGCGGTGCCGAGTCTCTCCTCGCCGGCCCTCATCGGTCGGCGGGTGCTCATCCATCCTTCTCAGGATGCCGGGAGATCCGATCCGCCTCGTTGGGTCTGGCCGGCGGGCGTGTCCGTTGCGGAGCACGTGCCCAGCTGAGCGCCGGCGAGCAGATGCTGTCGGTGCTGCTCCGCCGCCTGGATCAGTCGCTGCTCGTCACCATCGAGGTAAGCGTCGAGCATGACCTGGTGCTCGGCCTGCAGGCCCTCCTGCCCGCTCCTGTCCAGGCTGTTCGCCGCTCGATAACTCTCGGTCGCCTCCCACAGGCCGTCGAGCAGCCGGAGCAGTCGCGGCATGCGGCAGGGGGCGAGCAGAGCCTCGTGAAAACGACGGCCCGTGTCGCTGAAGGCGTTGACCTGACCGTGGTCGAGGGCTTCCGCCGCTGCTCGGCACGCTTCTCGGGCTGCGGCACGGTCGGCGTCCGTGGTGTTCTTCAGCGCCCGACGCAGGGCTTCGTCCTCCAGCAGCGCGCGGACGAAGTAGATCTCCTCGAGATCCTCGGCCGTGAGGCTGGGCACGGTGAACCCCACGTGCGGCCGGTGCGTCACCAGGCCTTCCCCCTCGAGGATCATGAGTGCCTCGCGGACGGGGATCCGGCTGACCCCCAGCGCTCCTGCCACCGCATCGACCCGGATCACGGTTCCCGGTCGCAGCTCCCCGTCGTGGATGCGGCGCCGCAGCTCCTGGAGGACGGCCTCCTGCATGGTCTGCGGTCGGAACGTGGTCACCCCTGCCACCTCGCTCTGCTGGCGTACGTGGCAGGTAGTGTGCCTCCTCCGGGCCGTTATCGACGCTTCGAACTCGCCTGGTAGGCGCGCCAGCCACCGGAGTCGGAGATGTCGATGAGCCCTTCTCCCCGAGCGTGCACCTCGGGACGCAGTGCCACGGCCAGGCCGGCCGACCCGTCGGCCAGTTCGATCACGGCGAGTTCGAGTTCGGGGGGCTCCACCGGCATGAACTCGTCGCGGACAGCCTCCAGTGGGAGCGCGTACAGCTCCCCGGGCACGGAGACCCCGCCCTCGGCGACCGGCCACAGGGCCGGAAAGCCACCCTCGCAGGCGTAGAAGCGGTAACGCGGAGCGGTCCGCACCTCACCGAGGAAGGTGTAGTGCGCGATGCTGGGGTGTACCCGCCCCCCGCGCATGCCCTCGCCGTTGAGGAAGAGGGGGACGGCGACGCTCCCCTCAGACCCAGCTGGTGCTGTCACGCGATGGCTCCTTGTCGTCGTCGTCGTCGTCGTCGGTCACCCAGTCAGCGGCGACTCGTGCGGCCAGCCGCTCCAGGAGGGGGCCGGCCTCGCTCATGCAACGAGCGGGGTCGGGTTCGATGTCGGTCAGCGCGTATGCGGCGCGGATCCCGGTAGGTGCCAGGTCGGTGGGGTCGAGCAGCGAGCGGCCGGCGACGGCCACGACCGGTACGCCCGACGCGCGGGCGACCACGGCGACGCCGGCGGGTGCCTTGCCGTGGAGGGTCTGCTCGTCCAGCGAGCCCTCACCGGTGATCACCAGGCCTGCCCCGGGGAGCGTGGCGCGGAAGTCGACGAGGTCGAGGACGAGGTCGATCCCCGGTCGCAGCTCCGCCCCCAGGACGGCGAGCGCCGCGAACCCCACGCCACCGGCCGCGCCGGCGCCCGGCCGATCGGCCGTGTCCACGCCGGTTGCCACCCGCACGGCGTCCGCCCACCGCGCCAGCGCGGCGTCGAGCTCGGCGACGTCGCCGGGCGAGGCGCCCTTCTGCGGACCGTAGACGGCCGCCGCGCCGCGCGGGCCCAGCAGTGGGTTGTCGACGTCACTGGCGACGACGACCTCGGCCTCGCGCAGGGCCGGGTGGAGACCGGAGAGGTCCAGCAACTCGACGGCGGCGAGGGCGGCACCACCCCGCCCGACCTCGCGGCCCCCGGCGTCCAGCAGGCGGCCGCCCAGCGCCTGCACCAGCCCCGCGCCGCCGTCCGTCGTCGCGCTGCCCCCGATGCCGAGCACGATGCGCCGGCATCCCGCGTCGAGCGCGGTACGGACGACCTCACCGGTGCCGTAGCTCGACGCGGTGCGGGCGGCCAGCTGTCCGCCGGGGAGCTGGCGCAGCCCCGACACGTCGGCCATCTCGACGACGGCGGTGCCGTCCCGCTCGGCGTAGGCGGTCTCCACCGGTTCGCCGGTGGGCCCCTGCGCGGACACCGGCACCCGCCGATAACCCGCGGAGACCGCCGCGTCGAGCGTTCCGTCGCCCCCGTCGGCGACCGGCACCTGGACGACCTCCGTGCCGGGGACGGCGTGCACCAACCCGGCGGCCAGGTGGGCGGCGACCTGCGGCGCGGACAGAGAGCCCTTGAACTTGTCCGGCGCCACCACGACGCGCATGCGCCCTCCTGATCTGGGAACGGAGTGGAACGGTCACCCTCCAGGGGCCCCGCGCCGAGCGTGCGAGGCGTGAGGAGGTGGTCCTTCGCTAGTCGAGCAGCTGCATGGTGTCGAGGTTCAGCGCGGAGATGGCGGTGGGGGCGTGCTCGCCCTTGCTGGCCAGCTCCTCGAACTCCACGACGTCGTCCAGCTCCGTGCCCATCGAGATGTTCGTGACGCGCTCGAGGATGATCTCCACGACCACCGGCACGCGGTGCTCGACCAGCAGCTTCTTGGCCTCCTCCAGGGCGGGGCCGATCTGGTCGGGCTCGTGGACCCGCAGGGCCTTGCAGCCCAGTCCCTCGGCGACCTTGACGTGGTCCACGCCGTAGCCGCCGAGCTCCGGGGAGTTGACGTTGTCGAAGGCGAGCTGCACGGCGTAGTCCATCTCGAAGGCCCGCTGCGACTGCCGGATCAGCCCCAGGTAGGAGTTGTTCACCAGCACCTGGATGTAGGGCAGGTTGAACTGGGCCCCGACAGCCAGCTCCTCGATCAGGAACTGGAGGTCGTAGTCGCCGGACAGCGCCACCACCGTGCCCTCCGGGTCGGCGACGCAGACACCGAGGGCCGCGGGCACGGTCCAGCCCAGGGGGCCGGCCTGGCCGGCGTTGATCCAGTGGCGGGGTCGGTAGACGTGCAGGAACTGGCCGCCGGCGATCTGGGAGAGGCCGATGGTGCTGACGTAGCGGGTGTCCTTCCCGAACGCCTTGTTCATCTCCTCGTACACCCGCTGCGGCTTGATCGGGACGTCGTCGAAGTGCGTTCGGCGCAGCAGGGTCCGCTTGCGCTCGGCGCACTCCTCGACCCAGGTGCTGCGGTCGGGCAGCGCCCCGGTCGCCCGCCGCTCCCGGGCGATCTCGACGAAGAGCTGCAGCGCCGCTGCGGCGTCGGAGACGATCCCGAGGTCGGGTGTGAACACCCGACCGATCTGGGTGGGCTCGACGTCGACGTGGACGAAGGTGCGCCCGCGGGTGTAGGTCTCCAGGCCGCCGGTGTGCCGGTTGGCCCACCGGTTGCCGATGCCGAGCACGGCGTCGGAAGCCAGCAGGTTCTCGTTGCCGTAGCGCTGCGATGTCTGCAGCCCGGCCATGCCGGCCATCAGCCGGTGGTCGTCGGGGATGGCGCCCCAGCCCATCAGCGTCGGGATGACCGGGACGTCGACCAGTTCGGCGAACTCGATCAACAAGTCGGCGGCGTCGGCGTTGATGATCCCCCCGCCGGCGACTATCACCGGCCGCTCGGCGGCGGCCAGCATGTCGAGGGCCTTCTCGATCTGGGCGCGGGTGGCCTGAGGCTTGTAGACCGGCAGGGGCTCGTAGGTGTCGATGTCGAACTCGATCTCGGCCATCTGCACGTCGAAGGGCAGGTCGATCAGCACCGGGCCTGGCCGGCCGGAACGCATCAGGTGGAAGGCCTGCTGGAAGGCCCGCGGCACCTGCGCCGGCTCCAGCACGGTCATCGCCATCTTCGTGACCGGCGCGGCGATCGCGGCGATGTCGACGGCCTGGAAGTCCTCCTTGTGCAGCCGCGCGGTCGGCGCCTGGCCGGTGATGCACAGGATCGGGATGGAGTCGCCCGACGCCGAGTACAACCCGGTGATCATGTCGGTGCCGGCCGGCCCGGATGTGCCGATGCAGACCCCGATGTTGCCCGCCTTGGCCCGCGTGTACCCCTCCGCCATGTGCGAGGCGCCCTCGACGTGCCGGGCGAGCACGTGCGAGATGGTGCCGTTCTCGCGGAGCGCGGCGTAGAGCGGGTTGATCGCCGCTCCGGGCACGCCGAAGGCGTGCGTCACGCCTTCCCGCTGGAGGATCTGCACGGCGGCCGAGATGGCCCTCATGCGAGGCATGGGTCTCCTGTCCCCGGGCCCGTGTGCCGGACCCGCGTCCTGTCGTGGGGTGTGGGTGGTCAGTGCCGGCCGGAGAGCTGCTCGACCAGCTTGAGCAGCGCCGAGTGGTCGAGGGCGCCGTCGCCCTGGGCCTTGAGGCTGGCGACGAGCTGCGCGACGACCGCCCCGAGCGGGATGACCACCCCGGCCTCGCGGGCGGCGGAGGTGACGATGCCCAGGTCCTTGTGGTGCAGCTCGATGCGGAACCCGGGCTTGAAGTCGCGGCGCAACATGTTCGCGGCCTTGCGGTCGAGGATCGCGTTACCAGCCAGGCCACCGGCGAGGACCTTGACCGCGGCCTCGGTGTCGACGCCGTAGGCCTCGAGGAAGACGATGGCCTCGGCGACGAGCTCGATGGTGCCCGCGACGATGAGCTGGTTGGCCGCCTTGACCGTCTGGCCGGAGCCGGCCGGGCCCACGTGCACCACCGTCTTGCCGACCGCCTCGAGGACCGGCCGGCCGTCGGCGAAGTCCTCCGGGCTCCCGCCGACCATGATGGAGAGGGTGGCGTCGATCGCGCCCTGCTCGCCGCCGCTCACCGGGGCGTCGAGGACGCGCACCCCGCGCTCCTTCCCCGCGTCAGCCACCTTCTTCGCCACGTCGGGGCGGATGGAGCTCATGTCGACGTGCAGGGTTCCCGGCTTGACCAGCCCGTAGAACCCGTCCTCACCGGTGGTGACCGCCTCGACGTCCGGCGAGTCGGGGACCATGGTGACGACGACGTCGGCGTCCCGCGCGGCCTCGGCGAGGCTGCCGGCTCCGCGCCCGCCCTGCTCGACGAGCCGCTGGATCGGCTCGGGGCTGCGGTTGTAGCCGATGACGTCGAAGCCGGCCTTGACCAGGTTGCTGGCCATCGGCCCACCCATGATGCCGAGGCCGATGAAGGCGACCGTTGTCATTGGAACACTTCCTCCGTGTCGGGGTGGTGCACTCATGGGGTAGGGGACCTTCCTCAGGCGGCGGAGCGGTGCAGCCAGCCGAAGCTGTCGGCGGAGGCGCCGCTGGGCTTGTACTCGAGCCCCACCCAGCCGTCGTAACCGGCGGCCGCCAGCTGGTCGAGGTAGCGGTCCAGGTCGAGGTCGCCGGTGCCGGGCTCGTTCCGGCCGGGGGCGTCGGCGATCTGCACGTGCGCGACCCGCGGACCGTAGGTCTCGACGGCCCGGTCGAGGTCGTCACCGTTGACCGCCAGGTGGTACAGGTCGCACAGGAAGCCCAGATTCGTCACCCCGGTCCCCTCGGCGACGCGGTCGATCACCCCGATGGCGTCGGCCGCCGTGCGCAGCGGGTACCGAGGTGCGCCGCTCACCGGCTCGACCAGCACCATGCCCCCGATACGGCTCGCGGCCCGGCCCGCCAGGGTCAGGTTCTCCACCGCCAGCGCGTCCTGCTCCTCCGGCCGGGCATCGTCGACCCGGTTGCCGTAGAGCGCGTTGAAGGCGCGGCAGCCGAGCTGCTCACCGATCCCGACGGTGACGTCGATGTTGTCCCGGAACTCCTGCGAGCGCGCGGGCCAGGACACCAGCCCCCTGTCGCCCGCAGGCATGTCCCCGGCGAAGAAGTTCAGCCCGACCAGCTGCACACCGGCGTCCCGGATGGCCCCGACGAAGGCGTCGACGTCGGCGTCGGAGGGGACGGCGACCGGGAAGGGCCACCAGAACTCGACGGCGTCGAAACCGGCATCCCTCGCGGCCGCCGGGCGCTCCAGCAGGGGCAGTTCGGCGAACAGGATGGAGCAGTTGACCTCGTAGCGGAGATTGCGAGCGACCATCACGTCTTCCGTGGGGTTGATTGGTGCGAATGTGAGCGCACGGCCGACTCGCAAGGACCGGAATGACATCATGAGTCGGTGCGCCGGGAGGGCGGATTCGTGCGGATGAATTGCTGTCCCGGACCGTAAGTCCTGCTGACAGGCGCGGTCAAGCGATGGGCCGCACCGATCCGGGGTTCCGGGAAGATATATCGGATACCCGCTACGAAGGGATCAGGCCCCATTCTTCGGGCCCGAGGAGTATTTCGTATATCCGTGGACCGCGTGTTGACCCGGTCACATTCGCGGACCTAGCGTCCTTCGCCAACGGACGGTCGACTCGACCCGCCCGGCAGACCTGTGGCAGGGCCGGCGCCGCCGAGCCCCCGTCACTGGCCGCCGGTCACGCGAGCGACCCCGGACCATCCACTTCTCACGCAGCAGGAGGCGTCGTGGCCCAGTACGACACGGTTCTGTGCGCTCGCCGTCTGGTGACGAACGGACGCGAGGAGGCGGGCTGCGTCGGGGTCACCGACGGGCGCATCGCCGCCGTCGAGCCGCTGGGGTCGGGTCTGGACGGACGGCAGGTCGTCGAGCTCGGCGACGACGTCGTGCTGCTCCCCGGCCTCGTCGACGCACACGTGCACGTGAACGAACCCGGCCGCACCGAGTGGGAGGGGTTCGCGTCGGCGACGCGGGCGGCGGCCGCCGGCGGCGTCACCACGATCCTGGACATGCCGCTCAACAGCATCCCGCCGACGGTGGACGTGGCCGCGCTGGAGGTGAAGCGCAAGAGCGCCCTGGGGCAGTGCTTCGTCGACGTCGGCTTCTGGGGCGGAGCCGTCCCCGGGAACCTGGGGGAGCTGACCGCGCTGCACGCCGCGGGCGTCTTCGGCTTCAAGTGCTTCCTCGTGCACTCGGGCGTCGAGGAGTTCCCCCCGCTGCTTCCCGCGGACCTCGAGGACTACCTGCGGGTCCTGCGGACCGTCGACGGGCTGCTCATCGTCCACGCCGAGGACGGCGACGAGATCGAGCGCGCGCCCAGCCTCCACAGCGGGGACTACCGCGACTTCCTGTCCTCCCGGCCACGGGCGGCGGAGAACCGCGCCATCAGCCGGGTCATCGAGGCCGCCCGGGCCACGGGCGGACGGGCACACGTCTTGCACCTCTCCAGCAGCGACGCGCTCCCGCTCATCGCCGAGGCGCGCCAGGACGGCGTGCGGATCACCGCCGAGACGTGTCCGCACTACTTGACGTTCGCGGCCGAGGAGATCCCGGGAGGGGCGACGCAGTTCAAGTGCTGCCCGCCCATCCGGGAGGCGGACAACCGCGAGCAGCTGTGGCGGGGGCTCGCCGACGGGACGATCGACTGCATCGTCTCCGACCACTCGCCGTGCACCCCGGAGCTCAAGCGGCTCGACCTGGGCGACTTCGCCGCGGCGTGGGGCGGCATCTCCTCCCTGCAGATCGGCCTCTCCGACGTGTGGACCGAGGCGCGGAGGCGCGGCTTCTCCCTCGTCGACGTCACGCGCTGGATGGCCGAGCGGCCGGCGCAGCTCGCCGGGCTGCGGCGCAAGGGCCGCATCGAACCGGGCCACGACGCCGACTTCTGCATCTTCGCCCCGGACGACGGTTTCGTCGTCGACCCCACCGCGCTCTTCCACCGCAATCCGATCACCCCGTACGCGGGCCGGCGGCTCGACGGAGTCGTCCGCAGCACCTGGCTGCGCGGCCAGGAGCTGACCGGCCACCAGCCGCGGGGCCACCTGTTGACCCGAGGAGAGGCCTGACGATGAGCAGCCCTGTGCAGGAACGGACCGCCGGACGTTCCGGCGCCGATGCCGTGGGCATCGACCCGGTCGGCCGTGCGGCCGCTCCTCCGCCGGTGCAGGACTCCACCCACCTGCCCGACCTGGCCTCGCGCAGCCTCGGCGGCAGCGTCTTCTACGCCGACGACGAGCTGTTCGCCGAGCGGGAGAACCTCATCGAGCCGGAGGCGCCGTCCTGCCCGACCTACACCTTCGGGCACGAGGGGGACCAGGAGGGCGGACCGGACGGCGGTGCGGCCGACGACGTCCTCCCCGGCCGGCCGACCCAGGGTCTGGACGCACTCCCCGACGCGGTCCGCGCCCTGCCGGCGGGAGGTGCGCGGTGAGCGGGTCCGTGAACGTACTGCAGGCCGGTCTCCGGACGCTGAACACGCTGCCCGTCGACCAGGCCGAGGAGCAGTTGGCCGCCTGCTGCGCGGCCCCCGCCTGGGTCGCCCGCATGGCCGCTGGCCGGCCCTACGCCGACGTGCAGGAACTCCTGAGCGCCAGCGACCGGGTGATCCAGGAACTCGGACCCGACGATCTGTCCGAAGCGCTGGCGGCGCACCCTCGCATCGGACAGCGGGTGGGCGGCTCGTCCACCGAGGCCACCTGGTCCCGGCAGGAGCAGTCCGGCATGGCCGACGCCGACGCCGAGGTCCGCGCCGCGTTGCGTGAGGGCAACGTCGCCTACGAGGAGCGCTTCGACCAGGTCTTCCTGATCCGGGCGGCCGGCCGCTCACCCGCGGAGATGCTCACCGAGCTCCGCAGGCGGCTGCGCAACGACCCCGCGACCGAACAGCGCGAGGTCGCCGAGCAGCTGCGGCAGATCACGCGGCTGCGGCTGGAGAGGTCGCTGCAGTCATGAGTTCCCTGTCGACGCACGTCCTCGACGCCGTCTCCGGGCAGCCCGCCGTGGGGGTGCGGGTGTCCCTCGAACGCCGTGTGGGGGAGGAGTGGCGGCCGCTCGGCGACGGGGTCACCGACGTCGACGGCCGACTGCGCGACCTCGCGCCCGACGGACTGGACCTCGGTGCGCACCGCCTGGTGTTCGCCACGGGGGAGTACTTCGCGGCCACCGGCCAGACCGGCTTCTACCCCGAGGTGACGGTGGCCTTCACCGTCACCGAGGACCGGCACTACCACGTTCCTCTGCTGCTCAGCCCGTATGCCTTCTCCACCTACCGCGGTTCCTAGACAAGGTTCATCGACAAGGAGTGTGATCCCCATGGCGGTCGTCCTCGGCCACAACCAGTACGGCAAGGCGGAGAACCGGGTCGTCCGGGTCTTCCGTGACAGCGACCCCCACGAGATCGTCGACTACAACGTCAGCGTCGCGCTCTGGGGCGGGCAGGACGCGCCGCACCTGACCGGCGACAACTCGCCGGTGCTTCCGACCGACACGCAGAAGAACACCGTCTACGCCTTCGCCAAGGAGGACGACGTCGTCGCCCAGCCGGAGTCGTTCGGCATCCGGCTGGCCCGCCACTTCGTGGACAACACCGAGCCGATCACCCATGCGCGGGTGCACCTCGAGATGTACCCGTGGACCCGGCTGGGCAACCCGCACGCCTTCACCCGCGACGGCCGCTACGTGCGGACCGCGACGGTCACCTACGACGGCTCCACCACCTGGGTGGTCTCCGGGGTGCAGGACCTCTGGATCCTCAAGACCACCGACTCGGAGTTCGCGGACTTCCTCGAGGACCGGTTCACGACACTGGCGCCCACGCACGACCGGCTCATGGCGACCTCGATGCGGGCCCAGTGGCTGCACACGAGTGAGGACGTCGACTGGGGCAAGTCCCACGACCTGGCCGTTCAGACGCTGTTGGAGACCTACGCCAACCACTACAGCCTGGCGCACCAGCAGACCCTGTACGACGCCGGCGCGGCCCTGATCGAGGAGCAGCCGGAGATCGCCGAGATCCGCATCACCGCCCCGAACAAGCACCACTTCGTCTACGACCTGGCGCGCTTCGGCATCGGGAACGCAGGCGAGGTCTTCCACGCCGACGACCGTCCCTACGGGCTCCAGGAGCTCACCGTGCGCCGTGACGACGCCCCTCCCCCCGGCCTGGCCTTCGATCCCGGCCAGGGCTGGTGACCACACCGACCGCTGACCGAGGAGACCGTCCGATGGCTAAGTGGAACAAGCGTCGCCGCACCGGTGCGGCCGCAACCGGCGTGCACCCGGTCGACCAGGTGCTCCCGCCCGGGCCGATGGTGGCCTACGGCCTGCAGCACGTGCTCAGCATGTACGCCGGGGTGGTGGCCGTGCCCATCATCGTCGGCACCGCGCTCGAGCTCACCCCCGCGCAGACCACGTACCTGATCAGCGCCGGCCTGTTCATCTCGGGTCTGGCCACGCTGCTGCAGACCCTCGGAGTCTGGCGGATCGGCGCCCGGCTGCCGATCGTGCAGGGGACGTCGTTCGCGGCCGTCTCCACCATGCTCGCCATCGGCGCCCCGCTGGGCGGGGAAGCGGGGCTCCGCGCCATCTTCGGAGCGCTCATCGTCGCCGGCGCCATCGCCCTGCTGCTCGCGCCCTTCTTCACCAAGCTGCTCCGGTTCTTCCCCCCGGTGGTCACGGGCACCGTGATCACCGTGATCGGGATCTCCCTGCTACCGGTGGCCATGCGGTGGGCACTCGGGCCCGCGACCAGCCCCGAGTTCGGGTCGATGCGCAACATCGGGCTGGCCGCGGCCACCTTGCTGATCATCGTGCTGATCTACCGCTTCCTGGGCGGCTTCTTCAACCGGGTGGCGATCCTGCTCGGGCTGGTGCTCGGGACGCTGGTGGCCATCCCCTTCGGTGCCACCAACTTCGGTGCCCTCGCCGACGCCGCACCCTTCCAGCTCACCGCGCCGTTCCACTTCGGGACACCGACCTTCGCCGTCGGCGCGATCATCTCGATGCTCGTCGTGATGCTGGTGATCATGACCGAGACGACGGCCGACATCCTGGCCATCGGGGAGGTCGTCGACAAGCGGCTCTCCCGCCGTGACGTGACCGGCGGTCTGCAGGCCGACATGCTGTCCACCACCGTGGCCGGCGTCTTCAACGGCTTCTCGGTCAGCGCGTTCGCCCAGAACGTCGGGCTGGTTGCGGTGACGGGGATCAAGAGCCGCTTCGTCGTCGCGGTGAGCGGCGTGATCCTCTTCCTGCTCGGACTCTTCCCGGTCCTCGGAGCGATCGTGGCGGTCGTGCCGCTGCCCGTGCTCGGCGGCGCCGGCCTGGTGCTGTTCGGAACGGTCGCCGCCAGCGGCATCCGCACGCTGAGCAAGGTGGAGTACGACGGCAACGCCAACCTGGTCATCGTCGCGGCCGCGCTCGCGATGGGCGTCATCCCGATCGCCGTCCCGGAGTTCTACGAACCCTTCCCGAGCTGGTTCGAGGTCATCTTCGACTCCGGCATCAGTGCTGCCGCGATCACCGCCATCCTGCTCAACCTGCTGTTCAACGTGCGGCGGGGCCATCTCGAGGAGGGCCCGATCTTCGCCGAGGCCCCGGCGATCGCCACCTTCGAGGGTGACGCCGAGGGGATCATGGTCGAGCACACCGACACCGACCACCCGACCCCGACCCGGCACCTGCATCGCGACTCGGACGCCCCCCGCTGAGCGGCGGGACGGCGGAGCGCACTCGTCCGAGCCCGCTCCGCCGTCCCGTACCGGTCGCTTCCCCCACAGCACCCACCACGCGCAGTCAGCTCGCACCATGGAGGCTCCCCGTGCTCGAGGACCTGGACCCGGTCGAGACGCAGAGTGGGTCGACGCGCTCGACTCGGTCCTGGCGTACGAGGGTGCCGAACGGGCGATCCACCTGCTCGACGAGATCGTCGCCGAGGCCCGCCGCAAGGGCGCGCCCGGTGCCGTACAGCGCGACCACGCCGTGCCCGAACACGATCCCGCCGGTGAGTTGATCGCGGCAGCCGCGCTGGCCATCGAGATGGGTGCCGACGCGGGGGCCGTCGGGATGACCGTCCACCCCACCCGACGCTGTCGGAGACCGTCGGGTGGGGGTGGACGGGGGCTTCGAAGGCACCATCACCGACCCGTACCTGCCCCGGATCACGCATCAACCGCACGGGGCGGGGAGGTGTCGGCGTGTGCCCGACTCCATCCTCGACCGGCGACCGGTGGACACCGAACAGAAGGAGTGACCCCGTGTACGAACGGCCTTATGAGCTGGTCGGTACGCCCGACAGCCTGATCGCGCGCATCCGCGCCCGGGGCAACGACGTGCTGCGCAACCCGATGCTCAACCGCGGCACGGCCTTCACCAGAGCCGAGCGGGAGGCGCTCGGCCTGGGCGGCCTGCTCCCCGGCGCGGTGTCGTCGATCGACGGGCAGGTGCGCCGCACGTACGAGCAGTACCGCAGCCGGCCCGACGCGCTGGCCAAGCACGTCTATCTGGCCAGTCTGCGGGACCGCAACGAGGTCCTCTTCTACCGGCTGCTCGCCGAGCACCTCGAGGAGATGCTGCCGATCGTCTACACCCCCACCATCGGCGAGGTCATCCAGCGCTTCAGCCACGACTACAACCGCCCGCGCGGGGTCTTCCTGTCCATCGACGAGCCGGACGCCATCGAGGGGGCGCTGCGCGACTACGGCCTCGGGCCCGACGACTGCGACCTCATCGTCGCCACCGACTCCGAGGGGATCCTGGGCATCGGGGACCAGGGCGTCGGCGGCGTGCAGATCTCGATCGGCAAGCTGACCGTCTACACCGCGGCCGGCGGGATCCACCCCCGACGGGTCATCCCCGTCGTCCTCGACGTCGGCACCGACAACCTCCGGCTGCTCAACGACGAGATGTACCTGGGGAACCGGCACTCCCGGGTGCGCGGTGAGCGCTACGACGAGTTCATCGACGCCTTCGTGACCGCGGTCACCGAGCTGTTCCCCAGCGCCCTGCTGCACTGGGAGGACTTCGGCGCGAGCAACGCCCGGCGGATCCTCGAGCGGTACAACCAGACCATCTGCACCTTCAACGACGACATGGAGGGCACCGCGGCGGTCGTGCTCGCGGCGGTCTTCTCCGCGTTGCGCTCCAGCGGCGCGCGGCTGCGCGACCAGCGGGTGGTCGTCTACGGCGCCGGGACCGCGGGTATCGGGATCGCCGACATGCTGCGCGACGCGATGGTGCGGGAGGGACTGTCCCGCGAGGAGGCGGTGCAGCGGTTCTGGGCGCTGGGCAGCCGCGGGCTGCTGACCGAGGAAGGCGCCTCCCGGCTGCGGGACTTCCAGGTGCCCTACGCCCGCCCCGCCGGCGAGACGGCCGGCTGGGCCGGACCGAACGGGTCCATCGGGCTGGCCGAGGTCGTGGCCCGGGCCCAGCCGACGATCCTCATCGGCACCTCGACCCAGCCGGGGGCCTTCAGCGAGCCCATCGTGCGGACGATGGCGGCCTCGGCCGACCGACCGGTCATCCTGCCGCTGTCCAACCCCACCTCCCTGTGCGAGGCGCTGCCCGAGGATCTGATGGCCTGGACCGACGGCCGTGCCCTGGTGGCGACCGGCAGCCCGTTCCCGCCGGTGCACCATGACGGCAGGGAGCACGTCATCGCGCAGGCGAACAACGCGCTGATCTTCCCCGGCCTGGGGCTGGGGGTCTCGGTGGTCAAGGCCCGGCGCATCAGCACCGGCATGCTCACCGCGGCCGCCGCCGCGGTCGCCGAGCTCTCCGGCGCGGGTGCTCCCGGGTCCGCGCTGCTGCCGCCGGTGGACGACCTGCGGCTGGTCTCCGCGGCGGTCGGCATCGCGGTGGCTCAGGCCGCGGCGGCGGAGGGGCTGGCCCAGGTCGAACTGCACGACCCGGTCCAGCAGGTGCACGCCGCGATGTGGCGGCCGGAGTACCCGCAGATCGAGGCCGTCTGACCCCGGTGCGGGTCAGCCATCACGAGTTCACCCAGGAGAGAGCGATGTCGAGACGACTCCAACCGGGCGATCCAGCCCCAGACCTCACCCTGCCCACCGCGGACGGCGCCCAGGTGTCACTGCAGAGCCTGCGCGGCGGGAAGGTGATCCTCTACTTCTACCCGGCGGCCATGACGCCGGGCTGCACCACGGAGGCCTGCGACTTCCGGGACAACCTCGGATCGCTCCGCGGTGCCGGCTACACCGTCCTCGGCATCTCGCCGGACGACCCGCAGCGGCTCGCCCAGTTCCGCGAGCAGGAAGCGCTGACCTACCCCCTCCTCGCCGACCGTGACCATGCCGTCTGCGAGGCGTACGGCGCATGGGGGGAGAAGCAGCTCGATGGCAGGACGGTCACCGGCGTGATCCGGTCCACCTTCGTCCTCGACGCGGAGGGCCGGGTGGAGACGGCGATGTACGGCGTCCAGGCGACCGGTCACGTGGCCGAGCTGCGCCGGACCCTCGCGCTGGGATGACCAGGACACCGGCTGCCGTGACCACGCCCGCGGAGGTGGGCCGGCACTCCGACCGGTCGCCGTCCCGGTTGCTGGGCACGGTGTCCAGGCGAGCGAGGATCGTGAGCACCGTGGGGCCGGCCACGCACCCCTACGAGTGCAACTGGTCCCTGGTCGAGGCCGGCATGGACATGGCCCGGCTCGACTGTGCCCGCCTACGAGGTCGTCGACTGATGCACGGCGCGACGGGAGAGGGATCACGCAGATGACCCGACTGAGCGACGTCCTCGCCGACGTCCTGGACGAGCGGCTCGCCGAGGCCGACCGGGAGCTCCAGCAGCGGTACCCCGGGCCCGGTACCCGGCAGCCGGTGCACACCGTCTACATCCCGGCCGACCGGTTCTCCGCCGACGCCCACAGGCAGTGGGGCGCAGCGGCCGTGGAGCTGCTCGACCGTCACGCCCCGTCGACGGAGGTCCTGGCCGACGCCACCGGCATGCCCGTCGAGCTGGTGGGCGACGTCCACGACCGGGTGCGCGCCAAGCTGGGTCGCGAGCCGATCGAGGACCTGCGCGTCGACTTCGAGGACGGCTACGGCCAGCGCTCCGACGAGGAGGAGGACCGGGCGGCCGGCGAGGGGGCCACCGCCCTCGCAGCGGTCGCCCGAGCCGAGGATGGGCCGCCCTTCCTGGGCATCCGGTTCAAGAGCTTCGAGGCGCCGACCCGCCGGCGCGGCCTGCGAACCCTCGACCTCGTCGTCGGCGGGCTCCTCGCGTCCGGCGCCCTGCCGGAGGGGTTCGTCGTGACCCTGCCGAAGGTCACCTCGGTGGCGCAGGTCGAGGCCATGGTCGAGGTCTGCGCTCGGCTGGAGCAGGCCCACGCTCTGCCTGCGGGCAGGCTGCGGTTCGAGATCCAGGTGGAGACCCCGCAGGCCATCCTGGCCGCGGACGGCACCGCCACCGTCGCGCGCATGATCGCCGCGGCGGATGGGCGCTGCACCGGCCTGCACTACGGCACCTACGACTACAGCGCCGCCCTCGGGGTCACCGCCGCCTCCCAGAGTCTGGAACACCCGGCGGCCGACCACGCCAAGGCGGTCATGCAGGTCGCCGCCGCCGGTACCGGCGTGCATCTGTCCGATGGGTCGACCAACGTGCTCCCGACGGGTGACCAGGACGCGGTGCACGCAGCCTGGCGCCTGCATGCCCGGCTCGTGACACGTTCTCTGGAGCGGGGCTACTACCAGGGCTGGGACATGCACCCCGGGCACCTACCGACCCGCTACCTGGCCACCTACTCCTTCTTCCGGGCGAGCCTGCCGGCGACGGCGGCGCGGATCAGGGCCTACCTCGGCCGGGTGGAAGGCGGGGTCATGGACGAGCCTGCGACGGCCCAGGCGCTCGCGGCTGCCGTCCTACGCGGGGTCGACTGCGGCGCCGTGACGTTGGAGGAAGCCAGCGAACTGACGGGCGTCGACCGCGCCCGGCTCCAGGGCCTGGCCCGACGCACCCATGCTTGACAGCAGCGGCAGCCGGTTCGGTGGGCTCCGCCCACCACGCGACCAGTGTGTGCCTGCGAGGGGTCATGCGCGACGCCGCCGAGCGCAGCAGGATGCACTCCGTGACGGCAGCGCGGCCGGCTGCCGCCGATGGCCGGCATCGGCGTGGCACACCTGTGACCTCCCAGGCGGGATGACCGCTCAGCGGTGTGTTCCGCAGCACCGTGGCTGCGCGGAGGCCGATCGGGTTCGACCGAATCGCGCGGCCGTCTCCTGAGCCGAGGCGGACACGAGCCACGCAGCAGACACCCTCACGACGCCGCATCGGCGGCACAACCGAAAGGACGCTCGACATGACGTCGACCAACACCCCGTACTACGCCCCCCGAGGTGGCCTACCGGGGCAGACCGAGCTCACGACCAATCGGGCGATGTTCACCGAGGCCTACGCCGTTCTCCCCAAGGGGACGATGACCGACATCGTCACCAGCAACCTCCCCTTCTGGGACAGGACGCGCTTGTGGGTGATCGCCCGGCCGCTCTCGGGGTTCGCCGAGACCTTCTCCCAATACATCGTGGAGGTCTCGCCGGGCGGAGGCAGCGACCGGCCGGAGACCGATCCTCGCGCCGAGGCGGTGCTCTTCGTGGTGGACGGTGAACTCCGGCTGACGATCGGGGAGACGGAGCATCACCTCCACCCGGGGGGTTACGCCTTCCTCCCTCCGGGCGCTGCGTGGACGCTGCACAACGGGGGATCGGAACCTGCTCGCTTCCATTGGATCCGCAAGGCGTACCAGCGCGTCGACGGAATCGAACCGCCGGAGGCGTTCGTCACCAACGAGCGCGAGGTCGAGCCTCTGCCCATGCCCGACACCCACGGCATCTGGACGACGACCCGCTTCGTCGACCAGACCGACGTGCGGCACGACATGCATGTCAACATCGTCAACTTCGAGCCGGGCGGCGTCATCCCTTTCCCGGAGACGCATGTGATGGAGCACGGCCTCTACGTGCTGGAAGGCAAGGCCGTCTACCTGCTCAACCAGGAATGGGTCGAGGTCGAGGCCGGCGACTTCATGTGGCTGCGCGCTTTCTGCCCGCAGGCCTGTTACGCGGGAGGTCCCGGTCGCTTCCGGTACTTGCTGTACAAGGACGTCAACCGGCATGTGCAGCTGAGCCGGCAGTTCGTCTGAACCTCGATCCACCGTCGATCTTGGTCGTCCCTGTCGGCGGATGACTCGATCTTGATGGCCGCGACTGGGCGTGGGTGGGCCGCCGGTCTGTCCGGGTCTTCCACTGTCGGTCTTCGGTCGGGCCCTGCGGGCGATGGTCGGTCAGGCGGCTGCCGGGGGGCCGCAGGTGGCGTCGAACAGCTGGGACCAGGCGGTCTGCCACGGCCAGTCGCGGGGCAGGTGCAGCCGCAACCGCCGGGCTGAACGGGCCAACCGCACCGGGACGCTGATCAGCTGGGCGCGGATCGTGCCGGTGGTGGCCTTGGCGTGGAAGGCCGAGGCCAGTGCGCCGGCGGCGCGGGTGAGGTTGAACGCGATCGCGGCCAGCACCAGCCAGGCGGAGTTCGCGGCGAAGCTCCCGGAGGGCAGGTGGGCCAGCGGCCCGGCCTTGAGGTCGGCGTGGACCTGCTCGATGACCGCGTGCTGCCGGTGGGTCTTCTCGGCGGCGAGCATCGGCTCGGGTGAGTCGGTGAACACCGCGTGGTAGCGCCAGGCGGCGAACAGCTCGCCCTGCCCGGCCGGCACCGAGCCGGGATTGAGCCGCTTGACCCGGCGGACGATCAGCCGGGCGGTCACGTGGTCGGACGTGCGGCGGGAGGTGAACGCGGTGAAGGAGATCTCGGCGACCTCGGCGTCAGAGATCCAGCACTGTCCCTCGGCGTCCCAGATCGCCTGCGGATAGCGGATCGCCGTCCAGGCGTCCTCGGCGATCGCGGCGATCGCGCGTTTGACCGCGGCGTCCATCCGGGCGGTGATCGAGAAGCATGCCCCGCCGCGACCGGCGGCGGCGATGACGTCGTGGCCGTAGAACGCCGAGTCCCCGCGCAGCAGGACCAGCCCGCTGCGGTCGGGTCCGCCGGCGCCGGCCGCCCGGGCCGTGCGCAGCGCCTCGGCCACCAGCGTGCCCGCACCGTGGGCGGACTTGACCGCTCCTCGCCGCAGCCGGGCGGCGCCGATCAGCGGCGCCGCGGTCGGGGTCGAGATCGTGGCCAGCAGCGCGTTGAGGCCCTTGACCTTGGTGTAGCCGTAGCCGGCGCCCTGCTTGGCGTAGCCGTGGGTCTGGCGCATCGTGTCGTCCAGATCCAGGTAGGTGACCTGGCCGGCGTCGGCCAGCAGCGGCGTCGCCGCGGTCAGCGCGGTCAGGAACGCCGCGGCGACGGAGTCAAGTTGGCGGACGTGGCCGAAGGTGAAGGCCCGCAGGAACGTGCCCAACGTCGACGGCGCCCGGATGCCGGCGAACAGCCGGTCCATGCCGCCGTGCCGCAGCAGGTCCATGTCGGCGATCGAGTCCGCGCCGGCGACCATCCCGGCCACCAGCGCCGGCACCTTCAGCGCGGCGTTGACCCCGCCGGTGGCCTGCAGCGTGAGCTTCTCGCCGACCAGGTCACCGAGCCGGCAGGACTGGGCGAGCGCGACGACCGGGGCCAGCCCGCCGACCGACACGAGATTCGGGTCATCGAACGTCGCCGACAACGCCGACGAACCGTGAGACAGTCGCATCCAGCGGATGCCCTTCTGCACGGACGATATGGGCCTTAGACAAGCCACATCGTCCCTGGTCAGAGGGGCATTCGTGCGTTAGGACCCGCTACCGGCGACGATTTCCGACGGTGAATCGAGGCT
>NZ_FRDM01000030.1 GCF_900143215.1 Geodermatophilus obscurus | reverse complement strand
GACGCCGACGCGCAGCCCGTCGCTGCTGAAGAGGCTCATCGTCCCGTCCCTCCGTAGACGACGGCCTGCGCCTCGTCGGTGCCGAGGTCGAAGGCGTCGTGCACCGCGCGGACGGCGAGGTCCACATCGGTGTCCCGGCACACCACGGAGATGCGGATCTCCGAGGTGCTGATTAGCTCCAGGTTGACACCGGCGTCGGCCAGCGCGCCGAAGAAGCGCGCGGACACACCCGGGTGCGAGCGCATGCCCGCCCCGACCAGCGACACCTTGCCGATGTGCTGGTCGAAGGTGACGTCGGTGTAGCCGATGGTGTTCCTGACCTTCTCCAGCGCGGCGAGGGCCGCCGGCCCGTCGCTCTTGGGCAGCGTGAAGGAGATGTCGGCGAGCTTGCTGGCCGCGGCCGACACGTTCTGCACGATCATGTCGACGTTGACCTCGGCCTCGGCGAGCACGCGGAACAGCTGCGCGGCCTCGCCCGGCCGGTCGGGCACCCCGAAGACGGTGATCTTGCCCTCGGAGCGGTCGTGCGCGACGCCGGTGATGATGGCCTGTTCCACCGTGAGGTCCTCCATCGAGCCGGTCACCGTGGTGCCGGGGAGCTGGGAGTAGGAGCTGCGGACGTGCACCGGGATGCCGTAGCGGCGGGCGTACTCGACGCAGCGGAGCATGAGCACCTTCGCCCCGGAGGCGGCGAGCTCGAGCATCTCCTCGTACGTCACCGTGTCCAGCCGCCGGGCGTTGGGCACGATCCGCGGGTCGGCGGTGAAGACGCCGTCGACGTCGGTGTAGATCTCGCAGACGTCGGCCCGCAGCGCCGCGGCGACGGCCACGGCGGTCGTGTCGGAGCCGCCGCGGCCGAGCGTGGTGACGTCCTTGGTGTCCTGGCTGACCCCCTGGAAGCCGGCGACGATGACGATCGAGCCCTCGTCGAGGGCGTCGCGCAGCCGGCCGGGCGTGACGTCGATGATCCGCGCCTTGCCGTGGCTGGACGTGGTGATCACCCCGGCCTGGGAGCCGGTGAACGACCGCGCCTCGTAGCCGTGGGTGTTGATCGCGATGGCCAGCAGGGCCATGGAGATGCGCTCGCCCGCGGTGAGGAGCATGTCCAGCTCGCGGCCGGCCGGGTTGTCGGTGATCTGCGCGGCCTGGTCGAGCAGCTCGTCGGTCGTGTCACCCATCGCGGAGACCACGACGACGACGTCGTCGCCGGCCCCCTTGGCCGCCACGATCCGCTCGGCGACGCGCTTGATGTGCGCTGCGGAGGCGACGGACGAGCCGCCGTACTTCTGGACGACGAGGGCCACGGGTCCACAGGCTACCGAGGTCCCGGGGCGCAGCCGTGCTTGCGTCCCCCTGAGCAGGGCGCTGTGATCACCGGGTGGACGACGTGGAGCGCTGGCTGCTGACGGCCGAGGAACGCGGCAACCCGGCGACGTCCCTGCCCGCTTGCACCGAGGGCAACCTCGTCGAAGCGCTCGTGCACGGCGGTCCGTACTTCGACCGGTTGGTCGAGTGCGTCGAGCGGCTGGACGCCGGGGACCACCTGTTCTTCACCGACTGGCGGGGCGACCCGGACGAGGAGCTGCGCCCGGGCGGCCCCACCGTGGCACAGCTGTTCACCGACGCGGTGCGGCGCGGGGTCTGCGTGCGCGGTCTGGTGTGGCGCTCGCACGTGGACTGGATGTCGTTCAGCGCGGCGGAGAACCGGGCGCTGGACGACGAGGTCGAGCACGGCGGCGGCGAGGTGATCCTCGACCAGCGGGTGCGCCGCGGGGGCAGCCACCACCAGAAGCTCGTCGTCCTGCGGCACGACCAGGACCCGACCCAGGACGTCGCCTTCGTCGGCGGGATCGACCTGTGCCACGGCAGGCGGGACGACGCCGAGCACAGGGGCGATCCGCAGCCGCTCGCGATGTCGGCGGCGTACGGGGAATCGCCACCGTGGCACGACGTGCAGCTGATGCTCCGCGGGCCGACCGTCGGCGTCCTGGACACCATCTTCCGCGAGCGCTGGGACGACCCGACCAACGCCGACTCGGGCAACCCGATCGCGTGGGTCCTCGACCGGCTGCGCGGCGCCCGGCTGGACCCCACCCCGCTGCCGCCGCAGCTGCCGCCCCCGTCGCCGTGCGGGCCGCACGTGGTGCAGAACCTGCGCACCTACCCGGCGATCCGGCCGCCGTACGACTTCGCGCCACGCGGCGAGCGGTCGGTGGCCCGCGGCTACTCCAAGGCGATCCAGCGAGCCCGCCGGCTGGTGTACCTGGAGGACCAGTACATGTGGTCCGGTGACGTCGCCCGGCTGTTCGCCGACGCGCTGTCCGCCAACCCGGAGCTGCACCTGGTCGTCGTGGTGCCGCGGGTGCCCGACCAGGACGGCGCGGTCGCCGAGCGGTCGCAGTACGTCGGGCGCTGGCAGGCGCTGGAGATGTGCAAGCGTGCCGGGCGCAACCGGGTGCACGTCTTCGACGTGGAGAACCACGAGGGGACGCCGGTCTACGTGCACGCCAAGGTCTGCGTGGTGGACGACGTGTGGGCCAGCATCGGCAGCGACAACTTCAACCGGCGCTCCTGGACCCACGACAGCGAGCTCTCCTCCGCCGTGCTGGACACCACGCGAGACCCGCGTGAGCCCCGCGACCCGGCCGGCACCGGTGACGGCGCCCGGACCTTTGCCCGCGACCTGCGGCTGGAGCTGGCCCGCGAGCACCTGGACCGCGCGGCCGACGGGAGCGAGGACGACGACCTGATCGACCCCGACGCCTTCGTGGCGGCGATGGATGACTCGGCTGCCGAGCTCGACGCCTGGTACGCCGGCGGCCGCCGGGGTCCGCGCCCGCGCGGCCGGCTGCGCGAGCACTCCCCGCCGCGGTTGTCGCTGCCCACCCGGCTGTGGGCGACCCCGGTCTACCGCCTGGTCGACGACCCCGACGGCCGTCCCTGGCGCATGCGCCTGGCCAAGGAGTTCTGAGCCCTCGCGGCTCCGCCACCGTGGACAGCAGTGGACACGGGCGGGGTGGGTCGTCCCGGTCCCTCAGCCCCTGCTTCGCCCTGTGAGCAGCGCCCGAGGATGCCGGAGGGGGTATCCCGCGTCTGGCTTCGGACGATCAGGACTCGTCCACAGGTGCGGCCGGTTCGGCCCGTGCACGCGCCTTCCACCGCACCATGGCCCGGTGGCGGACGGCTTCGACCTCAGCGGAGTGCTCCGGCGCATCCGGCGCACCGCCGACCTGTCACAACGGGAACTGGCCTCGGAAGCCGGGCTGAGCGTGTCGGCCGTGGCCCACGCCGAGGCAGGGACCCGGGACCTGCCGTCGCGCGCCCTGGCGCGGGCGGCAGGGCTGGCCGGGTTGCGTCTGGTCCTGCTCGACGCCGACGGACGGGAGGTGGCCGGCATGGACCCCGGCGGTGCACGGGACGCGACCCGACGCCGGTTACCCGCCCACCTGGACACCGAGCACACCGAGGCGGTGGCCGACCGGTGGGCGCACCGCCCGGACCGGCGGCAGCCGTGGTTCACCTTCGGCCTCGACCGCACCGCGCGGGACCGCCGGCGGGCACGGGCCGGGACGCCGGAGGACCACGACGTGCCTGTGCCGGGGAATTCGCCGGCCGAGCGGCGGGCCCGGCGGCAGGAGGCGGCGCGCCGGCGCGCGGCGGAGGAACGGGAACGCCGGCGCGCGGCCGCCGGGGAGCCGGCCGACGACGGCCTGACCTGCGCGTGTCCACCCGGGTGCGACGAGGTCGACGACGGCTCGGGACCGCCCAGGCATGCCGTGGACTGCCCGTGTGGCTGTGACCTCGCCTGACTCGCTGCTACCGTGGCCCTGTGCGCGGCAGCCTCCTGCTTACCCGCCGCGGCGAGGCCCTCTCCTAGGTCGGCCCCCTCGCCGCGGGGACCCGCCGTGACCGAGAGCGTCCTCGGCGCCTGCTGACCGCCCCACCGGAGCTGCGTCCAGCCCGCGCCCAGAGGAGCGAGAACCCGTGAGCAGGAACCTGAGCGAGAACCATCCGCACGTCCGGTACCCCCAGCAGCCGTCGGGGATGCCGATCTCCCGCTATGCCCCCTTCGAGCCGATCGTGCTGCCCGACCGCACGTGGCCGGAGGCGGTGACCACCCGGGCCCCGCGCTGGTGCGCCGTCGACCTGCGCGACGGCAACCAGGCACTGATCGACCCGATGACGCCTGATCGCAAGCGGCGGATGTTCGAGCTGCTGGCCCGGATGGGCTACAAGGAGATCGAGGTCGGCTTCCCGGCGGCCAGCCAGACCGACTTCGACTTCGTCCGCCAGCTCATCGAGGACGACCTGGTACCCGACGACGTCACCATCCAGGTGCTCACCCAGGCCCGTGACGAGCTCATCGAGCGCACCTTCGAGTCCCTGCGCGGCGCGAAGCAGGCGATCGTCCACCTGTACAACTCCACCTCCACCCTGCAGCGGCGGGTCGTGTTCGACTCCGACCGGGCCGGGATCGTCGACATCGCCGTCCACGGCGCGCAGGTGGTGCGCAAGCTGGCCGAGCAGATGACCGGCACGGAGGTCTTCTACGAGTACTCCCCCGAGTCCTTCACCGGCACCGAGCTCGACTTCGCCGTCGAGGTCTGCAACGCGGTCACCGACGTGTGGGAGCCCACCCCCGACCGGCCGACGATCATCAACCTGCCGGCGACGGTCGAGATGGCCGAGCCGACGGTCTACGCCGACCAGATCGAGTGGATGCACCGCAACCTGGGCCGCCGGGACGCCGTCGTCCTGTCGCTGCACCCGCACAACGACCGCGGCACCGCCGTCGCCGCCGCCGAGCTGGGCTACCGCGCCGGCGCCGACCGCATCGAGGGTTGCCTGTTCGGCAACGGCGAGCGCACCGGCAACGTCGACCTGGTCACCCTGGGCCTGAACCTGTTCAGCCAGGGCATCGACCCGCAGATCGACTTCTCCGGCATCGACGAGATCCGCCGCACCGTCGAGTACTGCAACCAGCTGGGCGTGCACGAGCGGCACCCCTACGGTGGCGACCTGGTCTACACCGCCTTCTCCGGCTCGCACCAGGACGCGATCAACAAGGGCCTCAAGGCGCTGGAGGTCGACGCGGCGGCCGCCGGCAAGCCGGTCTCGGAGATGCCGTGGGCGGTGCCGTACCTGCCCATCGACCCCAAGGACGTCGGCCGCACCTACGAGGCCGTCATCCGGGTGAACAGCCAGTCCGGCAAGGGCGGCGTCGCCTACATCATGAAGACCGAGAACCAGCTGGACCTGCCGCGCCGGCTGCAGATCGAGTTCAGCGCGGTCGTCCAGCGGCACACCGACGACGAGGGCGGCGAGGTGACCGCCCGGCAGATGTGGGCGGCGTTCTCCAGCGAGTACCTGCCCGACCCCGACGCCCCGTGGGGCCGCTTCTCCCTCAGCGGTCACCGGCACCGGGCGCACGGCGACCAGCTCGACGAGATGGTGGTCGAGCTGGTCGACGGCGGCGTCCCGATGACCGTCGAGGGCCGCGGCAACGGGCCGATCGCCGCGTTCGTCGACGCGCTGCGGTCGGTGGACGTCGACGTCCGGGTGCTCGACTACGCCGAGCACGCCATGTCCGCGGGCGGGGACGCGCGCGCCGCGGCCTACGTCGAGTGCGCCGTGGGCGACCGGGTGCTGTGGGGCGTGGGCATCGACCCGAACATCGTCACCGCCTCGCTGCGCGCGGTCGTCTCGGCGGTGAACCGGGCCCAGCGGTAGCAGCAGGAGTCCACCGCCGGAGGCCCCGCGATGTCACAGCTGACGCCCTACCTCACCGTGCGCGACGCCCGGGCGGCGACGGCCTGGTACGCCGACGCCCTCGGCGCCCGCCTGGTGGGTGAGCCGCACGTGATGGACGACGACCGCATCGGGCACGCCGAGCTCGACGTCGGCGGGGCGACGCTCTACCTCGCCGACGAGTACCCCGAGCTGGGGCTGGCCGCGCCGGACGCCGGCCGGGTCGGCGTCACGCTGCACCTCGCGGTGTCCGACGTCGAGGCTGCCGTCGACCGGGCCGCCGCAGCCGGCGCGACCGTGGAGCGGCCGCCGTCCGACGGCCCCGGCGGGCGCACCGGCGTCGTCGTCGACCCCTTCGGGCACCGCTGGATGCTGCAGACGCCGGATCGCGGACCGGCTGCTGCGCGACCGCCGGTCCGGCCCGGCGACACGGTCCACCTGACGCTGCAGGTGCCCGACGGCGCGCGTGCCCGCGACTTCTACGAAGCGGTGCTCGGCTGGTCGCTGGGCCCCGGGCGGGTCGACGACGGCTGGGAGGTGCCGGGCCAGACGCCGACGGTGGGCCTGCACGGCGGGCAGACCTCCGACCTCGGCGCCGTCCCCTTGTACGCGGTCGACGACATCGAGGTCGCCGTGGCCGCGGTCCGGACGGCGGGCGGGCGGGCCGACGAGGTCACCGGGCAGCACTCCGGCCGGATGGCGGAGTGCCGGGACGACCAGGGACTGCCCTTCCGGCTGGCTCAGCTGGGCTGAACGGGCCCGGGCTCCTCGGGCGGGGCGTCCTTGGGCTCGTCCCCCTGGTACCACACGTCCTGGTGGCCGGCCCCGCGGAACTCGTCGACCAGCAGCAGGTCGCGGCGGACGTGCCGGCGGCGGTAGGCCACCCGGCTGATCAGGTGCGCGCTGACCGGTGCGGTCAGCAGCTGGAAGGCGGCCACGAGCAGCAGCATCCAGGCGTTGGCCCAGCCGTCGAGCCGGATGGCGGCGCCCACCATCACGAGCAGGACGCCGAGCACCTGGGGCTTGGTGCCGGCGTGCATCCGGGACAGCACGTCCGGGAAGCGCACCAGCCCCAGCCCGGCGGTGAGGCACAGGGCGGCGCCGGCCAGCAGGCAGGCGAACGCGACGACGTCGGCCAGCGCCGTCACGGCTGCTCCCCCTGCGCCTCGGCCGCCAGCGGCAGGCCGAGGTCGCGGCCGTCCCCCGTGCGGGAGCGCAGCAGCATCCCGCCGATGTAGCGGGCGACCGAGACCGAGCCGACGAAGGCCAGCAGCGACACGACCACCAGCACCGGCACGACCGTCGGGGAGCGCTCCAGCGCGGCGTAGACCGCCAGGCCGGCGGAGATGATGACCAGCAGGGTGTCGGTGGCGACGACCCGGTCGAGCAGCGAGGGGCCGAGGGCCAGCCGCACGAGCGCCAGCAGCGCTCCTGCACCGATCAGCGCGTACAGCGCGAAGCCCACCACCGTCACGGCGCCAGCACCCCCTCATCCCGGTGCCCGTCGAGGGCGGCGAGGTCCGCGGCCGAGCCGAACGCCCGGACCAGGCGGCGTTCCACCACCAGGATGTGGGCCTTCTTCCGCTCCACGTCCTCGAGGTCGCGCGCGGGCAGCAGGTGGCAGGTCATCACCCGCAGCTCCCGGTCCAGGTCGAGCACCAGGGACCCGGGGACGAGCGAGGTCGCCTCGGCGACCATCGTCAGCAGCAGGTCGGAGTCCGCGCGCAGCTGCACCTGCACGATCGCCGTCCGCCGGACACCGCCGGGGCGCAGGGTCTGCCAGGCGACCTCGGCCCCGGACACGAACAGGTCCGCCGCGAAGTGGCCGAAGAAGACCAGCATCGGCAGCGGCCGCACCCGGGTGCCGCCGACCACGTGCGGCAGCGGCAGCAGCGTCAGCACGGCCAGCGCGACGAGCAGGCCGGAGAGCAGGTTCGCCCAGGACCAGGTGCCCCAGAGCAGCACCCACACCACCACCAGCCAGACGACGAGCGGGACCTGGTGGCGCAGCCGGGTCGCGGCGGGCTCGATCGTCATGGCACCTCTTCCGTCCCGAACACCGACGTGGTGTAGGGGGTGCGGTCGATCAGGTCGGTCGCTGCCCGGTCGGCCAGGCCGTAGAGCGGTCCGGCCAGTCCGGTGAGGGCCACGGTGAGCGCGACCAGCGCCGTGGTGGCGCCCACCATCGTCCGCGGCAGCGGGCGCAGCGCCCGGACCGCTCCGGCCGCGGGTGGCAGGTCGGGCTCGGCCGCCGTCGCCACCGCGGTGTGCCGGCGCCAGGCGTCCTGCAGCGCGGTGCGCGACCCGCCGTCCGCGGTTCCGCCACCGTCACCCGAGGCCGCGCCGTTCCCCTCCGGCCGGCGCCGCAGCGTGGCATCGGCGGCCGCGGCCGCGGCGGTGTCCTCGACCGGCGACTGGTTCGGGGACCGCCAGAAGGCGCGGGTCCAGATGCGGGCGACCGCCAGCAGCGTGAGCAGGCTGGTCACCACCCCTCCGGCGACCAGCGTGAACGCGACTGCGCTGCCCTCGGCGACCCCGGCCTGCAGCAGGCCGAGCTTGCCGATGAAGCCCGACAGCGGCGGGATCCCGGCCAGGTTCATCGCCGGGACGAAGAACAGCACCCCCAGCAGCGGCGAGCGCCGGGCCAGCCCGCCGAGCCGGTCCACCGCCGTCGTCCCGCCCTGGCGCTCGACCAGCCCCGCGACCAGGAACAGCGTCGTCTGGATGGCGATGTGGTGGGCCACGTAGAAGACGGCACCGGCCAGCCCCGCCGCCGTCCCCAGGGCGATGCCGAACACCATGTAGCCGATGTGGCTGACCAGGGTGAACGACAGCATCCGGCGCAGGTCCCGCTGCGCGACCGCGCCGAGGATGCCCACCAGCATCGTGGCCAGCGCCGCCCACATCAGCAGGTCGTCGAGCGCGCCCCCCGGGAACAGCAGCGTCTGGGTGCGGATGATCGCGTACACGCCGACCTTGGTGAGCAGGCCGGCGAAGACGGCGGTGACCGGGGCGGGTGCGGTCGGGTAGCTGTCGGGCAGCCACGCCGAGAGCGGGAACACCGCGGCCTTGATGCCGAAGGCGATGAGCAGCATCGACTGCAGCAGCACCTGGGTGCCCTCGGGCAGCTCCCCCAGCCGCACCGCCAGCTGAGCCATGTTCACCGTGCCGGTCGCGGCGTAGACCAGCCCGATCGCGGCGAGGAACAGCAGCGAGCTGGTCAGGCTGACCACGATGTAGGTGATGCCGCCGCGGATGCGCGCCGCCGTCCCGCCCAGGGTGAGCAGCACGTAGGAGGCCATCAGCAGGATCTCGAAGCCGACGTAGAGGTTGAACAGGTCGCCGGCGAGGAAGGCGTTGCTCACGCCCGCGACCAGCACCAGGAACGTCGGGTGGAAGATCGACAGCGGCGTCTCCTCCGACCCGTCGGCCGCACCCTGCCCGACGGCGAAGACGAGGACGCCGAGCGCCACGGTCGAGGCGACGACGAGCATCAGCGCCGACAGCCGGTCGACGACCAGCACGATGCCCAGCGGGACCGGCCAACCCCCGACGGAGACCGAGGTGGCGCCCTCGGCGTCGGCCACGAACATCAGGACCACCGAGATGGCGAGCACCGCCGTGAGCACGGTGGTGCTGAGGGCGCGCTGGAACGACGGGTGCCCGGAGACCAGCAGGGCGCCGGCCGCCCCGAGCAGCGGGAGCAGCACCGGCAGCGGGGCCAGGACCTCGATCACCGGGTGCCGCTCCCCGCCGGCAGGTCGACGTCGTCCGCCAGCTCCTCCAGGTCGCCGGCGAGGGAGTCGGCGTGGCCTGCGATGCGGTCCTCGGGGGCCAGCTCGTCCGGGTCGAGCTCGTCGGCGTCGGGAGCCTTCCGGGCGGCGACCCGGCGGTCCTCCTCGTCGGTGCCGACCGCCTCGTTGCGGGCGAGCCGCCAGGAGCGGTGGATGATCGCCAGCAGGAACGCGGCGACGCCGAAGGTGATGACGATCGCGGTCAGGACCAGCGCGTGGGGCAGCGGGTCGTTGAACTGCTCCGGGTCGGCGTAGCCGAGGATCGGCGCCAGGCCCGCGGGCCCGCCGGCCGACAGCACCAGCAGGTTGGTGGCGTTGCCCAGCAGCAGGAAGCCCAGCAGCACGCGGGTGAGGCTGCGGTCGAGCAGCAGGTAGACCCCCGCCGCGTAGATCCCGCCGATCATCAACGGCAGCACGATCGTGGGGGTCATCGCAGCACCACCTCCCCGGGGGACAGCTCGATCGGGTCCTCCTGGTCCTCCTGGCGGTCCAGCTCCGCACCCAGGCTGCGCAGCACGTCGAGGACCAGCCCGACGACGATCAGGTACACGCCGAAGTCGAAGAACAGCGAGGTCACCAGCTTGACGTCGCCGAGCACCGGCAGCGTGACCTGCAGGATCGCCGTCTGCAGCACCCCGGCACCCAGCAGCAGTCCCGCCACACCCGTGCCGCCGGCGAAGAGCAGCCCGCCGCCCAACAGCAGGCCCGGTGCGACCGGCGCGGCCTCGCCCAGTTCGTAGCGTCCACCGGCCAGGTAGCGCAGCACCAGCGCGAGGCCGGCGACCAGGCCGCCGGCGAACCCGCCACCGGGCTCGTTGTGCCCGGAGAACAGCAGGTACAGCGAGAAGACCATGATCGTGTGGAACAGCAGCCTGGTGATGACCTCGAGCACCACCGAGCGCCGGGCCGGGTCGAGCGTCGCGGTGGCGGCCAGCCAGCGGTCCCGCGGAGCCCGCCGGCCGCGCTCGCGCTGCTGCGTCAGGTCCGCGCGGGTCACGCGGTCGACCCCGCCGGTGCGGCCCCGGAGGAAGACCAGGCTGGCCACGCCGGTGGCGGCGACGACCACCAGGGAGATCTCGCCGAGGGTGTCCCAGGCGCGGATGTCGACCAGCGTCACGTTGACGACGTTCTTGCCGCCGCCGAAGTCGTAGGCCGGCCCCGGCCAGCCCGCCGACACCGGCGTCGCGGTGCGGGCGGACAGCGCCACCGCGCCCACGGCGGCCATGAACGCGCCCACCGCGACCGCGATGACCCCGCGGACGGCGCGCTCGCGCGGCCGGTGCCGCTCGGAGATGTCCTTGGGCAACTTGCGCAGCACCAGCACGAAGACCACGAGGGTCAGCGTCTCGACGAGGAACTGGGTGAGCGCGAGGTCCGGGGCACCCTGCAGCACGAAGACGACGGCGATGCCGTAGCCGGTGACACCGACGACCAGCACCGCCGAGAGCCGCTGGCGGATCCGCAGGGTGAGCGCGGCGGCGGTCACGACGACGACGCCCACCATCGCCTGCACCGGGGTGTCCCAGGCCCGCCACTCGCCCGGCCACGGGGCGCGGGTGAGCAGCAGCGTGCCGGGCAGGGCCAGCACCACGACCAGGATCGTGCCGAGGTAGGCCGGCAGGGAGCCGCGCTGCGTGGTGCCGGTGACCAGCACCGAGAGCCGGTCGATCCCCTGGACCACGTTCCAGTAGCCCTCGTCGGCCGAGGCGCCGACGGCGACCCGCCGCTGCAGGCGCGAGACCGGCCCGCGGACGGCGAACAGCGCGGCACCGCCGCCGACGGTCAGCGCCGACAGCGCCAGCGCGGGCTGCCAGCCGTGCCACAGCGCCAGGTGCTCGGCCTCGGGGGCCAGCAGCGGCAACGTCTCGGCGTAGGCGACGACCAGCGGGTCCAGCAGCGGACTGGCCGGCCCGAGGACCAGCCCGGTGAGCGCCAGGACGGCCGGGGCGGCCAGGAACAGCGGCTCCGGCGGGTGCTCGAGCTCGCTGTCCTCGACGCCGGGCTTGCGGGCGAAGGCACCCCACACGAAGCGCGCGGTGTAGGCGGCGGTGAGCACCGAGCCCGCGACCACGCCGGTGAGGACGACGAGCGCGGCGGTGCGGTCGGGCACCCCGCCGTCCAGCAGGGCGGTGAACGCCGCCTCCTTGCCGACGAACCCCAGCAGCGGCGGCAACCCGGCCATCGAGGCCGCGGCGGCGGCGCCGATGGCGGCGAGCAGCGGCAGCCGCCGGCCGAGGCCGGACAGCCGGCGCAGGTCGCGGGTGCCCGTCGCGTGGTCGACGACGCCGACGGTCAGGAAGAGCGTGGACTTGAACAGCCCGTGCGCCAGCGTCATGGCCAGTCCGGCGGCGGCCAGCTCCGAGCTGCCCGCACCCACGAGCGTCACGAGGAAGCCCAGCTGGCTGACCGTCCCGAAGGCCAGCAGCAGCTTGAGGTCCTTCTGGCGCAGGGCGCGGTACCCGCCGACCAGCATGGTCGCCACGCCCAGGCCCAGCACGACCGGCCGCCAGCCGGGGACGTCGGCGAAGCCCGGTGCCAGCCGGGCGACCAGGTAGACGCCGGCCTTCACCATCGCCGCGGCGTGCAGGTAGGCGCTGACCGGCGTCGGCGCCTCCATGGCCGCGGGCAGCCAGAAGTGGAACGGCACGAGGGCGGACTTGGTGATCGCCCCGGCGAGCACCAGGGCCACGCCGACGGTCACGCCGGTGCCGCCGCCGGGCTCGGCGACGATCTCCGACAGCAGGTAGGAGCCGCTGGCATGGCCGATGAGGATGAGGCCGACCAGCATGGCCAGCCCGCCGGCGGTGGTGAGGATGAGCGCCTGCGACGCCGCGCGCCGCGCGGCCACCCGCCGTCCCGAGCCCCCGATCAGGAGGAAGGAGAAGACGGTGGTCAGCTCCCAGAAGACGTAGAGCAGGAAGACGTCGTCGGCGAGGACGAGGCCGAGCATGGAACCGGCGAAGGCGGTGAGGTAGCCGGCGAAGCGTCCGGTGCCCTCCTCGTCCGGGGCGAAGTAGCGGGCGCAGTAGACCAGCACCAGCGCGCCGACGCCGGTGACCAGCGCGGCGAAGGTGAGCGCCAGGGCGTCGAGCCGCAGGGCGACGTCGAGCTGCAGGGCGGGGATCCACGGCACGGTCTCGCGCAGCTCCTCGCCCGCGAGCACCGGGCCCAGACGCGACAGCACCCAGCCGAAGCCGGCGGCGGGCACGAGCGCCAGGGCGAGGAAGGCCTGCCGCCCCCACCACCGCACGAGAACGGGCGCCAGCACGCCGGCGATCAGGTGGAGGAGCAGCAGTACGAGCACGTGTCTCCGGGAGTCGTGGGGCGGCTCGGGGACACCAGGACGTCGGTCGGACGACGGCCGGCGGTGGCCCCCAGCCTACCCGGCCACGATCAGGTCACCTGATCCCAGCGTGTCCTCCCCGACCGCCCACGGTGCGGGAGGACACGCTGCGGTGCGGGAGGAAGGCGGCTCAGCCCTCGGCGACCTCGGCGGCCTCCAGCCAGTCGGTCTCCACCTGTTCCTTCTCGGCGAGGACGGCACGCAGCCGCTCGTCGAGCGCCAGCACCTGCGCGTGGTCGGTCGCGGCCGCGGCGAGCCGGCCGTGCAGCTCCTCCTCCTCGGCCGTGAGCTTCTCCAGCCGCCGCTCCAGCCGCGCGGCCTCCTTGCGGGCGGCGCGCACGTCCCCGGACGAGCGGGCCGGGGTCGCGGTATCGGCCGCCGTCGCGGTGGACGACGAGGAGCCGGAGGGCAGCGCCGCCTCCCCCGCCGCCCGGCGGGCCAGGTACTCCTCCACCCCGCCGGGCAGGGCGGCCAGCGAGCCGTCGCCCATGAGCGCGACCACCGAGTCGCAGACCCGGTCCACGAAGTACCGGTCGTGACTGACCACCAGCACGGTGCCGGGAAAGCCGTCGAGCAGGTCCTCCAGCGCGGTCAGCGTGTCGATGTCGAGGTCGTTGGTCGGCTCGTCGAGCAGCAGCACGTTCGGCTCGGCCATGAGCAGCCGCAGCAGCTGCAGCCGGCGCCGCTCGCCACCGGAGAGGTCGCCGACCGGCGTCCACTGGCGGGAGGCCGGGAACCCGAACCGCTCGGCCAGCGACGACGCGGAGATCTCCTGGTCGCCCACCCTGGCCACTCGCTTGATCTCCTGCACCGCCTCCAGCACCCGCAGCCGGCCGGGCAGCTCGGTGACGTGCTGCGACAGGTACGCCGGCGCCACGGTCTGCCCGCGCACCACCCGGCCGCGGTCGGGCTCGGTCTCGCCGACCAGCAGCCGCAGCAGCGACGTCTTCCCCGCCCCGTTGACCCCGACGACGCCGATCCGGTCACCCGGGCCGACGTGCCAGGTCAGGTCCGCGAAGAGGGCGCGTGGTCCGTCGTCGGTCGGGACCGCGTAGTCGACGTCCTCCACGTCGTAGACGGTCTTGCCGAGGCGGCGGGCGGCGAAGCCCTTGAGCGCCATCGTGTCGCGCGGCGGCGGCTCGTCCTCGATCAGCGCCTGGGCCGCCTCGATGCGGAACCGGGGCTTGCTGGTGCGTGCGGGCGGCCCGCGGCGCAGCCAGGCCAGCTCCTTGCGGACCAGGTTGAGCCGGCGTTCCTCGGTGGCCGCCGCGATCCGGGCCCGCTCCGCCCGGGCGAGGGTGTAGGCCGCGTAGCCGCCCTCGTAGGCGTGCACCCGGCCCTCGGCCACCTCCCAGGTCCGGGTGCAGACCTCGTCGAGGAACCAGCGGTCGTGGGTGACGACGACCAGCGCGCCGACCCGGTCCTTGACGTAGTCGGCCAGCCAGGCGACGCCCTCGACGTCGAGGTGGTTGGTGGGCTCGTCGAGGACCAGCAGGTCCAGCGGGCGGACGAGCTGCGCGGCCAGCGCCACCCGGCGCCGCTCGCCGCCGGACATCGGCGCGACCGGGGCATCCAGCCCCAGCCGGTCGAGCTCCAGGCCGGTCAGCACGCTGCGCACGGCCGGGTCGGCGGCCCACTCGTGCTCGGCGGCGAACAGGCTCCCGGGCAGGACGACGTCGCGCACCGTCGCGCCGGGCGGCAGCGTGCCGGACTGGTCGAGGACGCCCAGCGCGAGGTCCCCGCGGCGGGTCACCCGGCCGGAGTCGGGTTCCTCGCGGCCGGTGAGGACGCCGAGCAGCGTGGACTTGCCGCTGCCGTTGCGCCCGACCACGCCGATGCGCTCGCCGGCGGCGATGCCGAGCGAGACGTCGTCGAGCAGGGCCGTGGTGCCGTGTGCCTTGTGCACCCGCTCGAGGTTGACCAGGTTGAGGGGTGCGCTCATCGCCCTCCAGTATCCGCGCGGCCGGTCCGGGCCGGGGAGGCGACCACCGCGCGCACGGACCCGTCCGGGCGACCGGCCGGGGGACGTGCCGGGCCTCCGGCCGGCGGAACCCGGGTGTGTCGTGCACGTCCCGGTGCGTCAGCGGCGCGCGAGGTCCGGGCACGGTGAGCGGCCCGGCCTGCGCGGCCCCGGCGGGCGGGTGCACCTGGTGCTCGGCGCGCGTGGCCGGCGCGACCGGTACGAGCGCCAGGGGTGGGCGGCCCGCGCCGCCGACTGCGTGTGGCTGACCAGCGAGGGCAGCCACGGCGAGGACCCGGCCGCGATCAGGGCCGAGCTCCGCGTCGGGCTGCTCGGCTCGCCGGCAGCGGTGTGCACGGTCCCCGACCGGCGGGAGGCGATCACCGCGGCGGTGCGTGCCGCCGGGCCGGCCGACGTCGTCCTGGTCGTGGGGCGCGGCCACGAGACCCGGCTGCTGGACGCCCTCGACCCCCGCGACGCGGTCCACCTGGACGACGCCGAGGCGGATCGACGCCGGGTAGCCGCCGTCGAGTGCGGCCTCCTGCCGTCCGACGGCGTGTCCGCGGGGGACACGCCGTCAGCCCGCGCCGGTGACCACCCGGACGAACGCCCGGGGGGGCGTCCTGCGAGGGGTGGTGGCCCGCGCCCGGCTGGACGACCAGCCGGGCAGCGGAGAACGGGTCGGCGTCCTCGACGGGACGGTGCGGGGCGAGACCACGCCCTGACCGCTCCCCGGCGGCGGCTTCCGCACCGCCCCCCGGATCGGCATGCTGGCTCCGACCGGTACCCGAGGAGGAGCCGCCGTGTCCGTCTTCCCGCCCCTGCCGCTGGCCGAGTGGGCCGACACCAAGGACACCGTGCACCGGTTCCTGCAGATCGTCGGCAAGCTGCGCCTGGCCAACGCCCCGCGGCGCAACCACTGGTGGCACATCCCCTTCCACCTCACCGGCCGGGGCCTCACCACCCGGCCGATGGGCTTCGACCCGGTCTTCGCCGTCGACCTCGACCTGGTCGACCACCGGCTGGAGGTGGCCGTCGCCGACGGACGGCGGGCCTCGTTCCCGCTGCCCGGGCTCAGCGTGGCGGCCTTCTACCGGCAGCTGCGCGCGACGCTGTCCGCGCTCGGCCTCCCGGCGACCGTCGACCTGCCCGTCCCGTTCGACCTGGCCGACCGCACGCCGTTCGCCGAGGACGAGCACCACGCGTCCTACGACCCGGCCATGGTGACGCGCTACTGGGTGGTGCTGGGGCAGGTGGCGCAGGTGCTCGAGGAGTTCGCCGGGCGCAGCTACGCCAAGACCAGCCCGGTGCACCACTTCTGGCACACCTTCGACCTCGCCGTCACCCGGTTCTCCGACCGCCGGGTGGAGCAGCCCGCCGGCGTGGACCCGGTCACCCGCGAGGCCTACTCGCACGAGGTCATCAGCGCCGGCTTCTGGTTCGGCGACGACCAGGTGCCCGAGCCGGCCTTCTACTCCTACACCGCTCCGGAGCCGCCGGGCCTGGTCGACGAGCCGCTGCGGCCGGCCGCGGCACGCTGGATCGACAGCCGCGGGGCGCACCTGGCGCTGCTGACCTACGAGGACGTCCGCAGCGCGGCCGACCCGCGCGCCGTCGTCCTGGACTTCCTGGAGAGCGCCTACGTCGCCGGCGCCCGGCGCGCCGGCTGGGACCTCGGCGCCCTGCGCTGCCCGACCGCGCCCGAGCCCCGATGACCACGACCGCCCACACCGTCCGGAGGCCCACGCCATGAGCAACCTCGACCGCCGCCCGCCCGCCCGTGAGCTGGGCGGGCTGGCGGGCACCCCCGCCGGCCCGGTGCTGGACCTGCTGCCGGGCAAGGAGGTGCTGCTCGGCGAGAGCACCCGCGTGCGGAGGCTGCTGCCCACCCTGGGCCGCCGGCTGGTCGGCGCCTGGGCGTTCGTCGACCACTACGGCCCCGACGACATCACCTCCACCCCCGGCATGCAGGTGCCGCCGCACCCGCACACCGGACTGCAGACGGTGTCCTGGCTGTTCGAGGGCGAGGTGCACCACCGCGACTCGGTCGGCAGCGACGCCCGCATCCACCCCGGGGAGCTGGCCCTGATGACCGCAGGGCACGGCATCGCGCACTCCGAGCAGTCCCCGGCGGTGCACCCGCGGTACCTGCACGGCGCCCAGCTGTGGGTGGCGCTGCCCGAGGCCGCCCGCGACACCGCGCCGGCCTTCGCCCACCACACCGCCCTGCCCGGCTTCACCTCCGACGGGCTGACCGCGACCGTGCTCATGGGCGGCCTCGGCGGAGCCACCTCGCCGGGCACCGCGCACACCCCGCTGGTCGGCGCCGACCTCGACCTGGTCGCGGGCGCCGACGTCGAGCTGCCGCTGGAGCCGGACTTCGAGTACGCCCTGCTGGCCTCGTCCGGGGCGGCCGAGGTGGAGGAGGCGCCGCTGGAGGTCGGCGCGATGCTGTACCTCGGCACCGGACGCCGCTCGGTGCGGCTGCGCGCCGCCGAGCCGACCCGGCTGCTGCTGCTCGGCGGGGAGCCGTTCGAGGAGCGGATCGTCATGTGGTGGAACTTCGTCGGCCGCTCCGGCGAGGAGATCGCCGAGTACGCCGAGCGGTGGAACGCCGAGGACGAGCGCTTCGGCACCGTCGTCGGCTACGACGGCGCCCGGCTCGACGCGCCGCCGCTGCCCCCGGTGCTGCTCAAGGCCCGCGGTCGGGAACGGTGAGGACCACGGGCGGCACGGCGGGGCGGGCCCTCCCTCCGACGGGGTAGAGGAACGGCCAGGTCTCTGTGGAAACCGGGCGGCCGGTGCGATGACAGGAGCATGAGAGCGCTGGCCCAGGACGAGGAGCGCGTCGCCTTCTGGCGGCGGCACACGATCAGCGGCATCGTGCTGTGCGAGGTGATCCCGGCGATCATCGCCGTGCGCACCCTGACGACCGACCCGCCCCGTGCCGGACTCGTGCTCGCGCTGGCCGCGGCGGTGGCCGGATCGGCTCCGCTGCTGGCGCTGGTCCCGGTCGCCCGGCTGGTCCGCCACCCGCGGGGCCGGCTGTTCTTCGACGCCTGGGAGGCCCTGGGCATCGCCCTGGTGATCGCGTTCTGCCTGCTCGACGAGGCGGCCGACAGCCCGTACGTGCTGTTCCTCTTCGTCCTGCTGGCGCACGCCGCGCTGGCCTATCCACCGGTCGGTGTCGCGCTGGCCGGCGGCACCATCCTGGTCGGCTACCTGGGCATGGGCCTCGGCGTCGGCGGTGCATCGGCCGACGACGTCCTGGTCGGTGCACTCGCCCTGGCGGTCGCCACGGCGACCTGTGCCTTCGCGTCGGCGAACCACCAGCGGGCCTACCAGCGCACCGCCGCCTACGCCCGGCAGGTCGCCCTGCTCGCCGAACGCGACGGGCTCACCGGTGCGTTGAACCACCGCACCTTCCACGAGCGGCTGCGCACCGAGGCGGCCCGCACCACGGCCGACCGGCCGCTCAGCCTGCTGCTCGTCGACGTCGACGAGTTCAAGACCGTCAACGACACCCTGGGGCACCTGGCCGGTGACGCGGTGCTCCGCCTGGTCGCCGAGTCGCTGCAGCACCTGACCCGCGGCGAGGACGTCGTCGGACGCCTGGGCGGCGACGAGTTCGTCCTCCTGCTGCCGGACACCGAGCTGCCGGAGGCGACCGGGATCGCCGACCGGCTCGTGGCCCACGTGCGCACCGCCGCCGCTCCCTACGCGGCCACGGTGAGCGTCGGCGCGGCAACGGTCACGTGGGGCGACCCGGTCGGGCTCCAGGCGGCGGCGGACGCCGCGGTGTACCGCGCGAAGCACAGCGGCCGGAACCGCGTCTGCGTCCCCCCGGCGGCCCCGGACGGCGCTCGGTCGGCACCCCTGACGCCGTCCGGACGCTGACCCCCGGCCCCGGCCCCGGCGACGGACGGCAGAGCACAAGACGGAGCGGGACGACGTTCCTGCCGGCATGAGCGCCGCCGTGGACCCCCGCATGCTCGCCTTCGTCGCCACGCAGCACGCAGGTGTGCTGGCCACCCTCAAGCGGAACGGCCGCCCTCAGCTGTCCAACCTCTTCTACGCGTGGGACGACGACTCGCAGCTGGCCCGCATCTCGGTCACCGCCGACCGCGCCAAGACCCGCAACCTGCAGGCCGATCCGCGGGCGACGCTGCACGTGACCTCGCCGGACTTCTGGACCTGGGTCGCCGTCGAGGGCACCGCCGAGCTCAGCCCGGTCGCGACCGACCCGCACGACGCCACCGTCGAGGAGCTCGTGGCCTGCTACCGCACCCTCAGCGGCGAGCACGACGACTGGGACGCCTACCGCGCGGCCATGGTCGCCGACCGCCGGCTCGTCGTCCGGCTGCGGCCCGAGCACACCTACGGCCAGGTGCGCAGCTGAAAGAGGCCCCCCTGCCCCCCACCACTCGCACGCTCGCGGCGGGACCCTGCAGGGGGGCCACCCTCGTTCAGCTACCCGCGGGCGGCTGCATCACCGACAGCGGGGCGCCCCACGGGTCCTCCACCACGGCGAAGCGGCCGAACTCGGTGTCCATCGGGGCCATCGTCACCTTGCCGCCGCCGGACTCGACCGTGGCCACCGCGTCGTCGGTGGAGTCGACCGCGAAGCACACCGTCCAGCCCTTCGGCGAGCCCGGCTGGTGGCCGCCCAGGCCACCCAGGGGGCGGTCGCCGCTCGCGAAGGTGGTGTAGCCCTCCGCGCCGGGGACCTCGGCCCAGGTGAACCCGAAGACCGCCGTGTAGAACTCCCGCGCGGCGGCCGGGTCGTCGACCGCGGCCTCGCTCCACACCAGCGAGCCGTGCTCGTCGAAGACGCGGCAGCCGGTGTGCTCCCCGGACTGCCACAGGCCGAAGGCGTTGCCCTGCGGGTCGGCGGCGATGACCATCGTGCCCATCGGCCCGACCTCCATGGGCTCCACGACGACGGTGCCGCCGGCCTCGCGGATGCGGGCGGCCGTGGCCGCGGCGTCGTCGGTCGCGAAGTACGTCGTCCAGCCCGGGGAGTCGCCCGGGTTCATCAACGGGCCGAGGCCGGCGGCGTACTCGCCGTTGCGCATGGCGTTGAGGTACCCGCCGTACTCCTCGGGGTCACCGCCCTCGAACTCCCAGCCGAACAGACGGCCGTAGAAGTCCTTGGCGGCGTCGATCTCCGAGGCGCCGTAGTCGATCCAGCACGGGGTGCCGGCCGGCCACGGGGTGTTCCGAGTGGGCATCGCTCCTCCTCGTCGAGTGGGGAGGGCCACCCTGGCACCGGGGTCCGACAGTTCCCAGGGTCAGAGACTCTCAGGGGGTCAGAAACGACCGCCTCCGGAGCGGCCCCGGCTGCGCGAGCCACCGAAGCTGCCCGAGCGCCGCCCGCCGCCGCGGGACCGGCCACCGCCGCCGGACCCACCGCCGACGCCGCCTCCGTAGCTCCCGCCGTAACCGCCGGCGCCGCGGCCGCCGCCGAAGAGGATCCCGCCGAGCACCAGGCTGCCCAGGTCCACACCGCCCCGGCCTCCGCCGTAGCCCCCGCCGAACCCGCCGGGCCCGTACCCACCGCCGTAGCCGCCGCCGTACCCACCGGGACCGTAGCCGCCGCCCCAGCCGGCCACGTCGGACTGCGCGTGCTGCAGCGCCTGCTGGGCCAGCGCGTCGGCCAGCTGGGCCTCCCGCAGCGCGCCGACCGGATCGGTACGGCCCTGCGCCACCGCGAGGTCCAGGTGCCGCTGCGCCTCGGCCAGCCGGGTGCGGGCCTCGGGGCCGACGGCGCCGCGGCGGGTGCTGATGAAGTCGTCGGCCGCCGCGATGCCCGACCGGGCGGTGAGCAGCGCCGGATCCAGCGACGCCGCGGCCCGACGCGCCCGCTGGTCGGCGTCCCGGGCCAGGCCCAGGGCCTGCTCGAGCGCGATGTCGGCCTCCTCCAGCCGGCGGAGCGCCGTCATCGGGTCGGGCCGGCCGCCGTCGGCCGGGTGCAGCGCGGTGTCGGCCGCGGCCAGCGCCGCCTCGGCCCGGGCCACCTGCGGGCGCAGGCCCCCGCCGGTGCCGCCGGCGAGCAGCGCGCGGGCCTCGGCGAGGTCCTCCTCGGTCTCGGCCCGCACCTGCGCGACCCGGGCCTCGGCGGCCTGCAGGTCGGTGCCCAGCCGGGCGACGGCGTCCAGCAGCGTGCCGGACTGGGCCAGGGCGTCCTCGGCGACCCGGATGTCCCCGACGGCGGCGCCCGCCCGCCCGGCGGCGATCTCGTCGCGGGCCTCGGCGATCTCCTGCTCGGCCGCGTCCAGCCGCGCCCGGGCCTGCGCCAGGTTGTCGGCGACCGGCGCCAGCGCGGCGGCGGCGTACCGGCGCTGCAGGGCGGCGAAGCGCTCCTCGTCGGCGGGCAGCCGGCCGCGCAGCGCGGTGGCGCGGGACGCCAGCGCATCGAGGGCCTGCGGCGCGGTGCCCTCCAGGTCGCGCAGCCGGTCGAAGGCCTCGGCCTGCTCGTCGAGGCGGGCGTCGGCCGCGGCGGTCAGCTGGAGCATCTCGGCGAGCACCCGCCGCCTCGCCTGCTCGGCCGTGCCGGCTTCCCGCCCGCCCGACTCGTCGTCGAGCTGCTGGCGCAGCGCGAAGGCCCGGGTCAGCTCCTGCTCCGAGGCCGTCAGCGCCTCGGCGAAACCGGCGACCGCCTCCTGGCCGTACTGCAGGCGGGCGTAGTCGAGGTCGAGCCGGGAGGTCTTGACCGCCTCGTCGAGCTCCAGGAGCGCCGTGCTGGCCTGCGCCTCCAGCTGCTCGGTCGGCACGCCGGCGTGCGGATCCGGTCGCTCCAGCCGCTGGGCAGGCGGTGGCCCCTGCCGGCGCCGGCGCGACCGCGTGACGAGGTAGGCGCCGCCCGCGACCGCCGCGATGCCGCCCACCACCGCGACCGTGCCCAGCCCGCTGCCGCCGCCGTCGCTGCCCAGGCCCGCGGCGAAGGCGACGGCGGCCCCGTCGAAGTCCCCGGCGGCGAGCTCCGGCTCGACGTCGGAGGCGATCAGTTGCTGGATCTCCTGGTCGGAGAGCCGGAAGTCCGCGGGCGGGTTGTACGTGTAGAGGCGGTCCTCGACGGCGACGGCGAACAGGACGTCGTTGCCGCCCAAGCCGGACAGCTCGGCGGTCCGGGTCGCCCACTCGTCCGGATCGAGGCCGTCGAAGGTGTCGACGTAGACGACGAACAGCTGCAGCTGCTCCTCGGCCTGCAGCTCGGCGACCGCGGCCTCGACCGCCGACTCGTCCCCGACGAGCACGCCGGCGCGGTCGGTGACCTGCTGCGGCACGTCGAACGGGGGTTCGGCCAGCGCCGGGCCCCCGCCGAGGAGGACCACGGCGGCCAGCGGAGCGAGGACGGCGAGCAGCCGGCGCACGGGGGACCTCCGGGAGTCTCGGGTGCGGCGACCCTACCCGGGCCGGGCGGTCTGAGCCGTCCGCTCGCGGGTAGGGAGCGGGCCCGAGACCGTGGAGGACGCATGACCGAGCCCGACCGGATCCCCGCCGCCGACCTGCCGCCGGGAGCGGTCCGCCGCGTCGGCGACTGGGCCGTCGGCAACCGGGACGGCCGGTACTTCGCCGTCTCCCGGCGTTGCCGCCACCAGCTCGCCGACCTCTCCGAGGGCAGGGTGGACGCCGACGGCTGCCTGGTCTGCCCGTGGCACCAGAGCCGCTACGACGTCCGGACCGGTGAGATGGTCGAGGGTCCGCACGGCTTCCTCGGCTACCACGGCCCGACTCCCGGCTACACGCAGTTCGTCCGCGCCTACGCTCGCGTCCTGCGGCTGCGAGTCCGTCGGGCGCTGCGCCGGGGGGACGACGTCGTCCTGGAGTGAGCAGAAGGACCCCGTCCTCCCCATCCCTCGCACGCTCGGGCGGGGCCCGGGACGGGGCCTACCGGCGCTCGATCGGCTCGTCGACGCCCTGGAGCAGCGCGTCGGTCTCGAAGCCGCCGTCCGCGCCGGTGGCCCGCACCGACACGCCCTGGGTGGCGGCGACCTCCTCGGCCGACTTGGGCTGCAGGACGCCGTCCCGGATCTCCTCGGCCCAGTGGCAGCCGACGAGGTGGCGGGACGGGTGGGGGTCGGCAGAGTGGCGCGGTTGGTGGGGGCCGGCGGTGTGGCCCGCCAGCTCGCGCAGCACCGGCACCTCGTCGTCGCAGCGGGTCTCCTGCCGCCACGGACAGCGGGTGTGGAACCGGCAGCCGCTCGGCGGGTTCGCGGGCGAGGGCAGGTCGCCGGCCAGCAGGATCCGCTCGCGGCGCTCCTCGACCACCGGGTCCGGCACCGGGACGGCGCTCATCAGCGCCCGCGTGTACGGGTGCAGCGGCTCGTCGTAGAGCGCCTCGGCCGGCGCCTGCTCGACCAGTGAGCCGAGGTACATGACGCCGACGACGTCGCTGATGTGGCGGACCACGGCCAGGTCGTGGGCGATGACCAGGTAGGTGAGGCCGAGGCGCTCCTGCAGCTCCTCGAGCAGGCTGACCACCTGCGCCTGCACGCTGACGTCCAGCGCGGAGACCGGCTCGTCGGCGATCAGCAGGTCCGGCTCCAGCGAGATGGCCCGGGCGATGCCGATCCGCTGCCGCTGTCCGCCGGAGAACTCGTGCGGGTACCGGCGCAGCGCCGCGGACGGCAGCCCGACGGCGTCGAGCAGCCCCCGGATCTTGTCCGCGATCCCCGCGGTCCCGCCGCCGAGACCGTGCGCCCGCAGTGGCTCGGACAGCAGCGACTCCACGTTCTGGCGGGGGTCGAGGCTGCCCAGCGGGTCCTGGAAGACCATCTGCATCCGCTGGCGCATGTGCCGGAGCGGTTCTCCCCGGAGAGACGCGACGTCCGTGCCGTCGAAGAGGACCCGACCGGCGGTCGGCTCGACCAGCCGGAGGACGGCCCGGCCCAGGGTCGACTTGCCGCAACCGGACTCCCCCACCAACCCGTAGGTGGTGCCGCGGTCGATGGCCAGGTCGACGCCGTCGACGGCGCGGACGTGGCCGACCGTGCGGTCGACGAACACCCCGCGCTTGATCGGGAAGTGCACCTGCAGGCCTTCGACCCGCAGCAGCGGCTCGCTCGCGGCGGTCACCGCCCGGCTCCGGACGCGGTGGCCCCCACGGGGGACGACGGGTAGGTGAGCGGGTGGCGGCAGCGCAGCTCGCGGCCGGGCCCGTCGTACTCCAGCGGCACGGTGCTCCCCGCGACCTCGGTGAGGCAGTCGTCCTGGGCGTTGTCGCAGCGCGGGGCGAAGGCGCAGCCCTCGGCCCACGGGATGGCGTCGCGGGCCGAACCGCGGATCGGCGTCAGCGGGACCCCGCGCCCGGCGTCCAGCCGCGGCACCGAGGCGAGCAGCCCGCCGGTGTAGGGCTGGCGGGGCCGGGCGAACAGGTCGTACCGGTCGGCGGTCTCGATCACCTTGCCCGCGTACATCACGTGCACCCGGTCGCAGAGCCCGGCGACGACGCCGAGGTCGTGGGTGATCATCACCAGCGCCGTCCCCGTGTCGACGACGAGCTCGCGCAGCAGCTCCAGGATCTGCGCCTGGATGGTGACGTCGAGGGCCGTCGTCGGCTCGTCGGCGATGAGCAGCCGGGGCGAGCAGGCCAGCGCCATCGCGATCAGCGCCCGCTGGCGCATGCCGCCCGAGAGCTGGTGCGGGTACTCCTTGAGCCGCCGGGCGGGGTCGGGGATGCCGACCCGGTCCAGCAGCTCGGCGGCCTCGGCGGCGGCCTCCTTCTTCCCCATGTCCCGGTGCTCGACGAGCACCTCGGTGACCTGGGTGCCGATCGGCACGGTGGGGTTGAGCGAGGACAGCGGGTCCTGGAACACCATCGCCATCTCCGACCCGCGCAACCGGCGCAGCGTGCGGTCCGGCGCCCCGAGCAGCTCCGTGCCACCGAGCCGCACCGAGCCGCCGACCTGCACGCCGCGCCGCGGGAGCAGGCCCATGACCGCCAGCGAGGTGACCGACTTCCCGCAGCCGGACTCCCCCACCAGGCCGATGGTCTCCCCGGCCGCGACCGAGAAGCTGACCCCGTCGACGGCCCGGGTGGGCTGCTCGCCGCGCCGGGCGAAGGTGACCGACAGGTCCTCGACCTCGAGCACGGGGACGTCGGTGCGCAGCGCGCCCTCGGGCGGCAACGCCTCGATGCTCACCGATCTACCTCCGGAACTTGGGGTCGAGGGCCTCCCGCAGCGACTCCCCGAGCAGGGTGAAGCCGAGCGCGACCACGATGATGCACACCGCCGGCCAGACGGCCAGAGCCGGCCGGACCGACAGGAAGGCCTGCGCGGTGGACAGCATCGCGCCCCACTCCGGCCGGGCGATGTCCGGGTCGCCGAGGCCGAGGAAGGAGAGGGCGGCCGCCTCGATGATCGCCGTCGCCAGGGACAGCGTGCCCTGCACGATCACCGGTGACAGCGAGTTCGGCAGCACGTGGCCGAACACGATCCGGCCACGCTTGACGCCCAGGGCCCACGCCGCGAGCACGTAGTCGCTGCCGCGCTGGGCGAGCATCGAGCCGCGCAGCAGCCGGGCGAAGACCGGCACCTGGGTGACCGCGATGGCGATCATCAGCGCGTACTGGTTCTGGCCCAGCAGCACCGAGATGCTGATCGCCATCAGCAGGCTGGGGATCGACAGGACGATGTCGATGAACCGCATCACCACGGTGTCGACCCAGCCGCCGAAGGCGCCGGCCAGCACGCCGAGGGCCATCCCGACGACCGCGCCGAGCACCGTCGACACCACACCGATGAGCAGCGACTGCCGTGAGCCGTAGACCAGCCGGGAGAGCAGGTCGCGACCGAGCTGGTCGGCGCCGAGCGGGAAGCCCTCCTGCGCACCGGGGATGAACCCGGGGCGGACCTGACCCAGCAGCGTCTGCGCCAGCGGGTCGCGCGGGGCCAGCCACGGGGCGAACGCGGCGACGAACAGGAACACCACGACGATGACCGCGCCCAGGATCGCCACCGGGTCGCGCCGCAGCCGGCGGAAGGCGCTCCTGACGAGCGACACCCCGCCCTCGCCCTCCGGCACCTGCCCGGCTCGGGCGGCGAGCTCGTCGATCCGCTGCCGTCGCACGTCCCCCATCGCCGTCATCGGCCCTGCCCCCGTCCGGTCCACGGGCTCATCGGCTCTGCCCACTGGTCCGATTCCGCAGGCGTCATCGGCTGTGCCCCTGTCCGGTGTCGCAGGCTCACCGGACCCGCACCCTCGGGTCGAGCAGGCCGTAGGAGATGTCGACCAGCAGGTTCACCAGGACGTAGACCACCGCCAGCATGAGGATGAAGCCCTGCAGGACGGCGAAGTCGCGGGTGAAGATCGCGTCGTAGATGGCCGACCCGACCCCTCCGAAGGCGAAGACGGTCTCGGTGAGCACCGCGCCGGACAGCAGCAGGCCGGTCTGCAGGCCGATCGTCGTGGACACCGGCAGCAGGGCATTGCGGATGACGTGCCGCCGGCGCACGGTGTCGGCCGACAGGCCCTTGGCGTTCGCCGTCCGGACGTAGTCCTCGTTGACGACGTCGAGCACCGAGGCCCGGGTGATCCGCACGATGATGGCCAGCGGGATGGTGCCCAGCGCGATGCCCGGCAGGACCAGGTGCAGCAGGGCGTCCCAGGCGGCGTCCCACTCGCGGGTCAGCAGGCCGTCGAGGACGTAGAAGTTCGTGATGTGGGTGGCGTCGATGCGCACCTCCTGGCGGCCCGAGCCGGGCAACCAGCCGAGCTCGACGGCGAACAGCAGCCGGAGCAGGTAGGCGAGGAAGAAGACCGGGATCGCCACGCCGAGCAGCGAGCCGATGACGGCGCCGGAGTCCAGCCAGCTGCCGTGCCTGCGGGCGGCCAGGTAGCCCAGCGGGATGCCGACGCCGATGGCGAAGACCATGGCGAACAGCGTCAGCTCGACGGTGCCCGGCATCCGCTCGAGGAACTCGGTGGTCACCGTGCGGCCGGTGCGGGACGACGTCCCGAAGTCCAGCCGCACGGCGCGGCCGAGGAAGCGCAGGTACTGCACCCAGATCGGCTGGTCGAGGCCGAAGAGCTCGTTGTAGCGGGCGATGGCCTCGGGCGTCGCCCGCTCGCCCAGGGCGGCCTGGGCCGGGCCGCCGGGCAGGGCGCGCAGCCAGGCGAAGAGCAGGACCGACAGGCCCAGCAGGATCGGGACGAGCTGCAGGAGCCGTCGGACGATGAAGCGGAGCACGGCGTGCGGGTCAGCCTTCCCTGGGTCCGGCGTCGGTCACGACACCGTCCCCGTCGGCAGCCCGGGAGCTGCCGACGGGGACGGGCTCGGGGGTCACTCGCTGATGGAGACCGTGGAGAAGACCTCGGCGGTCAGCGGGCTGGGCTCCAGACCCGAGACGTTCTCCGCGACGACCAGGGCCGGCGGCGAGTGGGAGATCGGGACACCCGGCAGGTAGTCCATGATCAGCCGGTTCGCCTCCTGGTAGAGCCGGGTGCGGGTGGCCGCGTCCGGCTCCTGGTCGGCCCGGGCCAGCGCCTGGAAGATCTCCGGCGCGCTGAACGCCCCGAACTCCGCCGACGCCTGGTTGTTCGACGCCTCGGCGAAGAAGGTGCCGATGAAGTTGTAGGCGTCGTTGTAGTCACCGGTCCACCCGAGCAGGTGGATGTCGGCCTGACCGGACTGGACGGCGTTCAGGTAGTCCGGGTTCCACGGCAGCGCGACCGGCTCGATGGTGAAGCCGGCGTCGGTCAGGTTCTGGCTGATGACCTGGAACATCGCAGCCGGGTCCGGCAGGTAGGGCCGGCTGACCTCGGTCGGGTAGTAGAACCGCAGGGTCGTGCCCTCGGCGCCGGCCTCCTGCAGCAGCTGCCGCGCCCGGTCCGGGTCGTACGGGTAGGTGGTCACGTCCTCGGCGTAGCCGTCGACGGTCGGCGGCATGAACTCGACGGCCGCCTCGGCGCCCTCGGGGAGCAGCGAGCTGACGATCGTGTCGCGGTCGATCGCGTGCGCGATCGCCTGCCGCACCCGCGGGTCCTGCAGCGCTGGGTTGGCGCTGGTGCCGGGGACGTTCCCGCCGTTGAAGCCCAGGTAGAGGATGTTGAACGGGTCGCGGACCAGGACCTGGAGACCCTCGTCCTGCAGCGTCTGGTAGTCCGCCGGCGAGACGAAGTCGTAGCCGTCGATCGAGCCGGCCTGCAGCTCCTGGCGGCGGGTGTTGCCGTCCGGGATGGTGCGGATGATGAGCTCGTCGAGCAGCGCCGGCTCGCCCCAGTACTCCTCGTTGCGGACCAGCGTGACCTGACCGTTGCCGCGGTCCCAGCTCTCGAACCGGAAGGGGCCGGTGCCGGTCGGGTGCTCGAGGGCGTACTCGGGGTAGGTCAGCGCGTCCTCGGCGCCGGACAGGTTGTCGGCGTCGTACTCCTGCAGGGCCGTCGGGCTCTGGATGGAGAACGCCGGCAGCGCGAGGGCCGCGGGGAACTTCGAGGTGACCTGGGTGAGCCGGATGACCGCGGTGTTCTCGTCGGTCGCCTCGCAGCTCTCGTAGATGCTCGGGGTGTCCGGCGTGCTGGCGAAGCCGCCGAAGACCGCCTGGTAGTAGTACGAGGCGCTCGGGCTGGTGGCCAGGCCCTCGAAGTTGTACCAGCGGTCGAAGTTGAAGCAGACCGCCTCGGCGTTGAACTGCGTGCCGTCGTGGAACTGGACGCCCTGCTGCAGGTTGAAGGTGTACTCCAGCCCGTCCTCGCTGACCTCCCAGTCCTCGGCCAGCTCGGGGACCGGGTCGGTGCCGCCGAGCTCGTTGCCGAGCAGGCCCTCGAAGATCTGGCGGGAGACGCGGAAGGTCTCCCCGTCGCTGCCGAACGCCGGGTCGAGCATCGCCGGGTCGCCGGTGGCGCCGAAGACCATGGTGCCGCCGGACTGGGCCTCACCACCGCCCTCCGCGCCGCCACCGGAGTCCCGGTCGCTCGAGGCACAGGCAGCCAGGGTGACTGCGGTGAGCGTGGCCGCCGAGGCGGCGAGCACGCGTTGGGGACGACGCTGCATCGCGGAAGACCTGCCTTCTCGGCCCCCGTGGGCCGGATGAGTTCCCGACTTCGCGGCCGGAGGGCGCAAGCCCTCACGGACGTGCGTCGGACCCTAGGCGGGACGTCCGCGCCACCGTGAGCCGGGGAGCCTCATCGACACCATCCTGTGACCTGGTATCGGGCCAGGTCAGGCAGGTGACGCCCGCCGGCCCCGACCGACGGTGTGCGCCGGTGTGCAGTCATCCGCGGACGACCTGCGCACCAGCGCACAGCGTCGCCGCGCCCAGCGCCTCAGGGTCCGCCGTGAGCGTGCGGGTGGCCGGGGGGGCCTCACGAGGGAGCGGGGGCAGGGGTCCGCTCTCACGCGTCGATGCGGCGGCGGCCCTCGAACGCCCGGCCCAGCGTGACCTCGTCGGCGTACTCCAGGTCGCCACCCACCGGCAGGCCGCTGGCCAGCCGGGAGACCGCCAGCCCGAGCGGGCTGACCAGCCGCGCCAGGTAGGCCGCGGTGGCCTCGCCCTCGAGGTTGGGATCGGTGGCGATGATCAGCTCGGTGACCGCGCCGCTCGTCAGCCGGGTCATCAGCTCCTTGACCCGCAGGTCGTCGGGGCCGACGCCCTCGATCGGGCTGATCGCGCCGCCGAGCACGTGGTAGCGGCCGCGGAACTCGCGGGTGCGCTCGATCGCGACGACGTCCTTGGGCTCCTCGACGACGCAGATGACGTCGTCGGCCCGCCGCGGGTCGCGGCAGATGCGGCACTGCTCGCCCTCGGCGACGTTGTAGCAGGTGCTGCAGAACCGGACCTCGGCCTGCACCCGCTGCAGCGCCGCGACCAGCCGTCCGACGTCGGCGGACTCCGCCGCCAGCAGGTGGAAGGCGATGCGCTGGGCGCTCTTCGGCCCGACGCCGGGCAGCCGGCCGAGCTCGTCGATGAGGTCCTGGACGGCCCCCTCGTACACGGTGTCCCTCTCGTCAGGGGGTGTGCCGCGACCTCTACAGGCCGGGCAGCCCCAGGCCGCCACCGAGGCCGCCGGCGAGCGGCCCCATGCGGCTGGCGGTGAGTTCGTTGACGGCGCGGGAGGCGTCGCGGAAGGCCGCGACGATCAGGTCCTGCAGGCTCTCGACGTCGTCCGGGTCGACGGCCGCCGGCGCGATCGTCACCGCGGTGACCTCGCCCTGCCCGGTCATCGTCACGCTGACCAGGTTGCCGCCGGCCGTGCCGGTGACCTCCTCCTGCGCCAACTGGTCCTGCGCGGCAGCCAGCTGCTGCTGCATCTGCTGCGCTTGCTCGAGCAGGCGTGCCATGTCGGGCTGGCCTCCGGGGAACATGACCCGAGAGTAGGCCGAGGGACCGACAGGCGTGGGGACGTCGGCATCCTCAACCAGACGGTTGACAACAGTGCCGGATGGGTGCACGCTTCTCCTCAACCGAACGGTTGAGGAAGGGAGGACACCCGATGGCCGCCGATCCGCTCTCCCGGGTCTTCGCGGCCCTGGCCGACCCCACCCGGCGCGACATGGTCGCCCGCCTGGCGGTCACCGATTCCACCGTCGGCGAGCTCGCCGAGCCCTACGCCGTCAGCGTCCAGGCCGTCTCCAAGCACCTGCGGGTGCTCGAGGACGCCGGCCTGGTCAGCCGCAGCCGCGACGCCCAGCGACGTCCGGTGCACCTCGAGGCGGAGGTCCTCGACCTCATGACGACGTGGATCGAGCGCTACCGGCGGCAGGCCGAGGAGCGCTACCGCCGTCTCGACGACGTCCTGGCGTCCATGCCGGACGACGTCGCCCCCACCGACGTCTCCCCCACCCACCCCACCGACGTCTCCCCCACCCAGCCCACCGACGTCTCCCCCACCCACCCCACCGATGCGACACCCCCAGGAGGGAACCCGTCATGACCACCAGCACGCACGAGACCCGGATCGACGTCGACCCCGAGCTCCCGCTCGTCCGCATCACCCGCGAGTTCGACGCGCCGCCGGCGAAGGTGTTCCGCGCGCACACCGACCCGGAGCTGGTCGTCCAGTGGCTCGGCCCGCGCGGACTCGAGATGACGATCGACCACTACGACTGCCGCACCGGCGGCTCCTACCGCTACGTGCACCGGCAGGACGGCGAGGAGTACGGCTTCCACGGCAGTTTCCACGAGGTCCGGCCGGACCAGCTGATCGTGCAGACCTTCACCTTCGAGGGCATGCCCGACGGCGTCGCGCTGGAGAAGCTCGTCCTCGAGGACCTCGGCGACGGCCGCACCCGGCTGACCTCGACCTCGCTCGTGGACTCCTTCGCCGACCGGGACGCCATGATCGCCAGCGGCATGGAGGTCGGCATCCGCGAGGGCTACGAGCGCCTTGACGAGCTCCTCGCCCGCAGCTGAGCCCGGCCCCGGCCTCGCCCCGACTGGATCGGCCCCGTCCCGGGTCCCACCCTGAGCTCGCGAAGGGTGGGGAGGACGGGGTCCTTCAGTCGATCGGGCGGGCGCCGAGGTGGGTGCGCAGCAGTGACAGCGCCGCCTGCTCCGGGTCGACCGCCGGCTCGTGCTCCGGGTCGCCCCCGGTGTCCTCCGCCGCCCGCTGGGCCATGAGCTCGCTCGCCTCGGCGGCCTCCGCGGCGCGCGCCGCCTCGCGCGCGGCCTCCGGCGAGACGGTGCGGTCCGCCGCGGGCCGGCCGGGAGCCTCGACGACGGTCTGCACCTTCCAGCGCACGCCGAGCAGCTCCTGCAGCGCCGTGCGGACGACGTCCTTGTTCAGGTCGTCGCCGAGCATCTTGGCCAGCGCCGGCGAGGTCATCGACAGGGTCAGCGTGCCCGCGGCCACGTCGTGCACCTGCGCGGACTTCAGCAGCGCCTCGGTGGTCCGCTTGTGCCGGCGGACGACGGCCAGCAGCTCCGGCCACACCCGGCGCACGTCGCCGGCGTCCAGCTCGCCGTCCGCGGCGCCCGGCTCCGGCGGGTTGGCCGTCACCACGGGCATCGGCTCGCTGCCGCGCGGGGCCGGCGAGGACTCGGCCGCGGCCCGGGGCGCCGACGACGCCGTCGGCCGGGGCTGCTCCACGCGCGCCGCCGCAGCCGCGGCCGCGGCCGGCTGGGCCGGGTGCGGCCAGTCCTCGTCGTCGGCCGGCTCCGGAGGCAGCGGGATGTCGGGCTCACCCACGGCGGCGCGGGCGCGCCGCGACTCCTCGGCTGCGGCCGGCGGGGTGGCGGCCGGCGGGGTGGCGGCCGGCGCCGACGGGCGGGGCGGGGCACCCGACCCCGGCGGGGTGGTCGCCGGCCAGCCGTCGTCGGCCGGCGGGCGGACCGCGACCGGCTCGGCGCGCGCGGGCTCCGGACGCGGTGGCTCGGGCCGCTCCGGCTCGGCGCGCGGCGGCTCCGGCGCCGGCTGCGCGGGTGCCGCCGGGGCGCTCGGCGCCTGCGCGACGACCTGCGACCTGCGCACGAACTCGCGCACCGGGCGACCGGGCTGGTCAGCTGCCGGCGGCGCGGCGGCGGGCTCCGGTCGGGACTCGTGCACCGGCGCGTCGAGGACGGCGGGCTCGGCGATCGGTCGGCCCGCGTGCTCACCGGCGATCGACATCCGACGCTCGAGGCGTTCCAGCCGCTGCAGGGTGGCCGCCGCCGAGCCGTCGGTCCCGGGCAGCAGCATCCGCGCGCACACGAGCTCGAGCAGCAGCCGCGGGCCCGTCGTCCCCCGCATCTCGGTGAGGCCCGCGTGCACCGCGTCGGCCATCCGCGACAGCGTCGCCGACCCCAGCGCCGAGGCCTGCGAGCTCATCAGGTCCAGCCGGTCGGGCGGGCAGTCCAGCAGCCCGTTGCCCCCCGCGTCCGGAACGGCGTCGAGCACGATGAGGTCCCGCAGCCGGTCGAGCAGGTCGGTGGCGAACCGGCGCGGGTCGTGCCCGGCCTCCACCACCCGGTCCACGGCGCGGAAGACGCCGGGCGCGTCGTGCGCGGCGAGCGCGTCGATCGTCTCGTCGAGCAGTGCGTCGTCGGTGACCCCGAGCAGCCCGACGGCGCTCCTGTAGGTGACCCCCTCCTCGCCGGCCCCGGCCAGCAGCTGGTCGAGGATCGACAGCGAGTCACGGACCGAGCCGCCGCCGGCGCGGACGACCAGCGGGAAGACGGTCGGCTCCACCTGCACACCCTCGGCGGCGCAGGTCTGCTCCAGCAGTCCGCGCAGCGTCGTCGGCGGCACCAGCCGGAACGGGTAGTGGTGCGTGCGCGAGCGGATGGTGGGCAGCACCTTGTCCGGCTCGGTGGTCGCGAAGACGAAGACGAGGAACTCCGGCGGCTCCTCGACCACCTTGAGCAGGGCGTTGAAGCCCTGCGTGGTGACCATGTGCGCCTCGTCGACGATGTAGACCTTGAAGCGGCTGTTCACCGGTGCGAAGAACGCCCGTTCGCGCAGGTCGCGGGCGTCGTCGACACCGCCGTGGCTGGCCGCGTCGATCTCGATGACGTCGAGCGAGCCGGGGCCGTCGGGCGCCAGGGCCACGCAGGAGCCGCAGGTGCCGCACGGGGTCGACGTCGGGCCCTGCTCGCAGTTCAGCGACCGGGCGAGGATGCGCGCCGAGGAGGTCTTGCCGCACCCGCGCGGTCCGCTGAACAGGTAGGCGTGGTTGATCCGCCCGCCGTCGACGGCGTTGACCAGCGGGGCCGTCACGTGCTCCTGCCCGACCACCTCGGCGAAGGTCGCCGGGCGGTACTTCCGGTAGAGCGCCAGAGCCACGCGACGAGGTTACGTGCCAGGGCGGACGGGAACGGCGACCTCCGCCGCAGCCCGTGGCGACACCGGCGATCTCACCCGGAGGCGCGCCCCGGAGCGCGGGATCGGCGATCTCGCCCCGATCGACGGACGACGTCCCGCCTCCTCGAGCAACTCCGGATCGGCCAGGGACGACAGCCCCTCCCGGTCACCCGGCACCGTGACCGCGAGCGCGCCCGCGCAGGATCGCCACGAGCCCGGTCTCGCGCAGCACCGGTCCCGGCTGCCTGCGCGCGGTCATCGGGCCTTGCCCATGCGCCGGATGCCCTCGATCAGGTCCTCGGTGGCGGTGGCCAGGGACAACCGCACCCAGCCCTCGCCGAGCGGCCCGAAGGTCGTGCCCGGCGCCACGGCCACGTGGTGCTGCCGCAGCAGGTCCATCGCCCAGGTCGCGACGTCCCCGGAACTGCGGTCCCGGACGTCCACCCACAGGTAGAAGGCGCCCTCCGGGGTGAGGTAGCCCATGCCCTGTGCGTCGAGCTGGGCCAGGGCGAGGTCCCGCCGCTCCCGGTAGGCCGCCCGCATCACCGCCACCTCGTCCTGCGGACCGCGCAGCGCGGCGAGCGCCGCCGCCTGCGCGGGGGCGTTCACGCAGGCCAGCATCGGCTCCTGGAGCTTGGCGGACTGCCGGGCCACCTCCTCAGTGGTGACCAGGTAGCCGACCCGCAGGCCCGTCATGGCGTAGGTCTTGGAGAAGCTGAACGCGCTCAGCACCCGGCCGTCGCGGTCGAACCGGCCAGGGCTGACGTGCGGCTGCCCGAAGGTGAGCGCGTCGTAGCACTCGTCGGACAGCAGCCACAGGTCGTGGTCCTCGGCCAGCCGGACCAGCGCCTCGACGTCCGTGGCCGGCAGTACCGTGCCCAGCGGGTTGGACGGCGTGTTGACCACCAGCACCCGGGTCCGCTCGGTGACCAGCCGGGCGAGGTCGGCGGGGTCGGGGCGGAAGCCGTTCCCCGGCCGCAGCGGGTAGCGCACCGGTACCGCCTGCAGCAGCTGCACCGCCATGGCGTAGTTCGGCCAGCCGGGATCCGGGATCAGCACCTCGTCGCCCGCGCTGAGCGTGAGGGAGAAGGCGTTGTGCAGCGCCTGCGCGCCACCCGCCGACACCACCACCTGGCCCGGGGTGACGTCGAAGCCGTTGGCCGTGCTGACCTTCTCGGCGATCGCGGCGCGCAGCGCGTCGGTGCCGGCGTTGGGGACGTAGTGGGTCTCTCCTGCCGCGTAGGCCGCCCGCGCGGCCTCGACCACGTGGGCGGGCGACGGAAAGCTCGGTTCGCCCACGTGCAGCCCGATGACGGGGTCGGGCAGGCTCCACGCGAGGTCCATCACCTGTCGGATGCCGGAGCGGGGCATCGACTCCGCGCCGGGTGCCAGGGTGGGCATGTGCGGTCTCCTCGTTCGGTGGATCAGGTGGCCGGACCGGCCAGCCGGGGGAACAGCGCACGGGCGGTGCCGCCGAGGACCCGCGCGAGCCCGCGCTCGTCGAGGTCGGGCAACGCCGACGGCACCAGGCCGGGCAACGCGGCGTACCCCGGCACGTCGCTCGGCCAGGGGTGGTCGGAGCCCCACAGCAGCCGATCGGCGCCGTACGCCGCCGCGAGCCGCCGGGTGACGGGGAACAGGTCCGCGTAAGGGGGTTCACCGCTGGACAGGGCGTACTGGCCGGAGACGAGCACGTACGTGCTCGGCGCGTCGGCGAGCCGGACGAGGCGCTGCACGAGCGGCTCGGGGAACGGGTCGTCGAAGCGGGGCCGCCGGTGCTCGTCGACCCACATGTCGTGCGGGCAGAACCCGAGGTGGTTGAGCACCACGGGCAGGTCGGGCAGGAGCCCGACGAGCTCCTCGAGGAGCCGGAGCTGCTCCGGCGGCAGATAGCTCCAGAGCGGCAGTTGCTCCGCGGCCATCCACCGCAGCACCGGCAGGGCCGGGGAGTCGGCCACCGGCCGGCCGGGCTCGCCCAGCCAGCGGAACCGCAGGGCCCCGAACGGCAGGCGCTCGCGTCGCGCCCGCGCCGTGTCCACCGGGTCGACGCCGGCGGTGCCGAGCTCGGCCGGGTTGGCCACGGCCACGGCGGCGAACCGCCCGGGATGGCGCTCGATCGCGTCGGCCACGTCGTCGTCGGCGCCGTCCAGGGCCACGAGCACCGCCGCCTGCACGCCGGCGTCGGCCATGCGGGCCAGCAGTTCCTCGGCCGGCGCCTCCCGCTCCGCGGGAGCGAGCTCGTCGATGCCCCGGGGGGAGGCAGCGGCGGAGCGGAAGACGTGCGCGTGCCCGTCGACCACCCCGGGAACGCTCGGTCCGGCGCCGGTCACCGTCGCACCTTGGCCACGAAGAGCGCGGCTGCCGCGAGGATCACCACGCCGCGGATGAGCTCGGTGAGAGTGGCCGGCAACTGCAGCAGCGTCACCGAGCTGCTGACCAGGGACAGCAGCAGGACGCCGCCCATGGTGCCGACGAGGCTGCCTCGACCGCCGAGCAGCGAGGTGCCACCCAGGACGACGACGGTGATCGCCGACAGTTCCAGGCCCTGCCCCGCCGTCGGCGACCCGATGGTGGCCCGGGCGGCCAGCAGGATCCCGGCCAGCGCCGCGAGCACCCCCGCCAGGACGTAGGCGGTGACGAGGACCTTCTCCACCGGGACACCGCTGGACCGCGCCGCCGGCAGGTCGCCGCCGACGGCGTACAGCTGCCGCCCGAACGCCGTCCGGCCCAGGGCGAAGGCCACTGCTGCCAGAGCCACCACGAGGACGGCGAAGGAGTAGGGCACCGGACCGATCCGCTGGAGCGCGACCGAGGACAGCGCGCTGGTGACCTGCCCGGTCGGGGTGGTGCTGATCGTGAAGGCCGCGCCCTGGATGAGGTACAGACTGGCCAACGTCACGATGAACGGGGGCAGGCCCACCCGGGCGACGAGCAGCCCGTGGAGCAGGCCGATGACCCCACCCAGCAGGAGCATCCCGACCAGCACCGGCACGGTCCGGATCGGGTATCCGTCGAGGAGGATGGCGGTGAGCAGGGCCGACAGCGTCGCGGTCGAGCCGACCGCGAGGTCGATCCCGCCGCTGAGCACGACCAGGTGCTGACCCAGCGCGGCCAGCCCCAGGACGACCGTGGCGGTCAGCACGTTCGCGATGTTGGCCGGTGCCCAGAACCCGCCGGCGTCGGTGACGGTGAGGGCCACCACCGCGACCAGGACGACGATCCACACGGCCGCTCCCGTGCGCGTCAGGTCGGCGAGGGAGAACCGCCGGGGACGGATCTCGAGGGCCGCTGCGGCGCTCACCGGGACGATCCCGCGGTGTCCAGGGCGATGTGCATGACGTTCTCCTCGTTGATCGCCGCCCCGGCCAGCTCACCGGCGACCCCGCCCCCCCGGCACACCAGCACGCGGTGGGAGAGCCCGATGACCTCCGGCAGGTCGCTGGAGACCATGACCACGGCCATCCCGTCGGCGGACAGCGCCGCGACCAGTCGGTAGATCTCCGCCTTCGCGCCGACGTCCACGCCGCGGGTCGGCTCGTCGAGGAGCAGCACGCGCGGGCCCCGGCGCAGCCACTTGGCGAGCACGACCTTCTGCTGGTTGCCACCGGAGAGCTGCCAGGTGCCCTGCTCGGGGTCGGACGCCCGGATGCCGAGCCGGGCCTGCTCCTCGCGGAACACGTCCCGCTCCCGGCGGGTGGACAGGAAACCGCCGCGCAGCACCTGTCCGAGCGCGGCCAGGGTGGTGTTGGCCCGCACCGGCAGCGGGAGGACCAGCCCCTCGGTCTTGCGCTCCTCCGGGACGAGTGCGACGCCGGCCGCGATCGCGCGCCGCGTGCCGGTGGGCACCGGGCGGCCCGCGACCTCCACGGTCCCCGCCGCGCGCGGGTGCTCGCCGGCCAGCGAGCGCAGCAACCGGCTGCGGCCCGACCCGACCATCCCCGCGACGCCGACGATCTCACCGGCGCGCACGTCGAGGTCCAGCGGCTCGGGTGCGCGGCCGCGGCTCGCCGGCACCAGCCCACGCACCCGCAGCACCACCTCGCCGGTCGGCTCCGGCAGCGGCGGGAAGACCGCGTCGACGTCGCGGCCGACCATCTCGCGGATGATCCGCGGGATGTCGTACTCCGCCGCCGGCCCGGTGGAGACGACCGCGCCGTCGCGCAGGACGGTCACGTCATCGGCCAGGTCGGTGACCTCCTCGAGCAGGTGGCTGATGTACACCACCGCCACGCCTTCGGCGGCCAGACCGCGGACGACGGTGAAGAGGGCCTCCAGCTTGTCGCCGGAGAGCACCGCCGAGGGCTCGTCGAGGACGATGACCCGGCTGCGCCGCACCAGCGCGCGGGCGATCTCCACCAGCTGCTGGTTGGCCAGGGACAGGTCCTCGGCCCGGGTCCGCGGGTCCAGGTCGCCGAGGCCCACCCGGGCCAGCGCGGCTCGGACCTCCCGGTCCTGGGCCGCCCGGTCCAGCAGGCCACGGGAGGTGCGCTCCTGCCCGAGCATGACGTTGTCGGCCACGCTCATCGCCGGCAGCACGGTCAGCTCCTGGTAGACGGCGCTGATCCCTGCGGCCATGGCCTCGCGCGGGCCCGCGAAGCGGACCGGCTGGCCGTCGAGCAGCACCTCGCCCTCGTCCGGGCGCTGGTTGCCGGTGAGGATGCGGACCAGCGTGGACTTGCCGGCCCCGTTCTCCCCGACGAGGGCGTGGACCCGACCGGGCCGACACGTGAGGTCGGCCCGGTCGAGCGCCCGCACGCCGGGGAAGGACTTCGTCAGCCCCCGGGCCTGCAGGACCGCCGTGGAGGACGCCATGGGGTCAGCACAGCCCCAGTTCACGCAGCTGCTCGTCCGGGAGCGCGGAGGGGACGAACAGGTTGTCGGTGCACTCGGGCCGCACGTACTCGTCGATCTGCTCGTGCGTGAAGCTCGGGCTGTTGATGTAGACCTTGTCCAGCACCGGCTCGCCCGCGAGGGCCGCCATGGCGGTGTCCAGGCACTGCATGCTCTGCTCCGGCGGGAAGGACGACAGCGCGAACCGGACGTCGGTCCCCTGGACGGCCTTGAGGAACGCGTTGATCGCGTCACCGGTCACCGGCGGGACCGGGCGGCCGGCCTCCTGGTAGGCCTGCACGACGCCGAGGTCGCCGTAGCCCGAGTCCGACCAGATGCCGTCGAGGTCGGGGTACTGGGTGACGAGGTTGGCCGCCACCTGCTTGGCCACGGTCGGCGACCACTCGGTGTACTGCTCGGTCACCACCTCGATGCCCGGGTGCTCCGCGAAGACCTCGAGCGCGGCGGCCTTCTGGTACTCGGCCGTGGGGACGCCGGCCAGGCCGCTGAGGACGGCCACCTGCCCCTCACCACCGAGCTGCTGGACCAGCCACTCCGCATAGGCCGAACCGAGCAGCTCGTACTGGCGGGTGACGGTCGAGACCACGCTGCTGCTGTCGCTGAGCCGGCCGGCACACAGGACGACCGGGATGCCCTGGCCGGCGGCGGCCTGCACCTGGCCGGTGATGCCGTCGCCCATCGGCACCACGACGAGCGCGTCGGGGTCCTGCGAGGCCAGCTGCTGGATGTTGTCCACCTGCGCTGTGGCGTCACCGTTCGCGGAGGCGTAGAGCACCTCCACACCCACTTCCTCGGCGCGCTGCCGGAACGCCTCCTCGTTGGTCAGGCCCCAGGAGTTGGTGGGTCCCTGGGCGGCGAAGGCGATCCGGTAGGTCTCGCCGTTCTTCGGCTCGGCGGCCCACGGCGCGGTGTCGACCTCGCAGACCTGCTCCTCGGTGGGCTCCAGGTTCTCCAGCCCCAGCTGCTGGGCGGTCTCGGTCCAGGCCTGCTCGTAGGACGCCTGGGCCTCCTCGGCGTTGGCGCACTCCTCGCCGCTCGCGCCCCCTCCCCCGCCACCGCCACCGCCGGCAGTGGCCCCCTCCTGCTCGGTCCCGCAGGCCGTCACGAGCACGGCCGTCAGACCGATCGCCAGCGGCAGGCGCAGCGGCCGCGAACGGCGCGAGGTGCTGCTGTGGATCCTCATCGCACTCCATCCCTCTGCTTGATCCGACGAGGGGACCGGGCGGCCCACCCGCTGCCCTGGAGCCAGACGGCGAGCAGGATCACCGCGCCGCTCACCACCAGTTGCGCCCCCGCACCCGCGCCGAGCTGGCGCAGCCAGGCCAGCAGGACCGCGAGGAGCGTCACGCCCACGACGGTCTGGCCGATGCGGCCACGTCCCCCGGTCAGGGCGATGCCACCGATGACCGCGGCGGCGACGGAGTTCGGGTCGAGGCTGCGGGACAGCCGCGCGTCCACGTAGCCGATGTAGCCGGCGTTGATCAGGCCGGCCAGGACGGCGAGCAGCCCCGAGGCGACGAAGCAGCCGGCGATGATCCACCGTGTCCGCACCCCGGACAGCGCGGTCGCCCGCTCGTTGGCGCCCGTGGCGTACAGCCGGCGCCCCAGTCCCGTCCGGCCGAGGACGACCCCGGCGACGACCGCCACGACCAGGAAGGCCCACAAGGGCACCGGGATCCCGAGCCAGCGGCCGATGCCCAGCGGGGACAGCTCCCCGGGGATGTTCCCGCTCGGGGCGCCACGGGTCCACGCGGTGATCACGCCCTGCACCAGGACGAAGGTGGCGAAGGTCGCGACGAACGCCGGCACCTGCCGGCGCACCACGAGCAGGCCGTTGAGGAGCCCTACTCCGGCCCCGGCCGCGGTGGCGAGGAGGATCGCGACACCCAACCGCTCGCCGTCCCCCCGGCTGTGCTCGGCGATGACCACCGTGGTGAGGCCGATGACGGCGCCGATGGACAGGTCGATCCCGCCGACGAGCAGGACGAGCGTCTGCCCCACCGCGGTCACGCCGATGAGGCCGATCTGGAACAGCACCAGCTGCAGCACGCCGGCGCTGTAGAAGCCTGGCGTGGTCACCGCTGCCACCAGCAGGAGCACGGCCAGCCCCGCCAGGGGGGCGAGCAGCGACAGGGCACGGCGCACCACGTCCCGCCCGGCCGATGCGCCGGCGCGGGCCGGCCCGGCGGCTTCCGTCGGCGGCGCGCCGGTGGTCACGGGCGGCCGTCCACGGCCGGCGCGTCCTCCGCCGCGCAGTACCGGCGGGTCAGGTCCTCGTACAGGTCCACGGACCGTCGGACGGCGGCGACCGAGACCCACTCGTCAGCACCGTGGGCCCGCCGCAGCAGGCCGGGGCCGAGCGCAGGGAGCGTGGCGATGCCCTGACCGGCGTCGAACCAGGTGGCGTCGGTCGTCCCGGGGAAGACCGCCAGCGGTGGCGTGCTGCCCAGGACCCGGGCGCAGGCCGCCTGTGCCGCCCGGGCGACGGGGTGCCCGGCCGGGACGGCGGCCGGCGGCAGCCAGTCGTTGGGCGCGGCGTCGTACTCCACCGCGAGATCGGCCCCGGTCACACCGGCCACCCGGTCGGCCAGGCCGGTGAAGGCTGCGGTCACCGCGGAGCGGTCCATCCCCGGGAGCAGCCGTACCTCGGTGTCGACGGCGACCCTGCCGGGGAGGACGCCGTAGCCGACGCCGCCGCGGTAGGTCATGCCGGTGTTGACGGTCGCGGCCCAGCCCTCCAGCTCGTCGACGTTGCGGGGGACGTCGAGGACGAGCTCATCGGCCACTGCCGTCACCAGGCGGGCGGCGTCCACCCCGGCGTTGCGGGTCCCGGGGGTACCGGACAGGCTCGAGTGGCCCTGCCGGCCCCGGGCGATCAGGCGCAGCCGCGCGATCCCGCGACTGACCAGGTGCACCCGGTCGAAGTCGGTCTCGATCCCCCCGGGCTCGCCGATGACGACGGCGTCGGCGTCCAGGGGCCGGGTCCCGGCGACGTGGTGGGCACCGAACGTCGCGCCGTCCTCCTCGTCGGCGGTGAACAGCAGGGTGAGCCGGCCTCGGGCGAGCGGGTTCCGGGCCAACCGGGCCGCGGCGACGAGCATGGACGCGACCGCACCCTTCATGTCCGCCGACCCGAGGCCGTACAGGCGGTCGCCGTCGAGGTCGGCGCCCAGGGGATCGACCGTCCACCGGGCGTCACCGACCGGCTTGGTGTCCAGGTGCCCGGAGAGCACCAGGTGCCGCCCCCCGGCGCCGAAGTCGAGCGTGAGGAGCACGTTCGGACGACCGGGATCGAGCGCCAGGACCTCAGCGGCCGGCAACCCGAGCATCGGGAGGACGTCGGTGACGGCGGCGGCCACGGCGCGCTCGTCCCCCGGCGGGTTGGGGCTCGGGGTGCGCACGAGCGTGCGCGCGAGCTCGACGACGTCCAGGACGTCCCCGGCCGGTCCGTCGGTCACTTGTACCGCCCAGCCCAGTCCTGCCCCTGCCAGGTCTGCAGCGTGACGGGGACCAGCCGGTAGAGCCACCGCGGCTTGTCCAGCGTCGGCTCCAGGTACTTCGGTCCGTTCTCGCCCAGGTAGCGCGTGGCCATCCGCTCGGCCACCGGGACCCACTGGCCGCCGACGTTGGGACGCTCGACCAGCTCGGCCCGGCACTGGGCGACGACCTTGCGCTGCGCCCCCTCCTCGTCGACGGTGATCGCACAGCGCGGGTCCGCCTCCAGGTAGCGGCCCCAGGCCGCCCGCTCCCGCGGGACGACCCAGAAGGCATCCCCGTCCCACTCCTGCCAGCAGGGGACCACGTAGGGCCAGCCGTTCTCGTCCAGGCAGGCCAGCCGGGCGATCTTCGGCTCGGCCAGGAACGCGGCGACCGCGTCCTCGCCCAGCCTGCCGACCGTGCCCCGCCAGCTCTCGTCCTCGCTCATCACACGCTCCTCTCGGTGCCCGGGGTCGCCGGGCCGGTGGTCACGTCGTCAGGACCCGGGGTCGCGCCGAGCCGCCGCGACAGCTCGGAGGTCACCCGCACCACGTCCGGCGCCAGTCGTCGGACGTCGTCGGTCGAGAACCGGTAGGCGGGGGCCGAGACCGACAGCCCCGCGACGACGGAGCCGGTGTGGTCCCGGACGGGGGCGGCGACGCAGCGCACCCCCTCCTCGTTCTCGATCTCGTCGATGGCGAAGCCGCGTTCCCGGACCCCACGCACCTGCCCCAGCACGGCCGCAGGGTCGGTGAGCGTGTTCTCCGTGCGCCGCTCCAAGGGCTCCACCAGCAGCTCCTCGACCTCCGCGTCGGTCAGCCCGGAGAGCAGGGCCTTGCCGATGCCGGTGCAGTGCAGGGGGTTCCGCGAGCCCGGTCGCGCCGCCGGTCGCACCGGCTTCGGGCTGTTCACGGCCGCCACGTAGAGCACCTGGGACCTGTCGAGGACGCCGAGGAAGCAGGTCTCGCCACTGATCTCGACGAGCTCCTCCATGAGTTCCGCGGCCTGCGCGCGCAGGTCGAGGCGGTCGAGGAAGGACTGACCCCATGCCGCCACCCGAGGACCGAGGGTGTAGGTACCGGTTCTGTCCACCCGGAGCACCTCGGCTCGGCACAGCACGTCGAGCAACCGCAGAGCCGTGGGGCGGGGGACCCCGCTCACCTGCACGAGGTCGACCAGGCGCAGAGGGCGGTCGCTCTCCGCGACGTGCTCGACGAGCGCCAGTCCCTTGACCAGCGCCTTGGCCGAACCTGCAGATGTGGACGCCAGGTCCAGTCCGGGTGTGGACACGGCGTCGATTGTGTTGGAGATCACACCGGGCGCAAGGCCTGTGGCGCCGCCCGTTCGTCACGGGTCGTCACGGGCACGCTCGCCGCAGGACGGGCAGAAGTCGGTCCACGGCCGCCGGCCGAAAACTTCCCGAAGGGCAGCGGCGATCTCGCACGGGTGCGCCCGGAGCGAGCGGGATCGGCGATCCCACGCCTGCGTCCGGAGAGAAAGGGACCCCCCGCGCACCCGCCAGAGCCCGCTTATCCTTGCTGCCTTCCGGCCCTGGGGAGGTTCACAGGGTGACGCCACACGAGGGGTCTGCCCACGAGTGTAGAGGAACGGAGCGGAGGCCGGGCGCACCCCCCGCCATCCTGCGTGCCATGACGCCCCGGCTCACCGGGAGCACCACGGGCTGACCTGATCCGCCACCAGTTGCTCGCCGCCGCGGCCGAGCGGGGGCCGTCGGGACCGCACGACCGGGACCCGGGGACGACGGAGGCCGGGCCCCGTGCGGAGCCCGGCCTCTGCTGCGGAGGATGGGAGATTCGAACTCCCGAGGGGTTGCCCCCAACCCGCTTTCCAAGCGAGCGCCATAGGCCACTAGGCGAATCCTCCAGCTGCGCCCGTCAGGGTACCGGGCCGGGTGCGGCCGGTCAGCCGCGGTACCCGGGGCGCGGTACGGGGTGGTTACGCCTCCCTCCCTCAGGGCACGCTGGGGGCTGCGCCGGACCGGCGACGCGCCGACGACAGGAGAGCAGCCCCCATGAGCGAGACCGACCGGCTCCGGCCCGACGTCGTGGAGGCGATCGTCGCGGTGCTCAAGGGAGCCGACCCCTCGGAGCTGCCGGCCTCGGCGACCAAGGAGGAGAAGGACGCCGCCAAGGACCGGTACCTCTCGGAGTTCGTCGCCGAGCGCAGCAAGCGGGACCGGCAGACGCGCGCCTGGGAGCTGCTGCTGACCCGCAGCTACGACGAGCCCCCGACCTGGCAGCGCCTCTTCGACGACCTCTCCTCCGACGTGGTCGAGGAGCTCGGCGAGCTCTACGACGTCCTGCCCGCGGGTGCCCAGGAGGAGTACGCCCGCCGGTACGGCGTCCCGACCGGCGTCTGACCGCGGCTCCGGTGCCGGCGGCGAACAGGGGGGATCCACGGTGAGCGGACCCGGCCACGTCGTGGCCGGGCGCTACCGCCTGGTCGAGCGCATCGGCGGAGGCGGCATGGGCGCCGTCTGGCTGGCCTCCGACGAGGTGCTCGGACGTCAGGTCGCCGTCAAGCAGGTGCTCCCGCCGCCGACCGCCGACGAGACCGTCATCGCCCAGCAGCGCCAACGGGCGCTGCGGGAGGGCCGGATCGCCGCGCGGCTGTCCCACCCGCACGCCGTCGCGGTCTACGACGTCGCCCTCGAGGACGGCGCGCCGTGGCTGGTGATGGAGTACCTGCCCTCCCGCAGCCTGGCCGAGGTGCTGCACCAGGACGGCGTCCTGCCGGTCGACCAGGTCGCGCAGATCGGTGCCCAGGTGGCCGACGCCCTGTCCGCCACGCACGCGGCCGGCATCGTGCACCGCGACGTGAAGCCGGCCAACGTCCTCATCGGGCAGGGGCCGCGGGTCGAGGGCCTGGTGAAGATCACCGACTTCGGCATCTCGCACGCCCGCGACGACGTCACCCTCACCCAGACCGGCCAGATCACCGGCACCCCGGCCTTCCTGGCCCCCGAGGTCGCCCGCGGCGGGGAGGTGACAGCGGAGAGCGACGTCTTCTCCCTCGGCGCGACGCTCTACACCTGCCTGGAGGGCCAGCCGCCGTTCGGCATGGACGACAACGCCCTGCGGCTGCTGCACCGCGTCGCGGGCGGCGAGCTGATCCCCCCGCGCCGCGCCGGCTCGATGACCGCGCCGCTGATGCGGATGCTGGCCGTCGACCCCGCGGACCGGCCGACGACGACCGAGGCCCGCGACGAGCTCGCCCGGCTGGCGGTCGGCCGGGACGGCGACCCGACGACCGTGCTGCTGGCGCGCACCAAGCTGCGGTCCTCGAGCAACCGGGCGCGCACCGAGGAGCTGGGTACCGGAGCGGTGCCGGCCGCGGGAGCGGGCGCCGCGGCCGCCGCCGGGTACCGGGACCCGGGCACCGCCGTCCACGTCTCCCCCGCCGGGCCGCGCACGCCGCCTCCGCCTCGCCAGGCGGAGGACCGGCCTCCCGCCGCCGCCCCGGCGCCGAGCCCCCGGCGGCGCCGCGGGCCGCTGCTGGCCGCACTGCTGCTGCTCGCCGTCCTGCTGCTCGGCGGCGGGCTCTGGCTCAGCACGCGGGGCGACGCCGGGTCCAGCGCCGCCGCTCCGGCGTCGTCGCCGCCCGTCGACGACGCGACGCCCCCCGCGGAGGACGCTCCCGCGCCGGAGACCCCGGACACCGAGCCGACGCCGTCCACCGGTACGGACACGCCGTCGAGCGAACCGTCGTCCGACGAGCCGGCCGAGGACCCGGCCGAGGTCGTCGAGGAGACGCTGGACCAGTACTACGGACTGCTCCCCGACGACCCCGACGCCGCCTACGACATGACCGGTCCGTACCTGCGGTCGCAGGCCAGCCGGAGCTACTACCGCGACTTCTGGGCACCGTGGGAGGAGGTGGACCTGCGGGAGGTGCGCGGCGCGGAGCAGGCCGAGGACGGCGTCGTCACGGCCACGACCGAGGTCGAGTTCACCGGGGCCGACGGGCGCGAACAGACCGAACGCCACCAGGTCCGCCTGGTGCGGGACGACGACGGCGACTGGCTGGTCGACCTGGACCTGGTCGCGTGATGAAGGACCCCGTCCTCCCCACCCCTCTCAGGCTCGGGGCGGTGCCCTGGACGGGGCCGGAATCGCGACGGCGGCGCCCCGGAGTCGGGACGCCGCCGTCGATCTGCGGTGGCGGTGGGATTTGAACCCACGGAGGCTTGCACCTCACACGCTTTCGAGGCGTGCTCCTTCGGCCGCTCGGACACGCCACCGTCGACCAGACTACAGGCCCCGCTGACGACGGAAGAACGCGCGCAGCAGCGTGGCGGACTCCTCGGCCCGGACCCCGCCGGTGACCTGCGGACGGTGGTTGAGCCGCCGGTCGCGGACGACATCCCACAGCGATCCGGCCGCACCCGCCTTGGGGTCGTCGGCGCCGTAGACGACGTGGCCGACGCGGGCCAGCACGCTCGCGCCGGCGCACATGGTGCAGGGCTCGAGGGTGACCACGAGCGTCGTCCCGGTCAGCCGCCAGCCGTCGCCGTGCACCCGCGCGGCGGCGCGCAGCGCCAGGACCTCGGCGTGCGCGGTCGGGTCGCCCTGCTTCTCCCGCTCGTTGGCCGCCTCGGCGAGCACCGCGCCGTCCGGCCCGAGGACGACGGCGCCGATCGGCGTGTCGCCCCACTCGACGGCGGCCGCGGCCAGCTCGAGCGCGCGGCCCATCGCGGCCTCGACGTCCACCGTCATGGCGTCCCCACCGGGGTGCTCCGTCGCCGGGTGCCCGGGCACTCGGCGGCGGAGCAGTGCGGGGACGGGTGGGCCGGCGTGGGGGTCACGACCCGGCGCCGCCCCGCAGCTCGATGCCGACCAGCGCCGACAGCTCGTCGAGCGCGGCGGCCGGGTCGGTCACCTTGACCGTGTGCATGCCCATCGCGCGGGCCGGCTTGAGGTTGATGCCGAGGTCGTCGAGGTAGGCGCAGTCCGAGAAGGCGAGGTCCCGGCCGACCGCCGCCGAGAGCCGGGCCAGCGCGCGGCGGTAGATCTCCGGCTCGGGCTTGCGCACGCCCTCCACCGAGGACTCCACCACCGCGTCGAACAGCTCCAGCAGCTCTCCCAGCCGGCCGGTGCGCTCCATCGGCGTCACGTTGTTCGACAGCAGCGCGAGCGGCAGCCCCGCCGCCCGCAGCCGCCGCACCGCCTCGACCATCTGCGGGCGCACCTCGCCGGCCAGCGCGGCCAGCACCCTCCGGGCGTCCAGCCGGTGCCCCGCGGCCAGGGCCTCGGCCTCGAAGGCGTCGGTGAACCCGGCCGCGTCGAGCTCGTTGCGCTCGAACCGGGCCCAGGCGTTGGTGTCGGGGTCGGTGCTGTTCAGCCGTACGATGAGACCCTCGGGCAGCCCGGCCTCGGCCTCGTAGGCGGCGAAGGCGGTCATCGGGCTGTCGGTGATCACCCCGCCGAGGTCGAAGACGACCGCGGTCGCCGGAGCACTCACGGTGTCCTCGGGTTCGCTCCCGCCCGGCGGAGCCGGTGGGACGGCGGAGCCGCTCACGGGGTCCTCGGGTTCGCTCCTGCCCGGCGGAGCCGGTGGGACGGCGGAGCCGCTCACGGGGTCACCGCCGCGGCGAGTTCGTCGGCGAAGCCCAGCCGCGCGGCGATCGCGGCGACCATCTCGTCGGCCCACAGGTCGTCGGCGGTGACGATCGCCCGCAGCTGCTCGGCCGACAGCCCGTCGTCGGCGAAGACGTCCAGGTCGCCGCCGGGCCAGCCGGTCTCGTCGTCGTCGAACGCCCCTTCGGCGTCGACCGCGATGCCGTACCGCTCCACCACCTCGGCGGCGAGCAGCCACTCCTGCATGGTGGCGTCGGAGACCAGCGCCCGCACCAGCCCGCCGGGTCCGTGCCGGAGGACGACGAAGTACAGCCGCGAGTCGACGACCACGACGAACGGCCCGGGCCAGTCCCCGGCGCCCGGGTCGCCGAGCGCCCGCTCCAGGGCCGGCAGCTCGTCCCCGGCGTCCGCGGCGAGCAGCTCCACCCGCCAGGCCCCGTCGGGACGGCTCACCCGTACCGCCCAGCTGGCCGGCGTGTCCGGTGCGCTCATCGGCGCCGCAGCATCGTCAGGCCGTCGGACAGCGGCAGCAGCACCGTCTCCCAACGGGGGTCGGTGGCCAGCGCGGCGTTGAGCTCGACGAGCGCCCGGTCGTCGTCGCTCTGCGGGTCGAGCACCCGGCCGCCGCGCAGGGTGTTGTCCAGCAGCACGACGCCGTTGCCGGTCATCCGTGGGTGCAGCTGGTCGACGTAGTCGGCGTAGCCGGTCTTGTCGGCGTCGACGAACGCCAGGTCGAAGGTGGGCTCGGCCGGCAGCGCGCGCAGCGACTCGTGCGCGTCGCCGAGCCGCAGCTCGATGCGGTCGGCCAGCCCCGCGCGGGTCCAGTACCGCCGGGCCACCGCCGTCCACTCCTCGCTGGTGTCCAGGCACAGCAGCGAGCCGTCCTCGGGCAGCCCGCGGGCCACGCACAGCGCGGAGTAGCCGGTGAAGGTGCCGATCTCGATCGCCCGGCGAGCGCCGAGGGCGCGGGTGAGCAGCTGCATGAAGGTGCCTTGCTCGGGCGCGATCTGGTAGGTCGGCGGCACCTCGCCGCGGTCGGCCAGCGCCGTGGTCTCGGCGAGCAGGTCGGTGACGACGTCGTCCGGCGGCTCGGAGCCGGCCCGCACGTAGTCGCCGAGTTCCGGGGTGAGGAGGAACGACCGCGGCGTCATGGCGTGGAGGGGTGGAGCGCGGGGGTCGCGGCGCGCGGGGGCCGGAGGAGCGCGGGGGTCGCGGCGCGCGGGGGCCGGAGGAGCGCGGGGGTCGCGGCGCGCGGGGGC
>NZ_FRDM01000005.1 GCF_900143215.1 Geodermatophilus obscurus | reverse complement strand
GGATTCGGGATGAGTGACGTCCCCGGGCTCGCTAGGCTTCGAACAGGTGATCGAGTCGGTGGGGAGGTGTCGTGGACGACCTGTTGGCTGCCCTCGACGCGCTCGCCGGCGAGGATCTGGCGCCGTTGTTCGGCCCGGTGCTGCTGGACCGGCTGGGTCCGCTGCTGGTGGCGCAGAACCGGCTGGCCGCCGAGGTGGCCCGCACGGTGCGCGAGTGCGAGGTGTCCGGTGCCGCGGAGGTCGACGGGCTGACGTCCATGGGCTCCTGGCTGCGTGGGCACGGGCACCTGTCGACCGCCGAGGCCGCCCGGGTGGTCCGCGCCGGGCGTGCGCTTCAGCACCTGCCGGCGCTGGCGGCGTTCGCCGCCGGTGCGGTGACCGGCGAGCAGGCCGCGCTGATCGGCCGGGTGGCCGAGCCCGACCAGCTCGCCCGCGCCGCCGCGCAGAACGTGGACCTGGCCGCGGTGGATGAGCTGCTCACCGACGTGGCCGTGACCCGTCCGCACGCGGACACCGCCCAGGCGGTGCAGCACTACCTGGACCGCCTCGACGCCGACGGGCCCGAGCCCGATCCCACCGAGGGGCGGCGGCTGGTGATGGCCAAGCACGCCGACGGCAGCATCACCGGCCGGTTCGACCTGGACGCGGTGGGTGGGGAGAGGCTGCAGGCGGCGCTGGAGGCGGTGGTGCAGGCCGGCCGGTGCGCCGGGGACGAGCGCACCCGCGCGCAGCGGCTGGCCGATGCGCTGGTGCAGCTGGCCGACAACGCCCTGGCCTCCGGCGGTCTGCCCATCCTGCGCGGCCACAAGCCCCAGGTGATCGTCACGATCGGGATCGAGGACCTGGCCGACCCGGCCACCGGCCGGGGCGCCGCGCAGATGGGGTTCGGCGCGACGATCTCCGCCGCCCGGGCCCGCTGGATCGCCTGCGACGGGAACATCACCCGGATCGTGATCGGCCCGGACGGGGTGCCGCTGGACGTCGGCCGCAGCGTGCGGCTGGTGCCACCGCACCTGCGCCGCGCCGCGGAGGTGCGCGACGGCGGCTGCGTGTTCGCCGGCTGCGGCGCCCCGACCTGGTGGTGCGACGTGCACCACCTGATCGCCTGGATCGACGGCGGTGAGACGTCGCTGGCCAACTCGGCACTGCTGCGCGAACGGCACCACACCAAGGTCCACCACGGCTTCCGCGTCGAGCGACAACCCGATGGCCGATGGCGCACCTGGCGACCCGACGGCACCGAGATCCGCACCGGACCGGGCCGCACCGGCCCACCACTCGTCACTGCTGCCTGACCTGACGCCCATCCCAGCCGGCAGCCGACCGATGCCCACCCCCGGGCACCGGTCGGCTGCCGACTGCCCGTGTGCGCGGCTCCTCACCCGTGCTGGGACCCGTGGGTTGGGACGCGCGACGAGCGTGAACAGGTCGTCGCAGCCGTGCGGTGCGTACACGCGGAGCCCGAGCATGCGAGGGATGGGGCGAGGATCCTTCGTTCGTCCGCTACGTCCGGCTGCGGGGCGCGCTGCAGCACCGCGGTTCCCGTCGGGTCGGCGCGGACGACGTCGAGGAACCGCCCCTCGGCGCTCACACCAGCCGGAGGACGCCTGACACCGTCGCCATGACCGCCGCGACCAGCAGCAGGACGGCGAAGGCGACCTGCGGGCCGGTGCGGCCCTCCGTGTCGGAGTCGGCCTTCCAGATGCTGTACGCCCCGCCGAGCAGGAAGCCGCCGACGACGAGCAGCAGGACGGCGAAGGTCACGCGAGGCAGCGAAGCACGGACACGGGTCTACAGAGCGCCCTTGGTCGACGGCACGTCGGTCACCCGCGGATCGATCGCCACCGCGGCCCGCAGCGCCCGCGCCAGCGCCTTGAACTGGCCCTCGACGATGTGGTGGGCGTCGCGGCCGGCGTAGAGCACCCGCACGTGCAGGCTGATCCGCGCGTTGAACGCGAACGACTCGAGCACGTGCTTGGTGAGCGACGTCGGGTAGTCCGGCCCGATCATCGGCGTCATGTTCTCGGGCTCGGAGTGCACGAAGTACGGCCGCCCGGAGAGGTCGACGGCGGCCTGCGCGAGCACCTCGTCCATCGGGATCGTCGCGTCGCCGTAGCGGGTGATGCCGCGCTTGTCCCCCAGCGCCTGCGCGAACGCCTGGCCGAGCGCGATGGCGACGTCCTCCACCGTGTGGTGGGCGTCGATGTGCAGGTCGCCGTCGGCGCGCACGGTGAGGTCGATGCCGCTGTGCTTGGACAACGAGGTGAGCATGTGGTCGTAGAACCCGACCCCGGTGCTGATCGAGCTGGTGCCGGTGCCGTCGAGGTCCAGCTCGACGACGAGCTTGGTCTCGCTGGTCTCGCGCTCGACGCGTGCGGTGCGGGTCATGCCCTCGAGTCTCCCAGGTGCTGTTCACGCACGACCTCACCCAGCGCGGTGAGGAAGGCATCGGTCTCCTCGGTCGTCCCGGCCGTCACCCGCAGCCAGCCGGGCAGCCCGACGTCGCGCACGAGGACGTCGTGCTCGAGCAGCGCCTTCCACGCGCCCGGGGCGTCGGCGAATCGGCCGAAGAGGACGAAGTTGGCGTCGCTGGGGACGCTGGTCAACCCCATCCCCGGCAGCGCGGCGACGATCCGGTCCCGCTCGGCCTTGACCGCGTCGACGGTCGCCAGCAGCGCGTCGGTGTGCGCCAGCGCCGTCCGCGCGGCCGCCTGGGTCAGCGACGACAGGTGGTAGGGCAGCCGCACCAACTGCAGCGCGTCGACGACCGCCGGGTCGGCGGCCAGGTAGCCCAGCCGCAGGCCGGCCATCCCGAACGCCTTGCTCATCGTGCGGCTGACCAGCAGCCGCGGACGCCCGGGCAGCAGGGTGAGCGCCGAGCGCGTACCCGTGCGGGCGAACTCGGTGTAGGCCTCGTCCACGACCACCACGCCGGCGCGTCCGTGGCCGTATGACATGGCGTCGTAGATGGTGGTGATCGTCTCCAGGGCCACCGCGGTGCCGGTCGGGTTGTTGGGGCTGGTCACGAAGACGACGTCCGGGCGCACCTCGCGCACCTGGGCGGCGGCCTGCGCGGCGTCGATGGTGAAGTCCTCGCGGCGGTGCCCGTCGGCCCAGGCGGTGCCGGTGCCGGCTGAGATGATCGGGTGCATCGAGTAGGACGGCGTGAAGCCCAGCGCCGTCCGCCCGGCCCCGCCGAACGCCTGCAGCACCTGCTGCAGCACCTCGTTGGAGCCGTTGGCCGCCCACACCTGCGCCGGCTCGACCGCCTCCCCGCTGGTGCGGGTGAGGTACGCGGCCAGGTCGCGGCGCAGCGCGAGTGCGTCCCGGTCGGGGTAGCGGTTGAGCTCCAGCGCAGCGTGCCCCAGCGCCTCGCCCAGGTCGGCCAGCAGCTCCGGCGGCAGCGGGTGCGGGTTCTCGTTGGTGTTGAGCCGGTGCTTGACCTGCAGCTGCGGCGCGCCGTAGGGCGTGCGGCCACGCAGCTCCGGGCGCAGCGGGAGCTCCTCGAGGTCGGTCACGAGCGCTGCCGAACCCGGACAGCGGCAGCGTGCGCGGGCAGGTCCTCGGCACCGGCGAGGGCGTCGACGTGCCCGGCGACGTCGGCCAGCGCCTGCTCGCCGTACTCGACCAGGTGGATGCCGCGCAGGAACGACTGCACCGACAGGCCGCTGGAGTGCCGCGCGCAGCCACCGGTGGGCAGCACGTGGTTGGAGCCGGCGATGTAGTCGCCGAGCGAGACCGGCGACCAGGCGCCGACGAACACCGCTCCGGCGTTGCGCACCCGCAGCGCCACCGTGCGGGCATCGCGCGTCTGGATCTCCAGGTGCTCCGCGGCGTAGGCGTCGACCACGCGCAGACCCGCGTCGACGTCGTCCACCAGGACGATGCCCGACTGGCTGCCGTCGAGCGCGGTGGTGATCCGGTCGGAGTGCTTGGTGGCCGCGACCTGCCCGGGCACCAGGTCCAGGACGGCGTCGGCGAGCGCCTCGCTGTCGGTGACCAGCACCGCGCCGGCCAGCGGGTCGTGCTCGGCCTGGCTGATCAGGTCGGCGGCGACGTGCACCGGGTCGGCGGTCTCGTCGGCGAGGATCGCCACCTCGGTCGGGCCGGCCTCGGAGTCGATGCCGATGAGCCCGCGCAGCAGCCGCTTGGCCGCCGTCACGTAGATGTTGCCCGGGCCGGTGACCATGTCGACCGGCTCGCAGGAGCCGGCACCGTAGCCGAAGACGGCGATGGCCTGCGCCCCGCCGACGGCGTAGACCTCGGGAACGCCGAGCAGCGCGCACGCGGCCAGGACGCCGGGGTCGGGCAGGCCGCCGTGGTCGCGCTGCGGCGGGGAGGCGACCGCGATGGACTCCACCCCCGCGATCTGCGCGGGGACGACGTTCATGACCACGCTGGACAGCAGCGGCGCCAGCCCACCGGGCACGTACAGGCCGACGCGGCGCACCGGCAGCCAACGCTCGGTGACCGTGCCGCCGGGGACGACCTCGGTGGTGACGTCGCTGCGGCGCTGGTCGGCGTGCACCTTCCGGACGCGTGCGATGGCCTCCTCGAGCGCGGCGCGGACGGCGGGGTCGATCCCGGCCAGCGCGGCGTCGATCGCCTCCTGAGGAACGGCGAAGTCCTCGAGGTCGACGCCGTCGAGGCGGGCGGTGATCTCGCGGACGGCCCGGGCGCCGCGCACCCGCACGTCCTCGCACAGCGGCCGGACCGTGGCCAGCACAGAGTCGATGTCGGTGGCGGCGCGGGGCAGCAGGCCGGCGAGCTCACGCACCCCCGGCAGGGTGGATCCACGCAGGTCGATGCGGGCGAGCACGGGCGGACCTCCGGGGTGGGGATGGAACACCCCAGGATAGCCGCCGGGGGTCCGCGGCCCGGCGCGCTGCCCGGTCCGGGCACCGGCCACCCGTAGGCTCGCCTGCCGTGGACGTCATCCCGCTCTTCCCGCTGGGGACGCCGCTCTTCCCCGGGGTGGTCCTGCCGCTGCAGGTGTTCGAGCCGCGCTACCGGCGACTGGTGCGCGACCTGCTGGAGCTGCCGGAGGGCGCTGCCCGCTGCTTCGGCGTCGTGGCCATCCGGCAGGGCTGGGAGGTCGAGGACGTCGCCCCGGCCAAGGCCCTCTACGACGTCGGCTGCACCGCGCGGCTGCAGACCGTGCGGCCCCAGCCCGACGGCGGGTTCCGCATCGTCGCCGTCGGCGGGGACCGGTTCCGGCTGCTCGATCTCGTGGTCGGTGAGGACCCCCCGTACCTCCAGGCCCAGGTCGAGTGGCTCGCCGAGGAGGAGGCCGCCGAGGAGGCCGCCGGCGACCACGAGGGGCTGACCGCGCCCGGCGGGGAGCCGGCCGACCCCCGGCACGAGGACCTGGTCTCGGAGGTGGCGCGCGGCTCGATGGACGTGCTGGTGCGCGGGGTGGGCGCGCTTTTCGGCCGCTACGTCACCGCCGTGGCCACGCTGACCGGGGATGTCGACGGCGAGGAGCCCGACACCGCGGACCTGCTCGACGCCGTCTCCGGGGACCCTCGGGCGCTGTCCTACCTGGTGGCCTCGGCCGCCCTGTTGACCGCCGAGGACCGGCAGGCGCTGCTGGCCGAGTCCGCCACCCGCCGCCGGCTGCAGACCGAGTCCCGGCTGCTGCGCCGCGAGCTGACGCTGCTGGAGACGATCGGCGCGGTACCGGCACCGCTGCAGCGCTTCACCGGCCCGCGCGGCGTCAACTGAGGGGACCTCGTCCCCTCACCGGGGAAGGACCCCGTCCTCCCCTTGAGGGACCCCCTTGCCCCCGCCACTCGCAGGCTCGCGCCAGGCCCCGTCCAGGACGGGGTCGGGGCCTTGAGGGGTGGCCGTCCGGGCGTCGGCTAGGCGCTCAGCGCGTCCTCGGCGGCCGTGGTCTCGGGCAGTGGGCCGCCGGCCGGCGGCCGGGCCGGCGCGGGATCGGGCCGGTCGAGGTCCTCGGCGGCGGTGAGCAGCGTGGACACCACGTAGGCCAGGACGGCGAGGAACGGGGCGACCGCCAGCGCAGCCGGCGAGCCCAGCCGCAGCGGGGTGATCACCCGGGTGCCGACGGTGGCCAGCTCGGCCGGCGAGGGCCCGGCGCCGAGCAGCTCGCCGACCTGCCAGGCGACGAGGGAGGCCAACACCGTCCCGACGGCCAGGGCCAGCACGGTCGCGACCCCGCGGCGGCGGCGCAGTCGCCAGGCGACCAGCCCGGCTCCCAGGCCGAGGCCGGCCAGCACGAGGGTGTAGACGCCGTCGTCGGCGACCAGCAGCTCGACCGAGGGGGCGCCGACCGGGACCGGGCCGTCCGCGGTGACCTCGAAGGTCGCCCGCGGGGCCAGCGCCCACCACACCAGCCCGGCCGGCAGCCCGGCGAGCAGCAGGACGCCGGCCAGCACCAGCGAACCGCGCAGGTCGGCGCGCAGCTCGGCGCGCCCCGGCCAGGGGGCACCGGCACCCCACCGGGCGGGGCGGACGGGCGGCGGCCCGCCGGGGGCGGGTGCGGGGGGGCTGTCCACGCCCCCAGTCAACCCCGCCGCGCTGTGCGGCTCATCCCCGGCGACGGGGCGCCCGGCGCGGCGGGATCTGCCAGGAGGCCGGGGCCCTGCTCACAGCAGGGCGACGCTGGTCGGGCCCAGCAGTGCCTTGATGTCGCCCATGAGCGCCGTGCTGGGCCGCACCCGCAGCCCCTGGTCCAGCCGCAGCACGGTCTCCCGGCTGCCGTTGACCAGCTTCAGCTGCACCTCGGTGGTGCCCGGGTGGCTGCCCAGCACCTCGCGGAGCCGCTCGACCACCGGCGGGGTGCAGCGGGCCGCCGCCATGGACACGAGCACCGGGCCGCGCGCGCCCTCGGTGAGCTCGGGGATGGTCACCTCGGAGCCGAACAGCGAGGGCTGGTCGTCGCGCCGGCTGATCCGCCCCTTGACCACGACGATCTGGTCGCGGACGACCTTCTCCGAGACCTCCGCCCAGGTCTTCGGGAAGAAGAGCACCTCGATGCCGGACTCGAGGTCCTCGAGGGTCGCGATGGCCCACGGCGCACCCTGCTTGTTGGTCCGCGGCGCGACCGAGGTGAGGATGCCGGCGATGGTGACGTTGGCGCCGTCCTCGACGCCGCCGGCGTTGATCTCGGCGATCGGCGTGTCCGCGTTGGCCGCGAGCACGTGCTCCACGCCGTGCAGCGGGTGGTCGGAGACGTAGAGACCGAGCATGTCGCGCTCGAACACCAGCCGCTCGGACTTCGACCAGTCCGCCGTGGGGATCGCGATGTCCAGCGCCCCGCTGAACGGGTCGTCGCCGCCCTCCCCGAAGCTGCCGAAGAGGTCGAACTGCCCCTCGGCCTCCTTGCGCTTGAGCGCCATCGCCGAGTCCACGGCCTGCGCGTGGACGGCGACGATGCCCTGCCGGGAGTGGCCCAGGGAGTCGAACGCCCCGGCCTTGGCCAGGGACTCGATGACCTTCTTGTTGCAGGCCACCGTGTCGATCTTGCGCATGAAGTCGGGGAAGTCCTTGAACGCCCCCTTCTCCTCGCGGGCCCGGCGGATCGAGTCGACGACGTTGTGCCCGACGTTGCGCACCGACGCGAGACCGAAGCGGATGTCGGTACCGACGGCGGTGAAGTCCCAGGACGACTCGTTGACGTCCGGCGGGAGCACCTTGATGCCCATCCGCCGGCACTCGGCCAGGTAGATCGGCCGGCGGTCCTTGTCGTCGCCGACGCTGGTCAGCAGCCCGGCCATGTACTCGGCCGGGTAGTTGGCCTTGAGGTAGGCCGTCCAGTAGGACACCAGCCCGTAGGCGGCGGAGTGGGCCTTGTTGAAGGCGTAGTCGGCGAACGGGACGAGGATGTCCCAGAGCGTCTTGATCGCCGCGTCGGAGAAGCCGCGCTCCTTCATGCCGGCCTCGAACCCGACGAACTCCGCGTCCAGGACCGACTTCTTCTTCTTGCCCATCGCGCGGCGCAGCAGGTCGGCCTTGCCGAGGGAGTACCCGGCGACCTTCTGCGCGATCGCCATGACCTGCTCCTGGTAGACGATCAGGCCGTAGGTCGTGCCGAGGATGTCCTCCAGCGGCTCGGCCAGCTCCGGGTGGATCGGCGTGATCTCCTGCTGGCCGTTCTTGCGCAGCGCGTAGTTGGTGTGCGAGTTCGCACCCATCGGGCCGGGCCGGTAGAGCGCGCCGACGGCGGAGATGTCTTCGAAGTTGTCCGGCCGCATGAGCCGCAGCAACGAGCGCATCGGGCCGCCGTCGAACTGGAAGACGCCGAGGGTGTCACCGCGGGACAGCAGCGCGTAGGTGGCCGGGTCGGTGAGGTCCTTGCTGATCTCGTCGAGGTCGATCGGCTCCTTGCCGTTCGCGACGATGTTGCGCAGCGCGTCGTCGATGACCGTGAGGTTGCGCAGGCCCAGGAAGTCCATCTTCAGCAGGCCGAGCGTCTCGCAGGTCGGGTAGTCGAACTGCGTGATGACCGCGCCGTCGGCCTCCCGCCGCATGATCGGGATGCTGTCGATCAGCGGGTAGCGGCCGATGATGACGCCGGCGGCGTGCACGCCCCACTGCCGCTTCAGGCCCTCGAGCTTGCGCGCCTGGTCGACGACCTCGGCCGCGCCGGGGTCGGACTCGTAGCGGGCGCGGAACTCCGCGGCCTCCTTGTAGCGGGGGTGCGCCGGGTCGAAGACCCCCGACAGCGGGATGCCCTTGCCCATCACGTCCGGGGGCATCAGCTTGGTCAGCTCGTCGCCCACCGAGTAGGGCCGGTCGAGCACCCGGGCGGCGTCCTTGATCGCGGCCTTGGCCTTGATGGTGCCGTAGGTGACGATCTGGCTGACCCGCTCCTCGCCGTACTTCTGCGAGACGTACTGGATGACCTCGCCGCGGCGGCGGTCGTCGAAGTCGATGTCGACGTCGGGCATGGAGACGCGCTCGGGGTTGAGGAACCGCTCGAAGATCAGCCCGTGCGCCAGCGGGTCGAGGTCGGTGATGCCCATGGCGTAGGCGGCCAGCGAGCCCGCGGCCGAGCCACGGCCCGGTCCGACGCGGATGCCGTTGTCCTTGGCCCAGTTGATGAAGTCGGCGACCACGAGGAAGTACCCCGGGAAGCCCATCTGGGTGATGATCCCGACCTCGTAGTCGGCCTGCTTGCGCACGTGGTCGGGGATTCCGCCCGGCCAGCGCTTGTGCAGCCCGCGCTCGACCTCCTTGACGAACCAGGAGGTCTCGTCCTCCCCCGGTGGCAGCGGGAACCGGGGCATCAGGTCCGCGCCCTCTGTGAACTCCACCTCGCACTGCTCGGCCACCAGCAGCGTGTTGTCGCAGGCCTCGGGCAGCTCGCTGAACAGCGCGCGCATCTCCGCGGCCGACTTCAGGTAGTAGCCGTCGCCGTTGAACTTGAAGCGGTTGGTCTCGTTCAGCCGCGATCCGGTCTGGATGCACAGCAGGGCGTCGTGCGCCTCGGCGTCCTCACGGTGCGTGTAGTGCAGGTCGTTGGTGCCCAGCAGCGGGATGCCGAGCTCCTCGGCGATCTCCAGCAGCGCCGGGCGGGTCTTCTTCTCGATGGCCAGCCCGTGGTCCATCACCTCGGCGTAGAAGTTCTCCTTGCCGAAGATGTCCTGGAAGTCGGCGGCGGCCTGCCGGGCCTTGTCGTGCTTGCCGGCCCGCAGCCACATGTTGACCTCACCGGAGGGGCAGCCGGTGGTGGCGATCAGGCCCGTGCCGTAGCGCTCCAGCAGGTCGCGGTCGAACCGGGGCTTGCGGTACTGCCCCTCGAGGCTCGCCATCGAGGAGATGCGGAAGAGGTTGTGCATCCCCTCCGTCGTGCGGGCCAGCAACGTCATGTGCGTGTAGGCGGCCTTGCCGCGGGAGGAGCCGCCCTCGCCGTCCTCGTCGATGAGGTTCTCGCCGAAGTCGAACGGCGCCCGGTCGAAGCGCGAGCCCGGGGTGTAGTAGCCCTCCATGCCGATGATCGGCTTCACGCCGGCGGCCTTGGCCTGCTTGTAGAAGTCGTAGGCGCCGAACACGTTGCCGTGGTCGGTCATCGCCAGCGCCGGCATCCCCTGCTCGGCGGCGGCCCTGGTGACCTCGGGCAGCTTGGCCGCGCCGTCGAGCATCGAGTACTCGGTGTGTACGTGCAGGTGCACGAACGAGTCGGACGACGGGGTGCTCACGTTCGTTGGTGCTCCTCACAGGTCGTACGTGCCCGGCCGTCGGGGATCCGGCGGGCGACCGGCGGGGAAGACCGGCGGTGCTGTGGTCCGGGTGCGGGCCGGGGGCGACCCGATCCTCGCACCACGGAGGTCTACTCCGGGGGACCGACAGGAAGGTGTCTCGCCACGGTCGGACCGCTCCGTCACACGGGCGGACGGCGCATCGGGACGTGCGCGGTGCCGGGCTCCTCGTAGCCGTCACCGGCGAGGTCGGGCCGCCGTGGCGCACCGGGCACCCACGCGACCTCCTCGCTGCGCTCGTCGGCGCGTTCGCGCCACCCTGCTGCGTCCATGCGTGGGCCCGCTCGCTCACGTGGGCCTCCGGACGGCGTCGGGCAGCGCGGACGCGGGGACCAGCAGGAAGCGCAGGTCGATCAGCGCGTGCAGCACGACGGGCAGCAGCAGCGACCCGGTGCCCAGGTAGAGCACGGCCATCACGCCGCCCAGGACGCCGGTCGTCACGATGCCGGCGACACCCTGGTAGGCGTGCGCCAGCCCGAACGCCAGCGCGCCGATCGCCACCAGGACCGGTGTCGGCAGCTCCCCGCCGGCCGCCGCCACCACGGCGAGGAAGAACCCGCGGTAGAGCCACTCCTCGCAGACGCCGGCGGTGATCCCGACCAGCGTGAACAGCCGCCGCTCCGCCGTCGTCCGCGGCAGCAGCGCCAGGGTGGCGTGCACGGCCGGCTCGGCGTGCCGCCCCTCCCCCGGCCGGCGCAGCTCGGCGCCCGCCTGCGCCAGCGCGCCCGAACGCAGCGCCCGCGTGGAGACGACGACGAAGCCGAGGACGGCGACGGTGGCCGCGACGGCCAGCGGGCCGGGCCAGGACTGCGGCCAGCGCAGCCCCACGGCACCGGCGTCCACCCCGGGTGCCGACAGCCAGACCACCAGGGCGACCACCGCCAGGCCCCACTCCAGCAGCAGCAGCCGGGCGTAGAAGGACCGCCGCGCGCCGTCGTCGGTGCGCAGCCGGCCCTCGAAGCGGCGGTGCAGCACGTGGCCGACGAACGGCTCACCGACCACCAGGTAGCCGGCGACGACGACGGCGGACAGCGCGGCCGGGCCCCACTCGGCGAGCGAGCCGGGCAGCCCGACCGGAGTCACGGTCGAGCTCGCAGGCTCGCTCGCACGGGCGTCAGGACTCGGCGCGCAGGATGTCGAGCGCGCCGGCCAGGTCGGGCGGGAAGGGGCTGGTGAACTCCGTCCAGCGGCCGTCGGCCGGGTGCGGGATGCCCAGCCGCGCGGCGTGCAGCCACTGCCGCGAGACGCCCAGCCGGGCGGCCAGGGTCGGGTCCGCGCCGTAGGTGGCGTCGCCGACGCAGGGGTGGCGCAGCGCGGAGAAGTGCACCCGGATCTGGTGGGTGCGGCCGGTCTCCAGGCGGATGACGACCAGGCTGGCGGCCGGGAAGGCCTCGACGACCTCGTAGTGGGTCACCGACGGGCGCCCGCCCTGGACGACGGCGAACCTCCAGTCGTGCTTGGGGTGCCGGTCGATCGGGGCGTCGATGGTGCCCCGGGAGGGGTCGGGGTGGCCCTGGACGAGGGCGGCGTAGCCCTTCTCGACCGTCCGCTGCTTGAAGGCCGCCTTGAGCGCGGTGTAGGCCCGCTCGCTCTTGGCCACCACCATCAGCCCCGTCGTCCCGGCGTCCAGCCGGTGGACGACGCCCTGCCGCTCGGCGGCCCCCGAGGTCGCGATGCGGTAGCCGGCCGCGGCCAGCCCGCCGATGACGGTGGGCCCCTCCCAGCCGGGGCTGGGGTGTGCGGCGACGCCGACGGGCTTGTCGACCACCACGATGTCGTCGTCGTCGTGGACGACGGTCAGCCCGGGGACCGGCTCGGGTGCGGCCGGCTTCCCGGGCGGCGGGGGCAGCTCGACCTCCAGCCAGCTGCCGCCGGTGATCCGGTCGCCCTTGCCGCGCACCCGGCCGTCGACGACCACCGCGCCCGCGTCGGCGAGGTCGGCGGCCGCGCCGCGGGTGAGGCCGAAGAGCCGGGACAGGGCCTGGTCGACGCGCTGGCCCTCGAGCCCGTCGGGCACCGGGAGCGCGCGGTGCTGGCCGGCGGCGTTCGTCACGGGCTCCATTCTGACCGTCGCGGCGACGGCCCGACGCAGCACCGCCCGGGCGTGGTGACGTGCTGGAGCGGCCACCCTCAGGGCCCGCGCCGAGCTCGCGAGGCGTGGGAGGGGGGTCCTTCTTCAGTCGCGCGCCGCGGCGTCCTCCCCGGTGCTGCGCGTGCCGTCGAACTCGACGCCACGCAGCGCGAGGACCACGCCAAGGACCCCGCCGCACACGATCGCCGAGTCGGCGACGTTGAAGACCGGGTAGAACTCGCCGTCCGGCGCGAACACCGAGATGAAGTCGACGACGCCGCCGCGCAGGAAGCCCGGCTCGCGGAAGACGCGGTCGACGAGGTTGCCGACCGCGCCGCCGAGCACCAGGCCGAGCGCGACGGCCCAGCCGGCGGAGAGCAGCCGGCGGGCGGTGCGCACGATGACCACCGCGACGGCGACCGCGATGAGCGTGAAGACGACGGTGAAGCCCTCGGCGAAGGAGAACGCCGCCCCGGTGTTGCGGGTGTGGGTCAGGTAGAGCGCCCCGCCCAGCAACCGGATGTCCGCGCCGCGTTCGACGGTGGCGACGACGAGCAGCTTGGTGCCCAGGTCGAGGGCCAGCACCACGAGCGCCAGCAGGAGCAGCAGCCGGGTGCGGGGACGGCGTGCCGCGGTGTCCCCGGAGGCCGCGACGGCGCCGTCCTGGGGGTCGCCCGGTCCGTCCGGGGCGTCGCTGGGGCTGGGCAGGGAGAGCTCCTCGGTCGAAGGCCTGGCGGTGGGCGGCGCGGCCGGTGGGCGCCGTCCTCCCGACGATAGCGGCGGCCGGGGGGAGCTCCCGCCGCCGTCCGCCGGGACCCGCAACCCGGCTCGGTGTGACTCATCTCATGGCGGAGTGCGACGTATCTCACCACGGAGGGTGACATGTTCGGAGGCCCGCTGGTCGAAGTTGGGAAGGCAGCACCCTCCCCCCGAGCCGGAAGGCCGTCGTGTCCACCGATCTCGCCCCAGCCACCGACCCCGACGTCGTCCTCGTGGGTGGCGGCGTCATGAGCGCGACCCTCGCGTCGCTGCTGGGCGTCGTCGCCCCCGACTGGAGCGTCACCGTCTTCGAGTCCGGGCCCGCGGTGGCCGGCGAGAGCTCCCGCCCGTGGAACAACGCCGGGACCGGTCACGCGGCCCTCTGCGAGCTCAATTACACGCCCGCCGGCCCGGACGGCTCGGTCGACGTCACCAAGGCCGTGACGATCAACGAGCAGTTCGCCGTGTCCCGGCAGTTCTGGTCGCACCTGGTCCGCTCGGGGCTGACCGGGTCGCCCAAGGAGTTCATCACCCCGGTTCCGCACGTCAGCTTCGTGACCGGCGAGGCCGGCCGCTCCTACCTGCGCACCCGCCACGCGGCGATGTCCGCGCAGCCGGCGTTCGAGGGTCTGGAGTACACCGACGACCCTGCCGTGCTGGCCCGGTGGGTGCCGCTGGTGATGGCCGGCCGCCCGGCCGACCAGGTGGTCGCCGCGACCCGCTCGGCCGCGGGCACCGACGTCGACTTCGGGTCGCTGACCCGGCTGCTGTTCGGCGCCGCCGAGGACCGCGGCGTGCACGTGCACGTGGACCAGCGGGTCACCGACGTCGAGCGCCGGGAGGACGGCCGCTGGTCGGTGACCGTCCGTGACACCGTCAGCGGTGAGGAGCGCACCGTCCGCACCCGGTTCCTGTTCGTCGGGGCCGGCGGTGGCGCGCTGCCGCTGCTGCAGAAGGCCACCATCCCCGAGATCCGCGGCTTCGGCGGCTTCCCGGTGAGTGGCATGTTCCTGCACACCAACTCCCCCGAGCTGGTCTCGGCGCACCAGGCGAAGGTCTACGGCCAGGCCGCCGTGGGTGCTCCCCCGATGTCGGTGCCGCACCTGGACCTGCGCCTCATCGACGGCGACCACTCGCTGCTGTTCGGCCCGTACGCCGGCTTCTCGCCCAGGTTCCTCAAGGCCGGCTCGATCTTCGACCTGCCGCTGAGCGTCAAGCCGAACAACCTGGGCTCGATGCTGGGCGTGGCCCGCACCGAGCTGGCGCTGACCCGCTACCTGATCGGCGAGCTGCTCCAGTCGCGCCGCGCCCGGCACGAGACGCTCACCGCCTTCGTACCGCTGGCCGAGCAGGCGGACTGGGACATGGTCACCGCCGGCCAGCGGGTCCAGGTGATCAAGCGCGACCCGGTGACCGGGCGCGGTGTGCTGCAGTTCGGCACCGAGCTGGTCGTCGGCGGCGAGGGGACCATCGCCGGTCTGCTCGGCGCCTCACCCGGCGCGTCGACGGCGGTCTCGGCGATGCTCACCGTGCTCGAGCGCTGCTTCCCCGACCGGATCGCCGCGTGGCGCCCGAAGCTGCAGGAGGCGATCCCCTCCTACGGCCGCCGGCTCAACGACGACCCGGCGCTGCTGGCCGAGGTCCGCGCGGACACGATGCAGACCCTCGAGCTCAACGGCTGACGGAGGACCCTCCTGCCCGCGCCCCCCGCACGCTCGGGGTGGGAGGTGAGCGGTCCTCCATCAGTCGGTGCCGGAGGCGGCGCCGGACTCGCCGCGCCAGGTGGCCAGCCGGCCGGCCCGGCTGACCGCGCGCAGCCGCCGCTCGGCCTCCGCCCGCGACCCGCGCGCGGAGACCAGCAGGGCCTGGTCGCCGCGCATGAGCCGGGTCGTCGGGCCGGGCACGAACGACCGGCCGTCCCGGACGATGAGCACCACCGCGGCGTCCTCGGGCAGCCGCAGCTCCGGCAGGTAGACACCGTGCAGCCGCGACCCCTCCGGCACGGTCAGCTGCATCAGCTCGGCATCCAGCTCCTCCAGGGGCGCAGCCTCGACCTGCACGTCACGGGGGGTGACGGGGGTGGCGATCCGCAGCCGCTGCGCGAGCCACGGCAGCGACCAGCCCTGGACGATCGTGAAGACGACGACCAGCACGAACACCGTGTCGAAGACGGTCGTCGCCCCGGGGACCTGCGCGTTCAGCGGGATGATGGCCGCGACGATCGGTACCGCCCCGCGCAGGCCCGCCCAGGAGATGAACACCTGGTGCGCCCACGGGAACCGGAACCACACCAGGCTGGCCACCACCGACAACGGCCGGGCGATGAGCAGCAGCGCGCCACCGATCACGAGGGCCGGACCCACGGCGTCGGCCAGCCGGCCCGGCGACACGAGGAGACCGAGCAGGACGAACAGGCCGATCTGCGCCAGTGAGGCCATGCCCTCGGCGAACCCGATGCTCGCCGCCCGGTGCGGCAGCGCGGCGTTGCCCAGCACCAGGCCGCAGAGGTACACCGCGACGAAGCCGGACGTGTGCGCCAGCGACGCCGACGAGTACGCGAGGATGCAGAGCGCCAGCGTCGCCAGGGGGTAGAAGCCGGCCACGGGGAGCGCGACGCGGCGCAGCAGCGCCGCGCCCCCGAAGCCCACCCCGACCCCGATGACGGCACCCCCGGCGAGCTCGACGGCCACCACCAGGCCGATCAGCCACCACGGCTGCGTCGACTCCCCGGTGAGCGACTCGGCCAGCACGGTCACGAGCAGGATGACCGGGGCGTCGTTGAGGCCGCTCTCGGCCTCCAGGGACGCGGCCAACCGCCGCGGGAGGGGCAGCCGCCGCAGGGTCGCGAAGACGGCGGCGGCGTCGGTCGAGCTGATGACCGCGGCCACCAGCAGGGCGAAGCCCCAGTCGTAGCCGAGGACCAGGACGCCGACGGCCCCGGTCACCACCACGCTGACCACGACGCCGACGGTGGACAGCGCGACCCCGGGCCCGATCGCCCGGCGCACGTCGCCCCACCGGGTCGTGAGGCCGCCCTCCGCCAGGATGACGACGAGAGCGGCGTACGCCAGCGTGTGGGTGAGGCGGTAGTCCTCGAACTGGACGCCGAGGCCGCTCTCGCCGATGACCACGCCGAGGGCGAGGTAGAGCAGCAGGCTGGGCAGTCCGAGCCGATCCGCCAGGCGGAGCGCCACGGCCGCGACGAGGACGACGACCGCGCCCGCGGCGAGCGCGACGGTGACCGTCGTGTTCACCGCGCGCCCCTGTCCACCTCCGCAGTCTCCCGTACGCCGAGGCCAGCGCCGTCCTGCGACCCGGCCGCGGGGACGGCGTCCGGACCGGGTGGCGGGCTCGGGGATGATGGAGGGGTGAGCTCACCCGGCCCCTTCCGTGCGCTGCCCCCTCAGGTCGACCTGCCCGCCCTGGAGCGGGAGGTCCTGGGCCGCTGGGAGGCCGACAAGGTCTTCGCCCGCACGCTGGAGGCCTCCGCCGGCCGGCCGCAGTGGAACTTCTACGAAGGCCCGCCGACCGCCAACGGCCGACCCGGCACGCACCACATCGAGGCGCGCGCGTTCAAGGACGTCTTCCCGCGGTTCAAGACCATGCAGGGCTGGCACGTGCCCCGCCGCGCCGGCTGGGACTGCCACGGCCTGCCGGTGGAGATCGCCGTCGAGCAGGAGCTCGGCTTCGCCGGCAAGCCCGACATCGAGCGCTACGGCATCGCGGAGTTCAACGCCCGCTGCCGCGAGTCGGTCATGCGGCACGTCGACGCCTTCAGCGACCTGACCCGCCGGATGGGTTACTGGGTCGACATGTCCACCGCCTACTGGACGATGGACCGGGCCTACATCGAGAGCGTCTGGTGGTCGCTCCAGCAGGTGCACGGCAAGGGCCTGCTCGTCGAGGACCACCGGGTCGCCCCCTACTGCCCGCGCTGCGGCACCGGGCTGTCCGACCACGAGGTCGCCCAGGGGTACGAGTCGATCACCGACCCGTCGGTGTACGTGCGGCTGCCGGTCACCGACGGCGAGTGGGCGGGCCGGGCCGATCTGCTGGTCTGGACGACGACGCCGTGGACGCTACCGAGCAACACCGCGGTCGCCGTCCACCCCGACGTTCCCTACGTCGTGGCGCACACGGACGCCGGCACCTTCGTCGTCGCCGAGCCGCTGCTGGCGGCGGTGCTGGGCGAGGAGGCCGAGGTCCTGGCCCGCACCACCGGGCGGGACTGGGAGCGGGTGCACTACCAGCGGCCGTTCGAGCTGGTCGACTTTCCCGAGGGCCCTGGTGGTGAGCAGGCCGACGCGCACTTCGTCGTCCTGGCCGACTACGTGACCACCGACGACGGCACCGGGCTGGTGCACCAGTCCCCCGCGTTCGGCGCCGACGACCTCGCCGTCTGCCGCGGCTACGGGCTGCCGGTGGTGAACCCGATCGACGCGACCGGGCACTTCCTGGCCGAGATCCCGCTGGTCGGGGGCCACTTCTTCAAGGTCGCCGACGCGGCCCTGGTCGAGGACCTGCAGCGGCGCGGCGTCCTGCTCCGCGAGCAGCGCTACGAGCACAGCTACCCGCACTGCTGGCGCTGCCACACGCCGCTCATGTACTACGCGCAGCCGTCCTGGTACATCCGGACGAGCCAGATCAAGGACCGGTTGCTCGCCGAGAACGAGAAGACGCACTGGTACCCGGAGACCATCCAGTGGGGCCGCTACGGCGACTGGCTGCGCAACAACGTCGACTGGGCGCTGTCGCGCGACCGGTACTGGGGGACGCCGCTGCCGGTCTGGCGCAACGACGCGGATCCGTCACGGATGCTCGTGGTCGGCTCGCTGGCGGAGCTGTCCGAGCTGACCGGGCGCGACCTGTCCGACCTGGACCCGCACCGGCCGTTCATCGACGAGGTGACCTTCACGCGGCCCGGCGAGGAGGGCACCTACCGGCGGGTGCCGCAGGTCATCGACGCCTGGTACGACTCCGGCTCGATGCCCTTCGCCCAGTGGGGCGCGCCGTACCGCAACCAGGCGGAGTTCGAGGCCGCCTACCCGGCGCAGTTCATCTGCGAGGCGATCGACCAGACCCGCGGCTGGTTCTACTCGCTGATGGCCGTCGGCACGCTGGTGTTCGAGGAGAACTCGTACGAGAACGTGCTGTGCCTGGGCCACATCCTGGCCGAGGACGGCCGGAAGATGAGCAAGCACCTGGGCAACATCCTCGAGCCCATCCCGCTGATGGACCGGCACGGCGCCGACGCCGTCCGCTGGTTCATGCTGGCCGGCGGCTCGCCGTGGTCGGCCCGCCGGGTCGGGCACGAGACGCTGTCCGAGGTGGTCCGCAAGGTGCTGCTCACCTACTGGAACACCGCCAGCTTCTTCACCCTCTACGCCGAGACCAACGGCTGGGACCCGCTCTCGAGCCCCGCCCCGGCGCCGGACGAGCGGCCGCTGCTGGACCGCTGGGCGCTGGCCACCCTCGCCGACGTCACCGCGGGCGTCACCGCGGCGCTGGAGGACTTCGACACCCAGGGCGCCGGCCGGCTGATCGCGCAGTTCGTCGACGACCTGTCCAACTGGTACGTGCGCCGCTCGCGGCGGCGCTTCTGGGACGGCGACCCGGCGGCGCTGGCCACGCTGCACGAGGTGCTCGACGTGCTGACCCGCCTGATGGCGCCGTTCACGCCCTTCGTCACCGAGGAGGTGTGGTCCCGGGCGGTGGCTCCGGGGCTGACGGACGCGGTCGACAGCGTGCACCTGGCCGCCTGGCCGCAGGTGGACGAGGGCGCCCGCGACGCCGCGCTGGTCGAGCAGGTGGCGCTGGTGCGCAGGCTGGTCGAGCTGGGCCGCTCGGCGCGCACGAAGGCCTCGGTGCGCACCCGCCAGCCGCTGGCCCGTGCGGTCGTGGCCGCCCCGGGCTGGGCGGAGCTGCCGCGCGACCTGGTGGCCGAGGTCGCCGACGAGCTCAACGTGGCCGAGCTGATGGACCTCTCCGCGGTCGGCGGCGACCTGGTCGACGTGAGCGTGAAGGTCGACTTCCGCGCGGTCGGCCGCCGGCTGGGCAAGCAGGTGCAGACGGTGGCCCGGGCGGTCGCCGCCGCCGACGCGCCGGCCCTGGTGGCCGCCTACCGCGCCGGGACGGCGTCGGTGGAGGTCGACGGCGCGACCGTGCCGCTGCAGGACGGCGACCTGGTCGTCACCGAGACCCCGCGCGAGGGCTGGACCGTGGCAAGCGGGGGCGGGTTGACCGTCGCGCTGGACCTGGAGCTGACCCCGGAGCTGGAGCGGGCGGGCCTGGTCCGCGAGGCCGTGCGGCTGGTCCAGGAGGCCCGCAAGAACGGCGGGCTGGCCGTCAGCGACCGCATCCAGCTGTGGTGGACCGCCGACGACACGATGGCCCAGGCGCTGATCGAGCACGGTGCGCAGGTCGCCGACGAGGTGCTCGCCGTCCGGGTGCACGCGCAGCAGCCCGGGGACGGCGAGGGCGTCGAGGGTCCGGCCGGCTCGCGCTTCTGGGTGGCCCGCGCCGGCGCCTGAGCGGAGTGGCGAGCCTCCGGATCGGCCTCGTCCGGAGGCTCGCCGCCGGCCCCGTCCCGAGGCTCGCCTCGAGCCTGCGAGGGGAGAGGAGGACGGGGTCCTTGTCCGGTGGGGGCAGGGGGTCCTTCTTCAGTTGCGGCGCGCGGCCTGCCGACGGGCCCGCTCGGTGTCGGCGATGTACCGCACCGGGCGGCAGGTGGCGCACGGCGTGAACCCGTCGGTGCGCGCCTCGGCCATGGGCAGGCCGATCCCGTCGCGGCCGTCGAGGAACGGGCAGCCGGCCAGGTGGTAGCGCGGGTGCTCGTCGACGACCAGCACCTCGTCGTCGAGGTCGACCACGAGCAGCAGGTCGGTGACCTCGACGTCCTCCTCGCCGGGTTCCCCCGTCGTCGCGTCCGTGGAGCTCTCGGGGGGCTCGTGGGCGCCGCGGCGGGCCAGGGCCTGCTCGTCGGCTCGGCCGTTCGCGACCGCGGTGGTCGGCGGGACGGTGGCGGGCGGCTCCTGCAGCGACGGCTCCGGTTCGGGCTCCGGCGTCCGCAGTGCCGTCGCACCGGCCGGCTCGGGTGCGGCCTCCGGCATCCGCAGTGCCGTCGCACCGGCCGGGCCGGCGGCAGTCGACTCGGCGGGCGCGGTGTCCGCGACCCGCCGCGGCGCGGAGTGGGGTGCCTCGGGCGGCCGCGTTCCGGTCGCCGGGCCCGTCGTCCCCGGCCTCGACGCGGACTCCGACGCGCGCCGGTCGAAGTCGCGGGCCTCCCGGGCCGTCCGCAGCCGGGTTGCCAGGAGCAGGACGGCAGCGAGCCCGCACGCCGCCACGCACCCCCAGTAGAGGGCGACGAGGCCGGTGAGGATGCCGCCGACGAACAGTCCCAGGCCCAGCAGGACCAGCAGACCCGCAGCCAGGATCACCTGCCGACTGTAACCGGGACCACAGCCGTCGACCCCTCCCCGGGCCGGGAACGCGCCCGGGCCCCGGACGGGTGTCCGGGGCCCGGGCGACGAGCGCTAGGCGCTGGCGTGCTGGTTCTGCCGGCTGTTCGACGCCGGCTCCGCCGAGCCGCGGCTGTCGAGGTCGCGCAGGTGCGACTCGAGGTAGGAGCGCAGCCGGGTGCGGTACTCGCGCTCGAAGGTGCGCAGCTCCTCGATCTTGCGCTCCAGGCTGCTGCGCTTCTCCTCCAGCGAGCCCATGACCTCGGCGTGGCGGCGCTCGGCGTCCTGGTCGAGGGCGGCGGCCTTGGTGCGGGCCTCGCGCTCCATGGTGTCGGCCCGGGTGCGCGCGTCCCCGATCATCGAGTCGGCGCGCATCTTGGCCTCGCTGACCATCTGCTCGCTCTTGGCCCGCGCCTCGCTGACCATGCGCTCGCTGTTGGTCTTGGCCGAGACGACCATCTGGTCGGCCTGGGCCTTGGCCTCGTTCACGTACTTGTCGGCGGTCTCGGTGGCCAGCGCCAGCATCCGCGACGCGCGGGCGCTGTCGTCCTCGCGCACGGGCGCCGGCGGGGGCGGCGGCGCGGCGACGGGCACGGGCGCGGGCGCCGGGGGCTCCGGCACCTCGACGGCCCGCGGAGTGCGACCGGTCGCCGAGCCTGAACGCAGCTCGTTGTTCTCCTCGATCAGCCGGGCCAGCTCGGCCTCCACCACGTCGAGGAACGCATCGACCTCGTCCTCGTCGTAGCCCCGCTTGCCGATCGGCGGCTTCTTGAAGACGACGTTGTGCACGTCGGCAGGCGTGAGTGGCATCGACTTCACCTCGGGTCGGACAACGGGGACAGGGACGACGGTGGACGAGCGGTGGCCGGCCCCGGCCGGCCACCGGGACCCCCGCCCCGGGTGGGGACAACGGTCACGCGGCGCCGATCGCGAGGCTGTTCACGATGCCACGCAGGATGTACACGGCGATCAGAAGCACCATAAACGCGAGGTCCAGGCGGATCGACCCCAGGTTCAGGGGCGGGATCACCTTCCGGATCGCCTTGAGGGGCGGGTCCGTCGTGGCGTACACGACCTCCAGACCCGCCGCCACCAGCCCCGACGGGCGCCAGCTGCGCGCCAGCACCATCACCCAGTCGACGACGAAACGTGCGAAGAGCAGCACGAGGAAGACGAGCAGGACCGACGAGAGGATGTTCCAGAAGAGTGCCACGGTCCTCGCTCGTCCCAGGGCACCCGGGGTGCCGGTCGGTCCTGTGTCAGGCCTCGGGACGGGTCGCGAACCCACCTTCGCGGATCCGCGCCTTGTCCTCGGCCGTCACGTCGACGTCCTGCGGGCTGAGCAGGAACACCTTGTTCGTGACGCGCTCGATGCTACCGCGCAGTCCGAACGACAGACCCGCAGCGAAGTCGACGAGCCGCTTGGCGTCGGCGTCGTCCATCTCGGTGAGGTTCATGATCACCGGCTTGCCGTCGCGGAAGCTCTCGCCGATCTGGCGCGCCTCGTTGTAGGTGCGCGGGTGCAGCGTGGTGATCCGGTACGACTGGGGCGCCGGTGCGGGCGCCGGCTCCGGCTCGGGCGTGGCGGCGACCGGCTCCCGGACGGCGAGGCCGGCGGCCCCCACGGGACCGGACACGGCGGTCGCCGGGCTGGGCACCGACCCGACACCGGTCAGCCCGCCGAGACGGGCGGCGCTGGAGCCACCGGGGCTGGGCGCCAGACCCAGGTTGCGGTTGGCCGCGGGGCGGCGGGGCAGCGCCAGCGGCTCGGGGTCCGGCGCCGGCGGCAGGTCGGCCGGGAGGTCGGCGAAGCGGTCCTCGCCCCGGTGGTCGCCGTCGCGGTAGCCGTCGCCCGGGTAGTCGGAGTCGTAGCGGTCCGCGACGTCGTAGCGGTCGTCGTAGCCGTTGTCGGGGGCGTAGCCGTCCTCCGCGGCGTACCGGGAGTACCGGCGCTCCTCGAGGCGGTCGTAGCGGTCGGCGTCCCCCGGGCGGGCGTCGTACCGGCCGTAGGCCCGGGCGTCGTCGTCCTCCACCAGCCCGAGGTAGATGCCCATCTTCCGCATGGCTCCGGCCATCAGCCCTGCCCCTCTTCGTCCGCGCGCGTGGTCACCCGGGCTGCTGGGACCCGTGTGACTGGTGTGACTCGTCCTGCGGGGAGGGTAGGGGCCGCGTCCCGAACAGCGCGGTTCCGACACGCAGGAGGGTGCTGCCGGCCGCGACGGCCTCCTCGAGGTCGGCGCTCATGCCGGCGGAGAGGTCACGCGCCCCGGGGTGGTCGGCCCGGATCCGCTCGGCGAGCGCCGCGAGGCGGGCGAAGGCGGGGCCGGGCGCCGCTCCGCGCGGGGCCACCGCCATGAGCCCGCGGAGCACGAGCCCCTCCTCTCCGGCGACCGCGTCGGCCAGCACCGGGACCTCGGCCGGGTCGGCTCCGCCACGGGCGGCCAGCTCCCCCTCGGGGCCACCGAGGTCGACCTGCAGGAAGACCTCGACCGGCCGTCCGGTCTCGACGCCGACCCGGGCGAGGGCGCGGGCCAGCGAGAGCCGGTCGACCGAGTGGACGACGGCCCCGAGCCGGGCGACGGCGGCGGCCTTGTTGCGCTGCAACTGGCCGATGAAGTGCCAGCGCAACGGCAGGTCGGCCAGCTCCGCGGCCTTGCCGGTGAGCTCCTGGGCGCGGTTCTCCCCGAAATCGGCCTGCCCGAGTGCGGCGAGCTCGCGGACGGCGTCCGCCGGCCAGGTCTTGCTCACCGCGAGCAGCCGCACGTCGGCGGGGTCGCGGCCGGCGGCGCGGGCCGCGGCGGCGATGCGGTCACGGACGGCCTGCAGGCGGTCGGCCGGAGAGGTCACACCCGCGATCATGGTGCCGTGACCACCACGACGGGGTCCCGGGTGGTCACGGCGCCATGATCGCGGGTGTGCAGGATCACCCCATCCAGACCACACCGGCCTGGCGGCCCGTGACGCCGTCGCGGCGGTGGGAGAAGAGGAAGCGGTCCTCGACGGTGCACCGGGGGTCGTGCACGACCTGCTCGACGCCGGCGCCGCGCAGCACCTCGGCGAGGCCGGCCCGCAGGTCCAGTCCCGGCGTCCCCCGGCGGGTGCGGACCGCCGCGGCCGGCGCGACGCGGGCCACCTCGACCTGCATCGCCCGGGGCACCTCGTAGCAGGCGCCGCAGACGGCCGGGCCGAGCAGCGCGGTGACGTCGGCGGGGCGGCTGCCCAGCCGCGCCATGGCGGCCAGCGTCGCGGGGACGACGCCCTGCCGGGCCCCCTCCCGCCCGGCGTGCACCGCGGCGACCACGCCGGCGGCGGAGTCGGCGAGCAGCACCGGCACGCAATCGGCGACCAGCACGCACAGCACCAGTCCCGGCGTGCGGGTGACCACGGCGTCGATCCCGGTCAGCGGGCCGTCGACCGGCCGGTCGACGACGGCGACCCGCGTGCCGTGGACCTGGTCCATCCACACCAGCCGGTCAGCGGCGACGCCGAGCTCACGGGCCAGCCGCTCCCGGTTGGCGGCCACGGCGACCGGGTCGTCCCCGACGTGGACGCCGAGGTTGAACGAGTCGTAGGGAGACACGGACCGGCCGCCCCGCCGGTCGGTGACGACCCGTCGGGGTCGCACCGCCTGCGGGGCGGCCGAAGCGGAGCTCACGGTGCGGCCCCCGTGCAGGGGCCCGTCGCGAGCCAGGTGCCGTGCTGGAACGGCCACCCTCCCGGGGCCCGCGACGAGCATGCGAGGCGTGGGGGGAAGGGTGCGGCCCCCGTGCAGGGGCCCGCCACGAGCTCGCGAGTGGTGGGGGGCACGGGGGTCCTTCTACTGACGCAGGAACTCCGGGATGTCGAGCTCCTCCTCGAAGTCCTCGTTGGACAGCGGACGCCGGCCCGCGGCGGCGGTGTTCGCGTTGTTGCCGGGGACCGGCGGCAGCGGCGGCACGGTGATCCCGCCACCGGCGGCCGCGCGGCCCGGCAGCTGCGAGGTCGACGGCGGGTTCGGCTGCGCCTGCGGCGCCTGGGGGACCAGCCGCTCCCCCGTCGGGACGCCGCCCACCGGCTGCGGGTGCACCGGCATCCGCGGGGCGGTCGGCGGGGCCACCGGGGCGGCGGCCGGGACCGAGGCGATGCCGGTGTCCTTGCGACCCGCCGGCTTGCCACCGTCGAAGCCGGCGGCGATGACGGTGACCCGCACCTCGTCGCCGAGGGCGTCGTCGATGACCGCACCGAAGATGATGTTGGCGTCGGCGTGTGCGGCGTCGGAGACCAGCGAAGCGGCCTCGTTGATCTCGAACAGGCCCAGGTCCGAACCACCGGAGATCGACAGCAGCACGCCGTGGGCACCCTCCATCGAGGCCTCCAGCAGCGGGCTGGCGATCGCCTGCTCGGCGGCCAGCAGCGCCCGATTGTCCCCGCGCGCGCTGCCGATGCCCATGAGGGCCGACCCGGCGCCGGACATGACCGACTTGACGTCGGCGAAGTCCAGGTTGATCAGACCCGGCGTGGTGATCAGGTCGGTGATGCCCTGGACACCGGACAGCAGCACCTGGTCGGCGGTCCGGAAGGCGTCCATGACGCTGACGTTCCGGTCACCCAGCTGCAGCAGCCGGTCGTTGGGGATGACGATGAGCGTGTCGCACTCGTTGCGCAGTTCCTCGATGCCCGACTCGGCCTGCACGGCCCGCCGCTTGCCCTCGAAGGAGAACGGGCGGGTGACCACGCCGATGGTCAGCGCACCGAGCTTGCGGGCGATCGAGGCGACGACCGGCGCGCCGCCGGTGCCGGTGCCACCGCCCTCGCCGGCGGTCACGAAGACCATGTCGGCGCCCTTGAGCACCTCTTCGATCTCCTCGCGGTGGTCCTCGGCGGCCTGCCGGCCGACGTCGGGCTGCGCGCCTGCGCCGAGCCCGCGGGTGAGCTCACGGCCGACGTCGAGCTTGACGTCCGCATCGCTCATCAACAGCGCCTGCGCGTCGGTGTTGATGGCGATGAACTCGACCCCCTTGAGGCCGACCTCGATCATGCGGTTGACCGCGTTCACCCCGCCGCCGCCGATGCCGACGACCTTGATGACCGCGAGGTAGTTGTGCGGAGGTGTCATGTGGGGCTCCCGACCTCGACCCTCATCCTCAAGTAAAGCCTTATAGTTATGTCAACTGGGTCGACGCGCACGAAGTTAGGTGGGCGCTCGCGGGCGCTACAAGCACCCTCCTGGGCCCGGCGTGTCGGACACGCGGGTCCCCACCGATCTCGGGCGACGCGGTGGTCACATCCGCACCACAGTGGGTGACGACCCGCGCCGGAGCCGTCTCATGCCGAGGTCGAGGGCGGTGACATGCCCGGCATCGGGAACTCGCCGAAGTGTTCTGCGGCGCCGGGCGTGTCGCAGATCCGCGCGTGTCGCCGCAGGTGGGCGGCGGACACGGTGCGACACCGGCCGGCGACCCAGCGCAGTCCCGGCTACCGGCGGGGGACGCGGCCCAACAGGAAGAACTCCTCGTTGGGCGGGATCGCCGCCCAGTGCGCCAGCCGGTTGGACAGCGCGAACAACGACACGATCGCGCCGACGTCCCACACGTCGTCCTCGGTCAGGCCATGGCTGCGCAGCCGGTCGAGGTCGGCGGCGGTGACCGCCACGGGGTCCACCGCCAGCCGGACGGCGACCTCGAGGACGGCGCGCAGCCGGTCGGACACCGGCGCCTTGCGCCAGTCGACGGCGACCTGGTCGGCGAGGTACGGGTCGCGGGCGCGGATCCGGGCGATGGCCCCGTGGGCGACGACGCAGTACAGGCAGTCGTTGGCCGCACTGGTGGCGACCACGACCAGCTCCCGGTCGGCCGTGGACAGGCCGGGCGTGTCCTTGTCCATGAGGGCGTCGTGCAGCGCGAAGAAGGCCGCCGCCTCGGCCGGGCGCCAGGCCAGCGCGGCGAAGACGTTGGGCAGGAAGCCCGAACGCTCCTCCACCTCGGCGTAGCGCTCGCGCAGCTGCTCGGGCAGCTCGTCGCGCAGGGGGACGGGGAAGCGGCTGACCGGCCCGGTGCTCACCGGGCCACCCTCTCCCACCGGACCTGGCCCGGCCACCCCCACGGCGGGTCCGCCGGCCCCGTCCAGAGGCTCGCCGCGGCCCCGTCCCGGGTCGGCCCCGTCCAGGGGCTCGCCGCGAGCCTGCGAGCGGTGAGGAGGACGGGGTCCTTCGACGCAGGGCGGGGAGGGCGGGGTCCTTCGCGGTGAGGAGGGCGGGTCCTGCTACGAGGAGTGGAGAGGACGGGGTCCTCCTGTCACCGGAGGACGACCGCCGAGGGGGTGCTGACGTCGATGGTGCCGGCCGGCCCGAGGTTCCCGGCCTGCAGCTGGCCGAGCAGCGCGACGAGCGTGTCGGCCTTCGCGCCGGCCTCCTCCGCGCTCCCCCACAGCACGGTGGTGCCGTCCTCGAGGGTGAGCGTGACGTCTTCCGCGCTGCGGGCCCGGGCTCCGGCCACGTCGCCGCGGACGTCCTCGGGCAGCGCGACCAGGGCGGCCAGCGCCGCGCGGGTCGCCCGGTCCCCGGGGCCGGGGTCCGCGACGTCGAGGGGCACGACCCCGGCCGGCGGGTTGCCGGTGACCGTGTCGAACAGCACGCCGTCGGCGTCGACCAGCGAACGGGTGCCGGACTCCTCGACCACCGCGACCGGCACGCGCTCGACCACGGTGACCACGACGCTGCGCGGCCAGCCACGCGTCACCTCGACGCCGGCCACCTGCGGCAGCCGGGCGACGCGGGTCTCGGCCGAGTCGACGTCGACTCGCAGCAGCGGCGTCCCCTCGGCGATGCCCGCCACGTCGACGACCTCGGCGGCGGTCAGCGTGCCCGCGCCGTCGACCCGCACGTCGGCCACGGCGAGCACGGGACTCCCCCACAGCAGCCAGGCCAGCAGGCCGAGCACCGCGGCGGCGACGCCGCCGCGGAGCAGGAGCCGTCGCCGCCGGTCGGCCGGGGTGCTCCCGCGTGGCCTCCGCCGGGCGGCCCGAGGGCGGCGCTCGCCGCCGGCCCGCGAGGACCCCCCGCCTGCGCGGTCGCTGGTGGTGGTCCCCGAACGGCTCACCGCGCGGGACCCCCCGGGTCGCCACCGTCCGGCGAGCCGGGCGGCGCCAGTCGGGCCCGCAGTGCCTCGAGGACCTCCGGGCCGACCATGGAGACGTTGCCGGCGCCCATGGTGATCACCAGGTCGCCGGGGCGCGCCCGCTCGGCCAGCGCCGGGGCCGCGGCCGACCAGGACGGCTCGAAGTGCACCCGCTCGGCCGGGAGGGCGACCGCGTCGGCGACCATCGCGCCGGTGACGCCGGGAACCGGGTCCTCACGGGCGCCGTAGACGTCCATGACCACGACCTCGTCGGCGAGGCCGAGGGCTGCACCGAACGCGGCGGCGAACTCTCGCGTGCGGCTGTACAGGTGCGGCTGGAAGGCCACGACCACCCGGCCGGCGCCGGCGACCGCCCGCGCGGCGCGCAGCTGCGCCTCGACCTCGGTCGGGTGGTGTGCGTAGTCGTCGTACACCCGCACCCCGCCGACCGTGCCCTTGAGCTCGAAGCGGCGGTGCACCCCACCGAAGCGGCCCAGACCGGTGACCAGCTCCTCGGCGGGCAGGCCGAGCTCCAGCCCGGCCAGCAGCGCGGCGGCGCTGTTGCGGGCCATGTGCTCGCCGGGCACCCGGATCGACACCCGGCCGAGCACCTCGCCGTCGAGCACGGCGGTCCAGGCGGTGGTCTCCGGGCCCACCTCGACGTCGACCAGCCGCAGGTCGCTGTCCTCGGCGGTGCCGTAGGTGCGCACCCGGGCCGGGGTGGGCACGGTGCGCAGCCGCGCCGAGCCCGGGTCGTCGGCGCACAGGACGAGGAAGCCGGCCGGGTCCAGCGTCTGCAGGAAGCGGTCGAAGGCGGCCTCGACCGCGGCCAGGTCGCCGTAGTTGTCCAGGTGGTCGGCCTCCACGTTGGTGACGATCGCGCCGTGCGGGGCCAGCAGCAGGAAGGAGCGGTCGCTCTCGTCGGCCTCGGCGACGAAGACGTCGCCCTTGCCGGCGTGCGCGTTGCTGCCCGACTCGTTGAGGTCGCCGCCGATGGCGAAGGAGGGGTCCACGCCGCAGGCCTGCACCGCGACGGTGAGCATCGAGGTCGTCGAGGTCTTCCCGTGCGTGCCGGCCACCGCGACGCTGCGCTTGCCGGCCATCACCGCGGCCAGCGCCACCGCGCGGGGCAGCACCCGCAGGTTCCGCTCGCGGGCCGCGGCCAGCTCGGGGTTGTCGTCGCGGATGGCGGTGGAGACGACGACGGTGTCGGCGTCCCCCAGGTGGCCCGGGTCGTGACCGAGCTCCACCCGGGCACCGAGCGCGCGCAGCGCCAGCAGCGTCGGGGTGTCGCGGCGGTCGCTGCCGGAGACGCGTACGCCGCGGGCCAGCAGGATGCGGGCGATGCCGCTCATCCCGGCGCCGCCGATGCCGACGAAGTGCACCGCGCCGAGCTCCTCGAGGCTCGGCACCGGGTCGGCCCACGCCGCCACCGCAGCCGCGCTCACTCGTCCTCCTCGCCGGCGCTCGTCGGCCGCGTCCGCGCCGGCACGGGCTCGCTCACCGGGCCACCTCCAGCACGATGTCGGCCAGGCGCTCGTCGGCGTCCCGGGCGCCGGCGGCCGCGGCGTGCTCGGCGTACCGGGCCAGCGTGGCCGGGTCGGTGACCATCGGGATGACGTGCTCCTCGATCCAGGACGGCGACAGGTCCGCGTCGTCCACCAGCAGTCCTCCCCCGGCGTCGACGACGGGCCGGGCGTTGCGCCGCTGCTCGCCGTTGCCGATGGGCAGCGGCACGAACACCGCCGGCATCCCGACCGCGGACAGCTCGGCCACGGTGACCGCGCCCGCCCGGCACAGGGCCAGGTCGGCCGCGGCGTAGGCGAGGTCCATGCGCTCGAGGTAGTCGACGACGACGTAGGGGGCCTGCCCGGGCGCGCGCGGCGACACGGTCACGTCGGTGTTCTTGGGCCCGCGGGCGTGCAGCACCTGGACCCCGGCGGCGGTGAGCGCGTCGGCGGCGCCCACGGCGGCCCGGTTGAGCGAGGCCGCGCCCTGCGACCCGCCGACGACCAGCAGCGTGGGCCGGCCGGGGTCCAGGCCGAAGGTCGCGCGGGCCTCGGCGCGGCGGGCGGGACGGTCCAGCGTGCTGATCGCCGTCCGCAGCGGCATGCCAACGTGCTCGGCGCCGCGCAGCGGCGTGCCGGGCACGGTGACGGCGACCCGCTCGGCGACCCGCGCGCCGATGCGGTTGGCGAGGCCGGGCAGCGCGTTCTGCTCGTGCACGACGACCGGCACCCGCTCGCGGCGGGCGGCCAGGTAGGCCGGCAGCGCCACGTAGCCGCCGAAGCCGACGACGACGCCGGCGGACAGCTCGCGCAGCAGCACCCGGGTCTCGGACACCGAGCGGACCACCTGGCCGGGCACCCGCAGCAGGTCGAGGGTGGGCCTGCGCGGCAGCGGCACGGGCGGGATCAGTCGCAGGTCGTAACCGCGGGCGGGGACCAGCCGGGTCTCCATGCCCCGAGCGGTGCCCAGGCAGGTGATCCGCAACCCGCCCTCGATCGCGCCGCGGCGCAGCAGGGCGTCGGCGAGGGCGAGCATCGGCTCGATGTGGCCGCCGGTGCCGCCGCCGGCCAGGACGACGCTGACGCTCACCGTGGCCGCCGCGGCTGCTCGGGGGTGGCTCTGGCCCGGGGTGGCGGCTGCCGGCGGGCCTCGGGGATCCGGCCGCGGCCGTCCGTCGTCCGCCGCTCGCGGGCCGGCACCCGCTCGCGCGCGGCGCGCTCCCCCGGCGGGACCGGGACGACGCGGGCGACGGTGCGGGCACCGGGGACGGCGGAGCGACGCGCGGGTCGCTCGGGCGCGCGGCCGGAGCCCTCGGCCGGCCGCTCGGAACGGCGGCCGCGGCGCGGGCGCACCGGGTCGACGGTCTGCTCGGGCACCGGCAGCAGCCAGCGGGACAGCCGGTTGCGGTCGGCCCGGCGCAGGTGCTCCACGGCCTCGGGCTCGGAGCGGGCGAAGCGGATGAGCAGCCCCACGATGAACAGGGTGAGCACCAGCGAGGTGCCACCGGCGGAGACCAGCGGCAGCGTGAGGCCGGTGACCGGCAGCAGACCCACCACGTAGCCCATGTTCAGGGCTGCCTGCCCGACCAGCCACACCGTGATCGCCACGCAGGCCAGCTGCACGAAGCGGTCGGCCGTGCGGCGGGCGATCCGGAAACCGGCGTGGGCGAGCAGGCCGTAGAGGGTGACCACGACCAGGCAGCCGAGGAAGCCGAGCTCCTCGCCGACGATCGCGAAGATGTAGTCCGACTCCGCCTCGGGCAGCAGGTTCCACTTCATCGCGCTGTTGCCCAGACCGACGCCCCACAGCCCGCCGGCCGCCAGCGCGTAGAAGCCGCGGATGGCCTGGAAGCCGGCGTTCGACGGGTCGGCGAAGGGGTCCAGGAACGAGGTGACCCGCTCCCAGCGGTACGGGGCGGTCCAGGCCATGAGGAACAGGGCGCCGGCGCCGACGACGGCGAGCCCGGCCCAGTACCGCAGCGGCAGCCCCCCGGCCCACAGCAGTCCGACCAGCACCAGGCCGAGGCTGACGACCCCGCCGAAGTCCGGCTCCAGGTAGAGCAGGAACGACAGGACGCCGAACACCGGCAGCAGCGGGACCAGCAGCGTCCGAACGGTGAGGAAGCGGTCGCGCGCCGCCAGGATGTGCGCACCCCACAGCGCGAAGACGAGCTTGGCCAGCTCGGAGGGTTGGAAGTTGGTGAAGCCCAGGTCGATCCAGGCCCGGGACCCGTTGAGCTCCATGCCGATGCCCGGGACGAGCACCGCGACCAGCAGCGCCGCGGCGACGAGCAGGCCGATCGGCGCCCAGCGGCGCACCAGGCCGACCGGCAGCCGCACCGCCACCAGCAGCGCGACCAGGCCGATGACGGCGAAGACGACCTGGTCGACACCGGGCCGCCAGGCCGGCTGGTCGTTGAGCGCGGCCTCGATCGCCGAGGCGGAGAAGACCATGACCAGGCCGATGGCCAGGAGCATGCCGGCCGCGCCGACGACCAGCTGGCAGCTGGTCATGGGGCCGTCGAGCCAGGCCGGGGGCGTCAACCGGTGGACCGGCGTCCCGCGCCCGGTCGGCACGGTCCGGCGCCGCTCGGGAGCGGTCGGGACGCCGGTGGACTCCATCCGGCCATCGTGGCCGGTGGTGCGGGTCTCCCGGCGCACCGCTGGGGCGTGTCGCGGTGGTGAGGTGCTGGAACGGCCACCCTTCAGGGGTCCGCGTCGAGCCTGGGTCGGCCGCCCTGCAGGGGCCCGCCGCGAGCCTGCGAGCGGTGGGGGGCAGGGGGGTGCTTCACGGGGGGAAGGGTGGTCGTTCTTCACAGCCCGGCGAACGCCAGCCAATCCGCGTAGAAGAGGCCCAGCCCGAAGGCGACCGACATCCCGGTCACCAGCCAGAAGCGGACGATCACCGTGTTCTCGGTCCAGCCGGCCAGCTCGAAGTGGTGGTGCAGCGGCGCCATCCGGAACACCCGGCGGCGGGTGGCCCGGAAGAAGGCCACCTGGATGACCACCGAGAGCGTCACCGCGACGAACAGCCCGCCGAGCACGACCAGCAGCAGCTCGGTGCGGGTGACGACCGCCAGCCCCGCCAGCAGCCCGCCCAGGGCGAGCGAGCCGGTGTCGCCCATGAAGATCCGGGCCGGGCTGGTGTTCCACCACAGGAAGCCCAGACAGGCACCGAGCCCGGCGGCGGCGACCAGGGTGACGTCGAGCGGGTCGCGGACGGTGTAGCAGCCGTCGATCAGCTCGCTGGTGCAGTCGTGGGTGAACTGCCAGAACGAGATGATCGTGTAGGCGCCGCAGACCATCGCCGAGCAGCCGGCGGCCAGCCCGTCGAGGCCGTCGGTCAGGTTCACCGCGTTGGAGAACCCGGCGATGAACAGATAGGCCAGGACCACGAAGCCCACCGACCCGAGGAACAGCGGGCCGATGTCGCGCACGTAGGAGACGAACTCCGAGGCCGGGGTGATGCCGGCCTCGTCGGGGAAGTTCAGCGCCAGGACGGCGAAGGCCACCCCGACCACCAGCTGGCCGACCAGCTTGGCGGTCTTGTTCAGCCCCAGGCTGCGGCGGAAGCGGATCTTCAGGTAGTCGTCGAGGAAGCCGACGGTGCCCAGGCCCACCATGAGGAACAGCACCAGCAGGCCGCTGGCGGTCACCCCGCGGCCGGGCTGGTCGATCAGGAACAGGTGGGCGATCAGGTAGCCGCCGACCGTCGCCCCGACGATGACGGTGCCGCCCATCGTGGGCGTGCCCTTCTTCGCCAGGTGGCTCTCGGGGCCGTCGTCCCGGATCTCCTGCCCGAAGCCCTTGCGGCGGAACAGGTGCACGGCGACCGGCGTGGCCAGGATGGAGATCACCAGGCCGAACGCGGCCGCGATCAGGATCGACCTCACGCGCCTGCCCCGGCGGCGAGGAGGTCGGCCGCGAGCACCTCGAGCCCGTAGGACCGGCTGGCCTTCACCAGCACGACGTCACCGGGCACCAGCACCTCCGTCAGCAGTTCCCGGGCAGCCGCCCGGTCGGGCACGCGCACCGCGCGCCTGTCCGCGCCCCCGTCCGCGTCGCCGTCCTCGCGAGCACCCGCGGCGAGCGCCCCGTCGGCTATCCCTACCGCATCCGGCCCGACGGCCACGACCAGGTCCACCCCGGCGGCGACGGCGTCCCGGCCCAGCCGCTCGTGCTCGTCGGCGGCGCCGGGGCCGAGCTCGGCCATCGCGCCGAGGACGGCGACCCGCCGCCGCGCCGGCAGCCCCGCCAGCGCGGCCAGCGCGGCGCGCATGGACTCGGGGTTGGCGTTGTAGGCGTCGTTGACGACGGTGACGCCGTCGTCCCGGCGGGTCACCTCCATCCGCCAGCGGCTGCGCGGGACGGCGGCCGACAGCGCGGCGGCGACCGCGTCGGGCGCCATCCCGGCGGCGAGCGCGGCCGCGGCGGCCGAGAGCGCGTTGGCGACCTGGTGCTCGCCGACCACCTGCAGCCGCACCGCGGCACGCGCTCCGCCGGCGACCAGCGTGAACCCGGCCCGGCCGGCCTCGTCCAGGGCGACGTCCTCGGCCCGGACGTCGGCGGCTGCCGACCGGCCGGTGGGAACGACCCGGGCCCGGGTGCGCGGCGCCATGCCGATCACCCGGGGGTCGTCGGCGTTGAGGACGGCGGTCCCCCCGGCCGGCAGCGCCTCGACCAGCTCACCCTTGGCGACGGCGATCTCGTCGGCGGAACCGAACTCGCCCAGGTGCGCCGAGCCGACGTTGAGCACGACGCCGACGTCGGGCCGGGCCACCCGGCACAGTCGGGCGATGTGCCCCCGACCCCGCGAGCCCATCTCCAGCAGGAGGAAGCGGGTGTCCTCGTCGGCGTCGAGCACGGTCAGCGGCAGGCCGATGTCGTTGTTGTACGAGCCGGGCGGGCTGACCGTGGCGCCCGCGGTGGCCAGCACCTGGCCGAGCAGGTCCTTGGTGCTGGTCTTGCCCGAGGAGCCGGTGATGCCGACCGTGACGAGGCGGTGTCCTCGCGCCCCGCCCGCGCCCGCCAGCCGGGTGTGCACCGCCGCGGCCAGCCGGCCCAGCGCGGCGACCGGCTCGTCGACGACCACGCAGGGCAGCGCGCCGTCGGGGCGGGTGGCCAGGGCGGCGACCGCGCCGGCGTCCGCGGCGGCGGCCAGGAAGTCGTGCCCGTCCACCCGCTCCCCCGGCACGGCGACGAACAGGTCGCCGGGTGCCACGGCGCGGGAGTCGACGGTGACCTTCCCGGCGACGGTGCCGACGGCGTCCGGCGTCAGCCGGCCACCCACCGCCTCGGCCACCTCGGCCAGGCTCATCTGGATCACGCTCTGGGCTCCACTCCGGCCGGCGCACGCTGCGCCAGGGCCTCGCGCAGCACGGCGCGGTCGTCGAAGGGGTGCAGGGTGCCGGCCACGTCCTGGCCGGTCTCGTGGCCCTTGCCGGCCACCAGGACGGCGTCGCCGGGCCGGGCGCGGGCGACGGCCTCGGCGATCGCCACGCGCCGGTCACCCACCTCGACCACGTCGCCGCGCCGATCGGCGGGAACGCCGGCCAGCATCGCCGCGCGGATGGCGGCGGGGTCCTCCGAGCGCGGGTTGTCGTCGGTGACGACGAGCAGGTCGCTGCCGCGCGCCGCGGCCTCCCCCATCGCCGCCCGCTTGCCGGGGTCGCGGTCGCCGCCGCAGCCGAGCACGGTGAGGACCCGGCCGGAGGTGGCGGCGCGCAGCGCGGCGAGGGCGGTGGCGACGGCGTCGGGGGTGTGCGCGTAGTCGACGACGGCGACGAACGGCTGGCCGGCGTCCACCGGCTCCATCCGGCCGGGCACGACCGTCTCGGCCAGCCCGGTCAGCGCCGTCTCCACCGGCACCCCGACCGCGTCGAGCAGCGCCACGGCCAGGACGGCGTTGGCGACGTTGAACGCCCCGGGCAGCCGCACCCGCGCCGGCCAGCTGTGCCCGCCCGGGCCGGCCAGGGTGAACGCCGTTCCACCGCCGGGGGCCGGGGCCAGGCCGGTCGCCGTCCAGTCGGCGTCGGCGCCCTGGCTGGAGACGGTGACCGCGCGGCGGCCGCCGAGCATGCCGGCCAGCCGCCGCCCGTACGGGTCGTCGACGTCGACCACCTCGACGGCGGCGCGGCCGTCGAACAGCCGCGCCTTGGCCTGGAAGTAGTCCTCGAGGTCGGTGTGGAAGTCCAGGTGGTCGCGGCCGAGGTTGGTGAAGCCGGCCGCGGCGAACGGGATGCCGCCCACCCGGCCGAGCACCAGCGCGTGGCTGGAGACCTCCATGACGACCGTCTGCACGCCGGAGTCGGCCATCCGGGCCAGCAGCGCGTGCAGGGCGGGGGCCTCCGGTGTCGTCCGGACGCTGGGCAGGGTGGTGACCGTCGGCGTGCCGTCGGCGGCGCGGCCGCGGGTGCGGGTCTCGACGGTGCCGACCAGGCCGGTGCCGCGGCCGGCGGCGGCCAGGCCCGCCTCGACCAGGTAGCTCGTCGTCGTCTTGCCGTTGGTGCCGGTGATCCCGATGACCTGCAGCCGCCGGGCCGGCTCGCCGTAGACCCGCGCCGCCACCGCGCCGAGCAGGCCGCGCGGGTCGTCGACGACGCACACCGGCAGACCGGTGGCGGCGGCCTCCTCTCGGCCGGTCGGGTCGGTCAGGACGGCGGCCGCACCGCGCGCCGCCGCGTCGGCCGCGTACCGGGCGCCGTGCGTGCGGGCGCCGGGCAGGGCGGCGTAGAGGTCGCCGGGGCCGACCTCCCCGGAGGCCAGCGTCACGCCGGCGACCGCGGTGCCGGCGTCGCCCTGGACGGGCGCGCCGAGCAGGTCGGCGAGGTCGGCGAGGGTCAGGGGGCCGGTCCCCGTCGGCCGGGACGCCGTCCCCCTCCCGCTCTGGCTCACGGGACTCCAATCTACCGGCGGGCCTACCGCCGGCCGCCGCCCACACGCGGGCGGGCGCCACCGCCCGCCGACGGCCCCGTCCCGCCGCCCGTCTCGACGGCGGCCGCCGACCCCTCCCCCCGCCGACGACCATGGAGCTGCGGTGGCGACACCCGAGCTCCCCGACGTGTCGGCACCGGAGCTCCGTGATCACCACCGGACCGGACAGGACCGGACCGGACCGCGAGCCGTGGTCCGCCTACTCCGGGCCGGTCAGCACGAAGTCGGGCCGCGGCGTCCCCGACGGCACGATGCCGTCGGCGGTCAGTGCCTGACGCAGGATGTCGGCGAACACGGGCGCGGCGACCTGGCCGCCCTCCTCGTTGCTGGTGGGCCGCTCGAGGTCGACCGCGACGACGTACTGCGGGTCGTCGGCGGGGGCGAACCCGACGAACGTCGTCACGTAGCCGCCGCCGGCGTAGCAGCCGCACTCGGGGTTCGCCCGCTGCGCGGTGCCGGTCTTGCCGGCCACGCGGAACCCGTCGACCTGCGCCAGCGGGGCGGTGCCGCCCGGGCCGACGACGGCCTCGAGCATGTAGGCGACGTCGTCGGCGGTGGACTCGCTGAGCACCCGGGTGCTCCCCGGCGCGGGCGCCGGCCGGCCGCCGATCGAGGAGACGATGCGCGGCTCGATGCGCACCCCGTCGTTGGCGATCGCCTGGTAGACCGACGCCATCTGCAGGGTGGTCACCGAGACGCCCTGCCCGATCGGCACGTTGGCCGACCGGCTCTCGGTCCACTCCGTGGAGTCCTGGAGGATGCCGGCGCTCTCGCCGGGCAGCTCGATCCCGGTGGTGCGACCGAGGCCGAAGGCCCGCAGGTACTCCTCCAGCTTCGCGTCGCCGACCTCCCGGGCCAGCATGATCGTGCCGACGTTGCTCGACTTGGCGAGGATGCCGGTGACCGTCCAGTCGATCGGCTGGTGGTCGTGGGCGTCGCGCACGACCCTGTCCCCGGCGTCGATGTGCCCGTCCACGCTGAGGACCGTCTCCGGCGTGGCCCTGCCCTCCTCGATCGCCGCGGCCAGGGTGACCGCCTTGAGCACCGAACCGGGCTCGAAGACGCTGGAGACGAGCGGGTTGCCCAGCAGCTCGGGGTCGGTCCGCGCGTAGTTGCCGGGGTCGTAGCCCGGGCAGGAGCCCATGGCGGCGACCTGCCCGGTGTGCACGTCGAGGACGACGGCCGAGGCGCGTGTCGTGGCGCCGTCCTGGCAGGCCTCCTGCAGCCGCTGCTCGGTGACGAACTGCAGGTCGGAGTCGAGGGTGAGCTCGACGGTGCTGCCGTCGACGGCGGGGGTGGACTCGTCGATGCCGGAGGGGATCGGGTGCCCGCCGCTGCCGACCTCGACCCGCCGCTCCCCCCGCGTGCCGGCCAGCTGCTCGTCGAGGCTCTGCTCGATGCCGGCCAGCCCGTGCCCCTCCCGGCCGGTGAAGCCGACGACCTGTCCGGCGACCGACCCGGCCGGGTAGAGCCGCACCGGGTCGTCCTCGGAGAAGACACCGGGCAGCCCCAGCTCCTCGATCTCGTCGACCGTCTCCGGCGGCACCTGCGAGGCCAGCACGACGTACCGGCCGTCCCGGGAGAGCCGGTCGGTCAGCTCGGAGGTCGGGACGTCGAGCAGCGTGGTGAGCGCCAGCGCCGTGCGCGCGGGGTCGTCGACGAGCGTCGGGTCGGCGGTGACCCGGGAGGCCTCGACGGTGTAGGCCAGCGGGTCGCCGTCGCGGTCGACCACCGAGCCGCGCAGCGGGGCGACGTCCTGGACCCGGATGCGGTCCTGGGTGGCGGCGAGGGCGTACTGCCCGCTGTCGACGCCCTGCAGCAGCCACAGCTTGCCGGTGATCACCAGCAGCGGGACGACGACGAGGACGAAGCCGATGCTGTAGCGCCGGCGGCTGACCTGGAGCGCGCCGGCCAGCCGGCGGCTGCCGGGCGCGCGGCGGGACGTGAAGGCGCCGCTGCTCCCGTCGCGCAGCGGCGGCGCGGAACGCCGGCGGGGCGCGGGGGGACGAGGTGGACGGGCCACGGTCAGTCCCCACCCCCGGCCACGGGCGGCGGCGGGATCGCCGGGAGCTCGGCCGGCTCCGGCTCCTCGGCCGGGACGGGCTCGCCGCGCAGGGTGACGGTGCCGTCCTCCCCGACGACCAGGTAGGCGGCCGCACCCGCGGGGACCATGCCGGCGGCGCGCGCCTCGCGTGCGAGCTCGGCGGGCGTGCCGCCGGACACGACCTGCTGCTCCAGGCGCTGCACCTCCTGGGCGCGGTCCTCGTTCGCGGCCCTCAGCTGCGTCGCCTTGAGCGAGTTGACCGCGATGGCGGTGTTGAGGAACAGCAGCCCCAGCGCGGTGGCCACCAGCAGGGTCACGACGAGCAGCACGACGGGCGCGCGGTGGGCGCCGACGGTGGCGCGCAGGCGGGACGCCGGCGAGCCGGCCGCCGTGCGGGGCACCGGGCCGGTCGACGCCGCCGGCCGGGCCGCCGGGCGGGTCCGCGGCGTGCCCACGCGCACCGGCGCGGTGTGCGCGCGGCCCGACCGCGCCGGAGCCGGGCCGGCGGCCCGCGCGGTGCTGCTCGGAGCGTGCGCCGGCGCCCCCGGCGTGGACCCCGTCCTGCCCACCCTCCTCGAGCTCGGGGTGGGACCCGGGACGGAGCCGCGACGAGTTCCCGGAAGGGGAACGGGGTCGTTCTCCAGCGGAGGCAGGGTCCGGCGGCCGGGCGGGCCCTCGGCCGGGCTCCCCGCCGCGCGTGCGGTGGCACTCATGCGGCCTCCTCACGGTCACTGGTCGGCCGCGTCCGCGGCCGGGGCGTCGTGTGCGGCGTCGTCCGGACCGCCGTCGTCCCCGCGGCGCTCACGCCGCCCGCCGGATGCGCTCCGCGGCCCGCACGCGCGCCGAGGCCGACCGGGGATTGGCCGCGACCTCCGCCTCCGACGGCGCCTCGCCGCCGCGGGTCAGCAGCCGCAGCGTCGGGCCCATCTCGGGCAGCGGCACCGGCAGCCCGGGCGGCGTGCGGTCCACCGCACCGGCCGCGAGGGTCTGCTTGACGATGCGGTCCTCGAGGGAGTGGAAGGTGAGCACGGCGATCCGGCCGCCGACGGCCAGCGCGTCGAGCGCGGCCGGCAGGGCCCGCTCGAGCACGCCGAGCTCGTCGTTGACCTCGATGCGCAGCGCCTGGAAGGCGCGCTTGGCCGGGTGCCCCCCGGTCCGGCGGGTGGCGGCGGGGATCGAGTCGCGCACCAGGTGCGCCAGCCGCTCGGTGTGCGTGAACGGCGCACGCTCCCGTTCCCGGGTGATGGCCTGGGCGATGCGGGTGGCGAAGCGCTCCTCGCCGTAGACGCGCAGCACCCGGGCGAGCCGGTCGGCGGGGTAGGTGTTGACGACGTCGGCGGCGGTGTGCGGGGCCGACGGGTCCATGCGCATGTCCAGCGGGGCGTCGGTGGCGTAGCTGAAGCCGCGGTCGGGCCGGTCGAGCTGCAGCGAGGAGACGCCGAGGTCGAACAGGACCGCCTGGACCTCGGTCAGGCCGAGCCGGTCGAGCACCTCGGGCAGCTCGTCGAAGACGGCGGGGACGACGGTGGCCCGGTCGGCGACGCCGGCGTCGGTGAGCCGGCGGGTGGCCTCGGCGCGGGCGTCGGGGTCGCGGTCGAGGCCGACCAGCCGCAGCCCCGGGTGGGCGCGCAGCAGGGCCAGCGAGTGCCCGGCCAGGCCGAGGGTGGCGTCGACGAGGACGGCGCCGTCGGCGGCGCAGGCCGGGGCGAGCAGGTCGGTGACCCGGTCGAGCAGCACGGGCACGTGCACCGTGGACGACGCCCGCCCTCGCGGCGCCGGCTCGGTGCTGCTCATCGTCGGCGGCTCCTGAACGGGTCGGGGCGCCCTCGGGGCGCGGAGGCCCGTCCATGGTGGGGCTGGACGGCGGTCGGGGAGCGGAGCGCAGCGGCGTTTCGCCGGTCCTCGGGGACGCTGCTGGGGCGCCCGGGGTGGGAGGGCGGGACGGGGTGGGTGTGGCGGGGTGGTCGGTGGGACGGGGTGGTCGGTGGGACGGGGTGGTCGGTGGGACGGGGTGGGTGGGGCGGGGTGGGGGACGTGGGGCGAGGTGGGGTCCCGACCCACGACAGACGCCCGGCCGCCCCCCGCGGGGCCCGCCTGGCGTCGGGGAAGTACGTCAGGTGGAGCCCCGCGGGGACGGGCGGGCGCGGCAGCCGGTGGGGGCCGGCGGCGCGCCCGGTGGGCGGTGCGTCTCCTCCGGTGCCGCTGGGGACCGAGCCACGGGGAAGGTGGCTCGGTCCGGTCCGGTCGAGCCGCGGGGAAGTCGGCTCGGTCGGCGGGGAGGGCCTGGAGGGGTCGGGGGAACGGGACGTCGGGATCAGGAGAGGGTGGGCATCCCCTCGCTCTCCATGTCGGCGAAGCCGGCCTCCTGCTCGGCCACGTAGGCGTCCCAGGTGGCGGCGTCCCAGATCTCGAAGCGGGTGTCGACGCCGACGACGACCACGTCGCGGTCGAGGCCGGCGTACTCGCGCAGGTTGGCGGGGATGGTGATGCGGCCGGTCTTGTCCGGCTCGACCTCGACCATCGACCCGAAGCTCATGCGGGCCCGCATGCGGGCCGCGGCGGTGTCGGAGGGCGCCATCGCGGCGGCCGCGGCGCTCTGCTCGGCGACCCGGGCCATGGTGAGGCCGTAGACGCAGCGCTCCTGGCCCTTCTTGATCACCATGCCGCCGGCCACCTGCTCGCGGAAGCGGACGGGGAGTGCGAGCCGGCCCTTCTCGTCGAGGCGCAACGGATAGCTGCCGACGAACACCGGATCACCTCCCCCATCGGTCCTCCTCGTGCTCCGGGGCGCCCCCGGGACGGGCCGTACCTCCCCACCGGGCCACACAGTAACCCACTACGCCCCACCGGACACCACTCGACACCATGTCGTGATCGGTCCTCCCCACCCCCGCTCCCGCAGGTCAGCGGCCCGGCGGCGGGTCCTCGCGGGGCGGTGGGGCGCGGTGGGGTGCCGTCCCACCCCGCCCCACCGCGGACGTCGTCCGGCGGGGCCCGGCGCGGGCTCCCGGGGGGCGCCGGTGGGGGCTGCGGGGAGGGCGTGGTGGAGGGCTCGTCCCGTGGCCGACGACACTCCCGGGACGCGGTCGGCCACGTACGGTTGAGACGTGACCGAGCTCGCGAGGTCACGCACGGCAGAGCACCGTCGGACCGGCGGCCGACGGGCGGGGAGCACCTCCCGCTCGCGGGGACAGCGAGGGAGGACGCGTGACCGAGGTGACGCCGACCGCCGCGGGGACCGAGGCCCCGGTCGACGTCGCGGCGGAGGGCGCTCGCATCGCGGCGAACATGGCCCGCGTCGTCCACGGCAAGCCCGAGGTCGTCCACCTGGCGCTGGTCGTGCTGCTGGCCGAGGGCCACCTGCTGGTCGAGGACGTGCCGGGCGTCGGGAAGACCACCCTGGCCAAGGCGCTGGCGGCGTCGGTCGACGCGAGCGTGCGCCGCATCCAGTTCACCCCCGACCTGCTGCCCAGCGACGTCACCGGGGTGTCGGTCTACGACCAGGAGACCCGCGAGTTCGAGTTCAAGCCGGGCGCGGTCTTCGCCAACATCGTCGTGGCCGACGAGATCAACCGCGCCTCCCCCAAGACGCAGTCGGCGCTGCTGGAGTGCATGGCCGAGCGGCAGGTCACCGTCGACGGCGTCAGCTACGAGCTGGCCCGGCCCTTCCTCGTGATGGCCACCCAGAACCCGATCGAGATGGAGGGGACCTACCCCCTCCCCGAGGCCCAGCGCGACCGGTTCACCGCGCGGGTCTCCATGGGCTACCCCGACCGCGAGGCCGAGCTGGCCATGCTCGACGACCTGGTGACCACCGACCCGCTGGCCGCGCTGACGCCGGCCACCGACGCGGCCGGGGTGCGCGCGCTGGTCGCCGCCGTCGGCCGGCTGCACGTCTCCGAGCCGGTGCGCCGCTACGTCGTGGCGCTGGTCGAGGCCACCCGCCGCTCCCCCGACCTGCGGCTGGGCGCCTCACCGCGCGCGGGGCTGCAGCTGCTGCGCACCGCCCGCGCCACCGCGGCGCTGGCCGGGCGCGACCACGTGCTGCCCGACGACGTGCAGACGATGGCCGTGCCGGTCCTCGCCCACCGCCTGCTGCTGACCCCGGACGCCGCGGCCTCCCGCCGCACCGCCGAGCAGGTCGTCACCGACCTGCTCAGGACCGTCCCCGTCCTCCGCGGACGCTGAGGTGGCCGGTCCGGTCGCCACCGCGCTGGCGAGCCTGACGCTGCGCGGCCGCTGCCTGGTCGCCGCCGGCCTCACCTTGCTCCTGCTCGGCGTGCTCCTGGGCGAGACGCCCCTGGTGCAGGTGGCGGTCTTCGTGCTGGCGCTGCCCCTGCTGTCGGCCGCAGCCGTGGCCCGGCACCGCTTCCGGGTCGCCACCCGCCGCACGGTCACCCCCGCCCGTGTGCCGCGCGGGCGGGATGCCGACGTGCGGCTGGAGCTCGCCAACGCCGGCCGCGGCGCCGGCGGGCTGTGGCTGCTGACCGAGACCCTGCCGGCGGAACTCGGGCCGGCCCCGCAGTTCGTCGTCGACCGGCTGCTCGGCGGCCGGTCGACGCAGCTGCACTACCGGGTGCACGGCGGACGGCGGGGCCGCTACCGGCTCGGCCCGCTGCGGCTGCGGCTGGTCGACCCCTTCGGACTGGTGCTGCGCAGCGTCGTCGGCGCCGACACCGCCGCGCTGGTCGTCGTCCCCCGCGTCGTGCCGCTGGGTCCCGGGGGGCCGGGCGGCGGGCAGGGCGGCGGCGGCTCGGGCGCGCACCGCTCGATCGCCGTCCACGGCGAGGACGACGTGAGCACCCGGCCGTACCGGCACGGTGACGACCTGCGCAAGGTGCACTGGCGGGCCACCGCCCGCACCGGCGAGCTGATGGTGCGGCTGGAGGAGCGGCCCTGGCGCGCACAGGCGACCCTGCTGCTGGACACCCGGTCCCGCGCCCACCTCGTCGCCCGCCCCACCCCCGCCGACCGCCGCGCCGTCGCCGCCACCGGCCCGGACGCGCCTCCGGCGGACAGCCTCGAGTGGCTGGTGGAGGCGGCGGCGAGCATCGGCACCGAGCTGATCGCACGCGGGGCCACGCTCCGGGTGGTGACCGAGGGCGCCGAGCTGGCCGCCGCCGAGCGCCCCGCCGGGCTCGGTCCCGAGGAGCTGCTGGACCGGCTGGCCGGGGTGGCGCCCTCGCGGCTGGCGGGGCTGACCCCGGGCCTCGGGCTGCTGACCCGCGCGGCCGGCGAGGGGCCGGTCGTGGCGCTGCTGGGAGCCGTGGGTCCCGACGACGCCGCCGAGCTGGTGCGGGTGCGCTCCGGCCCGGCCGCCGACATCGCCGTCCTCGCCGACATCGGCAGCTGGGCCGAGGCCGACGCCGCCCGCCGCCGCCGGCCGGTCAGCGCCGCCGCGCGCGCCGAGCTGACCCGGCAGCAGGAGGCGGCGGCGGACCTGCTGCGCGCCGGCGGCTGGCAGGTGGCCCTGGCGGGCGCCGGGGACTCGGTGGCCGACGTGTGGGCGCAGGTCGCCCGGACCCGCGTCCTGCAGGCCGGTGCCCGGTGACCGGGGAGACCGCGCGGGGCCTGCTGCGCGACACCGGGACGACGGTGGCCGCTGCTGTCGCGACCGCCCTGGGCACCCTCGCGCTGGTGCCGGTCTTCACCGACGGCGACTGGCTGCCCCCGGTGCTCGCCGCAGTCGTCGCCGTCGCCGCGGGCGGCCTGCTGCTGCGGGTCGGCGGCGCCGCACTCGCCGGGGACCGCACGGCGCCCGGCTGGTGGACCGCGCTCGCCGCCGTCGCCGTCCCGTTCGGCCAGCTCGTCGTGCTGGCCTGCGTGCTCACCGCGCTGTTCGCCCCGGAGCAGGCCTGGGGCGGCTGGCTGCCCACCAGCGGCAGCCTGGCCGACCTCGGCACGGTGATGGCCGAGGGGACGGTGGAGCTGGCCGAGCAGTCCACGCCCGCGCTGCCGTTGACCGGGCTGGTCACGCTGACCACGCTGCTGGCCGGCCTGATCGCGGTCGTGGTGGACCTGGTGGCGGTCGGCGCGCGGCAGCCGGCGCTGGCCGGGCTCGGGCTGCTGGTCCTGTTCTGCGTGCCGGTGAGCACGGTGACCGGCTCGATCGGCGCGCTGCCGGTGGCCGCCCCGGCCGCGGGGCTCGCGCTGCTGCTCTTCGCCGACCAGCACCGGCGGCTGGGCCGGCGCTCACCGGAGGGACCGCGTCCGCTGCTGGGGGCCGGCACGCTCACCGCTCTCCGCACCGGGGCGGGAGCCGTGGTGCTGGGGCTGGTGGTCGGCGCCGTCGTCCCCACGCTGACCGAGGGCACCTTCCCCGGCGGCTTCGGCCGCGGCGGTGGCGGCGGCTCCACCGGGACCGCCCTCGACCCGGCCGCTGCGCTGCAGGGGCAGCTGACCCTCGACGAGCCGGTCGACCTGCTGCGGGTCGACGCCTCGGTGCCCGACCCCGGGTACCTGCGGGTCGTGGCGCTGGACGTCTACGACGCCGTGGAGGGGTGGACGATGGGCAACCTCGACGGCGAGACCGCGGTCGCCGACCAGACCGAGCTGGCCAGCCTCCCCGGGCGGCGCGGCGGCCGGCCGGTCGACGCGCTGGTCACCGCCCTCGGCCACGAGGACCGCTTCCTCCCGCTGTTCTACGCGCCCCAGACGGTGGACGTGGCCGAGCCGGAGCAGTGGCGCTTCGACCCGGGCACCGGCACGGTGTTCGGCCGCGACGTGTCCACGGCCGGGCAGACCTGGACCGTGGCGGCCGTGGAACCGCGGCCCGCGCCGGAGGAGCTGGCCGCGGCCGGCCCGCTGCCCCCGGAGCTGCCGGTGGTGCAGCGCTACACCGCGCTGCCCGCCCTCGACCCGAGCGTCGACCAGCTGGTCGCCACGCTGACCGCCGGCGCACGGACGCCCTACGAGCGGGTGCAGGCGGTCTACGGGCACTTCACCGACCCGGCCAACGACTACGAGTACTCGCTGTCGACCGCACCGGGGACCGACGGCGACGACCTCGCCGACTTCCTCCGGCTGCGGCAGGGCTACTGCGAGCAGTACGCCGGCGCGATGGCGGCGCTGGTCCGGGCGGCCGGCGTCCCGGCGCGGGTGGTGCTCGGCTACACCCCCGGGACGGCGCAGCCCGACGGCAGCCGGCTGGTCACCAGCGACGACGCGCACGCCTGGGTGGAGGTCTACTTCGACGACCTGGGCTGGGTCCCCTACGACCCGACGCCGATCGACGCCGACCGCGCGGTGCAGCTGCCCTGGGCGCCCCGGCCGCAGGACCTGGAGGTCGACCCGCGCACCGACCCGATCCCCGCGCCGCTCCCCGCACCGATGCCCCAGGCGCCGCAGCAGCAGCCGGCGCCGCAGGACGTCCCGTTGCCCCAGACCGCGCCCCAGCAGGCCGGCTCGTGGGCGCCGGTGCTGCGCGGCGCCGGCGTCGTCCTCGCCGTGCTGGCGCTGGCCGGGGCGCCGGCCGGGCTGCGGGTGCTGCAGCGCCGGCGCCGGCTGGCGACCAGCAGCCCGGCGGCGCTGTGGGACGAGCTCGCCGCCACCGCCCTCGACCTGGGCCGGACCGCCGACCCGGCACGGACACCACGGCAGGTGGCCGAGCAGCTGACCGAGGCGGCCGAGCCCGGCGGCGGCGCGCACCGGCAGCACCGCCGGCAGGTCCCGGCGTCCGGGGTGGCCGAGGCGGTCACCCGGCTGGCGCGGGCCGAGGAGGCGGCCAGCTACGCCCGTCCGGGCAGCGTCCCCGCCGTCGGCCCGCAGCTGCGGGCCGACCTGGCCACCGCCCGCCGCGGGCTGCTGGCCGCGGCGCCCCGGAGGGCCCGGCTGCGCGCGCTGCTGTGGCCGCCGTCGCTGCTGGCCGGGCTGCGCGACGCACCGCCCCGCCCGCGGTGGGGCCGCCGGACGGCGCTGCGCGGCTGGTAGGAGGACCCCGTCCTGGCCCCGTCCAGAGGCTCGCCGCGAGCTCTGACGGCCCCTGTGCAGGGTCCCGCGCCGCGAGCCTGCGAGTGGCGGGGCAAGGGGTCCTCCACGAGGAGGACGGGGTCCTTCTTCAGGCCGACCGGTCGACCTGGAGGCGCAGCAGCCGCTCGGTGAGCTCGGTCAGCGGCACGGTGAGCAGGAACCGCCCGCCCTCGGACTGCAGTCCCGCCGCCCCGACCCCGGCGGCGACCCACTCCGGGATCGCCTCGAGCAGGGCGTCGAGGTCGAGGAACACCGGCCCCTCGCCGGGCTCGGCGTCGGCGAGCGACTCGGCCTCGGCCCGGTCCGCGCCGGTCCACAGCGGGAGGACGTCGTGCCCGCCGTCGGTCCACGGGGCCACGCCGTCCTCGTCACCCCAGGCCCACAAACCACCGGAGGCGGCGAGCTCGTCCCAGACGGCGGACGGGTCGGAGTCGGTCACGGTGCCTCCTGCGTCGATCGGGGCCCCGAACGCCGACAGCCGCCGTCCGGGCGGGACGGCGGCTGTCATGCGGAGCCGGGGACTGCCGGGCTACTGGTCGTAGCGGCGGCGGAAGCGCTCCTCGAGCCGGTTCTTCAGCGGCTGGCGGCGGGCCTTGCCACCGCCGCGCCCGGCCCGGCCGCCGCGGCCGGAAGCCGAGCTGCCCGCCGGTCCGCCGGGGCCTGCCTCGACCACGCCGGTGGCCGAGCGGTAGTTCAGGACGGCGAGCGCCAGCCCGCCGAACGCGATCAGGAAACCGAGGGCGCCCAGCGGTACCGACGGGATCACCGCACCGCCGATGAGAGCGGCCATGCCGACGACGAACAGCAGGAAGCCCAGCTGCAGCTTGCGACGCGCCTTGCCGCGGCGGTCACCGCTGCGGACCGACGAGGCGAACTTGGGATCGTCATCGACGAGGGCGCGCTCGATCTGCTCCAGCAGTCGCTGCTCGTGCTCGGAGAGCGGCACGTCGACCTCCACGTGGGCCAAAGCCAAGAACCCGACGGCGGTGCCCGCCGTCGGTGACACCGAGGATACGAGCCCTCCGACGGGTGCGAAAGGCGAGCCGCGCCGGGCTCGCCGTGATCACCCCGGCGGGTGGCCCACGGCCTCGGCGGGGAGACGAACGGGGTGCGGCCGGAGTTCCCGCCACCCGGTCGGAGGCCGCCCCGTCGGGTGCCGGTCGCGGCGGTGCCGCGGGTCGGGTGCCGCGGGTCAGGGGGCGCGGGTCAGGGGGCGCGGGTCAGGGGGCGCGCTGCCCGTCCCGGTGCAGCAGCGTCGCCGGGCGGACCGCACCGGCGCCGAACCGGCGGGCGGCCCGGTCGGCGGCCAGCTCGGCCTCCCGGCGGCCGTGCTCCCGGGCGCCCAGCTCCAGCTGCCGCGGGGTCGACCCGGCCCGCACCAGGCGCTCGGCGCGCACGCCGACCAGCCGGATGCGGGCCCGGTCCAGGCCGAGGGCGTCGAAGAGGACGCGGGCGGTGTCGTAGAGCTCCTGCCCGACGTCGGTCGGGACGTCGAGGGTGCGGCTGCGGGTGATCGTGGCGAAGTCGGCGAAGCGGACCTTGATCGTCACCGTGCGGGCCAGCCAGCCGCCCGAGCGCAGCCGGCCCGCCGTCCGCTCGGCCAGCCGCAGCAGCTCCCGGTGGATGACGGCGGGGTCGTCGACGTCGGTGCCGAAGGTCTCCTCGTGCCCGGTGGACCGCTCCGGCTCGTCGGGCACCACCCGGCGCGGATCGCGCCCCCAGGACAGCTCGTGCAGGTGCGCGCCGGCCGCCGGGCCCACCGCCCGCTGCAGCGTGCGCACCGGCACGTGGGCCAGGTCGCCGACGGTGCGCAGCCCCAGCCGCAGCAGCACCTCCTCGGTCCTGGCGCCCACCCCCCACAGCGCGCCGACCGGCAGCGGGTGCAGGAACCCCATGACCTCGGCCGGCCGGACGACCAGCAGCCCGTCGGGCTTGGCGGCGGTGGAGGCGAGCTTGGCCACGAACTTGGTACCGGCCACGCCGACCGAGCAGGTGATGCCCTGCTCGTCGAAGACGCGGGCGCGCAGGTACTCGCCGATCGCGACCGCGTCGCCCAGCCGCCGCCCGGCGCCCGAGACGTCGAGGAACGCCTCGTCCAGGCTCAGCGGCTCGACCAGCGGCGTGATCGAGCGGAACAGCGCCATGACCGAGCGGGACACCTCGGCGTAGAGCGCCACGTCCCCCGGCAGCACCGTCGCCGTGGGGCACAACCGCAGCGCGCGGGAGGTGGGCATCGCCGCGTGCACCCCGTAGCGGCGTGCCTCGTACGTGGCCGAGGTGACCACCCCGCGGTTGCCGGCCCCGCCCACGATCACCGGCGTCCCGGCCAGCTCCGGCCGGCGGCGCACCTCGACGCTGGCGAAGAACGCGTCCATGTCGACGTGCAGCACGGTGCAGCCCGCGGCACGCGACGACGACCCCGACGACACCCGACCCTCCCGACCTCGAACGCGTGTTCGACCCGAGGGAGGACGCTAACGCCCGTCGCACCACCGCGGCACCTCGACGCGGCACCGTGACCGAGCTGTTGCCCGGCTGCCGTCGCCGCTGGTCGGAGCAGGCGTGTGAGAGCAGGATGGCCGAGGTACAGCATCCCTGGAGGGCCGCCGGCCGGCGGCCCGGACCCGACGTGATGGGGAGACCCCATGGCTCTCGACGACGACGACATGACCAGCACCGAAGGCCACGGCCCGGCCGACGGCGGCGCGGCGGGCGGCGGTTCGGACGGCGGCGCCGACGGCGGCGCCGACAGCGGCGCCGGCCACGGCTCGGCCGATGGTGGTGCCGACGGCGGCGCGGACGGCGGTGCCGACGGCGGTGCCGACGGCGGCGCGGACGGCGGCGCGGACGGCGGTGCCGATGGTGGCGCGGACGGCGGTGCCGACGGTGGCGCGGACGGTTCCGCCTGACCGAGGACCACGCCGCCCAGGGCCGGCCGGATCCCCGGCCGGCCCTGGGTCGGTGCACCGCTCTGGACCCGCGGGTCTTCGCCGAGGAGTACTGGGCCCGCCGGCCGCTGCTGACGCGCGCCGAGGAGACGGGCAGCTCCTTCGCCGACCTGCTCGACCTCGCCGCGGTCGACGAACTGCTGTCCCGCCGCGGACTGCGCACCCCGTTCCTGCGGATCGCCAAGGACGGCGCGGTCGTCGACCCCAAGCGCTTCACCACGTCCGGCGGCGCCGGCGCGGAGGTCGCCGACCAGGTCTCCTCCGACGCGGTGCTGCGGCTGTTCGCCGACGGCAGCACCGTCGTCCTGCAGGGGCTGCACCGGCTGTGGCCGCCGCTGATCGAGTTCGCCGACCAGCTGGCCGCCGACCTCGGCCACCCGACGCAGGTCAACGCCTACATCACCCCGCCGTCCTCGCGCGGCTTCTCCCCGCACTACGACGTCCACGACGTCTTCGTCCTGCAGGTGGCCGGCGAGAAGCACTGGCGCATCCACGAGCCGGTGCTGACCGACCCGCTGCGCACCCAGCCGTGGAACGACCGGGCCGCCGCGGTGGCCGCCGCCGCCGAGCGCGAGCCGGTGATCGACGCGGTGCTGCGCCCCGGCGACGCTCTCTACCTGCCACGCGGCTACCTGCACTCGGCGACCGCGCTCGGCGCGATCAGCGCACACCTGACCGTCGGCATCCACCCGGTCACCCGGTGGGCGGCCGCGGAGTCCGCCCTGGACCTGGTCCGCGTGCTCGCCACCGAGGACCCGGAGCTGCGCCGCTCGCTGCCGCTGGGCGTCGACCTCGCCGACCCGGCCGCGGTCGCCGACGACGTCGCGACGGTCGTGACCGCGCTCAAGGGCTGGCTGGACCGCGTCGACCCCGCCGAGGTCGCCGACCGGCTGCGAGCCCGCACCTGGTCGCAGGTCCGCCCGGAACCGGTGGCCCCGCTGGCCCAGGCGACCGCGGCGGCCGCCCTCTCCCCCGACACCGTGCTCCGGTTGCGCCGCCGGCTGCGCTGCCGGCTGCGCGAGGCCGCCGACGGGCGGGTCACCCTGGTCGCGGGACGGCGGTCCCTGGAGCTGCCCGCGGAGACCCGGCCGGCGGTGGCCGGGTTGCTGGCCGCCGGCGAGCTCAAGGTCGCCGACCTGCCCGGGCTCGACGCCCCCGACCAGCTCACCCTGGCCCGGCGGCTGGTGACCGAGTCGATCGCCACCGTGCCCGGTGCGACCGCGGAGGACCATGGGGGGCGTGAGCGCGCGCCCGGGAACGGAACGTGAGCCGGCCGGACCCCGTCAGGTGACCGAGCTCGCGAGGTCACCCATGGGCACAGCACCGCCGGTCACGGCCCGTCCGAGCGCCAGCGAGGAGGGGACGTGACCGCGCTCGCGAGGTTCTCCATGGGCACAGCACGGCCGGTTCCGGCCCGTCCGAGCGCCGGCGAGGAGGGGACGTGACCGAGCTCGCGAGGTCACCCGTGGGTACAGCACGGCCGGTTCCGGGCCGTCCGAGCGCCGGCGAGGAGGGGACGTGAGCGCTCCGGCCGACTTCTGCCAGGTCGCGGCAGCGCCGGGACTGCCTGCAGGACGGCTCGATCCGGACCGCTGCTCGGTGCAGGCGCTGGTCCGTGGCGACTCCTGCGTGGCCACCGCGTCGCCGGCGCAGCGCTGGCTGCTGGTGGAGCAGCCCGGTCCGTGGGGCAAGGACGCCCTGACGCAGTCCCGCTTCGACCAGGCCGTCGCACCACGACTCACCCACCGGGCACGGGTCGAGGGCGTGCGGGTGCTGCTGGTCCGCCGCCCCGGCGACCGGCTGGCCGACTCGCAGCGGCGCTGGGCCTACGTCGACGGCCGGCCCGGCGCGCTGGGCGTGTGGTGGTCGGTGCGCGACACCGACGCCGAACTGGTCGACGTCCCGTGGGACGGGTCGGTGGGGACGCGCACCGACGACCCGCTCTACCTGGTGTGCGCGCACGGCGGGCACGACGCGTGCTGCGCGCTGCGCGGCCGGCCGCTGGCCCGGACGATGCCCACCGACGACGCCTGGGAGTGCAGCCACCTGGGCGGCTGCCGGTTCGCCAGCAACGTGCTCGTGCTGCCGCACGGCTTCTACTACGGGCAGGTGCCCGACGACGGCGCCGAACTGGTCGCCGCGCACGCCGCCGGCCGGGTCGCGCTGCCCTGGCTGCGCGGCCGGTCGGGGGTGCCCGCGCCGGCGCAGGCGGCCCAGCACACCGCCCGCGCGGAGCTCTCGCTGCTCGGTGTCGACGACCTGCTGCCGCGCGACGTGCGCCGGCTGACCCCGGCCGGAGCCGAGATCGAGCGGTGGGTGGTCACCCTGGCCGGGCCGGACGGTGACGTGGTCACCGAGGTCGAGAGCCGCCCGTCGCAGGAGTCGGCGCCGCTGACCTGCCGGGCGGTGCACCCCGCGCACGGCCGCACCTGGCACGTACGGCTGCTCTCCGGCGTCTGACCCCGGGAGTCAGGCCCCGGCGCCGCCCGGGGCGGGCCCGAGGGCCCCACGCGCGACCAGCGTCTCGTACACCCGCGTCGCCAGGGCCCCGAGCTGGTCCTCGTCGGGTCTGCTGTTCAGGGCCATGGCGATGATCAGCCCGGACTCCGGGAAGTACGCGTGCAGGAGGCGGAAGCCGAGGGTCTCGCCCTCGTAGAACCAGAAGGTGCCCAGGGCGTCGGTCATCTGGGCGACCCCCAGGCCGAAGCCCCTGGGGTCGTCGGGAGCGGTCGCCTCGATGGGCTCCCCCGTCGCCGTCGAGACCAGGCTCAGCAGCTCGGCCTGCTGCTGCGGCGGCAGCAGCCACCCGTCGTACAGGGCGCGCTCCCACCGGGTCAGGTCGGCCGTCGTGCTCAGGATGGCGCCTGCGCCGCGCGCCCAGGACAGCGAGGTGCGGCTGACGTCCTGTCCCTCCAGCGGGGACAGCTCGGGCTCGTCGGTCCGGGTGTAGTAGCCGGCCGGCATGCGGTCGGCGATCCCCGGGGGGTAGAGGTGCGAGCGGTAGTACGTGTCCCGGAGTCCCAGCGGTACGAGGAGCCGGGCGGAGAGCTGGTTGGCGTAACCGGTCCCGGTCACCCGCTCGACGATCATCTCGGCCAGGACGTAGTTCGTGTTCGAGTAGCTGTACCCGGAGGTGGCCGGGGCCTCGACCGCGTAGTCGACCAGCTCCTCCGCGGTGAACTCACGGAGCGGGTCGGCGGCCTGGTCGGTGAGGAAGGCCGGCTGGTCGTCGTAGGTGGGGATGCCGCTGGTCATGTCCAGCAGCCGCCGGATGGGGACGTCGTGCCACTGCGGGTACTGCGGCAGCCACCGGCTGACGGGGTCGTCGATCGAGAGGCGGCGCTCCGCCTCCAGCTGCAGCAGGAGCACCGAGGTGAACGCCTTGGTGTTGCTGCCGACCTGCCAGAGGGCGTCCGGCTGCACCGCCACCGACCCGCCGAACTCGGTGGTCCCGGCGCTGACGTCGATCGTCTCCAGCTGGTCCGGGAGGCTGACGCTCAAACCGGCGGCCGAGACGTGCTCGGCCTCCCCGCGCGCCCGGAGGTACTCCTCGAGGTCCCCCCGCAGGTCCGCCACCAGGGCCGGATCGGCGCCGATCTCCGCTCCCGCCGGTGCGGTCAGCGGCGGAGCGGCCGGAGCCGCTGCTGCGGTACCGGGGGCGAGCAGGACGGTCGTCAGGACCGCCGCCGCGAGGGCCGTGGGGACGGATCGTGCTCGTCCGAGCGTCATGGGGGCTCCGCCCTGCCGGGATCGGCACGTCGGGCGCCGATCGCGGGGCACTGTCGTCCCCGCCGCCCGAGAGGTCAACGACCGGCGGCGTCCCTGCGGTCAGGCCAGGGCGCGGCCCCGCGCGGCGAGCAGCGGGATGGCCAGCTCGGTCGCGGTGAGTGAGCCGTGGTAGCCGACCAACCGGCTCGGGCCGGGCTCCTGCTCGGTCGCGATCAGCGCCCAGGTGCCGCGGGCCAGCGCCACGACGTCGCCGATGCGCCCCGCGAGGTCGTCGTCCACCGGACCGAAGACGCCGCTGGCGATCGCCTCGTCGCGGCCGGCGACCCAGGCCCGCTCGCCGAGGACCTCGCGCCACCGCGCCAGCAGGTCGGCCTCGGCTCCGGGCACGGCGTGCAGGTAGCGGGCCCGCGGCTCCCCCGCCAGCAACCGGACGTCCTCGGTGAGCTCCGGGGTGGCGTCCAGGTCGAGCCTGGTGCCGGCCGGGACGTCGAGCATGCCGTGGTCGGCGGTGACGAGCAGCGCGGCGTCGTCCGGCAGGCCGTCGACGATCTGCTCGACGAGCCGGTCGACCAGGGCCAGCTGGGCGCGCCAGCTGGCCGAGTCGACCCCGCGCACGTGGCCGGTGAGGTCGAGCTCGGCGGTGTAGCCGTAGACGAGGGTGCGCGGTGCGGCGGCCAGCGACTCCAGCAGGACGGCGGCCAGGTCACCGGCGCCGACGGTGCCCGTGTAGCGCGCGCCGCGGTAGGCGACGTTGGACAGCCCCGACCCGCGGAACGCGTAGGGCGCCACGGCGCTGACCTCGACCCCGGCGTCGGCGGCCTGTTCGAAGACGCTGCGCCGCGACATCCACACGGCCGGGTCGGGGTCGTCGCCCCACTGGACGTGGTTGAGCGTGCGGTCTTCCCCCGGGACTGCGGTGACGAAGCCGAGCACACCGTGGCTGCCCGGTGGCAGGCCGGTGCCCAGGGTGGTGAGGCTGACCGGGGTGGTGCTCGGGCAGGGGGCGGAGAGGTCCCCGGCGGGGGTGGCGAGCCCGGCGAGGGTCGGGGCGACGTCCGCGTGCGCGCGGACCAGGTCGGCGCCGAGCCCGTCGACGAGCAGGACGGCGACCCGGCGGGCGCCGGCCAGCGCGGCGGTGAGGCCGAGCGGGTCGGGCGGCAGGTCCCCGCGCTCCACGGGGACGCCGAGCGCGGTGGCGACGCCGGGGAGGACGTCGGCGAGGCTGGCCGTGCCGTAGCGGGGGCGGCCCAGGTCCCCGGGGAGTGGGAGGACCCCGTCCCGGGGCCGAGCGGGCAGGGCCGTCACGGGCGGGTGGCGAGCAGGTGCAGGCCGGCGGCGACGTCGCGGTAGGGCGAACTGCCGGCCAGCGCCAGCTCCAGGCGGCGGACCGCCTCGGGGTCGGCGCCGGAGGTGACGTCGAGCAGGTCGCTGACGACGGAGACGCCGCGCCAGGTACCCGGTCGCAGCCCGGCGACCTCGACCAGGGCGATCAGCTCGTCGGGGCCGAACCGGCGGCGGGCCGGACGGCGGGCACGGCGCGGCGCGGGATCACGGTCCTCCAGCAGGGCGAGGGCCTCGACCGGGTGGCCCGCGACCGCCCGCGCCAGCACCGCGCCGGCCCGGTTCGCCGAGGCCACGCTGGCGGTGCCGCCGGGGCGCAGGGCCCGGCCGAGCTCGCGCAGCGTGGTGGCGGGGTCGTCGACGACCTCGAGCACCGAGTGGCAGAGGGCGAGGTCGTAGCTGCCCCCGCCGGGCCTGCCCGCGGGCACGACCTGGTGCAGCTGGTCGCCGTCGCCCTGCACGCCGTGCACGCGCGCCGCGACGCCGGCGTTCTCGGCCCGCCGGTTCAGCGTGGCGAGCGCGTCGGCGCTGGGGTCGACCACGGTGACGTCGTGGCCGAGCCGGGCCAGCGGGACGGCGAAGTTGCCGCTACCACCGCCGACGTCGAGGATCTGCAGCGGCCGGCCGGCCGCGACCAGCGGGTCGAGCGCGGCCCAGACGGCGACCGCGCGGGTGGGCAGCTGGTCCGCGGCGGACGAGGTGGGGGCAGACGGCGGCACCTGTCGGAGCCTAGTGGCGGCCGGTGCCGCGCACCGGTCCGCTCACGGAGTGCATCGGGCAGCGGTGGTGCCCAGGCGCCGCGCGGCCCCGCCCCGAGCCGGCGAAGGATGGGGAGGACGGGTCCTCCCTCAGGCCGAGACCCCGTCGGCCGCCCGCTTGATCTCCTCGATGTCGATGCGGCGCATCTGCAGCATCGCCTCGGTCGCGCGGCGGGCGCGGCCGGGGTCGGGGTCGCTGAGCAGGGTCGTCAGCTCGGTGGGCACGACCTGCCAGGAGACGCCGAAGCGGTCCTTGAGCCAGCCGCACATGCTCTCCTCGCCACCGTCGGTCAGCCGGTTCCAGTAGTGGTCGACCTCCTCCTGGTCGACGCACATGATCTGGAAGGAGACGGCCTCGGTGAACGGGAACTGCGGTCCGCCGTTGAGGCCGACGTACTCCTGGCCGTCGAGGGTGAACGAGACGGTCATCGCGGTGCCCTCGGGCATCGGCATGTCGGGCCCGTAGCGGGTGACCCCGCCGATCGCGGAGTTCGGGAAGATGGAGGTGTAGTGGGCGGCGGCCTCCTCGGCCGCGCCGTCGAACCACAGGCACGGGATCTGCTTGGGCATCGGGGGTGTCCTCTCAGGGGCGGGGCCGCCGGTGCGGATGTCGAGGAGTAGACCGCCGTCCGGCCCGCAGGTCATCGGTCGCCGCCGCGCGGGTCGGGCTGCGACCGCGGTGTTGGCCCCGCTGCAGGGGCCCGCGCCGAGCGTGGGGGGGCAGCGGGGCCCTTTCTCAGGGGCCGGAACTGCCCGGGCTGGAGTGCCAGAGCTTGCGCGGCGCCGACGACGTCCCCCGGCGGGTGGCGTCGCGACGCGCCACGGCCATGGCGTCCTCCCCCGCCGGCTTGATGTCGGCGTAGGGCGACATCCGGAAGCCCGTGGGGTGCACCAGCACCGGCTTGACCACCACCGGCCGCGAGCCACGCGAGGCCGCTGCACCGGCGATCGCCTCCTCGGTGTAGCCGCCGGGAGCGGCCATCTGCTCGGCCACCGCCTCCAGCCCGTCGGTCTCCCAGGCCTCGTACAGCGCCGGCAGCTCCCACGCGCCGGTGGCCCGCAGGGAGACCCCGCGGGGGCCGGTGCGCCGCAGCACCCCGCGGACCACCAGCAGCCACGAGTGGAAGACCGTCGAGGCGTAGGGACCCTGGGCGTCCTCGAAGAAGGTCGAGTCGGTGCAGCCGGTGCCGTCGTCGAGGGTCACGAAGACCACCCGGCGGCCGGAGCGGATCGGCGGCGTCTGGGTGGCCACCTTGACCCCGGCGACCAGCACCTCGGCTCCGCTGCGGCTGCCGAGCAGCTCGCCGGCCGGCACCGCGCCGATCGCGGCGAGGAACGGCCGGTAGAAGTCGACGACGTGCCGGCTGGCGTCCAGGCCCAGCACCTCCAGCTCGGCGCGCACCAGCTCGGCGTCGGTGAACTCCGGCAGCCCGCTGCCCTCGGCCCAGCCGAGCCCCGGCTCCTCCGCCTCCTCGCCGGGCAGCTCCAGACCCATGAGGTCGAGGCTGAGCTGCCCGGTCGTGGCGGCCTTCCCGCCGCTGCGGCTCCACCGGTCCAGCTCACCGATCTGCAGCAGCAGGTCGCGGCGGGTGACCTGCCGGCGGCCGCGGGTGGGCCGGCCGGCCTCGCGGTCGCGGACCCCGAAGCCGTAGAGGGAGTCGAAGCCGCCGGCCAGCACCAGCCGCTCCACCACCGGCCGGGAGACCGATGCCCGGTGCCAGAAGTCGGTGAGCGAGCGGTAGGGCTGCCCGGCGACGACCCGCTCCACCTCCTCGGCGGAGATGCCCTTCACGTCGGCCAGGGACAGCCGGATGCCGTAGCGGGACGGGTCGGGCATGGCCGCCGGCATCCAGCTCGGCCGCATCCACCCGGTCTCGACCTCAGGTCCAGCGTCAGGGTCGGCACCGAGGCGCTCGACCCGGTAGGTGCCGGCCGAGGCGTTGACGTCCAGGCCCAGCACCCGGACGCCGAAGTTGCGGGCGTCGTCGAGGATCAGCCGCTTCGGGTACATGCCCGGGTCGTGGGTGAGCACCCCGGCGAGGAAGGCCGCCGGGTGGTGGGTCTTCAGCCACGCCGACTGGTAGGTGGGCAGCGCGAACGCCGCGGCGTGGGCCTTGCAGAAGCCGAAGGAGCCGAAGGCGACCAGCACCTCCCACACCTGCTCGACCACCTCCACCGGATAGCGCTGCACCGCCTCGGGCACGAACCAGGCCCGCACCTCCGGGTGCAGCTCCCGGTCGCCCAGCGCTCGGCGTGCCTCGTCGGCCTGGGCCAGGTCGCAGCCGGTCATCCGGGCGACGATCTGCAGCACCTGCTCGTGGAAGACGACCACCCCGGCGGTCTGCTCCAGGTACGGGGCGAGGTCGGGGTGCGGGTAGACCGGCTCCCGCCAGCCGTTCCGGGCCAGCAGGAACGGGGTGACCATGTCGCTCTTCACCGGGCCGGGCCGGAACAGCGAGATGTCGATGACGATGTCCTCGAACGTCTCGGGCCCGAACTTGCCGACCAGCTCCCGCTGCCCCGGCGACTCGATCTGGAACATGCCGAGCGTGCGGGTCGAGCGGATCAGCTCGAACGTCGTCGGGTCGTCGCGCGGAACGACGTCGATGTCGACGGTCTCGCCGTCGACCCGGGCCACCTCGTCGAGGGCGTGCGCGATCGCCGACTGCATCCGGATGCCGAGCAGGTCGAGCTTGAGCAGCCCGAGCTCCTCGACGTCGTCCTTGTCGAACTGGCTCATCGGATAGCCCAGGTAGCTGTTCTCCACCGGGGTGCGGTCGAGCAGCGTGGCGTCGGAGAGCAGCACGCCGCACGGGTGCAGCGCGATGTGCCGGGGCAGCCCGTCGAGTCGTGCGACCAGGTCGAAGAGCAGGTCCAGATCACCACTACCACCGGTTCGTTTCGAACCCAGCCGGCTGGCCCGCAGCTCCGGGAGGTCCTTGAGCGCGGCGTGCACCTGGTTGGCCCGGATGTGCGGAAAGGCCTTGGCGACCGCGTCGACCTCGGCGGGCGGCAGGCCGAGCGCGGCCCCGACGTCGCGGATGGCGTGCCGCACCCGGTAGGTGTCCATCATCGAGATGCAGCTGACCCGGTGGGCGCCGAAGCGGTCGATCACCGCGTCGTACACCTCCATCCGGCGGGCGGACTCCACGTCGATGTCGACGTCGGGCAGCTGGTGGCGCAGCGGGGAGAGGAAGCGCTCCATCAGCAGCCCGTACCGGATGGGGTCGACGTCGGAGATGCCCAGGAGGTAGGTGACGAGGCTGCCGGCGCCCGACCCCCGCGCCGCGGCCCGGACCCTCAGGCTCTTGATGAGGTCGACCACGTCGGCGACGGTGAGGAAGTAGGACGGGTAGCCGAGGACGTCGATGACCGCCAGCTCGTCGTCGAGTCGCCGGGCCACCTCCGCCGTGCGGGCCATCCCGCGCCGGCCCAGCCCCGCCTCGCAGCGGGCACGCAGCACTGCCGACGGGCCCATCCCCTGCTCGGCCGGGGTGGTCACCACGTCCAGCTCGGGGTAGCGCACGGTGCCGACGCCCAGGTCCGCCCGGACGTCGACCGCGCACTGCTCGGCCAGCCGGGCGGTGCGCTCCAGCAGCTGCAGCGCCGCGTCCCGGTCGGGGCCGGCGAGGTCCTCGGCGACCTCGGCCATCTCCTTGCCCGACTTCAGGTAGCCCTCGGCGGTGCGCCGGTCGACGTGCCGGGTGTCCAGCGGGACCAGCCGGCGGGCCGCGTCCAGGACGTCGGCGGTGGGTGCGTCCAGGGCGTCGACGTAGCGCACGGCGTTGGTCAGCACCGCCGGCACCCCCTCCGCGGCGGCGAAGCGCAGCAGCGCCTGCGCCCGGGAGCGATCGCCCCGGCCGCGGTGGTGCACGACCTCGAGCACCAGCGAGCCAGGACCGAACACCGCGCGCCAGGCGGCCAGCCGGTCGGAGGCCACGTCGGCCCGGCCGGCGGCCAGCGCCCGGCCCACCGGGGAGTCGGGACCGAGCAGGGCCACCAGCCCGGGCGCGTGCTCGGCGGCCAGCGCCAGCGAGCTCACCGGATCCCCGCGCGTGCCGCGCAGGTGGGTTGCGCTGGTCAGCCGGCACAGCGACCGCCAGCCGGCACCGTCCCGGGCGAGGAAGGTGACCCTCGGCAGCCGCGGGTCGACGCCGGCCCCGCCACGGGCCGGCGACCGGCGTCCGGCCCGGCCGGGTTCGCCGTCCGGCGCGGCAGGCCGGCGGGACCGTGTCCGCTGCACCGAGTGCGCACCGCCGACCACGGGGGCGAGGGCCGGCGGCACGGTCGTGTCCACCGAGGGCGTCACCGCCAGGTCCACCCCGAACAGCGGGCGCACGTCGGCCGCGCGGCAGGCCAGCGCGAACTTCACCGCGCCGTAGAGCCCGTCGCGGTCGGTGAGCGCCAGGGCCCGCATGCCGTGCTCGGCCGCCCGCTCGACCAGGTCGGCCGGGTGGTTGGCCCCGTACTGCATGGAGTAGCCGGAGGCGACGTGGAGGTGGACGAAGGGATCGGCCCTCACTTCCCGTTCCGGTGCTCGGACCCGCCGACCACTCGGGGACGCGCGCGCCGGGGCGACTCCGGCGAAGGCGTGCTGCCCAGGGTGCTCTCCACGACGGCGAGGAAGGAGCGCACGTCGCGGACCAGGTCGTCGGCCTCGCGGTCGGTGACCGCGTGGGACAGCCCGGCCTCGGCGGCGGCCCGCTTGGCGGCGCCGGCGGCGAAGAAGGTGGCCCACTCCCCCAGCTCGGGCGCGACCTGGCCGAGCAGGACCCAGGCGCTGCGCGGGCGGCGCCGCCCGGACTCCGGCCGGGTGCGCGCGGCCAGCACCGCGGCAGCGGCGCGCAGCGCGCCGAGGTGGGCGGTGGCGTAGCGCTGCCGGGCGTCGGTGCTCGCCGCCGCCTCGGTCAGCGCTCGGGATGCCTGGTCGAGCAGCTGGCGAGCGGCCTGCGGCAGCGGCGGGGGCAGGGGCAGCTGGTCGGCCACGACGCGGACGGCCCCCATCAGTCGTGCACCCGCACGAGCGACCAGCGGTTGTCCACCGACTCCCAGCTGAGGTCGAAGACGCCGGCGAAGCTCATCCGCGACCGGCCGGCCCGGACCGCCTCGACCCGCCACACCTCGCGGCTGGCGACCAGCTCGGCGGAGGCGCCACCGGTCACCCCGGCACCGCACTGCCACCACGGGGCGGTCTCCACCCAGGAGTCGAGCAGCTCACCGACGACGTAGCGCGACTGCCCGCGCCAGAACTGCGCCGGCCCGAGCGGCCCGCGCTCGACCTGCACCTCCTCGCCGACCCGTTCGCCGACCCCGCTCAGCACCCGGCTCATGACAGACTCCCCACTGCTCCGCGCCGCCCCACCGGCCCCGGCCCGCCGCACCGGGTGGGGAAGGACCCAGGTGCGGCGGGAGGCCGACGCGTTCGAACGCGTGTTCGAACACGTCGAGTACACCCGACGGCACCGACGGCGTCAAGCGGGACGCGTGATCGGTGTGCGGGGTGGCCTGCGAGCCTCCGAGCAGCCCGGGGCCGGGAGCGGACCGCCCGGGCCGGTGGCAGGATCGACGCATGAGCCGACCCGAGCACCCGCGGGTGGCCGCCATCTCCTCGCTCCTGGCCGAGGCCGGCGCTGCCGGGCAGGTGCTCGAGCTCCCCGGCAGCGCCCGCACCGCCGCCGAGGCGGCCGGAGAGCTCGGCGTCCCGATCGGGGCCATCGCCAACAGCCTGCTGTTCGACGTCGACGGCGCGCCCCTGCTGGTCCTCACCAGCGGCGCCCACCGGGTCGACGTCCCCAGGGTGGCCGCGCTGCTCGGCGTCCGCGACGTGCGCCCGGCGTCGGCCGACTTCGTGCGCCGGCACACCGGCCAGCCGATCGGCGGCGTCGCGCCGATCGGCCACCCGGAGCCGATCGGCACGCTGGTCGACGTCGAACTGGCCCGGCACGACCGGGTCTGGGCCGCCGCGGGCCACCCGCACGCGGTCTTCCCGACCAGCTACGAGGAGCTGCTGCGGCTGACCGGCGGGACCGCCGCCGAGGTCGGCGACGGCCCTGGACCCACCCACCCCGTGGTGCTGCCCGAGACGGTGGAGGCCCGATGACGGGGACGACACCCGCGGCGCGGGTCACCGAGCTGCCCACCGGGTGGCTGCGCGACCACATGCACGAGGCCCTGGCCATCTACGGCGAGGCGATGGGCTACAGCCCCTCGGTGGTCGCCGGCCGGTACGGCTACGCCATCCAGCACACCGAGCGCCCCGGCTTCCGCGCGGTCGGCGCCTTCGTGCCGGCCCGCGACGGCGAGGTCCTCGTCGGGTTCGGCTACGGCTACCTGATCGCCCCCGGCCAGTGGTGGCACGACCAGGTGCGCACCGCGCTCGACCGGCGGACGGCGAAGCGCTGGCTGCCCGGCGCCTTCGAGGTCTGCGAGCTGCACGTGCACCCCGACCACCAGAGCCGCGGGCTGGGCCGCCAGCTGCTGCACGCCCTGGTGGCCGGCCTGCCCCACCCGGCGGCGCTGCTGTCGACCCCGGACAACGACACCAAGGCCTTCCGGCTGTACCACGCCGACGGTTTCGTCGACCTGGTCCGCAACCACCGCTTCCCCGGCGACTCCCGCCCCTTCGCCATCCTCGGCGCCCGCCTGCCGCTCGCGCCCCCGGCGCCCCGGTCCGACCGCGCGTGAGGGACGGCGACACCACCGTCGACGCCGTCGTCGTCGGCGCCGGGCACAACGGGCTGGTCGCCGCCTGCTACCTGGCCCGCGCCGGGCTGCGGGTCGAGGTCCTCGAGCGCGACGAGGTGCTCGGCGGTGCGGTCTCCACGGTGGAGCGGTGGCCGGGCGTGCGGGTCGACCGCGGCTCGAGCGCGCACGTGATCGTCCGGCAGAGCGGCATCGTCGAGGAGCTCGACCTCGCCGCGCACGGCCTGCGCTACGTCGACTGCGACCCGTGGGGCTTCGCGCCGGCCCCCTCCCCCGGCGACCCCGGCCCCGACGGGCAACCGCTGGTGTTCTCCGTCGACCTCGACGCCACCTGCACCTCGATCGCCGCCGCCTGCGGGCCGGAGGACGCCGCCGCCTACCGCCGCTTCGTCGAGGTGTGGACCCCGCGCAGCCGCGCCGTCGTCGGCTCCTTCGCACGGCGGCCGACGGCGGGCGGGCTGGCCCGCTCCTTCTGGCCGATCGGCGCGCCCGCCGACGGCCGGCCGCGGACCCCCGGCGGCGACATCGCCGTCGACTTCCTCGGCTCCGGCGACGCGCTGCTGGACCGGTGGTTCAGCAGCGAGCGGCTCAAGGCGGCGCTGGCCTGGTTCGGCGCGCAGTCCGGCCCGCCGATGTCCGAACCCGGCACCGCGGCGATGGTCGCGTGGGCGACGCTGCTGCACGACGTCCCACCCGGCCACCCCGTGGGCGGTTCGGGCGGGCTCACCCAGGCACTGCGCCGGAGGCTGGAGTCCGACGGCGGGCACGTCACCCTGGGCGACGGCGCGGCCCGGCTGCTGGTCGAGGACGGCCGGGTCACCGGCGTGCAGACGACGTCGGGACGGCGGGTCGCGGCCCCGGTCGTCGTCGCCGCGTGCCACGTGCTGGCCACCCGCGACCTGGCCGGGGAGCACGCCCCGCCGGCGCTGGCCGACGCCGCGCCGCCGGTGGGCAACGGCTTCGGCCTGGTGGTCCGGGCGCTCACCGACGGACCGCCGGCCTACCCCGGGGTCGACCCGGCGGCGGCGCTGGGCGGGCTGCAGCTGCTGTGCACCGACCGCGCGCAACTGGCCGCCGCCCACGGCGACTGGCTGGCCGGCCGGCTGCCGCGGGAGCCGGTGCCGCTGGCGATGTGCTTCTCCGCCACCGACGACACCCTCGCCCCGCCCGGGCAGCACGTGGTCACCGTGTGGGGCCAGTGGTACCCCTACGCGCTGGCCGACGGTGCGGACTGGGACGCGCTCGCCGACGCCGAGGCCGACCGGCTGATCGCCGCCGTCGACCGCTTCGCGCCCGGCTTCGCCGCCTCGGTGCAGCGCAGGTACGTGCAGACCCCGCTGCTGCTGGAGCGGGAACTGTCGCTGCTGCGTGGCAACGTGATGCACGTGGAGATGGGGCTGGCCAGCATGTTCGCCCTCCGGCCGACGCCGGCCCTGGCGGGCTACCGGGTGCCCGGCCTGGCCGGGCTGTACCTCGCCGGCGCCTCCACCCACCCCGGCGGCGGGGTGTCGGGCAACTCCGGCCGGACGGCGGCCCGCGTCGTCCTCGGCGACCGCGGCGCGCCCGCCCGGGCGCGGGAGATTCTCCGGCGCGGGCTGGCCCGGGTGCGCCGGTGAGCGGCCTGCTCGCCGCGCGGGCGGGCAACCGGCCGGCCGCGGTCCCGTGGGTGCCGGCCGCGCTGCTGGTGCTCACCGCGATCGCCTATCCGCTGACCGAGGGCGGCGCCGTCCGCGACGCGGTCAGCTGGACCATCGTGCTGCTGGGCTCGACGGTGTCGGTGGTGCACGCCGCGGTCAGCCGGGGCACACGCACCGGGGCCGGCGTCCTGCTGGTCACCGCCGCCACCGCCGTGGTGTTCGAGTCGGTCGGCCTGTCCACCGGCGTCCCCTACGGCGAGTACGGCTACAGCGACGACCTCGGTCCCACGCTGCTCGGCGTTCCGTTCCTCGTGCCACTGGCCTGGCTGTTGATGGCCTGGCCGAGCTGGCTGCTGGCCCGCCGGCTCACCCGCGACGTGCGGCCCGCCCGGCGGCGGCCGGCCCGCGTGGCGGTGGCCGCGGCCGTGTTCGCCGGGTGGGACGTCGTCCTGGACCCGCAGATGGTGCAGGCCGGCTACTGGACCTGGGCGCACCCGCAGCCGTCGCTGCCGGGCATCGACACGGTGCCGCTGACCAACCTGGCCGGCTGGCTGCTCGCCGGCCTCGTCCTCATGACGCTGCTCGACCTGCTGGTCGCGCGCACCGCCCTGGAGCCGCCCCGCACCGGCGACGGCGCCCCGCTGCTGGTGCTGGGCTGGATGACCCTCGGCGGCGCGGTGGCGCACGCCGGCTGGCTGGGGCTGCCCGGGTCGGCGGTGTGGGGCGTGCTGCTGGCCGTCCCGGTGCTGATCGCCCTGGCGGTGCAGGCCCGCCGGCCGTGACCGAGCTCGCGAGGTCACGCATGGACACAGCACCCCCGGTCACGACGCCGACGAGCGCCAGCGAGGAGGGCTCGTGACCGGCCGGCCGTTGTGGGTCCTCTCTGGCGCGGCCGTCGCCGGCGCGCTGCACGCGGCGGTCAACGTGGCGCTGGTACGCCGTCCCCCGGCCGGGCCGCCGCCGGTGCGCCGGCCGGTCACCGTCGTCCTCCCGGTGCGCGACGAGGAGGCGCAGATCGGCGGCTGCCTGACCGCGGTGCTGGCCCAGCAGGGGGTGCCCGACCTGCGCGTGGTCGTCGTGGACGACGGCTCGACCGACGGCACCGCCGACGTGGTGCGCTCGGTGGCCGATCCGCGGGTGTGCCTGGTCGCCATCGCCGACCCGCCGCGGGGCTGGCTGGGCAAGCCGCACGCCTGCGCCACCGGGGCGGCCACCGGCGAGGAGACGGACGACGGCGTGCTGGTCTTCCTCGACGCCGACGTCCGGCTGTTCCCCGACGCGGTGGCCGGCGCGGTCGCCGTCCTCGATGCGCACGGCCTGGACCTGGTCTCCCCCTGGCCGCGGCCGGTGACCGCGACGGCGGCCGAGCGCCTCGTGCAGCCGCTCGGCCCCTGGTTGTGGATCACCACCCTGCCGGTGCGGCTGGCCGAGCGGTCCCGGCGGCCGTCGCTGACCGCGGCCAACGGCCAGTTCCTGGTCGTCCGGCGGTCGGCGTACGCGCGGGCCGGCGGGCACGGCGCGGTGCGCGGCGAGGTGATCGAGGACGTCGCGCTGGCGCGGGCGGTGAAGCGGGCCGGGGGGCGGGCGGTGCCGGTCGACGGATCGCGGCTGGCCGCCTGCCGGATGTACGACGGCTGGCCGGCGCTGCGAGCGGGCTACGCCAAGTCGCTGTGGGCGTCGGTCGGCGGGTCGCCGGGAGCGAGCGTGGCGGTCGCGGCCGGGCTGACGGCGGTCTGGGTGCTGCCCGCCCTCGCCGCGCTGCGCGGGTCACGGGCGGGGCTCGTCGGCTACGCGGCGGGCGTGGCGGGGCGAGCGGTGTCGGCCGCGGCAACCGGCAGCCGGATCTGGCCGGACTCGCTGGCCCACCCGCTGTCGATGCTGCTGTTCGACGTCCTGCTGGCCGGGTCGGTCGCCGGGCGGCGGCGGGGCACGCTGTCCTGGCGCGGCCGCCCGCTCGGCGCCATCCCGGTCGCGCGGGAGACGATGGCCGGGTGACCAGCCCGAACGCGCGTGTGCACTTCGACCCGACGGCCATGGACGGCGGCGCCTTCTACCGGGTGCTCAACTCGATCGTCGTGCCCCGCCCGATCGCCTGGGTGGGCACCCGCTCGGCCGAGGGGGTGGTCAACCTGGCGCCGCACTCCTTCTACACGGTGGCGTGCGTGTCCCCGCCGGTCGTGCAGTTCACCTCGGTCGGCCGCAAGGACACCCTGGACAACGTCGAGGCAACCGGCGAGTTCACCGTCAGCCTCACCCCGGAGTGGCTGTTCGAGCAGGTCAACGCGACGGGCACCGACTTCCCGCACGGGGTCAGCGAGGCCGAGGAGGTCGGCGTCGCGCTGGAGCCGAGCGATCGGGTCGGCGTCCCCCGGGTCGCGGAGTCGCCGGTCGCGGTGGAGTGCACGCTGCACTCGACGGTGCGGCTGGGGGACAGCACGGTGGTGTTCGGCCGCGTGCAGCTCATCAGCGTGTGGGAGAGCGCGGTCGAGGAGGGCCGGCCGCGCATCGAGCGGCTGCGGCCGCTGGCCCGGCTGGGCGGCAACGAGTGGACGGCACTGGGCGAGGTCAAGGAGATCAAGCGGATCCCCTACCGCCGGTGGTCCGAGGACCCGGCCATCGGCGAGCAGCTGCGCGGGCGGTAGCACCCGCGACGATCAGCGAACCTGATCGTGGAGCGTCCTCCCCCACCGCAGAACACGAGGGAGGACGCTTCACGATCAGGTCACCTGATCCCAACCCGGGCTCAGCCCGGCAGGTGCGCGGCGATCTCGTCGGCGGCGTCGGTGCCGAAGGCGGTGGCGAAGCGCTCGAGGAAGGGCTCGCGCCGCAGCTCGTACTCCTGGGTGCCGATGACCTCGACCGCCTCGGTGGCGACCGCCGAACCCAGCTGGGTGGCCCGCTCCAGGCTCAGCCCCCACACCCGGCCGGCGATGAACCCGGCGCGCAGCGCGTCGCCACCGCCCGTGGGCTCGACCGGCTTGGTCTCCGGGACGGCGATGACCTCGATCGGCTCGGCGCCGGACTGCCGTACGAGGACGCCGTCGGACGCGCGGGTGGTGACCCACGTGCCGACCCGGTCGAGGACCTCGGTGTCGCTCCACCCGGTCTTCTGCAGCAGCAGCGCGGCCTCGTACTCGTTGGTGAACAGCAGGTCGGCGCCGTCGACGAGGTCGCGGATCATCTCGCCGTCGGCCCAGGCCAGCTGCTGGCTGGGGTCGGCGGCGAAGGGATAGCCCCGATACCGGCACTCCTGGGTGTGCCGCACCATCGCCGTCGGGTCGTTGGGGCCGACGACGACCAGGTCGGGCCCGCCCACGCGGCCGGCGACCGGGGCCAGCTCGATGCAGGACGCCTCCGACATCGCGCCCGAGTAGAACGACGCGATCTGGTTGTTCACCGCGTCGGTGGTGCAGACGAAGCGGGCGGTGTGCTTGAACTCCGACCAGTGCACGCTCGCGGTGTCCACGCCGTGCCGGGTGAGCCAGGCGTCGTAGTCGGCGAAGTCGCTGCCCACGGCGCCCACCAGAACCGGCGCGAGGCCCAGCAGGCCCAACCCGTAGGCCATGTTGGCGCCGGCACCGCCGCGGTGCTGCACCAGGTCGTCGACCAGGAACGACAGGGAGACGTTCTCCATCTGGCCCTCGACGAACTGCTCGGTGAACTTCCCCGGGAAGGTCATCAGGTGGTCGGTGGCGATGGAGCCGGTGACGACGACGGGCACGGGGACGCTCCCTCAGGACGGCGTGCGGCGGGACGCCCGGTGGACGTCGGAAGACGACCCCAACACCTTAGGAGCCGCGCGGGTGGCCTGCCGGGTGGTCCCGGTCGGACGGCGCCGGAGCCGGGGCCCGCTAGTCGGCCAGCGCCCGCCGCAGCGCCATCCCCAGCTGGGCCACGCCGACGACGCCGAGCAGGCAGCCGACCGCCGTTCCGCAGGTGACCACCGCAACGGACCAGCCGAGGCCGGCCACCACCCCGGCCCCGCCGAGGGTGAAGCCGGTCATCACCACCCGGGTGGGGCGCTCCCAGACCGACAGCTCCCCGGTCTCGGTGACGCCGGCCTGCCCGGCCCGGGCGCGCAGGTAGTCCGGCAGCCAGCAGAGCGCGCCGAACGCCGCGGCCAGCCAGCCGGGGGCGCCGGCCACCCAGAGCGCGGCGGCGAACGCCCCCTCGCTGAGCCGGTCGACCGCGGAGTCGAGGACGAACCCGCGGCGCGACGCCCGCCCGGTCGCGATCGCGAGCGCGCCGTCCAACCCGTCGAGCACGGCGGAGAACCCGACCAGCACCCCGGCGAGCACCAGCCACGGGCCGCCGGCCGCGGCCGGGACGACGGCGGCCGCGGCGACGAGCAGCCCCGCGGCGGTCACCGCGACCGGCGGCAGCCCCGCGAACCGGCGGGCCAGCGCATACACCCCGGACAACCAGCCGTGCACCAGCCGGCTGGCCGTCGGGTCGGCCCCGCCGTGCCACGTCGACCAGGCGGCGAGGTACTCCTCGCGGCTCAGCACGGCGCCCGCTCCACGAGCGCAGTCCACCAGGCCCGGTGGGACGGGGACAGTGGGAGGGTGCTCGCCGGTCTCTCCCCCGCTCGCCGTCGCCTCGTCGTCACCGTGCTGGCCCTCGCCGTCGCCGCCCTGGTCACCGGCGCGGCGCTGCTGCTCGACCGGACGTCGGGCGCCGCCGGGCGGGAGCCGGTGTCGCAGGCCGAGCCCGGCCCGGTGCTGCTCGTGCCCGGCTACGGCGGCTCCACCGCGTCGCTGCGGCCGCTGGCCGACCGGCTGGCCGCCGAGGGGCGCGACGCCACGGTCGTCGCCGTCCCCGGCAACGGCACCGGCGACCTCGGCGGGGCCGTCGACGTGCTGGACGAGGCGGTCGACGCGGCGCTGGAGCGCACCGGTGCGGGCAGCGTGGACGTCGTCGGTTACTCCGCCGGTGGCGTCGTCGCCCGGCTGTGGGCGGCCGACGGCGGCGCGGAGGTCACCCGCCGCATCGTCACGCTCGGGTCCCCGCACCACGGCACCACGCTGGCCGACCTGGCCGGCTCGCTCGCGCCGGACCAGTGCCCGGAGGCCTGCCGCCAGCTCGCCCCCGGCAGCCCGCTGCTGGCGGAGCTCAACGCCGGCGACGAGACGCCGGAGGGACCGGTCTGGATCTCGATCTGGACGGCGCAGGACCAGACGGTGACCCCGCCGGAGTCCGCCCGGCTGGAGGGGGCGCTGGAGCTGCCGGTGCAGTCGGTCTGCGCCGACGCCCGCGTCGCCCACGGCGACCTGCCGCGCGACCCGCTGGTCCAGGCGATGGTGCTCGAGCAGCTCGGGGTCGCCGTCCCGGCCGCACTGGGCCCCGACGACTGCGCCCGCCTGAGCGGCTGACAGAGGACCCTCGAGCCCGTTGACACATGCAGGTGAACACCTGCATGATGCTGGTCGTGGCCGTGGAGACCGGGGACGTGGATCAGGTCTTCAAGGCCCTGGCCGACCCCACCCGGCGGCTGTTCCTCGACCGGCTGCGCGAGCAGGACGGGCAGACGCTGGGCGAGCTCTGCACCCGGCTCGGCATGGCCCGCCAGTCGGCCACCCAGCACCTCGACGTCCTCGTCCGCGCGGGCCTGGTCACCGTGGTCCGTCGCGGCCGGGAGCGGCTGCACTTCCTCAACCCGGCGCCTCTGCACGACATCGGGGAGCGCTGGATCTCGTCGTTCGACCGACCCCGCCTGGCGGCGCTCTCCGCCATCCGGTCCCGAGCAGAGGAGTACGCCTTGACCGAGTCCGTCCCGACCTACGTGTACGTCACCTACATCCGCGCCGGCGCCGCGCAGGTGTGGCACGCGCTCACCGACGCAGACCTCACCGCCCGCTACTGGGGGCACGCGAACGTCTCCGACTGGCAGCCCGGCTCGCGCTGGGAGCACCGGCGACCCGACGGCTCCGGCGCGGTCGACGTGGCCGGCCGCGTGCTCGAGGCAGATGCACCGCGGCGCCTGGTCATCACCTTCGGCGCACCCGACGGCGAGGAGCCACCGGGCGGGGACTCGGTCGTGACCTTCGTGCTCGAGGAGCAGGGCGGGATCGTCCGGCTCACGGTGACCCACGAGAACCTCGCTGATGCACAGGCGCTCGGGGAGATCTCGCACGGCTGGCCCGCGGTGCTGGCCAACCTCAAGTCGCTGCTGGAGACCGGCGAGGTGCTGCCCGAGGCCCCGTGGGAGATGGCGCCGGCCGGGCGGTCGTCGTGAGCGGCACGGTCGCGCTCCCGCTGACCGCGGAGGTCGCCCTCTTCGTGCGCGCCGCCGGCTTCGCGCTGGAGAGCCTGGCAGAGGTTCCCGACGCCGACCTCGGGCGGCCGACGCCGTGCGGCGACTGGGACCTGCGGGCGCTGCTGCTGCACCTCGCCGACACCGCCGACGGCCTCACCGGCCTGGCCCGCACCGGCGAGCTGGTCCTGCCGTCCGCACCGCGCACGGACGACGCCGATCCGGCGGCCGTCGCCCGGGACCGCCTGCTGCGCCTGCTCGGCGTCCTCACGTCCGCCGCCGCGGACGACCCGCCGGGCGCCGCGGACCGCGCCGCGCACGCTCTGGCGGCCGCCCGCGGCGGCGCGATCGAACTCGCCGTCCACGGCTGGGACGTCGCCACGGCCTGTGGTTCCCGGCGCGTCATGGCGCTCCGGCTCGCCACCGCGCTCCTGCAGGCGGCGACGTCGCTGGTGGCGGACGGCGCCCGCCCGGGGGCGTTCGCCGCGCCCGTGGCCCCGCCACCGGACGCGGGCCCGGAGGAGCGCCTGGTCGCCTTCCTCGGCCGTCGGCCCGCGGCCCGGCCCCACCGCGGGAGCCGAGCCCCGCGCCGATGAGTCCGCGTACTCGCGCCGGTCTGCACCTCGAGACCCGAGGAGGCCACCCGTGCCGAAGCTGCGCGTGCACATGATGTCGGTGTCCCTGGATGGTTACGCCGCCGGACCCGACCAGGGCCTCGACGCCCCGCTGGGCGTCGGCGGTGAGGCCCTGCACACCTGGGCGGTCGCCACCGCCACCTTCCACCGGATGCAGGGACGCCCCGGCGGCAGCACGGGCGTGGACGACGAGCTGGTGCGCCGCGGCGAGGAGGGCATCGGCGCCACGATCATGGGGCGGAACATGTTCGGCCCGGTCCGCGGGCCGTGGAACGGCAGCGACTGGACCGGCTGGTGGGGTCCCGAGCCGCCGTACCACCACCCGGTCCTCGTGCTCACCCACCACGCCCGCGACCCGGTGCGGATGGCCGGCGGGACGACCTTCACCTTCGTGACCGACGGCATCGAGTCCGCGCTGGAGCAGGCGTTCACCGCGGCCGGTGGCCGGGACGTCCGGCTGGGCGGCGGGGCGGCCACCGTGCAGCAGTACCTGCGCGCGGGCCTGGTCGACGAGCTGCACGTCGCGGTCGTGCCGCTGCTGCTCGGCGGGGGCGAGCGGCTGTTCGCCCATCTCGAGGGGGCACCGCCCCTGGAGTGCGCCGAGGTGCTCTCCTCGCCGGTCGCGGCGCACATCCGGATGGTGCGTCGCTAGCTGGTCACGTCCTTGGTGGTGAAGTTCGCCCAGGCCGCGGCCAGCAGCACGCCGACGTAGACGCCCTGCAGCGCCAGCCCACGGACGACGTCCCGCCACAGGACCGGGTCGCGGAACAGGTCGACGAACGCCAGCCAGTACCGGGTGGGCAGGTAGGGCGCGATCGGCGAGGCGGCGTCCAGGGTGAACAGCAGCGACGAGGTGACCAGCACGGCCAGCGCGCCGAGCGCGGCGGCCAGCGGCGAGTCGGTCAGCGTGGAGAAGAACAGCCCGAAGGCGGCGACGCCGAGCATGGAGACCGTCACGTAGCCGATGGCCATGAGGCTGCGGCCGGTCAGCTCCTGCTGCGACAGCGAGGTGCCCGACACCGACGTCCCGCCGCCGACGGGCTGGGCGTCGAACAGCGTCATCCCGACGACGTAGCCCACGGCCGCGACGACGACCACGGTGACCAGCACGAACGCCATGAGCGCGACGAGCTTGGCGACCAGCAGCCGGGTTCGCCCGGCCGGCCGGACCAGCAGGTAGCGCAGCGTGCCGGCCTGCGCCTCGCCGGCGACGGCGTCCCCGGCGACGACGGCGACCGCGATGGGCAGGAACAGCGGCAGCACGATCGCCAGCGCCGCGAGCGGGAACAGCGCGCCGTTGGTCAGGACGGCGGACAGGAACGGCGGCCCCTCCCCCGGCCGGGGTGCGAGGTCGGTCAGCTGCACCAGGACGGCGACCAGCACCGGCAGCGCGTTGAGGACGGCGATCGTTGCCCAGGTGCGCGGACGGCGGAACAGCGTGCGCAGCTCGACGCCGATCACCGGTCCGCCTCCACCCGGTCGGCGCTGGTGCCGGCCGCGGCGAGCACGACCTCCTCCAGGGTGGGCCGCTGCAGCGCCAGTCCCGTCACCGGCACCCCCGCGCCCACGAGCAGGGCGTTGACCTCGGCCGGGTCCGCGCCGCGCACCACCACCCGCGAGCCCTGGACCCCGAGCACCCGCCCGTCGAGCACCGCCCGCACCCGGTCGGCGGCCGGGGTGTCCACCACCGTCGCGCCGGTGGGCGCGGTCAGCCCGGCCAGCTCGTCCTGCAACACCAGCCGGCCGCGGTCGAGCACGCCGACCCGGGTGCACAGCTGCTCGACCTCGGCCAGCAGGTGGCTGGAGAGGAACACCGTCGTCCCGCCGCGGTGCAGCTCGAGCAGCAGGTCCCGGATCTCGCGGATGCCCTGCGGGTCCAGGCCGTTGGTCGGCTCGTCGAGCACCAGCAGCTCGGGACGGCGCAGCAGCGCGGCGGCCAGCCCCAGCCGCTGCCGCATGCCGAGGGAGTAGGCGCGCACCGGCCGCCGGTCGATGCCGCCGAGGCCCACCTGCTCGAGCACCTCCTCGATCCGCGCCCGGCGGGTGCGCCGGGAGCCGCCCGGGCCGGCTGCGTCGATCAGTGCGAGGTTGGCCCGGCCGGACAGGTGCCCGTGGTGCGCCGGCCCCTCGACCAGTGCGCCGACGCGGGGCAGCACCCGGCGGCCGGCGCGCGGCATCCGCTCGCCCAGCAGCTCGACCTCGCCGGCGGTGGGCAGCACCAGGCCCAGCAGCATCCGCACCGTCGTCGTCTTGCCCGAGCCGTTGGCGCCGAGGAAGCCGTAGACGTCGCCGACGCGGACGTCGAGGTCGATGCCGTCGACCGCGCGCAGCCGGCCGTAGCGCTTGACCAGGCCCCGGGTGCGGATCACCGCCGTCACGACGCGGCTCCGGGCAGCCGGCGCGCGGCGTCGGCGAGCGCGTCGAGGGTGACCGTGCCGGTGAGCACGTAGGCCGGACCGCCCGCCGGCTCGACCAGCATCAACCCCAGCGGGCCGGCGGCGACCCGGGTGCCCAGCTCGTCGCGAACGGCGTCGGGGCTCGCGGTCAGCGCCTCGCGCAGCCCCCCGGCCAGCCGGCCCGGCACGGGCGCGGCCGCCAGCAGCGTGACGCCGCGACCGTACACGCCGACCGCGTCGGGGACGCCCTGGAAGCTGCGCCGCGGCAGGCCGGCCAGCTCCCTGGGCAGCCGCACGTCCGGTGCGCGCTCCTCGGCCTGCGCGATCAGCTCCTCGGTGTCGGGCGCGGTGAGCATGGTGGCCTCCGGGGGCGGAGTGAAGGTGACGACGTCGGCCGGGGGGACGGCGAGCTCGAGGCCGAGGAAGCGGGTGTCCAGCGCCGGCAGGTCGGCGTCCTCGGCGAACACCTCGACCTGCAGCGGCAACCCGCTGGCCGGGTCGACCCACACGTCGACCCGGCCGACCGACGAGGCGGCGTCGGCCGGCACCACCCGCAGGCCGAGGGCGTCGCGGCCGGCCACCCGGCGTGCGCCGGCCCGGGAGAGCTCGTCGTCGGCGGCCTCGGACAGCAGCCGGCGGCCCAGCGCGGCGGGCAGCAGGTCCGGCGGGGTGGGCAGCGCGAGGGACGCCGGGGTGCCGCGGGTGGCGGTGCCGGCCTCGAAGTCCCAGGTCCAGGTGCCGCCGGGATTACGGTGCGCGCCGATCTCCCCGGCTCCGCTGACCACGTCGACCCGGTGCTCCTCCGGGCCGCGCCACCACACCCGCATCAGGGTGCGGTCGCTGAACAGGTCGGCGACGGCGGTGAGCCGGTCGGACACCGGCAGGGCCAGCCCCCCGGCCGACACCGCGTAGCCCGAGAAGCCGACGTCCTCGCTGGCCAGCACCGCGGCGCGCAGCTCGGCGGCGGGCACGTCCGCGTCGTCCGCCGGCAGCGCCGCCACGACCGAGGGCAGCGCCACCAGCACCGCGACGAGCAGGCCCACCGCCGCCCATCGGGCGGGCGCGCCCCGCCCCCGTGCCGCCATGCGTCCCACGGTACGAGCGGGCCGGCCCGGTCCCGTCCAGGGCACCGCCCCGAGCGTGCGAGGGCGTGTGGCCCCGTCCAGAGGCTCGCCGCGAGCGGGCGAACGGTGAGGAGGACGTGGTCCTTCCGGAGGTCCTTCAGTGCGACGCGGAGGAGGCCTTGCGGCGCCGGTGCACCGTGAGGTTCATCACCAGCACGATCAGCGCCCCGACGAGGAGCCCGACGAGCGCGCTGGCCACGGTGTTGACGAGCCACCCCACGACCCCGCCGAGGGCCCCGGTGGCGTCGTGCGCGAGTTCTTCCAGGTGGTGCACGGCGCCGTACACGACGTGCAGGCCCAGCTCGTCCGAGCCCACCAGCAGGATGTGGCCGCCGACCCACAGCATCGCGGCGGTCCCGACGACGGTCAGGGCGGTGAGCAGCCGCGGCATCGCCTTCACCAGTCCGTGACCGAAGCGGGAGATCCCCTTCCCGGGACGCTGGGACAGGGACAGGCCGACGTCGTCCATCTTCACGATGAGGCCGACGACGCCGTACACGAGGATCGTGATGCCGACCGCGACCACCGCGAGGATGATCGCCCGGGAGACGAACGCCTCGGCGGCCACCTCGTTCAGCGAGATGACCATGATCTCCGCCGACAGGATGAAGTCGGTGCGCACGGCCCCGGACACGATCGTCTTCTCGTCCGGGAGCGCCTGCTCCACCGATGCGTGGGCCTCGGAGTGGCCGCTGAGCTTGTGCCAGACCTTCTCCGCGCCCTCGTAGCACAGGTAGGCCCCTCCGATCATCAGGATCGGGGTGAGGAGGAACGGCAGGAACTGGCTGAGCAGCAGGATGGCGGGCAGGATGATCAGCAGCTTGTTGCGCAGCGAGCCCACAGCGATGCGCCGGATGATCGGCAGCTCCCGCTCGGCGGCCAGGCCGTGCACGTACTGCGGCGTGACGGCGGTGTCGTCGACGACGACACCCGCGGCCTTGACGCTGGCCCGTCCTGCAGCCGCCCCGATGTCGTCGACGGAGGCGGCGGCGGCGCGCGCCAGCACCGCCACGTCGTCGAACAGGGCTACCAGTCCACCCGCCACGGGACGTCCTTCCAGTTGGTCGAGCAGTCGTGTGCAGTCTCGCTGATGGTGGTCCGTCCGGCCGACCCGCGCGCGGCCACCTCCCGGCGTGCCCCACGCTGCTACCCGGCCGGGACACGCCCGACGCGCTGTCCGGGTCTGCGACCTCCAGCGGCCGGACCGGCACCCTGATGCGACGGGCTGCTCACCGGGCGCAGCAGGAGGGCGGGACCATGCGGACGGCGGACGACGGCGCGGCGCTCTGGCCGGACCGGTACCTCACCGGGGGCCGGCTGGTCGTCGTCCGGTCGCCCCGCCGCCAGCCCTCGTCGCGGTGGGCCCGGCTGCGCGCGGCCGCGATCCACGTGGACCGGGCCGCCCGCACCCGGCTGGGACTGCCGTCTCCCGCCCCCGAGCCGCCACCTCCGGCACCCGAGGCGGCGTTCGCGGCGTGGGACACCACCGAGGCACGGGTCGCGGCGGCCGCCGGGCGGGCGTGGGCGGAGACGGTGCGCGAGCCGTCCTGGTCCTCCCAGCTGCTCGCGACGAGCCGCTTCGACGGCCAGCGCGAGGTCGACCGCATCGTCGACCTCGCGCTGCGCATCCGGTCGGCCCGCGTCTCCCTCGGGGTGCGCCCGGCCGGGACGGCGGCGCAGTACTGGGACCGCCAGTCCGCCGCCCTGGAGTCCGCCGCGCTCCGGCTCGGGCACCGCGCCGACGCGCTGATCCGCTACCGCGACCAGGCCGCGCTGCTCTCGGCCGAGCTGCGCCAGCTGGCCGACCTGGAGCGGCTGGAGCGCAGCGCCGCGGAGGTCGACGGGATCACGGCCGCGACGTCGGCGCTGCCCGGCCGGGGGGACGGCGACCTGCACTCGGTGACCGACGAGATCGCCGCGGTGCGCAGCGCGGTGTCCGAGCTGGTCGAGCTGATGAACCGCACCCGCGCGCCACTGGCCGAGCCGCCGGACTAGCGAGGACCGGGCGCTGGTGGCCCTTCGGCCCGTCTGAACGGGCCATCGGTGCGCAGTCGTCCACGGGACCCAGCCGCCACGCCGGGTGATGTGCGCTCGTGGCGGGTTCTGGGGCCGGAGTGCGCCGCAACCGCACCACCAGGCCGACTCCCGTGCATGGCGCGGCGGCGACCGCGGGTAGAGCGGCTCCATGGCCCCTCCCCTCAGTGACGCGGTCGTCGTCGACGTCCTCCGCCGGGTCGACCGGCTGACGGCCCCGTTGGTCCGCCGGCTCGGCCGCCCACCGGAGCTGCCCCAGGCCGAGCGCGCGGAGTGGTGGGCCGAGCGGGTCTCCCGCGTCGCCGCGGGCGTCAGCGCCGCCCCTCGCCTCGCCGGCAAGCTGGCCGACCTGCTGCCGCTGCAGAACACCGTCGGCTCGGCGGTCCAGGCGCTGGTCATCGGCGGAGTGGCCGCGGAGCACGGCGTCGAGGACGAGGCCGAGCGGGTGGCGCTGCTGGCGGCGGTGCTGCTCGACCGCGACCTGTCCGCCGAGCGGGTGCGGCCGCTGCTGGCCCGCACCCGCGGCGCCTACGCCGACGACGTCCTCGGGGACAAGGCGGACCGCAGCGCCGTCCGCACCCTGTGGCGGGTGGCGCGGCTGCTGAGCCGCATCGACGGCACGCTCGACGCCCGGCCCAAGGGCAAGCTGCGGCACCGGGCGCTGTCGAACCTGCCGGTGGTCGGCACGATCGGCGGCTACGCGGCCGAGCGCGAGGGCCTGCGCCGGGCGGCGGCCGAGACGGCAGCGCTGCTGGCCGACCGCGCCGGCCGGGCCCCGGCGGCCGGACCGAGTGGCCGGCCGGCCGGCCCTGCTCAGTGAGGAGCGCCGACCGCCACCAGGTTGGCGTGGACCTCGCGGGTCGCCGTCGACCGGTTCATGGTGATGAAGTGGATGCCCGGCACGCCCTCGGCGAGCAGCGTCCGGCACAGCTCGGTGGCCACCTCGACGCCGTAGGCCCGCACCGCCGCCCTCGCCTCCGGGGTGTCGCCGTCCAGCTCGGCGAAGCGGGCGGCCAGCTGCTCGGGGAACGCCTGCCCCGACAGCTGCACGATCCGGGTGATCTGCCGGGCGTTGGTCACCGGCATGACGCCCGCGATGATCGGCACCTCGCAGCCGGTGGCGGCGACCCGGTCGCGCATGCGCAGGTAGTCCTCCGCGCGGAAGAACATCTGCGTGATGGCGAAGTCGGCGCCGGCCCGGCACTTGCGCACGAACATCTCGACGTCGGTCTCGAAGTCCGGCGACCGCGGGTGCCGCTCCGGGAACGCGGCCACGCCGACGGAGAAGTCACCCATCGAGCGGATCAGCTCGACCAGCTCCGCGGCGTACTGCAGCCCCTCCGGGTGGGCCACCCACTCCGCCTGCGGATCGGCGCCCGGCGGGTCGCCGCGCAGCGCCAACAGGTTGCGCACACCCGCGGCGGCCAGCCGGCTGACCACGTGCCGCAGCTCGGCGACGCTGTGGTCGACGGCGGTCAGGTGGGCCAGCGGGGTCATCGTCGTCTCGGTGGCGATGCGCTCGGTGACCGACACGGTGCCCTCGCGGGTCGACCCGCCGGCGCCGTAGGTGACCGACACGAACGACGGCTGCAGCCGCTCCAGCTCGCGCAGCGCCGTCCACAGCTGAGCGGCGCCCTCGGGGGTCTTGGGCGGGAAGAACTCGAAGGACCACGTCGGCCGGCCCTCGTCGAGCAGCTCGCGCACGGTCCGGCTCATGGACAGCGAGGATACGGACCGGCCACCCCCGGAGCCGCGCTGCATCCGGACCGCGCCATTCCGCCGAAGGACCCCCGGCACCGCTGCACCCCCGGCCCCAGGAGGCTCGACCCGTGGCCCTGACCCACTCCACCCCGATCCCGGCCGCGCCAGATCAGGTCGCGCGCGATACTCGCTCCGTGATCGCCCGGGCGCAGCAGCGCGAGACTCCCGTCCTCCGCCCGGCTCCCCCGCCGGCCGCCGCCGAGATCGACCGCGTCCGGGCGGCCGTCTCCACCGCCCTGCTGGACTTCCTGAACGTCCAGCGGCGCACCCTCGCGGCGATGGACGAGTCGCTGCTGCCGGTGGTCGACGAGGTGTGCGCCCTGGCCGACGGCGGCAAGCGGCTGCGCCCGCTGTTCGCCTACTGGGGCTGGCGCGGCGTCCGCGGCGACGGCCCGGGCGAGTCCGACGCCGCCGTGCTGCGGGCGGTCGCCGCGCTGGAGTTCGTGCACGCCAGCGCCCTGGTCCACGACGACGTCATGGACGGCGCGCTGACCCGCCGGGGCCGCCCGGCCACCCACGTCGGCTTCGCCGCCCGGCACGGCGACGGCGAGCTCGCCGGGGACGGCGACACCTTCGGCCTCGGCGCGGCGATCCTCGTCGGCGACCTCGCCCTGGTGTGGTCCGACGAACTGCTGCGCCGCTCGGGCATCTCCACCGCCGCGCTCTCCCGGGCCCGCGCCGTCTGGGACACCATGCGCACCGAGGTGACCGCCGGGCAGTACCTGGACCTGCTGCGCGCCGCCGGCGGCCTGCCCGGCGCCCAGGGCGCGCTGACCGTGGCCCGCTACAAGAGCGCCGGCTACACCGTGCAGCGGCCGCTGCAGCTGGGCGCGGCCATCGCCGGCGCCGGCGCGCGCGCCGCGGAGGTCTACACCGCGATCGGCCTGCCGCTGGGCGAGGCGTTCCAGCTGCGCGACGACGTCCTCGGGGTGTTCGGCGACCCGTCGGTCACCGGCAAGTCCGTCGACGACGACCTGCGCGAGGGCAAGCAGACGTTGCTGGTCGCCCTGGCCGAGGAGGCCGCGGACGACGACGGCCGGCAGCTGCTGGGCGAGGCGCTGGGCAACCCCGGGGCCGGGCCGGAGGAGTTCGACGCGCTGCGGGCGCTGATGGAGTCCACCGGCGCCCGCGCGCAGGTCGAGCAGCGGATCGCCGAGCGCACCGCGCTCGCCCGCACCGCCATCGCCGAGGCGCCGCTGGCCGACGACGCCCGGGCCGCGCTCGACGCGCTGGCCGTCGCCGCGACCACTCGCACCGCCTGATGGTCCGCACCGTCCCCGGGCGCACCGACCGCGTCGTCGTCGTTGGCGCCGGCCTCGCCGGGTTGTCCGCGGCGCTGCGGCTGCGCGGCGCCGGCCGGGAGGTCACGGTCGTCGAGCGCGGGCCCGGCCCGGGCGGGCGCGCCGGGCGGATCGAGGAGCGCGGCTACGCCCTCGACACCGGCCCGTCGGTGTTCACCGCCCCCGAGCTGGTCGCCGACGCCCTCGCCGCGGTCGGCGAGAAGCTCGAGGACCTGCTGCAGATGGTCCCGCTGGAGACCACCTACCGCGCGCAGTTCGCCGACGGCTCGCACCTCGACGTGCACGCCGACGTCGACGCCTTCGCCGCCGAGGTCGAGGCGCTGTGCGGGCCCGGCGAGGCCGCGGCGCTGCGCCGGTACCTGGCCGACCTGGCCGAGCTCTACCGGCTGCAGCTGACCACCTTCATCGACCGCAACCTCGACACCCCGCTGGACTTGCTCGGCCCCGAGCTGGTGCAGCTGGCCCGCCGCGGCGGCTTCGGCCGGCTGTCCCGGCACGTCGAGCGGTTCTTCAACGACGACCGGCTGCGCCGGCTGTTCAGCTTCCAGGCCCTTTACGCGGGGGTCTCGCCGTACCGCGCGATCGCCGCCTACGCAGTCATCGCCCAGCTCGACATCGGCGCCGGCGTCTGGCACCCGGTGGGCGGGATCGCCGCCGTCCCCCGCGCGATGGCCGCCGCGGCCGCCGACGCCGGGGTCGAGTTCCGCTACCACGCCGGCGTGCGCGAGCTGGAGGTCGGCGGGTCGCGGGTCACCGGCGTGCTGCTGGACGACGGCGAGCGGCTGCCCGCCGACGCGGTCGTCGTCACCGTCGACCGGCCGGAGACGCTGGTGCCGGGGTTCCGGCGGCTGCGGCGGCCGGTGTACTCGCCGTCCTGCGTGGCCGTGCACGTCGGCGTCCGCAGCGAACTGCCCGGCCAGGCGCACCACACCATCAGCTTCGGCGCCGCCTGGCGCGAGGTGTTCGCCGAGCTGACCCGGGACGGCCGCCTTCTCGGCGGGGGTCCCGGGGCTCGGCGGGGAAGGATCATGACCGACCCGAGCCTGCTGGTCAGCATGCCGTCGCGCACCGACCGCAGCCTCGCCCCCGAGGGCGGCCAGGTGCTGAGCATCGTCGCGCCCACCCCTAACCTGGACCCGCACAGCGGCGGCAACCCCGACCTGGACTGGACGACGCTGGGCCCCCGCTACCGCGACGAGGTGCTCGCGGTGCTGGAGTCGCGCGGGTGGACCGGCCTGACCGGCGCGATCGAGGTCGAGCACGTCGACACCCCGCTGACCTGGGCGGCGCAGGGCATGGCCGCGGGGACGCCGTTCGCCCTGGCGCACACCTTCGGCCAGACCGGCCCGTTCCGGACGCCGACGCTGCCCCGGCGCGGCCCGGAGAACGTCGTCCTGGCCGGGTCGTCGGTGCAGCCGGGCGTCGGCGTGCCGATGGTCGTCATCAGCGGCCGGCTGGCTGCGGAGAGGATCACCGGGTGACGCTCCTCGACCCGCCGCGGACCCAGGCCGAGCGGCAGGCCCGCCTCGACGCCGCCTATCGGCACTGTGCGGCGATCAACGCCGAGCACGGCAAGAGCTACCACCTGGCCACCCGGCTGCTCACCCCCGAGCGGCGCCCGGCGGTGCACGCGCTGTACGCCGCCGCGCGCACCGCCGACGACCTCGTCGACCACCCCGGCGCCGATCCGGCCGGCGACCTCGGCGAGTGGTCGCGCGCGGTGCTCGCCGAGCTGGAGGCCGGCTGGTCCGACGACCCGGTGCGGCTGGCGCTGGTGCACACCTACCGTCGGTACCGGATCCCGGTCGAGCACCTGGTCGACTTCCTCGCCGCGATGACCAGCGACCTCGAGGTCACCGGCTACGCCGACATGGATGCCCTCGACCGGTACATGTGGGGGTCGGCGTCGGTGATCGGGCTGCAGGTGCTCCCCGTCCTCGGCACCGCGCCCGGCGTGGCCCGCGAGGAGGCGGCTCCGCACGCCATCGCGCTGGGCGAGGCGTTCCAGCTGACCAACTTCCTGCGCGACGTCGCCGAGGACGTCGACCGCGGCCGGGTCTACCTGCCCGCCGACCTCATGGCCGCGCACGGCGTCACCCGCGAGCAGCTCGCCGAGAAGCGGTACGACGCGAACTTCCGCGAGCTGATGCGGGAGATGGCGGCGATCGTGCGCCGCCGCTACGACGACGCCGCCCCGGGGACGCCGATGCTCGCGCCGGAGTCCCGCGACTGCGTGCGCGCGGCCACCGCCCTCTACGGCGGCATCCTCACCGAGATCGAGCGGGCCGACTACCGGGTGCTCGACCGCCGGGTGCGGGTGTCCAAGCCGCGGCGGCTGGCGGTGTTCGCCCGCCGGTTGACCGCCGCCCAGCTGGCCAGGGTCAGGGTGACCATGGCGAAGCCGAACAGCAGGTCCTCGACCGGCGCGTAGGCGATCCGCGGGCCCCAGATCGCGTCCGGGTCGTAGGTGACGACTCGCAACCCGGTCAGCACACCGTTCATCAGCAGCTGGAACGTGATGATGATCGCGTAGGCCACCCAGAACACCGGCCGGGTGACCATGCGGGTGCGGTAGACGGCCAGGTCCAGCACGAGGACGGCGACGACCGCGGTGACCGCGAGGGCGCTGTAGCTCACCGGCCGGTCCCGGCTTCCTCGGCCGGGTAGCCGGCGTCCCAGCCCGTGACCCTGCGCACCGCCTCCAGCGCCAGCACCGAGCACAGCGGGACGACGAGGAAGAACAGCACCTCCTCCACCGGGATCCCCCCGGGCAGCCGGACGCCCAGGGTCAGCTCGCCGGAGTAGTCCCAGTGCCCCTGCGCGATCGCGTACAGCACCCAGACGACGAAGACGGCGAACTCCGGCACGACCGCGACCACCAGCCGCCGCCACCGGGCGTAGACCCGCACCCGCAGCAGGAGCTCGAGCGGCGCGGTGACGACCAGGCAGCCGACCAGCAGCGCGAGGTAGGTCAGCTGCCCCATGCCACTCCTCGCCCCGCCCGGACCCTCAGAACGCCAGCGCCTGGGCGCGTCGGGTGACCTCGGTGTGCCGGTCGCCGCGCAGCGCCTCGACGGGGGTGCCCGGCAGCGTCTCGTCGGCGCGGAACAACCACTCGAAGATCTCCTCGTCGGTGAACCCGCCGTCCTTGAGCACGGTGATCAGGCCGGGCAGGTGCTTGAGGACGGTGCCGTCCTGCAGGAAGTCGGCCGGGATCCGGCTGTTGCCGCTGCCCGGGACGGCCATGAGCTTGTTCTCGCGCAGCAGCTGGCGGACCCGGTTCGCTGAGACCCCCAGTACGCCGGCGACCTCCGCAGGGGTGAGCGTCTCCATGACGTCCGAGCCTATGACCCGCGGCGCCGGCCGCGCCGCAGGACGCCGGACCGTCGCCGGGCTGCCCGGATACGATGGCGCGGGGCCGTGACTGGCGCTGCTGAGGTGGACCACCACCGGGGAGCGGCCCGCACCACCCCGCCGGGCGCCTGGGCACCCATCCGTCCTCCCCTCGCGCTGGAGCCCGCCATGACCGACGCAGCCACGACCGACGCAGCCACGACCGACGCAGCCACGACCGACGCCACGACCGACGCCACTGCCTCCTTCGACGCCGGGACCGCCTCGGCCGCCTACCGCAGCGCGCTGCAGGTCATCGGGGCCGTCGAGCCCCGGGTGGCGGAGGCGATCGGCGCCGAGCTCGCCGACCAGCGGGCCTCGCTGAAACTGATCGCCAGCGAGAACTACGCCAGCCCCGCGGTGCTGCTCACCATGGGCAACTGGCTGTCGGACAAGTACGCGGAGGGCACCGTCGGGCACCGCTTCTACGCCGGCTGCCAGAACGTCGACACCGTCGAGGCGCTGGCCGCCGAGCACGCCCGCGAGCTGTTCGGTGCCCCGCACGCCTACGTCCAGCCGCACTCGGGCATCGACGCCAACCTCGTCGCCTTCTGGGCGGTGCTGGCCTCCCGCGTGGAGTCCCCGGCCCTGGAGAAGGCCGGCGTCCGGCACGTCAACGAGCTCACCGACGCCGACTGGGCGGCGCTGCGCCGCCAGCTCGGCGACCAGCGGATGCTCGGCATGTCCCTGGACGCCGGTGGCCACCTCACCCACGGCTTCCGCCCCAACATCAGCGGCAAGATGTTCGAGCAGTCCTCCTACGGCACCGACCCCGAGACCGGGCTGCTCGACTACGACGCCGTCCGCGCCCGGGCCCAGGAGTTCCGGCCGCTGATCCTCATGGCCGGCTACTCCGCCTACCCGCGCCGCGTCGACTTCGCGCGGATGCGCGAGATCGCCGACGAGGTGGGCGCCACGCTCGTCGTCGACATGGCCCACTTCGCCGGCCTGGTCGCCGGGAAGGTGTTCACCGGCGACTTCGACCCGGTGCCGCACGCCCACGTCGTCACCACGACGACGCACAAGTCGCTGCGCGGCCCGCGCGGCGGCATGGTCCTGGCCCAGCCGGAGTACGCCGACGCCGTCGACCGCGGCTGCCCGATGGTGCTCGGCGGCCCGCTGCCGCACGTCATGGCCGCCAAGGCCGTCGCCTTCGCCGAGGCCCGCCGGCCCGCCTTCGCCGGGTACGCCCAGCGCATCGTCGACAACGCCGTCTCCCTCGCCGAGGGGCTGAGCCGCCGCGGCGCGCGGCTGGTCACCGGCGGCACCGACAACCACCTGGTGCTCGTCGACGTCTCCGGCTTCGGCCTCACCGGCCGGCAGGCGGAGTCCGCGCTGCTGGACGCCGGCATCGTGACCAACCGCAACGCCGTCCCGGCCGACCCGAACGGCGCCTGGTACACCTCCGGCATCCGGCTGGGCACCCCGGCGCTGACCACCCGCGGCTTCGGGGCGGACGAGTTCGACCGCACCGCCGAGATGATCGTCGACGTCCTGTCGAACACGACGCCGACCGCCACCCGCGACGGCTCGCCGTCCAAGGCGAAGTACGCCACGGCCGACGGCCTGGCCGACCGGACCCGCGACGCGGCCGCCGAGCTGCTGGACCGCCATCCGCTCTACCCCGGCCTCGACCTGGCCTGAACCGCCCCACCGGCTGGGATCAGGTTCTCTGATCGTGGCGCGTCCTCCCTCACGTTTCGCGGTGAGGGAGGACGCGCGATGATCAGGGTCCCTGATCATCGCGGGGCACCTCGTGGCGGGTGTGACGGGTGAACCCGTCACACCGGCCGGCGCTCCGCGTGTACGGCCTGCGCAGGACGGAGGCGCTCCTACACTCGGCCGGGTGGACACCGCCGTGACCGACCCCGTGGTCGGCCTCGTGCTCGAGGGGAGATACCTGCTCGAGGAGCGCCTCGCCCGGGGCGGGATGTCCACCGTCTACGCCGCCACCGACCTGCGGCTGCACCGGACGGTCGCGGTCAAGGTGATGGCCGAGCACCTGGCGCACGACCCCACGTTCGTCGACCGGTTCACCCGCGAGGCGCGAGCTGCGGCGATGCTCAGCCACCCCAACGTCGTCTCGGTCAGCGACCAGGGCAGCGACCAGGGTCTCGTCTTCCTCGTCATGGAGCTGGTCCGCGGCCGCACCCTGCGCGACCTGCTGCAGGCCCGCGGCCGGCTCACCGTGGCCGAGGCATTCGCCGTCCTGGAGCCGGTGCTCTCCGGGCTGACCGCCGCCCACCGCGCCGGCATCGTGCACCGCGACATCAAGCCCGAGAACGTGCTCATCGGCGCCGACGGCGTGGTCAAGGTCGCCGACTTCGGCCTGGCCCGCGCACTCACCGGCACCGGGCAGACCAGCCACACCGGCGGCGTGCTCATCGGCACGGTCGCCTACCTCTCCCCCGAGCAGCTCGAGCGCGGCAAGGCCGACGCGCGCAGCGACGTGTACGCCGCCGGCGTCGTGCTGTTCGAGATGCTCACCGGCCACCCGCCCTACGGCGGGGACACCCCGCTGGCGGTGGCCTACCAGCACGTGCACCACGACATGCCCCGGCCGTCGGAGGAGGTGCCGGGCCTGCCGTGGGAGGTCGACGAGCTGGTCGCCCGGACCACCCGCCGCGAGCCCGCCGTCCGCCCGCTGGACGCCGGCGCGTTCCTCGCCGACCTCGAGGACGTGCGCACCGACCTGAACATCGAGCGCGTGCCGGTGCCCACCGGGCGCAGCACCGGCGGCCCGGAGACCCTGCGGCCGACCAACCGGCCCAGTCGCCCGACCCGGCACACCGGCGACCCGGCCGCCCCGCGCACCGAGGTGCTCGGCCCGGGCGGCACCCGGCCCGGCCGCGGCAACCGCACCTCGATGCTGCCGGGCACCGTCGGCAGCGCGGCGCCCGACGCCGGCGGACGGCGGCCCGCGCCCGCGCGGCCGCGGCCCGGCGTGCCCGCGCACATCCGCCGGCGCCGCGCCCGGCTCGCCGTCGCCCTCGTGCTGCTCACGGCGATCACCATCGGTGCGGTCGGCTGGTGGCTGGGCTCCGGGCGGTGGACGACGGTGCCGCAGCTGACCGGACGGGAGCAGGCCACGGCCATCGACCTGCTGCAGGAGGCGGGCCTGGACCCCGACTGCTGCGAGGAGCAGTTCAGCGAGGACGTCGCCGACGGCGTGGTCATCTCCGCCGAGCCCCAGGGCGGCGAGGCCATCCGCGGCACCGACGTCCGGCTGGTGGTCTCCAAGGGCCGCGAGCGGTTCGAGGCGCCGCCGGACCTGGTCGGTCAGCCGCTGGACGCGGTCCGCGTGGCACTCGAGGACGTCCCGGTGTCCATCCGCGAGCTGCAGGACTACGACGACAAGATCCCGGTCGGCCACGTCACCGGCTTCGAGCCCGAGGCCGGCACCGAGCTCAAGCGTGGCGAGGAGCTGGTCGTCTACGTCAGCCGCGGGCACCCGCCGGTGCCGGTGCCCGCCGTCGTCGGGCTCTCCCCGGAGCAGGCGACGACCAACCTCGAGACGCTGGGTTTCACCGTCGAGCGCACCGAGGGCCGCAGCGCCGACGTCGACCCCGGGGAGGTCATGGCGGTCAACCCGGCCGCCGGCCAGCAGGCGGCCTACCGGAGCACGGTCACCCTCCAGGTGTCCGCCGGGCTGCCGCAGGTGCAGGTGCCCGACGTGGTCGGCCGCAGCCAGCCGGAGGCGGCCGCACTGCTGCAGCAGGCCGGCCTGCAGGTCGAGGTCAGCCAGTTCTTCGGCGACCGCGTGTTCCGGCAGAGCCCGGCCGCCGGGCAGACGGTCGACATCGGCACCCCGGTGACGATCCTGGTGACGTTCGAACGGGACTGAGGACGCTGCCCACTGCTGCCGGTGTGCCACCGATCGGGGCGCACATCCAGATCAAGGGCGGGCTGGCCACGGGCGGGCTGGCCTACACCGACGCGGTCGCCGCGCGGGCCGTCCAGGTCTTCGTGGGCAACCCGCGGGGCTGGCGGCTGACGCCCGGCGACCCGCGGCAGGACGCACGGTTCACGGCCGGCTGCGCCGAGCGCGGGGTGCCCTCCTTCATCCACACGCCGTTCCTGGTCAACGTCGGCTCCCCCAGCGAGGCGACCGTCGAGCAGTCCGTGGCGACCATCGCGCACAACCTCGCCCGCGGCGCCCAGCTCGGCTGCCGGGGGGTCGTCGTGCACGCCGGGTCGGCCGTCGGTGCGGACCGCTACGAGGACGCGCTGCGCCAGCTGCACGAGCGGCTGCTGCCGGTGCTGGAGGCCGCGCCGGACGACGGCCCACGACTGCTGGTCGAGCCGACCGCCGGTGGCGGGAGGTCGCTGGCCGCCACGGTCGAGGACCTCGGCCCGTACTTCGCCGCCCTCGAGCACCACCCGCTGCTCGGCGTCTGCTTCGACACCTGCCACGCCTGGGCGGCCGGCCACGAGCTGACCGCGCCCGGCGGGATGGCCGCCACCCTCGACGCGCTGGAGGCGACGGTCGGCCCCGGCCGGCTGGGCCTGGTGCACGCGAACGACTCCCTCGACGAGTGCGGCTCCAAGCGGGACCGGCACACCACCATCGGCGCCGGCTCGATCGGCGTCGCCCCGTTCGCGGAGCTGCTGGCCCACCGGTCGGTGGCCGGCGTCCCGGTCGTCGTCGAGACGCCGAGCGAGCGGGACGGCGTGGCCTCGGCCGGGCACGCGGCCGACATCGCGCTGCTGTGCTCGCTGCGCGACGGCACCGCGGAGGTCCAGGCCCCCGCCGCCTGAAGAAGGACCCCCCTGCCCCCCACCACTCGCACGCTCGCGGCGGGACCCTGCACGGGGGCCGGCGAGACCGGCGATCCCGCCGGTTCCGCCCGGTGGTGGATCAGCGGTCGAGCAGCTCGGCGAGGACGTCGGCGGCGCGCTCGATGCCCTCGCGGTCGACGCCGAGGTTGGTCACCAGCCGCAGCCGGCGGGCGTCGGTCTGGCTGACCAGCACGCCCCGCGCCTTGGCGGCCTCGGCCACGGCCGGCGCCGGGACGCCGTCCAGCCGGACCAGGTTGGTCTCGACCGTCGCGGGATCGAGGCCGAGCCGCTTGGCCAGCAGCTGCGCGTGCTCGTGGTCCTCGGCCAGTCGGTCGAGGTGGAAGTCGAGGGCGTACAGCCCGGCCGCGGCGAGCACCCCGGCCTGCCGCATCCCGCCGCCGAGCCGCTTGCGCCACAGCCGGGCGGCGGCGATCCGGTCGGCCGAGGCGACGAGCACCGAGCCGACCGGCGCGCCCAGCCCCTTGGACAGGCAGACCGAGGCGGTGTCGGCGAGCCGGCCGTAGGTGGCGAGGTCGACGCCCGAGGCGACGTGCGCGTTCCAGATCCGGGCCCCGTCGAGGTGCACGTTGACCCCGGCCCGGCGGGACCAGTCCCAGAGCGCCTGCAGCTGGTCCAGCGGCTGCACCAGCCCGCCGCCGCGGTTGTGGGTGTTCTCCACGGCCACGGCGGCCGTCGCGGTCAGGTGCCAGTTGCCGTGCGGGCGCACCTGGTCGACCAGCTGCGCGGCGTCGAGCCGCCCGCCGTCGGAGACCACGGTGCGGGTGGAGATGCCGAACAGCACCGCCGCGGCACCCATCTCGTAGGTGACGATGTGCGCCTCGGAGTCGCAGAGCACCTCCTGGCCGGGCTCGCAGACCAGGCGCAGCCCGATCTGGTTGCCCATCGTCCCCGACGGCACGAACAGCCCGGCCTCGTGGCCGAACAGGCCCGCCACCCGCTCCTCGAGGGCGCGGATGGCCGGGTCCTCACCGTAGACGTCGTCCCCGACCTCGGCCTCGGCCATGGCCCGGCGCATGCCGGGCGTCGGCTTCGTGACCGTGTCCGACCGCAGGTCGATCAGATTGGTCACTGCGGCTCCGTCCAGAGGCTCGTCCCGAGCTTGCGAGGGATGAGGACGGGGTCCTTACCCACGCAGCATCTCCGCGACGAGGAAGGCCAGCTCCAGCGACTGGCCGGTGTTCAGCCGCGGGTCGCAGGCGGTCTCGTACCGGCTGTTGAGGTCCTCGTCGCTGATCTCCATGGCGCCGCCGAGGCACTCGGTGACGTCCTCACCGGTGAGCTCGACGTGGATGCCGCCGGGCCAGGTGCCCAGCGCCCGGTGGACGTCGAAGAAGCCGAGCACCTCGTCGACGACCCGGTCGAAGTGCCGGGTCTTGTAGCCGGTGGAGGACTCGTGGGTGTTCCCGTGCATCGGGTCGCACTGCCACACGACCTGGTGGCCGCTCGCGGTCACCTTCTCCACGATGGCGGGCAGGACGTCGCGGATCTTCCCGTTGCCCATCCGGCTGATCAGCGTCAGCCGGCCGGGGATGCCCTCGGGGTCGAGCCGCTCGACCAGCTCGGTCGCCTGCTCGGGGGTCGTCGTCGGGCCGATCTTGACGCCGATCGGGTTGGCGATCCGCGACATGAACTCCACGTGCGCGCCGTCGAGCTGCCGGGTGCGTTCGCCGATCCACACGAAGTGCGCCGAGGCGGCGTAGGGCCGGCCCTCGTGCACCCGCGTGAGCGCCCGCTCGTAGTCGAGGATCAGCGCCTCGTGGCTGTTGTAGAGCTCCACCCCGCGCAGCGCGGTGTCGTCGACGCCGCAGGCCTTCATGAACGCCAGGGCGCGGTCGATCTCGCGGGCGATCACCTCGTAGCGCACCCCCGCGGGGGAGCTGGCGACGAAGTCCTTGTTCCAGTCGTGCACCGCGTGCAGGTCGGCCAGGCCGCCGCGGGCGTAGGCGCGGATCATGTTCATCGCGGCCGCGGAGTTGGCGTAGGCGCGCACCAGCCGGTTCGGGTCGGGGATCCGCTTCTCGAGCACCGGCTCCAGCGAGTTCACCATGTCGCCCCGGTAGGAGGGCAGGCCCAGCGCGTCGGTGTTGGACGACCGCGGCTTGGCGTACTGCCCGGCCACCCGGCCCACCTTCACCACGGGCACGCTGGCGCCGTAGGTCAGGACGACGGCCATCTGCAGCAGCGTGCGCGTGGTGCTCTGCAGGTGCGCGTCGGTGTTGAGGTCGAAGGTCTCCGCGCAGTCCCCGCCCTGCAGCAGGAACGCCCGGCCCTGGGCCACCTCGGCCAGCCGCGTGCGCAGCTCGTCGACCTCGGTGGGCGCCACGATCGGCGGCACCGAGGAGAGGGTGGCGAGGACGGCGTCCAGCGCGGCACGGTCGGGCCACTCCGGCTGCTGGGCGACGGGCAGCTCCCGCCAGCGGTCCAGCTCGGGCAGCGAGGTCGCCGGGTCGGAGAGTGTCACGCCTCCAGAGGGTACCGGCGGGCTCGCCGCCACCCTCTGGAACGGCCCCCTGCAGCAGAAGGGCCCCTGCCCCCCACCGTGAGCGGACCCCGTCCAGGGCACCGCCCCGAGCGGAGCGGAGGGTGAGGAGGACGGGGTCCTTCTTCCTGCAGGGGGCCGAGGGACGGGGGGGCCTTGCTCAGCCGAAGAAGACCTCGACCTCGGCGTAGCGCTCCACGGGGACGAGCTTCAGGTGCGCGGTCGCCTCGGTCAGTGGCACCCGCACGATGTCGGTGCCGCGCAGCGCGACCATCACGCCGGTCTCGCCGGCGTGCACCGCGTCGTGCGCGGCCAGCCCGAAGCGGGTGGCCAGCACCCGGTCGAACGGCGACGGGGTGCCGCCGCGCTGGATGTGCCCGAGGACGACGGCGCGGGACTCCCGGCCGGTGCGCTCCTCGATCAGCGAGGCCAGCGCGGTGCCGATGCCGCCGAGCCGGACGTGACCGAACGCGTCCTTCTCCCCCGTGGTCAACACCAGGTCGCCGTCCTTGGGCTTCGCGCCCTCGGAGACCACCACGATCGGCGAGTAGCCGGAGTCGAACCGGTGCTGGCAGTGCTCGACGACGGCGTCGACGTCGAAGGGCTGCTCGGGGATGAGGACGACGGTGGCGCCGCCGGCCATCCCCGCGTGCAGCGCGATCCAGCCCGCGTGCCGGCCCATCACCTCCACGACCAGCGTGCGGTGGTGGCTGTCCCCGGTGGTGTGCAGCCGGTCGATGGCCTCGGTGGCCACGCCCAGGGCGGTGTCGAAGCCGAACGTGTAGTCGGTGGCGTCCAGGTCGTTGTCGATGGTCTTGGGGACGCCGACCACGCGCACGCCGGCCTCGGCGAGCTTGGTGGCCACCCCCAGGGTGTCCTCGCCGCCGATCGGGATGAGCGCGTCGACACCGAGCCGCTCCAGCGTGGCCAGCACCCGGTCCCCGCCGCCCTGCAACGCGTAGGGGTTGGTCCGCGAGGTGCCCAGCACCGTTCCGCCGCGGGGCAGGATGCCGCGGACGGCGGCCAGGTCCATCGGCACGGTGTCGCCCTCGAGCACCCCGCGCCAGCCGTCCCGGAAGCCGACCACCTCGTCGCCGGACTGGACGCTCTTGCGCACGATCGCGCGGATGACCGCGTTGAGGCCGGGGCAGTCGCCGCCGCCGGTCAGGATGCCGATGCGCATGGTGCCGTCCTCCGGGAAGGGTCGCGCGCTGCCGGTCGTTGGCCGGTGTCATGGTGCAGGTCAGGGGCCGGATCGTATGCCCAGGATGATCGCTGTCACAGGTTGCACGGGTGCCCTCGGCCGCCGTGTCGTCGACCGGCTCGCCGGCCGGGACGACGTGCGCCCGCGGCTGGTCGTGCGCGACGCCGCCCGCGCGCCGCGGGTCCCCGGCGCCGAGGTCGCCGCCGTCCCGGCCGGTTACGCCGACGGCCCGGGCCTGACCGCGGCCCTCACCGGGGTGCACACCCTGTACCTGGTGTCGGCTGCCGAGGCCGAGGACCGGCTGCAGCAGCACCTCACCGCCGTCGCCGCGGCCGCCGCGGCCGGCGTGCAGCGCGTGGTCTACACCTCCTTCCTCGGCGCCGCGCCGGACGCCGTCTTCACCCTGGCCCGCCAGCACGCCGCCACCGAGGCGGCCCTGGCCGCGACCGGCGTGCGCACCACCGTGCTGCGGCACGCGATGTACGCCGACTTCGTGCCGTTCTTCGCCGTCGCCGAGGACGGGCGGGCGGTGATCGCCGCGCCGGCCGACGACGGGCGCGCTTCCTTCGTCAGCCGCGACGACCTGGCCGACGTCGCGGCCGCCGTCCTGGGCGACGACTCCCCCGCCCTCGACGGCGCCGTGCTGGACGTCACCGGGCCGGAGGCGCTGTCGCTGGACGACGCTGCCGCCGTCCTGGCCGAGATCACCGGCCGGCCCGCCGTCTACCGGCGTCAGACCGTGGCCGAGGCGTGGGCGACCCGGCGTCCGTCCGGGCACCCGGACTGGGAGATCGAGGGCTGGGTCACCAGCTACCGGGCGATCGCCGCCGGCGAGCTGGCCCGCGTGACCGACGTCGTCCCCGCGCTGACCGGACACCCGGCGCGGACGGTGGCCGAGCACCTGCGCGCCCACCCGGAGGACTGGGCCCACCTGCGCTCCTGAGCGCACGGGGGCCGTGCGGTCCGGAACCGCGGGTTGCGCCGTTCCGCCGCGCCGCGCTCCCGCCGCCCCGCCGCCTTTCAACGGTCCGTTGACAACGAGGCGTTGATGGTCGACCGTGGCGGCCGTGACCCCACCGGACGACCACGGGCAGGCCGCCGCCGAGTCCGCCGCGCGCACCCGGCTGCTCTCGGCCGGCGGCGCCGACCTGCCGCGGGCGCCCTGGCTGCGGGGCGGCCAGCCGCCGTCCGCGGTCGACCTCGTGCACCTCGCGCTGTGGCGGGCCCGGAGCGGCTCCGCCGACGACGAGGACCTCCTGGCGGCCCTGGCCCTGCTGCCCGCCGCCCGGGCCGAGCTGGACCAGCTCGAGGCCGCGCTGCTGTTCGCGGCCCGCTCGCACGGGCTGCCCTGGCGGCAGGTGTCCCAGGGGATGGGGTTGGCCTCCCCGCAGGCGGCCCAGCAGCGGTTCGACCGGGTCACCGGCCGCGTCGACGCCCGAGGGGACTCCTGAGGTGGCCCACCGCTCCGACCCGGCCGACCTGGCCCTGCACGGCGTCCGCGTCCTCGGCTTCCCGACGACCTCGCGCATCGCCGTCCGGTTCGGCGTCGACCGCGACACGGTCGAGGAGGCGCTCCTGGACGCCGAGGCGCGCGGCTGGGTCCGCACGCTCACCTTCGGGCCCACCAGCGGCTGGTCGCTGACCGACGCCGGCCGCGTCGAGGGCGAACGCCGGCTCGCCGCCGAGCTCGACCGGACCGGGCTCCGGGAGGCCGTCACCGCGGCGCACGCCCGGTTCCTCCCGCTCAACCGCCGCTTCGGCGCGGCCTGCACCGACTGGCAGGTGCGGCCCACCCGCCTCGACCCGATGGCCCTCAACGACCACACGGACTGGCGGTGGGACCAGCGCGTGCTGCGGACACTGACGTCCGTCGAGGGAACGTTCCGCGGCCTGTGCGACGAGCTCTCCTCCCACCTGGCCCGCTTCGACGGCTACGCCGACCGCTGGTCCGCGGCGCTGCGGAAGGTGGACACCGGACAGGGCGTCTGGCTCGACGCCCCGGACCGGGACTCCTGCCACCTGCTCTGGATCCAGTTCCACGAGGACCTGCTGGCCACCCTCGGCATCCCCCGCGGCTCGGACGGCTGAGCGGGCGGCTCGGAGCACGTCCGAGGGGCGGGGTCAACGGGCCGCGCCCTCCATCGCCCGCCAGCGGGCCAGGTTGTGGCGGGCGTCGACCAGCGCGTCGTGGGTGCCGCTGGGCCGCGGCGGCAGCGCCGGCTGACCGAGGTCGTCCCAGCGCTGGCGCAGCTCACGGGTGAACCGGGGGATCGGCCGCGGCAGCGCCGGCATCGCCCCCCACAGCTGGCACAGCGCCACGTGGTCGTAGGCGGCGTACCAGGCCCACAGGTCGATCTCCTCACCCGGGCCGGTGAGGAAGGCCAGCAGGTCGTCGCGGATGCGCTGCCGGCTGCGCCACGCCCGGTCGGCCGGCGGCGGCAGCTGGTCGAGCACGTTGCGCCGCACCCAGGGGATCGCCCGGCGCTCGTCGAACTCGGTGCTGACGGCGTAGAACTCGCGGCCGGCCTCGTCGACGACACCGATCGAGACGAGGTCGATGGTGGTGCCGTCCTCGATGAACTCGGTGTCGTAGAAAAAGCGCCGCACGCTCTCACGGTAGGTCCCGGCGTCCGCGGGCCGCGGCGCCGGCCGGGAGACGCCGGGCTAGCGTGCCCGGGTGAGCGCGCCGCACCCGGACCTGCCGAGCAGCATCCGCAACGAGGACCTCGTCGACTTCCTGCTCACCCGTTTCGACGAGGACGAGGAGGCCGCCCGGTTCGTCGCCCTCAGCGCGTCGCGGTCCAACGCCTCGCTGGTGGCGCACGTGCTGCGCGACGTCCGGGCCAAGCGCGACCTGGTGCGCTACTTCCGAGACCTGGAGCAGCAGGGCCCGCGCGGCGCCACCATGGAGCGGGCACTGCGGCTGATCGGGCAGACCTACGCCGAGCACCCGCACTACCGGGAGGACTGGCGGCCCTGAAGACCGGAGGGATCCCGCCGGGCCCGCTCGGCCCCGTCCCGCACCGCTGGCCTCCTGCAGGATCCCGCCGCGAGCTCGCGAGCGGTGGGGCAGGGATCCGTCGTCAGCCGGCCAGCGACTCCGGCGCCCGGTCGGCGGCCTCGTCGGCGGGCGGCTGCAGCCGGCTGACCACGTCGGAGGCGCTGGCCCCGGTGGCGTCCATCGACTTCTTCACCCGGGCGCCGTAGACGTCGACGTACTCCTGGCCGGACAGCGTCATGATCTCGTACATGATCTCGTCGGTGATCGAGCGCTCGACGAAGCGGTCGCCGGCCAGACCCTCGTAGCGGGAGAAGTCCAGCGACTCCCCGAAGCGGACGGTCACCGCCGGGAGGTTCCAGCCGACCAGCGGCAGCCGACGCCGGCGGTAGACCATGGCGACCGGCACGACCGGCACGCCGGTCTCCAGCGTCATCCGGGCCACGCCGGTCTTACCGCGGTAGAGCCGGCCGTCCGGCGACCGCGTGCCCTCGGGGTAGATGCCCAGCAGCCGTCCCTCCCGGAGCAGGCGCAGACCGGTCTGGATGGCGTCCTCCGCGGCCGAGGCGCTCGTCCGGTCGATCGGGACCTGCCCCGCGCCGGTGAAGAAGGCCCGCTGCAGGAAGCCCTTCAGGCCGGAACCGGTGAAGTACTCGGCCTTGGCCAGGAAGGTCACCCGCCGGCGCACCGACAGCGGCATGAAGACCCAGTCGGCCGCCGACAGGTGGTTGCTCGCGAGGATCGCCGCTCCGCGGGCTGGCACGTGCTCCACACCCTCCAGGTGTGGCCGGAACACCAGCTTCACGACCGGGCCGAGCGCCACGAACTTGAGGAACCAGTAGAACAACACGCCTCCCTCGGGGGCTGCCAGACTAGGGAGCCCGGGGGCGGGAGGACAATCCCACCCCCTCGCCGTCCCCGCCACACCCGCTCAACCGCCGGCCGTCGAGGAGGACCCGTGCCCGAGCCCGAGCCGATGACCGGAGTCGCGCCGTCCCTCCTGCCCCACCGGGCGAGCGCGTGAACACCCGCGGTCGCGGCCGACGGGACAACGGCCTGGACGCCGCGCTGTGGACCCCGCTGCGCGACGTCGACCCGCGGGTCGGCGAGCACCTGCTCGACGTCCTCCGCGACGCCGGGGTGGCCGCCTACCTGGAACCCTCGGCCGACGTCGAGCCCTACACCCGGACCGTCTCCCTGCCCAGCCCACCGAGCGACCGGCTGTTCGTCGACCGCGCCCGCAGCGGCGAGGCGCGCGCCCTGGTCGACGAGCACGCCGACGACCACGTGCAGGAGCGCCGCCGCGCCCGGCAGCCCGCGCGGCGCGACGTCGACGAGGACGCCGAGTGGGCCCGCATCGTCGCCGCCTTCGAGGCCGAGCACGGGCGCACCGTCGTCGACGAGGACCCCGCCGATCCACGACCGCCGACCCCGGCCGAGCCGTCGGTGCTGGACCGCCCGGAGGAGCACTACGAGCCGCCGCCGCCTCCGCCGGTGCCCGCTCCGGCGCCGGCCTCGCTGTACGCGGTGCTGCTGATCGCCGCCGGTGCGGTCCTGGTCGCCGCGCCGCGGGTGATCGGGCTGTCCGCGGACCTCGGGCTGGTGCTCGGGGTGACCGCCGTCGCCGGTGGGGTCGGGGTCCTGCTGTCCCGGATGCGCGAGCGCACCACCGACGACGGGGACGACGGCGCCGTCGTCTGAAGAAGGACCCCTCCCGGGGGCCGCCTGACTACGCCCGGCCCTCGGCGACGGCCCGGCGGACGAGGTCCGCGGAACCGACGATCCCGGCCTCCGCGCCCAGCCGCGCGGCCACCACCCGGGGGCCGGGGCGGAACCCGCGGCCCGGCAGCGCCCGCTCCAGCCGCTGGCGGGCCGGGCCGAGCACCATCTCGCCCAGCACGCTGACCCCACCGCCGATGACGACCACCTCCGGGTCCAGGACGGCGGAGAGGTCGGCGATCCCCTGCCCGAGCCAGCCGCCCACCTCCGCGAGCAGCTCCAGCGCCAGCGGGTCGCCCTCGGCGGCGGCGGTGGCGACGTGCTCGCCGGTGAGCCTGTCCGGGTCGCCGTCCACCCGTTCGAGCAGCAGGGCCGCGGCGGCCGGTGAGCTGCGGGCCACCTCGCGGGCGGTCTGGCCCAGCGCCGTGCCGCTGGCGTACTGCTCCCAGCAGCCGCGGTTGCCGCACGCGCACAGCCGCCCGTCGGGGACGACGCGCATGTGGCCCCACTCCCCCGCGACGCCGTGCGAGCCGCGCTGCAGCCGGCCGTCCATGACGATGCCGCCGCCGATGCCGGTACCCAGGGTGATCATCAGCGCGAGGTCCGCTCCGCGAGCCGCGCCGTAGCGGTACTCGGCCCAGGCCGCGGCGTCCGCGTCGTTGCCCACCCACATCGGCCGCTGCAGCCGGGCGGCGAGGTCCGTGCGCAGCGTCGAGTGCCGCCAGGCCAGGTGCGGGCTGAACAGCACCGTGTCGCCGGTGCGGTCGAACCAGCCGGCCGCCCCCACGCCGACGCCGACCAGCGGGCCACCGTGCCCGCGGGCGAGCACCTCGACCACCGCGGCGATCGCGTCCTCGGTCTCCTGCACCGACGAGCCGGGGGTCGCCCGCCGCGCGGTGGCCAGCACCGTGCCGTCCGGCGCGACGACGCCACCGGCCACCTTGGTGCCGCCGATGTCGATGCCCAGTGCGGGCAGGTCGGCGGCGGCTGCGCCGGTCACTCAGGCGATCTCGATGTGCTGCACCGCCGGCGCGGGCGGCGGCTCTTCCGCCGCCGCCGGCGGCTCCGCGGCTGCGGCGGACGCGCGCTCGGAGACGCTGCGCAGCGCCGCCGCGGCGGCGATGAGGACGTCGGCCAGCGCGTCGGTGACCTCGGGCCGTTCGCCGCGCACCACGGCGGCCACCTGGCAGACCGGGCACCAGTGGCAGTCGGCCGGGTGCGCACCAGCGGCCTCCCCGTCCCCCGCGTTCTCCCGCAGGGCCGAGCCGAGGGTCTGGCCCAGCCCGGTCACCAGCCGGCGGGTCTGCTCGACCCAGTCCGGTCCGTCGTTCATGGCGTACTCCCCTCGGCGGCCAGCAGGTCGGCCGGCCACTGCTGCGGATCAGGTGTGAAGGCGACCTCCAGCCGCGCCTGCGCGGTGCCGGCGTCGGCGAGGGCGCCGCCGGTGACCACGCAGCGGCGCAGCAGGGAGTCCAGCGGGACCGACCGGCGCGCACCGGCCACGGTGACGACCAGGTCGTCCTGCCAGCGGGTCAGGTCCAGGCCGGCACGCTCGGCCCAGGGCAGCGGCAGCACCAGGCGGCGGACGCCGTCCGCGCGGTCCACCGACGGCGCCAGGGCGGCCACGGGCGCGACGCCGTCCCCGGCGGGCAGCAGGGCGGCCAGCGCCGCGGCGTCCGCCGGTTCCTGCGCGCGCTCCGCCACCCGCAGCAGCGGGGCCAGCTCGGCGAACGCGGCCAGCGCGTCGTCCTGCTCGGCCGCGCGCCGTGCCCACCACTCCCCCGGGCCGCCGTCGGGCAGCACCCGCGCGAGGACGGCGGCCGGCCGCTGGCCGTGCAGCGCCAACGCGGTCACCGCCGCGCGCAGGGCCGGGACGGCGCCGGCGCGCGGCACCGCCACCAGCCGGACCTCGGTGGCCGCCGGGTCGTCGAGCGGCAGCCGGCCGAGCGCGGCCTCCAGCGGCGACACCGCGTCGAGGACCGCGTCGACCGGTCCGCGCACCGCCGCACCGGAGCGGACCGCCGCGGTCCGCACGGCGCCGAGCACCCGCACCTGGGTGGGCAGCGCCTGGTCCAGCCACCAGCGCAGCGCGCGTGGCAGGCCGACCAGCGCGGTGCCCGACTCCAGCGGGCCGGTGTCGACGACCACCGTGTCGGCCTCGCCGTCCGCGGCCGCGCGGGCCAGCCGGGCGAGCAGCGCCAGCTCCGCGGCGCCCGGCAGGGGTACCACCGAGGTCGACGGGGGCGGCGTCAGCCCGGGGACGGCGCCCAACGCCTCACCGGCGGACGTCCACAGCGACTCGGCCGCGGTGAGCGGCGAGACGGAGGCGACGGCGAGCCCGGGGACGTCATCCAGGCCGGCCGGCCGCCGGCCGGGGCGGAGCAGCAGCAGCGTGCGGGCGCCGTCCGCGGCAGCGCGGACGGCGGTGGCCGCCGCGAGGGTCGAGGTACCGGACCCGCCGGGGCCGGTGAGGAGGAGCGTGCGCACCGGCCGCCTAGCCCTCCACGCGCTTCTTGAGCTCCTTGAGGGCCGTGTCGAGGATGACCTTCTCGCCCTTGCGCTTGATCATCCCGAGCATCGGGATGGCGAGGTCGATGGCGATGGCGTAGGTGACCTCGGTGGTGCCCGGAGTGGCCTCCCGCAGGGTGTAGGAGCCCTCCTGGCGCTTCTGCATCTGGCTCTGGAGCAGCTGCCAGGACACCCGCCGGTCGCCGTCCCAGGTGTACTCGAGGACGTAGTCGTCCGTGACCGGACCGGCGTCGAGCACGAAGTGCACGCGGCGGGCCCGGCCGTCCGGTCCGGTCTCCAGCACGTCGACCTGCTTGGCCGCCGCGACCCACTCCGGGTAGGACGGGAAGTCGGCGATGACCGCCATGACGTCGGCCGGCGGAGCCGCGACCGTGATCGACTGGGTGGACTGGTCGGCCATGCGGAGCAGGCTAACCGCTCGCCCCCGTACGGGTGGCACGGCGCCGGCTGTCCCTACTCACGGGTAGGGAGCAGCGGCTAGATTTTCCGAGACGCCCCGCGACGGGGTCCGGGGCGACGGCGCCCGGGACCGGGCGGGCAGGAGAGGACGAGGCGTGCGCGAGTTCAGCGTCCCCGCGACCACCGAGGTGGGCCCCGACGAGGCCCTGACCGACATGCTGTTCGAGAACGTCACCCGGCACGGCGACGAGACCGGATTGCGGCGTCGGGTGGACGGCCGGTGGGTCGACGTGTCCTGGCGGCAGTTCGGCGAGGAGGTCCGCGGCGTCGCCAGGGGGCTGGTCGCGGCCGGCGTGGCCGCCGGTGACCGCGTCGCCCTGCAGGCCAAGACGCGCTACGAGTGGACGGTCTTCGACTACGCCATCTGGACCGCCGGCGGCGTCGTCGTCCCGGTCTACGAGACCTCCAGCGCCGACCAGGTCGCCTGGATCCTCGCCGACTCCGGTGCCACCGCCGTCGTCGTGGAGCGGGACGAGCACGCCGCGGCCGTCGAGTCGGTCCGTGACCAGGCGCCGGACCTCAGGGCCGTCTTCGTCATCGAGGACGACGCCGTCGGAACGCTGACCGTCGCCGGCCAGGACGTCCCCGACAGCGAGCTCGACGCCCGTCGGGCGACCCTGGATGCCGACAGCCCGGCCACGTTGATCTACACCAGCGGCACCACCGGCCGGCCCAAGGGCTGCGAGCTGACGCACCGCAACTTCTTGTTCGAGATCGGCAACGGCATCACGCTGCTCGACCGGTACCTGAACGCGCAGAGCTCGCTGCTGCTGTTCATCCCGCTGGCGCACGTGCTGGCCCGCGTGCTGCAGATCGGGGCGGTGAAGAACCGCACGGTCATCGGGCACACGCCGGACGTGAAGAACCTGGTGGAGGACCTCGGCGAGTTCAAGCCGACCTTCGTGCTCGCCGTCCCCCGGGTGTTCGAGAAGGTCTACAACTCCGCCAAGGCCAAGGCGGAGGGCGACGGCAAGGGCAAGATCTTCGACCGGGCCGCGCAGGTGGCCATCGACTGGTCCCGCGCCCAGGACACCGGCGGCCCCGGCCTCGCGCTGCGCGCCCAGCACGCCCTGTTCGACCGGCTCGTCTACGGCAAGCTGCGCGCCGCGCTCGGTGGCTGCTGTCAGGGCGCCATCTCCGGCGGCGCTGCGCTCGGCGAGCGACTCGGCCACTTCTTCCGGGGCATCGGCGTTCCCGTCTTCGAGGGTTACGGCCTGACCGAGACCACCGCCGCGGCGTCGGTCAACCACGACGGCGCGCTGCGCATCGGCACCGTCGGCCGCCCGCTGCCCGGCGTCGGCTTCGCGATCGCCGAGGACGGCGAGATCCTCATCCGCGGCGGCATCGTCATGCGCGGCTACTGGCAGAACGAGGCCGCGACGAAGGAGGCCATCGACGCGGACGGCTGGTTCCACAGCGGCGACCTCGGCGAGATCGACGCCGACGGCTTCGTGAGGATCACCGGGCGCAAGAAGGAGATCCTGGTGACCGCGGGCGGCAAGAACGTCGCCCCGGCCGTGCTCGAGGACCGGCTGCGCGCCCACCGCCTGGTCAGCCAGTGCATCGTCGTCGGCGACCAGCGGCCCTTCATCGCCGCCCTGGTCACCCTCGACGAGGAGGCGCTGCCGCTGTGGCTGCAGTCCAAGGGCAAGGACGCCGGCCTCACCGCCGCCCAGCTCAGCGAGGACCCCGACGTGCTGGCCGAGCTCGACGCGGCCGTCGCGGACGCCAACAAGGCGGTGTCCCAGGCCGAGGCGATCAAGAGGTTCCGGGTGCTGGGCACCGACTTCACCGAGGACAACGGGATGCTCACGCCGAGCCTGAAGCTCAAGCGCTCCGTGGTGCTCAAGGAGTTCGACTCCGTGGTCGAGGAGCTCTACAGCCGCTGAGCGGCCCCTCCCCGCGCAGACCCGGGGCGGGACCCGGCAGCAGGGCCGTGAGCAGCAGGGCCGTCAGCCGTCGGGGTCGAGCAGCGCGGCGAAGGTGCCGGCGATCGCCGTCCACGACCAGCGCTGCTCGACCCACGCCCGGCCGGCCGCGCCCATCCGCCGTGCCCGCTCGGGGTCGTCGAGCAGGCCGGTGAGGACGGCGGCCACCGCCTCCGGCGAGCGTGGATCGGCCACGACGTGCCCGGTGACGCCCTCCTGCACCGTCTCCGGCGCGCCGCCGGAGGTGCCGGCCACCACGGGCCGGCCGCAGGCGGCCGCCTCCAGGTAGACCATGCCCAGACCCTCGACGTCCAGCCCGCCGCGGCGGGTGCGGCAGGGCATGGCGAACACGTCGCCTGCCGCGTAGTGCTCGGGCAGCTGCTCCGGTGGCACCGGCCCGGTGAGGACGACGGAGTGCGCCAGCCCGCGCGCGGCCACCTCCCGGCGCAGCCGCTCCTCCAGCGGGCCGCCGCCGACCAGCAGCAGCCGCGCCCCGGGGTGCCGGGCCAGCACCCCCGGCCAGGCTGCGATCAGCACGTCCTGGCCCTTGCGGGGCACCAGCCGCGAGACGCAGGCGACGACGGGTGCGTCGCCCAGCCCGTACCGCGCCCGGACGACCGCCCCGTCGGCGTCCGGGGTGAAGCGGTCGACGTCCACCCCCGGCGGGAGCTGCGCCATCCGGGTGACCGCGCCCAGCGCCGGCGCCAGCCGGTCCCTCGTGTAGTCGCTGATGCAGGTCAGCACGTCGAGCCCGGCGGCGATCCGCCGCATCAGCTGCCGCGCGCCGGGCAGCGCCACCCATCCGGTCTCGTGGCCGTGCGTGGCCCCGACCAGGTGACGCACCCCGGCGTCGCGCAGCGCCGGCGCGAGCAGCCCCAGGGGCGCGGCCGCACCGAAGAACGCCGTGTCGCAGCCGTGCCGCCGGGCCAGGCCGGCCGCCGCGCGGGCCACCCCCGGGGTGGGCAGCAGCACCCCGGTCGGGTGGCGCACCACCTCGTACGGCAGCGCGGCGTCGTGGGCCTCCCAGCCGGGCGAACGAGAGGCGAGCACGACCAGGGACTCGGGCGGGCGGCGGGCCAGCAGCGCGGCGACGAAGGTCTGGATGCCGCCCTGGCGCGGCGGGAAGTCGTTGGTGACGACGAGCGTCCTCACCCGGCGTCCTCCAGCCGCTGCCAGTCCTCGGCGAAGGCGATCCGCTGCGCGCCGGTGGGGTGCGAGCCGAAGAACCACTGCCAGGCGGCGGGCGGGTCGGGGTCGCTGAGGTTGGTGGCGGCCAGCTCCCGCTGCATGGCGGTGAACGCCCCGGCGTCCCCGGTCAGCTCGAGCGCCCGCAGGTCGGCGCGCGCCTCGACCTGCCGCGACACCAGGTTCTGCACCGGCGTGCTCAGCAGACCGCCCACCGACAGCAGGAGCAGCACCAGCGGGACGACGGCCGGGTCGGCGGGCGACTGCACCCCCGCGCGGCGCAGCAGCGGCGTCCAGGACAGCAGCCAGCCCGACAGCGCGACGGCGGACGCGGCGCCCAGCGCCCCGACCAGGGTGCCGGTGAGCACGTCGCGGTGGACGACGTGGCCGAGCTCGTGCGCCACGATCGAGGCGACGGCGTCGTCGGGCAGCCGCTCGAGGGTGGTGTCGTAGAGGACGACGCGGCGGGTCGAGCCGAACCCGGAGACGTAGGCGTTCAGCGCCGTCGTCCGCCGGGAGGCGTCGGAGACCAGCACGTCCTGCACGGGGGTGCCGTTCTCCTCCGCCAGGTCGAGCAGCCGGGTGCGCAGCTCGCCGGCCGGCAGCGGCTCGAAGCGGTTGAACGCCGGCTCGATGACCACCGGGTGCACGAACGACCCGGCGACGACGAGGCCGGCCGCCACCGCCGCGGCCCACGCCCACCAGGTGCGCGGCGCGCGCCGGACCAACCACAGGAAGCCGCCCAGCGCCAGCGCGGTGACCACGGCGCTGATGGCGGTGGAGACGGCGACGTCGCGCAGCCACAGCCCCCAGCCGCGGGTCGACAGGCCGTACCGGTGGCGGACCACCTCCGCGTACGCCGACACCGGCAGCGTGGCCAGCCGGCCGACGACCACCACGGCCGCCGTGCCGAGCAGCACCTGGGCCGCCCGCCCACCACCGAGGGGCGCGGCGACGGCGCGCACCAGCCGTGCTCCCAGCCGGGTCAGGCCCAGGACCGCGGAGACCGCCAGGCCCAGCACCAGCGAGATCAGCGAGGCCGGGCGCAGCGCGGCGGCGAAGGACTCCGCCTGCTCCAGCACGTCCGGCGGGAGGACCGACGACGGCTCGGCCGGGGCGGGCCCGCCCGGCGGCTCGGGCAGCAGCGTCCACGGCGGGACCACCACGAGGACGACGACGAGCGCGGCGCCGAGCACGGCCGCGACCAGCAGCGCGGCCCGGCGGGAGCCCACCCCGCCCGCCCCGCTCACGCGCTCGATCCTAGGTCGGGCCGAGCCGGCCATGATCAGGGTCCCTGATCGTGCGGTGTCCTCCCCGACCTCCTGCGGTGAGGGAGGACGCTCCATGATCAGGGACCCTGATCATGGCCGGAATCCGGAACGACGGCGGTCTCAGCCATGAAATGGTGTCAGGCGACGCGGCGCATCGCGGTGATGCCGCCCATGGAGTCGACGCTCACGACCTTCACCGGCTGGCCCGACGTCGAGGCGTGCACCATCTGGCCGTTGCCGATGTACATCCCCACGTGGCTGACCGGGCTGTGGTAGAAGATCAGATCGCCCGGCTGCAGGTCGGCCCGGGAGACCGCGGTGCCCATCGTCGCCTGCATCCGCGACGAGTGCGGCAGGCTGGTGCCGGCCGCGGCGTAGGCGTACTGGGTCAGCCCCGAGCAGTCGAAGGCGTCCGGCCCGCCGGCGCCCCACACGTAGGCGTCACCGACCTGGGCCAGCGCGGTGTCGACGGCGGTCTGCGCGGCGCCGCCGGCCGCCGCCGCCGGCGCGGCGGCCACCGACTGTCCGGCGTGCGCGGCCACGACCTCCTGCTGCTGCGGCGCCGACAGGGCGTCGTACTGCGCCTGGTACTCGGCGGTGTCCGCCTCGAGCCGGGCCTGGCGGGCGGTGACGCCGTCGAGCGTCCGCTGAGCGGCGGCCCGGGCGGCGGCGGACTCGGCGACCTCCTCGAGCACCTCGTCGGTGTGCCCGGCGATCGCGTCGAGGGTGGCCAGCCGGGAGAGGAACGCCTCGGCCGACCCGCTGGTCATCAGCAGGTCCAGCTCGGCCATGCCGTTCCCCGGGGAGGCGGTGAAGGCCGCGCGGGCGACCTGGCGGATGTGGCCGTCGAGCGCGTCGAGCTGCGACCGGGCCTCGGCGGCGGCCCGGTCGGCGCTCTGCACGGCGGCCTGCCGCTGCGCCAACGCCTCGCGGGCCTCGTTCACCTGCTCGGTGACGACCTCGAGGTCGTGGGCGGCCCGGACGACCAGCTGCGCGGCCTGCGCGGCGCTGGCGGCCTCCTCGGGATTCGCGGCGGCGGTGCCCGGCAGGAGCGTCAGGGCGAGGGTGGCGGTGGCTCCCAGGACCAGTCCGCGGGCGGTGCCGCGCGACAGGGTGGGACGGCGGACCGCGACCGCGAGGTCGGGGTGGAACTGATCGAGGGCATGCCCCAGGGCAGGGCGGGGGGTCGCCACGGGCGGCGGCTCTCCGTTCTTCCTCAGCGACCGCCTACCGAGTTAGCTGACGGGTTCGGGCTGGGAAGAAGGCGCCCTATCTCTGCGCCCCGGCGGACCGGCGCGCAGGAGAACTCACCCCAGTGCTGCGGTGGGTCCCCGGTTCCCCTTCGGCGCCGGTGCGGCGCGTCGGGCGATTCGGCGGTGACCGGCCGAGGTCACCCGTCTGCAGGTGACGACCACCCGGCCGGACCGGCTCACCGTACGGGGGTGGTGGAGAAGTGACGAACGGGGGTGCCGGGGACTGTGGGATCGGGGTCGCTCCTGGTCGGAGACACGCCGCCCGTCGCGCCCGGTTCGCACGGACGCCGGAGCACCTCGCTCACCCGGTGCGCCGCTGCGACCCCAGACCACCTCCCCGCCGTTGCGGCGCAGCCCGTCGTGCCGGGGCCGGCCGGACCGAGTGCTGGTGGCGCAGCGGCGGCACCAGACCGGCGGCTGCCAGCACCTGGACGGCGCGCCGCTCGACCTCGTCGAACTCCACGACCACCCCCGGCGGCAGCACGACGACGTCCTCCGCGGACAGCCGGTCGTCCCGCCGGCCGGTCATCGGCACCACCGTCGGGTCGGCGCCCCGCCAGCCCGGCGGCGCGCCCAGGAGGACGGTCACGACGCAGTCGCCGCAGCCGGTACCACGAGCGGTGCAGGTGTCGCAGTCGATGTACACGGTCCACTCCTCCACTGGCCGACCCTCGTCGCGGGAGGCCGTCCGTGGCCCCGGTCGATCCGGGCAGGACGCTAGGAGCGGGCACCGACAGTTCCGGCTCAGGCGCCGGCGTACTCCCAGTGCCAGGGTTCCTCGCGGCCGTTGCCCAGGTCGGCCCAGCGCGGGTGGACGAAGCCGAAGCGGCCGGCGTTGGTGGCCATCCAGGCGTACTGCGCCGTCCCGAACCGCTCGACGCCCCCGCACAGGTCGACCGCCAGGCCCCAGCCGTGGTTGCTGGTGCCCGGCACCGCGGCGAGCTCCGGCTTCTCGCCGTACAGCTGCACCTGGGCGGCGTAGCTCCGGTAGGAGTCGGTGAGGCACAGCGGCGTCCCGAAGGCGCCGGCGAAGGCGCTGCTCATCACCTGGTAGGCCGCCGCCGCGTCGCAGCGCAGCACGTGGCCGGCGCCCTCCAGCGGGCACATCGCGCTGGGCGGGATCAGCCCGTTCGGGAACCCGCCCCACGCCCGCCCTCCCGACGTCTCGGGCGGGTACCGCACGTCGCCGCACTCGACCGGCAGCGCCCCGCCGGACGGCCCGGTCGCGGGGACGGCCGCGCGGAGCCCCAGGCCGGGCCGTCCGGCACCCAGCACCCGGTCGGCCGCCGGGCGGCCGACCACGACGGCACCGGCGCGGGCGTCGGCCGCCAGCACGGTCCACCGGTCGAGGGCGATGCCGACGTTGCCCGGACCGGACCGGCCGGCGCGCAGGAAGACCAGGTCCCCCGGGAGGACGTCGGCCGGGTCGACCGGCGTGGTGACCGCGTGGAGCCCCGCCTGGTCGTCCGGGAGGTCGATACCCACCGAGGCGTAGACGGCGTGCACCAGAGCTCCACAGGACCACGCGTCCGGGCCCGCCGCCCCGGCGGCGTAGGGCAGCTCCAGGGCGTCCACCGCGGCGCTGACCGCGTCGACCGCCTCGGCGGCCGGGACGACCAGCGGCGCAGGCGCGCCCGGCAGCCGGGCCGCCCCGGCCTGCACCCCACCGCCGGACGCCGGCACCGGCACCAGCCCGTCGGGCAGGCCGACCACCGGGTCGCGCAGCGCCGCGGCCGGCGGCGGGGTCACGCCGGCCGCGGCCAGCTCGTCGAGGTACCCGTGCCAGTCGGCCGCCGCCTGCCGGCCGGCCGCCCGCTGCTCCTCCCGCTGCCGGCCCAGCTGCCGGTCGGCGGCGGCGACGGCGACCTCCAGGTCCCGGCCCGCCGCGGCCGCGGCCGCCTCCAGCTCGGCGGTCTCGGTGGTGAGCTCCGCTGCCCGCGCACGGGCGGTCTCCCGCGTCGTCTCCGCCTCCGCGCGCCGCGCCGCGGCCTCCTGCCGTCGACGCTCCGCCGCGGCGACCACCGCGGCCGCGTGCCGCTCGGCCGCGTCGAGCAGACCCCCCGCGGCGACGACGTCGCCCGGGTCACCACCGGACAGCAGCACCGAGAGCGGCGTGACCTCGCCCGCGTCCCGGTACACCGCCGAGGCGTGCCGGGCCACCTCGGCCCGGGCCCGAGCGAGCTCCGCGTCCGCCGCGACGATGTCGGCCTCCGCCTGCGCCGCGGCCGCCTCGGCGGCGGCGAGGGCCTCCCGGGCCGCGACGACCCGGGACTGCCGCTCCTGCAGGTCGGCCTGCACCTCGGCAGCGCGCCGCTGCAGCTCGTCGAGCTCGGGGCTGTCCAGGAGGCTGGCGGTCGCGACGGCCGGGCCCGCCGGGTCGGCTCCCGCGTGCGCGGTCGGCAACAGGACGACGGCGAGCGCGACGACGCCCAGCGACAGGGCCGCCACCACGCGGGGCCGGGAGAGCGAGTGCACGGACCACCTCTGCGAGTCGGGACCGCAGCGGTCCTCGACGAGATGGTGTCGGGGCCCGGGCAGGCGCGCCAGGGGGACGGCGTCGCGCTCCCCCGGACGGGCCAGGTGAGCCCGTTCCCCGGCGCGCGTCCCCGGGACTGTCAGCGCCCCGACCTACCGTCCGCCCCGTGCGCTCCTCCCCTTCCCGGCCGGTGCCGCTCTCCCCCGCCCGCCTGGCCGGGACGGCCGCCCGGGCCGCGGCCGGGCTGCCCCGCTTCGAGCAGGCCACCATCGAGGAGCTCGGCACCCCGCTGGCGGAGGTCACCTTCGTCGTCGTCGACCTGGAGACCACCGGCGGGTCCCCGAAGGACAGCGCGATCACCGAGATCGGCGCGGTCAAGGTGCGCGGCGGGGAGGTGCTCGGTGAGTTCCAGACCCTGGTCGACCCCGGCTGCGAGATCCCGCCCTACATCAGCGTGCTGACCGGGATCACCTCGACGATGGTGGCTGCGGCCCCCCGCATCGGCGCCGTCCTGCCGCACTTCCTCGAGTTCGCCCGTGGCGCGGTGCTGGTCGCCCACAACGCGCCGTTCGACCTCGGCTTCCTCAAGGCCGCCTGCGCGGCGAACGGCATCCCCTGGCCCGCCACGGCCTCGGTCGACACCGCCGTCCTCGCCCGCCGGCTGCTCAGCCGCGACGAGGTGCCCAACTGCAAGCTGGCCACCCTCGCGCCCTTCTTCCGCACCAGCACCGAGCCCTGCCACCGGGCGCTGGCCGACGCCCGTGCCACCGTCGACGTCCTGCACGGGCTGTTCGAGCGGCTGGGCCCGCTGGGCATCACCAGCCTGGAGGAGCTGACTGGACTCACCCGGCAGGTCGATCCCGACCGGCTGCGCAAGCGGCACCTGGCCGACGACGTCCCGCACGGCCCGGGCGTCTACCTGTTCCGCGGTCCTCGCGACGAACCGCTCTACGTCGGGACGTCGACCGACCTGCGCAGCCGGGTGCGCAGCTACTTCACCGCCGCTGAGCAGCGCAGCCGGATGACCGAGATGGTGGCGCTCTCCCAGCGGGTCGACGCGATCCCGTGCGCGCACGACCTCGAGGCGGCCGTCCGCGAGCTGCGGCTGATCGCCGAGCACAAGCCGCGCTACAACCGGCGCTCCCGGTTCCCCGAGCGGGCGCTGTGGGTGCGGCTGACCGAGGAGCCCTTCCCGCGGCTGTCGGTGGTGCGCCGGGTGCGCCCGGGCGCCGGGGTGTTCCTCGGCCCCTTCCCCGACCGGCGGGCGGCCGACGCCGCGGTGGCCGCCGTCCACGAGTCGCTGCCGCTGCGCCAGTGCACCGGTCGGCTGTCGGTACGCGTGCTCGGCACCGCCTGCGCTCTGGCCGGGATGGGCCGCTGCGGCGCACCGTGCACCGGCGCCCAGTCGGTCGAGGAGTACGGCGAGATCGCCGCCGTTCTGCAGACGGCGGTGGCCGCGGACCCGCACGCGCTGCTGGCACCGCTGCTGGCGCGGGTGGAGCGGCTGGCCGCCGAGGAGCGCTACGAGGACGCCGCCGTCCTGCGCGACCGCGCCGCCACCCTGGTGCGCGCGGTGCGGCGGCGGCAGCGGCTGGAGTCCCTGGCCGCGGTGCCCGAACTGGTGCTGGCCCGCCCGGACGGCGCGGGCGGCTGGCAGCTGTCCGTCGTCCGCCGCGGCCGGCTCGTGGCCGCCGGGTGCGCCGCCCGCGGCAGCTCCGTGCGGGCGACCCTCGAGGGGCTGCTGGCGACGGCGGAGACGCCACTGGGCCCCGACGGCGAGCTGGCCGCCTCGGTCGACGAGACCGAGCTGGTGCTGCGCTGGATGGAGAAGGCGGGCACCCGGCTGGTCCAGGTCGACGGCACGCTGGCCTGCCCGGTGCCCGGCACCGGTGGCTACACCGACTTCCTGGACCGGGTCGAGGCCGGCCGCGCCGGACGCGACCCGTTCGCCGACGGCCGCTCGCTGGGCACCCGGGCACGCCCCGAGCGCGTCTCCCACGGAGCCGCCATGACCCGGTGACCTGCTGGAACGGCCCTCCTGCAGGGGCCCGCGCCGAGCGGAGCGAGACGTGGGGTGCAGGAGGGTCCTTCAACTAACATCCCCGGCGTGATCACCGCCATCGTCATGATCGACGCGGCCACCGACGCGATCCCCGAGGTGGCCGAGGCCGTCGCCGGCCTCGACGGCGTCAGCGAGGTCTACTCCACCGCCGGTGAGGTCGACCTCATCGCGGTCGTGCGGGTCCGCGAGTTCGACCAGGTCGCCGAGGTGATCGCCGGCCGGATCAACAAGGTGCCCGGCGTCCTCGAGACCGAGACGCACATCGCCTTCCGCGCCTACTCCCGGCACGACCTCGAGGCGGCCTTCGCGATCGGCTTCGAGTCGGCCGACTGAAAGAGGACCCCGTCCTCCTCACGCCTCGCTCCGCTCGGCGCGAGCCTCGGGACGGGGCCAGCGACGCTAGCCGCGCAGCGCCCGGCTGACCGTCCCCCACCGCTCGAGCAGCGCCGCCGCCCGGCCGTCGTCCACGGCCGCGGCCGCCCGCTCCATGCCCGTCGCCAGGGCGTCGTGGAGCCGCACGGACCGCTCGTCGAAGGCGGCGAGCGCGGCGGCCGCGTTGAGCAGCACCGCGTCGCGGACCGGCCCGCGCTCGCCGTCGACCACCCGGCGGAACACGTCGGCGTTGAAGGCCGGGGCGCCTCCGCGCAGCGCGCCGACCCCTGACACCGGGATGCCCAGCGCCCCCGGGTCGACCCGGTCGGGCACTACCTCGCCGTCGCGCACCAGCCACGCCGACGACGTCGTGGCGGTGGTGAGCTCGTCCAGGCCGTCGTCCCCGCGGAACACCACCGCCCGCGTGCCGCGCTCGGCGAGCACCTCGGCCACCACGGGGGCCATGCGCGCGTCGGCGACGCCGATGGCGGCCGCGGCCGGGCGCGCCGGGTTGGTGAGCGGCCCCAGGAAGTTGAACACCGTCGCGATGCCGAGCTCGCGCCGGGGCACCGCGGCGTGGCGCATGCCCGGGTGGAAGACCGGTGCGAAGAAGAAGCCGATGCCGGCCTCCTCGACGCAGCGCGTGACCGCGGGGGCCGGCAGGTCGATGACCACGCCCAGCGCCTCGAGGACGTCCGCGGCACCGGAGGACGACGACGCCGCGCGGCCGCCGTGCTTGGCGACCGGCACGCCCGTGGCGGCGGTGACCACCGCGGCCATCGACGAGATGTTCACCGTGTGCGCGCCGTCGCCACCGGTGCCGACGATGTCGACCGAGGCCAGCGGCAGCTCGACCGGCGTCGCCTGCGCGAGCATCTCCGAGGCCAGACCGCTGAGCTCCTGCGGGGCCACGCCCTTGGCCCGCAACGCGACGGCGAAGGCCGCGATCTGCGCGGGGGTCGCCTCACCCGCCATGACCTCGCGCATGGCCCAGGCGGCGTCGCCGGCGGTGAGGTCCTCGCGCGCCAGCAGGCGGGTGAGCAGGGCCGGCCAGGTCGGTCGCGCACTCACCGGGATACCGGGCGCCGCCCCGCGCGGTCGCGCAGCAGGCCGGCGACGACGGCGGGGGCCGTCAGCGGGTCGACCGGGAGGGGCAGAGTGGCGTCGGCCTGCGACCAGTGCGCCAGCCACCGGTCGGGCTGGCGGGCGATCAGCACGCACAGCGCTGGGCGGTCGGCGACCTCGACGGTGAGCTGGCGGGCCAGCGCCAGGCCACCGGTGGGCTGCGCCTCCCCGTCGAGGATGCAGAGGTCCACGCCGCCGCCGTCCACGGTGCCGACGACGTCCTCCTCCGTGGCGCACTCCACCCAGGTCAGGGGGCCCACGTCGGCGGCCGGGCGGCGACCCACCGCGGTGCGCACGGCGGCCCGCACGTCGGGCCGGGAGCTGTAGACCAGGACGGTGGCCGGGGCGGCGTTCCTCACGTCGCCGAGCGTAGTGGCAGCGGAGCCGCTGACCAGGCAGCACGGGCTCTCGGTGTCGAGGAGGTCACGGCGTCGGCACGCCGTCCCACCCGCGGTCGTGGCCTTGCCGGGAGCGATGCCATGATGGGCCTCGTGACAACGGCTCCCGTGGCGAGCGGCACCTTCGACACCTCCCGGGTGCACTCCCTGACCCGACCGAACCTGGTGAGCGTCGGCACGATCATCTGGCTCTCCAGCGAGCTGATGTTCTTCGCCGGGCTCTTCGCCATGTACTTCACGGCGCGCGCCCGGGCCCTCGAGGGGTGGCCACCGGAGCCGACCGAGCTGAACCTGCCCTACGCGCTGGTCTTCACGATCATCCTGGTGGCCTCCTCGGTCACCTGTCAGCTCGGCGTGTTCGCGGCCGAGCAGGGCAACGTCTACGGCCTCCGGCGCTGGTTCACCATCACCTTCGTGATGGGCCTGGTCTTCGTCCTGGCGCAGGCCAACGAGTACCGGGTGCTGGTGACCGAGCACGCCACCTCGATCTCCAGCTCGACCTACGGCTCGGTCTTCTACCTGACGACCGGCTTCCACGCCCTGCACGTGATCGGCGGGCTGGTGGCGTTCGTATACCTGCTCATCCGGTCCACCATGGGCCGCTTCACGCCGGCACAGGCGACCGCAGCGATCGTGGTCTCCTACTACTGGCACTTCGTCGACGTCGTGTGGGTCGGGCTCTTCGCCACGATCTACCTGATCCGCTAGGGAAACGGTGTCCACAACTGATCCGCAGTCCGACGCCCTGACCGGTGAGGCCACGCCCCGCGGCCTCCGTCGCTGGTCCCGCCGTCCCGTCGACGCGTCCCCCGCCACCGCGGCCCGCCTCCGGCGACGCTCCCGGCAGCGCCGTCGCGTCGCCAACGTGGCCGGCCTGATGGCCGCGCTCGTGCTCACCGGCACCCTGTACTCCGCGCTCTCGCCGGCCCACGCGACCCAGGAGAGCAACGCCACCGAGTCCTCCGCCGAGGCCGCCGGTCGCGAGCTGTACGAGCGCAGCTGCATCACCTGCCACGGCGAGAACCTCGAGGGCGTGCCGACCCGCGGGCCCTCTCTGATCGGGGTCGGCGAGGCCGCCGTCTACTTCCAGGTGCACACCGGTCGCATGCCGCTGGTCCGCCAGGAGGCCCAGGCGCCGGACAAGCCGGCGGTGTTCTCCGACGAGGAGATCGACCAGCTGATGGCCTACGTCCAGGCCAACGGGGGCGGCCCGACCCTGCCGTCCGGTGACCTGCGCGACGGCGACCTGGCCGAGGGCGGCGAGCTGTTCCGGCTCAACTGCGCCTCGTGCCACAACTTCGTCGGTGAGGGCGGTGCCCTCTCCTCCGGCAAGCGGGCCCCCAACCTCGAGGACTCCAACGACCTCGAGATCTACACCGCGATGCTGTCCGGGCCGGAGAACATGCCGGTCTTCGGGGACAACCAGCTCACGCCCGAGGAGAAGCGCTCGATCATCAACTACATCCAGACGGTCAAGGAGCAGGCCGATCCGGGCGGCTTCGGCGCCGGGCGCCTCGGCCCGTCCGCCGAGGGCCTGGTCATCTGGGTCGTCGGCATCGCGGCGCTGATGTTCGGCATCTTCTGGATGGGCAGCAAGGCGTGAGCACGCGCACCATCTCCACCACGGCACCCCGAGCGCTGACGACGAGCGCCAGCGAGGAGGAAGCGTGAGCACGCGCGAGAGCGCCCCCGGGTCCACCGGCGGCGCGGACGTCCCCGGTCCCCTGCACGGCGGTCCGGACGACGACTACTCCCCCGAGCAGCTCGCGGCCATGTCGCGCGAGGAGCTCGACCTGCTGGGCGCCCGGTACGACAGCGTGCAGGTCCTGCACGTCGACCCGGGGCCCGAGCCGGGCTCCGCGGTGGAGAAGCAGGCCGTCCGCCAGGTCGCCCTCACCTTCGCCCTCGCCGGGGTGGCCGCGTTCGCGGCCTTCGTCGTCTACGTCGGCTCGGGCTGGTTCCTCCCCGACTGGCAGTGGAACATCACCGACACCGGCTGGAGCGCCCTGTTCACCCCGCTGATCGGGGCGCTCGGTGGCCTGGCCCTGACGCTGGTGGGCGTCGGGATGGTGCTCTACACCAAGAAGCTGCTCCCGCACGAGACCGCGGTGCAGGACAAGCACGACGGCTCCCACTTCGACCGGGTCACCACCGGCGCCACCCTCGTCGGCGGCCTGCACGACAGCGGCCTGGCCCGCCGGAAGCTGATCACCCGCTCCCTGGTGTTCATGGGCAGCGGGATCGGGCTCATGCTGCTCATGCCGTTGGGCGGCCTGATCCGCAACCCCAACACCGGCGACCCGCTGGGCACCACCAGCTGGGCCGAGGGCGTCCGCCTCGTCCGCGACGACGGCAGCCCCATCCGCCCCGGGGACCAGCAGCCCGGTTCCCTGGAGACCGTCTTCCCGGCCGTCCCGGGTGGTAACCGGCAGTCCGACGCGGCGACGATGCTCATCCGGCTGCGCCCGGAGCAGCTGTCGGTCGACCGCCCTCGCACCGGCCAGGAGGACTTCGGCTACGGCGACTACGTCGCCTACTCCAAGATCTGCACCCACGCCGGCTGTCCCGTCTCGCTGTACGAGCAGGAGACCAGCCGCATCCTGTGCCCGTGCCACCAGTCGCAGTTCGACGTGACGCAGGGCGCCAGGCCGGTCTTCGGCCCGGCGACCCGCCCGCTGCCCCAGTTGCCCATCACTGTCGACGATGAGGGCTTCTTCGTTGCGCGTAGTGACTACATTGAGGCTGTTGGCCCCACCTACTGGAACCGGGAGCGCATCTGATGGCTCGTACCGCCACAGCGCCGGGTGTCCCGACCACCGCACTGGGCAAGGCGGCGCTGGAGGTCGACGACCGTCTGATCGTCGCCGGCCCGCTGCGCCGCACCCTGAACAAGGTCTTCCCCGACCACTGGTCGTTCCTGCTCGGTGAGATCGCGCTCTACGCGTTCGTCATCCTGCTCCTGTCCGGCACCTACCTGACCTTCTTCTACGACGCCTCCCTGCGCGAGGTCGTCTACGACGGCAGCTATGCCCCCCTGCGGGGCCTGGAGATGTCGGCGGCCTACGACTCGGCGCTCTACCTGTCGTTCGACGTCCGCGGCGGCCTGTTCGTCCGCCAGGTCCACCACTGGGCGGCCCTGCTCTTCGTGGCCGCCATCGTGGTGCACCTGCTGCGCATCTTCTTCACCGGCGCCTTCCGGCGTCCGCGGGAGACGAACTGGCTGATCGGTGTCGGTCTGCTGCTGCTGGCCCTGGGTGAGGGCTTCACCGGCTACTCCCTGCCCGACGACCTGCTCTCCGGCACGGGCCTGCGGATCGCATCGGCGATCATCCTGTCCATCCCCGTGGTGGGCACCTGGGTCCACTGGGCGGTCTTCAACGGCGACTACGTCGGCGAGTTCGTCATCGGGCGCTTCTACATCGCCCACGTGCTGATCATCCCGGCGATCCTGCTGGCTCTCATCGCCGTCCACCTGCTGATCCTGGTCAAGCAGAAGCACACCCAGTTCCCCGGCCCCGGGCGGACCGAGCACAACGTGGTCGGCAACCGGCTGTTCCCGGCCTTCGCCGCCAAGGCCGGTGGGCTCTTCTTCATCGTGTTCGGTGTCGTCGCCGCCCTCGGTGGCCTGGTGCAGATCAACCCCGTGTGGCTGTGGGGCCCGTACAACCCGGCCCAGGTCTCCTCGGCGTCGCAGCCGGACTGGTACATCATGTTCCTCGACGGCTCGACACGACTGTTCCCGGCGTGGGACATCAACCTGCCCGGCGACTACAACATCCCGGCGCTCTTCTGGCCGACCGTCGTCATCGCGGGTCTGATCTTCACCGTCCTCGCGCTCTACCCGATGATCGAGCGCAAGCTCACCCGGGACACGGCCTCGCACCACCTGCTCCAGCGTCCCCGCGACGTGCCGGTGCGGACCTCGCTGGGTGTCATGGCGCTGACCTTCTACATCGTGCTCATGCTGTCGGGCGCCAACGACGTCATCGCCGAGCGGTTCGACATCAGCCTCAACGCGATGACCTGGGCCGGACGGATCGGCGTGCTGATCCTGCCGCCGATCGCCTACGTGCTCAGCTACCGGATCTGCCTCGGCCTGCAGAAGCACGACCGTGAGGTCCTCGAGCACGGTCTCGAGACCGGCGTCATCCGGCGGCTGCCGCACGGTGAGTTCATCGAGGTGCACCAGCCCCTCGGCCCGGTCGACGAGCACGGCCACAGCCAGCTCGCCTACGGCGGCGCTCCGGTGCCCAAGCGGATGAACCAGGTGGGCGGTGCCCGCCGGGCCATCCGTGGCTTCTTCACGCCGATCGAGGAGCCGGCGCAGGTCGAGCTCGAACAGCGCCGCGACGAGCAGGGCCTGGCGGCTGCGGAGTCCCGGGAGCTCACCACCTCCGGTCGCCCCTCCGACGGTGGCCGGCCGCAGGAGCCGCGCGACTGAGCACCCGCAGCACGCAGCAGGGCCCCGACGGAGTTCCCGTCGGGGCCCTGCTGCGTTCCGGGGCTGTCCTGCCCGGCAGGCCGACTCCCCTCCCTCGCCGGCGCCGTCCAGTGGGACACCGCCGGACGGGGTGGCCCTCCCCGCGGCTGCGCCTGCTCCCAGGAGACCGCCTGCTCCCAGGAGACGTGGTGGCACCCGACGCACCGTGGCCGCCCAGCGCCGTCGAGGGCGTCGGGTCGTCCTGCCCGTCGACGACACACCGCTTCCGCCGGCCCCGCCGGCCGCGCGCACTCCCCGACGGGTCGGCGTCCCCGACCTGGACCAGGCCTGCCGGCCAACCGAACGCCCCGACGCCGTGGCCGCAGTGGCCGTCGCCGGCTGCAGTCATCGAGCGGCGGTGCGCGCCCCCCGGGCTCGTGCGTCCACAGGGGCCTCGGCGAGCGGTCCGGCGGCAGCGGTCCCGTTCCCCGAGGCCGCTACCGAGCCGCCCTGCGGGCCGCTGAGCGCCTCGGCGGTACAGAGTGTCTCCAGGGACCAGCGCGCAGGTCGCCGCACGCTGCAACGGCCCCTCAGGGGGCTCACGACGTGCGGCGTCCCCGGGTGACGGCACGCGGCCGACCCGGACACGACGAGGGCCCCTCCCCGCCGCAGCGGGGAGGGGCCCTCGTCAGTCGGACGGGAGGTCAGCCCTGCGCGTTCTGCCCCACGTAGTACTCGAAGAGCAGGCCGCCGATGGTGACCAGCAGCGCGACACCCGCGAGCAGGATCAGCCAGCTGTAGAAGAACGCCAGGGCCAGGCCCATCAGCGCGGCCGACAGCGCGATCCCGAAGGGCCAGTAGCTGCCCGGGCTGAAGAAGCCCAGCTCGCCCGCGCCGTCGGCGATGTCGGCGTCCTTGCGGTCCTCCGGGCGGGCGTCGATGCGCCGCGAGACGAACCAGAAGAAGCCGCCGACGAGGAACGTCAGCCCGCCGGAGAGGACGAGGGCCGTCGTGCCGATCGGCTCACGGGACCAGATGCCGTAGACGGCGGCGACGACGAGGCAGAAGACGCCGATGCCGTTGAAGATGAGCGCTTCGACCTTCACGGCCGTCCCTCCTGCGTGGTGTGCGGTGCGCGGGTGGCGGACACGTCAGCCGTCGGCCCGCTGCGCGTCGTCGATGAGGTCGAACGGCGCGGTGCTCGTCGCCGTGCCCGACTGACCGATGCTCTCCAGCGCGTCGTAGGTGCTCAGGCCGGACTCGCGCGCAGCCAGGTAGGCGTCGTAGTCGGCCGACGAGACCGCCCGCACCTCGAAGTTCATGTACGCGTGGTAAGTGCCGCAGAGCTCGGCGCAGCGACCCACGAAGGCCCCCTCCTCGCGGACGGTCACCTCGAAGACGTTGTCCCGGCCGTTCTCGTTGCCCGGGATGACGTCGAGCTTGAAGAGGAACTCCGGCACCCAGAACGAGTGGATGACGTCGGCCGAGGCGACCTCGAAGCGGACGGTCTCGTTGGTCGGCACCACGAGGATCGGGATCTCGTCGCTGTTGCCGACCGTGTTGACCGGCTCGCCGTCGGCACCGGTGGTATCCGCGTAGACGAACTGCCAGTTCCACTTGAAGGCGTTGACCGCGATGGTCACGTCCGGATCGGCGCTGCGCTCCTGCACCCGGTTCTGCGTGACCACCGTGAAGAAGAACAGCCCGGCGATGATGAGGAACGGGATGATCGTGTAGACGATCTCCAGCGGCAGGTTGTACGCCGTCTGCTTGGGCAACTCGTCTCCGCGCTTGCGGTGCATGACGACCGACCAGCCGATGAGCCCCCAGACCGCGAAACCGACGATCAGGGCGGCGATGACGGACCAGATCCAGAGGGTCCGCATCTCGTAGGCCTCGTCGGTGATCCCGTCGGGCCAGCCCCAGCGCCAGAACTCGTTGTTCGGGGTGCACCCGGTCAGGGCGAGCACCCCCAGGAGACCGAGCGCGGCGACCCGCGCGAGCCTGCTGCCTCGAGCCACTGCTCGCTGCCTCCTCGTCCTCATCCGGTACGCCGGACGGTCTTCCTGGCCGGCCGTCAGCCGGTGCCCGGCGAACGGCGCCTGTGCCGACCACAGTCTGCGGCGAGACTAGCCGACCCCGCACGGCGGCCGACCACCGGAGAGACGGCACCGGCGGGTCGGCTCGCCGGGCCGCCCGACGAGGGCCCGGCGGTCCGCGCCGGACGGCGGCCGGGACCCGACGGCGGCGCGGTGAGCCCCCTCACCGGCGTCCCCTCCCCGGGCGCACCGCCGGTTACAGTCGGGGCCGTGTTCTCCCGGCTGCTGACACCCAAGTGGGTGCTCCTGCACCTGGTGGTGGCTGCCCTCTTCGTGGCCACCTTCTTCCTGGGGTACTGGCAGCTGTCCAAGGCCGAGGCCGGCGGCGGCGCGGTGAACTGGAGCTATGCCCTCCAGTGGCCGCTGTACGGGTTCATGGGCCTCGGCTTCTACGTGAAGATGTGCCTCGACGAGGTGCGTCGCGACCCCGACGACGACGAGCCGGGCGCCGACCTGGTCCTCTACCAGCGGCCGCGCATCGACACCTCGGGTGACCCGGAGCTGGCTGCCTACAACGCCTACCTCGCCGAGCTCAACGAGCGGGCGCTGCGGCAGCGGACCGAGCATGGCCGCTGAACCGACCACGGCCTCCCGGCTCCCCCGTGCACTGGCCCGCCGGGTGGGCCGCGACGTCCCCGCGGCCCTGACCCGCTACCGGGTGATGGCCTGGATCGTGGGCGTCCTGCTCATCGCGCTGGTCCTGGTTGCCGTCCCGCTCAAGTACCTCGGCGGCATCGAGGGGCCGGTGACCGTCCTCGGCACCCTGCACGGCTGGCTCTACTTCATCTTCTTCCTGACCGCCTGCGACCTCGCCCTGCGCGCCTCCTGGACGTTGCGCGGCACGGTTCTCACCCTGGTCGCAGGCACCGTTCCGATCCTGTCCTTCGTGGCCGAGCGCAACGCCACGCGCAAGACCCGCGCCGGCGCTCGCGTCTGACCCTGCCGCGGCCACTCCGCCGGCACACCACGACCCTCGGAGAACCACGCCCATGTGCGGCCTGATCGCCTACCTGTCCACCGACGCCGACCGCGTCGACGACACCCGCGTGAAGGAGGTGCGCGAGGCGCTGCACTGTCTGCGCCACCGCGGCCCCGACGAGACCCAGGTCTGGCACGACGCCCGGGTCGCCTTCGGCTTCAACCGGTTGTCCTTCATCGACATCGAGCACAGCCACCAGCCGATGCCCTACGCCGACGGCCGGTACCGGATCGTCTTCAACGGCGAGATCTACAACTACGTGGAGCTGCGCCAGGAGCTCGCGGCGCTCGGCGCCCAGTTCGCCACCGAGGGTGACACCGAGGCGATCGTCGCCGGCTACCACTACTGGGGTCAGGACGTCGTCCGGCGGCTGCGCGGCATGTTCGCGTTCGTCATCTGGGACACCCGGACCGGAACGGCGTTCGGCGCCCGAGACCCGTTCGGCATCAAGCCGCTGTTCACCGCCCGCCTGGCCGACGGTGCGCTGATCTTCAGCTCTGAGAAAAAGGCGCTGCTGGAGCTGCTCGGCGGCAGCGACGCCGCCGGCGGCGTGGACTCCGCCTCGCTGCAGCACTACCTGACGCTGCAGTACGTGCCCGAGCCGGCGACGCTGCACCGCGGCATCCGGCGGATCGAGAGCGGCACGAGCTTCACCGTGGTGGACGGCGAGCTGCGCACCAGCCGCTACTTCCACCCGACCTTCCCCGTCCGGCCGGTCGCCGCGGACGAGCAGCAGCGTCGCTACGACCGGATCGCCGAGGTCCTCGACGACTCGGTGCGCGTGCACATGCGCGCCGACGTCACCGTCGGGTCGTTCCTCTCCGGCGGCATCGACTCCACCGCGATCGCGGCGCTGGCCAAGCGGTACAACCCCGACCTCATGACGTTCACGGTCGGCTTCGAGCGCGAGGGCTACTCGGAGATCGACGTCGCCGCGGAGTCGGCCGCCGCCATCGGCGTCGAGCACGTCACCAAGGTGGTCACCGCCGAGGAGTTCGCCGAGTCGATCCCGCTGGTCGTCTGGTACCTCGACGACCCGGTCGCCGACCCCGCGCTCGTGCCGCTGTACTTCGTCGCCCGCGAGGCCCGCGAGCACGTGAAGGTCGTGCTGTCCGGCGAGGGTGCCGACGAGCTGTTCGGCGGATACAACATCTACCGCGAGCCGCTGTCGCTGGCGGCGTTCGACAAGGTGCCCGGGGGCATCCGCCGGGCGCTGGGCGCGCTGTCGGCGCGGCTGCCCGACGGCATGCGCGGCAAGGACCTGCTGCGCCGCGGCTCCATCCCGCTCGAGCAGCGGTACTACGGCAACGCCCGCATCTTCCGGGACGACGAGCTCGGCTTCCTCGAGCGCCGCGATCCCGACCTGTCGCACGTCGCCGTCACCCGGGAGCTCTACGAGCGCACCCGGGCGGCGGGCTACGACGACGTGACCGCCATGCAGTACGTCGACCTGTTCACCTGGCTGCGCGGCGACATCCTGGTCAAGGCCGACAAGATGACCATGGCGAACTCGCTCGAGCTGCGGGTGCCCTTCCTCGACCCCGAGGTGTTCGCGGTCGCCGGCACGCTGCCGGTGGGTCAGCGGGTGACGAAGGAGACGACGAAGTACGCGCTGCGCAGGGCGCTGGAGCAGATCGTGCCGCCGCACGTGCTCAACCGGCGCAAGCTCGGCTTCCCCGTCCCCACCCGGCACTGGCTGGCCGAGGACCTGCACGACTGGGCGCGGAACACCATCGAGGAGAGCCAGACCGACGAGTGGCTCGACCGGCGTCAGGTCCTCTGGATGCTCGACGCCCACCGGGACAACCAGCGGGCCGGCTCTCCGGTCGACCTGTCCCGCAAGCTGTGGACGCTGCTGGTCTTCATGGTCTGGCATGGCGTCTTCGTCGAGCAGCGGATCAAGGTCGACGTCCCCGAGACCGTTTACCCCGTCCGGCTGTAGCGGGACACGACGAGGGCCCGGTACCTCCCGCGGGAGGTACCGGGCCCTCGTCGTGTCAGCGGTGCGGTCCGGGGACCGCCGTGCCGCCGATCAGCTGAAGCTGTCGCCGCAGGCGCAGGAGCCGGTCGCGTTCGGGTTGTCGATCGTGAAGCCCTGCTTCTCGATCGTGTCCACGAAGTCGATCACGGCGCCGCCGAGGTAGGGGCCGCTCATCCGGTCGACGATGACCTCGACGCCGCCGAAGTCGTAGGTCTGGTCGCCGTCGAGGAACCGCTCGTCGAAGAAGAGCTGGTAGCGCAGGCCCGAGCAGCCGCCGGGCTGGACGGCGATGCGCAGGCGGAGGTCGTCGCGGCCCTCCTGGTCGAGCAGCGCCTTGACCTTCGCGGCCGCCGGGTCGCTGAGGATGACGCCGGTGGCCGTGGTGTCCTGCACCGTCATGTTTGAAGTCCTCCCACGTTCGAGGGTGCCTGCTGCGGCACGTCCTGCAGCAGGCCAACGCCGCCGGAGCGGAGCCTCTTCCCACTGTACGGCGTCCGGGGCCGCGCGGACCGGGATCGGCCGAGGTCACACGTAGACTCGCAGCCGTGAAGCTCCGCCTGCCCGGGCGCCGCGACCGCACCGAGGCCGCCCCCGACCCCGACGCCGACCTGAGTGCGCAGCTGGCGAAGACGGCCGGCAAGGGTCGGCCCACGCCCAAGCGCCACGAGGCACAGGGACGCCGTCCCGGCCCTCCCCCGCCGCCGCCGACCACCCGCAAGGAGGCCTACAAGCGGATGCGCGAGCAGCAGGCGGCCGGCCGCGGCACCGCCCGCGCCGCCGCGGCGCGGGGCGACCAGGACCACCTGCCGGCCCGCGACCGCGGCCCGGTCCGCAAGCTGGTCCGGGACGTGGTCGACGCCCGCCGCAACGCCGGCAGCTTCTTCCTGCTCGTCGCCGCGCTGGTACTGGTCGGCAACTTCGTGCCGAACGAGCAGGTGCGCAGCTACACCGTCTCCCTCTGGCTGGTGTTCTTCCTGGTGATCATCGCCGACTCGATCGTCCTGGGCCGGCGGATCAAGAAGACGGTGCTCGAGCGCTTCCCGAGCTCCGACCACAAGATGAAGGGCCTGGTCTGGTACGGCATCAGCCGGGCCACCATGGTCCGCCGCTGGCGCTTCCCGAAGCCCGAGGTGGCGCTGGGCGCCCAGGTGTGAGCGCCCGGGCGGCCGGTCCGGTCGTCCGGGGCTAGCGTCGGGTGGCGTGGAATCCCGACGACTGGGCCGCTCCGGCCTGAACACCTCCGCGATCGCCTACGGCAACTGGCTGACCCACGGCAGCCAGGTCGAGGAGGACGCCGCGCACGCCTGCGTCCGCGCCGCCCTCGACGCCGGCATCACGACCTTCGACACCGCCGACGTCTACGCCGGCACCCGGGCCGAGTCCGTTCTCGGCCGCGCCCTGGCGGGCCAGCGCCGGGAGGGGCTGGAGGTGTTCACCAAGGTCTACTGGCCGACGGGCCCGGGCCACAACGACCGCGGCCTGTCCCGCAAGCACATCACGGAGAGCTGCCACGCCTCGCTGCGGCGGCTGCAGACCGACTACGTCGACCTCTACCAGGCGCACCGCTACGACCCGACGGTGCCGCTGGAGGAGACGATGACCGCCTTCGCCGACCTGGTCCGGGCCGGCAAGGTGCTCTACATCGGCGTCTCGGAGTGGAACGCCGAGGAGATCGCCGCCGGCGCCGCGCTCGCCCGGGACCTCGGCGTCCAGCTGATCAGCAACCAGCCGCAGTACTCCATGCTCTGGCGGGTCATCGAGGGCGAGGTCGTGCCGACCTCCGAGAAGGAGGGGCTGTCGCAGATCGTCTGGTCCCCGCTGGCCCAGGGCGTCCTCACCGGCAAGTACCTGCCCGGCCAGCAGCCGCCGGCCGACAGCCGGGGCGGGCACGCGGAGGCCGGCGGGTCGATGCGGCGCTTCCTGCGGGACGACGTCCTGACCCGGGTGCAGGACCTGCGGCCGGTCGCCGGGGACCTCGGCCTGTCCATGGCGCAGCTCGCCATCGCGTGGGTGCTGCAGAACCCCAACGTGGCGGCGGCGATCATCGGCGCGACCCGTCCCGAGCAGGTGCAGGACAACGCGGCGGCGGCGGGCGTGGCCCTCGACGCCGACGTCCTGGCCCGCATCGACGAGGTCCTCGGCGACGTCGTCGAGCGCGACCCCGCCAGGACCTCCCGCGGCTGAGGACCCCACGCGGGTGGCCCCCTGCAGGGTCCCGCCGGCCCCGTCCAGGGCACCACCCCGAGCCTGCGAGAGGTGGGGAGGACGGGGTCCTCCTCCGAGTGGCGGGGGCAGGCGGGTCCTTCCTCAGGTCGCGGCGAGGCCCATCGGGCCGTAGACCTCCTGCTCGCCGTCGAAGAGCGTCACCGTGGCGACCCCGCGCTCGAGCAGGTCCCGCCAGTTCTCGCCCAGCCAGGACTCCGCGTCGCCCTGGTTGTCCGCCCGCGGCACCTCCACCCCGACCGCGGCGGGGTCGAGCTCCGCTCCCGAGGGGTCCTCCAGCCGCCAGTACCAGCTCATGCGCGCCGAGGTTAGCGATCGACCGGCCGCCGGTCGTGCCCGGAGTGTGACCCGCGCCTGGTTACCTCGCCGATCATCGGGGGCATGTGAGGACATCGACACACCCCCCCGGCCCGGAGGACCGATGACCGACCCCACCGCGGGCGCCAGTCGCGCACCCGTCCCACCACCCGCTCCTGAGGACGCCTCGACCGGCCAGCTCATCGGCCAGCTGACCGAGCAGATCAGCCGGCTCGTGCGCGACGAGGCCCGGCTCGCGCAGGCGGAGGTCACCCAGAAGGCCAAGCGGCTGGGCGTCGGCGCCGGCCTGTTCGGCGGTGCCGGCCTGTTCGCCTTCTTCGGACTGGCCGTGCTCATCGCCACCGCCGTCCTCGCCCTCGCCCTCGTGCTGCCCGCCTGGCTGGCCGCGCTGATCGTCGCCGTCGTGCTGTTCGCCGTCGCAGGCGTGCTCGCACTGGTCGGCAAGAAGGACGTCGACAAGGGCACCCCGCCGGTGCCCACCGAGGCCATCGCCAGCACCAGGACGGACATCGCAACGGTGAAGGAGAGTGCGCGCCGGTGAGCACGCCAGCCAGCCCCCGCCCCGACGGGCCCGACCGGACGACGTCCGGCGGCACGACCCCCAACGACCCGGACGCCATCAAGGCCGACATCGAGGCCACCCGCGAGCAGCTCAGCCGCACCGTGGACGAGCTCTCGCACCGGCTCGACGTCCCCGAGCGCGCCAAGGAGGGGGCCTACCGCGCCCGTGACACCGCGGTCGAGACCTACCGGGAGAACCCCCCGGCGGTCATCGGCGCCGGCGCCGGGGCGGCGGCACTGCTGGGCCTGCTGGTGTGGCGCCGCCTCACCAGGGACCGCCGCATCGCCGAGCGGCGCGCCAAGCGGGCGGTGAGGCACGAGGCCAAGGTCACCGCCGCGCGGCGCGCGGCGGCCGAGAAGGCCGCGCGCAGGACCGCACGGAGGAACGCGAAGGCCGCGCGGAGGACCGCGAAGGCCGCCCAGGAGAGGGCCAGGGCCGCCCGCAAGGCCGCGGCGGCCAGGCGAGCGGCAACGGCCAAGCGGACCGCGAAGAAGGCGCAGCAGACCCGCCGGGCCATGAGGAGGACCAAGTGAGCAGCAAGGGAGCCAAGCTCGTCTACCGGCCGATCGGCTTGCTCGGCGGCGTCCTCGCCGGTGTGATCTCGGGCGCCGTCTTCAAGCAGGTCTGGAAGCGCGTGTCGAACGAGGACGACGCCCCCGACGCCCTGCAGAGCGAGTACCGCATGCGCGAGGTCGTGCTCGCCGCGGCCCTGCAGGGCGCGATCTTCGCCGCCACGAAGGCCGCCATCGACCGCGCCGGAGCCCGCGGCTTCACCAAGCTGACCGGCAACTGGCCGGGCGACTGACGTGAGCGGCACCAGACCCCGTGAGAGCGCGGTCGACCGGATCCGGGAGCGAGTCGAGGAGAAGGCGGCGCGGCGGGCAGCCGCGAAGACCGCCGAGGCCCGGGGCCCGCACCCGGACGCCGGCCGACCGCCGGCCGGGGCGCCGAGCAAGGAGCAGTTGCCGGGCATCCACGCCGAGAAGCCCACCCAGATCCCGGCGCGGGGCTGGTGGCAGATCGTCAAGCGGTCGTGGGCGGAGCACAACGCCGACAACATGCCGATCATCGCCGGCGGGGTGGCGTTCTTCGGCTTCCTGGCCATCTTCCCGGCCCTGATCGCGATCATCTCGATCTACGGCCTGGTCGCCTCCCCCGAGGAGGCGGCCAGCCAGATCGAGTCCTTCGCCAGCGGCCTGCCGGAGAGCGCGCGGAACCTGATCACCGACCAGCTCACCAGCATCACCGCCGGCAGCGACGACGCGCTGACCACGAGCCTGGTCGTCTCGGTGCTCGGCGCCCTGTGGAGCGTCTCCGGCGGGGTGGGGAACCTGGTCAAGGCGGTGAACATCGCCTACGACGAGGTGGAGACCCGCAACTTCGTCAAGTTACGCGCCCTCTCCCTGGTGCTGACCCTCGGCGCCATCGTCTTCGTGCTGCTCACCTTCGGGCTGGTCGCCGTCCTCCCCGCGGTGATCGACGCCCTGCCGCTGGGCCCGTTCGGCACGGTGCTGGCCCAGATCGCCCGCTGGGGGCTGCTGCTCCTGGTGGTGGCCGGGTCGCTGTCGGTGCTGTACCGGCTCGCTCCGGACCGGGACAACCCGAAGCTGCGGTGGGTCAGCCTCGGCTCGCTCGTCGTCACGGTCATCTGGGCGGTCGTGAGCCTGCTGTTCAGCTTCTACGTCAACAACTTCGGGTCCTACAACGAGACCTACGGGGCCATCGCCGGTGTCATCGTGCTGATGCTGTGGCTGTACCTGACGTGCTTCCTGGTGTTGCTCGGGGCGGAGATCAACGCCGAGACCGAGCACCAGACGGCGCAGGACACCACCGAGGGGCCGCCCCAGCCGATGGGGGAACGCAACGCGACGGTCGCCGACGAGTTGCCCGACCCGCCGGTGCCGAGCAAGGAGGACAAGGACCCGACCCGCACGAAGTAGCGCCGGTCGGCCCGGACCTCAGCGCACGTGCGAGGGGACGAAGGGCGGCCGCACGACCTGCACGGTCTGCGGCCGCCCGCGCACGTCCACCGCCAGCTCGCTGCCGTCCGCCACGCCGGACGCCGTGTCGAGCAGGGCCAGCGCGATACCGGTGCGCAGGGACGGCGAGAAGGTGCCGCTGGTGACCTCGCCGACGCGGGCGCCGTCGGCGTCGAGGACGGCCATCCCCGGCCGCGGGATGCCCCGCCCGGTGCTCCGCAGCCCCCACAGCAGGCGGGCCGGTCCGGCCTCCTTCTCGGCCAGCAGCGCCTCGCGACCCCAGAACGCCGGCTTGCGCCAGCCGACCGCCCACCCGGCGCGGGCCTGCACCGGCGTGATCTCGGTCGAGAGCTCGTGCCCGTGCAGTGGGTAGCCCATCTCGGTGCGCAGCGTGTCGCGGGCGCCCAGACCGCACAGCCGCAGGCCTTCGTCCTGCCCGTTCTCGACCAGCACGTCCCACAGCTCGCCGGCCCGGTCGGCGGCCACGAGCAGCTCGTAGCCGTGCTCACCGGTGTAACCGGTGCGGCAGACGGTGACCTCGGCCGAGCCGCCGCCCACGCCGGTCACGAACGACATGTAGGGCAGCTCGCCGGGCAGCCCCAGGAACGCCAGCAGCTGCGGTGACCGCGGGCCCTGGACGGCCAGGACGGCGACCTCGGTGTGCCGGTCGGTGACCGTCACCCCGGCCGGCGCGGCACCAGCCAGCCGGGCCACCACCTCGGCGGCATTGGCCGCGTTGGGCACCAGCAGGACGTCGTCCGGGCCGTGCAGGTAGACGATCAGGTCGTCGACCACTCCCCCGGCCCGCGGGTCGCCGTCGGGCAGGCAGCACAGCGTGTACTGCGCCTGACCCGGCTCGATGCGGGACAGGTCGTTGGACAGGCAGCTGTCGACGAACGCCGCAGCACCCGGCCCGCGCACCGTGGCCGTGCCCAGGTGCGACACGTCGAACAGGCCCACCCCGGTGCGGACCGCCTCGTGCTCGGCCAGCACTCCGCCGCCGGCGTACTCGATCGGCATGGACCAGCCACCGAAGTCGGCGAGCTTGGCGCCCGCCGCGACGTGCCGGTCGTGCAGGGGTGAGGTCCGCGAGGTCACGGACGGCACGCTATCGGTGCCGGTGGCGCCGGGTGGCCCCTCGGCAGGGCCCGGTGCGAGCTCGCGGTCGGCGACGGGCGCGGCGACCCCTGCAGGGGCCCGCCGTGAGCGTGCGAACGGTGGGGGCAGGGCGGCCCCGTCCCGGGTCCCGACCTGAGCCTGCGAGGGCTGGGGAGGACGGGGTCCTCTTAGGATCGAGCGGTGCCGCCCACGATCTCCGCCACCGACCGCCCGCTCGACAAGCTCTCTGCCGACGCCGTCGTCGTCGGTGTCGGCAAGGGGCCTGACGGCCCGCTGCCCACACCCGGCGCGGAGGCCGTCGACCGGCTGCTGGGTGGCCGGCTGCTGACCGCCCTCGCCGACCTGGGTGCCCGCGGCGCCGAGGACGAGGTCACCCGGGTCGCCTCGCTGGGCCAGGGCCCGTTCCCCGTGGTCGCCGCAGTCGGCCTCGGCGCGCCCGAGGCCGGCGGCGGGTACGCCCCCGAGGCGCTCCGCCGGGCCGCCGGTGCGGCGAGCCGGGCGCTGTCCGGCCGCGCGTCGGTGGTCACCCTGCTGGCCGCGGTCGGCGGGACGCCGGACGAGCCGCGGCTGCACGCCGTCGGTGAGGGCAGCCTGCTCGGCGCCTACGAGTTCACCGCCTACAAGTCCGACACCGACGGCCGTCCCACCCCGCCGCGCGAGTTCACCGTCGTCGTCCCCGACGCCGGGGCCGCCAAGGCGCCGCTGCAGCGCGCCCGCGCGGTCGCCGACGCGATCACGCTGGTGCGCGACCTGGTCAACACCCCGCCCAACGACCTGTACCCCGCCGAGCTGGCCGCCCGCGGCGCGGCCGCCGGGAAGGCGGCCGGGCTCAAGGTCGAGGTGCTCGACGAGGCGGCCCTGGCCGCCGGCGGCTACGGCGGGGTCCTCGCCGTCGGGGGCGGCTCCGCGCGCGGACCGCGCCTGCTGCGGCTGACCCACTCGGGCAAGCGGGCGCGCAGGAAGGTCGCACTGGTCGGCAAGGGCATCACCTTCGACAGCGGCGGCCTGTCGATCAAGCCGGCCGCCAACATGCACCACATGACCAGTGACATGGCCGGCGCCGCCGCCGTGATCGCCACCGTCTGCCTGGTCGCCGAGCTCGGCCTGCCTGTCGAGGTCACCGCCACCGTGCCGATCGCGGAGAACCTGCCCAGCGGGACCGCCTACCGGCCCGCCGACGTGGTGACCTTCCGCAACGGCAAGAAGGCCGAGATCACCAACACCGACGCCGAGGGCCGGGTCGTCCTGGCCGACGCCCTCGCGCGAGCGGCCGAGGACTCCCCCGACGCCATCCTGGAGACCTCCACGCTCACCGGCGCGCAGCTGGTCGCCCTGGGCTCGCGCACCGCAGGGGTCATGGGCAGCGACGACATGCGTGACGCCGTCGTGGCTGCCTCCGTCCGCAGCGGCGAGGCGATGTGGGCCATGCCCATGCCCGCGGAGCTGCGCCGGGGGCTCGACTCGCCGATCGCGGACTTCGTCAACGCCAACGCCGACCGGATGGGCGGGATGCTCGTCGGGGCGCACTTCCTCGCCGAGTTCGTGCCGGCCGGGGTGCCGTGGGCGCACATCGACATCGCCGGCCCGAGCTACAACACCGGCGCCGCGTGGGGCTACACGCCCAAGGGCGGCACCGGCGTCCCGGTGCGCACCCTGCTGGCCACCATCGAGGACCTCATCGCGACGTGAGCGAGTAGGAGGACCCCGTCCCCCTCACCCCGAGCTTGCGAGGGGTGAGGGGGACGGGGTCCTCCTACTTCTACTTCTTCCAGTCCCGCATCCGCTGGGGGTAGCCGGTCACCTGCGCGTCGTAGACGGGGATGCCGAGCTCGCGCGACAGCCGCCGGGCCGTCTCCGGCCCGTCGATGCGGCGCCGCGTCCACTCGCCGTCTGCGGCGACCAGGACGATCGTGGTCTCCGTGACCGCAGTCCGGGGCTCGACGTACCCCTCGACACCGCGCCGGCTGGCGACGAACTGCTCGAGGTGGGCGACGTCGGCCCGCTCGGCACCCCGGTCGAGCGTGGCGCGGCCCGGTGTCCGCCGCCGTCGTCGACCCCACAGCCCCATGCCCGCTCCCCTCCTGCCCGGGTCGCGCTCGCACCGCGACGTCCGGGGTGGCAACGGTGCTGCCCACGGACACGTTCCCGGAGTGGCAGGATGGGCGCGGATCATCCCCCGCCCGTGTGAACCGGACGGGACCCCGGCATTCGAGGAGACCTCGTGAGCTCACCCACCTCCCCCGCCGACCTGGTCATCCTCGGTGGTGGCTCGGGTGGCTACGCCGCCGCGCTGCGCGCCGCCGAACTGGGCATGTCCGTCGTCCTCATCGAGAAGGACAAGGTCGGCGGCACCTGCCTGCACCGCGGCTGCATCCCCACCAAGGCCCTGCTGCACAGCGGCGAGATCGCCGACCAAGCCCGTGAGGGCGAGCAGTTCGGCGTGAAGACGTCACTGGCCGGCATCGACATGGACGGCGTCAACTCCTACAAGGACGGCGTCATCTCCCGGCTGCACAAGGGCCTGCAGGGCCTGATCAAGAGCCGCAAGATCGAGTACGTCGAGGGCGAGGGCCGACTGGTCTCCCCCACCGCGGTCGAGGTCGACGGCAAGCGCTACGAGGGCAAGCACGTGCTCCTGGCCACCGGCTCCTACGCCCGCTCACTGCCCGGCATCGAGCTCGACGGCACCAAGGTCATCACCAGCGACCACGCGCTCGGCCTCGACCGCGTACCCGCCTCGGTCATCATCCTGGGCGGCGGCGTCATCGGCTGCGAGTTCGCCAGCGTCTGGAAGTCCTTCGGCGCCGACGTGACCATCGTCGAGGCGCTGCCCCACCTGGTGCCGCTGGAGGACGAGTCGTCCTCCAAGCTGCTCGAGCGCGCCTTCCGCCGCCGGAAGATCGACTTCTCGCTCGGCAGCCGCGTCTCCTCGGTCGAGACCACCGAGAACGGCGTGAAGGTCTCGCTGGAGAACGGCAAGGACTTCGAGGCCGAGATCGTCCTCGTCGCCGTCGGCCGTGGCCCGGTCAGCCAGGGCCTGGGCTACGAGGAGGCCGGCGTCGCGATGGAGCGCGGCTACGTGCTCGTCGACGAGTACCTGCGCACCAACGTGCCGACCATCTCCGCCGTCGGCGACCTGATCCCCACCCTGCAGCTGGCCCACGTCGGCTTCGCGGAAGGCATCCTCGTCGCCGAGCGGCTGGCCGGCCTGGAGCCCGCGCCGATCGACTACGCCGGCGTCCCGCGGATCACCTACTCCGAGCCCGAGGTCGCCTCGGTCGGCCTCACCGAGGCCCAGGCCAAGGAGCGGTACGGCGAGGTCAAGACGCTCACCTACGACCTCGGCGGCAACGGCCGCAGCCAGATCCTCAAGACCGCGGGCGCCGTCAAGCTGGTGCAGGCCGTCGACGGCCCCGTCGTCGGCGTGCACATGGTCGGCAGCCGGGTCGGCGAGCTGATCGCCGAGGCGCAGCTGATCTACAACTGGGAGGCCGAGGCCGGCGACGTCGCCGCCCTCATCCACCCGCACCCGACGCAGAGCGAGGCCCTGGGCGAGGCCCACCTCGCCCTCGCCGGCAAGCCGCTGCACGTGCACGGCTGATCCCGCCCCACCCTCCACCCACCCCCGCCCGAAGGAGCTCTCTCCCGATGCCGACCTCCGTCACCATGCCCGCCCTGGGCGAGAGCGTCACCGAGGGCACGGTCACCCGCTGGCTCAAGCAGGAGGGTGAGCAGGTCGAGGTCGACGAGCCCCTCCTCGAGGTCTCGACCGACAAGGTCGACACCGAGATCCCCTCACCGGCCGCCGGCGTGCTGACCAGGATCCTGGTCTCGGAGGACGAGACGGTGGAGGTCGGTGCGGAGCTCGCGGTCATCGGTGGGGACGGTGACGGCAGCGGCTCCGGCGGTCCCGCGTCGGCCGAGGACGAGGACACCACGCCGCAGACCCCGGTCGACCAGGTCGACGACACCGGGCCTGCACCGCAGCAGGAGCAGCAGCCTGCCCAGCAGGAGCCGGCGCCGGCCTCGGCCGACAGCGGCTCCGGCGGGGGTGGCGGTGGCGAGGGGACGCCGGTGACCATGCCGGCGCTCGGCGAGAGCGTCACCGAGGGCACGGTCACCCGCTGGCTGAAGTCCGTCGGCGACGAGGTGACCGCCGACGAGCCGCTGCTGGAGGTCTCCACCGACAAGGTCGACACCGAGATCCCCGCGCCGGTGTCGGGCACGCTCCTGTCGATCTCGGTGGACGAGGACGAGACGGTCGAGGTCGGTGCGGAGCTGGCCGTCATCGGCTCCGGGTCCGCACGCGGGGGCGCTGCGGCGCAGGCCCCGGCTCCCTCGGCCCCGGCCCAGCAGGAGCCGCAGTCGCAGCAGGAGCCGCGGGAGCCGGCGCCGCCTGCGCAGGCCACCCAGCCGACGCCGCAGGCCGACCCGACGCCGCAGCGGGCGCAGCCGTCCTCGGAGCAGCCCGGTGCCGACTACGGCTCCGGCGGCGTGCTGCCGAGCACCTCCCCCACCGACGCGCCGTCGCCGGCCGAGGCGGTCGCCCCGCAGGCGCCCGCCGCGCCGAAGACCCCGGCTCCGGCGCCTGCCGGTGATGGGGGCGGGCAGTACGTCACCCCGCTGGTGCGCCGGCTGGCTGCCGACCGCGGCGTCGACCTGTCCTCGGTCACCGGCACCGGCGTCGGCGGGCGGATCCGCAAGCAGGACGTCCTCGCCGCTGCCGAGCAGGCCGCCGCTCCGGCGGAGGCCCCGGCTCCGGCCGCAGCGGCCTCCGGCCGGCCGGCGGCGAGCCCCTCGCCGGCGGCCAGGCCCGACACCTCGCTGCGCGGGCGCACCGAGAAGATGTCCCGGCTGCGCGGCGTCATCGCCCGCCGGATGGTGGAGTCGCTGCAGGTCAGCGCCCAGCTCACCACGGTCGTCGAGGCCGACGTCACCGCCATCGCGCGGCTGCGGGACCGGGCCAAGCGCGACTTCGAGGCCCGCGAGGGCGTCAAGCTGTCGTTCCTGCCGTTCTTCGCCAAGGCGGCGGTCGAGGCGCTCAAGGCCCACCCGGCCGTGAACTCCTCGATCGACCTCGAGGCCGGCACGGTGACCTACCACGACGCCGAGAACCTCGGCGTCGCGGTCGACACCGAGCGCGGCCTGCTGGTGCCGGTGATCAGGGACGCCGGCGACCTGAGCATCGGCGGGCTGGCCCGCAAGATCGCCGACCTGGCGGAGCGCACCCGCACCAACAAGGTGACTCCGGACGAGCTCGGCGGCGGCACCTTCACGCTGACCAACACCGGCAGCCGCGGGGCGTTGTTCGACACGCCCATCATCAACCAGCCGCAGGTGGCGATCCTCGGCGTGGGCACCGTGGTCAAGCGCCCGGTCGTCGTCCAGGACCCCGGCCTCGGCGAGGTCATCGCGGTCCGGTCGATGGTCTACCTGGCACTGACCTACGACCACCGGATCGTCGACGGCGCCGACGCCGCCCGCTTCCTCGGCACGGTGAAGCAGCGGCTGGAGGCCGGTCAGTTCCAGGGCGAGCTCGGCCTCTCCTGATCCACACCCGATCGGGGCCCCGGCAGCTGCCGGGGCCCCGATCCGTTTCCAGCACCGGTCCAGAGGAGGGTCATGAGGATCGCGGTCACCGGCGCTTCGGGGATGATCGGGCGTGCGCTGGTCACCCGCCTGGAGGCGGACGGCCACGAGGTCTTGCGGCTGGTGCGCCGGACGCCGCGGACGGCCGACGAGCACCGCTGGGACCCCGAGCACCGGCGGATCGACTCGGCGCTGTTGCAGGACGTCGACGCCGTTGTCCACCTGGCCGGCGAGCCCATCCGGCCACGCCCATGGACGAAGGCCTACAAGCAACGGCTCCTGGATAGTCGTATCGACGGCACCGTGACGATCAGCGACGGGCTGGCCGCGGCGGTCGCCCAGGATCCCGGCCGTCCCCGCGTCCTGGTGTCCGCCTCGGGTATCGACTACTACGCCGACCACGGGGACCGCCCCGTGAACGAGAGCGAGCCGCCGGGCACCTCCTTCCTCGCCCAACTGTGCACCCGTTGGGAGGCTGCGACGGCCTCGGCCGAGGCTGCCGGCGTGCGCGTCGTCCACCTCCGGACCGGCTTGGTCCTCGGCCGGCAGGCACCGCTCGTGCGGATCCTGGGCCTGGTCTTCCGTCTGGGCTTGGGCGGCCGGATCGGTTCGGGACAGCAGTACTGGCCCTGGATCAGCCTCACCGACGAGGTCGAGGGCATCGTGCATCTGCTGGACGGCGACGTGTCCGGGCCGGTCAACATGACCGCTCCGGCGCCCACCACGAACGCCGAGTTCACGCGCACCCTCGGCCGGGTCCTGGGACGCCCCACACCGCTGCCCGTGCCGGGCTTCGCCCTGTCCCTCGCCCTGGGTGAGTTCGCCCGAACCAGCATCCTCGGCGGACGTCGTGCCGTGCCCGAGAAACTGATGGAGTCGGGCTACTCCTTCGTCCACCCCAACCTGGAGTCGGCCCTGCGCGCGGCGCTGCAACGCGGCTGATCCGTCTCACCCCACCCGCTCGGCCGACGCGATCCGCCACCCCTCAGCGGTGACCTCGATCGTCATGCGCACCTCCACCTCCCCGCGCCCGCCGACCGTGCGCAACGCCGGGCCGCCGGGATCGGCCACTCGCACCACCTCGTAGTCCGGCCAGCGGTCCACCACCCGCAGGGTCACCGGGCCCGCGCCGGGCGTGCCGCCGACCAGGGTCGCGCTGACCACCTCCGGCGCGAAGCCGCGCAGCGCCTCGCCGGCGGCGGTCAGGGCGGCCGCGCTGTCCCGATCGGCCGCCAGGAGGGTGCTGTCGGGGACGTACACGTCGTCGAGCAGCGGCGCGGACCCGGCGGCCAGCGCCTCCGCCCGGCGCTGGTAGAGCCGGGCGAGCCGGCCCTGCCAGTCGTCCTCGGGTTGGGCGGCGACCTCCGAGGCCGCGGCCTCCGGTGCAGCGGTTTCCGGTGCAGCGGTTTCCGGTGCAGCGGTTTCCGGTGCAGCGGTTTCCGGTGCAGCAGCCTCGGGTGCCGGGACCGGCGTCGGCTCGACGGAACCCGTGGGCGCCGAGACCGGCGGCGGGGCCGCGGACCCCGGGGCGGCCGACGTGGGCGCGGCTGCGGAGGGGCCGGGCGCCGGCTCCGGCGTGCGAGGCGCACTGGCTGCCCGGTCGGCCGGGGGGGCCGGCTCGGGTGCCGGCCCACTGCCCCACCAGCCGCCGAGCTGCACCCCGAGGACCACCACGACAACGGCGGCGCCGGCCAGCACCGCCCCTCGGCGCAGCAGCGGGCCGGACGGCGCGAGCCGGGCACGCAGTCCCGACCGGTCCGGCGTGGCCTCCTCCGGGTCCCGCCGGTGCCGGCCGGGGACCTGGTGGGTGAGTTCGGTGCGCGGGCCCCGGCCGGCGCGGGCGAGCTCCTCGTCGGGCACCCCGGCCCGCGGCAGGCGCACCGGCTCCGGACGGCAGGCGTGCCTCAGGTCGAGGGCGAAGGCGGCGGCCGACCCGCGGTCGTGCGGGTCGGGCGAGAGCCCGCGGGTGATCACGGCCAGCAGCTCCGCAGGCACGTCGGAGGCGAGCTCGGCGAGATCGGGCAGCACGCCGTCGGCGGCGACCCGCAGCGTGTCGGCCGGCGTCGCAGCGTTCCACGGCGCCACCCCGGTGAGCGCGTGGAAGGCCGCGGCGGCGACACCGAAGACGTCGGACTCCGGCCCGGATGCGCCGCCGCGGGCCACCGTCGGGTCGACGTAGGCCGGTGTCACCTCGCGCGCTGCCTCCTCCCCCAGCACTCGCGCGACCCCGAGGTCGGTGAGCACCGGCCGGCCCTCGGCGGTGAAGACGACGTTGCCCGGGGAGAGGTCGCCGTGCACCACGCCGCGCTCGTGCGCGTGGGCCAGCGCCGCGGCGACCGGGGCCAGGGCGGTGACCACCTCACCCGGTCGCAGCCGGCCGCGGCGGGCCAGCAGCGCGGCCAGGCTGCCGCCGGACAGCAGGTCGAGCACCAGGGCCACACGCGGCTGCCCCCCGCGACGCGGGGCGTGCACGACCTCGTGCAACCGGACCAGGTGCGGGTGGTCGAGCTCGCCGAGCAGCGCCGCCTCGCGTGCCTGCCGCTCGGCGTCCCCGGCGACGAGCAGCTTCACCGCCACCGGTGCGCCACCGGACCGGGGTACCGCCCGCCACACCTCCCCGGACCCGCCCCGGCCGAGCAGCTCCTCCAACCGGTAACCGGGGACGACGGGCGCGGGCGGCGACGGCATGGCGGGCACCGTAGGCCGCCGCACCGGAACTCCGCCCGTGCTGTCCACAGGGGCGGGCTCCTCCACAGACCTAGGGCCTGGACGGGTGACACAACGGTGGGCGTCCTAGGTTCGAGCCATGCCGCTGCCCGCCCGCGCCCAGGTCGTCGTCGTGGGAGCCGGGCTGGCCGGGCTGTCCGCGGCCCTCCGGCTCGCCGCCGCGGGCGTGGACGTGCACGTCGCCGAGGCCGCCGCACACGCCGGCGGCCGGCTCGCCACCGAGCGGGTCGACGGGTTCGTCGTCGACCGCGGCTTCCAGGTGCTCAACACCGGCTACCCGCGCGCCGCCGACCTCGACCTGCCGTCCCTCGACCTCGGTTGGTTCTGGCCGGGCGCGGTCGTCCGGGTGGACGGCCGCCGGTCCCGGGTGGTCGATCCGCGGCGACGGCCCGCGGCCGCGCTGGACACGCTGCGGGCGCCGATCGGTTCCCCGATGCGCAAGGCCGCGATCGCCGCCTACTCGGCCCGGGCCGGCTACACCCCGGTCGCGCGACTGCTGCGAGAGCAGGAGACGACGGCCGAGGAGCGGCTGAGGCTGGCAGGTGTGGGCGAGACGGCGCTGGAGCGCTTCTTCCGGCCGTTCCTCGCCGGGGTCCTCCTGGAGGACCGGCTGGAGACCTCGAGCCGGTACCTGGACCTGCTGTGGCGGAGCTTCGCCCGCGGGGCCATCGGGCTCCCGGCCCGCGGCATGCAGGCGGTCGGCGCGCAGCTGGCCGAGCGGGTCGGCGCCGGTCGCGTGCACCTGGGCGTCCGGGTCACCGCCGTGAGCGGCGACGCGGTCACCACCGCGGCGGGGCGCACCCGTGCCGACGCGGTCGTCGTCGCCACCGACCCCGGCACCGCGGCCGCCCTGGTCCCCGGGCTGACGGCGTCCGCGCCCCGCCAGGTGACCACCCACCTGCACGTGTTGCCGTCCTCGCCGACCGGAGAGCCGCTGCTGGTCCTCGGCGCGCCCGGCGGGCGGCTGGTGAACAGCGCCGTGCTCACCGACGCCCAGCCCGCCTACAGTCCCGACGACCGAGCGCTGGTCGCCAGCTCCAGCCTGGCGCCGACCCGGGAGGCCGACGTGCGGGCCGAGGTCGCCGCGCTGCACGGGATCGGCCCCGGCGACCTGCAGCACCTCACCTCGGTCACCGTGCCGGAGGCACAACCGGCCGCTGTCCCGCCGCTACGCCTGCGGCAGCCGGTGGCCCTGGGCGGTGGGCTGTTCGTGGCCGGCGACCACCGCGACACCCCGTCCATCCAGGGCGCCATGGCCAGCGGCGCCCGGGCCGCCCGCGCCGTTCTGCGCACCCTCTCCCCCGACCAGCGAGGACCTGCCTGACCGTGCCCGCCACCGCGCCGACCATCCTGGCCACCAGCATCGGTTTCGACTCCCGCCGCCGCGGCCCCTACGACTGGGCGCCGGGCCCGGTCTTCGACCTCGCGTTCGAGCTCGCGGGGGCGCCCGGGCAGCCGCGGTTGTGCCACCTCGGCACCGCCACCGGCGACGACCCGGTGCGGGTGGCCGGCGTGTACGGCGCCTTCGCCGGCAGCCGGGTGCAGGTCAGCCACCTGAGCCTCTTCCCGATGCCGACCGTGCCCGACCTGCGGGCGCACCTGCTGGCGCAGGACGTCGTCTGGGTCGGCGGCGGCAGCGTCGCGAACCTCCTCGCGGTGTGGCGGGTGCACGGGCTCGACGAGGTATTCCGGGAGGTGTGGGAGGCCGGCGTCGTGCTGGGCGGGGTGTCGGCCGGATCGCTGTGCTGGCACGTCGGCGGGACCACCGACTCCTACGGCCCCGACCTGCGCCCGGTGACCAACGGACTCGGGTTGATCCCGACGTCCAACGGCGTCCACTACGACTCCGAGGAACAGCGCCGTCCGCTGTACCACCGGCTCGTGGCCGACGGCACGCTGCCCGCCGGGCACGCCACCGACGACGGCGTGGGGCTGGTCTACCGCGGCACCGAGCTGGTGGAAGCGGTCGCCGACCGACCCGGCAAGGCGGCCTACCGGGTGGAGCGCGGCCCCGACGGCACCGCGGTGGAGACCCGCGTGGAACCCCGGCGGCTGCGCTGAGCGGCCCTGTCCCGGACGGCCCGGCCAGAGGCCCGCCGCGGCTCCGTCCCGGCGGTCCTCCTGCAGGATCCCGCCGGGAGGCTGCGGGTGGCGTGGGCCGGAAGTCCTCTCACTAGGCTGGGCGCGTGACTGAACTGCAGGTGGTCCGGGCGGGCACGGTCCCCTACGAGGAGGCCTGGGAGCGGCAGCGGGAGCTGCACGCCGCCCGGGTCGCCGGCACGGGCCCCGACACGCTGCTGCTGCTGGAGCACCCGTCGGTCTACACCGCGGGCAAGCGAACCGAGCCGCACGAGCGGCCCCAGGACGGCACGCCGGTCGTCGACGTCGACCGCGGCGGGAAGATCACCTGGCACGGACCCGGGCAGCTGGTCGGCTACCCGATCGTGGCGCTGCCGGACCCGGTCGACGTGGTGGCCTACGTCCGCCGGCTGGAGAGCGCACTGATCGAGGTCTGCTCGGGGTTCGGCGTGGACGCCGGGCAGGTCGAGGGGCGCAGTGGCGTCTGGCTGCCCGCCGACGCGCCCGGCGCGGACAGCCGGTGGCGCCCCGAGCGCAAGATCGCGGCGATCGGCATCCGGGTGGCCCGTGGAGTGACCATGCACGGCTTCGCGCTCAACTGCGATCCCGACCTCGGCGCCTTCGGCGCGATCGTCCCGTGCGGCATCGTCGATGCCGGCGTCACCTCACTGTCCGCCGAGCTCGGCCGCGACGTGACCGTCGAGGAGGCCGTCGAGCCGGTCGAGAAGGCGATGCGCGCGGTCCTCACCCCCTGAGGAGCCCCTCCTCGGCCGGCCGTCGCACGACCGGGCGGGCAGCGGAGGGCCGGCTCGGCTAACCGAGGACGAAGTTGACCAGTCGGCCGGGGACGGCGACGACGCGGCGCACCGTCTTCCCGTCCAGGTGCGCGGCGACCTTCTCGTCGGCCCGGGCCGCGGCCTCCAGGGCGGCGGCGTCGGCGGCGGCCGGCACCGTCACCTGGGCCCGCACCTTGCCGTTGACCTGGACCGCGACCTGCACGGTGTCCTCGACCAGCCAGCGCTCGTCGGCTTCCGGGAACGCGTGCCAGGCCAGCGACTCGCCGTGGCCCAGCCGCGCCCACAGCTCCTCGGCGATGTGCGGGGCCAGCGGCGCGACCAGCAGCACCAGCGGCTCGGCCACCGACCGCGGCACCGCGGAGTCCGCTCCGTAGACCTGGGTCAGGTGGTTGGTCAGCTCGGTGATCCGGGCGATCGCGATGTTGAACCGCAGCGTCGACATCCCGTCCCGGACGCCGGCGATCGCCCGGTGCAGCGCCCGCCGCGTCTCCTCGGCCGGCTGGGTGCCGTCCGCCGCCCGGACCGCGCCGGTCTCCTCGTCGACGACGACCCGCCAGATCCGCTGCAGCAGCCGCTGCGAACCCACGACGGCCTTGGTCTCCCACGGGCGGGACTGCTCCAGCGGGCCGGTCGACATCTCGTAGACGCGGAGCGTGTCGGCGCCGTACGCGCCGATCATCTCGTCGGGCGTCACCATGTTCTTCAGGCTCTTGCCCATCTTCCCGTACTCACGGGTGACCGGCCGGCCCTCGTGGCGGAACTGCCCCTCGCGCTCCTCCACCTCGGCGGCGGGCACGTAGAAGCCGCGCTCGTCGGTGTAGGCGTAGGCGGAGATGTAGCCCTGGTTGACCAGCCGCCGGAACGGCTCCTCGCTGCTGACGTGACCCAGGTCGTGCAGCACCTTGTGCCAGAAGCGGGCGTACAGCAGGTGCAGCACGGCGTGCTCCATGCCGCCGACGTACAGGTCGACTCCCCCGACGTCGCCGGCCTCCCGCGGCCCCAGCCAGTAGCGCTCCAGCTCCGGGTCGACCATCCGCTCGTCGTCGCCCGGGTCCAGGTAGCGCAGGTAGTACCAGCACGAACCGGCCCAGTTGGGCATCGTGTTGGTCTCGCGCCGGTACTTCTTCGGCCCGTCGCCCAGGTCCAGCTCGACCGTCGTCCAGTCGGTGACGCGCGACAGCGGCGGCTCGGGCAGGGAGTCGGCGTCGTCGTCGGCGAACGTCTTGGGCGAGTAGTCGTCGACCTCGGGCAGCAGCACCGGCAGCATCGGGTCCGGGACGGCGACCGGCAGGTCGTCCTCGTCGTAGACGATCGGGAACGGCTCGCCCCAGTAGCGCTGCCGGCTGAACAGCCAGTCGCGCAGCTTGTAGGTGGTCGTCGCCTCGCCGTGACCGTGCTCGACCAGCCAGTCGGTGATCGTCGCGATCGCGATCGCCTTGTCCAGCCCGTTCAGCGAGATCTCGTCGTTCGCCGAGTTGATCATCGGGCCGGCGCCGGTCCAGGCGCCGCCGTCGAAGTCCGCCGGGGGCTGCACCGTGCGGACCACCGGCAGGCCGAAGACCTGCGCGAACTCGAAGTCGCGGGTGTCCTCGCCCGGGACGGCCATGATCGCGCCGGTGCCGTAGCCGGTCAGCACGTAGTCGGCGATGAACACCGGCAGCTCCCGGCCGTTGACCGGGTTGACCGCGGTGACGCCCAGCCAGACGCCGGTCTTCTCCCGCGCCTCGTTCTGCCGGTCCAGCTCCGAGCGGCGGGAGGCCTGCCGCTGGTAGTTCCGCACCGCCTCGACCGGGCTCGCCGCGCCGCGGGTCCACCGCGGGTCGGTGCCGTCCGGCCACGCGGCGGCGGTCAGCGTCTCGACCATCGGGTGCTCGGGCGCCAGCACCACGTAGGTGGCGCCGAACAGCGTGTCGGGCCGGGTGGTGAACACCTCGATGCCCTGGTCCCCGACGGGGAACCGGATCCGCGCACCGGTCGAGCGGCCGATCCAGTTGCGCTGCATCTGCTTCACCGAGTCCGACCAGTCCAGCCGGTCCAGGTCGGCCAGCAATCGCTCGGCGTAGGCGGTGATCCGCATCATCCACTGGGTCAGCGGACGCCGGAACACCGGGAAGTTGCCGCGCTCGGAGCGCCCGTCGGGCGTGACCTCCTCGTTGGACAGCACCGTGCCCAGGCCCGGGCACCAGTTCACCGGTGCCTGGTGCAGGTAGGCCAACCGGTGCGCGTCGACGACCCTCCGCCGCTCCACGTGGTCCAGCTCGGCCCACGGTCGGCCGGTTCCGTTGGTGCCCGGCGCCGGCTCCCGCGTGCCGGCGTCCAGCTCGGCGACCAGCTCCTCGATCCGCCGCGCCCTCCCGGCGTCCTCGTCGAACCAGGACCCGAAGATCTGCAGGAAGATCCACTGGGTCCACTTGTAGTAGCCCGGATCGATCGTGGCGAAGGTGCGGCGCTCGTCGTGGTCGACGCCCAGCCGGCGCAGCTGTCCCTTGATGGCCGTGATGTTGGCCTCGGTGGTGATCCGGGGGTGCTGCCCGGTCTGGACGGCGTACTGCTCGGCGGGCAGGCCGAAGGCGTCGTAGCCCATCGGGTGCAGCACGTTGGCGCCGTCCATGCGACGGAACCGGCTGGTCGCGTCGGTGCCCAGGTAACCCAGCGGGTGGCCGACGTGCAGGCCGGCGCCCGAGGGGTAGGGGAACATGTCCATGACGAAGTACTTCGGCCGGTCGGCGACCCGCTCGAAGCCCGCGCTGAGCCGGCCGGTCGGGTTCGGGGTGTGGAACGTCCCCTCGGCCGCCCACCGGTCCTGCCACGCGAGCTCGATCCGCTGCGCCAGGGCCGGGGTGTAGCGGTGCGGCGGGACGTCCCCCGCCGGCTCGACACTCGGCTGGTCGGCCGTCTGGCTCATCGTCGTGCTCCTGGTCATCGGGGTGCTCGTACCGGCGGCGGACAGCAAAAGACCCCTCACGCAGGAGGGGTCGCCGTGCTGACTGGAGGTCTCAGGTCAGCACGGCCGCGCAAGCAGGAGCCGCCTGGTCACCCCTCGAGCCTACCGCGCGCGGGCTCCCGACCCGACCTCACCCGGACGGGGTGGGCCACCGCGGGCTGGGATGGAGTCCGGGAGGGTGCCGACCGAAGTGGATCGTGTGCGATCGACCGCTCGGGCCACCGCCCTGTCCCGCCGTGCCGTCGCCCTGACGCTGGCGGCTCTGGCGCTCTTCACCACCGGGGTGTGGGGCCGGCCGGACGGCGAAGTCTGGGCGGTCGCCTACGACCTCGTCCTCTACAACGCCGTCTACGTCGGCGCTGCGCTTGTGTGCGCCCTCGCGGCGCTTCGTGCGGCGGGCGACCGGCTGGCCTGGTGGTCGATGACGGTCGCGCTCCTGCTGGGTGTCGCGGGCAACCTCGTCTACTCGTTGGTGGTCGCGCGGATGGCCGAGGAGCCGTTCCCGTCGATCTCCGACGCCTTCTACCTCGGGTTCTACCTGCCGCTCTACGTCACCCTCGTCGGGCTCATCCGGGCCCGCGTCCCACGCTTCCACGCCAGCATGTGGCTCGACGGCGTCGTCGGGGCCCTGGGCGCGGGCGCCGTCGCGGTCGCCGTCCTGCTGGGCCCGGCCCTGGAGGTCACCGAGGGCCACCTCGCCGCGGTGCTGACCAGCCTCGCCTACCCCATCGCCGACGTCGTCCTCCTAGCACTGCTGGTCGGCGTGGGCGCGATCCTGGGGGTGCGCCGCGACCGGACCCTGCTGCTGCTCGGTGCCGGCATCGTGGCCCAGCTGGTCGGTGACATCGTCTTCCTCGACCTGGCCATCGCCGGGGTGTACGTCGAGGGCGGACCCCTGGACCTCACCTGGCTCATCACGATGGCGCTGTTCGCCCTCGCCGGGCACACCAGCGACCCGGACGCCGTCCGGGCATCGGCACGGGCCGGCGCGCAGGCGGGCACGCGGGTCGGCTGGCGCGTCCTGGCGCTGCCGCTGACCTGCAACCTGGCCAGCCTGGTGATCCTCGCCGCCGGCTACGGCGACCGCTTCACCGCCGCGGCCGCCTGGCTGGCGGTCGGCTGCGTCCTCGCCGCGCTGGCCCGCACCGCGATCACCTTCCGGGAGGTCCGTGCCTTCAACGAGGTCCGCGAGCAGGCCCGGACCGACGAGCTGACCGGCCTGCCCAACCGGCGGGCGCTGCTGGACGAGGCCCAGCGGGTGCTGGCCGCGGCCACCGCCCGTCGTCCCGCCGCCCTCCTGCTGCTCGACCTCGACGGCTTCAAGGAGGTCAACGACAGCCTCGGGCACCACGCCGGCGACAGCCTGCTGCGGCAGGTCGGCCCCCGGCTGCGCGACGCCCTCCGGGCCACGGACACGCTCGCCCGGCTGGGCGGCGACGAGTTCGCCGTCCTGCTGCCGAACTCGGCTCTCGACGAGGCCCAGGAGCGGGCCGAGCGGATCCGCGAGCTGCTGCTGCAGCCGTTCACCGTCGAGGGGATCCGGCTGCACGTGGGCGTGAGCATCGGCGTCGCCACGGCCCCCGTCCCCGCGGCGACGGTGCAGGAGCTGCTCCGCTGCGCCGACGTCGCCATGTACGCGGCCAAGTCCAGCCGGGAGGGCGTCCGTGCCTACGTCCCCGACCCACGCGGCGGCACCGGTGACCGCCTGCACACGATGGAGGAGCTGCGGACGGCGTTGGAGGACGGCGGCCAGCTCGCCGTCCACCTGCAGCCGCAGGTCGCCCTCGACGACGGCCGCGTCGTCGGGGCGGAGGCCCTGGTCCGCTGGCACCACCCGACCCGCGGCCTGCTCTCCCCCGCCGAGCTGCTGCCCGCCGCCGAGCAGGCCGGGCTGCTGCGTCCGCTCGCCGACGCCGTGCTGGAGCTGTCCCTCACCGCCGCCGCCCGATGGTGGTGGGACCGCCGCGTGCCCGTGTCGGTGAACCTCTCGGCAGCGGACGTCACCGACCTCGACCTGCCCACCAAGGTCGCCGGGGCCCTGGCACGGCACGGCCTGCCGGCCGCGGCGCTGACCCTGGAGCTGGTCGAGGACACCCTCATGGCCGACCCCGATCGGGGACGAGTCGTCCTCGGTGAGCTGCGGCGGCTCGGTGTCCGGACGTCCATCGACGACTACGGCACCGGGTACAGCTCGCTGGCCTACCTGCGCCACCTGCCGGCCGACGAGCTCAAGCTCGACCGGAGTCTCACCCGGGACGTCGGCCACGACCCGCGGGCCGCGGCGATCGTCCGGCACACCGTGGCGCTCGTCCACGACCTCGGCCTGGCGCTGGTGGCCGAGGGCGTCGAGGACGACGACACGGGCGCCGTCCTCGCGGCCCTGGGGTGCGACACCGCTCAGGGGTACGCGATCGCCCGCCCGATGCCGGTGGAGGCGTTCCTCGAGTGGCTGGACGCGTCCGTCCCGGTACAGCCGCTGTAACGACGCCGTCAGCCCAGCTGCTCGTACCAGCCCGACCCGGGGCCGAGCTCGACCCGGCCGCCGCCCATCTGGTCCACCTGCGCCAACGAGATCGCCGGCGGACCCGGCAGCCGGGACGTCGCCGCCGACATCGGCGTCCCCAGCCGGATGCGGCTGGTCTCGCGTGCGTGCCAGGCCGGCCGGGGTCACCCACGCGTCGGCCGGCCCGGGCAGGCCCTCGCCGCCCATGGCCGGGTGGTGGTCGGCGCGGAGGGAGGCGTCGGGACCGGTCTCCTCGGTCCGCCGCGCGACGGCCAGCAGGTCGTCGTGGGTGGCGCCCTGCTGGGGTCCGGTGGAGATGCGCAGCTGCACCCGACGACGCTGTCCAGACCCTCCCGCGGCCGCCGTCCCGGGGACCGCACCCGGGGTGTGCCGTCCGCGGTGAGCGGGCAGGATGGCCGCCGACACGATCAACCGGAGGTGCATCCCGTGTTCCGCAAGAAGACGCACGGCCAGATCATCGGCGAGGAACTGCAGGAAGGTCTCGCCCACATCGGGACGGCGGTGGCGGAGGCCCGGAAGGCGGCGACGGACCAGCTGGCACCGCGCGTGGAGGCCGCCCGAGAGGCGAGCGGCCCGGCGCTGGACGCCGCCAAGGGCGCGGTCGCGCCCAGGGTCGCCGCCGCGGTGGCCGTCGCCGCACCCGCCGTCGAGGCCGCCCGCGACGCGCTGACCCCGCGGGTGGACGCCGCCCGCGACGCGGCCACCAGGGCCGCTGCCGACCTCGGCCCCCGCGTGGAGGCCGCCCGCGACGCGCTGACCCCCCGGGTCGAGGCCGCCCGTGAGGCCGCCGCGCCGCACCTGGCCGCCGCGGTGACCGCCGCCCAGGCCGCGGCCACCAGGGCTGCCACCGACCTCGGCCCCCGCGTCGAGGCCGCCCGCGAGGCGGCGCAGAGGACGCTGGTGGAGGACCTCGTCCCCAGGGTGGTCGCCGCCCAGGCCGCCACGCTGGCCTACGCCGCCCCCCGGGTGGTCGCCGCCCGCCATGCGGTCACCCCCGTGCTGGAGACCACCCGCGAGTCGCTCACCTCGGGCCTGGGCAGCGCCCGGGACGAACTCGACCTGCGCCGCCTGGAGCTCGCCGCCGCCACCGCCAAGGCCGCGAAGAAGCGCGGCGAGCTGGAGCGGGCGGCGGCGAAGAAGCGCCGGGAACTGGGGAGAAAGGCCGCCAGGGCGGGTAGGGGAGGAAAGCCGAAGGTCGGGATCGAGCCCCGGCCGCGGCGCTGGCCGTGGCTGCTCGCCGTCCTCGGCATCGCCGCCGCCGTGGCGGTGGTGCTGCGCCGCCGCAGCGGCTCCGACGACCTGTGGACCCCCGCCACCACCGGCGACGGGCCCGTGCCGAGCTACCGAGAGGACCCCGTGCCCAGCTCCCCGAGCAACTCCGGCAAGACCGTCTCGACCGCCCAGACCACGGCTGGCGACGCCACGCCGCCGGACACCGACGCCGGCTCGTGGGCGCAGCAGTCCAAGCCCACCGAGAGCCCGGGCTCCGCCACCCCGGGCACCGCCACGGCCAATCCGGACGACCCGGCGCTGGACACCGCCACCGCCTCGCCGAACGACCAGCCGCAGACCGCCTCCGGCGGGATCGGCTCCGACTCCGAGGACCCGCGCAACCCGGCGACCTGACCGCACACCGCCCCTGAGCAGCAACGCCCCTGAGCAGCAACGCCCGCCTCGACCGAGGCGGGCGTTGCCGTATCCGGGGGTACCGTGGTCGATCATGAGCGAGACGGTGGCCCCGACCCCCTCCTCCGACACCCCGCTGGCGCCCTCCGGCCGCAAGCTGCTGCGCCTGGAGGTCCGCAACAGCCAGGTGCCGATCGAGCGCAAGCCGGAGTGGATCAAGACGCGGCTCAAGACCGGCCCGGAGTACACCGAGCTGAAGTCGCTGGTCCGCCGCGAGGGCCTGCACACCGTCTGCGAAGAGGCCGGCTGTCCCAACATCTACGAGTGCTGGGAGGACCGGGAGGCGACCTTCCTCATCGGCGGCGACCAGTGCACCCGGCGGTGCGACTTCTGCCAGATCGACACCGGCAAGCCCGCCGACTTCGACGCCGACGAGCCGCGCCGGGTCGCCGAGAGCGTCGCCACGATGCAGCTGCGGTACGCCACCGTGACCGGCGTCGCGCGGGACGACCTGCCCGACGGCGGCGCCTGGCTCTACGCCGAGACGGTCCGGCAGATCCACGCCGCCGTCCCCGGCTGCGGCGTCGAGCTGCTCATCCCCGACTTCAACGCCGACCCGGCGCAGCTCGCCGAGGTGTTCTCCTCCCGGCCCGAGGTGCTCGCGCACAACGTCGAGACCGTGCCGCGCATCTTCAAGCGGATCCGCCCCGGCTTCCGGTTCGAGCGGTCGCTGGCGGTCCTCACCGCTGCCCGCGAGGCCGGGCTGGTCACCAAGTCCAACCTGATCCTGGGCATGGGCGAGGAGCCGCACGAGGTCGTCGAGACGATGCAGGCCCTCCACGACGCCGGTTGCGACCTGCTCACGATCACCCAGTACCTGCGCCCCTCGCCGCGGCACCACCCCGTCGTCCGCTGGGTCAAGCCCGACGAGTTCGTCGGCTTCCAGCAGACGGCGGAGGACATCGGCTTCCCCGGCGTGCTCGCCGGGCCGCTGGTCCGCAGCTCCTACCGGGCCGGCCGGCTGTACCAGCAGGCCGTCGAGGCGCGCGGGCTGACCCGCTCGATCTGAGGACGTCGCGGCCGGTCCACCGGGGCCGGCCGCCGGTCCTCCCGCAGGCAGAAGGAGCTCGCCCCTCGCCGCCTTCGCAGGCTCGGGCCGAGCCGCTGGGCGAGGCCGGCCCGCGAGCTGTGGGGGGCAGAGCGGGTTCTGTCTCTATCCTGGGGACATGGCACGCAGCAGGCCCACCGACTCCCCCGCGCCCGCCGGCACCGGCAAGGCCGCCACCGGTCCCGGCTCCCGATTCCGCCGACGGGGCGGATCGACCGGGGCCACGGCCTCCGGCCGGGGTGCGGGGAAGGTCGGCAAGGACGGCCGGCCCAAGGTCGGCCGGCTGAAGAAGGTCGGCAACCAGGCCCGCATGATCAAGCAGGCCTACTCGCTGACCCGCAAGAACGACCCCAAGCTGCCCTGGGTCATGCTGATCGCCTTCGTCGCGGTGGCCGCCGTCATCGAGCTGATCGCCATCCTCTTCGGGGCGCCGTTCCTCTTCCTGCCCATCGCGATCCTCTTCGGCGCGCTGGCCGCGATGATCGTCTTCGGCCGCCGCGCGCAGGGCTCGGCCTACCGCCAGGTGGAGGGTCAGCCCGGCGCCGCGGCGTGGGTGCTCGAGGGCATGCGCGGCGACTGGCAGGTCTCCTCCGGCGTCGCCGGCACCACGCAGCTGGACGCCGTGCACCGGGTGCTCGGCCGTCCCGGCGTCATCCTGGTCGGCGAGGGCTCGCCCTCCCGGGTCCGCCCCCTGCTGGCCCAAGAGAAGAAGCGCATCGCCCGCATCGCCGGTGACGCCCCGATCTACGACCTCCTCGTCGGCGACGAGGAGGGTCAGGTGCCGCTGCGCAAGCTCAGCGCGCACGTGATGAAGCTGCCCCGCAACCTCTCCGGCGGCGAGCTCAACGCCCTGCGCAAGCGGGTCGCCGCGCTCGGCGGGGCGCGGCTGCCGGTCCCCGGCGGCCCGATGCCCGGCGGCCGTCAGATGACGGTCAGCCAGCGCCAGGTGCGCCGGCGGTAGGACGACGCGACGAGAGCCCCCGTGCCGGCCGGCACGGGGGCTCTCGTGCGTTCAGCCCCGGACGACGGCGGTGTCGGTCAGCCGTTCGTGCAGCCCGCGCCCGTCGGCGTCCACCACGAGGGCGGGCACCAGCAGCATCAGCAGGCCCGTGCGGACGACGGCCCGCCACAGGGCCAGCCGTTGCCCGGGCCGCGGATGGGCCAGCCGCAGCCCGAGCAGCCGCATGCCCGGCGTCTGCCCGAAGACGACCAGGGTGACCACGGCGATCAGCCCGAACGACAGCAGGCTCCAGTTGCCGGGTAGCGAGGGGGCGGTGAACAGGCCCGCGACCAGCGCCGCGGCGATCGCGTCGAGGGAGAAGGCACCGACCCGGCTGGTGAAGGTGGCCAGCGAACCGGGACCGCCGGAGGGCAGTCCCAGTGCGGCGCCACGCGGGCGCTCCTGAGAGGGTGGCTGCGCGTCCCCGACCATGAGCCCAAGCCTAGGAGGCGCCCGCAGAACGCCCGTCCGGCCGACGGGCAACGGGCCGGCGACACGCCGGAAGCCGTTGTTACCGCGCGGAAACACCTGAGACACCCGGGGGCAACCGCCCGCTCGTAGGTTCGCCATCGGCTGTCCGCCCCAACCCGGAGGATCGATGTTCACCAGTCCCGACGAGGTCGCCGCCTACATCCGCGACAACGACGTCGAGTACGTCGACGTCCGCTTCTGCGACCTGCCCGGCGTCATGCAGCACTTCACGATCCCGGCATCCACCTTCGGGGAAGACACGTTCTCCGAGGGCCTCGGCTTCGACGGGTCCTCGATCCGGGGGTTCCAGGCGATCAACGAGTCCGACATGCTGCTGCTGCCGGACGCCAACAGCGCCTTCCTCGACCCGTTCCGCCGGCACAAGACGCTGAACGTCAACTTCTTCATCCACGACCCGATCACGCGCGAGGCCTACAGCCGCGATCCGCGCAACGTGGCGAAGAAGGCCGAGGCGTACCTCGCCTCCAGCGGCATCGCCGACACCGCCTACTTCGGCGCCGAGGCGGAGTTCTACGTCTTCGACTCGATCCGGCACGGCACCGGCATCAACGAGGGCTACTACCACATCGACGCGGTCGAGGGCTCGTGGAACTCGGGTGCCCTGACCGGCGAGAACGGCGGCCCGAACCTGGGCTACAAGACCCGGCCCAAGGGCGGCTACTTCCCGGTCGAGCCCTACGACCACCAGAGCGACCTGCGCTCGACGATGATGACCAACCTGACCGAGGCGGGCCTGGAGCTCGAGCGCGGGCACCACGAGGTCGGCACCGGCGGCCAGGCCGAGATCAACTACAAGTTCGACACGCTGCTCCGCTCGGCCGACAGCCTGATGCTGTTCAAGTACATCGTCAAGAACACCGCCTGGGCCGAGGGCAAGAGCGTCACGTTCATGCCCAAGCCGCTGTTCGGTGACAACGGTTCCGGCATGCACTGCCACCAGAGCCTCTGGAAGGACGGCGAGCCGCTGTTCCACGCCGAGACCGGCTACGCGGGTCTGTCCGACATGGCACGGCACTACATCGGTGGACTGCTCGCCCATGCGCCGTCCCTGCTGGCCTTCACCAACCCGACGGTGAACAGCTACCACCGGCTGGTGCCGGGCTACGAGGCGCCGATCAACCTGGTCTACTCGGCCCGCAACCGCTCGGCGTGCACCCGCATCCCGATCTCCGGTGACAGCCCCAAGGCCAAGCGCATCGAGTTCCGGGTGCCCGACCCGTCGGCCAACCCCTACCTCGCCTTCTCGGCGATGCTGATGGCCGGCCTGGACGGCGTGAAGAACAAGATCGAGCCGCCGGCCCCGGTGGACAAGGACCTCTACGAGCTGCCGCCCGAGGAGGCCCTGGGCATCGAGAAGGTGCCGGCCTCGCTGGACGCCGTCCTCGACCGGCTCGAGACCGACCACGAGTACCTCATCGACGGCGGGGTGTTCACCCCCGACCTGATCGAGACGTGGATCGAGTACAAGCGGGAGAACGAGATCGACCCCATCCGGCTGCGCCCGCACCCGCACGAGTTCGCGATGTACTACGACATCTAGGTCTCACACCGCGCTGACCTGCAGGTTTACTGCGAAGAGGCGCTGTCAGTCCCCAACGAGTCTCCAGCACGGGCCGCCAGGACCGCACCGACGGCGGCCCGTGCTGACTCGTCGCTGTCCGGCCAGGGATGCCCGTAGGTGTCGAGCGTCGTCTTGGCGCTGCCGTGCCGGAGCCGGTGCTGCACGACCTTGACGCCCAGGCCGCTGCCGATCAGCAGCGACGCCAGGTAGTGCCGCAGGTCGTGGAACCGGAACGCCTCGGGCAGCCCGGCGACCTTCGGCCGGGCCGAGCGGACGGCCCGCTCGATCGCCCACGTCGAGGTCTGCCGGCCGGTGCCATCGGTAACCACGTGGTCCCCACCCCACCGCGCCACCGCAGCCGACAGTTGCAGGGCCAGCTCCTGCGGGATGGGCAGCGGCGTCCGCGACGTCTCGCTCTTGAGCGGGTCCGCGTCGCCCTGCTGCACCGGCCGGACGACGCCGCGCATGAAGTCGACGTCCCAGACCCGCAGCCCCACCGCCTCGGCGGTCCGCAGTCCGACGAAGGCCCCGAGCAGGATCGCCGGGCGCAGGTGCTCGGCGACGGTGTCGTGCAGCGCCCACACCTGCTCGGTCGTGGCGACGTAGGGGCGCTGACCGCCTGTGCCTGGTGAGGTGCGCCGCGAACAGGGATTGCGCGCCAGCAGCCCGTCGTGCACGGCGTCGCGCATGACCTGCGACAGGCGCGAGTGCAGCGCATAGACGTAGCTGTCGGCCAGGCCGCCGGCCTTGAGCTCCACCGTCCACGTCAGCACCGCTGACGGCCGCACCGCCGAGAGCGGCATCGGACCGAACGCGGCCGCGATCTGGGCGATGTGGACCTGCGCCTGCCGCACGGTCCGGGGGCGACGGGTGGCGTAGCCGGCCAGCCAGGTCTCGCACCACTGGGCGACCGTGGTCCGGGCGGTCTTCGGGTCGACATAGGTCCCGGTGACCTGGCTGGTCGTGACCTCGTCGAGCCATCGCTGCGCCTTCGACTTCTCCTTATCGGGAAAGGCGCGGGTGACCTTCTTGCCCGCGGCGTCCTTGAAGCGCGCCCGGTAGCGCATCCCCTGCCCGTAGCGGGCGCTCCGCACGCGTTTCCCCGTCGCCGGGTCGGTGACGTACCACCGATCCTGGATGCTGCGAAAGGCCACGAGCCTCTCCTGTCTGTGGCGCAGGCACAGGGCGGTTGTCGTTCTGCGTGAGGAGTTCTAGGGCTCCGTGGCGACTCGGGCCTCGAGTGCCTCGCGAGCGAGCTGGGAGACGGTCTTGCCCTCTCGGGCGGCGACCTGGGCTGCGCGGTCGCGGACACCGGGAGTGACGCGGAAGGCGATGCGCGGTGAGGCGGCGGCTTCTCCGGTGAGGGAGGGCCGGCCGCCGCGGCGGCGGACCTCGTCGACGATCTCGGCGGCGCGCTGCTCGGTCAGCCGGGTTCCGTCGGCCAACCGGACGTCCTCGGCGTCGAGGTCGACGTCCGGGCCGATCGGCGAGTCGGGGGTGACAGCGGGCCGGTGCTCGTCGTTCATGAGCGGTCTCCTCGGAGCTGGGTCGGCATGACGTGGATGACCAGCAGGTAGGACTGCCCGCCGTCGGCCGGGTGCACCTCGAGGGCGATGATCTCCAGTTCCCGCCCCCGTTCGTCGGGTCCGACGTACAGCCAGGCGTCGGCACCGCTGGTCGTGGTGACCGCGGTCGCCTCGGCGGTGGCCAGCACGTGCCGGGCGGAGGCCCGGCCGATGCGGTGCTTGCGCGCCGACTGGGTGAACCGGATCTCCAAAGGACCAGTATTGTCGGACACAACAATCCTCGTCAAGACCGGCCGGCGCTGTCCGCATCATGCCGGGCGTCGATCCATGCACGCAGATCGTCGCGGCGGTAGAGGACGCGGCGGCCGAGCCGGAAGGAGTGCGGGCCGGTGCCCAGGTGGCGCCAGTACCGCAGGGTGGCGACCGGGGTGCGCAGCAGTTGGGCAGCTTCGCCGATGGTGAGCAGCACGGACGTGGGCGCGGCGGTGTGGTGGCGGCCGGGGATCTGGTCGGGCATGGCGGCCTCCGAGGGCTCGGCGGGCATGGGTCGGTTGCCAGCTGTAGAAGGCGCGATTTCGCGGCCGTTGGTGACAGCCCACAGCCAACTTCTTCAGTCGACCTCCTGTTTTCCTCCTGTTGCACCCCCCGGGCGCTGCAGTCCCGCTGGGGGGCGGCCGCGGCCCGGTGACGACCAGCCCCTCGCTCACCGCCCCAGGCTCGGGGTGACATCGCGTGCTGGCCGTGGCCCGTGGCGCTCGGGCTCCGGCCGCGAGACTCCCGCCGGGTAGCCGGCCGGGTCCGGCGTGGCGGCCGAGCTCTGCCGGTGCTCGGCGGCGTAGCGGGCGCGCCAGGCGTCGCGGGCGACGTTAAGCCGGTCGGGCGGCTGGCCCAGCAGGGCCGTCTCGGTGGCCAGTCGCGCGATGCGCGCCCGGGCGTCGGCCAGCTCCTGCCGGGCCGTGACGACGTAGCCCTCGAAGGCGGCCAGCGCCCCGGCCGGGTCCGGCGTCCAGGCGGCCGGTCCGAGCGGAGCCAGCCGCTCCCTGCGCCGACGGTGGGCGTCAGTCAGAGCAGCCTGGGCCTGTTCGCCGGCCCGGACGGCGGCCTTGGCGGTGGCGTTGAATGCCCGCCACAGCGCCGACCGGTCGTCGGACCGGTCGGCCACCCGCGCGAGTCGTTCGAAATCGATGGGCAGGTCGGGCAGGTGGGGGCGCCACCGGTCGGCCCAGCCGGCCAGTTGCTCCTTGGCGCGGGCGACGGGGGTGCGCTTGAGCCCCCACCAGCCGGGCCCATCGAGCACCACCTTCGCCGCGGCGCGGGCGGCGCCGCGGTCGTCGTCCCAGGCGGCGAGCAGGCCCTCGTGGATTCGGCCGGCCTCCTCGGTGAAGGTGGCATCGGCGGCCTCGGCCCGCCGCGTCGCCTGCTGGGCGGCCAGGTCCGCCCGCCGATATTCGGCGTCCAGCCGGACCAGCTCACCACCGTGCGCGGCTTCCAGCGCCACGGCCTGGCGCAGGTCGTCGCACCAGGGCTGCAGGACAGCCAGCCGGTCGAGGCTGCGCTGCTCAACCGTCCACGCCTGCTGCAGCTCGGCCAGCACCTGCTCGAGCAGGTGGGGCTGGGCGTAGCGGGCGGCCTGGGCGGCGGCCTGCGTAGCGGCGTGACCGGGGCCGAGGTCGGCGCGGTCGCGGCCGAACACGGCGATCCGCTCGTCGCGCGCCTGATCCAGGTCGGTGGCGACCAGGTGGGCGGTGTTGGCGGTGCGCCCGCGGGTCATCCCCACATAGGCCGCCGCTGCGCCGGTGTGCTCGCCGACCACCAGGTGCGCTGCGGTGACGGTGTCACCTTGCACCCCGTGCGCGGTGCTGGCGTAGGCCAGCTCGACGTGTGAGGTGACGTAGCCGACCGGCAGCACCCGCTCCCCCGCCGGGGTAACACCAGCAGGAGCGGCGTTGGTCGGGGTGACCTCGGCCGGGACGACGGCCAGATCCCTGTCGCAGCCGACGGCGACGACGGTCCAGGTGTCGCGGTTGGCCACGCCGAGGTCGCGGTCGTTGCGCCGGGTGGCGATCCGGTCCCCGACCCCGACCCGCTCCCCTGCCCCGGTCGGCCTCTACGTAGTGGCGGGCCGCCGTCGGCGTGCCGGCGTAGACCTTCATTCCGCCGTGCATTGCCAACGCCTGCCGAAAATGACCAACATGCCACCCCTAGAAACGGCAGCGGGCCCCGCGAAGCGGGGCCCGGACTAACGCTATTGGTAGCATGCGTACCGTTCTGACGTAAAGACCTGCTTGTTAGCGATAAGCGTTGGTTGCTGACGGCTGCGGGCAATCGCAGGCGTCTTTCCATTGGCCATTAACAACAGTCGCTGATCGTAGACAGGATGACGGCTGGCTGGTTCCTCGCGACGATGACGTCCCGCTGTGCCGGTGGCACTGACTCACGGGCGTCTCAGTTCTTCCGCACAGCCGATGGGGTGATGGGCGCCGTACAGCGGATGGACGACGCAGCTCTCCCCGCCATGAGGAGTGTCATGAGGGTGCCCCGGTTGTCCCACCGCTGCGGGACAGGTCACCGGGCGGGTCTCACGGGACGGCCTCCCGTGGACTCGTTCCCGCCTGCGATGTTCCCAGTTAACGTTCGGCTTACGGCATACCCGACCGTGCCGGTAGTCGGTCGCCTACCGGCCGTCCGCGGACGGGTGCCATGGGTCGTCGTGACAGCACCGCCGCGGCAGTTGCCCGTCTGGGATCTGGCTCGTCGGAAGGGTGTGGTCGGAGCGGGGCGTCGGCGATGCTGTGGGCGTGAAGTACGCGTCCAGAGTGCCGCGACCGCCGTTGGATGGGCTGATCGACGACCTCTATTACCTGGAGGGTGCGCCGCCGTACGCCCGGCTGACGCTGCCGCCGCCGTCCGCGTTGCTCATCGTCAACCTCGGGGCGCCGTTTCGCATCCGCGCCGGCACCGACATTCAGACGGCCGAGTACGCCGACGGCTGCGTGGTCACCATGCCCACCTGCGCGTGGGAGTTCGGCTACCCACTCCGGACCCGGTCCGTCGGCGTGCACTTCAAGCCGTGGGGGCTGGCGCCGTTCCTGCCGATGCCCGCGGCCGAGCTGTGTGACCGGCCGGTGACAATGGAGCAGATCTGGGGCCGACCCGCAGTTGCTGAGCTGCGAGACCGGCTGGCCACGGCGGACGGACCGCAGGAGATGTTGACGCTGCTCGAGCAGGAGCTACTGCGCCGGCTGTGCGAGATCGCCGGCCTGCGGCTGGTCCGCCACACGAGCAGCATCATCGCGGCGACCAACGGGGCGGTGGCGATCGGCGACCTGAGCGTGGCAGCCGGTGTCAGCAGCACTCATCTGGCGCAGCGGTTCAAGGACCTCATTGGCGTCACCCCGAAGCGGCTGGCCCGCACCCACCGATTTGCCGCCACCGTCTTCGCGATCGACCCCGCCGGACCGATCGACTGGGCCGACCTCGCCGGTAGAGCAGGCTACTTCGACCAGGCCCACTTCGGCCATGAGTTCCGGGCCTTCACCGGGCTCACGCCGACGCGGTACGTCGAAGTCCGGCGGCGGTTCCTGCGCGAACATCCTGGCCACGTGCTGGACAGCTGGCCGCTGCCGGCCGATTGATTCCTTACAAGAGCGACAGCCCACCAATCGTTAATCTGAGGGCCCCAAGCATAGGAGAGCCCGTGGGCAAGGTGGTCATGTACGCCTCGGTGTCGGTGGACGGCTTCATCGCCGACGAGCACGATCAGCCCGGACCGCTGTTCGACTGGTTGACCAGCGGTGACGTCCCGTTGGACGACAGCGGCGCGTTGAAGGTGTCGCAGACGTCTCACGCCTACACCCGGCCGTACTGGGACCAGATCGGAGTCACGATCGCCGGCCGCCACGTCTTCGACATCACGGACGGCTGGGACGGGAAGCCTCCGAGCGGGATCGACCACGTAGTCGTCGTGACCCACCGGCCGATGCCCGAGGGCTGGGACCCAGCGGCGCCATTTCACTTTGTCGACGGCGTTGAGGCAGCCGTGACCAAGGCGCAGGAGCTCGCGGGTGACCGCACAGTCGAGGTCGCCGCCGGCGACGTCGGTGGCCAGGTGCTTGCCGCGGGGCTGATCGACGAGGTGCGCATGGACGTCGTACCCGTTGTGTTCGGGTCCGGCAAGCGCTACTTCGGGTCGGTCCACGCGCAGCACTTGTTGGAGGACCCCGACGCGGTGCTTCAGGGCAACCGGGTGCTCCATCTGCGCTATCGGATGCGCCGTTGACCGATCCGCTTACGGCACAAGCCGCCCCAAGCACACTTACCGTCGCTGCATGAGCGCGCAGACCCGACTGACCTTGGTCATGGTGGCGGACGTCGCGCGCGAAGGCGTCGAGACATTCCAGCGGTACGAAGCCGCCGTGCTCCCCCTGCTTGAGCGGCACGACGGTCGCCTGGAACGACGCCTGCGCACGGCAGATGGACAGGCCGAGGTACACATCGTCTCCTTCGGTTCCCGGGCCGGGTACGACGCCTACATCGCTGATCCAGAGCGCGCAGATCACCGCACCTTGCTGGAAGGCGTCGCGCTCACTCAGCGGCTGTTGGAGGTGATCGACGTCGGCGAGTCGCGCTCGTACTCATCGAGCATCCCCTGACGCCCCGGCAGTCGAACCGGTATCGGACGCCACGGACGTCCTTGACCACCACGCCAAGTCATGACCGCAAGGGGATCCCCTGCGAGACACCGGCGGCTGGCTGCGCTGGCCCATAGGACGTCGCCGTAGCGGGTTCCTCTTGCGATACCAAGCGCCGGCTCAAGCTGCAGGCTCGGGACCGCGTCGAGGCGGTGCTCCGGGCCCGCGAGTCGGGACGGTAGGGACGGTCAGCGGACGGGGCGCGCGCCGGCCAGGTCGCAGGCTGCGGCTGCGGCTGCGGTGTCGGCGTCCAGTCGCTCGGCGATGGCCTCGTTGAAGCAGTTCCTCGCGGAGTCCGCGGGGCGCCGAGGGCCTCGGCGATCTGCTCCCAGCTCGCGGCGCCGGGCCGGGCCGCGCGGCTGCCGATCAGCTGGCTGTTGTGAGCCTTCCGGGAGACCACCTCTCGCCCAGGGTGAGCAGCTCGAGCGCCTCTTAGGTGTCCAGCGAGGTGTCGCGGAACGATGCCCAGCCGTTCTCGTCGTCGTCACTGACCGTGTTGAGGGTGGTGTTGCCGTTGTCGCGGCGACTGAGCAAGTCAAGCGGGTGGTGGCAGTGGGAAGCGAGACCTCCGCTGCTAGGGCCTCGGGTGATGCTCATGGTCGGAGCCTTCCCCGCACGGCGCTACGGAACGGGCCCGCGGACGCACGGAGGGCCCACGCCCCGACGAGCGGGGCGTGGACCCTCCAAGTGTTCTGCGGGATCAGGCGTCGACGCCCACGGCCTCCTTGGCCAGCGAGGCGAGCTGGGTCTGCGCGGCGCTGACCACGTTCGCCCGGCTCTTGCCGGTCTCCTCGTAGCGGATGATCACGCGGAGGTCGTGCGACTCCTGGAGGCCCTTGATGGCCTTCACGGCGTCGCCGACCGAGAGCTGGTCGAAGTTCTTGATCGGCAGCTCGTCGGCGGAGACATCACCGAGCTCCTCGCGGGCGGTCCGGGCGGCCTTGGCGGCGTCCTTGTTGCCCTCGCGGCGGGCGATCTGCTCGGCGCGACGCAGCGAGGCGCTGCGGCCGGCGGTGAGCGTCTCGCGGACGGCGTCGGTGAGCTGCGCGGCGCGGTCGGTGACGGCGGAGAACCGGTCGGAGGTCTCCTCACCGGCGTGCTTGACGGTGTCCACGGCGTTGTTGACCCTGTTCGCCCAGAAGCGGGCCGGGGCGTTGACCGCGCGGGCCACGCCGCCGGCGACCTTCTGGACCGGGGTCGCGACGAGCGCGGCGGGGCCACCGAGGGCCTCCTCGGCGAGCACGACGGTCAGCCACTCGACGGTTGCCTGGTGGGCGCCGATGAGCTTCTCGGCCAGCCGGCGCACCTGGGTCTCCTCGGCCTGCTCGGCGAGGACCTTGACGTAGGTGGCGCGGTCGAGCAGCTGGTGCTCGAGTGACAGGTCGCTCAGCAGCGCCTCCTCGACGGGAGCCGCCTGCTCGAAGGTGGCCTTCAGCGTCGCGGAGAGCCGGCCGAGGGCCGGGGTGACGACGTCCGGGACACCGCCGAGAGAACGGAGGGCCTCGGTGATCTCGATGGTGCGCGCCGCGGCGTTGTCGGCGTTCTGCGTGAGCTCGCGGCGGACGGCGTCGGTCCGGGCCTGCGAGATGCGGGTGCGCGCAACCTGCTCCTCGGTCTTGGTGAGGAGCACGAGGGCGCGAAGCTGGTTAACGATCTTGTTGTTGTTGGCCATGTGTTCACTGTGCCCTCAGGACCCGGGTGCTAACTGTTGCAAGCGCATTGCTAGCAGTGAGCCCTGTCACGCCCACTCGGCTGACGTAGCCCCCGTTGCTCCGCCGCTCCCCCAAACCGACCGTCGCCCTGATCGGGTGCCGCCAGCCGGTCCCCGACCGACGTGCCCCCTCCCAAGGGATCCCCTGCGGGACACCGGCGGCCGATTGGTGAACGGCGCGAACGTCGCCGTAGTCGGTTCCGGTGACGCAGCCTGACCCAGGCGGGCCGGCCGAGGGCTCATTCCTGTCGGGTCGCCGCCCGGCGCCAGCTCCAGACTGCAGCGGTGAGCAGGAAGGCGAGCCCTAGCAGCCCGCTGGCTGTGGTGGCGAGCATCGCGGTGTTGGAGAAGCCGCCGAGGGCCAGCGCGAGGCCGTTGGCCGCGGCCGCGGCTGCGGTGGCGAGGGCCAGGCCGCCCAGCCCCCGGCTCCGCGCGGGGGCGGTGAGCAGAGCGACGCCGAGGCTGAGGAAGGCCGCGGCGAGCACCAGCGCGAGCAGGGCGTCAAGCCCGATCTCGACCTGACGAACGGCCAGGGTCGCCGCGAACAGTGTCGGGCGGTCGTCCGAGGCGCTGGACCAGAGATCCACCATGGCCTTGAGCGCCACGCCGTCGACCGCCTGGAGGACGGCCGCGGTGGCGAAGCCCGCTGTGGCGCACACCGCAGTCACCCGGGCCCAGGCCGCTCCCCCGGGTCCGGCCACCGCCCGGGCCAGCAGGACCATCGCCAGCGTCATGCTGGCTACGCCGCCGAACTGCAGCAGGTGGGCGGTGACCCACCCCGCGCGGCCGTCGGCCGCATACTCGGAGAAGGCGGCGGCCGGCACCCCAGGGTTAGCGTCCGCCGGATGCAGCGAAGTCCCGACCCCGAGCAGCCCGGCACCGAGAAGCGCGAGGACGGCGGTGAGGCGATAGGGCTGACCGGAGATCTGCGTCGCCGGTGGGGCGGTGGTGGCGGCACGGGTCATGACGACTCCTGGTGAGGGTGGGCGGACTGGCTCGGTGCGGTATTCGGCGGAGCATCGGGTCGAGGCCGGGAGTGGGGTCGGTGGCCCTAGGCGGGGATGCTGGGCGACCCCGCAAGCAGAGGGTTTCGGTCGGGCTCAGTGCCCGGGTTCGGTCATCAGCGAGCCGTTGCCACGGTCGTCAGCGGTGTCGCTGGGAGACGTTCGAGGCCGCGCGTACGGGCAGCGCGGCTCCTCAGTCGGGTACGAGGGGTGACGCGTTCGCGTGGCCGCCGAAGGACGAACCGTCTTCCTCTCCTCGCACCTGATGAGCGAGATGTCCCAGACCGCCGACCGTCTCCTGGTGATCGGCCGAGGTCGCAAGGGCACGCACGAGCTGGCGGACCCACTGCACGCCCTCGGGGTCGAGCCCGTTGACCGGCTCGTCGAGGATGAGCGTCCCGGGGTCGCCTAGGAGGGCGGCGGCGATGCCCAGGCGCTGGCCCATGCCGAGGGAGAACCCTCCGACGCGCTTCGTCGCTACCCCGGCCAGGCCGGTCATCTCGATGACCTCGCTGACCCGGGAGACCTTGATGTTGTGGGTGGCGGCCATGGAGCGCAGGGGTGAGCGGGCGCTGCGGCCGGGGTGCACGGCGCTTGCCTCCAGCGGGGCGCCGACCTCGCGTAGCGGGGCACGGTGCTGCCGGTAGGGCTTGCCGTTGACGGTGACGGTGCCCGACGTCGGCCGGTCCAGTCCCATGATCATGCGCATGGTCGTGGACTTGCCGGCGCCGTTCGGGCCGAGGAACCCCGTGACGGTCCCGGGCGCGATCGTGAAGCTGAGGGAGTGCACGGCGGTGGTGTCGCCGTAGCGCTTGGTGAGCTCGTGCGCCTCGATCATGACCGGGACCGTTCTGGGGGATGGGGTGGGACGGAGTGCTCAACAGCGAACGCTGAGACAGGTGACCGTGCCCGCGGGTGGGGCGAGCGAAGGATGGTCGGGCCCTGGGGCGGGCAGTCACGCCTGCTGCGGCGTGCGGAGTGGCTCGCTGTCGAGGCTGGCTGCCAGGGTCGCCGGCGATGCGGTGCGGCGTGGCCAGGTCCAGGCGTACCGCAAAATGAGGGCGAGAAGGATCACTTCCAGTACGACGCCAAGGCCGTAGAAGTACGTCCAGGACTCGCCCAGCACGTTGAATGCCGCGTAGGGGACCTGTACCGAAGCCACGATGAGGTTCGTGATGCGGTTCGCCCGGGCGGGCAGCGTCATCGACAGCACGACCATGAGGATCGGGATCGCCATGAGCGCGAGGAAGGTGGTCAACAGCGTCTGGCTGACGTCGAACTCCCAGACCTTGCCGGCGAGGATGTCATCGATGACGCCTGGCTTGAAGAAGGCGATAATGTCCACGTAGGCGTACAGGAACATGACGCTGGTCCATGCTGCTGCGAGTTTGGCCTGCACGGGCATGCGCCGATCTTCCAGCGCGCTGCGCGATGCCGGATTCTCTCGTGCGGTGTGGGATTGAGGCGTTCTCATCACAATGCTCCTTGGCTTGATCGGGTGGGGGCATCCACCTTCACGGATGCTGGCGGCGGACACATCAGCCCCGGAGCCTGATTCGACCTGGCCGTTGGCACAGCCGAGTTCTTGTACCTTCGGCCGATACCCCGAGCACGCGGGCTGCCTAGGCTGATCAGATGGCCACCAATGCACTCCACGCGCTGTGGGCCGAACCTCGACCCACGAATGCCCCGGACCGGGGGCCGCGGGACTGGGCCTTGGTCGCAGCACTGGTCTGCTGGTCCCTGGTGGAAGTGGTGCTTCGCCAGGCCGCCTGGACGTCGGCGAACCTGGCGCCGCGCCCGCTGCTGCTGCTCTATGTGCTCGCGGTCCTCGGCCCCCTGCTGTGGCGACGCACGCACCCGCTCGTCGCGGTTGCGGTCTCCTTCGGCACGTTGACGATCCTCGACATCGTCAGAATCCTCACCGGGTCGCAAGGCGCTCTGCTGTCCAGCATGTCCGCGGCGCTGATCCTGGCCTACGCCCTGTTCCGGTGGGGCTCCGGTCGGGAAGCCGCAAGCGGCCTCGGCGTCATCCTGCTCTGGCTGCCCATCACCCACGTAGCCGACCACATGAGCCTGTCGGAGGCGGTCGCAGGGTACGGGTTCTTCCTGTTCGCCGCCGCGCTCGGCGCCGCGATCCGCTATCGGACGAAGATCCGCATCCGCGACATCGACCACGCCAAGGCCCGCGAACGCGAACAGCTCGCTCGTGAACTCCACGACACCGTCGCCCACCACGTCTCCGGCATCGCCATCCAGGCCCAAGCAGGACGTGCCATCGCGGCCTCCCAGCCCGAGCGTGCCATCGAGGCCCTGGCCGTCATCGAGGACGCAGCGACCCGCACCCTCACCGAGCTGCGCGCCATCGTCGGCGTGCTCCGCGCCTCACAGGACACCGAGTTCGCGCCGCAGCCCGGCGTGGCCGAGGTCGAGCAGCTCGCCACCGATGGCCAGGCGCGTCCCTGCGTCGAGGTGACGCTCTCCGGCGAGTTCGACGACCTCAGCCCGGCGGTCGGGGCCGCGATCTACCGCCTGGCCCAGGAGTCCATCACCAACGCTCGACGGCACGCCCGCCACGCGACCCAGGTCACCGTCGCCGTCACAGGCGACGCCGACCGGGTACGGCTGACCATCGACGACGACGGCTCCGCCGCTGGCGGCCGCGCCCCAGCGGGCTACGGACTGGTGGGCATGCGGGAACGCGCCTCACTGCTCGGCGGCACCTTCCACGCAGGCCCCGCCGCCGAGCGGGGCTGGCGGGTGGAGGCGGTCCTGCCCCGAACCGGGACGCCACGATGAGCATCAGGGTCCTCATCGCCGACGACCAGCCCATCGTGCGCACCGGGCTGACGATGCTGCTCGACGCCCAACCCGACATCGAAGTGGTCGGCGCGGCCGCCGACGGGCGCGAGGCAGTCCGCCTGGCGCTCCAGCTGCGCCCCGACGTCGGCCTGTTCGACATCCGAATGCCGCTGATGGACGGCATCGAGGCCACCCGACGCCTCGCCGGCCCCGACGTCACCGACCCCCTGCCGATCGTGGTCATCACCACCTTCGACCTCGACGAGTACGTCCACGGGGCGCTCAAAGCCGGCGCCCGCGGGTTCCTGCTCAAGGACGCCGGACCCGCCCTGCTGACCCAGGCCATCCACGCCGCCGCCGACGGAGACGCACTGATCGCACCGAGCGTGACTGTCCGACTGCTCGCAGCGTTCGCCCACGCACAGACCTCACCACCGAGGCAGCCGACAGAACCGCTCACCGCCCGCGAGGAGGAAGTCCTCGTGCCTGTGGCCCAAGGCCGCACCAACAATGAGATCGCCAGCGAGCTCTACATCACCCCAAGCACCGTCAAAGCCCACCTCGCCAGCCTCATGCGAAAGCTCCACGCCCGGAACCGCGTAGAGATCGCCATGTGGGCGTACGAAACAGGTCGCATCAAGAATTGACGGCGCGCACGAACCGGTCCCTGCGGCCCACTCGGCTAGATGTACTGACCGGGGAGGTTGGTGCATCGGGTGATGGGTGGGAGGTTGCCGAGGGCGGTGTGGGGCCGGTGGTGGTTGTAGTGGTGCAGCCAGCCTGACGGAGCGGCCCGCCGTCCACACTCCCCTGCGCTTCCCACAACCCGCCCGATCCGGCTGGCGCTGGTCGAGGGAAGGGTCGGCCGCAGGCCGATCCCGAAGGGGCGCGAAGCGCCCTTCCCGCGACCGAGACAGCCGGCACGCTGATCGGGTGGGACGCGCGTCGCCGATACCGCGGGCGTGCCGACGTGGGAGCCGGATTCCGTTCCGCAGCCATGGGTCAAGGCAGCCAACCGCGCACCGCGCCGTCACCGGGGAGCCTGCCGCCAGTCCCCATCCAGTCCCCATCCAGTCCCCAAGACGCTCAGCCCGGACCATCCTCGGCCGATGCTGGCCAACACAAGAGTGTAGGTCAACCGCGATATCCATTGACAGCCGCGGGTGACCAATCACGCGGGGCGAGTTCGCGATGTACTACGACATCTGAGTCCCCAGAGGGGCCTGACCGGGCAGAGCCCAGGTCGGGCCCCTCTCGCGTCTCAGTCGTGTCCCAGTCCGTTCGCTCGCAGGGCTGCTCACTCGGCAGCTCAGCCACCTCCTCGGCCTCCGGCCGCCCGCTCGACGGACCGTCTGACCGACGCCCACGGGAAGTGACCCCCGGTGGGCGTGGGTGATGGCGGCCGGAACGGAGTGGCTCCGATGAACCCTGCGCTCCCCGCTCGTCTACCTTTCATGACCACGCAGGCACCCACGCTCACGGGGATCTCGACCGTCGCCATCGCAGTGTCGGATCAGGACGCCACGAAGCGGCTCTTCGAGGAACTCGGTTTCGAGACCCGCTTCGACGGGGACGTCGATGTCGACTTCCGCTGGATCGGCATGGCTCCACCTGGTGGAGGCACCACGCTGAGCGTGATCGCGACGACCGACGCACTGCCCACCGGCATCGACACCGGCATCCGCTTCATCACCCCCGATGCTCGTGCGGCGCATGCCCGCCTCGTCGACCTCGGACTGAGGGTCGGTGACCTCCTCGACTGGCCCACAGCACCGTTGATGTTCGAGTTCTGGGACCTCGACGGGAACACCATGTACGTGGCCGAAGCCGAGTGAGCGCTCAAGGGTGCGCCGGCGAGGCGCACCACATGATCAACACCGTCGACAGCCGATCAGGGTCGACGGTCTCGGGAAGGTCTGCGATGTACCACGACATCTGACCTGCGCGGCCCTCTTCCTCCCCGCGAGGACGGGGGCCGGGGTGCGTCCGCGATCCGAGGCGGCCCGGCCGCCCGGCAGCGACCCCCGGTACCGTGCAGTTCGATGTGTCAATCTCCAGGACGAGGTCGTCCGGGACGATCCGAGTCGTCCGGACCCCGTCGCCGCGGGTCCAACAGCGAGAAGGCGAGACTCCATGACCACCGACGGCAACCGCACCAGTGTGGCCGTGATCGGCGCCGGCCCCGCCGGGCTGACGGCCGCCTACGAGTTGGTCCGTCGCCAGGTGCCGGTCACCGTGCTGGAGGGTGACTCGATGGTGGGCGGGATCAGCCGCACCGCCGAGCGGGAGGGCTGGCGCTTCGACATCGGCGGCCACCGCTTCTTCACCAAGGTCCCCGAGGTCGAGGCGCTCTGGCACGAGATCCTCCCCGACGAGGAATTCCTGCTCCGGCCGCGGATGAGCCGCATCTTCTACGACGGCAAGCTCTACGACTACCCGCTCAAGGCCGGCAACGCCCTGGGCAACCTCGGCCCGGTCGAGGCGGTGCGCTGCGTGGCGTCCTACCTCTGGGCGCGGGTACGCCCACCGAAGAACCAGGACACCCTCGAGGGCTGGATCGTCGCCCGGTTCGGCAAGCGCCTCTACGAGCACTTCTTCAAGACCTACAACGAGAAGCTCTGGGGCGTTCCCGTCGACCAGCTGCCGGCCGACTTCGCCGCGCAGCGGATCAAGAACCTGTCGCTGACCGGTGCGGTGATCAACGCGCTGACCCCCAAGCGCAACCAGAAGGAGATCACCTCCCTCATCGAGGAGTTCCAGTACCCCAAGTACGGGCCCGGGATGATGTGGGAGACCGCGGCACGCAAGGTGCAGGAGCGCGGTGGCACCGTGGTCATGGAGGAGAAGGTCCGCACCGTGCACTGGGAGCCCGGTCGCGGGGTCACCGGCCTGACCACGGAGGTCACCGGCGGCTACGGCTCCGGTGCGGGCGCTCCCGACGCGACCCGGACCGACATCGGGGCCGAGAAGCACTACGAGGCCGACCACGTCATCAGCTCGATGCCGTTCTCCTCGCTGGTGCACGCCCTGGACCCCAAGCCCCCGGCGGAGGTGCTCGCGGCGGCCGACGGCCTGAAGTACCGCGACTTCCTCACCGTGGCGCTGGTCCTCCCGGTCGAGGCCGGCTTCCCGGACAACTGGATCTACATCCACTCCCCCGACGTCCAGGTCGGCCGGATCCAGAACTTCGGCTCCTGGTCGCCGTACCTGGTCAAGGACGGGCGCACCTGCCTGGGCCTGGAGTTCTTCGTCAACGTCGGCGACGACACCTGGAACCGGTCCGACGAGGACCTCATCGCCCAGGGTGCCCGCGAGCTGGAGCAGCTCGGGCTGGCCAAGGCCGCCGACGTCGAGCGCGGCTTCGTCGTCCGGATGCCGAAGGCCTACCCGTTCTACGACGCCGGGTACAAGGACAACGTCGAGGTCATCCGGCGCTGGATGGGGGCGAACACGCCGAACCTGCACCCGGTCGGGCGCAACGGCATGTTCCGCTACAACAACCAGGACCACTCGATGATGACGGCGATGCTGACCGTGCAGAACATCGCCGACGGCACGAAACACGACATCTGGGACGTCAACGTGGAAGAGGACTACCACGAGGAGGTCTCGTCGAAGCGCTCGGACGCCACGGCGGACGACCACGGGAGTCCGCGCCCGACGGCAGCGTGACCCAGGTACCCGGCGCCCGCCGCCGGCCCGAGCGCCTCGAGGGCGCCGGGCCGGCGGCGGGTGCCTCCGCGTCCGGGGCCGGGACCTCCGCCCGCCTGGGCCCGGGCGCTCGCGCCCTGCGGCTGGCCCGCCGGCACCTCGCCTTCCTCGTGCTGCTCGCCCTGGCGGCCGTCGCCCGAGCCTACGTCACCGCGGCGTACTCGACGGCCCTGTGGTTCCCGGACTCGGGCACCTACGTGGACCGCGCGGCGTGGGCCGAGCCCGCCGTCGACCGGCCGTGGGGCTACTCGGCCTTCCTCGCCCTGCTCAACCCGGTGACGACGTACCGCGAGGTGGCCGTCGTCCAGCACGTCCTCGGGCTGGCGATGGTGGTGCTGGTCTACGTCCTGCTGCAGCGCCGCGGCGTCGCGCGCTGGGTCAGCCTGCTGGCCGTGGTCCCCCTCGGCTTCGACGCCTACCTGCTGAACATCGAGCACTTCGTCCTGGCCGAGACGCTGTTCATGTTCCTCATGACCGTCGCGGTGGTGCTCCTGCTCGCGCGCGAGCGCCCGGGGCCGCTGCTGACCGCGACGGTCGGCATCGTCCTGGGCCTGCTGACGCTCACCCGCACGGTGGGCCTCTTCCTCGTCGGCGTCGTGTTCGTCTACCTGGTCGTGCGGCTGCTGGTCCGGACGCTGCGCTGGCCGGCGGTCGTCGCGTTCCTCGGCGGCGTCGCGGCGGTGCTGGTGCCCTACGCGGTCTGGTTCGGCAGCGTGCACGGCTCGTTCGGCCTCACCGACTACACCGGCCACTTCCTCTACGGGCGGGTCGCCACCTTCGTCCAGTGCGAGGAGCTGGAGGTGCCCGAGCGGCTGCGACCGCTGTGCCCGGACCTGCCGCCCGAGGAACGCCGCCCCGGCGACCAGTTCGTCTGGTTCGCCGACAGCCCGGCCAACGCCGTGGTGGACGGCGAGCGGGTGTGGTCGGAGGAGGACCTCGCGGAGTTCGCCACGATCGCGATCAAGGGCCAGCCGTGGGACTACCTGCGCCAGCTGCTCTCCGAGACCGTGCACTACGTCGAGCCCGGCCGGGTCTCCGGCCCGCAGGACACCTGCCCGACGTGGTGGGCGTTCCCCTACCCCGAGCCGGTCGAGCAGTACGACTGCACGCCGGTGCTCGCTCCCGGCCCGTACGGCTACGACGAGGAGATGGTCGGCGACCTGCGCTCGTACCAGCGCTACTTCTACACCCCCGGCCCGCTGCTGGGCGTGTGCGTGCTGGTCGGCCTCGGTGCGCTCTTCCTGCGCCGGCGTGGGTGGCGGGACCGGCTGGACCCGGCGCTGCTGGCGCTGATCGGGCTCACCCTGATGGTGGGGCCCGCGGCGACCGCCTCGTTCGACTTCCGCTACGTGCTGCCCACGCTGGCCGTCCTGCCGCCGGCCGCCGCGCTGGCGCTGCGCGGGGTCTTCCTGCGGCGGCGGGACGAGCAGGGTCCTGCGGCGGAGCCCCGGCCCGAGCCCGCGCCCGCGGCCGGCTGAGCCCCGCCGACGAGGACTGCGGCCACCCTCCAGGGGTCCGCCGGCACCGTTCAGGGCGCCGCCCCGAGCTTGCGAGGGGTGGGAGAACGGGGTCCTTCCCCGAGGCGTGGGGGGAAGGGGCGGCCTCCCTGCAGGGTCCCGCCGCGAGCCTGGTGCGGTGCTGGAACGGCCGCCCTTCAGGGACCCGCGCCGAGCCTGCGAGGCGTGGGGGGAAGGGTGGTCCTTTGTCAGGCCGCGTCGCCCTCCAGGTCGAGGTCGTCGAGACCGACCACGACCTCGTTGGTCTGCAGGGTCACCAGCCAGGCGAGCGCGTGGTCCTCCACCGGACGGCCCGAGACGTCGGCGATGGCGTCGAGCTGGGCGGCGACGAGCCCGCGGGCGGCCTGGTAGACGTCGGCCGCGGTCACCGCCGTCCCGAGCTCGGTGAGCCAGAGCCGGCCGTCCCGCAGCACGCGGACCTCCGGCGGGGCACCGACCCCGAGGTCGGCGGCCGCGCTGGCGAGCAGGGACATGCCGGTGCGGATCCCGGTGCGGCGATCGCGACGGTGGGGCGACGACGGCACGGACACGGGTGCTCCCTCTCGGACGGGCCCGCGGGGCCACGGCTACGTGCCCTCGACCTCGGCAGCCAGGGACGCCGGCCGGACCGCCCCGCACACGGGTGTGACGCCGCGGGTCTCCCGTGACGGGCGAGCCCGGGGTCGTCGTGGACGGCCCGCGGCCCCGATCCCCTCTGCAGGGGCCCGGGGCCGCGGTCGTGGCGCCTCAGCAGCAGCGGCTGACCGGGTTGCGCTCCCGCTCGTCGGCGCGGCGCCGCTCGAACTCCCGCCGGCCCATCGGCTCGTGCCCGTGCTCGGCGCAGTGCCGCAGGTAGTCGTCCCACCGCGCCTCTCCGGTGAGCTCCTTGAGGTACCAGTGCACCCCTCTCAGAGCCCGGGTGACAGCTGACCGGACGGCGGTGGCGTTCCCCTCGGTCACCGCGACGGACCCTCCTCCGTGAAGGTGCCGTGGCCCCGCGTGCCCGCGCCGACCAGCCGCTCCTGCTCGGCCAGGGCGCGCTTCTCCTCCGCGGTCGCGAACAGGCCGGAGGGCTCGACGATCGACGACGGCACCGCCGGCTCCTCGGTGGTCGGCACCGGGCCGCGGGCCCGGAGCGCCCGGGCGATCACGACGACGGCGTTCACCACCACCACGAGGACCAGGAGCGCGAAGACGGCCTGCAGCACGCCGTTCAGGGTCGAGTTGTAGATGATCCGACCCATCTGGTCGGCGTCCTGCGCCGGTGCCAGGAGCTCCCCTGCCGCCTGCGCGTCGGCGTACCGCTGCCGCTGCGCGAAGTAGCCGACCCTCGGGTCGGCCGAGAACACCTTCTGCCAGCTCGCCGTCATCGTGACGATGAGGTCCCAGGCCAGCGGGATCCCGGTGACCCAGGCGTACTTCGCCTTGCCGTGCTTGATCAGCAGCACCGTGACCAGGGTCAGGGCGATGGCGGCCAGCAGCTGGTTGGCGATGCCGAACAGCGGGAAGAGCTGGTTGACGCCACCGAGGGGGTCGGTGACCCCGACGTAGAGGATGTAGCCCCACAGCGCGACCACCGCGGCGCTGGCCATGATGTTGCCGGGACGCCAGGCCAGGTCGCCGAAGCGCTTCCAGACGTTGCCGATCGTGTCCTGGAGCATGAACCGGCCCACGCGGGTGCCGGCGTCGACGGCGGTGAGGATGAACAGCGCCTCGAACATGATCGCGAAGTGGTACCAGAAGGCCGCCATCCCGGAGCCGAACGCGTCGGACAGGATCTGGGCGATGCCGACGGCGAGGGTGGGCGCGCCACCGGTGCGGGAGACCAGGCTCGGCTCCTGGATCGCCGCGGAGGCCGCGGCCAGGTCCTGCGCCGTGGTGTCGAAACCCAGCCCGTTGACGTAGGCGGCGGCGCTCTCCGCCGTGCCGCCGGTGACGCCGGCAGGCGCGTTCATGGCGAAGTAGAGCCCCTGGTCGATGACCACCGCCGCGATCAGGGCGCTGATGGCGACGAAGGACTCCATCAGCATGCCGCCGTAGCCGATGAGGCGGACCTGGCTCTCCTTGGCCACCATCTTCGGCGTCGTCCCCGAGGAGATCAGGGCGTGGAAGCCCGACAGCGCGCCGCAGGCGATGGTGATGAAGACGAACGGGAACAGTGACCCGGCGAAGACCGGGCCGGTGCCCTCCCGGGCGAACTCGCTGACCGCGTCGGCCTGCAGCACCGGCCGGGCCAGCAGCAGGCCGATGGCGAGCAGGACGATGACGCCGACCTTCATGAACGTCGACAGGTAGTCGCGCGGGGTGAGCAGCAGCCACACCGGCAGCACCGAGGCGACGAACCCGTAGACGACGAGCGCGATGACCAGCGTCTCCTTGGAGAGGGTCAGCGCCTCGCCGAGCCCGGTGTCGTCGATCAGGCCGCCGCCGATGACCGCGGCCAGCAGCAGGACGACGCCGATGGCGGTGGCCTCGAGGACGCGTCCTGGACGGAGGGTGCGCAGGTAGACGCCCATGAACAGGGCGATCGGGATGGTCAGCGCGATGGAGAACACGCCCCACGGCGACTCGGCGAGCGCGTTGACCACGATCAGCGCGAGCACGGCCAGGATGATGATCATGATGGCGAAGACGGCGATGAGCGCCGCGATGCCACCGACGATCCCGATCTCCTCGCGGACCATCTGGCCGAGGCTCTTGCCGTTGCGGCGCATCGAGAAGAACAGCACGGTCATGTCCTGCACCGCACCGGCGAAGATGACGCCGACGATGATCCAGATGGTGCCGGGCAGGTAGCCCATCTGCGCGGCGAGCACCGGCCCGACCAGCGGGCCGGCCCCGGCGATGGCGGCGAAGTGGTGCCCGAAGAGCACGCGCCGGTCGGTGACGTCGAAGTCGATGCCGTTGTGCAGCCGCTCGGCCGGGGTGGCCCGCCGGTCGTCGACCTGGAGCACCCGTCGAGCGATGAACCGCGCGTAGAAGCGGTAGGCGATGGCGTAGGAGGACAGCGCGGCGAACAGGATCCAGAGGGCCGAGACCGTCTCCCCGCGCGCCAGGGCCAGGACGGTCCAGGCGACCGCGCCGACCACCGCCACCGCGCTCCAGACGAGCACCGTGCGCACGGATGGGCGTCGGCGGCCGGCTCCTCCGGGAGCCGGCCCGCCGGCGTCGTTCCTGCTGACTGTGGTGGACACGTCCGCCCTCCCTACGTGCGGGACAACGCCCGGACGACGCTGTCCTGTGAACGCAGGGAGCATGCCAAGTCCCCGGTCCGGTCCACCAGGAGGGGCGGACGGCGGGCGCGGGTCGTGACCCGCCTGTGATCAGGGACCCGCTTCCCCCCACACCTCCGCGGCGGTCTCGACGACGAGCGCCAGCTTGGCGACCTGCTCTTCCCGGGTGAGCGCGTTGCCCTCCACGGTCGAGGAGAACCCGCACTGCGGGGACAGCGCCAGCTGCTCCAGCGGCACGTAGCGGGCGGCCTCGTCGATGCGCCGCTTGAGGTCGTCCCTGCTCTCCAGCTCCGGGCGCTTGGTGGTGACCAGGCCCAGGACGACGCGCTTGCCCGGCGGCACGAAGCGCAGCGGCTCGAACCCACCGGAGCGGGCGTCGTCGTACTCCAGGAAGAACCCGTCGACCTCCAGGCCGCCGAACAGCGCCTCCGCGACGAAGTCGTAGCCGCCCTCGGCCACCCAGGAGGAGCGGAAGTTGCCGCGGCACAGGTGCGTGGTGACGGTCAGCCCCTCCGGGCGGCCGGCCAGCGCGGCGTTGATCTGCCGGATGTAGCGCTCGTGCTGGTGCTCCGCGTCGCGCCCCTGCGCGGCCAGCTCGGCGCGCTGCACCGGGTCGTTGAGGTAGGCCAGGCTGGTGTCGTCCAGCTGCAGGTAGGTGCAGCCCTGCGCGGCGATGCCGCGCACCTGCTGGGCGTAGGCCGCCGACAGCGCGTTCCAGAAGGCGTCCTCGTCGGGGTAGACGGCCGGGTCGATCGCCGCGGCACCGCCGCGGTAGTGGACCATCGACGGCGACGGGATCGTGAGCTTCGCCGTCTGCGTCGCCGCGACCTGTCCCCGCAGGTACGCGAAGTCCGCGCCGAAGATCGGCTCGTCGATCGACAGCGGCCCGTCGACGTGCAGCCCGGCCGGCGTGAAGTCGATCGTCCCGTCGGCGTTCCTGAAGTGGACGACGATGTCCTCGCCGGCCACCTTGCTGATGCCGTCGATGGCGTAGATGAAGTCCATGTGCCAGGAGGCGCGGCGGAACTCGCCGTCGGTGGCGGTCCGCAGGCCGACGTCCGCCTGCAGCCGGACGACGTCGGCGATCGCCTCGTCCTCGATGCTCCGCAGCTCGGCCGCGTCGATCTCCCCGGCGGCGGAGCGCGCGCGGGCGTCGAGCAGGCGCTGCGGGCGCAGGAGACTGCCGACGTGGTCGGCGCGGAACGGCGGTCCGGAGGTGTCGGTCATCCCCCGAGCCTGGCCCCCGGCGCGGTGTGTCGCAGCGCCCACCCCGTCGCGGTGCGCCGGCCCCGCGACGGGGTACGCGACGCACATGAGCGACCCCTTCGAGATCGAGGCACAGGGCGAGTCCGAGTTCGTCGTGCGGCTGCGCGGCGACGGCGGCGGCGAGCAGACGGAGTCCTGGTTCCGGCTCAGCCCCGGGCTCCGCGAGGAGCTCGGCCTGGCGGTGGACGACGAGGAGCTGGTCCGCCGGACCGTCCGCTTCCTCCTCGGCCACCAGGAGGCGGCCGACTTCCCCGACATCGTCGAGATCGAGGACGTCGTCGCCGGCTACCCCGACTACCTCGACGCCGTCCGCGGCTGACCGCTCCGGGCGCTTCCGTGATCCGGATCGTGCGGGTCCACGAGCTGGACCCCGGCGTTCCCGGGGCCCGGTTCCTCGTCGACCGGCTGTGGCCGCGGGGGGTACCCCGGGACGCCCTGGCCCTGGACGGGTGGCTGCGCGACGCCGCTCCCAGCGACGAGCTGCGCCGGTGGTTCGGCCACGACCCGGCCCGGTGGGCGGAGTTCCGCCGCCGGTACGTCGCCGAGCTCGACGCCTCCCCCGAGACCTGGGCGCCGCTGCGGGCCGCCGCTGCCGCGGGCGACGTCGTCCTGCTCTACGCCGCCCGGGACCGCGAGCACAACAACGCCGTCGTCCTGCGCGACCACCTCGAGCAGGCGCTCAGCCGGTAGTTCGGTCACGGGAGGTCGGAGTGCAGGCCGGCGAGGCCCGCCGGCGGGAAGGTGCAGCCCGTGTCGCCGAGCAGCAGGGCACGGTAGGTGGCCGTGGCCGCCTCCTCCAGGTTCAGCGCCCGCCGGAAGGCCATGCCGACGTCCGGCCCCAGCGCCGAGCAGCCGTGGTGGGACAGCACGATGCAGTCGTGCTGCCGCGCCTGCTCGGCGGCACCGTCGGCGAGCTCGTCGGAGCCGTTCGGCGAGTACGGGACCGTGCCGACCGACCGCACGTAGCTGACGTGGTCCAGGGTGATCAGCCGGATCCGGTGGCCGAGGGCGTCGACCAGGACGGCGTGCTGCGGGTGCAGGTGCACGACGGCGTTCACGTCGAGGCGGGCGCGGTAGGTGCGCTGGTGGAGCTTCCACTCGCTGGACGGCCGCTCGGCACCGGCGGTGACCTCGCCGTCCAGGGTCACCACGCTGAAGTCCGCGGGGGTCAGCCGGTCCAGCCAGGTGCCGGCCGCGGTCACCACGAACTCGCCCTCCCCCGGCAGCCGGGCGGAGAGGTTGCCGCCGCCGGCCAGCACCAGCCCGCGCTCGACCGCCAGCCGGCCCACCTCGACGAGCTGGTCGACCGCCTCCTCGCGGGTCGTGGGCGCCCTCACGCCGAGAAGTAGGAGGCCACGTCGGACGGCGCGAACCGCCCGCGGTCGGTGACCACGACGCTGACGAACCGCGGCGGGGTCACGTCGAAGGCCGGGTAGACGCCGGTGACGAGTCGGGACGCCGTGCGGCGGCCGAGGCACTGCAGCACCTCGCGCCCGTCGCGGTCCTCGAGCTCGACGGCGGACGCGTCCGGCGCCTGCCGGTCCGGGGCCTGGACGAGCGCCAGGTACGGCACCCCGAAGGTGTGCGCGGCGACCGCGATCTGCAGGGTGCCGATCTTGTTCACCACGGAGCCGTCCAGGGCGACGCGGTCGGCGCCGGTCACGAAGGCGGTGACGTCCCCCCGGCTCATGAGGTGCGCGGGCATGCCGTCGGTGACCAGCCGCGTGGGGATGCCCATCTCCGCCAGGCTCTCCGCCGTCAGGCGGGCGCCCTGCAGGTAGGGCCGGGTCTCGGTGCACACGGCGTCGATGCGCTTGCCCGAGCGCAGCACCGCCGCGACGGTCTCGGTGAGGTAGGACTCCGCCCAGCAGTGGGTGAGGACCGTGGCGCCGTCCGGGATCAACGCGGCGGCGTGCTCGCCGAGGCGCCGGTGGCCGGCCCGGTGCCGCTCCGCGACCGCCCGGGCGGCCCGCTCGACGGCCGCTCCCGGCGGGTCGCCGGCGTCCGCGGTGGCGGACGCGACCGCCAGCAGCTCGGCCACGACGTCCCGGATGCCGTTGTTCGTGGGCCGCGTGGCCACCAGCCGGCGGCCGGCTCCGGTCAGGAACTCCCGTCGCGCCCGTGCCGTCGGGAGCCGGTCGGCCTCCCGGGCAGCGAGCGTCATCCCGCCCGCGGCCGCGAACAGCGGGCCGAGGCTCTGGGTGACCATCTCCTCGATCGCCCTGGCCACGTCCTCGCAGCTGCGGCACGTCACCCAGGTCCGTTCGAAGGGGAAGACGCGGCGGTCCAGGATCCGGACGGCGTCCGGCTCGACGACGACGCTCTCCCCGACCAGGGTCGGGACCGGGACGTCCACGGTGGCGGTCACGGCCGGTCGCTCCTCGGGGGGATCGCCGTCGGCTGGGTCCCGGTGACGTGCTCCGGGCGGATGGGCACCCGGCGCAGCGGCTTCCCGCACGCGGCCCGCACCGCGGCGGCGACCGCCGGGCCGGAGGAGATGGTCGGCGGCTCCCCCACCCCGCGGACGCCGTAGGGCGCGTGCGGGTCGGCGTACTCGAGCACCTGCACCTGCATCGGCGGCACGTCGAGGATCGTCGGCAACAGGTAGTCGGTGAACGACGGGTTGCGCACGTGGCCGTCGGTGACCACCACCTCCTCCATCAGCGCCAGCCCCATGCCCTGCGCCGATCCGCCGTGGATCTGGCCGACGACGGCGTCGGGGTTGATCGCCTTCCCCACGTCCTGGGCGGTGTCCAGGGCGACCACCTTGACCAGGCCGAGTTCGACGTCGACGTCGACCACCGCGCGGTGCGCGGAGAAGGCGAACTGCACGTGCGCGTCGCCCTGGCCGGTCTCCGGGTCGACGGCGTGGGTGGGCCGGTGCCGCCACTCCACGGTCTCCTCGACGGCGTCGTCACCGAGGACGTCGGCCAGCCCGGCGAGCACCTCCCCGCCGGCGCCGAGGACCTTGTCCCCGTCCAGCGCCAGCCCGGCGACCGGCCGGCCGAGCGCGACCGCGGCCCGCTGCAGCACCGCCGTCCGCACCGCCTCGCAGGCGGCCTTGACCGCCCCGCCGGTGACGTAGGTCTGCCGGGACGCCGACGTCGACCCGGCCGAGCCGACCGCGGTGTCGGCCGGGACGACGACCACCCGCTCCACGCCGAGCTCGGTGCGGGCGATCTGCTGCTGCACGGTGACCAGCCCCTGGCCGACCTCGGCCGCGGCGGTGTGCACGGTGGCCACCGCCTCGCCGCCGGTCACCTGCAGCCGCACCCGCGCGGTGGAGTAGTCGTCGAAGCCCTCGGAGAAGCCGACGTTCTTGTAGGTGACCGAGTAGCCGACGCCGCGGCGCACGCCCTCGCCGTGGGTGGTGTTGCCGACCGCGCCGGGCAGGTCGCGCAGATCCGGGTGCCCGGGCAGCGGCGGGGGCAGCGGCAGGTCGGCCACCCGCTGCAGCAGCTCGGCGACCGGGGCGGCGGAGTCGATGACCTGGCCGGTGATGGTGCGGTCGCCCTCCTGCACGCCGTTGCGCCGGCGGATCTCCACCGGGTCGACCCCGACCGCGGCGGCGAGCTCGTCCATCAGCGCCTCGTGCGCGAACGCGGCCTGCACGCAGCCGAAGCCGCGCATCGCGCCGCACGGCGGGTTGTGGGTGAACACCCCGAAGGCGTCGACCGCCACCGACGGGAAGCGGTACGGCCCCAGGCCGAGCAGCCCGGCGTTGCCGACGACCGCGGCGGTCGAGGAGGCGTAGGCGCCGCCGTCGAGCAGCACGTGCGCCCGCGCGTAGACCAGGGTGCCGTCGCGCTCGGCGCCGAACTCGTAGGTCATCGTCGCCGGGTGCCGGTGCACGTGGCCGTAGAAGGACTCCTCCCGGCCGTAGCTCATCTTCACCGGCCGGCCCGTGCGCAGCGCCAGCAGGCAGGCGTGCACGTGCACGGAGAGGTCCTCGCGGCCGCCGAACGCGCCGCCGACGCCGGCGAGGGTCAGCCGCACCTTCTCGGGCGGCATGCCGAGGGCCAGGCAGACCTGGCGCTGGTCGACGTGCAGCCACTGGGTGGCGACGTAGAGGTCGACGCCGCCGTCCTCGGCCGGGACGGCGAGCCCGGACTCCGGCCCGAGGAACGCCTGGTCCTGCATGCCGACCTCGAAGTCGAGGCTGACCACGACCGGTGCGGTGGGCGCGGGATCGCCGCGGCGCAGCCGCAGGTGGCGCACCAGGTTGCCGCCGGGGTGCACCTGCGGGGCGTCGTCGTCGAGGGCCCGGCGGGCGTCGGTGAGGGCGGGCAGCACCTCGTAGTCGACGCGGATGCGCCCCGCCGCCCGGCGGGCGGTCTCCGGGTGGTCCGCGGCGACCAGCGCCACCGGCTCGCCCTCGTAGCGGACGAACTCCCCGGCCAGCACCGGCTGGTCGGCGTGCTCGAGGCCGAAGGCGTTCTCGCCCGGAACGTCGTCGGCGGTGAGGACGGCGCTGACGCCGGGCACGGTGAGCGCCTCGGTGACGTCGATCCGCCGGATGCGGGCGTGCGGGTGCGGGCTGCGCAGCGTGACGCCCCAGACCATGTCGTCGTGCCAGAGGTCGCTGGCGTAGGCGAACTCGCCGGTGACCTTGAGCGTGCCGTCGGGGCGCTGCGCGTTGTCGCCGATGCGGCCGGTGGTGCGGGCCGCGGCCTGCGTGGTGGTCATCGGGCGGCCTGCCGCCGCGCGGCCAGCCGGACCGCGTCGAGGATCTTCTCGTAGCCGGTGCAGCGGCACAGGTTGCCGGCCAGCGCCTCGCGGATCTCCGGGTCCGACGGCTCGGGCACCCGGGCCAGCAGGTCGTGCGCGGCGACGACCAGCCCCGGGGTGCAGAAGCCGCACTGGACGGCGCCGGCCTCGACGAAGGCCTCCTGCACCGGGTGCAGCGCCTGCCCGGCGGCCAGCCCCTCGACGGTGGTGACCTTCCGGCCGATGGCCTGGCCGGCGGCGACGAGGCAGGCGCACACCGGCTCGCCGTCGAGATAGACGGTGCAGGAGCCGCACTCCCCCTGCTCGCAGGCGTTCTTCGCGCCGGGCAGGCCCAGCCGCTCGCGGAGCAGGTGCAGCAGGCTCTCCCCCGGCCAGACGTCGTCCGCGGTGCGCTCGGTGCCGTTGACGGTGGTGGTGACGCGCATCAGGCGGCCCTCCTCAGGTCGTCCCAGGCCCAGGTGACGGCGCGGCGGGCCAGCACCGTGAGCGAGTGCCGGCGGTAGGCCGCCGTCCCCCGGACGTCGTCGATGGGTGCGGCCGCGGCGGCCACCCGCTCGCCGAAGGCCCGCGCCAGGCCCTCGGGCAGCGGACCCCGGGTGGCCCAGTCGAGCTCGCCGGCGAGGAACTCCTCGGCCTCGGCAGCGCGGCGCGGGGTGGGTGCGGCCGACCCGATGCCGGTGCCCACGGCCTGCCGGTCGGGGTGCAGCGCGAGGGCGAACGCCGACACCGAGATGACCATCGCGTTGCGGGTGCCGACCTTGCAGAACTGCTGCGGCCCTCGGGCGGTGCGCACGTGGACGGCGGCGATCAGCTCGTCGGGCTCGAGGGCGTTGCGCTTCACGCCGGTGAAGAACTCGGCGACCGGGATCCGGCGGGTGCCGCGGGCCGCGGAGGCCACCTCCACCTCGGCGCCGGCCGCGAGCAGCGGCGGGTGCGCGTCCCCGGCCGGGGAGGCCGACCCGAGGTTGCCGCCCACCGTCCCGCGCACCCGGATCTGCGGCGAGCCCACGGTCCGCGCGGCCATCGCCAGCCCGGGCAGCCGGTTCCCGAGCTCGGTGATCACCCGGGCGTAGGGGACACCGGCGCCGAGCCGGACGACCTCGTCGGCGACCGACCACTCCCGCAGCTCCGGGATCCGGGTGAGGTCCAGCAGCGCCCCGGGACGGCGGCGGTCGAAGTTGAGCTCGACCATGACGTCGGTGCCGCCGGCGATCGGCAGTGCGTCGGGCCGCTCGGCCCGGACCGCGAGCGCGTCGTCCCACGACGACGGCTGCAGGAAGTCCATCCGCCCCTCCTCGTCCCCCGCACGGTGTGCCGAGCACTGTGCACGAGGTCTGTCACGAAGAGGGAACAGCGCGTCGTGGACGATGACAAGCAGCCCGCGCGGGGTCAGGCAGTGGCGGTCTCCAGGGTCCCGACCATCGCGTCGAGGACGGCGACCGCCCGTTCGTGGTCCCCGCCGGGCAGCTCCACGGCGTCGGCCAGCAGGGTGCGGCCGTCGAGGTCGAGCGCCCAGGTCGTGATCCGGTTGCCCTCCGGGTGCAGGCCGAGGGTCGTCACCTGCCGGGTGCGCACCGCCTGCCGGCCACCGACCTGCAGCTCGGTCCGCGTCACCTCGTCGGGCACCGGCACGGCGACCTCGGTCAGGGGGCCGTCGACGACCTGCAGGGTCACCGGCGCCGTCCGCACGTCGGAGGCCTCGGGGACGACGACCTCGCCGGGCCCGAACCAGCTGCAGGCGGGCAGCACCCGGCCTCGTTGGTCGACCAGTCGGCCGGGTACTCGACCCGGTAGCCGGCCGGGCTGGTGCAGGAGCCGGTGCGGTCCGGCGGCTGCGCCACGGCGGCGGCCTGTGCGGCGGGCGAGACGGCGACCGCCTGGGACGCCGGCCCGGTGGCCGGGGACGTGCAGGCGGTGACTGCGAGGAGTGGGGCGGCGGCAGCAGTGGCGCGGAGACGACGCACGGTCTCGACGTCCTCCCGATCGGGTGCACGGACGCCCTCCGCCTGCCCCGCGGGCCCACGTCCCGAAACGCCACGGCGGCGGCTCCCGCGAGGGGAGCCGCCGCCGTCGGCCTCCCTGCAGGGTCCCGCCGCGAGCCTGCGAGTGGCGGGGGGCAGGGGGGTCCTTTCTCAGCCGGCCGTGATCCGGTCGGTGGCCGGCGGTGCGACCGGCGAGTTCGCGCCGAGGTAGGCGACGAAGGCGTCCAGGTCGATCGAGGTGGTCACCCGGTTCGTGCCCTCCCGCAGCACCGTGAAGCCGTCCCCACCGTCGGCGAGGAAGCCGTTGACCGTGACCCGGTAGACCGCGGCCGGGTCGACGGGGGTGCCGTCGACGGTCAGGCCGTCGACCCGCTGGCCCGAGCAGGGGTCGGCCGCCGTGCCCGCCGCGGCACCCGAGGCCACCGTGTACCGGATCGTCGCCGAGGGCTGCAGCACCCGCTCGACCACGTACTGCTGCTCGAGCAGGCAGTCGAGCTGGGCGCCGGTCAGGTCCAGCGTCACCAGCGTGTTCGCGAACGGCTGGACGGTGAAGGCCTCCTCGTACGTGATGTCCCCCGCACCCAGGTCGGCGCGGACCCCGCCCGGGTTCATGAAGGCCCCGACGGCCTGCTCGTCCCGCGTGTCGGCCAGCTGCGCGTCGGCGATGAGGTTGCCCAGCGGCGTCTCGCCGGTGTCGTCGGCGGTACGGGTGATGTCGGCCGTGGCGCTACCGACGACCTCGTTGGCGATCGGGCCCAGGGCGGTGCGGTAGCGGGCGATCAGCTCGGTCTGCGCCGGGTCCGCGGCCAGGTCCCGGGTGACGACGGTGTTGTCGGCGGTGGCCCCGATGACGTCCCCGGTCTGCCGGTTCACCCGCAGGTCGATGTCGGTGACGAGGCGGCCGTTGGAGCTCGCGCTGGTGACGAGCTTGTGGTCGATGCGGCAGTTGTAGGCCTGGTGGGTGTGCCCGCTGACGACGACGTCGACGGCGTCGGTCATCCAGTTGGCGATGTCGACGATCGGCCCGGTCAGGCCGGTGCAGCCGTCGACGTCCCAGGCGTTCTCGCCGGTTTGGGCACCGCCCTCGTGCAGCAGCACGACGATGGCCTCGACGCCCCGGGCCTGCAGCTCGGCGGCGTACCGGTTGGTCGTCTCCACCTCGTCGGCGAAGTCGAGCCCCGCGACGCCCTGCTGGGTGACGATGTCGGCCGTGCCCTCGAGGGTCATGCCGATGAAGCCGATCTCGACCCCGTCCACCTCGTGGACGGCGTAGGGGTCGAGCAGCGGCTCGCCGCTCTCGGTCCAGAAGGCGTTGGCCGACAGGTACCGGAAGTCCGCGCCGTCGTACTCCAGCTCCCCGACGCACCCGTCGACCGGGTGGCAGCCGCCGTCCTGGATGCGCAGCAGCTCGTCGGCGCCCTCGTCGAACTCGTGGTTGCCGACGCTGGCGTAGTCCAGCCCGGCCAGGCCGAGCGCCTCGATGGTGGGCTCGTCGTGGAACGCGGCCGACAGCAGCGGCGAGGCACCGATCAGGTCGCCGGCGGCGACGGTGATCGTGTTGTCCTCCTCCTGCTGCTCGGCGAGCTGGGCCAGCTGGGTGGCCAGGTACGCGGAGCCACCGGCCGGCACGGTGACCGGCGTGCCGTCCGGGTTGGTCCCGGTGCGGATCTGGCCGCTGGACCCGCTCGGCGGCTCGAGGGCGCCGTGGAAGTCGTTGAGGGCGAGCAGCTGCACGTCGACGGGGCCGCCCCCGTGCGGGGCGTCGCCGGATCGTCCCGGCGCAGCGGCAGCGGAGGTCGCGGCGGCCACGGCGAGGCCGGCGACGGTGGTCGTCACGGCGGCCGCGACGGTGGCGCGGCGGACGGTGGGTCGCATCGGTGCTCCCAGGGGGACGGACCGGATGGTTCCGGCACGACCCGACTGTATGTAGTCGGAGATGAACGTCGCGTGTCGGCCCCTCGGCCGGACGAGCAGCTCACCGTCGCGGGGCCGGAGCCCGGCGTCAAGGTCGGGGCCGGGTCAGCCGGTGCGCTCCTCGACCATCCGTGCGGCGACCCGGCGGATCCGGTCGGCCTGCCGGGAGAGCACCAGGTCCAGCACCCGGTCCACCGGCGGCACCTCGCCCAGCCGGGCCAGCCCCATCCACCGGGGGACGGCGACCGTGCGGGACCACGGCGAGGTCAGGCAGCCGGCGATCTGGCCGGCCACCCGGTCGGGTCGCACACCCGGGGAGAGCCGGCCGCGGGCGTCGGCGTCCGACGCCGGCGGGGAGCCGTGCCCGCGGGCCAGCCACTCGGTGGACACCGGTCCGGGGTTGACCGTGTGCACCCGCACCCCGCGGGCGGTCACCTCCCGCCGCAGCCCCTTGACGAAGCCGTGCACCCCGGCCTTCGTCGCCGAGTAGACGGTCAGCGGCGGCACCTGCGACCACGCCGCGGCGGAGGCGACGGTCACGACGTCGGCCCGCCCGCGCCGGGCGGCCGCGTCGAGCAGGTGTGGCAGCGCGATCCGGGTGAGCTCCACGACGCCGGTCAGGTTGAGCCCGATCAGCCGCTCCACGGCGTCGCCGGGCATGTCCTCGACCAGCCCGGCCCAGCCCAGGCCGGCGTTGAGGACGACGGCGTCGAGCCGGCCGTGCTCGTCGAGGACGCGGTCGAGCAGTCGCGCCCGGTCAGCTGCGTCGGCGACGTCGGCCACCACCGGGCTGACCCCGGGCAGCCCGGCGACGGCGTGCTCGAGCCGGTCGCCGCCGCGGGCGCAGGTCACCACCCGCGCACCGTCGCGGGCGAGCCGGGTGACGGTGCTGCGGCCGATGCCGGCGCTGCCGCCGGTGACGAGGACGACGCGGCCCCTGGCAGTGGACTCCATGGAGCCCCCCTACCCGTGGACGGACACCACACCCCTGCCGTGCTTCGGATGTCCCGACCGTGGGCATGATCGCTCGCATGCGCCTGCCCGAGCCACGGGGCCCCCTGACCTCCGCCCTCTGCACCGACCTGACCGGCGGCACGCTCGCCCCCGCGACCGTCGACCTCGCCGAGCGGATCGCGGCCACCACCACCGACCCGCTGCTGGACGAGGACCTCCAGCTCGCCCTCGCGATCTGCTACGAGCTGCACTACCGCGGCTTGGACGGCGTCGCCGAGGACTGGGAGTGGGACCCGGACCTGCTGCGGCTGCGCGCGCACCTGGAGCGGGTGCACACCGCGGCGCTGCGGGAGCTGGTCGGGGAGCTGGAGGTCACCGACGAGCCGGTCGACCGGCAGCTCACCGCCCTCATCGCGGCCGACGACGGACCCTCGTTGTCGGCCTACATGTCGCGCACCGGCTCGCTGGAGCAGTGGCGCGAGTACCTCACGCTGCGCTCGGTCTACCACCTCAAGGAGGGCGACCCGCACACCTTCGCCGTCCCCCGGCTGTCGGGGCGCACCAAGGCGGCGATGGTGGAGATCCAGGCCGACGAGTACGGCGGCGGCTCGCCCGCTCGGATGCACAGCGAGCTGTTCGCCGGCATGATGCGCGACCTCGGTCTCGACGCCGGCTACGGCGCGCTGTGGGACGACGCCCCCGCCGCCGCGTTCGCCTCGGTGAACACGATGTCGCTGTTCGGCCTGCACCGGCGCTGGCGCGGCGCCGCCCTGGGGCACCTGGCCTGCGTGGAGATGACCTCCTCCGAGCCGTCGCGGCGCTACGCGGCCGGGCTGCGCCGGCTGGGCTTCGACGGGTCGACGACGGTCTTCTACGACGAGCACGTGGAGGCCGACGCCGTCCACGAGCAGATCGCCTCGGTGGACATGTGCGGCTCCCTGGTCGCCGGCGAGCCCGCGCTGACCGACGACGTCCTCTTCGGCGCGGCCTGCTCGCTGGCCATGGACGGCCTGGCCGCGCGCCACCTGCTCGGGGCCTGGGAGGCCGGCCGGTCGGCCCTGCGGGGGACCCGCGCCATCGCCGCCTGAAGGAGGACCACCTCCTCCGCACGCCTCGGAAGGCAGACCCCTGGAGGCCGGCCGTTCCAGCACGTCGTCAGGGCGTTCCGAGTGGACTCTGCGGTCCGGCTGCCGAAGACGAGGGGAGCCTGGCCGAGGAGAGGACGTCCATGAGGTTGCGCACCACCCGACCCGCGGCCCCACCAGCACCGCCGGGGCCGCCACCCCGGGACAGCGAGGCGCTCGAACACGTGCTCGCCGCGCTCGACGGCGGCGTCACCGGGGATGTCGACGCCCACCGCCAGGTGGTCCGGGCGCTCGGCGAGGCGCTCGAGCTGCCCTATGCGGCGGTGTGGCTGGTCGAGGCGTCCGGCGACCTGCGCCTCGGCGGCGAGTTCGGGCGGCTCGCCGCCGACCTCGCCGCCGCCTGGCAGGGCGGATCGACGCTGCCCGCGAGGTCGGCCCTGGTGCGGCGGGCGGTCGGCGGGCGCGTGGCGGTCGCCAGCGCGGACGGCGGGCCCGAGGCGGCTCGGCGCCGGGCCGCCGCGGCGGCCCTGGGCGCGCCGGAGGGAGCCTGGCTGCCCGTGTTCTCCGGTGACCGGCTGGTCGCCTTGCAGGAGTTCTACGCCGGCTTCCCGCTGCCCTTCCTCGGAGCCCGCGGCCAGAAGTGGACGTCGCTGAGCCGCGTCGCCGCCCACGCGCGGCAGGGCGCCGTCGCGACGGCGGCACTCCGCGAGGCCGTCGACGACCGGGTGGCCGTGGCCGAGGTCGCGAGGAGCCTGGGGCGCGCGCAGGACGCACGGTCCGCGGTGCAGGCCGCGCTGGACACCGTCCGCACCGCGTTCGGCTGGGCCTACGGCTCCTTCTGGGAGCGCGACGAGGACGAGGACGTGCTGCGGTTCGGTGTCGAGTCCGGCTCGGCCGGCGAGGAGTTCCGCCGGGTGACCCTCACCGCCAGTTTCGCGGAGGGCGTCGGCCTCCCCGGTCGCGCCTGGCACGCCCAGGACCTGGTCTCCGTCCGGGACCTCGCGGAGCTGCCCGGCTGCGTCCGGGCCCCCGCCGCGCAGCGTGCCGGTGTCCGCTCCGGCGTCTGCTTCCCGGTCACCGCCGACGGCAGGGTGATCGGCACGATGGACTTCTTCCTCACCGAGACGGTCGACCTCTCGGAGTCCCGCGCCTCGGCGCTGCGCAACGTCCAGCAGCTGGTCTCGCAGCGCATCGAGGTGCTGCGGCGCGCGGAGCAGGACGCCGTGGACGCGCGGGCCCTGCTCGACACCGTCGCCCGGCTGCGCGAGGCGGCCGCGGACGCCGGTCGCGTCGCCGAGAGCGCCGTCGCCAAGGCCTCGTCGATGACCGTCGAGGTCGAGGCACTGAGCCAGGCATCGGCCTCGGTGAGCGACGTCATCCGGATCATCTCCTCGATCGCCGACCAGACCAACCTGCTGGCGCTCAACGCGACCATCGAGGCGGCTCGCGCCGGGGAGCTGGGCCGCGGCTTCGCCGTCGTCGCCGGTGAGGTCAAGGACCTGGCCCGGGAGACCGCCGCCGCGACCCAGCGCGTGTCGACGCAGATCACCGGGATCCAGACGAGCACCGACTCGGTGTCGGCCGGCATCCGCGCCACCAGCGAGGTCATCGGTCAGCTCGACGCGGTCCAGGCCCGGATCGGCGCGGCGCTCGAGGCGCAGGAGCGGATGGCCACCGCGTTCGAGGGACGCTGATCGCTACGGAGCGTCCGCGCGCAGGATGCGGGCGGCCGGCCGCGGGCGGCTGGGCGGGCTCGGGGCGGAGAACCCGGCGCGCTTGTGCGAGCCGTCGCAGAACGGCTTGATGCCGGACTTGCCGCACCGGCACAGCGCGATCGTCTCGCGACCCGGGTCGATCTCGTTGCCGTCCTGGTCGAGCAACCGGAAGTCGCCGCGGACGATCAGCGGGCCGTCGCGGTAGGGCGTGATGGTGGCGCCGCTCCCGGACGTCGGGGCGGGGTCCTCCGGGGCAACATGCTGCGACACGCCCTTCCCCTGCCCCGGCCGGGCGCCGCGCACACCCGCGGCGCCCGCCGGACGGTCAGCGGCGGTCCTCGCCCCAGCGCACCCACGACGTCAGCAGCGGGTGCTCCGCCGCGAACTCCTCCGCTGCGCTGCGCTGCCGCGCCGTGCGCTGCTGGTGCGGGTGGTCGCGGTGGTGCAGCTCCTCCTCGCACTTGCTGTGGCTGAGGTAACGCTGGAGCGCCGCGGCGGGGTCGATGCGCCGGCCGCGGGCGGCCGCGTCGTGGCGGGCCTCCCACTCGGCGGCCAGCTTCTCGGCGACCGACATGGTGTCCGCACCCGACGAGCGGTGGACGGGGTCCGACATCGCGCTCTCCTCCTGACGGTGGGCCTGCTCCGATCGTCCTCCTCGCCGGGCCGCGGTTCCAGCCCCCCGACCACCGCGGGGACGCCGCGTCAGGAGCCGGCGGCGGGCTGCCCGTAGAAGACCTGCTCGACGACGCCGCGCGCGTGCCGGGTGGCCCGCCGGTAGTCGTCGAGGAACTGGCCCGGATCGGCGTCCGGGCCGTACCCGCTCGCCCGCGCGACCCCGGACAGCTCGGCCCCGGGCCGGGGCAGCTGGTCGCTGGCGCGCCCGCGGACCAGGAACACCGCGTTGCGGGCCCGGCCGGCCAGCTCCCAGGCGCCCTGCAGCGCCGCGGCCTGGTCGGGGTCGAGCAGGCCGGCCTCCCGCAACGCGGTCAGCGCGGCCACCGTCGAGGTCACCCGCAGCTCCGGGTGTTCGCCGGCGTGCCGCAACTGCAGCAGCTGGACGGTCCACTCGACGTCGGCCAGCCCGCCGCGGCCCAGCTTGGTGTGCGTCGTCGGGTCCGCGCCGCGCGGCAGCCGCTCGCGTTCGACCCGGGCCTTGATCCGGCGGATCTCGGCGACCTGCTCGGCCGAGACGCCCCCGGCCGGGTAGCGGATCGGGTCGACGAGCTCGACGAACGCCGCGCCCAGGGCCTCGTCGCCGGCCACGGGGACGGCACGCAGCAGGGCCTGCACCTCCCACACCGACATCCAGCGGTCGTAGTACTCGCGGTAGGAGTCCAGGCTGCGCACCAGCGCGCCCTGCCGGCCCTCGGGCCGCAGGTCGGCGTCGAGCTCGAAGGCCGGGTCCGGTGCCGGCTCGCCGAGCAGCCGGCGCAGCGTGTGTGCCACGGCGTTGGCCGCCGCGGTGGCCTTCCCCTCCTCGGTTCCCGCCCGCGGCCGGTGCACGAACAGCACGTCGGCGTCCGAGCCGTAGGCCATCTCCCCGCCGCCGAGCCGGCCCATGCCGATGACGGCGAGGTCGGTCGGGAGGTCGCCGGGCGCGGTGCCGGTCTCGGCGGCGTGCGCCCGCACCGCGACGTCCAGGCCGACCTGCAGCGTGGCGACGGCGATGTCGGTCAGCCCCTGGCCGACCTGGCCGACGTCGAGCATGCCGAGCAGGTCCGCGGCGGCGACCCGCAGCAGCTCGGAACGGCGCAGCCCGCGCACCACGCGGATGCCGTCGATCGGGTCCGCGGCCCGACCGGCCGCCTGCCGCCAGGCCGCGGCGAGCGCGGCGGCGGTGCGCGGCCGCAGCTCGTCGTCGTCGGCGAGGATGCGCAGCGCCTCGGGGGTGCGGGTGAGCAGTGCGGCGACGTACTGGCTCGAGCCCAGCAGCGCGGCCAGCCGCTCGGCGACCTGCCCCTCGTCGCGCAGCAGCCGCAGGTACCACTGGTTGCCGCCGAGGGCCTCGCTGACCTTGCGGTAGGCCAGCAGCCCGGCGTCGGGGTCGGCGCAGTCGGCGAGGGTCTGCAGCACGACCGGCAGCAGGTACTTCTGCATCGACGCCGACCGCGACACCCCGCCGGTGAGCGCGGCCATGTGCCGCAGCGCGCCGTCGGGGTCGGCGAAGCCGAGCGCGCGCAGCCAGTCGCCGGCCGCCTTCGACCCCAGCTGCGCGGCCTCCGGCGGCACCTTCGCCACGGCCGACAGCAGCGGCCGGTAGAAGAGCTTCTCGTGCAGCCGGCGCACCTCACGGGTGTGCAGGGACAGCTCGGCGTCGAGGACGGCGACGGCGTCCCCGCGGGAGTCGGGCTTGTAGCCCAGTGACCGGGCCAGCCAGCGCAGCTGCTGCTCGTCGGTGGGCAGCAGGTGGGTGCGCCGCAGCCGGAGCAGCTGCAGCCGGTGCTCGACGGTCCGCAGGAAGCGGTAGGAGGCGATCAGCGTGTCGGCGTCCTCGCGCCCGACGTAGCCGCCGGCCCGCAGCGCGTCCAGCGCCGGCAGCGTGCCGCCCACCCGCAGCCGCACGTCGACCCGCCCGTGCACCAGCTGCAGCAGCTGGACGGCGAACTCGACGTCGCGCAGCCCCCCGCGGCCCAGCTTGAGCTCGCGCTCGGCCTGGGCCGGGGGGATGTTCTCCAGCACCCGCCGGCGCATCGCCTGCACCTCGCCGACGAAGCCGGGGCGCTCGCCGGCCTGCCACACCAGCGGGAAGAGCTCCTCGACGTACTGCCGGCCGAGGTCCGGGTCGCCGGCGACCGGGCGCATCTTCAGCAGCGCCTGGAACTCCCACGTGCTGGCCCAGCTGCGGTAGTAGGCGGCGTGGTTGGCCAGCGTGCGCACCAGCGCCCCGGCCTTGCCCTCGGGCCGCAGCGCGGCGTCGACCTCCCAGGCCGCTGCGCGGCAGATCCGCATGAGCGCGGCGGCGACCCGGGTGGCGCTCCTCACCGCGGGGGCGGCGTCGGCCTCCGCGGGGTCGACCGGCTCGGCCACGAAGACGACGTCGACGTCGCTGACGTAGTTGAGCTCCCGGCCGCCGGTCTTGCCCAGCGCGATGACCGCCAGCCGGCAGGCGGCGGCGTCGGCGGGCTGCTCGGCGACGGCGACGGCCAGCCCGGCGGTCAGCACGGCGGCGGCGACGTCGGCGAGCTCGGCGGCGACGTCCTCGGCGGCCAGGCCCTCGCCGAGGTCGCGGCCGGCGACGGAGAGCACCGCCCGCCGGTAGGCCAGGCGCAGGTCGGCGACCCGCTGCGGGCTCGCGTCCGGTGCGGCCTTGCCCAGCCGCACGCCCCACGGCGGGTCGTCGGGGTCGGCGCCGACGGCGACGAGCATCTGCCGCTGCAGCGCCTGCGGCGTGGGCCGGACCGGCCCCCGGGAGGTGCCGTCGCCGTCGCCGTCGAGGACGGTCCAGTCGCCGGGGTGGGCGGCCAGGTGGTCGGCCAGCCCCGAGCTGGCGCCCAGCACGCTGAGCAGCCGGGAGCGGAGCAGCGCCGAGCCGCGCAGCCGGGCCAGCAGCGCGGCGGCCGAGCCGCCGGTGGGGTCGGCGGCGTCCAGGGCCTCGATCAGCCGGCGCAGCGAGCGGACGGCGAGGTCGGGGTCGCCGGTGCGGGCGAGCGCGGAGACGACCGGGCCGGCCTCGGGGTCGGCGGGCTCGTTGCGCTCGAGGTCCCACAGCCCCATCTCCGGCTCGGACAGCAGGCGGGCGGCCCGCTCGCCGTCGAGGAACCCGAACCGGACCAGCCGGACGACGGCCCGGCGCGGGATCTCCGGCGCGCTGCTGGTGGTCACGCCGCGCCCGCCCCGGCGCGCGAGCTGCTGCGGACCAGGTCGGCGAAGCGGCCGGCGAACGGCGCCCACACCTCCTCGAGGTCCGGGTGCACCGCGGCCGCGCGGGCGCAGATCGTCTCCCGGTCGAACGGGCTGGCGGCCACGCCGACGACGTCCCGCTCGGCCCACTCCGCGACGATCTCCGGCGTCGTCTCGATGTGGAACTGCAGGCCGTAGACGTGCTCCCCCACCCGGAACGCCTGGTGCGCGTAGACGGGGTTGGCCGCCAGCAGGGTGGCCCCGCGCGGCAGCTCGGCGATCTCGTCGTGGTGGAACTGGATCACGTCGGGGGTCATCGGGAGCGGGCGGAACAGCGGGTCGGAGTCGGCGGCGTCGCGCTTGGCCACCAGGGTGGCGCCCACCTCGGGCCCGTCGACGCCCTTCCGCACGCGGCCGCCCCCGACCTCGGCGAGCAGCTGGGCGCCCAGGCAGACCGCCAGCGTGGGCACGTCGTCCCGCAGCGCCTCGGCCAGCAGGCGGCGGACCCCGACGAGCTCCGGGCTGGTCTGCTCGTCGTCCATCGCCGACTGCGGGCCGCCGAGGACGAGCAGCCCGTCGGAGCCCGCGAGGGTCGCGGGGAGCTCGTCGCCGGCGCCGAGGCGGCGCTCGTCGAGCTCCAGCCCGGCCGCGCGGAGCCACTCCCCCAGCCGGGCCGGCGGATCGGTCTCGGAGGGGACGACGACGAGCAGGCGGGCCACGCGTCGAGGTTAGTCAGCGTGACCACGGTCCCAGGGAGACGCTCGGGGACGCGGTCAGAACGCCGACCGCCACTGCGCGACGGTCACGTGGGAGGGATCACGGTCGAGCGATGCGCCGAAGACCGAGGATCCCCAGGCATCCGGGTTGAACACTCCTTCGGCCACGCCCGCTTCTGCCACGACCAGCAGAGGAAGACCTCTCGCAATCGCCATTCCTGCTTCGATGTGCATCCACGGCGTTGTCCACCGCGCCTGGTCGATTGCCCGCTCTTCGCCTGTGCCCGGTCTCCACGTTCCCTCGTGCACGCAGAGCTGTCGGAATCCGAACAGCACGACGGCGCTCGCAGACATCAGGGAGTCGCGCAACTGGTCCCAGGGGACGGGCTCGTACTCCCCTCGCGCCAGGCGGCGCAGCTCGAGACCCGTCGCTTCCAACGCAGCGGTCCACCGGTGCAGTTCACGCAACTGAGCGGGGGTGAGGACAGAGGGCACCCCAGCGAAGGCGACCGGCGTCAACGAGGTCGCTTCTCGGGAACGACGGCCTTCGCCGGAGCGGTGAGCTCGCCGTCCAGCAGCGCTGCTACGTCAGCCGGGATGTCCTCTGCACCGCTGAAACGAGCGCCGCCGATCAGAGCCGCCCCGAAGTCGGCCTTCGTCAGCACCGCCGCCCGGAAGTCGGCCTTGGTCAGGTCAGCCTCAGCGAGGACGGTCTCGACGAGGCGTGCTCTGTAGAACGTCGTCTCGACTGCCTTGACACCCCGAAGTGACGCCCCAGAGAGGTCGGCCTCGAAGAGGTCGGCCTCCGACAAGTCGAGCACGTCCTTGTCCCCTCGCTTCCTACCCAGGTAGGCGCGACGGAGGCAACAACGCTGTAGATCGGCTCGACTCAGATCCCGCGCGTAGTAGAGCCCATCAGCGAGAACCTTCTGCAGCGTCTCCGGCAGCCGTTCCGACCGACTCTCCCGCAGGAGGCCGGCGATCACCTCGATGGCTTCTGCTGAGTACGGGGTACCCGCCGACCCTTGTTCGGTCTTGCGGCGGAAAAAGCGACGTAGGAGCACCGCCCCCGCCATGCGTGTCGTCTCGTTCTCTGACGCGAGCGCCTCGACGGTCGCGGTGAACGATGCCCCGACCGAGGCCAGGCGGTCCCGCTTGCTCCGGTAGGAGAAGTACTTGACCAAGCCGAGGACGCCGGCAAGGAATGCACCGCCGGCAGCAACCCAGGCCTGGAAGGTCTCAGCGGTCAAGGAGCCTCCCGGACCGGGTTGCAGCGGTCGGCCGATTATGGACCCGGGAAGCCGACGCTGCAGGTCAATCGAGGAGATCTCACCCGCTCCGCGGAGCACGGATGGCATGTCGCCCTTCGGCCGGGGTCAAAGGCCCGGCAGGTAGCGCATGAGCTCCCACGGGGTCACGTTCCGCCGGTAGGCGTTGAACTCCGCCCACTTGTTGCGCAGGAAGAACTCGAACACGTGCTCGCCGAGGGTCTCGGCCACCAGCTCGCTGCCCTGCATGGCGGTGAGCGCCTCGCCGAGGGACACCGGGAGGTCCTCGTAGCCGGCGGCGCGGCGCTCGGTGTCGGTGAGCGACCAGACGTCGTCCTCGGCCTCCGGCGGCAGCTCGTAGCCCTTCTCGATGCCGCGCAACCCGGCGGCCAGCAGGATCGCGAAGGTCAGGTAGGGGTTGCACGCGGAGTCCGGCGAGCGCACCTCCACCCGCGCCGACTGGCCCTTGTTCGGCTTGTACGAGGGCAGCCGCACCAACGCCGAGCGGTTGGCCCGGCCCCAGGTGGCCGCGGTCGGCGCCTCGGTCCCGGCCAGCAGCCGGCGGTAGGAGTTGACCGTCTGGTTGGTGACGGCGGTGTACTCCTTGGCGTGGGTGAGCAGCCCGGCGATGAACTGCTTCCCGGTGGCCGACAGCTTCATCGGGTCGGCCGGGTCGTGGAAGGCGTTGCGGTCGCCCTCGAACAGCGACAGGTGGGTGTGCATCGCCGAGCCCGCCAGCTCGGTGAACGGCTTGGGCATGAAGGTGGCGTGCACGCCCTGGGCGAGCGCCACCTCACGGACGACGTGCCGCAGCGTCATGATGTTGTCGGCCATCGACAGCGCGTCGGCGTAGCGCAGGTCGATCTCCTGCTGGCCGGGCGCGACCTCGTGGTGGCTGAACTCCACCGAGATCCCCATCGCCTCGAGCGCGAACACCGCCTCGCGGCGGAAGTCGTGGGCGACGTTGTGCGTGGACAGGTCGAAGTAGCCGCCCGTGTCGGCCGGCTCGGGCGCGCTGCCGTCGGTCGGGAGGTCCTTGAGCAGGAAGAACTCGACCTCGGGGTGGGTGTAGAAGGTGAAGCCCATGTCGGCGGCCTTCGTCAGCGCCCGGCGCAGCACGTGCCGCGGGTCGGCCCAGGACGGCGACCCGTCGGGCAGCGTGAGGTCGCAGAACATCCGGGCGGTGTCGCTGGGCTGACCCTTGGCCGCCGGCATCACCTGGAAGGTGCCGGGATCGGGCTTGGCGAGCATGTCGGACTCGTAGACCCGGGCGAACCCCTCGATCGCCGAGCCGTCGAAGCCGATGCCCTCCGCGAAGGCCGCCTCGATCTCGGCCGGCGCCACGGCCACGGCCTTGAGGTAGCCGGAGACGTCGGTGAACCACAGCCGCACGAAGCGGATGTCGCGTTCCTCGAGGGTGCGCAGGACGAACTCCTGCTGTCGGTCCATGCTCGACATGATCGCGTCCAGTCGTTTCCAGGGTGTGACGTCGTCCCCAGCCTGCCTGCTGCGCCGGAGCCACGACACCCCGGCACGCGCACCACGCCGGGGTCCTACCCGGCCAGCAGCTCCAGCGGCGTGTCCGGATCGGCCAGCCTGGCCGGCTGCACCTGCCGCCGCGACCGGATCAGCTGCTGGATGGGCGCGGTGACGTCCCAGACGTTCACGTTCATGCCCGCGGTCACCCGGCCGTCGGCCATCCAGAAGGCGATGAACGCACCGTCGTCCGGGTTGCCGCGGCAGACGACGGTGTCGCCGGAGCCGGCGAGCCCCGAGTACTCCATGCCCAGCTCGTACTGGTCGGTGAAGAAGTAGGGCACCCGGTCGTAGGTCACGTCCTGCCCGAGCATCGACCGCGCGGCGGCCGGACCGCCGTGCAGCGCGTTGGCCCAGTGCTCCACGCGGACGTGCCGGCCGTAGAGCGGGCGGAAGGACGCCGCGACGTCACCGGCGGCGAACACGTCCGGCGCGGAGGCCCGCAGCGCGTGGTCGGTGACCACACCGTTGTCGACCTCGAGGCCCGCGGCCGCCGCCAGTTGCACGTTCGGTAGAGCGCCGACGCCGACGACGACCAGGTCCGCGGGGAGCCCCGCGTGCCGGTCGGTCACCACCGAGGCGATCCGGCCGTCGGCACCGCGGATCTCGCGCACGGTCGTGTCGGTGAACAGGTCGACGCCGTGCTGCCGGTGCAGGTGGGCGAAGACCTCCCCCATCCGCTGACCGAGCACCGCGTGCAGCGGCGTGGGCTGCGGCTCGACGACGGTCACCGCGTTGTCGTGCGACCGGGCGGCAGCCGCCACCTCCAGCCCGATCCACCCGGCGCCCACGATCACGAGCTGCCGGCCACCATCGGCGAGGTCGGCCGTCAACCGGTCGGCGTCGGCCAGGGTGCGCAGGTACCGGACGCCCTCGAGGTCTTCGCCGGGCACCGGCAGCCGCCGGGCCGAGGCCCCGGTGGCCAGCAGCAGTCGCGCGTAGGCCAGCTCCTCCCCCGTGTCCAGCACCACGCGGTGCGCAGCCGGGTCCAGCCGGGTGGCCCGGACGCCGGTGCGCAGGTCGACGTCGTGCTCGGCGTACCACGCGGCGTCGTGGACGAAGGCGCTGTCGCGGCCGGCGGTCCCGAGCAGGTACTGCTTGGACAGCGGCGGCCGCTCGTAGGGTCGCTCGGGTTCCGCGCCGACGAGCACGACCGGCCCGTCGAACCCCTCCTCCCGCAGCGTCTCGGCGGCCTGGGCGCCGCCCAGTCCGGCACCGACGATGACGAACGGGTCCTGGATGGGCACGGGGTCCTCCCTCAGGTGGTTCCGGTGAGCGCGAAGAACTCGGCACGGGAGCGCGCGTCCGAGCGCAGCACGCCGTGCAGCGCGGAGGTGACGGTGCGAGCGCCGGTCGCCCGGACGCCACGCAGTGACATGCACAGGTGCTCCGCCTCGATGACCACCCCGACGCCGCGTGGGGCGAGGTGCTCCTGCAGCCAGTCGGCCACCTGCTGGGTCAGCCGCTCCTGGACCTGCAGGTCGCGGGCGAAGAGCTCGAGCACCCGCGCGAGCTTGGACAGCCCGAGGATCCGCGCGCCGGGCAGGTAGCCGATGTGCGCGACGCCCGAGAACGGCAGCAGGTGGTGCTCGCACAGGGACTGCAGCGGGATGTCCCGGGCGATCACCAGCTCGTCGTAGCCCTCGTCGTTGGGGAAGGTGGTGAGGTCGAACTGCCGGCCCGCGAGGAGCTCGGCGTAGGAGCGGGCCACCCGTCGCGGCGTCTCGACCAGGTGTGGCGACGCCGGGTCCCGGCCCAGCGCCCGGAGCAGCGCGGTCACCGCCGCCTCGGCGGCGAGGAGGTCCACCGCGCCGGTCTCGCGCATGACGCGGAGTGCGACGGGAGGGCGCTCGGGCGGGACCGCCGCCAGGGGCCCGGCCGCGGTCACGTCGGGTCCCCGGCGGTGCGGCCCGGCGCGTACCGCGCCGCGAGCCGGGCGAGGGCGACGGCGGCGACGAGGAGCCCGAAGTCGCGCAGGGCCACGTCGTAGAGGCCGGGGAGGGTCAGCAGGTTCACGATGATCCCGCCGAGCCAGGCGGCCACCAGCCAGCCGCCGAACCGGGGTGCGACCGCCACGACGAGACCGGCGAGCACCTCCACGACGCCGACGGCGTACATCGCCTGCTGCGCGGTGCCGGGCACGAGGTCGTCGATCCACGGTGCGAGGTAGCCCGGCCAGTCGGTGAGCAGGTTGGTGAACTTGTCGAGGCCGAAGAGGATCGGCGCGACGGTGAAGCCAGTGCGGAGCAGGAGGAACGCCTGCCGCCCGGGGTCGGTGGCGAGGGCGGTGTGCGACCGGGTGAGGGAGGTGGTCATGAGGGTCTCCTCTAAAACCAATGAGGTTTGTCAGTAGAGACGTGGGTCACGTCCTTGTCAACCCCTCGGCGCGTTCCCCTCCGCGGGCCGGCCGGCCCCGTCCAGGCGGACGCAGCAGGCGCCCGGGGTGGGCCGCAGCCGAGCGGTCAGCCCACCGGCGGCCGCGCCGTCGAGCACTCCCTCGAGGAGTCGCAGGTTCATGCCGCAGATCAGCTCGGTGTGCTCGCGCGCCAGGGCGTGGAAGGGGCAGTTGGCGAGGGCGATGCCACCCTCCTCGCCACCCTCCTCGATCCGCGGCTCGTACCCGTGGGCCTCCAGCACGTGCAGCACGGTGTCCCGCCCGCCCGCCCCGTCGGCGGCGGCTCCCATGTGGCGCCCTCGCGCGTAGGCGCGCCGACCGAGCACGGTCGCCGGTCGCTCGCCCGAGCCCTCGGCCTCGACCACGGCCTCGGCGAGGAGCTCACCGGCCAGGGGGTAGGCGCGCTCGGGCAGCGAGACGGCCACCGAGCACTCCGACCTGCGGTAGAGCTTCGCGGGACGACCGGCGCCCGGACCCCGGCGCCCGGTCCGGCGCTCGTAGTGCACGTCGAGCAGTCCGTCGGAGACGAGCCGGTCCAGGTGGAAGGCGACCGTCGCCCGGGGAACGGCCAGAGCGGCGGCCACCTCGTCGCGACCGACCGGCTCCGGCTGGCGCACGACGTGGTCGTACAGCCGACGCCGGGTGGGCTCGGCCAGGGCGGCGACGGCGGCGAGCCGGGCAGCGCGGGGGTCCACGCGGCAATTCTAGAACCAACAGACCTTGGTCAAACAGCTCCCGACCCGGCCGGGGCGGGCTCCCCCCAGTCGGGCGGCGTCAGCGTCGAGTCCAGGCGGCGCAACTCGTCCCGGTGCAGCGCGCTGAGCCGGCCCAGGATCCCCTCGCCGGCCGCGGTCAGCAGGACCCGGACCGATCGGGCGTCGTCGGGGTTGGCCGCCCGCGTGACGAGCCCCTGGCCCTGGGCCCTGTCGACGAGCTCGACGACGCTGTGGTGGCGCAGCTGCAACCGCTCGGCGAGCTCGCGGACCGTGGCCCACTCCCGGTCGGGGAACCCCTTCAACGCCAGGAGCAACTGGTACTGCTGCGGGGTCAGCCCGTGCCGGCGCACGGTCTCCTCACTGAACCGCAGGTAGCGGCGGATGCCGAACCGGAAGCGCGCCAGCGCCTCGAACTCCTGCTTGGTCAACGGCGGACCGGCCGGTTCGTCGTCCTCCGAGGCCACGGGCCCATTCGACCACGGATGCACCGCACGGGCCGCCCTTCCGGAGCGGAGAATATCGCGTTACGATGCACTTGCCGGTGCGGCCCGCCTTGAGGAGGCGCTCGTGCTCAGTGACTCGGAACGCCGAACCGTGCAGGAGCTCGAGTCCGCACTGCTGTCGGACCGGGCCTTCAGCCGAGCCGTCCTGCCCGTCGTGCGACGGTTGGGGAAGCCGCGCGCCCCCGTCGTCGTCGGCGTTCCCGCCGACGGCGGGTCCGCGCCGGCGGTGGAGTGGGCAGCCGCGGAAGCAGCCGGCCGGCGACGGCCGCTGCGGATCGTGCACGCGTTCTCGTCGTCGATGCCGGTGGACCCGCTCGGTGTGATCCCGGTGGTCGACAACCTGGCTGCGCAGCAGGCGGCCGCCGCGCGGCTCGTCGACGCCGCCCTGGCACGGGTGCGGTCGATCGCCCCGGGCGTCGAGGTCTCCGCCGTCGTCGTCCAGGGGCCGCCCCGGCGGGTCCTGCTCCGCGAGAGCCGCGACGCCTCCCTGCTCGTCCTGGGTCCCCGGCGACGGGGAGGCGTCCGGCGCCTCCTGCACGGCTCGCTGACGCTCGGGGTGGCGGCCTCCGCCGCCTGCCCCGTCGCGGTGGTCCACCCGTCCGGCGACGTCGCCTCGGACCCCGTCGCCCCCCGGGTGGTCGTGGGGGTCGACGGCCTGCCCCACTCCGACGCCGCCCTCGGCTTCGCCTTCCGGGCCGCTGCCCAGCGGGGCGCCGCCGTCACCGCCGTGCACGCGTGGGCTGCCGACTGCGCTGCCGACCTGGAGGCGGTGACCGCTCCCCTGGTCACCACCGAGGCCGCGGCGTACGCACTGGTCGACGGCGCCGTCGGGGCGTGGCGGGATCGGTACCCGGACGTCCCGGTCCTTCCCGAGGTGGTGCGACGCGATCCGGCCTCGGCCCTGGTCACCGGCTCCGCGGGCGCCGCACTCGTCGTCGTCGGGTCACGGGGCCGACGCGCGGGGCTGGGAGCCGTGTTCGGCTCGGTGAGCCGTGCCGTGGTGGACGGGGCGGCGGCTCCGGTCGCCGTCGTGCGCCGCGGTACCGAGCCGTTCGCTGCGGAGGCCCACCCGTGGGCGCCCAGGTAGTCCACGCCCACCGGGTCCTGCGGGCCGCGAGCAGCGGCCGTCGAGCCCCCGGGAGCGCCGCCCGGTCCTGCGACGCAGCCCCGGCAGACCGCGAGGTCGGCCGGTCCGGCGGCGGGCACGCCGTCCCCGTGCCCGCGCCGCATCCGACGGGACGACGGAGGCCGAGATGGACGCCATCCTCGTGATCCTGGTGCTCGCGCTCGTGGGCCTGCTGGTCCTGCTGGGCGCGAGCGTGCGGGTCGTGACCCAGTACCAGCGCGGGGTGGTGCTGCGGTTCGGCCGGCTGCTCGGCGACGCGCGGCCGCCCGGCCTGACCGTCATCGCCCCGGGCATCGACCGGATGCACAAGGTCAACATGCAGATCGTCACCATGCCGGTGCCGGCGCAGGAGGGGATCACCCGCGACAACGTCACCGTCAAGGTCGACGCGGTCGTCTACTACCGGGTGTTCGACCCGGTGCGGGTGGTCGTCGACGTGCAGAACTACCAGGCGGCGATCGCCCAGGTCGCGCAGGCGTCGCTGCGGTCGATCATCGGCAAGAGCGAACTCGACGACCTGCTGTCCAACCGCGAACGGCTCAACCAGGGCCTGGAGCTGATGCTGGACAACCCGGCCGTCGACTGGGGCGTGCACATCGACCGGGTCGACATCAAGGACGTCGCGCTGCCGGAGTCGATGAAGCGATCGATGTCCCGCCAGGCGGAGGCCGAGCGCGAGCGCCGGTCGCGGGTGATCACCGCGGAGGGCGAGCTGCAGGCCTCGCAGAAGCTGGCGCAGGCCGCGCAGGTGATGTCCACCCAGCCCGCCGCGCTGCAGCTGCGCCTGCTGCAGACCATGGTCGAGGTGGCCGCGGAGAAGAACTCGACGGTCGTCCTGCCGTTCCCGGTCGAGCTGCTGCGCTTCCTCGAGCACGCCACTCCCCCGGCGCCGGCCGCCGGGCCCCCGGCCGACGGCCTGCCCGTCCCCCGGACGACGGTCCCGCCGGTGGTCACCGGCTGACCGTCCCGCCCGGGCCGGGTGCTCAGCCGGTGCGGCGGGTGCTCCCGGCCTGCACCGCCGCCCGCAGCGCCACGGCGAGCCCCGCCTCGAGGGCGAGGAAGGCCCCGCTCGGCCAGACGGTGAGCCGCCGCTCGGCCACGCACCCGGCCAGCCGCGCGACGGCCATGCCGGCGCTGGCCGCGCCCACCGTCTGCAGGACGGCGTCGTCCCCGGGTGTCGAGCCCGACGCCGCCGCCAGGGACGCCGCGAGGGCGAGCGGGATGCCGGCGTAGACCGCCCGGACCTCCGTCCGCGCCTCGGGTGTGCCGGCGGCACCGCCGAAGAGGGCCGGCACCCGGGAGGGCGCGAGGGCGGCGACGACGCCGATGGCGGCGTAGGCCGCCGCCGCCGAACGGCGCAGGTGTCCTCGGAGGGTCATGCGTGTCCTCGGAGAGTCATATGGCGGAGGCTAGGCGTCCCGTGATCATCCGGACCAGGTCCCCGCCTGGCCGGGTCCCGGGAGCGCGGACCAGGATGGGCACGTGAGCGAACCCGTGCAGCTCCGCGTGTCCCTGGCCCAGGTCGACACCCGGGTCGGCGACATCACCGGCAACGCCGAGCTGGTGACCCGCTGGACGGCGGACGCGGCCCGGGCCGGCGCCCACCTCGTCGTCTTCCCCGAGATGACCCTGACCGGGTACCCGGCCGAGGACCTCGTGCTCCGCGAGTCCTTCGCCCGCGCCAGCGAGACCGCGCTGGTCGACCTGGCCGCCGACCTCGCCGAGCGGGGCCTGGGCGGGACGGCCGTCGTCGTCGGGTACCTGGCGCACACCGAGGGCAGCGGCCCGGCGCCGGCGGAGTCGATGCCCGGGGACGACGACCGCCCGGCCGACGCCAACCCGCGCCGCGGCGCACCCCGCAACGCCGCCGCGCTGCTGTACGGCGGCGAGGTCGTCGTCCGCTACCACAAGCGGCACCTGCCCAACTACGGCGTCTTCGACGAGGCCCGCTACTTCGTGCCCGGCACCGAGCTGCCCGTCGTCCGGCTGCACGGCGTCGACATCGCGCTGACCGTCTGCGAGGACCTCTGGGTGGAGGGCGGTCCGTGCGGCGCCGCCGGAGAGGCCGGCGTCGACCTGGTGGTCTCTCCCAACGCCTCGCCCTACGAGCGGGCCAAGGACGACCTGCGGCTGCCGCTGGTCCGCCGCCGGGCGGCCGAGGCACGGGCCACGGTCGTCTACTGCAACCAGGTCGGCGGCCAGGACGAGCTCGTCTTCGACGGCGACTCGATGGCCGTCGCGCCGGACGGCGAGCTGCTGGGCCGCGCGCCGCAGTTCGTCGAGCACCTGATGTGCGTGGACCTGCAGATCGACCGCTCCGCCGTGCCCGACCGCCGCGAGGGCCGGTTCGGGCCGATGACGGTCACCCGGCACGTGCTCTCCGAGGAGCCGGTGCCGGCGTTCGACCCGCGGCCGGCCTCGGTCGCCGAGCCGCTCCCCGACTCCGAGGAGGTCTGGCGTGCGCTGGTGCTCGGGCTGCGGGACTTCATCGACAAGAACGGGATGCCCTCGGTGGTGCTCGGGCTCTCCGGCGGCATCGACTCCGCAGTCTGCGCCGCCCTCGCCGTCGACGCGCTGGGCGCCGACCGGGTGCACGGCGTCGGCCTGCCGTCGAAGTACTCCAGCGAGCACTCGCTCGCCGACGCCGAGGACCTCGCCCGGCGGACCGGGCTGCACTACTCCGTCGTCCCGATCGCACCCGTGGTCGACGCCTACCACTCGTCGGTGGACCTCGACGGGGTCGCCGCGGAGAACCTGCAGGCGCGGGTGCGCGGCACGCTGCTGATGGGGCTGTCCAACCAGCACGGCCACCTGCTGCTGACGACCGGCAACAAGAGCGAGATCGCCGTCGGCTACTCGACCCTCTACGGCGACTCGGCCGGCGGCTTCGCGCCGATCAAGGACGTGCCGAAGACGCTGGTCTGGGCCCTCGCCCGGTGGCGGAACGAGTACGCGCGCGGGCGGGGGGAGACCGAGCCGATCCCGGTCAACTCGATCGAGAAGCCACCGTCCGCGGAGCTCGCCCCTGGCCAGGTGGACAGCGACTCGCTGCCCTCCTACGAGGAGCTCGACGCGGTGGTCGCCGACTACGTCGACCGCGACCTCGGGATGGCGCAGCTGCTCGAGCGCGGCCACGACCCGGAGGTGGTGGCGCGGGTGCTGCGGCTGGTGGACGCCGCGGAGTTCAAGCGCCGGCAGTCCGCGCCCGGAACGAAGATCAGCCTCAAGGCGTTCGGACGCGACAGGCGGCTGCCCGTCACCAACCGGTGGCGGGAGACGCTGCCCACCGTCCGCGAAGGAGCGTCGTGAACGAGCTCGCGAGTTCAGCAAGGAGCAGGGCGCGGCCATGACCGAATCGGTGCTCTACGGCGGGACGTCCACCGCCCGGGTGCGGGTGCACCACCTTCAGCAGGCCAAGGAGCGCGGCGAGAAGTGGGCGATGCTCACCGCCTACGACACGTTCAGCGCGGCCGTCTTCGAGGAGGCCGGCATCCCGGTGATGCTGGTCGGCGACTCGGCCGGCAACGTCGTCCTCGGGCACACGTCGACCGTGCCGGTCACCGTCGAGGACATCCTGGGGATGACCCAGGCGGTCACCCGCTCGACGAAGCGGTCGCTCATCGTGGCCGACCTGCCCTTCGGCAGCTACGAGGCGTCGCCGCAGCAGGCGTTCGCCACCGCCGTCCGGATGCTGAAGGAGGGCGGCGCGCAGGCGGTGAAGCTCGAGGGCGGGCTGCGGGTGGCCCCGCAGATCCGGATGCTGACCGAGAACGGCATCCCGGTGATGGCGCACGTCGGCTTCACGCCGCAGAGCGAGCACGCCCTCGGCGGGTTCCGGGTGCAGGGCCGCGGGGCCGGGGCCGAGCAGCTGCTGGCCGACGCGCGCGCCGTCCAGGAGGCCGGGGCGTTCGCCGTCGTCCTGGAGATGGTGCCGGCCGAGATCGCGGCGCAGGTGACCAAGGACCTGTCGATCCCCACGATCGGCATCGGCGCCGGCGTCGACTGCGACGCCCAGGTGCTGGTCTGGCCGGACATGGCCGGTCTCACCAGCGGCCGGGTGCCGAGGTTCGTGAAGAAGTACGCCGACCTGCGCGGTGAGCTGCTGCGGGCCGCGCGCGAGTACGCCGACGAGGTCCGCAGCGGCGCCTTCCCGGGGCCCGAGCACTCCTTCGATTGATCGTGTCCGCTGGTGGTGCCGGGGTTCCTCGTGGGTTGCCGGGCCTGCAGGACCGGCGACCCACGCACGACCCCGGCGACGGCCGTCGAGTCAGACGTCGGTGACGCGGATGCCGGCGTGCGCCTTGTACCGGCGGTTCACCGAGACCAGGTTGATCGTCAGCGCCTCGACCTGGCGGGCGTTACGCAGCCGGCCGGCGTAGATGCCGCGCATGCCGGGCAGCCGGCCGGCCAGCGCCTGCACGGTGTCGGTGGCCTCCCGGACGTCGCCGACGACCATCACGTCGCCGTCCAGGGTGGGCCTGGAGAGGTCCTCGAGCAGCCGCGCCGACAGGTGGTGGAAGGCGCCGACCACGTGCGAGTCGGGCAGCAGCGCGGCGGCCTGCTGGGCCGCCGACCCCTCGGGGACGTCGAGCACGTACGCGCCGAGCTCGTCGAAGGCCATGGGGACGACGCAGTCGACGACGACCTTGCCGGCCAGCGGGGTGGCGAGCTCCGCGATGGTGTCGGCGTGCCCGGCGTACGGGACGGCGACGATGACCAGGTCGGCCGCGCCGGCGACGTCGACGTTGGCGCCGCCGGTGACCGAGACCTCGATGCCCCCGGCCGCGGCGGTGGCCCGCTCGGCGACCTGCGCCGCCACCTCACCGGCCCGCTCGGCGTCCCGCGAGCCCAGCAGCACGCGCTGCCCGGCCGCCGCCAGCCGGACGGCCAGCCCGCGGCCCTGCGGACCGGTGCCGCCCAGCACGCCGACGACCAGTTCCTCCACCGAGCGTCCGTCGGTCACGCGTCCTCCTCCTGCGCCGCCGGACCGCCCGGCGTCATCACCGCCGATCATGCCCTGGGAACGGACCGGACCGGCCACCCTCCCAGAAGCCCGCGCCGGGCTGGCGAGGCGTGGGGAGGAGGGTGGTCCGTCGTCAGTCGCCCTGCCAGCGGCGGTCCTCCTCGGTCAGCTGCTCCTCGCGCTCGGCGACCGACTGCAGCGCGTGCTCGGCCTCCTCGCGGGTCGCGTACGGGCCCAGGCGGTGGCGCTCGGCGCACCCGTCCCGGTCCTCCACGGTGTGGTGCTTGAGGCAGTAGAACCACGGTCCCTGCGCCATGTCGTCCTCCTCGGTCGTCGTCCGCTGCCCGTTCCCTGCCCGGTCAGACGTCGACCATCACCTGGTCGTGCCGGGCGTAGAAGGCGGTCATCTCCTCCGGGGTAGGCGTCCGGCCGCTGCGGCGCAGCTCGGCCATCTCGGCGAAGAAGTGCTCCCGGGCGATGCCGGGCGCGAAGAGGATGAGGAAGTCGGCCGGCTCGTCGCCGTCGTTGCGGAAGCCGTGCACGCCGCGCTCGTGCACCAGCGCGAAGTCCCCCGCCGAATACGGCCGCCACGCCCCGTCGGCGTACACGGTCAGCCGGCCGGCGAGCACGTAGAACGACTCGGAGAACGTCTGGTGGTAGTGCGGCGCGGCGCCCGGGCTGTGCGGCGCGAGCCGGTACTCGACCAGGCCGAAGCGGCCGGCCGTCTCCGAGCCGGGCGCGACCATGCGCAGCGCGCTGGACCCCCCGGCCTCGACCATCGGGTGCTCGGCGAGGGTGCGGACGACGACCGTGCCGGGATCCGGGTGGGACACGGGCGCCACCCTGGCACCGACGTGCGGCGGCGTCGACCCGTCCGGCGGCGGGGACAGGTGGTGACGAGAGTGCAACGGCAGTTCCTCCGGAACCGCCTGGTACGGCATGCTGTTCCCGTGACGGGGTGGCGACGCAAGGAGACCGACACACTGCTGAGGCGGTACGGCACAGCCGTCAGCCCGGGGCCGGAACACCGGATCGCGGCGCTCGCCCTCGCCGCCCTCACCTTCGTCGCCGGCCTCATCGGCATGGCGAACCTCTTCGTCGACGGGACGCTGCACCAGGGCGCCACCCGCAGCGGCTACACCCTTGCGATGGCCGCCTGCCTGGCGGCCGCCGTCTCGCTGGCCGTTCGGCAGCGGATCGGCCGATGGCAGACCTTCGGACTGGTGCTGCTCGTCGAGGTCGTCTACGTGATCGTCGTCTTCAGCATCTCCGAGCCGGCGCAGGCGACCCCGCTGATGCTGCTGTTCCCCTCGTTCGTCGCCGCCTGGTTCCTCGGCCCCGGGATGCTGGGCGCCACCATGCTGGCGACGGTGGTGGCCTGCACGGTCGCCCTCGGGCACACCTACGACGGGATCCTGTCGATCGCCGTGCAGGTGGCGATCAGCGCCGGCGCCCTGAACACCGCGGCGTTCGGCGTCTACGTGCTGCGCCGCCGGGTGCAGCGGCTGCTCGAGGCCACGCAGGCGCTGTCCCACCAGGACCCGCTCACCGGGCTGGCCAACCGGCGCTTCCTCGTCGAGCAGGCCCCGCGGGTCTGGCGGCAGGCCCGCCGCGAGGGGTCGCGGGTGGCTGCGATGGTCCTGGACCTCGACCACTTCAAGCAGCTGAACGACGCCCACGGGCACGCCGCCGGGGACGCCGTGCTGCGGGCGGTGGCGACGTCCTTGGCGGCCACGGTGCGGCCCAGCGACGTGCTGGCGCGCATCGGCGGTGAGGAGCTGATCGTGCTCGGGTTGGTCAGCGACCCGGCCGAGGCGCACCGGCTGGCCGAGCGGCTGCGGGCGGCGGTGCGCACCAGCCGGACCGACGAGGGGCACACGGTGACCGCCTCGATCGGCATCGCGCTGACCCGACCGGTGGACGGCGAGGATGCCGGTGACGCGATGTGGCGGCTGGTCGACTCCGCCGACGTCGCGATGTACGAGGCGAAGCAGGCCGGCCGCGACCGCGTGGCCGCCGTCCTGCCCCGGCAGCGCAGCGGACGCTTCGCCGACAGCATCCCGCCGACCGGACGTGCGACCGGCGGCGCCGCCTGACGGAGGACCCCTCACCCCCACGACGCGGCCACCCCGTCTCGACCGGTGGGGACGCCGGTTCTCTGCTCCACTCTGTACATGACGCTCGTCGCGCCGGACCCGACCCGCACGGTGCCGCTGCCGCTGCGCGAGCAGGCCGACGTCCGCGACCGGTGGCTGACCCAGCGGCTGCTCGACCTGCTGCCCGGGCTGATGGACCGCGCCGGCATCGACCTGTGGCTGGTCGTCGGCCGCGAGTACAACGAGGACCCGGTGCTGGCCACGCTGCTCCCGGCCACCTGGCTCTCGGCCCGCCGGCGCACGATCCTCGTGCTGCACCGCAGCGACGACGGCGTCACCGCGGCCGCGGTCTCCCGCTATCCGGTGGGCCAGTTCCTGCCGGCCTGGTCCCCCGAGGACGGCGAACGCCTCCCGGCCGAGGACACCCAGTGGGCCGAGGTGCGCCGCATCGTCGAGCAGGCCGCACCGCAGCGGATCGGCATCGACGTCTCCGCGGACTTCGCCCTCGCCGACGGGCTGTCGCACAGCGAGCACCGTCGGCTCACCGAGGCGCTGGGGCCGTGGGCCGACCGGCTGGTGCCGGCCGAGGAGCTGGCGGTCGGCTGGCTGGAGACGCGGCTGCCGGAGGAGATCACCGTCCTGGACGGCCTCAACCGGCGGGTGCGCGAGGTGGTCGAGGAGGCCTTCTCCCCCGCCGTCCTGACCGCCGGTGTGTCCACCGGCACCGACCTGGCCTGGTGGATCCGCCAGCGGCTGTCCGACCTGGGCGTCGAGCCGTGGTTCCACCCGGTGGTCGACGTGCAGCGCGCGGGGGTGGCGCCGCGCTGCGAGCAGGGCGTCCTGCTGCCCGCCGTCCCCCTCGACGTGCCGGTGGAGCCCGGCGACCTGGTGCACTGCGACGTCGGCTCGTCCAGCCTCGGCCTGCGGACCGACAGCCAGCGCAACGGCTACGTGCTGCGCCGCGGCGAGACGGACGCGCCGGCCGGTCTGCAGCAGGCGCTGGCCGTGGGCAACCGGCTGCAGGACCTCACCACGGCGGAGCTCGTCGCCGGCCGCACCGGCAACGAGGTGCTGGCCGCGGTCCGGCGGGCCGCGGCGGCCGAGGGCATCGACGGCGACATCTACTCGCACCCGATCGGCGTCCACGGCCACGGCGCGGGACCGGCGATCGGCCGGTGGGACGACCAGCGCGGCGTGCCCGGCGCCGGCGACCGGGTGCTGCGCCCCGACACCGTCTACGCCCTCGAGCTGTGCGTGCGGGTGCCGGTGGCCGAGTGGCACGGGCAGCCGGTGCGCATGGCGCTGGAGGAGGGCGTGGTCCTCACCGAGGACGGCGTGACCTACCTCGGCGACCGGCAGACCGAGCTGCTGCTCATCCCCGGAGCGTGATCACCGCCGCTTGATCGCGCGCAGCAGCAGCTCGCCCGGCCGCGCCACGACGCCGGCGACCCGGGTGACCGGGCTCGTGGTGAGCACCTGGTCGGCGAAGGCGCCGCGCACCCGGCCCGGGCCCGGCGTCGGGCTGTCGAGGATGTCGGTGCCGTCGTCGGGGCGGTCGGTGGTCTGCAGCTGCCGGCCGGTCAGCGACAGCACCGCGTCGGTGAGCGCCGGGCTGAACCGCTGCCCGGCGATGAAGCCCAGCGCGGCGTCGCCCACCGGGATCTCCCGGCGCGGGTGCACCGACGCCCGGACGACCGCCTCGGCGACCAGTTCGGGCGCGTACACCGGCGGCGGTGGCTTGGGCATCGAGCCGAGCTTGGTGCGGGCGTGCTCGAAGAACGGCGTGGCGATCCCGGCGGGCAGGATCTGGCTGACCTCGACCGGCGAGCCCTCCTCCGCGAGCTCCATCCGCAGCGCGTCGTAGAAGGCGCGCAGCGCGAACTTGCTCGCCGAGTACGGCGCGTGCAGCGGGATGGACCGGTAGCCCTCCACCGAGCCGATGCCGATCAGCACGCCGCCGCCGGCCCGCTCGAGCGCCGGGACGGCGGCCTGCGCGGTGGCCACGTGACCGAGGTAGTTGACCTCGGTGACCCGGCGGAACTCGTCGAGGTCGATCTGCTTCACCGACCCCCAGATGCCCACGCCGGGCACGGTCACGAAGGTGTCGATCCGGCCGAAGCGTGCTTCGGCGGCGTCGACCAGCGCCCGGACGGCGGCCTGGTCGGTGATGTCGGTGGGGACGGCGACCGCCTCCGCGCCCTTCCGCGTGAGCTCCTCGACCAGCGTGCCGAGGGCCTCCTCACCGCGGGAGGCGACGACAATCCGGGTGCAGCCCTGTCGCGCGAACTCCAGCGCCGTCGCCCGCCCGATGCCGCTGGAGGCACCGAGGACGACGACCACCTGGTCGCGGACGGGTCGGGTGTCGGCCATGCCGTCGGACTACCCGCCGGGCCCGGATCCGGAACGCCACCGGTGCGGCGCGTCCGGCCGGCGGCCGGGTGGACGCGCTGCCCCGGTTCACCAGGTGACCGGCTTGCCCGGGGTGTCGATCCAGGTGGTGAAGAAGGCGCCGAGGTCCTGGCCGCTGACCTCCTCGGCCAGCGCGACCAGGTCGGCGCTGCTGACGTTGCCGCCGGCGTTCTCCGTCGCCCACCGGCGCAGGAGGGTGCGGAACGGCTCCTCCCCGATCTCCCCCCGCAACGCGTGCAGGGCCGCCGCGCTGCGGTCGTAGACCGCGGGAGCGAACAGGTCGGCCGGGCCGGGGTCGCCGGGCGGGACGGCCCAGAACGGGTCCTCGGCCGGCGTCGCGCGGACCTCCTCGAACCGTTGCTGCGCGGTCGGGCCGCCGCGGGACTCGGCCCACATCCACCCCGAGTAGGTCGCGAAGCCCTCGTTGAGCCAGATGTCGCGCCAGGTCTCCGGCGAGACGCTGTTGCCAACCCACTGGTGGGCGAGCTCGTGGGCGACGGTCGACTCACTGGCGACCCCTGAGTAGACCGGCCGCGTCTGCGTCTCCAGCGCGTACTCGACGGAGTCGTCGTCGACGATCGCGCCGAACGAGCTGAACGGGTACGGGCCGTACAGGTCGACGAAGAAGTCGATCATCTGCGGCTGCAGCGCCAGGCTGGCCTGGGTCGTCGCGCGGTTCGCCGCGGTGAGGTCGCGCTCCACGAATTCGAGGATCGGCAGGCCGCCAGGTCCCGTCCGCGTCGTCGCGACGTAGTCGCCGATGGACGCCGTCGACAGGTAGCTGGCCATCGGGTCCGTCGCCCGCCACACGAAGGTGGTCCGACCCTCCGCCGTCACCGGGGCGCCGACCGGCTCGCCGTTGGCGACCGCCGTCTTGCCCTCGGGCACCGTGATGCGGAAGTCGTAGGTCGCCTTGTCGGTCGGGACGTCGTTGACCGGGTACCACGTCGGGGCGCCGTCGGGCTCGTTGGCGACGAAGGCGCCGTCCGGGAAGCTGACGAACCCGTAGAGCGCGCCCGTCGAGTCGACCGGCTGGCCCGGGACGCCGCCGTAGACGACGGTCACCCGGTGCGTGGTGTCCGCCTCGAGCTTCGGCCGCGGTCGGACGACGAGCTCACCCGGCGGCTGCTGCTCGAAGCCCGCAGGCCGCCCGTCGACGGTCACCGAGGTCGCGGTGAGCCCACGCAGGTCCAGGTTGAACCGGTCGAGGTCGGCGGTCGTGGTGAGGGTGACGACCGCGGCACCGTCCAGCCGCCCGCTCGTGGGGTCGTAGGCCAGCGTCAGGTCGTAGTGGCCGACGTCGTAGCCGCCGTTGCCCGCGGCCGGGAAGTAGGGGTCACCTCCCGACGGGCTCCCGGGGTCGTAGTGGTCGGCGAGGGCGGGTGTGGTCACCAGCAGCGGGCAGGCCAGGACGAGGACGGTTCCCGCCACCACGAGGGGTCGTCTCATGGCCGGACCGTAGGTCCGGCTCGTGACGGCTGGGGCACCCGGCGTCGCATCACGTGCGGCGGGCGTCCGCCGTCGCCTTGTTGTTCGCCTTCTGGATGGCGTCGACCAGCTCGTCCTTGGTCATCCTCGACCGGCCGCTGACGTCCAGCCGCTTGGCGACGTCCATCAGGTGCTCCTTGGTGGCGTTGGCGTCGACGCCGCCCTTGGTCTCACGGTGGGTGTCCCGGCCGCCCTCGGCCTGCGCGTCGCTCGGGCCCTTGTGGTCCTTCGGCTCCCAGTGGTCGCCGACCTTCTCGTGCGTGTGCTTCACCGCGGCCCAGGCCACCTGGTTGGCGCGCCGCTCGTCGTCGTAGGAGTCCATCGCCGAGTCGTGGGCCTTGGCGAAGGTGCGCTGCGCCTTCTCGTCCGAGCGCTCCAGGGTGCTGGGGATCTCGTCCTGCTTCGCGTCCCCGCTCTTCGTCGTCTTGGGCATGCCGGGCGGTTACCCGCCGCCCGGAGGCGTCAGTCGCCGTCCCCCAGCCAGGTGACGTCGTGCTCCCGGGAGGCCCGTTCGTAGGCCTCGTCGAACGACGCCCCCGTGCGGCTCGCCTCGGCGAGGACGCGGAAGAAGCCCTCGAACCCGGCCGGGGAGGTCATGCACAGCAGCCGGCCGGTCCGCGGGACCACCCGCCGGTGCGAGTGCGGCACGCCGTGCGGCAGGAACAGCGTCCCGCCCGGACCCACCGTGAACTCCTGGTCCCCGCACACGAAGACGTGCTCGCCCTCGACGACGTAGTAGAGCTCGTCGGTCTCCCGGTGCACGTGCCGCGAGGTGTCCAGGATCGGCGTCTCCTCCTCGAAGAGGGTGAAGGCACCGCCGGTGGTGTCCGCCGACGCGCGGATGACGATCGTCGTCCCCCAGAACTCCAGGCGCTCGCCGCTGTCGTGGTCCCGGGCGAAGGGAGCGGCCATGCCGGGACGCTACGCCGGGCCCTGGGACCCGTCACCGCCCCGCCGCGCGGTCGCGAGGAACGTGACCAGCGCCGCCGCGAGCTCCTCCGGGGCCTCCTCGGCCATGTGGTGCCCGCTGTCGATCCGGCCGCCGCCGCGCAGGTCGCCGGTCCAGTCCGCCCAGATCCGCAGCGGATCGCCGTGCAGTTCTTCGAGGTCGTCGCGGGCCGACCAGAGCACCAGGGTCGGGCAGCCGACCCGCCGCCCGGCGGCCCGGTCGGCCTCGTCGGCGACCCGGTCCACGCCCAGGCCGGCCCGGTAGTCCTCGAGCATGGCGTGCACCGTGGCGGGGTCGGCGATCGCCCGGCGGAAGTCCGCGTGGTTCTCCTCCCCCATGACCGCCGGGTCGCCCCCGTACCAGGCGCCGGGGTCGGCCAGGATCGCCAGTTCGGGCTTCTCCGGCTGGGCGTAGAAGAACCAGTGCCACCAGGCGGCGGCGAAACGGGCGTCGGCCCGGTCGAGGTGCTCGATGATCGGGATGCAGTCGAGGACGGCGAGGTGCGTGACGGCGCCGGGGTGGTCGAGGGCCGTGCGCAGCGCGACGTAGCTGCCGCGGTCGTGCCCGACGACGGCGAAGCGCTCGTGTCCCAGACCCTGCATCATCGCGACCACGTCGCGGGCCATCGCGCGCTTGGAGCAGGGCTCGTGGTCCTCGGTGGTCGGCGGCTTGGACGACTGCCCGTAGCCGCGCAGATCCGGGCAGACGACGGTGTGCCCGGCCGCGGCCAGCAACGGTGCGACCCGGTGCCAGGTGGTGTGCGTGCGCGGGTGCCCGTGCAGCAGGACGACGGGTGGGCCCTCGCCACCGACCCGCACCCGCAGCCGGACGCCGTCCGCCCCCTCCTGCCACGTCTCCGCGAACCCGGGGAAGAACGCCACCTCAGCACACCTGGAAGCGGAACCAGTGGGCGCGCTCGTCGTCGGTCATCACCCGGCTCGCGTCGGTGGCGAAGTCGAACAGCACCATCACCACCGAGGCGCGGATGGCGACCTCGTCGTCCTGCACCAGCTCCTGCCGCAGGGTGAGCGACTTGGTGCCCAGCCGGGTCACCGTGCTGCGCACGCACAGCCGCTCGCCCACCCGGTAGTACAGCTGGCGCAGGTAGTCGACCTCCAGCCGGGCGAGGATCAGCCCGCGGTCCCCCGGCGCTCCCTCGGCCATCGCCAGCCGCGCGTCCTCGATCAGGCTCAGCGCGCGGGCGTGGTTGACGTGGCCGAGGGAGTCCGGGTCCGACCAGCGCAGCTGGACGGCGTGCTCGTGCGGGGCGCTCAGGGCAGGTCCGCGGTCTCGGCGGACCGGCGGTGCGCGCCCTGGGCGTCGTCCGGGTCGGGGTGCACCGTCCGCTCCTCGGACTCGGCCAGGATCACCTCGGCGGCGACCTCCTCCATGCCGCTGCCGTGGAGCGCCTCCTCCTCGGGCAGCAGGTCAGCCCGCGTGTGGACGTTGTGCTCGGGAACGTTGGCCCGGGCCTCGGGGCTGGGCTCCTTGTTGGTGGTCACCTCAGAACCGCTGCTGCTCGGTGCCGATGCCCAGGGCGCGGGCGACGTCCTGCACGTTGTCGAACTGCTGGCCGGACGGCAGCCGGCGCAGGTCGGACAGCACGCGGTCGGGGGCGTTGCCCTCCTGGGCCTTGGCCACGAGCGCGTCCCTGTCGGCCGGCCACACCTCCTTGCCGAGGGCCTCGGCGAGCGCTGCGCGGCGCTCGACGTCGCCGGTGGAGGTGCCGGGAGAGGTGGCGGGCTGGTGCGGGTCGGTCATCTCGGTCCCCCTGGTCACTGAGCCGTGGGCGTGGAGTCGTCGGTGTAGCGGAGGATCGCGGCGACCGGGATGTCACCGGGCATCGCCGAGCGCGGGACGACGACGACTCCGCCAGCGCTGGCCACGGTGGCGCCGACCAGCGCCGCCTCGGCGGGGACGGCGGTGCCGTGCGTGCCGAGGGCGTCCATGTCGTGCTGGTCCACACCGAGCTCCAGCGGCGAGTTCCCCACCAGGAGCGTGTCGCCCTCGTCCTGCCGGTCGGCGAGGACGAGGGTCTCGACCTGACCCTTGCGCAGCGCCTCGACGACCGCCGCCTTGCCGGTCACGGCCAGGCCGTGGGCACCGGCGGACGAGAGCTTCTCCACCGCGTCGGCCTCGTCGTGGGCCTCGTGCTCGGCGACCAGCTCGGCCGCTCGGCGGGTCACCGGCTCGCGGTCCGCGCCGGCGGCCCGGCCACCCTCCTCCATCGTCACGACGAGGTCGGCCCACGCCTTCTCGGCCTTGTCGCTGAGGATCTGGCGGGCGCGGACGTCACCGGCCACCAGGATGAAGCGCAGCGGCAGCCGCCGGGCCAGCGAGGAGAGCTCGTCGGCGACCAGGCCGGCGTTCTCCTCCCACTGGTTCTCGGCGGTGTGCATGTACGTGTTGTGGGCCCAGCCGCCGACCTTGACCTTCCGCATGTGGAAGGTGTCGCCCTCGATCTCCTGCTCCTCCTCCGGACGACCCGCGAAGCTGGCCACGGAGACGTCGGCGCCCGTCCGGTCGGCGATGACCACGGCGTGCGGGACGCGCCCGGCGAGCTGGCGGAGCACCGGGAGGAGCTGCGGCTGCGGCGCCCAGGTGGCCACCGGGTCGCGGGGGACGTCGGCGAGGACCTCGTCGAGGACGACGGTGCCGTCGGCGGCGACGACGACTGCGCGGCCGCGCAGCGTCCCGGCGTCCCCGCCCTCGTTGCCCTCGAGGAGCCGGCTGCGCACCGCCTCGACGACCGCCTCCGGCGCGCCCTGCTCCTGCAACTGCTCGGCCACCGCGCGGATGCGGAGGTCCAGCTCTCGGTCGGCGTTCTCGGTGGTGTGCGTGACGTCGGCGCACACCGTGGCGTAGGGCCCGGAGGCGGTGAAGACCGGTTCCAGGAAGGACACGTCCATGGGGGTGGGACCACTCCTCGATCACTGTGGGTCGGGTCGGGGTTCGGGTCGCGGTGGCTGCGACCCGGGGCTGACCGCCTCCGCCGCCTACCCACCGGCCGTGCCCTCACACCCCGGTGTCGATCGGCCGGAGCACGGGTAGGCGGTCGGCATGACCGAGCACGACCAACTGCCGCTGCCCGACTACGACCACCTCCCCGTGGACGGGCTCACCTCCCGGATCCGCACGCTGGACGCGACCGGCCTGGAGACCCTGCTGGAGTACGAGCGGGCGCACGCCGACCGGTTGCAGGTGGTGACGATCATGGAGAACCGGCTGGCCGCGCTGCGCGAGGGCGCCCAGCCCTCCGGTGGCGACCCGGCCGCCGCGGCCGCCGACGACCCGGTGCACGCCGCGGGCGGGTCGAGGGTCTCCGAGGCCACCACCGGCCCGGCGATGAACCCGCCGTCCCACGGCGACCCGACCAACCCCGCCCAGCCCCGCTCCACCGGCTGACCCCCTCCGCGAGATCTGCACACCGGTCGCCATGGGAACCCTGATGGCGACCGGTGTGCAGATCTCGCGCGGCGGTCACCAACCGCCGAAGGCCGCGGCGATGTCCAGGACGGCGGGGCCCAGCAGCACGATGAACAGCGTCGGCAGGATGCAGAGGATCAGCGGGAAGATCACCTTCACCGGGATCTGCATCGCCTTCTCCTCGGCCCGCTGCCGGCGCTTGAGCCGCATCTCCGCCGCCTGGGTGCGCAGCACGTCGGCGATCGAGACGCCGTACGCGTCGGCCTGCACCACGGCTCGGATGAAGCGGCGCAGGTCGGGCACCGCCGTCCGCTCGGCCAGCGCGAGGTAGGCCTCGCGGCGGGGCTGGCCGACGGCGATGTCCTGCAGCGTGCGCACCAGCTCCTCGGCCAGCGGGCCGCGGCCGTTGCGCCCGGCCCGCGCCATCGCCGCCTCGAAGCCGAGCCCGGCCTCCACCGCGATGGTCATCTGGTCGAGGGTGTCGGCCAGCTCCAGCGCGATCGCCTGCTGCCGCTCCTGCCCCCGGCTGTAGAGCAGCAGCTCGGGGACGACGTAGGCCACGCCGGTGACGACGACGGACACGAGCACCGTCAGCGGACCGGGCCGAGCCGCCACCACCAGCCCGCCGAGCGCCGCGGCGACGACCGCGAGCACCAGCTTGGCCGCCACCAGCCGGGGCACCGGCCACTCCGCCGGGCGCCCCGCGGCGCCGGCCAGCCGGTTGAGCCGGGCGACCGTGCCGGCCGGGGTGAGCGCGCGGGCGAGCCGCGGCAGCAGCCGGACGCGCGGCCGGCCGGGCGCCGCGCCGGGCAGCTCGAGACCGCGCGTCAGGTTGGCGCGGGCACGGGCGGCGGCGTCCTGCGGGCGGGCCAGCAGCGCCCAGCCCAGCAGCGGGACGGCGAGGGCGACGGCCAGCGCGGCAACCAGCACGGCACCAGGGAGCACGGGGATCGGCAGCATCAGAACCGGATCGCCACGGTCTTCTTGAGCCACAACCCGCCGACGGTGAGCAGCACGACGACGGCGGCGATCATCAGGTAGCCGGCCAGGCCCTCGGTGAAGCCGGCCAGGTAGGCGGGGTTGGTCACCGACAGGAAGCCGACGATGCCGAAGGGCAGGGCCATCAGCACGACCGCCGAGAGCTTGCCCTCGGCCGACAGCGCCTTGACCTGCCGGCGGATGGCGTTGCGCTCGCGGATGGTGTGCCCGACCGTGTCGAGGACCTCGGCCAGGTTGCCGCCGACCTCCCGGTGGATGCCGATCGCCTGGGCGACCCAGCGGAAGTCGTCGCTGGCCATCCGCTCGGCCACGTCGTCGAGGGCGTCGCCGAGGTCGCGGCCCACCCGGGTCTCGTTGACGATCCGGGCGAACTCCTCCGCCGTCGGGGAGGCCGCCTCGGTGGAGACGGCATCCACCGCCCGCAGCAGGCTGTGCCCGGCGCGCAGGCTCGACGCCATGAGCTGCAGCGAGTCGTCGAGCTGGTCGGCGAACGCCGCCTGCCGCCGTCCGCGCTTCAGCCCGAGCAGCACCCTGGTGCCCAGCGGGACCGGCGCCGCGAACACGACCGCCAGCGGCACCCCGCCGAGCAGCAGGCCCAGGGCTCCGAGGACGAGGGTGGCCATGCCCACCAGCAGGACGACGTCCGGCAGCGGCATCGCCACCCCCGCCCGCTCCAGCGCCGCCGTGCCGCGGGCCACCAGCCCGCGCCGGGCGAGCACCCGCTCCACCGCGGCGCCGGCCGCGGCCGAGACGCCGGCCAGCGCGGACGCCGGCGGCGCCACCGCGGGGTCGAGCCGGGACAGCGGCACCCGCCGCGGCCCGGCCGGGAGGACGACGAGGGCGAGCAGCAGCAGCGCGCCGGTGACCGCGAGCAGCCCCGCGACGGGCAGCATCAGGCCCACCCCCGCCGCGGCGGAGGCGTGCCGAAGACCCGCGGCGAGACCCGGATGCCGAGCTCGTCGAAGCGGTCGGTGAACCGCGGCCGGACCCCGGTGGGCACCGGCTTGCCGAGGAACCGGCCCGCGGCGTCGACGCCGGCGGAGTAGTCGAAGAGGAAGGCGTCCTGCAGGGTGACCGTCTCCCCCTCCATGCCCTGCACCTCGGTCACGTGGGTCACCCGCCGGGTGCCGTCGCGCAGCCGGGTCAGCTGGACGACGACGTCGACGGCCGAGGCGATCTGCTCGCGGATGGCGCGCAGCGGCAGGTCCATGCCGGCCATCAGCACCAGGGTCTCCAGCCGGGCGATCGCGTCGCGCGGGGAGTTGGCGTGCACCGTCGACAGCGACCCGTCGTGGCCGGTGTTCATCGCCTGCAGCATGTCCAGCGACTCCCCGCCGCGGCACTCCCCGACCACGATCCGGTCGGGGCGCATCCGCAGCGAGTTGCGCACCAGGTCGCGGATGGTGATCGCCCCGCGGCCCTCGATGTTGGGCGGCCGGGACTCCAGCCGGACGACGTGGTCCTGCTGCAGCTGCAGCTCGACCGCGTCCTCGATGGTGACGATCCGCTCGCCGTCCGGGATGAACGAGGAGAGCACGTTGAGCAGCGTCGTCTTCCCGGTGCCGGTGCCCCCGGAGACGATGACGTTGAGCCGGGCCGCCACGCAGGCGCGCAGCAGCTCGGCCATCTCCGGCGACAGGGTGCCGAAGCCGATCAGGTCGTCGACGGTGAACGGGTCCTTGGCGAACTTGCGGATGGTCAGCGTCGACCCGCTGAACGCCAGCGGCGGGATGATCGCGTTGACCCGGGAGCCGTCGGCCAGCCGCGCGTCGACCAGCGGCGAGGACTCGTCGATCCGCCGTCCCACCCGGGAGACTATCCGGTCGATCACGCGGCGCAGGTGCTCCTCGGAGGTGAACCGCGCGGCGGTGCGGACCAGCCGGCCCTCCTGCTCGACGTAGACCGCGTCCGGGCCGTTGCACATGATCTCGGTGACGCTCGGGTCGTCGAGCAGCCGCTGCAGCGGGCCGTAGCCGAGGACGTCGTCGGCCAGCTCGGCGGTGAGCCGCCCGCGCTCCTCGGCCGACAGGGGGACGCGCTCCTCCTCGACGACCTCGTCGAGCTCACCGAGGACGATCGTGCGCAGCTGCTCCTCGGACAGCGACGGGTCGTTCATCCGGTTGCCCATGCGCTCGAACAGCGCCTTGGCGACGCGGTCCTTGAGCTTGGCGAGGGCGTCGGTCGGCGGCGGCACGGCCACCGGGGCGGCGGCCCGGGGGGCCGGCAGCGGAGTGGGCGCATCGGCCTCCGGGACGGCGTGCCGCCCCTGGACCGCGGCGAGGCGCGTGGAGAGGTTCACGACGCCGCCCGGTGCACGGAGGCGGAGGTCACGACGCCGCCCGGTGCTTGGCGCGGTACCGGCCGGGCCGCACGATCGGGGTGGCGGCGAACCGGGACACCAGGCGGCGCAGTTCCTTGGCCGCCGGGTCCTTGCGGCCGCCGGCGACGATCGGCACCCCCTGGTTGGTCGACACCGGTACCGCGGCCGAGCGCGGGACGACGACGTCCACCCCGGTGCCGATGGCGGTCTCCACGTCGCGCACCGAAAGCCCGCCCCGGGCGTCGGCGAAGTTCATGACCACGTGCCGCCCGGCCGGGATCATGCACAGCTCGCGGAGCACGTCGAGCTCCTTGCGCAGCCCGCGGACGCCGGGGACGTCCATGCTGCTGAGCATGACGACGTCGGTGGCGCGGTCGAGGGCGGCGAGCGTCTGCTCCGACAGCCCCGGCGCGGTGTCGACGACGACGTAGCGGAACTCGCGGGCCAGCGACGTCAGCAGCCGGCTGACGTCGGCAGCGGTCACGGTGTCGCCGGCGGCCGGGGACTCCGCTCCGCACACCGCGTACAGGCCGCTGGGGTGCTGGGTGAGGAAGGTCTTGAGCACCATGGTGTCCTCGGCCGCCGGGCCGTGCGCGACGTCGGGCAGCGCGTACTCCGGTGCCAGGCCCAGCGCGGAGGCGACGTCGCCGAACTGGACGTCGAGGTCGACCAGCACCGTCGACTGGGGCGCCGCCGCGGTCAGGCCGATCGCGAGGTTGGCCGAGACGGTGGTCTTGCCGACACCGCCCTTCGGGGAGGCCACGGTGATCACCCGGCCGGTGTAGCGGGCGGTCTCCTCGGCCGGGCGCAGCACCCGCCGCCGCCCGGCCGCGCTGGAGCCGGCGCGCTCGACGGCGGCCCGCAGCTCGCCGGCGTCCGCGGTGGGCGGCAGCAGGTCGCGGACCCCGGCGCGCATGGCCGCCTGCCACGTCTCCGCGGTCGGGGAGGCGAGCAGGACGACGCTGATGCCGGGGCACTGCACGTCGAGGCGGGCGGCCAGGCCGAACACCTCCGGCAGCGGCGCGAGCGGGCCGATCAGCAGGACGTCGGGCAGCTCACCGTCGACCAGCTGCTCGAACAGCCGCGCCGGGTCGGCGGGCAGCCGGCCGGCCGGCAGCACGTGCACGTCGCCGTCGGTCGCCTCCTTGACGCGCAGCACGAGTTCCTCGTCGGCTGCGCCGAGCACCACGCGACTCATGACCAGTCCTTCTCGTAGACGTTCTGGGGGGTGACGACCTCGGTGCCGGACGTGTCGACGCCCGCGGGCTCGAGGGAGAGCCAGACGGTGCCGTGCTCCATGCCGAAGACGACCGCCTCGGCCTGCTCGGGGCGCAGCCCGAGGGTGATCATCAGGCTGGCCGAGGGCGCGGCGCCGCCGGTGGAGGCGGTGTCGGTCGCCTCGCCGTCCGGAGCGGGGGCCGGCGCACCCTGCACCTGGGTGACCAGCACCCGGTTGAGGACGACGTGCGTCCTGCCCTCCAGGGACACGTGCACGCCGACCGTGTCGCCGGCCGCCAGCCGGCCGCCGACGGCGCGCTGCGGCTCGAGCAGGATGCTGACCTCCGACGTCCCCGCCGGGGCGGCCACCGTGCCGGGCACGGTGAGGTCCTCGGGCGCGGCGAAGCGGGTGGCCAGCAGCTGCTCCCCCGGCTGCAGGTCGACGGTGGCGACCCGACCGGTGAGCGCGTCGAGGTCGGTGACACCGCCCGGGACCGCGGCCTTGGCCGGCAGCCGCTCGGTGCGGACCAGCGCGGCCAGGTCCTCCCCCGGCGTCCCCTCCGCGACCGGCCGGTCGACCACGAGCACGTCCACGGTCTGCACCCCGGCCAGGGCACGGGCATCGGCACCGCGCACGTAGGCCAGCAGGACCACGGCGCCGGTGGCGGCGAGGACGAGCGCCGCGAGGGCGGCGATCAGTCGGCGTCTCACGAGGGCCCCTATCGGACGAGTCGGAGGACCCAGGCGCCGAGGGAGGGCGCACCGGGGCCGTAGGAGAAGGAGTCGCCGGCGTCGACGAAGCGGGTGAAGTAGCCGCGGATGCAGCGGTCCTCGCCCTTGCACGGCTTGCCGGAGTCGTACTGGCCGCCGAAGTGGTAGGCGGTGATCGTGAACGCCGCGTAGCCGTGGACGTGGTACCAGGCGCTGCTGCCGGTGCCGCCGGCCTCGTCGAAGATCGGCAGCAGCACGGTGCGGCCCACGAGCGCGGCCACGTCGCCGGGATCGCAGCCCTTGGACGGGCTGTTGCCCGGCTCGGAGGTGAACCGGCCGCCCACCCGGCTGGTGGCCCGGCAGGTGTTCCCGCCGTCGGTGGTCAGCCAGCCGAAGCCGCCGGGGACGAACATCTCGGAGGGCCCGGTGCAGCCGGTGTCGGACTTCTTCGGCAGCTCGATGGTGCGCTCGGTGGTGGTCGAGGGCATGCCCCCGCCGGTCTGGGCCGTGAACTCGCACCAGGAGAAGACCAGCGGCAGCATCGCCGTCCCGGCGTCGGGCGCACCCCAGGCGACGGTCGCGGTGGCGGTCACCTGCGTCGACTCGTGGCCGATGACCGGCGCGAACCAGTGCTCGGTGGGCGTGCTGCCGGTGACCGTGACGCGGAACGGGTCACTGGCGAGCACCGGCGGGGCGGCGGTGGCGTCGCCGAGGTTGGCGTCGACCAGGTCCTGCGCGGTGGCCCGCATGTCGCCGCAGGCGCCGCGGGCGCAGTTCCGGGCCACGGCGAGGGCAGCGGCATCGGCCGCCGTCTGCAGCCGGGCGCGCTCCGCGTAGAGCGCGCCGACGTCGACGGCGATCGCGGTGAACCCGAGGATCGGGACCAGCAGCAGGGCGAGGAGCACCGCCGAGGCGCCGTGCTCGCCGGCCAGCCGCCGCCGGAGGGCAGGGCGGCCTCGTTCTCCGGCCCCGTCCCGGGCACCGCCCTGAGCGGAGCGAAGGGTGGGGAGGACGGGGTCCTGCTTCAGCCGTTGCACCGCATGACCCCCGTTCCGGTCAGGCCGATGCGCGCGCCGAAGAAGTCGGTGAGGAACGGCATCGGGTAGTCGACGGTCACCCGCACGTTCTGGGTCGTGCTCGTCAGGGGGCAGCCGGTCTGGGGCGTGACGGTGATCTGCGCGTTGGTGACCGCCGGGTCGAGCGTGGGGCTGGCGCCCCGGACGGCGGCGCGCGCCGCGGCCGGGTCGTTCTGCAGCGCCATGACGCGGGCGCCCTCGCGGGCGGCGGCGGACAGGGTGCCCTGCACCTGGAACGCGTGCCCGAACTCGGCGATGCCCAGCACCAGCACGAGCAGCAGCGGCACGATCATCGCGAACTCCACGGCACCGGCGCCGTGCTCGTCGCGCAGTCGGGTGCGCACCGGTCCCCCACCTCCTCCCGCTGTCATGGCCTGGGTGCGGCGCGGCGCAGCGGCCCCGGGGGGACGGGGCCGCTGCGCCGTGGCAGGTGCGAGGGTCAGCCGGCAGCCGGAGCGCCGCCGCCGGCGGCGGCGGTGCCGAGGGAGCCGGCGATGCTGGTGAACAGCGCGCTCAGCTGGGTGCGGAGCAGGAGGACCGCGGTGATGATGCCGACGGCGATCAGGCCGACCATGAGGCCGTACTCGACGGCGGTCGCGCCCTTCTCCTCGCGCTTGAGGCGCTCCTCGGCGAACGAGTAGAGCGTGACGATGGTGGCCAGCGGGTTGCTGATGAGGTTGAGCACGGGGACTCCCTGGGGACGGTGCCGGCCGGTGCGGGTCGGGCGACCCGCACGTCGTGGCACTTGCCAAGGGGTGTCGAGCCGTCGGCCTGCCGGCTTGAGGCCCGTTCGCTCGATCGGCCGACGCCGTCCACCTGCCCGGGTGACCGCGATCCCGCTGGTCACCCCCCGTGACGGCCCGGTCCCGGCCATCCCCGCGGAGGTGGCCGGGACGCTCAGGGCAGCAGCGCGGTCCCGCCGATGACGAGGGCGGCGCCGGCGAGCATCGCGGGGCCGAAGGGCAGCTCGCCGCGCAGCCCGATCCGCCGGGTCGCCAGCAGGCCCAGTGCGACGACGGCCTGGACGACGAAGCCGGCGAGCGCCCCCAGCACGACCGCCGCCCAGCCGAGCCACCCCAGGTACAGGCCGAGGAGCGCGGCGAGCTTCACGTCGCCCATGCCCAGGCCGCCGGGCGAGAGGAGGGCGAGCACGAGGTAGACCGCGAACAGGGCCGCGGCGCCCAGCACCGCCCGCAGCAGTGCGTTCCACGCGCCGTCGGCGAGGACAGGGAGCAGCAGCAGCGCCGTCCCCGCCGCCAGCGCCGGTAGCACCACGCGGTTGGGCAGCAGCCGGTGCTGCAGGTCCACCACGGCGAGCAGCACCCCGACGACGGCGAGCAGCAGGAACGCCGGCAGCTCCCAGGTGGGCCCGGTGCGCAGCACGGTGAGCGCCGTCAGCAGCGCGGTCGCGACCTCGACCACCGGCGGGCGGACGGCGACCGGGCCGGGCCCCAGCAGCTCCCGGGCACCTGCTCCCGGGGGCCAGGGGAAACGGCCGGCGGCACGGTTGACCAGCAGGCCCGCGCTCGCCCCGAGGAGCAGGGCGACGACGGCGAGGGCGGCGAGCACGGGGCGACGATGGCACGGTCCGGCCCGCGGGTGCGGCAACGCCACCGGTTCGGGGACGGCGCGAGCCGCCGCGTGCTCGGCCGCGGCTGGTGAGCGGCGCACGGCGCCGACCCGGTCGGTGGCACGGGTCCGTCGTCCCACCGGATCGGTGTTTCCGGCACTCTCGGCGGCATGAGCGAGACCGCGCAGGTCGCCCTGGCCGTCGTCTGCTTCTCCGTGGCGCTGCTCGCTCAGGTGACCGGCCTGGCGATGCTGGTGGCAGACGCCCGTCGGACCGGCTCCACCCTGCGTCGCTGGCGCGACGGCGGCATGGCGGGACGTGAGCCGGAGGCTCCCGTCCGGCTCGCTGAGCTCAGCAGCCTGCTGGACTCCCTGCTGGGCAATCGGTTCGACCGTGCCGCCGCCGCCGTGCTGCTGCTGGTCGGCGTCGTGGCGGGCGCGGTGGGCGGGCTCCTGGCGCTCTGACCGGACCGGCCGGCCGGGACGTCAGGCTCGGTTCGGGCCGGGCACCAGCGGCCACAGCCGCGAACCCGATGAGCCCGGTGGTCCGGGCCCGGACCACCGGGCTCGTGCAGGACGCTGCTCGGCGGCCCATGGGATCAGATGTGCTGCCTGCGCTGCAGCACGAGGAAGGCGAGCCAACCGAACGGCGCCGGCAACCAGAACGTCGCCGTCCGGAACGCGAGCACGGCGGTGAGCGCGGCGGTCACCGGGACACCGGTGGCCGTCAGGGCGCCGACGAGGGCGGCCTCGACGGCGCCGAGCCCGCCGGGCGTGGGCGCCGCCGACCCGATCGTGGACGCCGCGAGGTAGACGACGACGAGCGTCGGCAGGGACAGCGACGCGGAGAAGGCGCGCAGCGAGGCGTCGAGGGCCAGCACGTAGCCGCCGTTGAGCAGCAGGATGCCGAGCACCGCCGTCCCGAGGCGGCGCGGCTGGGTCAGCGCGGCGAGCAGCTGGGGCAGCGTCTGGCGCAGCAGCGGCTCGACGCGCCGGTGCAGCAGCCGCCGGGTCGGGGGCAGCAGGGCCACGACGACGAGCACCGCCGTCGCCGCGAGCAGGACGACGAGGACCTCGCCGCTGGGCAGCAGCGCCGGGCGGGTCCCCGAGACTCCGCTGACCCAGCTGCACGCCAGCAGCACCGCCACGGTGACGACGACGGTGACGAGCTGGCTCACCGCCACGCTGGCCGCGGCGGTCGCCAGCGGGACGCCGGCGCGGTGCAGGTAGCGGATGCCGAGCCCGACGTGCCCCACGGTCGGCGGGGTCACCAACGTGACGAAGGCGGTCGCGACCTGCACCAGCGTGGTGCGGGCCAGCGGCAGGTCGATGGGCACGAAGGCCTGGAAGATCAGCGCCGCGCCGACGTAGGTCACCGCCGAGCCGAGGACCGCGACGGCGAGCCACTCCCAGCGGGCCGCGCTCAGCGCGCTGGCGAGGCTGACCTCGGAGAGCTGGGAGGCCAGCACGTAGGCGGCGATCGTCGCCGCCGCCACGGTGACGATCGTCCGCAGCGGGACGCGCTCGAGCCGCGGCGCCGTCGCGTGGTCCGCTCCGGTCGACCCGGCCAGCTCGGTCCGCAGGTCGCCGACGACGCCGGTCCGGCGCACCGCGTCGCGCAGGGGCGGCGGCAGCACCAGGGGCTGGGCCAGGGCCGCGAGTCGCACCTCCGCCGCCGGCTCGGACCCGTAGCCCGCCCGCAGGGCGGCCACCGCCCCGGGCACGCCGGCGTGCACGGCCGCGCTGACCAGCAGTGCCACGACGTCCAGCTCGCGCTGCAGCTCGGCGGCCGCGGGCTGCGCGGACTGCCACCCGGTGAAACCGACCCCGCCGTCCGGCAGCAGGACGACGGAGTCCGGGTTCAGCGCGCCGTGGGACAGGCCGGCCCGGTGCACGCGCCGCAGCGCGGCGAAGGCGGCGCGGAGCCGGGCGGTCGGGTCGCCGTCCGCGGCCGACAGCGGGGTGCCCGGCAGGGGTCGGGCCACCGACAGCAGCGCCGGGCCCGCGGACAGCATCGTCAGCACCGCCGGCGCGGGGACGTCGGCCGCGCGGGCGATCCCCGCGCACAGCGCCTCCCGCTCCAGCTGCCCGCGCAGCGTCAGCGCGGGCCGGCCGACGACCGAGGACCGCAGCCGCAGCAGCGACACCGCGCGACGGGCCAGCGAGACACCGCCCCGGTCGGGGTCGACGACGGTGACCTCGAGGTCGCCGCCGGGTGAGGCGGCGGCGTAGCGGAGGCTCTCCGGCGGGTGCGGCAGCGGCCGCAGCCCGGTCACCGGGAGGCCGGCCGCGGCGAGGACGGCGCGGATCCGCTCCTCGTCGGGGCGGGCGGGGACGACGCCCAGCAGGACCCGCACGGTCAGACCCGCCGCGGCTCCGGCGAGGACGGCGACGGCTCCGCTGAGCAGGGTGAGGCTGCCCAGCGCCAGCGCGCAGAGCAGCGCCGCCCCGAGCGCCACACGGGCGGGCGCCGACCAGCGCGGGCGTCGCTGCAGGTCGCCGCCGACCAGCAGGCCGACCGCGGCGGCGATCGGGGTCACCGCCGCGTCCTCGGCCGGGCCCAGCAGGTCCTCCCCGCCCAGCAGCCACTCCGCGGCCTCGCCGAGCCCGACTGCCAGCGCGCAGGCCAGGACGGCGGAGACGGCGGTGAAGCGGCGGTGCCGGAGCGCGTCCAGCAGGACGGCGCCGAGCACGGCCAGCACGCCGAGCGAGGCGACGCCGTTGGCGACCGACAGCAGGGTGCGCGGCAGTCCGCCCAGGACGGCGTCCGCGAGGGCGATCCCGGGAGTGGGCACGCCGGGTACCCGTACGGCGAGCAGGACCAGGACGAGCAGCGCACCGGCCGCGAGCGCCAGCCGGACGGCGTCCGCGGGACGGCGGACCCGGGTGCGGGGCCAGAAGGGGATCCGCCGGCCCGCACCTCCCCCCGCCACGGGGGTCAGTATCGGCAGGACCCGACCGCGCCGTCGCGGCCGGGTCGCGCCCCTGCTGGTCGAGGCGTCAGCGGTGCGGGGCGGCCCGCTCGGGTGGGGAGCCCCGGCGGCCTCCCACGGCGGGATCCGCCGCGCGCGCCGAGGCGGGAGGCCCGGGCAGCCGCAGGCTGACCAGCAGCGCGAGCAGCGGCAGGGGCAGCAGGGCGGCCAGCGACCAGGCCAGGCCGTGCGCGTCGGCCAGCAGTCCGAAGAGGGGTGTCACGGCGCCGCCGGCCGAGACGGCCAGGCCGATGGTGACGCCCGAGGCCGTGCCGACCCGGTTGGGGAGCAGCTCCTGCCCGACGGTGGTCTGCACGGAGAAGGGCAGGTAGAGCCCGACGCCCAGCAGGACGGCGGCGGCGAGCGCGACCGGCCAGGACGGCGCGACGACCAGCAGGACCAGCCCCGGGACGGTGAGCGCATAGCCCAGCCGGATGGCCGGCAGCCGACCCCACCGGTCGGCGAGCCAGCCGCCGGCGAGGGTGCCGACCGCCCCGACACCGAGGAAGGTGGCCAGTGCCGCCGAGCCGGCCGAGGTCGAGACGCCGAAGCGGTCGATGACGTGCAGCGCGATCAGGGACGACACCCCGAAGTAGAGGACCGAGCGGATCACCACCATCCCGGTCAGCCAGCCGAAGGACCGCCAGTCGTCGTCCCGCTCCGGCACCCGGCCGGCTGCGGCGGCGGGCCGCGGACGGGCGCCGGCCCGGCGGGCCAGCGCCAGCAGGACGACGGCCGTGACCAGGGCCGGCAGCGCCAGCAGCGGCGTCCCCGCCACGCCGTACGCCAGCAGCACGGGCGTGACCACGACCGGGCCGAGGGCGAGGCCGGCGTTGCCGCCGACGGCGAACCAGCTCATCCCCTGCGCGGAGGCGCCGGCAGCCGCGCGGGCCGCCCGGGCCGCGGCGGGGTGGTAGGCGGCCACGCCGAGGCCGGAGAGCGCCACCGCCGCCCACGTCCACCAGTAGGCGTCGCCGAGGCCGGCCAGCCCGATGCCCACCCCGGCGACCAGCAGGCCCACCGCGGGCAGCCAGGGCAGCGGGCGGCGGTCGGCCAGGACGCCGAAGGCCGGCTGCACCACCGACGACAGCACGGTGGCGGCCAGCGTGATCCCGGTGGCGGCGGCGTAGGAGTAGCCCCGTTCGAGCACCAGGAACGGCAGCAGTGCGGGCACCGCCCCCTGGTACAGGTCGTCCACGACGTGGCTGGCGGTCAGCAGGCCCAGCCCGCGACGGTCGACCACACCCCCGTCCGGGGTCGGCCGGCCGCCCCGGTGCTCGTTCCGCACCAGGGAACCGTGGACGCGCGGCTACCCGGTCGTCAACCGGCCGAGGGTCGGTGGACGGCGGCGGGTGCGTGCTCCTCCGGCGCGTCGGTCAGCTGCCAGGGCCGCACGACGGTGGCGAGGACGACGATCGCCAGCAGCAGCGCGCCGAGGATGACCGCGCCCATCGCCGCGGCGTCGTTGCCCAGCAGGCCGACGAGCGGGGACACCGCGGCGCCGACACCGAACTGCACCGCACCCAGCAGCGCCGCGGCCGAGCCGGCCGCCTCCCCGTGCCGGGACAGCGCGAGGGCCGGGGCGTTGGGCAGCGCCAGGCCGGAGGCGAAGAGCATCGCCCACAGCGGGACGACGACGCCGGGCAGCCCACCGGTGCCGGTGAGCGCCAGGGCGAGCAGCACCGCGCCGGAGAGGGCGCCGGCGACGACGCCCGCCACGAGCACCTGGGCCGGCGCCCAGCGCTTCAGCACCACCGGGTTGAGCTGGGTGGCCGCGATCAGCCAGACGGCCCCGGCGCCGAACAGCAGCCCGAACTGCTGCTCGTCGAGGCCGTACTGCCGCTGGAAGACGAAGGACGACCCCGAGACGTAGCTGAACAGCCCGGCCATCGTGAGGCCCGCGACGAGCACCAGGCCGACCAGCGTGCGGTCGCGGAGCAGCCCCCGGTAGGTGCGCAGCGTGCCGGCGACCCCGCGGGTGCTCCGCCGGGACGGCGGCAGCGTCTCGCGCAGGCCGAGCGCGCCGACGGCGAGCAGCAGCAGTCCGTAGACCGCGAGGACGGCGAAGATGCCGCGCCAGCTGGTGAACCGCAGCAGCTCCCCGCCGAGGGTCGGCGCGAGCACCGGCGCGGCCCCGAGCACCAGGAAGAGGCGGGACAGCATCGTGGCCGCCGCCCGCCCGGTGAACAGGTCGCGGACGATCGCCATGGCGACCACCGCGCCGGCCGCGGTGCCCACGCCCTGCAGCACCCGCAGCGCGCCGAGCACCTCGATGCTCGGGGCGACCAGGACCAGCGCGGAGGCCACCACGTACAGCGCCGTCCCGGCCAGCAGCGGACCCCGCCGCCCGAACGCGTCGGACAGCGGACCGAGCACCAGCTGCCCCAGGGCCAGGCCGATGAGCGTGCCGGTGAGGGTCAGCTGGACCATCGCCGACGTCGTCCCCAGCTCCGCCGTGATGGTCGGCAGCGCGGGCAGGTACATGTCGATGGTCAGCGGCCCGATGGCGACGAAGGCGCCGAGGAGGAGCGCGAGCAGCGCCCGGTTGGGCGGGGCGGCCGCAGTCGTCGGTGCGAGCGGCGCAGCGTCAGCGCGGTCCTGCAGGTCGGTCACGGTCGTCCATTCGTCGAGCGGTGTCAGGGGCGGCCCACGCTGGCCAGACGGAAGGGCCAAGGCGGGACCGGCGCCCGCCATTCCTGGACGACACCGGACGCTGGTCACACCACCAGCGGCTCGTGGGACGCGGCGACCGCCCGGCGGGTGTCCTCGGCGACGAGGTCGGCGTTCACCTGCGCCGCGGCGAACGCCCCTGCTGCCGCGGCCGCGCCGACCTGGGCGGCCAGGTCGGTGACGTTGCCGGCGACCCAGATCCCGGGGACGTCGCTGCGCCCGGCGGCGTCGGCGGCGAGGTGCTCCCCCATCCCCGAGGGGTGCGGCACCGGGGTGAGCCCGAGCCCGGCGAGGAAGCCGGCGCGGGCCACCATCCGCGACTGGACCGCGACCGCCCGGCGCTCGACCACCGAGCCGTCGGCCAGCCGCACGCCGACGAGCCGGTCGTCGGCCAGCTCCAGCCCGGCCACCTCGCCGGTCACCACGGGGATGCCCAGGGCGGCCAGCTGCTCGGCCTGCTCACCGATCGGGGCCGGCTGGGTGTGCGCGAACAGGGTGACGTCGGCGCTGAGCTGCCGGAACAGCAGCGCCTGGTGCACCGCCATCGGCCCGCAGGCCAGCACGCCGATGGGCTGGTCGCGCACCTCCCAGCCGTGGCAGTACGGGCAGTGCAGCACGTCCCGTCCCCACCGCTCGCGCAGCCCGGGTACGTCGGGCAGCTCGTCGACCAGCCCGGTGGTGACCAGCAGCCGGCGCGCGCGGGTGGTGCGCCCGTCCGCCAGCCCGACGGTGAGGCCGTCGCCGTCCCGGGCCGCCGTGACGACCTCGCCGTCGACCACCGAACCGCCGTAGGAGCGGACCTCGGCCCGTCCCCGCTCGAGCAGCTCGCCGGGCGGCATGCCCTCGCGGGCCAGCAGCCCGTGCACGCCCGTCGCGGGTGCGTTGCGCGGCGCGCCTGCGTCGACCACTCCCACCGACCGCCGCGACCGGGCCAGCACGAGGGCTCCGTTCAGCCCCGCCGCGCCCCCGCCGACCACCACGACGTCGTACTCGTTCCTCAGCTCGTCGGTCACCGTGACCACCTCCACGGCAACGGTGCGGCGAACGCTGCTCCGACGGCAAGGATCGTTGCCGGTCCGGCAAAGCCTCAGGTGCCGCAGAAGGTCCGGTAGGGGCCGGTGCCGCCGGGCGCCGGGGCCGCGTAGCGCTCGAGACCCGGCCGCTCCTCGTAGGGGGCGGCCAGCACCTCGAGCAGCCGCTGCAGCGGGGCCAGGTCTCCCTCGGTCGCGGCCGTCAGGGCCTCCTCGACGAGGTGGTTGCGCGGGATGTAGACGGGGTTGGCCCGGTCCATGGTCTCGGCGTCCGGGCCGAGGGCGCGCCACCGCTCGAGCCAGGAGTCGAACCGCGCGAGGTCCAGGACGAGCAGGCGCGCGGGCTCGGCGTCGCCGCGGGCCGCGGTGCCCAGCGCGCGGAAGAACGACGTCAGGTCGACGCGGCTCTCCTGCATCAGGCCGAGCAGCTCCTCGACGAGCGCCGTGGCGATCTCGTCGTCCAGCCCCTCGGGCACGCCGAGCTTGCCCCGCATGCCCGCCGTCCAGGCGGCGTTGTACTGCGGGCGGAACCGCTCGAGCGCCTCGATCGCGAGGGCGACCGCCTGCTCCTGGTCGTCGGCGAGCAGCGGCAGCAGCGCCTCGGCGAACCGGGCGAGGTTCCACTCGGCCACGATCGGCTGGTTGCCGTAGGCGTACCGCCCGCCGGCGTCGATCGAGCTGAACACGGTGGCCGGGTCGAAGGCGTCGAGGAAGGCGCAGGGCCCGTAGTCGATGGTCTCGCCGGAGATCGTCGTGTTGTCGGTGTTCATGACGCCGTGCACGAAGCCGACCAGCATCCACTGCGCGACGAGCGACGCCTGGGCGGCGACCACGGCCTCGAAGAGCGCGAGGTACGGGTTCTGCGCATCCGCCGCTCCACCGTCACCCGACCCGACCCCGTGGCGGGCGATGGCGTGGTCGGCGAGCCGGCGCAGCAGGTCGACGTCCCCCGTGGCGCGGGCGTACTGGAAGCTGCCCACCCGCAGGTGGCTGCCCGCGACGCGGGCCAGGACGGCGCCCGGCAGCAGGGTCTCGCGGCGCACCGGGCGGCCGGTCGCCACCACGGCGAGCGATCGGGTCGTGGGGATGCCGAGGGCGTGCATCGCCTCGCTGATCACGTACTCGCGCAGCATCGGCCCGACCGCGGCCAGCCCGTCGGCGCCGCGGGAGAACGGCGTGCGGCCCGAGCCCTTGAGGTGCAGGTCGCGCAGCCGGCCCTCGACGTCGGTCAGCTCGCCGAGCAGCAGCGCGCGGCCGTCACCCAGGCGCGGGACGAACCCGCCGAACTGGTGGCCGGCGTAGGCCTGTGCGACCGGCTTGGCGCCGTCGGGCACGGCCGTGCCGACCAGCAGGCGCACGCCCTCCGGGCTGCGCAGCGCACCCGGGTCGAGGCCGAGCTCGATGGCCAGCGCGTCGTTCAGCACGAGCAGCCGCGGGTCCGGCGCCTCGTCGGCCTGCCACGGGACCGCCATCTCCGGCAGCTCGCGGGCGAAGCGGTCGTCGAACGACACGGTCGGTGCGGGGGCGACGCTCACAGGGTGGACAGCACCCCCGGTACCGCTGGTGTTCCCGTGGACCGTCCGCACCGGGGTTCCCCCGCGCACAACAATGTCGCGCCACCCGAGTAGCGTGGTGCTCGCGCTGGGCGCCCCCGCTACCCCGGCGCGCGGACGGCGAGCACTCGTCACACGCGGAATCCGGGTGCGGGCTCCGGGGCTGAGCTCGACCCGGAGTCCGGCGAGTCGGAGAGGGACGCCGATGTCCCCGGAACGACAACCACACCCATCCGCCGTCGCTGAGGTCCTGGAGTACCTGAGCCGGCCGTCGGGACGCGAGCAGCCGATGGAGGGGGCGCTGCAGCGCGTCACCGACCTGGCCAGCACGGTGCTGCCCGGCAACCCCGAGGCCTCGGTCACGCTGGTGGTCCGGGAGCACCCGTCCACCGTCGTGGCCACCGGCCTGCTCGCCGTGGACCTGGACGAGGGCCAGTACGAGTGCGGTTCCGGCCCCTGTCTGCACGCCGCCGTAACGCGGCAGATCGCCGATGTCCCCGACACCCGCAGCGAGACCCGCTGGCCGGACTACGCGCGGCGAGCCGCCGGGAGCGGCGCGCTGAGTTCCCTGTCGGTGCCCCTGGTCATCGACGCTCCGCAGGTGTCGGGATCGCTCAACCTCTACGCGCAGCGACCGAACGGCTTCGACGAGGGAAGCCGGTCGACCGCCACGCGGTTCGGGCTCTACGCCGCGCTGGCCGCCGGGACCCTGTCCCGCTACCGACGCGCCGTGGAGCGGGCGGACCGCCTGGAGGTGACGTTCGCGTCGCGGGCGGTCATCGAGCAGGCCAGGGGCATGCTCATGGAGCGCCACGGGGTGACCCCCGACGGGGCGTTCCGCATCCTGGCCCGGGCGTCGATGCACACCCACAGCACGGTGCGCCGCCTGGCCGAGCACCTCGTCGACACCGGCGTCCTCCGCTGCCGGTAGGTCCTCGCCGACCCTCGCCGGACCCGGCTCCTCCCCAGTCGCACCGCCTATAGTCCTGGCCGCCGGCTCCGACGGATGACATCGGGGACACCCGCTCGTGCAGCACGGCCGGCGGCGGGATGCGGGAGGCGACGTGCCGCACTCGACCACCTCGCTGGTGCGGACGACGACCTGGCTGACGCTGGCGCTCGGCGCGGTCTACGCGGTCACCCTCGTGCCGGGCGTGCGCCTCACGCCCGGCTACCGGGCGGCTCTCGACTGGTGGCTCAACATGGCCGTCGACGGCCTCGTCATCCTCGTGCTCGCGCTCCGCGTCCTCGTCGACCGCCGGGACCGGGCGGCCTGGCTGCTCATGACCGCGGGTCTCGGAGCCGCCTTCGCCGGCAGCACCGCCTACTTCGCGTACTACCAGCACCTCGACCCGATCCCGAGCCCGTCGTGGGCCGACGCGGGGTGGTTGCTCTTCTACGCCCTGCTCGCCGCCGGGCTGGTCCTGGGATTGCGTACCCGGGCCCGCAGCATGCCGTTCAGCCTCTCGCTCGACGGGCTGATCGCCGGCCTGACCGCCGCCGCGCTGGCCGAGAACTACGTCGAGGGAGCAACCGTGCCCCTCGGAGGAGACGGCGTCGCGACGCTGACCACGGCCTACCCGATCGCCGACCTGCTCCTGCTGGCCCTGGCGGTCGCCGCACTCGCCATGCTCGGGAGGGGCGCCGGCTGGTCCTGGTGGTTGCTGTGCGCGTCGTTCGGGACCTTCTTCGTGACCGACGCGGTCTACGCCGGCCTGGTGGCGAGCGACGCCTACGTGGGGGGCGAGCCGGTGGACCTGGGGTGGCTGCTGGCCCGGCTGCTGCTGGCCGGCGCGGCGCTGGCGTCCCTGCGCTCGACGGAGTCGCGGACCGTGGACCTGGAGGGGGTCACCGTCCTGGTCCTGCCCGGCGTCTGCGGCCTCGCCGTCCTCGGGCTGCTGTTCCACGGCAGCGTGTCCGGGACCAGCCCGGTCGCCGCGGTCCTCGCACTGGCCGCCGGCGTGCTCATGGTCGGGCGGACGGCCCTGACGTTCCGGGAGCTGCGGGTGCTCACCGAGGCCCGCCAGCGCGCGCTGGGCGAACGCCTCGTCGAGGCCCAGGACGACGAGCGCGCCCGCATCGCCGCCGACGTCCACGACGACTCCATCCAGGCGCTGGCGGCCGTGGACCTGCGCCTGGGCGCCCTGCGGAACCGGTTGCGCGCACGTGCACCGGAGGAAGTAGCCGGCGTCGAGACCGTGATGGACGCCGTCCACGGCGCCGGCGTGCGGCTGCGCTCGCTGTTGTTCGAGCTGGAGACGCCGGTCCTCGACGCGTCGCTGACCGACGGGCTGCGCGACGCGGCGGCCCAGGTGTTCGAGGACGGCGACGTCGCGTGGTCGGTCGAGGAGCGGGGGCAGGCGCTGCTCCCGCAGCAGGTGCGGGTGTCCGCGTACCGGATCGCCCGCGAGGCGATGGTCAACGCCCGCAAGCACGCACGGGCACGCTCGGTCACCGTGACCGTCGACGCGACCGGTCGTGGCGTGGAGGTGCAGGTCGTGGACGACGGCCGCGGGGTGGATCCTGCGGCGATGGCGCGCTCGGGGCGCCGGCACTCCGGTGTGGTGGCGATGCGCGACCGGGCGCTGGCGTCGGGCGGCTGGTGGCGGTCCCGGCCCGGGCCCGGCGGGGTCGGCACCGCCGTGTCGTTCTTCCTCCCCGTGCCGGGCGCGGAACTCGCCGGCGCGCCGCGGTCGGGTCCGCGGGCAGCAGGTGAGCAGGCGGCGGACGAGGTCGGCCGCCCCGGGCACACCCACGACGAGGTGGCCCTCCACGCACCGGCGCAGCAACAGGGGGAGGTCGCCGGCGAGGGCCCCCGTGAGCAGGTGGGCGGAGGTCCGTCTCCCGTTCCACCAGCCCGGCCACGGCGGATCCGATCCGGGGGTCGTCAGCGATCCCGGCAGTGATCTCGCCGCGGACCGGGGACACCAGGAGCGTGCCGGCGCAGCCCGGCCCGCTCGTCGTGGTGGGTGCGCACCGCCCCTGTGGTCGCCCGCACAGCAGGCGACCACCCCGCCCGGTGCGTGCCAGACTCCGAGGGTGATCGGGCCCGGAACTCCTGACGGGCCCCCGCCCGCTCCGGTGCGGGTCCTGGTCGTCGACGACCACCGGATGTTCGCCGCCAGCCTCGCCCAGGCACTGCAGTCCGAGCCGGACCTGGTCGTCGTCGGGCAGGGGACGTCGATCGCCGAGGCGCGGGACCTGATGGCGTCGACCGCTCCCGACGTCGTCCTCCTGGATCACCGCCTGCCCGACGGCGACGGCGTGGCGGCCATCGTCGGGCTGCACGCCGTCCAGCCCTCCGCGAGGATCGTGGTGCTGACCGCCACGACCTCCGATCGCGTCCTCGTCGCCGCCATGGAGGCCGGTGCCGCGGGGTTCATCGCCAAGACGCAGCAGCTGGACGACCTCATGGAGGGCGTGCGGGCTGCGGCCCAGGGCGAGTCCGTGGTCAACGCCAGGCTGCTGACCCGGCTCCTGCCACGCCTGCGCAGACAGGGCGGTGGCAGCGGGGCCACGCTGACCGAGCGCGAGCGCGAGATCCTCGACCTGCTGGCACGGGGGCTGTCCAACGCCGACATCGCCCAGCGGTTGACGATCAGCGTGCACACCGTCCGGAACCACGTGGCGAACCTCTCGGCCAAGCTCGGGGCGCACTCCAAGCTCGAGGTCCTGTCGATCGCCGTCCGGGATGGCCTGGTCGACGGCAGCTGACCGCGGGCCGCATCCACAGGTCACCGGCGGTCGACGGATGAGTCGGCCGTTACGCCGGGGCACGTGGTGGGGTCCTCTGCCATGGTCGACCGACGTCGATCGCGGGCCTGACCAGCCGTGTGCGGTTGACGCCGGTTGGCCGCGGACGGCTGTTCCTGGCCGTGTTGCGGACACCGTGCGGACTCGAGCGCGGCCTCCGGCTCGCCGGGACCGCTCGACGTCGGCGCTCAGGGCCGTCGGACGGCGTAGCGCAGCAGGACGACGCCGTTGCCGAACCGCTGGTTCTCCACCAGCTCCAGGTCGGTGGGGTCGTCGGCGGTCTCGAACAGCCGTCGACCGCGGCCGATGACGACCGGGTTGACGTAGAGCCGGTACTCGTCGACCAGGTCCAGCCGGCGGAAGGTCTCGACCAGGTCGACCCCGCCGAGCGTCATGTCCCCGCCGGGCTGCTGCTTCAGTGCGCGGATCTCGTCGGGGTCCACCTCTGCCCGCAGCGAGGCGTTGGGGCCGACCTCCCGCAGCGTGCGGGAGAACACGATCTTCGGCACCGCCCGCCAGATGCCGGCGAACTCGCGCATGATCGGCGAGGAGTCCGGGTTCTGGTCGGCGGTCGGCCAGAACTCCTCCATGAGCTCGTAGCTGACCCGACCCTCCATGAAGGCGCTGTTGGTCGCGAGCTGCTCGTTGAAGTGCGCGTGCAGCTCCTCGTCAACGAGGTGCCAGCTCAGGTCGTGGTCCGGCCCCTCGAAGTAGCCGTCCAGCGACAGCATCATGTGCACGACGATCTTCCGCATGCGTCCTCCTGGTCCACGATCCGGTCCGGGAGCTCGGACCGGCGGATGCGGACGATCTCATCGGTCCCGCCGGTTCGCTCGGCACGGCCGGTCGGGGATGCGCCTGTGGCCCGGCTCGGACGACCGGACACGTGCCGCGGTGGACGCCGTCCTCGGCCGAGGTGCGGACCCGGTGCGGACTGCCGCCCACCTTCGACTGCACTCCTGCAGCTCAGCGGCGGGCGACGGACGAGTCGGCCTGTACGCCGGGTTCTGTCCACGGGTGCCTCACGGCATCCCGATGGGCGGTCATCCATCTAGGCCTGCCGTTGCCGGCAGGCTCCAGCGGTCCACCCGCAGGCATCGGGCGGGCAGCCCTCGAACGCCTGCGCAGGACGGCGGCGGACCGCCGTCCCTCTCGACCTTGCTCCGGGTGGGGTTTACCGAGCCGCACCGGTCACCCGGCGCGCTGGTGGTCTCTTACACCACCGTTTCACCGTCACCGGCGGCGAGCCGCCGGTGGTCTGTTCTCTGTGGCACTGTCCCGCGGGTCACCCCGGGTCGCCGTTAGCGACCACCCTGCCCTGTGGAGCCCGGACGTTCCTCGGCGACGGGGTCTCCCCCGCCGACGCGACCGCCCAGCCGACTCGTCCGTCGTGCTGAGCAGTCTAGGCGGTGGTCATCCCCAGAACAGCCGGAAGCCGACCCGGCGGCCACCGTCCTCGGTCAGGGTCGACATGTCGACGACCTGACGTGCCTGCACGTCGACCGGGTCGTCCGAGAGCAGCTCCAGGTAGCGGCGGTGCTCGGTGAGCGAGGCGACGGCCAGTTCCACCGTGTCGCTGACATCGATCTCGTGCGGCGGGTCGGTCAGCTCCCCGACGGCGATGTACTGCACGCCGCTCCAGCGCTCCTCGGTCAGGTCCGGGAAGATCCACTCGTTCGCGGCGTCGGCGACCGCGTCGATGACGCACTGCCCGAGCGCCCGGTGGTCCGCGGAGTTCACGTACGCCGGTGACACACCGGGCGGGGTCCAGGTCGCGCCGAAGTAGCCGGTCACGACGAGCTCGGGACGGTGCCGCCGGATCGCCCCGGCGAGGTCGCGCCGCAGGTCCGGTCCGGCCACCAGCGTGCCGTCCCGGTGGTCGAGGAACTCCACCTCGCTGACGCCGACGACGGCTGCCGAACGCCGCTCCTCCTCCTCGCGCAGCGGCCCGGCCTCGTGCGGTGGCACCCCGGCCATCCCCGCCTCGCCACGCGTGGCCAGCAGGTAGTGCACCTCCTTGCCGGCCGCGGTCCACACGGCCACGGCAGCGGCCAGTCCGTACTCGATGTCGTCGGGGTGCGCGGCCACGACCAGCGCGCGCTGCCAGTCGTCGGGCATCGGGAGAGGTGGCATGGCGGGCAGTGTGCCCCCCGGGGACGACGGATCACGAGGCCCGGGCGCTCAGCTCAGCAGGTGGGCCAGCGGCGGCTTCTCCCGCCAGGCCTGCACCAGCGGCGCCAGCCCGTCGAACAGTGCGGGCAGCTCGACACCCAGCGGGAGGACGGCGAGCAGCTGGAGGTCGCGCCCGCGCTCGGCCACCGCGGCCAACTGGTCGTCCAGCGGCGGGAGACCCCGGCGCGCGGCCCGGCGGCGTAGCCGGCTCGTACGTCCGGTGGTGCGCCTGCCAGGTTCCACTCCCGCAGCCCGCGGTGGACGTGCTCGAGGTCGGAGACCACGGGCCCGGCGGCTGTCGGGAGGAGGTTGTGGAACAGGGCGTCCCCGTGCACCGGCCGCACGTGCGCGCCGGGGAACGCCACGGCGAAGGCGGCCGGGTCCTCGGCCGGCGGCCGCAGCAGCGTCCACTCGGCGCGTGCCTGCTCGACGTCCTCCTCCGGCAGCAGGCCGCCGAGCGCGTCGATCCCGTCCGGGATCGACGCGTCCAGCCGGAGCCACCGGTCCAGCTCGGCCGGGCAGTCGGCGAGGGTCGCGTGGGCCAGGATGGGCGCATGGTCGACGACGCGGACCTCGCCCACCTGCGCCGCTGCGTGGCGCTCGCTCGCGCCGCGCTCGAGGCCGACGACGAGCCCTTCGGGTCGGTGCTGGTCGACGCCGGGGGCCGGGTCCGCTTCGAGGACACCAACCACGTGGCCGGTGGCGACGCCACCCAGCACCCGGAGTTCGCCATCGCCCGCTGGGCCGCCGAGCACATGAGCCCCGAGGAGCGGGCCGCCGCGACCGTCTACACCTCCGGGGAGCACTGCCCCATGTGCGCCGCCGCGCACGGCTGGGTCGGGCTGGGCCGCATCGTCTACGCCAGCTCGTCGGCCCAGCTCGTGTCCTGGCTGGCCGAGCTCGACGTCCCGCCGCCACCGGTGACGGCCCTTCCCGTCAACGAGATCGCCCCGGGCGTGCCGGTCGAGGGCCCGGTGCCCGGCCTCGACGAGGAGGTCCACGAGCTGCACCGACGGCTGCACGGGTAGCGGCGGGCCGTCGAGGGCTCGGCCGCTCAGCGGCGGGCCAGCACGGCGACCAGGGGCTGCCCCGGCACGAGCCGCCGGGCCGGCTCGGGCCGCAGCCCCGCGTCGGCGAGCTGTCGGCGCAGCGGCTCGACCTCGGGCAGCTCCATGCCCTCCCCCTGGGCGCGGAGCAGCAGGTCGAAGTGCCGGCTGAACGGGTCCGGCGTTGCGGCGGTCGTCGTGACGAGCAGCGCGCCGCCCTCGGACAGCAGTCCCGCCAGGGCCCGGAACAGCGGGACCCGCTCGGCCGGCGGCAGGTAGTAGACGACGTTGGCGAGGAGCGCGAGGTCGTAGGGGCCGCCGGCCTCGCCCCCGGCCGCCAGGGCCAGCACGTCGCCGCGCAGGACGCGAGCCCGCCGGGCCAGCCCGCGCTGCGCGAGCAGCCGCTCGGCGATGTCGGCGACGGCCTCGTCGACCTCGATCCCCGTGCCCTCGGCCGCCGGGCCCGCGACCAGCATCGCGGCCAGGTTCTGCCCCGCTCCGCACCCGACGTCCAGGATCCGCGTGGGCCGCACCTCGCGCACCGCGGCTACCAGCGCCTCGTGCAGGACCGGCTCCATCGCGCGGGTGAGCTGGGCGATCGTCTCCCCCTGCTGCGCGATGTCGCGGCGGGCCGGCCCGCCGTGCAGCTGGGAAGGGAGCTCCCGGTAGAGCCCGGTGTGGTAGCCGGCGAACCCCTCGTACGCCGCGCGCACCACCTCGTCGTCCAGCAACCGACGTCCGCGCCGGGACAGGGACCACCCGCCCGCCGAGGCGCGGACGAGTCCGTGGCCCTGCAGCACCCGCAGCCACGGCTCGAGCAGGTTCCCGTCGTCGAGACCGAGCCGCGCGCGCACCGAGGCGGTGTCGGCCGGCCCGTCCCGCAGGCACTCCAGCACGCCGGTGGACAGGCCCGCCGCGCCCACCGCGACCCGGACGGCGGCCAGGCCGTCACGGGAGGCGCGCAGCCACGCCAGCCCGCCGCCGCGGAAGAGCTTCGCGACGGCGACGAGGCGGCTCATGCTCCCTCTCCCGCGACCGCCAGCAGGACGGCGGCCAGCTCGCCCGGCGCGCTGACCATCGGGTCGTGGCCGGTGACCAGCTCGACCACCTCCCACCCCGGCTGCGACCGGACCAGCCGCCGCGAGGGGTCGATCGTGGGCAGCGCGGGAGCGGTGCAGTCGACGAAGGTCCGCGGCCGGGCGGCCCACCGGTCGGCGTCGAAGTGCAGCGGCTCGTCGTACACCCCGCCCGGCTGCGGGGTCTGCCGCCGCTCGACCCACGCCGCGTCGCCCCCGGTGAGCCCGTAGGCCGACACCGGCGGCGGCGGGAGGTGCCCGTGCTCGGCGATGACCGCCCGGCGGGCGGCCCGCACCTCCGGCGGGTTGCCGTCGGCCCAGCTCTGCCCCGGCGTCGGGACGACGGCGTCGACGTACACCAGCCGGCCGATCTCCTCGCCCAGCCGGTCCGCCGCGCCGGTGACCACGAGCCCGCCGTAGCTGTGCCCGACGAGCACGGCGCCGCGGCACTCCTCGGCCCGCACGGCGGTCACGACGTCCTCGACGTGCGTGGCGAGGGTGACCTCCGGTGAGAGCTGGTGCGCCCGCTCCCCACCCCGGTCAGCGGCACGGGGACGACGGCGTGCCCGGCCCGCTCCAGCGCCGGCAGCACCCGCTCCCAGCACCAGGCGCCGTGCCAGGCCCCCGCCACGAGGACGACGGCGGTCATCGGCCCCGCGCCACGCGCAGCGCCGCGCGGATGAGCGGTGCCTGCAGCGGCAGCCGGACGGCGGCCACCGTCATCGGCAGCGCCCGCCGCGGCACCACCCGGAAGGTGTGCAGGTGCGCGGGCACGAAGGCGACCAGCAGCGCCGCCGCGGCCCAGCCCCCGGCCCGCCGCGTCGCCGGCACCGCCATCAGCCCGGCGGTCGCGATCTCGGCGACCCCGCTGGCGTGCACCCAGGCGCGGGCGTCGCCCAGCTCCGGTGGCACCAGCCACTCGAAGGTCCGCGGCCGGATCAGGTGCAGCACCCCCGACCCGCCGAGCGCCGCCACCAGGACCGTCGCCGTCCGCGTGAGCTCCACCCGGTCACCGTAGGCTCGCCGGTCGTGTCCGCCCTCGACCTGGCCATCGCGGCAGGCGTCGCCCTCGTCGCCGGCGCCGTCAACTCGATCGCCGGCGGCGGTTCGCTGATCCTCTTCCCGACGCTCGTGGCGCTCGGGCTGGGCACGGTGGCCGCCAACGTCACCAACTCGATCGCCCAGTGGCCGGGTTACCTCGGCGGCGTCCTCGGCTTCCGCGCCGAGTACGCCGGCCAGCGCGGCCGGCTGCTCCGCTTCGGCGTCGTCGCGCTGCTCGGTGGCGTCGCCGGCAGCGTCCTGCTGCTCACCACGCCCTCCGCGGCCTTCGACGTCGTCGTCCCCGTGCTGGTCCTGCTGGCCAGCCTGCTGCTGGCCGTGCAGCCGCTGCTCACCCGGCGGCTGAAGCAGGCCGAGGACGGCGGCCCGCGGCGCGACCCGGTCTGGCTGTACGGAGCGCTGTTCCTGGCCACCGTCTACGGCGGCTACTTCGGCGGCGCGCTCGGCGTCATCCTGGTCGGCGTCCTCGGGGTGGGCCTGCACCGGCTCAAGCTGGCCAACGCGCTGAAGTCGGCGCTCTCGGCGGTCACCGCCACCGTCACGGTCGTCGTCTTCGGCCTGTTCGGCCCGGTCGACTGGCAGGTCGTCGCCGTCGCCGCCCCGGCCAGCCTGCTCGGCGGCTTCCTCGGCGCCCGGATCGCCACCCGCATCCCGACCACGCCGCTGCGGGTCTTCATCGTCGTGTTCGGCGTCGCGGTCTCGGTCTACCTCTTCACCCGCATCTGAGGCCCGGCACCTGCCCGAAGGGGTGAGCCGGGGTCAACCGGCCACCCCGGGGATCCGATCACCGGTGCATGCCGCCCCGTTCCCCCCTCCGGCTCCTGCCGGGCACCCCTCGCCGGGTGCTGCAACTCGGGCTGCTGCTCTGCGCCGCCGCCACCGTGGCCACGGCCCTCCTGGGCCCCGCAGTGGCCGCCGGTTCCGACGGCGCCGCGCCCGGCCGGTTCGCGATCGTGCTCGCCCTGCACGCGACCCTCGTCGGGCTGCTGGTGTGGCGGGCCCGCACGCTGCCGCAGGAGCGGGTCGTCTGGACGCGGATCGCCCTGGCCGGTCTGGTGTTCGCCGCAGCCGCGCTCGCCGCCGGCGTGCTCGCCGTGATCCCCGCGACGCAGTCCCTCACCGCCGTGCCGATGGCGTGGGCGCCGGTGGTGGCGTTCCCGTTCATCCACAGCGGCCTGGTCCGCTGGAACCGGTACACCACCGGCCTGGCCGATCCCAGCGACGTGGTCAACGGCGCGTCCGGGACCGTGGCGGCCGTCGCGGTGCTCAACGTCCTCCTCTCCGACAGCGCGCTGACCGCGGGCCCGTGGTGGGAGGTCCAGGCGCTGCTGGCGCAGGTGGCGGTCGACGTGGTCCTGGTGGGGACGGCGCTGTCCGTCGTCGGTCTCGGCGCGATGGGCCGCGACCCCCGCAGCTGGCTCGTCGTCGCGGCGTTCGCGGTCTCCGCGGTCGGGGACGTCGCGAGGCTGCTGGCCGAGGGGGTGCCCGTCGCATGGGCGGCGACCGCGGAGCCGGTGAGCGCGGCGCTGCTGTGCCTGGCCGCGATCCTGCGCCCGGCACGGACCACTCCCCAGCCCACCGATCCGACGGCACCGACGGTCGGCTCGTTCGTCGTCATCACCGCCTCCACGGGCGTCCTGGTCGCCGCCGCGGTGTCCGGGACGGTCGGTCCGGCCACCTGGTGCGCTGCGCTGGCCGCGCTCGGCGCGAGCGTGCGGCTGCTGGTCAACGTGCGCGAGCTCGCCCAGCTGGCGGTCACCCGCAAGGAGGCGCTGACCGACGAGCTCACCGGGCTGGCCAACCGCCGTGCCGTCCTGCACCGGGTCGAGCAGCTGTGTGCCGAGGGGGTGCCGTTCACCCTGGCCCTCCTCGACCTCGACAGGTTCAAGGAGGTCAACGACGGCCTGGGCCACGCCGCCGGTGACGACCTGCTCCGACTGGTGGCCGACCGGCTGACCCCGGCGCTGCACACCGGGGACGTGCTGGGCCGGCTCGGCGGGGACGAGTTCGCCGTGGTCGCCGTCGCCGACCGGGCGGGCACCGTGCATGCCGAGGACCTCGGCCACCGGGTGCTCGACAGGCTGCAGCGTCCCTTCCTGATCCGGGGGATGTCGGTCCACGTCGCGGCCAGCATCGGTCTGACCTGCTCCGGCAGCGGCGGCCGCTCCCAGCTGCTCCGCCAGGCCGATGCCGCCATGTACGCCGCCAAGCGCGCGGGCACGGGGCTCGCGGTGTACGACCCGTCCCGGCACGCGGACAGCAGCGGCCACCTGGCACTGGTCGAGGAGCTCCGCGCCGCTCTCACCACCGGCCAGCTGGTGCTGCACCACCAGCCGCAGGTCGACGTCCGCACCGGCCGGACCCTCGGGGCCGAGGCGCTGGTCCGCTGGGCCCACCCGGTCCGGGGCCTGCTCGGCCCCGCGCAGTTCCTCCCGCTGGCCGAGGCGCACGGACTCATGGGCGCGCTCACCGACGAGGTCCTCCGCCAGGCCGTCGCCCAGGCCGCCGACTGGCGTCGCCGCGGGCTGGACCTGCGCATCTCGGTCAACCTGTCGGCGAGCAACCTGCTCGACACCGACCTGCCGCACCGCGTGGCCGGGCTGCTGGCCGACGCCGGGCTGCCCGCGGAGAGCCTGGTGCTGGAGGTGACCGAGACGGTGCTGATGGGCGACGCCGAGCGCAGCCTCGCCGTCGTCACGGCCCTCACCGCGCTCGGCCTCACGGTCAGCATCGACGACTTCGGGACCGGCTACTCGTCCCTCTCCTACCTGCGCGACCTGCCGGTCGCCGAGCTCAAGCTCGACCGGTCCTTCACCGCCGACCTGCTCGAGGAGCCCCGGACCGAGGCGATCGTCGCCTCCACCATCGACCTCGCCCACCGGCTGGGCCTGCGGGTGGTCGCCGAGGGTGTGGAGCACGACGCGACGCTGGCCCGCCTGGCACGCCTGGGCTGCGACGAGAGCCAGGGCTACCTGCACTCCGCACCGCTGCCGGCCGACCGGCTGGCGGACTGGCTGGACCGCGTCGGGACGGCACCGGGACTCGTCCGGACGCCCGAGCTGCTGGGGTCCTAGCCCCCACCGTCCGCCCGTGCGCGGTGGCCCGGGTCACTCCTGGGGCCGCTGTGACGGAGGGGTCCACCCTGTCGAGGACACACCCCGGACCTCCCCGCGCAGCCCGGAGCGCTGCCTAGCGTCGGGTCATGCGCGAGAACCGACTCTCCCCGGTCCGGAACGCGAACGGCACCGCCCGGGTCCAGCAGTTGCACCTGATCGCCGCGGCGCGGGCCGCGGCCGTGCGGCCCACCTCGGAGCAGCAGGTCTCCGACATCGTCCGCGTCACGGTCGACGACGAGGTCGACACCCGCACCTTCCGAGCGATCGTCGCCGACATCTCCGACGACGTCCTGCGCTGAGAGGCCTCCCTGCCCCCCGCCCCTCGCGAGCTCGCCGCGGGACCCTGCAGGGGGCCATCAAGTCCCGGGACGTGGTCCTCTTACTCGCCGCCGCGGCCGGGCTCACCGATCGCGATCATCGCCTCCACGGCCCGCCGGGCCCGGGCGGCGGTCTCCGGATCGACGTCGACCGCACCCGTCCCGGTGCGCAGCGTCTGCAGCAGCTTGGCCGGCGTGATCATCTTCATGTAGCGGCAGGCGGCGCGGTCGTTCATCGGGATGAACTGCGTCCCGGCGTTGAGTGCCCGCAGCTGGTGCAGGATGCCGACCTCGGTGGCCACCAGCACCTGGGGCGCCCGGGTGGTCGCGGCCTGCTCCACCATGCCGCCGGTGGAGAGCACCCGGGTGCGCTCGGCCGGCAGGTCGCCGTGGCTGACCAGGTCCAGCACCGAGGTGGTGCACCCGCACTCGGGGTGCACCAGGATCTCGGCGTCCGGGTGGGCGGCCACCTGCGCGCGGACGTCGGACGGGCTGATCCCGGCGTGCACGTGGCACTCCCCCGCCCACACGTGGATGTCGTTCCGCCCGGTGACCCGCTTGACGTGCGCGCCGAGGAACTGGTCGGGGCAGAACAGGATCTCGCGGTCGGCCGGGATCGACCGGACGACGTCGGCGGCGTTGGACGACGTGCAGCAGATGTCGGTCTCGGCCTTGACCGCCGCGGTGGTGTTCACGTAGCTGACGACGACCGCGCCGGGGTGCTCGGCCTTCCACTCGCGCAGCTGCGCGGCGGTGATCGAGTCGGCCAGCGAGCAGCCGGCGGCGTGGTCGGGCAGCAGCACGGTCTTGTCCGGCGAGAGGATCTTCGCCGTCTCGGCCATGAAGTGGACGCCGCAGAAGACGATCTCGCGGGCGTCGGTCTGCGCCGCGACCCGGGACAGGTACAGCGAGTCGCCGGTGACGTGGGCGACGTCCTGGATCTCGGGCACCTGGTAGTTGTGCGCCAGGATCACCGCGCCGCGCTCCTCGGCCAGCCGGCGGACCTCCGCGGCCCACGTCTCGTACTCGGCCGGCGAGAGGGTGCGCTCGTCGCCGGAGGCGGCGGGGGTGGCGGGCGCGGTGGTCGCGGTCACGGAGCTCCTCGGCTGGATGGGGTGCGGCACCATGATCCCCCGCATCGGGGACGGTTGTGGCGCGGGGCACCCCGGTCACCACCGGCCGGACCGCGCCCCTCCCCGGCCGGGCTACCTCAGGTGGCCGGTGTCGTTGACCAGGCGGACGGCGGCGCGCCCGTCGGAGCGCCACGCGACGGTGCAGAACGACGCCGCCTCGAGGAACACCCGGTGGACGACGTCATCGGGCACGTCGAGGCCGGCGGTGAGCAGCAGCTTGATCGGCGTGACGTGGGAGACGACCAGCACCGTCTTCCCGGCGTGCCCGCGCAGGATGCGGGCCCGGGCGCGGGCCACCCGGTCGCTGACGTCGGCGACCGACTCCCCGCCCGGCGCGGCCACGGTGACGTCCTCGGCGAACCGGCGCGCGGCCAGCGGGTGCCGCTGCTTCGCCTCCTCCGCGGTGAGGCCCTCGAGGTCGCCGAAGTCCAGCTCGACCAGGTCGTCGTCGTACTGCACCGGCAGCCCGAGCACCGCGCCGACCACCTCGGCGGTCTCCCGGGTGCGGCGCAGCGGCGAGGCCACGAGAACGTCGATGCCCAGTTCCGCGGCCCGTTTCGCCGCCGCCTCGGCCTCGGCGCGACCGGTGGCCGACAACGACAGGTCGTTGCGGCCGCTGTAGCGACGTTCCGGCGTGTGCTCGGTGCGGCCGTGCCGCAGCAGGTGCGTGACCGTGGTGACGGCGGGGGCGCGCGGCGTCACCGGCTGGACGTCGTCGCCGGCCGTGGTGGGCTCGGCGGCGAGGTCGCGGTGGACCGGCCGGCCGTCCATCGCGCTGTTGGCCAGCGCGTCGGCGGCGCTGTTCTGCGCCCGGGGCACCCAGGTGTAGCGGACGCTGCCCAGCTGCCGGGCGATCTGCTGGGCCTGCCGCGCCAGCTTCTGCATGTCGGGGTGCTTGACCTTCCAGCGGCCCGACATCTGCTCGACGACGAGCTTGGAGTCCATCCGCACCTCGACGTCGGCGGTCGGGTCGAGGTCCAGGGCCGCCTGCAGCCCGGCGACCAGGCCGCCATACTCGGCGACGTTGTTGGTGGCCCGCCCGACGGACTCGGCCCGCTCCGCCAGCACCTTCCCGGTCGTCGCGTCCCGCACGAGGGCGCCGTAGCCGGCCGGGCCGGGGTTGCCCCGCGAGCCGCCGTCGGCCTCCACGACGAACCGGCGGGTCACCGGCAGCCCTCCTCTCCCGGCGGGCGCGGGCTCACAGCCCGCTCTCCGCCGTGCGCACCAGGATCCGACCGCAGTTGTCGCACCGCACGACCTCGTGCGGGTCGGCGTTGCGGACAGCGGCCAGCTCGCGGCCGAACAGTTCGATGCGGCAGCCCTGGCACTGGCGGGACCTCAGCACGGCGGCGCCCGTGCCACCCGTCTGGCTGCGGATCCGCTCGTAGAGGGCCAGCAGGTCGGCCGGGATGCGGGCGGCGGCCTCGGCGCGGGCGGCCTCGTGCTGTGCCGTTCCGTCGGCGATGTCGGCCAGGGCGCCGTCGCGCAGCTGCTCGGCGCGCTCCAGGTCGGCCCTCGCCGTCTCGTGGCCCTGCTGCGCCTCGGCGAGCGTGGCCTCGGCGGTCTCGAGCTGCTCCATGAGCTCGAGCTCCTGGTCCTCCAGGTCCGATTTCCGCCGCGCCAGCGACTGCATCTCGTGCTGCAGGTCGGTCATCTGCTTGGCCGAGACGCTGCCGGAGTCCAGCAGCCCCTGGTCGCGGGTGACCCGCGCGCGCACCGTCTCGACGTCGCCCTCGAGCCGCTTGACCTCCCGCTGCAGGTCGCGGACCTCGGTCTCGGCGCGCACCACGGCGGCGGCCAGCTCCCGCTCCGACTCGGCCGCGGTCTCCACCGCGGCGTTCTCGGGGAGGGTGCGCCGGCGGTGGCCCAGCTGGCCCAGGGCGACGTCCTCGGCGGCGAGGTCCAGCAGTTTCTGCTGGTCGAAGTGGTCGGCCTTCACCCGCTCAACCTACCTGCGGGCCGGACGCTCCCCGCCGCTCCCGGCGGTGCCGGCGTGCGAGGTCCACGGGTCGGTGCGCCGCCGGGACACGGCGACCTCCACCCGGCCCGACAGGTCACGGGCGAGGACGTCGGCCGCGACGGGCAGCCAGGGCCACTCGGAGGCGAAGTGCGCCACGTCGCACACCGCCGGGCCTCGCGACTCCTGCGCTTCGGACACCGGGTGGTGTCGCAGGTCGCTGGTGAGCAGGACGTCGGCACCCGCCGCGGCCGCCGCCGGGAGCAGCGAGCCACCGCTGCCGCCGCAGACGGCGACCGTCCCGATGCGCCGTCCCGGGTCCCCGGCAGCGCGGACGCCGCCGACGGTCTCCGGCAGGGCCGCCGCGACGAGCTCGGCGAACCGCTCGAGGGTCACCGCCTCGGGGAGCCGGCCGACGCGACCCAGCCCGGCGCGGGGGTCCCCGGCGACCGGCTGGAGCGGAACGGCGCCGGTGAGGCCGAGGGCGCCGGCGAGGGCGTCGTTCACGCCGGAATCGGGCGCGCGGTCGGCGTTGGTGTGCGCGACGAACAAGCCGGCGCCGGCCCGGACCAGCCGGTGCACCAGGCGGCCCTTGGGGTCGTCGGCGGGAACGCCGTGAACGGCGGTGAGGAACAGCGGGTGGTGGGTGACGAGCAGCTGCGCGCCGGTCGCGACCACCTCGTCGACGACGGCGGTCACCGGGTCGACGGCGAACAGCACCCGGTCGACCGGCTCGTCGGGATCGCCGCAGACGAGCCCCACGGCGTCCCAGTCCTCGGCCAGCGCCGGGTCGTAGCGCGCCTCGAGTGCGGCGACGACCCTCCCCAGTGTCACGCTCACGCGCGCCGACCCTAGGACAGCGGCGTCCGCGCCGGAGGCAGCAGGTCGAGCAGCCGCTGCGCCGCCGTCGAGTCGATCATGGGGTTGTTGCAGGCGACACGCGAGGACACGCCGCCGCGCTCGACAACGAGCCCATGATCAACGACGAGAGGGCCGACGACGAGAGGGCCGACCACGAGAGGGCCGCCGACGACGAAAGGGCCGCCGACGACGAGAGGACCGACGACGCGAGGCGCTCCGGCAGCCGCCCGTGACCGGCGGGATCAGCGGGCGGCGGGCACCGGCCGGGCCATGGCGACGCGGCGGCCGTGCCGGGTCAGGCCCAGCTCCTCCTCGTGCGCGGCGAGCGCCTGCAGCTCGGGCCCGAGGTCGTCGGTCACCTGCCACCCGTGCCGGGCGTACCAGGGCGCGTTCCACGGCACGTCGGCGTAGGTCAGCAGCGTGACCCGTTCCGCGCCGGCCACCCAGGCCGCGGACACCGCGGCCGCGAGCAGCGCCCCGCCGATGCCCTGCCGCATCGACGCCGGGTGCACCGAGAGCTGCTCCAGGTGCACGTCGCCGTCCACCCGGTCCAGGACGGCGAACCCCTGCACCGGCCGCCCGGCCACCAGCACCCGCCACGCCCGGGCCCGCAGGGCGGCCGGAGCCGCGGCCGGCAGGTCCAGCACGCCGCGCGCCCGGAACAGCTCGTCGGCGGCCTCCTCGACCGCGGGGAGCTCCAGCAGGTCCGCGGCGGAGGCGACCCGGACCACGACACCCGCCACGCGCGGAGCATCCCAGCCCGGCCCCCTCCGGTGGGGATGGAAAGCTCGGGGACCGTGGCGGAGCGGGCGTTGCGTGCACCGGCCTGGCTCGAGGAGCTGGTGCGCACGACTCCTCCCCCGGTGCCCTGGCGGGACGTCGTCCGCTTCGCCGTGACCGTGCCCGCGCCGCTGGCCGTGGCGGCCGCCGTCGAGGGGAGCATCGAGCCCGGCCCGGTGCTCGGTGCCGGCGTGTTCGCCACGACCGGCGCGCTGGCCGGCAGCCTCGCCCCGCAGGGCGGACCGCTGCGCGACCGGCTGCGGCGCACCGCCGCGACGACCCTCTTCGGCGGGATCGGGCTGGTCGTCGGCCAGTTCGCGGCCGGCGGCGGCTGGCTGGCGGTGGTGGTCATCGCGCTCGCGGCCGCGCTCGCGGCGTTCGTCAGCGCGGTCAACGCCGCGCTGTCCCTCGGGTCCCTCCAGCTGCTCGTCTACACCGCGCTCGCCTCGGGCCTGGTCACCCCGCTCTCACCCGCGGCCGAGGTCGGCTGCTTCGTCGCCGGCGCGGCGTGGGCCACGCTCACCACGCTGGTCCAGTACGCCACCGAGCCCAACGACCCCGACCGGACGGCGGTCTCGACCGTCTTCACCCGCATCGCCGAGCTGCTCGCCGCGGCCGGGACGCCCCAGGCCGAGGACGCGCGGCGGGAGCTGACCACCGCCCTCAACGACGCCTACGACCGGGTCATCCGCTCGCGCAGCCGCACCGCCGGCCGCAGCCGCGAGCTGTCCGAGCTGGCCGGGATCCTCAACGCGGCCGCCCCGCTGGTCGAGGGCACGGTCGCCGCGGCCCGCGCCGGGGTGCCGGCCGACCCGCAGGACGTCGGCGCCGTCCACGCGCTGGCCGCCGCGGTCACCGGCACGCAGCCCCTCCCGGGGGAGCGCCCCGGGCACCTGGAGCGGGGCGCCCCCACCCGGCGGGCGGTCCGCCACGGGCTGCGGCTGGCCTGGAACGTGGTCGGCGACCCCCAGGAGCGGGCCGGCGCCGCGGTGCCCCCGCTGCGGCCGGACCGGCGCTCCCGGCTGCGCGAACTCGGCGACCGCACGCTGGGCAGCGCCGACACCCGCGCCTTCGCCGTCCGCCTGGCGCTGTGCATGACGATCGCCGAGATCGCCCGCCAGTACCTGCCCATCGAGCGGCCCTACTGGGTGCTGCTCACCGTCGCGATCGTGCTCAAGCCCGACTTCGGGTCGGTGTTCACCCGTGCGATCCAGCGCGGTGCCGGCACGCTGGTCGGCGTCCTCCTCGGCTCGCTGCTGCTCCTGGTGTTGCCGCGGAACGCCTGGGTGCTGGTGGCCATGGCCGTCGCCGCGGCGCTGCTGCCGTGGGGGCGGGCGGCCAACTTCGGCCTGTTCTCGGTCTTCCAGACGCCGGTGATCATCCTGCTGCTCGACCTCGCCCTCCCCGGCGGCCCGGGGCTGGTCGGCGCGCGGCTGCTCGACACCCTGATCGGCTGCGCGATCGTGCTGGTGTTCGGTTACCTGCTGTGGCCGCAGACCTGGCGGGCGCCGCTCGACGAGGCGCTGCGCGACGCCGCCCACGCGCTCGACGAGTTCGTCGAGGCGGCCTTCACCGGCAGCCCCGCCGAGCGGCGCCGCGCGCGGCGGCGCAGCTACCGCACCCTCACCGAGCTGCACACCCAGCTGCAGCGCCGGCTGGCCGAGCCGCCGCCGGTCAGCACCCGCGCGGCCGCGTTCTGGCCGGTCATCGTGCAGCTGGAGCGGACGTCGGACGCGGTCACCGAGGCCGTGATCGCCACCCGGCACGGCGAGCCGGCGCCCGACCTCGCGCAGGTCGCCGTCCTGCGCCGCGCGATCCGCGAGCTGGAGGAGGACATCCGCGCGCACCGGCCGCCGGACGACGCCGAGATCCACGCCGACGGCGTGCTCGCGCCGGTCGCCCGCGAGGTGGACGCCGCCCGCCGGCTGGTCCGCGACGCCGCCCCCGGCCGTCGTCCGGGCACCGCCGTCGCCGACGAGTAGATCGCCCGTCCCCGGGTGAGGATGGCCGGGTGACCCCCCGCGAGCTGACCGTCCGCACCGACGACGGCGTCGACCTGCACGTCGAGGTGGACGGGATCGAGAACGCCCCCCTGACCGTCGTCCTCAGCCACGGCTTCACCGCCCGCCTGGGTGAGTGGGACCTGCAGCGGGAGGCGCTGCGGAGCCGCGCCCGGCTGGTGCTGTGGGACCAGCGCGGGCACGGCCGCTCCGGCTGGACGCCGCTGACCCGGGCGACCATCGACCGCAGTGGCCGGGACCTCGGCCAGGTGCTCGACGCCGTCGTCCCGCGGGGACCGGTGGTGCTGGCCGGCCACTCGATGGGCGCGATGAGCGTCATGGCCCTGGCCCGGCAGCGCCCCGAGCTGTTCGGCACCCGCGTCGTGGGCGCCTTCCTGCTGGCCACCTCCGCCGGCGGGCTGGTCACCACCGGTGTCGCCGGTCTCACGGTGCGCCTGCTGCGCGCGCTCGGCCTGCTGCCGGTCTACCTCCGGCTGCTGCAGCTGTGGGCGCCGCTGCTGGAGCGCTTCCGCCGCCGGGGCACGCGGATCGGGCGCTGGTACACCCGCCGCTACCTGTTCGGCCGGGAGGACGCCGACCCGGAGCAGGTCCGGGTGGTGCAGGACCTGCTGGAGGAGACGCCGCTGCCGGTCACGATGGCCTTCTACGCGACGCTGATCGACCACGACGAGCACGCCGCCCTGCCGGCGCTCGGCCGCGTGCCGGTCACCGTCGTCGCCGCCACCCACGACCGGCTGACCCCGTTCCCCCACGGACGGCGGCTCGCCGAGGAGATCGGCGCGTCGGCCGAGCTGGTCGTGGTCGAGGGCGCCGGCCACAGCGTCAACCTGACCCGCACCGCGGTCGTCGACGCGGCGTTCCTGCGGCTGCTGGACCGCGCGGAGGACGCCGCCCAGGCGGCCTGAGTCTCCGCTGGACGGAACCGGCGCCACGTGGTCGGGTAGGGACCACCCAGAGGGGGCGACGGCGTTCCGGAAGCCCCCCGGGGAGCTGCGACGATGGCCCGCCGCCGGCCGGCGGGGCGGAGGGAGCCGACCGTGGACCGGATGAGTCCGACCGATGCCGGGTTCTACTACGCGGAGACCGAGAACACGCCGCTGCACGTGGGCTCCGTGGCGGTGTTCGAGGGACCGGCCCCCTCCTACGGCGACCTCGTGCGACTGCTGCTCAGCAAGCTCCCGCTGGTGCCGCGCTACCGGCAGCGGGTCCGGCGGGTGCCGATGGACCTGGGCCGGCCGCTGTGGGTCGACGACCCGCACTTCCAGATCCTCTACCACGTCCGGCACACCGCGGTCCCGAGCCCGGGCGGCGAGGAGCAGCTGCGCAACCTGGCCGGCCGCGTCCTCGGCCAGCGGCTGGACCTGGCGAAGCCGCTGTGGGAGCTGTGGCTGGTCGAGGGCCTGGATGACGGCCGCTGGGCGCTGATCTCCAAGGTGCACCACTGCATGGTCGACGGCGTCGCGGGCAGCGAGCTCATGCAGCTCATGTTCGACCTCACGCCCGACGCCACCCACAGCGAGCCGCAGGACTGGACGCCGCAGCGCAGCCCGTCGTCCCTCGAGGTGGTCGCCGGCGCGGTCCAGGACGCCGTCACCCACCCGCTGCGCGAGCTCATCCGGCTCCCCGGCGCGGGCGGGGTCCGTGGCGCCGGCCGCACCGCCGTGAAGGCCGGCCGTTCGCTGGCCACGACCATGCCCAGGACGGCCCGCCAGCTGGCCACCCCGACCGCCCGCTCGCTCAACGGTCCGATCGGCCCGCACCGGCGGTGGGCCTGGGCCGACGCGGGGTTCGAGGACCTGCGACGGGTCCGGACGGCGTTCGGGGGCACCGTCAACGACGTCGTCCTCGCCGCCATCACCCGCGGCTTCCGCGACCTGCTGGAGCGGCGCGGGTCGCTGCGCGAGGGGCTGGTGGTCCGCTCGATGGTGCCCGTGTCGGTCCGGCGGCCCGACCAGCGCGGACAGCTGGACAACCAGATCTCCGCGGTCTTCGTCGACCTGCCCGTCAGCGAGCCCGACCCGGTGGCGCGGCTGACCTCGGTCCGCCGGCAGATGGACGAGCACAAGAGGCGCATGCAGACCGTCGACGCCCGCTCGATCATCGCGATGGGCGACTTCATGGCGCCGACGATGCTCGCCCTCGGCGTGCGGGCCGCGCTGGCCGCCGGGCAGATGTGGTGCCAGGCGGTCACGACCAACGTGCCCGGTCCACGGGTGCCGCTCTACGTGCTCGGCCGCCGGATGTCCTCGGCGCACGCCTACGTGCCGATCGCCGGCGGTACCCGCGTCTCGATCGGGATCTTCTCCTACCTGAGCTCGATGACCTTCGGGATCAACGCCGACTTCGACGCCTTCCCGGACGTCGACGTCCTCTCCCGCGGCATCTGCACGGGCGTGAGCGAGCTGCTCGAGGCGGCCTCGGCGGCCAGTCCCGCCGGCGCCGCGACCTGAAGAAGGGCCCCGTCCTCCCCACCCTTCGCAGGCTCAGGGCGGGACCCGGGACGGGGCCAGCGAGTTGGGAGACCCAACGGATGGCAGCCCCCGAGACCGACCTCACCGTCGCCGTCACCGGCCCGACGGGCACCTTCGGCGCCGGCCTCGTCCCGCTCCTGCAGGCCGACGACCGCGTCAGGCGCATCGTCGGCATCGCGCGGCGGCCGTTCGACCCGGCCGAGCGGGGCTGGACGAAGATGGAGTACCGGCGCGGCGACGTCCGCGACCCCGCGGTCCTGGAGGAGGCGTTCGCCGGCGCCGACGTCGTCGTCCACCTGGCCTTCCTCATCACCGGCAACGCCTCGCGCGGGACCACCCGGGCGATCAACGTCGACGGCACGCTCAACGTCTTCCGCGCCGCCGCGGCCGCCGGCGCCCGGCGCTTCGTCTACGTCTCGTCGGTCGCCGCCTACGGCTGGCACCCGGACAACCCCGAGCGCATCGCCGAGGACTGGCCGGTGCGTCCCGCCGCCCGGCTGTTCTACGCGCAGGAGAAGGCCGAGCTCGAGCAGCTGCTCGACGCCGAGTCGGCGACCACGCCGGGTCTCGCGCTGTACCTGCTGCGCCCGTCGATCGTCCTCGGGCCGAACGCCGTCGGCGCCAAGGACGTCCTGCCCGGCCCGCTGGCGCCGATCGGTCGCCGGCTGTTCGGCCGCCCGAGGCGGCTCCCGGTGACCGTCCCGGTGGTGACGCCGGAGCTCCGGCTCCAGTTCGTGCACGAGGAGGACGTCGGCCGGGCGCTGCAGCTGTGCGTCGTCGCCGCCGGCCCGCCCGGCGCCTACAACGTCGCCGGGGACGGCGTGCTGACCGCGGCCGACGTCGCCCGCGAGTTCGGCGCGCTGCCGATCCCGGTGCCCGCCGCCCCGGCCCAGCTCGCCGCCCGCGCGGTGGCCCGGCTGCCGTTCCTGCCGCCGGCCGTCGAGTGGGTGGAGGCGGCCAGCCGCCCGGTGATCATGGACACCGCCAAGGCCAAGGAGCAGCTGGGCTGGCGTCCCCGCTACACCGGGCAGGAGGCCCTGCGCGCGACGCTGGCCTGAACCTCAGGGTGCCGGTGCCACCGTCGGCAACCAGGCCAGCATGTGCTCGGCCAGCAGCTCCGGGCACTGCAGCTGCGGCACGTGCCCGACGCCGGGCAGCTCGACATAGCGCCAGTCCGGGTGCCGGCGCGCGACGTCGCGCGCCACGGACACCGGCACCAGGCGGTCGCGGTCGCCGTGCACCAGCAGCACCGGCACGCGCACGCCGGCCATCGCCCGGCGCAGCAGGCGCGGGTCGGTCAGCAGCAGGAGCAGCGAGCGCGCCGCGGCGAGGAACGCACGGTCCATGCCCGCGACGTCCTGCCGCTCGTCCAGCAGCGCCACCGAGCGGTCGATGAGTCGTGGCGGCACGGCGTCGGGGTCGACGCCGCACAGCTCGAGCATCTCGCGGACCCTGGCCTGCGCACCGAGCTTGCGGCGCCGGTCCGCCAGGTAGCGCTCGCCGGCGACGGGCAGCGCGTAGAGGGCGAACGCCGCCGCGACCCGGGGGTCGGGGCGGCCCCGCGGACCGGGCAGGGCGGGGTCGACCAGCACCAGCCCGCTGACCTTCGCCGGCGAGTGCTGCGCCTCCAGCACCGACACCATCCCGCCCATCGAGTTGCCGACCAGCACGACCGGGCCGCCGGTCACCTCGCGCACGAAGCGGTCGAGCACTCCCACGTTGTCCCGCACGTTCGCCGTCCGGTGCCCCGGCTCGCTGCGGCCGAAGCCGGGCAGGTCGAGGGCGTGCACCCGGGCGTGCGGGGTCAGCAGCGGAGCGAACAGGTCCCAGTTGAGGTGCGACCCGCCCAGGCCGTGCACCAGGACGACGATCGGCCCGTCGGCCCGGCCGCCGAAGTCGACGTGGTGCACCGGGCCGTCGAGGTCCACGGTGCGGCTGTGCCCGGGGCTGCCCCCGGCCTCGGTCTCGACGTCCATGTCCGTACCGTGCCACGCCCGTGTCGCCACCCTTCCTGCCGGGCCCGGGTGGACGCGGTGCGTCACACGGCACGGCCGGACTGCCGATGGGTGTATCAGGTAGCGCTCCGGAGTGTCAGGAGCAGTACCCGGTGGTACCTGCGGGGCGGGCCGCCCACGGAGGCCGGCTGACGAGGAGGACGACGTGACGCGAGGCGATGGACCGGCGCTGCCGCTGTACCTCACCGAACCCGGCCGGGCGGTGGCCGACTTCGGGCTGTACCTGGCGGCACGACCACTCATGCCGCGACTGCCGCAGGGCGACGGGCACCCGGTGCTGGTGCTCCCGGGGTTCCTCGCCGACGACACGTCGACGAGGGTGCTCCGCGCGACGCTGCGCCGGCTGGGCTACTCCGTCCACGGCTGGCGCCTGGGCCGCAACATCGGCCCGACGGGCGCCTGCGTGGCCGGCATGCGGGACCGGATCGACGACCTCAGCGACCGCTACGGCCGGCCGCTGTCCCTCGTCGGCTGGAGCCTGGGCGGCATCTTCGCCCGCGACCTGGCCCGGCGGACGCCGGACTCGGTCCGGCAGGTGGTCACCCTGGGCAGCCCGTTCCGGCTCAACCGGCACAGCCAGAGCCGGGCGTCGACGGCCTTCGACCGCTACTCCCACCTGCACGTCGAGCGCCGCTCGCTGCCGCTGGAGCCCGACGGCTCGCCGCTGCCGGTACCCACCACGTCGATCTACTCGCACTACGACGGCATCGTGCACTGGCGGACCTGTCTGGAGACCCCTGGCGAGCGGTGCGAGAACATCGCCGTGATGGCCAGCCACCTGGGCCTGGGACACCACCCGGCCGCGCTCTGGGCGATCGCCGACCGGCTCGCCCAGCCGGAGGGCACCTGGCGGCCGTTCAAGCCCCCGGTGTTCCTGCGCCCGGCCTTCCCGCGCCCGGCCCTGCCCGCGTCCCCGACGGACGCGGCCGCCGCCGCCTGAACCGGCACCCGGCGCGAGGAGGACGGCCCGGCCCTGCCGGTGCAGCCAGTCAGTCCTGTTCCCGTATCGACACGGCGACCTCGTGGAACGTCGGCAACCATGCATGGTCCACATGGGCTGGAGCGAAGAAGACGAGGAGGACCGGAGTAGGTCCCTCCATCAGGTACAGGTGCAGGTGCAGCACCTCGCCCGGGGTCAGTTGCAGGCTCCCGTCGAAGGTGCTGGTGTCACGGCCGGCTACCTGGGTCTGGTCACCGGGTGGAGAGATCGAGCTGGAGGGCAAGGACGCCTGGATCTGCTCCCGCTGCTCCACGGGGTCTCTCGCGTCCAGCAGCGGTCTCTCGGCGACGTACAGGCCGATCACCGACTCGGGCTCCCGCTGAGCCGCGCTGGCCGCCTCCTGCCGTGCGCTCGGCTCGCCCAGGAAGATCCCGGACCGGTCGACCGGGGCCAGCACGGCCTGACCCTCGATCCCCGGCCGGCGCCATGGTTCCCAGTCGCGCGGAACGTCCGCCGAGTACCCGCCGACACCCAGCTGGCGCGTGACCCGGTCGGACTCGCGCTCCCACGGTCGCCAGAGCACGAGGAGCACCGCGGCCGCCACCAGCACAACCGCCCCGACGACCCACAGCGGCCACCGGCGTCGCTGTCCGGCGGGTGCCACCGGCTCTCCGGAGGACTCCGATGAGGCGGCGGACGGCGTGCTGACCGGAGCGGCGTCCCCGCCAGGTGGAGTCGAGGCCTCCGGGCGGGGCGCCTTCCTCTTGGCGAACGGATACACCTCCGCGGACCAACCCTCGTCGGCGCTCACGGCCGCGCCCGGCTGCACGACCGGTCACCGCACGAGACGCGCCACTCGTCCGCCGACCCCGGCCTGCCGCGGACCGACACCACGTCGGGCGATGCGGGGCGGTGTCGCCGGGTTGCTGTCATCGACAGCGGAGCGACGTCCGTGTCCAGCCACGAGACCGGGGAGCCCCGTCCCCGGACGGCGGGTGCCTCACCGGTCAGCATCTCGCTGGCCAGCGGACGCGTCCCCTGCCGTGGGCGCTGCTCCGTCCGCCGGGCCGGCCATCCCGACGACATGGTGGCCGGTCCCCGAGGAAGCCGCGGACCTGTCGTCCGAGCTGGCAGGGCGGCGACGTCGTCCGATGAGCAGCCCCGCCGTCAGTGCGCCGAGCACGAGCAGCGCCACCACGCCCCACATCCACCACGGGATGCTTGCATCGTCGGACGTGGAATTGCCCACGGGGTCGTCCGGGGCGGCGGCGCGCTCCTGGGCGACCGTGAGGTAGTCGCGGGCGAGAGCCGAGTCGAAGTAGGTCGTCGCCGTCTGCAGCCGCTCGGCAGCTACCGCGTACTCCCCCCGGTTGAGCTGTGCGAGCCCGTCCGCGAACGCGATGTCGAAGCCGGATCGCGCGGGCGTGATGCCGGCACCGACCAGCGCGGCCTGGATGCTGGCGGCCCCGACCGCGGAGACGACGAAGGACGGGTCGCAGTCGGCCAGGGCGAGAACGCCGCCGGTGGCCCGGTCGATGACGGGTCCACCGTTGAGTCCACCGGCCAGCGAGCTCGTCAGTGTCTGACCCCCCGTCAGCCTGCTGCCGTCCAGCCGCACGGGTTCGTCTGCGGGCTGCAGGCTGCGCGTGGACGGAGCTGACTGCGACACCTCCCACTCGAGTCCGGCGACCATCGCATCGTCGACGGGCTCCTGGGTCGGGGACAGGCTGGCGGTCGGCAGGCCTCCGGCGCCGATGCGCAGGAGCGCCACGTCGGTCGGGCCTGAGGGCTGGTTGACGAGCGTGGCCGGCACGGACTCCTCCCCACCCGCGCTGAGCAGCACGACCTCGTAGCGTTCGTGGGGGACGACGATGCAGTGCTCGACCCGTCGGTAGCAGTGCTGGAGATGCTCGTCGATCGCGGGATCCGTCGCGTGGGTGGGATCGGTCGTGTCGTTCCCGTCCACCAACTGCGCGCCGATCTGCTCCACGAAGAGGCGGTTGGCGGCCGGGACGGTCACCGTGTCCAGGTCCTCCCGGAGCAGCCGGTACAACGTCGCGACGACGCCGTCCCCGGTCACCAGCACCCCGGACGCCTCAGCTTGGGGCACCTCGTAGGTCCCTTGGTGGATGACCACGGCGCCGGTGGAGTGGTTGACGTGGGCGATGGTCACGTCCGCGATCACATTGATGCGCACGAGCGCGGCCTGCGTGCCCACCAGCTCGGGGTCCACCGTGGCCGGCTGGCCGCCGGCCGGAGCAGCTTGAGCCGTCGGTATCAGGGCGACGAACGCAAGGAGAACCAAGGCGGCGGAGCCGAGGCGGCGGATGAGCGCTCTCCACATCGCTGACCCCCAAGGGTCCGTGCTTCGTCGGAGCGGCCACCCCGTCCGGTGACCGCAGGTTCGGAGGAGGCGGATCCCGGGCCCTAGCGAGCACCGGAGCCGCGAGCGGATCCGCACGTGCGTGCACCACGCGCCCGCGGCGTGTCGGTACGACCTGCATCGAGCCCGGATGTCGTGCGACCTCGCCCGGTGGCCGGGCAGTGTGCCGTCCGCCCCCGAACGGTGTCCCGCTCTCAACGGCATGTCACGAGCCACTCGTCGACCACCCCCTCGGCGCGTTGGTAGGCCTGCACGGCCTGCGTCCCGCGCTGGACCCAGGCATCTGTCGGCTCGGCCTCCCGCAGCGCACGACCGACGTCCTGGGCGTACCGCAGGGCATCGATCTTGGCGGCCGCGGCCTGGGGGCACGAGGCCGCAGGGGTGTCCTCCGGTGCCTCGGTACCACTGCAGGCCAGGAGTGCACCTTTCGCTCTCTCGAGGTACCCGTCGAGGATCTCAGCCGAGTCGGCACCCTGCTGGAGCGTCGGCGCTCCACTCGTCCCGTCGGGAGAGGCCCCACGCAGCTCGGCGACACGCCGGTCGAAGGCGCTCTGGATGTAGGTCCCGTAGAAGTCCGTGAGCGTTTTCGCGTCCTGGAGCGCTGGTTCGCACTGCTGGAAGACATCGCTGGGAAGGGGGTGGAAATCCGTCGAGGGGGGCATCGTGGTCGCGGCGGCCGCTGCCTCGGCCTCGGTCGTCAGCGACACCACGTCCAGCGACCCGGTCTGGACGAGCCCGTAGAAGCCCGCCATGTCCTCCCCGTACTTGGTCTTCCCCTGGTACAGGCGCTCGTAGGAGTTCGCCACGCGGCCCTCCTCGTCGGCGAGGGAGTACCACGCCCCGGGGCACACGGCGGTCGGGTCCCTCCTGATGTCCGATCCGTCGGCCGCGCCCCCCAGAGTGCCGGCAGGACCGACGCACGTGACCATGCCGCCGTACTCGTACTCCATCAGGGCTGACAGGTCCGGGTCCTCCAGAGCTTCGCTCCGAGCGATCGGGTCGTAGGTCCGCATGCTCAGCACCTGCACCGTGTTGATGACGTGAGAACCCCAGACGAGTCGATGGAGGGTGCTCAAGTCCTCGATCGGCCACTCGGCCACGGTGTAACGGTGCGGGTAGAAGCGCGGCGTCGTCTGCGGCTCCGAGACCGCGAGAGAGGCCTGGTCCAGCGGCCTCGACATGGCGAGCTCCTGCAGGCGGTCCTCTCGGTCTTCGGCATCCACTTCCACGGTGACGTGGGTTCCGTCCCCGGTGCTGTCGGCGCTGTCAGCCGCTCCGCCGTCGGAACTCTGGACGTCCTGCTCCGCCTGCGCGTAGTCGCGGTACTCCTCGTGGCTCATGAGGGCCTGGGGCACCATCTCCGGTCCGTGACTCGGGATCCGTTCGAGAACGAGTCGCGACCCCTGGGCGACGGCGAGCCAAGCCGACAGTTGCAGTTCCTCCAGGCTGGGAGACCCGCTCGGTTCCCCCTGCCCCGGGACGTGGACCACGAGGTTGTGCTCGAACGCTTCCTCGGGCTCCAGCCAGGAATTGTCCCGGACGATGTGTCCCAGCTGGAGCGTCTGGACTGCGATCGGCTGGCTGGTGCGGGAGATGGGGTACTCGTCCTCGGCCCTCGGGTCCCCGGCGCTCAGCTGGCCGTACCGGTAGATGTGGGGCTGGTCGCACTCCGGGTCGGTCACGGGCGCGAGCTCCTCGAGGAAGCACGCCACCTGCTGCCGTTCCCGGTCGACCTCGTTGATGCCTTCCACCTGGTCTCGTAGGCGATTGGTGACCGTCCTGACCTGGTAGAGGGAGGCGACGATCTGGACCTTGGTGGAACTGACGTTCTTCACGGTGATCGTGCCCTCGAACATGTGCGGGTCCGACATCTCGTCGGCGTTCTCCCCCGCCGTCGGCGGGGCCGGCCGCAACTCGGTCGTGACGGTCAGGGCCGCCGCGATCGCGTTCGGCTGGTACTGCTGCGTGTACCACCACTGCACTCCGCCGAAGAGCACGGTGACGGACAGCCCGCCGGCGAACAGCGGTTTTCCCAACGCGGTCCACGTCATCTGTTCGGCGGCGTGGTCCTTGGTGCTCCGCCAGCCGAGGACGGCCGCCGCCAGCGAGGCCACCACGATGGCGGCCCACGGCACCCACGCCGGGAACGGCGGCAGGCGACGGGGGGAGAGGTCAGGCGCGCGGTACTGCAGCAGGAGCAGGTAGCCGCCGACGAACACCCCGGCGACGCCTGCGGCTACCGCCGCGATCCGACCGCGCTTCCGCCGCCACGGCTCCCGCGCGATTACCGCGCTGCCCGCGAGCAGCACCAGCCCGGCCATCGTGAAGGCGAGCCCGATCAACTTGTACTGCAGATTGGCGGCGGACAGGAAGTCCAGCGTGCCCACCCAGGTGGCGAACACGCCGACCGCTCCGAAGAGGGCAGCGGCCACCCAAGCCACACTCGGCTTCAGCGGGCGGATCAACGCCATGGACCGTCACCACTCGGCATCATCGCCCGGACATCGCGGGCGCTGTCCCGGACACTAGGTGTGCCCCCGTCACACCGCCGTCACCGTCTCGTCACCGCAACGCCTCGAGAACCTCCTTCGAGTTCTTCCGTGTGCTGGCTGGTGATCCCGGGATGACCACGTGCAGTCGCGCAGGTCGGCGTCCGACTGACCAAGCGCCTCCGCGCCGGACCAGCTGACTCCTGGAGCCAGGGCTTCGTCGGCGACGCCATGGACGCAGACGAGAGGACGCGGGCGATCTCGGTCGGGTCGGACCGCCGGGGACCAGGCACCAGGCGTGCAACCTGTCGACCGCGCCCCGGCACAGGCGGACGGGTTATCGCTCCTGCCCTCGGCCCGAGGACCCGTGGCGTAGTCGCGGCGGAGGTGCTCCCAGCGGGTCGGCACGGGACGGAAGTCGTGCAGTGGGTACCACCCGCGAGCAGTGCCGCCGTGCCGGGACACAAGCAGACCCGCAGGTCCCCCGGAGGGAAGTGGGCGCGGCCGGGATCGAACCGGCGACCGCTCGCTTGTAAGCAGGGAACCCGCGAACGCTGTGCTGACCTGCATCTTTGCTGCACTGCGCTGAGCATCGGGGGCAAAGTTGAGCGGTCACTGTTCGAGCTGTCTTCGGCCGCCTGGGGGCGCTTGCAACCGTAGCCCTGTGGCCGCGCCAGCGACCCGTTGCCACCTCTCAGGTGACTGGACCGTCGGCGCCGCCTCCCTTCGACTCGATGTCTGGCAAGACCCTCGGAGCCTGCGCGTATCTGGCTGACTTCGTGCGGACTCCGCAGTAGCGTCGCGACAGCGACGTCCTCGGCTGCTGGATGTGGGGGTACGAGGATGGTTCGACTCTTGGAGTATCCGCTGGAGGCTGGCGGCAGCGTGCTCATCCAGGTCGAGGACGGGCACGGTGGGGACGCTGAGGTCACTCGCGGCTGGGCCGACCGGGACCGGCGCGTGGTCGAGCAGGCACGGGAGAGCTTCGAGCAGGCCGTCGCTCGGGTTCAGCCGGCCGTGCAAGGACTCGTGCGACTCGGCGAGGGAGTTGGCGCGATCGCGGTTCCCGCTCTCCGACACGGGTCACCGACGCGTCGGGTCGGCTGCTGTCCGCTGTCACCAACCACGGCCGGTTCCGCGGCGGTGGTCCGAGGAGCATGCTCGACACGATCGCTGATGTGTCCACGGCATCTCGCCAGGCGTGCATGACCGTCCTCACGGGTCCGCGCAGCGCGGTGGACGAGTACGCCGACCTCGAGATCGGCCTCCACCGGCGCGACGCCGTCACCTGGACCGTGGAGCTCCGCTTCTTCTTGCCCCGCACCGACTTCGAGACGCAGCTGGACGTCTCCGGACCGCTGCTGGCCCACATCGATCCGCGTGAGCTCGACGCCATCGACGACGAGGAGGAGTACGGCCTGACGTTGGGCTCGGGCCTGTTCGGCCATGGACTGGGCGCCGCGTTTCAGACGGCGGTCGCGACCTCGCAGAGCCAGGGCGTGCGGCTGCGCGTGCGCCTGGTGATGGGCAGCGGCGCCGCCGCGCTGCACGGGCTGAGGTGGGAGACGCTGCGCAACCCCACGGACCGCTCCAGGCTGCTGACGAACGAGAACGTGCTGTTCTCCCGGTACCTGAGCAGCCAGGACTGGCGCCCGGTGGGGGTCCGGCCCCGCGGGGACCTGAGGGCGCTCGCGGTGGTGGCCGGGCCCTCGGACCTCGACTCGATCGACGCCGGACGCCCGCTGGCCCCCGTGCGCGTCGACGAGGAGCTGGCCCGTGCCCGTGAGGGGCTGAGCTCCCTGTTGCTGACCACGCTGCCCGGGTCCGCCGCCCCGACCGCGGCGACCCTGCTCGACCGGGTGCACCGTGGGGTCGACGTGCTCTACCTGGTCTGCCACGGCTACGTCGCCCGCGACGAGCCGGTGCTCCTGTTGGTGGACGAGGACGGCCACGCCGCACCGCTGCTGGCCAGCGAGCTGATCAGCCAGCTGCGGGACCTTCCCCGGCTGCCCCGGCTGGTGTTCCTGGCATCGTGCCAGAGCGCGGGCGCGGGCGCCGACCGGCGCAGCGAGGACGCCGGCGTGCTGGCCGCGCTCGGGCCCCGGCTGGCCGAGGCGGGCGTCCCCGCGGTCGTGGCGATGCAGGGCAACATCACCATGGCCACGTCCGCCGCCTTCACCAAGGCCTTCTTCGACAGCCTCGACGCGGACGGGCTCGTGGACCGCGCGACCGCGGTCGCCCGGGCGGCCGTGCGGGACCGGCCGGACTGGTGGGTGCCGGCGCTGTTCATGCGGCTGAAGAGCGGACGGCTCTGGTACCAACCCGGAACCACTCCCGGCGGGGAGCGGTTCGACAAGTGGCCGTCGTTGGTCACCGACTTCAAGGTCGGGATGTGCACCCCGGTGATCGGGCCAGGCATCACCGACACGCTGCTGGGCACCCGCCAGGAGATGGCCAGGGAATGGGCGCAGAGCTACCGGTTCCCCATGGCGCCGCACAACCGGGAGAGCCTGCCCGAGGTAGCGCAGTACCTGTCGGTCAACCAGAACCGGAGCTACCCGCGCCTGCAGCTAGCCAGCGACCTGCGCCGCACCCTGATGGAGCGCTACCGCGACGACCTGCCCGCGGACCTACCGCGCGAGGACGCGTCACTCGAGGACCTCATCGCGGGGGCGTGGTCAGCGCGGCACCGGCGCGAGGAGGTCGATCCCTTCTCGGTGCTGGCCCAGCTGTCGGCGCCGGTCTACATCACGACCGTGTACACCCGCCTGCTGGCTCGGGCCCTGACCGATGCTGGGCGGAGGCCGGAGGTGGAGCTCTGCCGCTGGCACGAGGACGCCGACTGGCCCGAGTCGGTGTTCGACCGCGAGCCGGGCTACCGGCCCACGCCCGAGCGCCCGCTGATCTACCACTTGCACGGAACCTTCGACGAGCCCCAGTCCCTCGTGCTGACCGAGGACGACTACTTCGACTTCCTTAGCAGCGTAACCCGCAACCAAGACGTCGTCCCTAAGGTGGTGCGCCGGCGGCTGTCGGACTCGGCGCTCATGTTCGTGGGTTTTCGCCTCGACCAGTGGGACTTCCGCGCTCTCTACCGCAACCTGATGAGGTCCGAGGGCGGGCGGCGGCACATCGAGTACACGCACGTCGCCGTACAGAACGACCCCGAGGAGGACGACGCCACGATCGACGCCGGACGCGCACGCCAGTACCTGGAGAGCTACTTCCGCAACGCCGACGTGTCCCTGTACTGGGGCAGCACGGAACACTTCTTTAGGGAGCTGAATGACGCCAGTGGGAGAGGCGAACCAGCCTATAAGCCAAGCGTGCGGAGACTCGAACTGGCGGGTCGCAGTCGTGATTCACGCGACAAGCGGCAACTAGTCACAACAAGCCCAGGACACCACAGAGTCTTTCTCTGCCATTCGTCCGGGGATAAGGAACAGGTCCGAGACCTATATCATCGACTGACACAAGATGGCGTCCCATGCTGGTTCGACGAGGAGGACCTTCTGCCGGGCCAAGATTGGGAACGCGAGATCACGAAGGCACTCGCTGATTGCCGTTACGTTCTCGCCTGCCTGTCGAACGCTTCCCTCACCAAGGCCGGCTACGTACAGAAGGAGCTGAAGCGAGCACTTGACCTTGCGGATGAACAGCCCGAGGGCTCCATTTTCCTCATCCCAGTCCGTCTCGAGACGTGCGAGGTACCAGATCGGCTGAAACGCCTACAATGGGCAGATCTCTTCCTTCCTGGAGCTTATGAGCGACTGCTGAAGTCCCTTGAACGGGGTTGACCTACAGGCAGCCCCTACCAAGGCCCTGCCGCGTCCGTAGGGCTCGCCATACAGTTAGTGATCTGGCCCTGACTCAGCCTCGATCCGCCGATGATCTTGGCCAATTGATCATCGAGTAGAGACGAATGCCCCTGTCGCCAGGGAGGATGGGACTTGCGACGGTTCCATCGGCTGGCAGGCAGGGGCATCCGGTAAATGCGAGTCTTCCACAAGCTCAGCGCGGTTTTCGATGACCCGAACCTGATCTCGGTCGCCGGTCTGGCGCCGGTGATGGCGCTGGCCGAACGGGCCGGACTGCAGGAGTTGGTCGCCGAGCACGTCACGGTGCCGGGCTCGGCCGGAGCGAACGCCGCGGTCAAGGTGCCGGCGCTGGTCGCCGGGATGGTCGCCGGCGCGGACTCGATCAGTGACCTGGATCTGCTGCGCCACGGCGGGAT
>NZ_FRDM01000072.1 GCF_900143215.1 Geodermatophilus obscurus | reverse complement strand
CGCCCCTTCGGGCAACCCGAGTGCCTCGCGCAGCCCGGGCAGCGCCACCGCGCCGCCCCAGATCTGCCGGGCGCGCAGCATCGCGAGCACCAGGTCGACGCGGTCGGAACCCGCGGGCGGCGACCCGAGGACGTGCAGGCCGTCGCGGATCTGCGAGTCCTTGATCTCGCAGAGCCACCCGTCGACGTGCAGGATCATCTCGTCGAAGTGGTCGTCCTCCGGCCGCTCCGCCAGTCCCAGGTCGGAGTCGAGCTTCGCGGCCTGCAGCAGCGTCCAGATCTGCGCCCGGACGGCGGGCAGCTTCGCCGGGTCCATCGCCGCGACGTTGGCGTGCTCGTCGAGCAGTTGCTCCAGCCGGGCGATGTCGCCGTAGGAGTCGGCGCGGGCCATGGGCGGCACCATGTGGTCGACCAGCGTGGCGTGCGCGCGGCGCTTGGCCTGGCTGCCCTCCCCCGGGTCGTTGACCAGGAACGGGTAGACCAGCGGCAGGTCGCCGATCGCGGCGTCGGGCCCGCAGGAGGCCGACAGCCCGACCGTCTTGCCGGGCAGCCACTCCAGGTTGCCGTGCTTGCCGACGTGCACCATCGCGTGCGCGCCGAACACCGAGCGCAGCCACCAGTAGGCGGCCAGGTAGTGGTGGGACGGCGGCAGGTCCGGGTCGTGGTAGATCGCGATCGGGTTCTCCCCGAAGCCGCGCGGCGGCTGCACCATCACCACGACGTTGCCCGCCCGCAGCGCGGCGAAGACGATGTCGTCCCCGTCCACGAAGAGCGATCCGGGCGCCTCGCCCCAGTGCTGGACCATCGCCGCGCGCAGGTCGGCCGGCAGCGTCTCGAAGAAGGCGCGGTACTCCGCCGCCGGGATGCGCACCGGGTTGCCCGACAGCTGCTCCTCGGTGAGCCAGTCGACGTCCTGCCCGCCCGCGGCGATGAGCGCGTGCACCAGCGCGTCGCCGTCGAGGTCGGCGACGCCGGGCAGCGCGTCCGGCCCGTCGAACGGCCCGACGTCGTACCCGGCGCCGGACATCGCGGCCAGCAGCCGGACGACCGACGCCGGGGTGTCCAGGCCGACCGCGTTGCCGATGCGCGCGTGCTTGGTCGGATAGGCGCTCAGCATCACGACGATGCGGCGCTCCGCGGGCGGGGTGTGCCGCAGGCGCGCGTGCGCCACGGCGGTACCGGCGACCCGTGCGGCCCGCTCGGGGTCGGCGACGTAGCTGGTCAGCCCGTCGGCGTCGGTCTCCTTGAACGAGAACGGCACGCTGATCAGCCGCCCGTCGAACTCCGGGATCGCGACCTGGTTGCCGACGTCGAGCGGGGAGAGCCCGTCGTCGTCGGCCAGCCACTCCTCGCGGGAGCGGGTCAGGCACAGCCCCTGGACCACCGGCACGTCGAGCGCGGCCAGCTGGCCGACGTCCCAGGCGCCGTCGTCCCCGCCGGCCTGCGCGGTGGCCGGCCGCGAGCCGCCGGCGGCGAGCACGGTGACCACCAGTGCGTCGGCGGTCCGCAGGACGTCGAGCAGCTCGTCGGAGACGCTGCGGAGCGAGGAGGTGAAGACCGGCAGCGCGGTGCCCCCGGCGTCCTCGATCGCGCCGCACAGCGCCTCGACGAAGGCGGTGTTCCCGGCCAGGTGGTGCGCCCGGTAGTAGAGGACGGCGACCCGCGGACCGCTCCCCCGGTTCTCCCGCTCCAGCACGCCCCAGTCGGGCGCGACCACCGGCGGCTCGAACCCCTCGCCGGTGAGCAGCACGGTGTCGGACAGGAAGCGGTGCAGCTGGACGAGGTTGTCCGGCCCGCCTTGCGCCAGGTAGCCGTGCGCCTCGGTCGCGACCCCCATCGGGACGGTCGACAGCTCCATCAGCTCGGCGTCGGGCAGCGCCTCCCCGCCGAGGACGACGACCGGCGCCGGCCCGGCCAGCAGCGGCGCCAGCATCTCCTCGTACTGCCGGCGCACGCCGAGGATCCGGACGACGACGAGCCGCGCGCCCTCGGTCAGCGCCGCGATGCCGTCGTCGTCCAGCCGGGCGGGGTTGCCCAGCCGCCAGCCGGCGCCGCTGGCGCGGGCGGAGAGGAGGTCGGTGTCGCTGGTCGACAGCAGCGTGAACACCGACGGCACGCTACCGGGGTGACCTGGGGCCTCGCGGCGCGGACCCGGGCGCATCCGGCGGGTGGCGACGCCCCGGACGGCCGGGTCCGCGCGCTGCGCCGGCGGGGACGGGGGACGCCGCAGCCCTAGCGTCCGGCCCATGGCCCCTGCTCCGGTGCCGCCGTTGCCCGCCGACGCGTTCGGCCGCGTGCTCTGCGTCGTCGCGCACCCCGACGACGTCGAGTACGGCACCTCCTCCGCCGTCGCCGCCTGGACCGCCCGCGGCATCGACGTCGCCTACCTGCTGCTCACCCGCGGTGAGGCCGGCATGGACGCGCTGCACCCCGAGGAGACGGCCCGGCTGCGGACGGCGGAGCAGCTGGCCGCCGGTGACGCGGTGGGGGTCTCCGAGGTCCGCTTCCTCGACCACCCCGACGGCGTCCTGGAGTACGGACTCGAGCTGCGCCGGGACATCGCGCGCGTCATCCGCGAGTTCCGCCCCGACGCCCTGCTGGTCGGCACCTGGGAGGTCGAGTTCGTCGCCGGGCTCAACCAGGCCGACCACCGGGTCGCCGGCCTGGCCGCGGTGGACGCGCTGCGCGACGCCGGGAACCGGTGGGTCTTCCGCGAGCTGCTCGACGAGGGGCTCGAGCCGTGGACGGTGCGCTGGCTGCTGGTCGGCGGCGACCCGCGTCCGACCCATGGCGTGGACGTGACCGGGGAGCCGCTGGAGCGGGGCATCGCCTCGCTGGAGGCGCACGGGCAGTACCTGGCCGGCATCCCCGGGCACCCGCCCCCACGGCCCATGATCACCGGGATCACCGCGCTGCAGGGGCGGGCGATGGGGGTCGGCCACGCGGTGCTGTTCCGCGCCTTCGACTTCGCGGCCCCGCCGCCGATCGCGTCGGAGGCGATGCGGGCCGCGGCGGAGTCGGTCGGCTGAGCCGGGTCAGCAGCCCCCTCCGCCGTCCCCTCCCCCGCCGCCGCAGTCGCCGCCGAAGCCACCGCCCCAGCCGCCTCCGGCCCATCCGCCGGAGCCCCCGTCGACGTACGCCACGGAGTGGCTGCGGCGGACCTCTCTCACGCTCGGGCCCGGGGTCGTCGGCAGGTACGGCCGGGGCGGGGCGAAGACGGCGGCCCGGAGGTCGGCGTCGGCCCAGGCCCCGGGCCCGCCGAATGCCACCGCGAGCGCCCCGGAGCTGCCGAGGCGCGCCGGGTCGGACCGCAGGTCGCGCAGCGCCCGGCGTCCGGCCCGGGTCAGCCCCACGGCCCACCAGGTCCGCCCGGCCGTGGCGTGCACGCCGCCGCGCCGGGAGACCAGCCCGGCCCGCTGCAGCCCGTCGGCGAGTGCGATGAACCGGGCGTCGGTGCGCACCCGCCAGGCGATCCCGTCGATCGACCGGCGGGAGCGGGGACCTGCGGCGTCGAGCACGGCGGCCTCGACGGGGTGTCGGCGGCGGGGGTCGACCACGTGCAGCTCGGCGGTGGCGGGGGTGACCCCCAGGCGGCCGTCCTCGATCATGGCCACCACCGCGGCCTCGACGGCCCGGCGCGGGCCACCGGCCAGGTAGGCGACCTCGTACAGGTCGGAGCGGAGCAGGGGGACGTGCGTTCCAGTCATGTCCGTCGTCCTTCGTGCCGAGGATCGAGAGGGGCTGCGGCCGCACGCTCACGGTGGCACGCGCCCGCCGGGCGACGCCAGCGCGCTTGCACGATTGCACGCACGGTTACCGTCGCGCCGTGGTCGACCGGGACACACCGTCGGTGCGCGAGCGGCGGCTGGCGCGAGAACTGCGTCTGCTGCGCACCGGCGACCACCTGCACGCCAAGGACGTCGCCGCCCGGCTCGGGTGGTCGCCCTCGAAGGTCTCGCGGATCGAGACGGCGCGGACCGGCATCACCGCCGACGACCTGGACCGGCTGCTCGAGCTGTACCGGGTCCCCGACCACCAGGCCGACCTGCTGCGCCGGCTGGCGCCGTCGGCCCGGCCGCGCGGCTGGTGGGACGCCTACGCCGACACGCTCTCGGCCGGCTACGCCAACCTCATCCGGCTGGAGGCCGGGTCACGGGCGCTGCGCTGCTTCGGCGCGCTGGTGCCGCACGCGCTGCTGCAGACACCGGACTACGTGCGCCAGGTCGTCCTCTCCACCTGGGAGCGGCCCGCACCGGCGGAGGTCGAGCGCCGGGTGCAGGTCTGCCGGCGCCGGCAGGAGGTCCTCGACGCGGCCGACCCGATGCAGCTGTGGGCGGTGCTCGACGAGTCGGTGCTCCGCCGCACGGCGGGCGCGCCCGGGACGCCCGACGGTGCGGCGGTGCTGCGCGGTCAGCTGGCGTGGCTGGCCGAGGTGGCCGGCCGGCCGAACGTCACGCTGCAGGTGCTGCCGTTCGACGCCGGGCTGCCCCCGGTGACGGCGGGCTCGTTCTCCGTCCTCGAGTCGCGCGCCACCGGGACGCCGGACGTCGTGTACCTGGAGAACAAGACCCGGATCGCCTTCGTCGAGGGGGAGGCCGAGGTGCACCGGTACGGCCGGGCCTTCGAACTGCTCACGGAGATGGCGCTCGACCCCGACGCGTCGGTCCGCCTGATCGAACAGCGGGCCGCGGAGCTGTAGGGCGCGTCAGACACGCCCCGAGCGTCGACCACCGGCTCGGGAGGCGAGGGCGCCCTCGAGCCAGGCACGCAGCGCGGGCTCCGGTGCGGCGCCGGCCTGCCGGGCCACCACCTCGCCCCGGTCCAGCACGAGCAGCGTGGGAACGGCCTGAACGCCGAAGCGCCGGGCGAGCCGGGGTGCGGCGTCGACGTCCACCTTCACCAGCTTCACCCGACCGGCGCAGGCCGCGGCCAGCCGCTCCAGGGCGGGGCTCACCGCGCGGCACGGCCCGCACCACGTCGCCCACAGGTCGACGAGCACGGGCACCGGTGCCTGCTCGGCGACCTCCGCGAAGTCCGCGAAGTCCGCGTCCCCGGCGTCGACGAGCCACGGCAGCGCCGCGCGGCACCGGCCGCACCGAGGCGTGCCGACCGCGGCCGCGGGCACCCGGTTGCGCTGCCCGCACGTCGGGCACGGGACGATCCGGCTGGCCATCTCGGTTGCCCTCCCCTCGACTGTCAGGCGGCGCCGAGGGCGTCGGCCACCCGGTGGTGCGCCACCGCCTCACCGGCCCGGCTCTGCCGCTCCAGCGTGCGGGCCAGCGCCCGCCGGGCCCAGCCGTCGGCCGGGGCCATCGCCACCAGGCGGGTCAGCGCCTCCTCCGCCCGCGCCAGCTGCGCGGACCCGAAGTAGGACCGGGCCAGCAGCTCCAACGCGGCCTCGTTGGCCGGCTCGGCCTCGACCAGCGGCTCCAGCAGGCGCGCCGCCTCGATCGGCTGCCCCATCGCGAGAAAGAGATCCGCGCGGAGGAACTCGGAGTGCAGGTCACGCTGCGTCATGCCGGGCGGAACGCCGCGGCCTCGCCACACCTTCCCGAGGAAAGCCGTCGCTGTAGTGCATCCACGAGGGCTCGGAGGGCGAACAATGGTCACCGTCCACCTCACCGGGAGTTCCCATGGCACTGCGACTGCACCTCCCGCACCGCGCGAAGCCCTCCGCCGGACCAGCCGGCGACCCGCACCTCGGCGCGCGGGTGTTCGCCGTCCAGCGAGCCGGCGCCGTCCTGGTGGCGCTGGTCCTGCTGGTCTTCGGCCTGCTCGGCTTCGCCGGCGGTCTCGACTACTTCTCGACCGAGGGTGAGCGCATCCTCGGTCTGTCCTCCAACGGCCTGCTGTCCACCATCTCGGTGGTCGTGGCGCTCGTGCTGCTGGCGGCCGCCGCGCGCAGCCCCCGCATCGTGTCGACGGTGATGCTGGTCATCGGCGCGCTCTTCCTGCTGTCCGCGCTGGTGAACCTGGCGGTGCTGCGCACCTCCTTCAACCTGCTGGCGTTCGAGTTCGAGAACGTCGTCTTCTCCGTGGTCGTCGGCCTGCTCCTGCTGACCCTCGGCGCCTACGGCCGGATCAGCGGGAACCTGCCGGCGGACAGCCCCTATGCCCGCCTGCGCCCGGGGGACGACGAGGACGTCGACCTGACCAGCGACCTGCCGTCGACCCCGGCCGAGGTCGAGGCCGAACGGGCGATGCGCGAGGCCGAGGTGGCCGTCGTCCAGCACGTCGCCAGCAACGACCAGCGCCGCCGGGTGGCGGCCATGGCGCACGAGCACAGCCGGGCGGACCGCCGCCGGGTGTGGATGTCCTTCGACGACGCGCGTCGGCTCGGCTGAGCCGGGCCGCCGCCGGTCACCGGGCGGGACGGCGGGCCGTACCCTCGCCTCCGCCATGACCGCCCGTGCCACCTCCGCCGCCCGCGTCCGCGCCGACGCGTGCCCCGGGGCGCTGCAGACCCACGCCGCCGCCGACGGCGCGCTGGCCCGGGTGCGGGTGCCCGGCGGCCTGCTGACCGGCGGCCAGCTGCGATCGCTGGCCGCCGCGGCCCGCGACCTCGGCGACGGCGCGCTGGAGCTCACCAGCCGGGGCAACGTGCAGCTGCGCGGGCTGGCGGCCGGGGCGGAGGCCGAGCTCGGCGACCGGCTCGCCGCCGCCGGCCTGCTGCCCAGCGCCACGCACGAGCGGGTGCGCAACGTGCTGGCCAGCGCGCTCACCGGCCGGGCCGGCGGGCACGTCGACGTCCGGCCGTGGGTGCGGGCGCTGGACGCCGCCGTCTGCGCCGACCCCGCGCTCGCCGCGCTGCCCGGCCGCTACCTCGCCACGCTGGACGACGGCCGCGGTGACGTCGCCGGTCTCGGTGGGG
>NZ_FRDM01000013.1 GCF_900143215.1 Geodermatophilus obscurus | reverse complement strand
CTCAGCCTGGATCCACCGCTGACGATAGGAGCGCATTCCGGGAGCGGCCTTTGGCGCGCCGGTGACCTGCGCGGATGCTCTTTCCGGCGCCCTTTCGGGGTTGCATCTGCGGGATGCAGGTCCGGTGTGCGCCTCTCGCGAGCGTTGTCGCAGGTCGGCGGCGCGTCCCGAGCCTCAGGCGCCCCCACTACACAAGATCAACGGTGGATCCGGGCTCAGGCGGCAGCCTTCGTCTCCCAGAAGATCTTGTCGATCTCGGCGATGTAGTCGAGCAGCTTCTGACCCTCGGCCGGGTCCATGCTGCCCTTGCCGCCGGCGGCGCCGGCCTGCTTGGTCGCCTTGTTGAACAACTCGTGCAATTGCGGGTACTTCTCGAAGTGCGGCGGCTTGAAGTAGTCGGTCCACAGCACCCACAGGTGGTGCTTGACCAGGTCCGACCGCTGCTCCTTGATGAGGATGGCGCGGGTGCGGAACGCCGGGTCCTCGTTGGCCTGGTACTTCTCCTGGATGGCCTTGACGGATTCCGCCTCGATACGGGCCTGGGCCGGGTCGTACACGCCGCAGGGGAGGTCGCAGTGAGCGGTGGCCTCCACGGCGGAGAACATGCGGAAACGCATGGGCTGAGCCTCCGGTTCTGTGGTGGGGGTTCCTCTGCGACCCTACTCCCGGTGAGCAGCGGGGACACGTCCGGAGCAAGCGGATGACGGACGTCGAGCCGCTGGTCACGCCCTGGGTGGTGGCCCGGGTGAGCGGTCCGTCGATGACCCCCACCGTCCGCTCCGGGGACCGGCTGCTGGTGCGCCGGGTTCCTCCCGGCGATCCGGTGCGCGCGGGCGCCGTCGTCCTCGCCCGCTTCCCCGCCCGGCCGGAGCTGCTGGTCGTCAAGCGGGTGCACCGGGCGGTGCCGGGCGGGCACTGGGTCGAGGGCGACAACCCCTTCGTCACCGACGACAGCCGCGCGTTCGGTCCGGCCGTCGTCGTCGGCCGGGTGGTCGGCCGGGTGTGGCCGCGACCGGGCCGGCTGCCCGGTCGTCCCGGCTAGCCGTCGCGCAGCTCCGCGTAGCGGGCCCGGCACTCCTCGATCGTCGGGAGCAGGCCCTGCTCGCCGGCCTCGGCCAGGGTGGGCGCCTGCTGGTCCTTGGCCGACAGCTCGAACGCCACCTCGTCGGGCCACGGCAGGTCCAGCGCCGGGTCCAGCGGCGAGATGCCGAACTCCCGGGTCGGGTCGTAGCCGCTGGAGACCAGGTAGGTGACCGAGCTGCTGTCGGCCAGCGACAGGAAGGCGTGGCCGAGGCCCTCGGACAGGTACACCGCCCGCGGCTGCTCGCTGTCGAGGACGACCGCGTCGTGCCCGCCGAAGGTGGGTGAGCCGACCCGGACGTCGACGACGACGTCGAGCACCCGGCCGGCGGGGCAGTAGACGTACTTGGCCTGACCGGGCGGGACCAGCGCGAAGTGGACGCCGCGCAGCACACCCCGGGCGGAGACGCTGTGGTTGGCCTGGGCCAGCGGCAGGCCGTGGCCGACGACGTCGGCGAGCACGTCGGCGCGGTACCACTCGGTGAAGCGGCCGCGGGCATCGCCGTGCGGCACGAGGTCGAGGACGTAGGCGTCGCCGACGGCGAGCTGACGCATCTGCACGCCAGGACGGTAGTCAGCTCCGCCGGAGCGACCACGCAGCGGCGTCCGCTCGGAGACCGCGTCCCGGAAGGGCGGGACGGGCGGGGGAGTACCGGTTGGTACTGGATTACGCTCCCGGGTCCATGGGCGCGCAGCAGCACGACGGTACTGCCGACCGCTTCGCCGACGACCCGGCGTTCGCGGTCCACGAGGGCGGCAAGCTCGTGGTCCGCCCGACCCGCTCGATCAGCACGGTCGCCGACCTGGCGCTCACCTACACCCCGGGCGTCGCGCGGGTGTCCAGTGCCATCGCCGCCGAGCCCGACCTGGGGGACCGGTTCACCTGGGCTCCGCGGGTGGTCGCCGTGGTCTCCGACGGCACCGCCGTCCTCGGCCTGGGGGACATCGGGCCGATCGCGGCCCTGCCGGTCATGGAGGGCAAGGCCTGCCTGTTCAGCGAGTTCGCCGGGCTCTCGTCGGTGCCGGTGGTGCTCTCGACGACCGACGTGGACGCGATCGTGGAGACGGTGGCGGCGATCGCGCCGTCCTTCGGCGGCATCAACCTCGAGGACATCAGCGCGCCGCGCTGCTTCGAGATCGAGGATCGGCTGCGCGAGCGGCTGGACATCCCGGTCATGCACGACGACCAGCACGGGACGGCGATCGTCGTCCTGGCCGCCCTGCGCAACGCCGCGCGGGTGGTCGGCCGGGAGCTCGGGTCGCTGCGGGTGGTCGTCTCCGGCGCCGGTGCGGCCGGGGTCGCCTGCACCAAGATCCTGCTGGGGGCCGGCGTCGGCGACATCGCCGTGGCCGACTCACGAGGCGTGCTGCACGCCGGCCGCGACGACCTCACGCCGATCAAGCGCTGGCTCGCCGAGAACACCAACCGGTCCGGCTACGCGGGCACGATGGCCGGCGCGCTGGAGGGCGCCGACGTCTACCTGGGGCTGTCCGGGGGCTCGGTGCCCGAGTCGGTGATCGCCTCGATGGCGCGCGACTGCATCGTCTTCTCGCTGGCCAACCCGATCCCGGAGGTGGACCCGGAGATGGCGGCCCGGTACGCGGCCGTCGTCGCCACCGGTCGCAGCGGGGAGCCCAACCAGATCAACAACGTGCTCGCCTTCCCCGGTGTGTTCCGCGGCGCGATCGACGCCCGGGCCACCGGCATCACCGAGGCGATGAAGCTGGCGGCGGCGACCGCGATCGCCGACGTCGTGGGGGACGAGGTGCGCGCCGACTACGTGGTGCCCAGCCCGCTGGACCGCCGGGTCGCCGAGGCGGTGGCCACCGCGGTGGCCGCCTGCGCCCGCGAGGAGGGCGTCACCCGCTGAGGACGGGCTCCCCGCCCCTCGTGACCCGCACGCTCGCGCCCGGCCCGCCCAGGAGCTCGCCGCGGCTCCACGGCCCCCGTGCAGGGTCCCGCCGCCGGCCCCGTCCCGAGCTTGCGAGGGATGAGGACGGGGTCCTTCTCTGGTGGGGCAAGGGCGTCCTCCGAGAGGAGGACGGGGTCCTCCCTGCGAGGGGCCGCCCTCAGCCGAGGGTGCGGAGGTCCTGCAGCAGCGGGTCGACCGTCGCCCGGACGTCGGTGTTCAGGTAGACGCAGTACAGCGTCACCAGCACGAACGCCGGCACCAGCACGGCCTTCTCCAGCGTCGTCCCGGTGCGCAGCGGGGTCAGCGCCAGCCGGGAGCGGCGCAGCAGCCACAGCACCGGCACCGGCACGCCCTGGGTGGTGAGGGCGTCGCCGGCGATGTGGGTGAGCACCCCGAGCGCGACCGCCCAGGGCAGCCACGCCGGGCTGGGGGAGTGCGCGAGCAGCAGCCAGGCGCCGGCCCAGGAGAGCACCAGGTTGCCGACGACGGTGTTCTCCGCCCGCCCCGGGATGACGAAGTGCAGCGCCCGCAGCGCCAGCCCGATCGCCAGGCTCAGGAGCAGCAGGCTGGACCAGAAGGCATCGGCCGCGGCCAGCGCCAGGGCACCGAAGGCCAGCGGGGCCAGGACGGCGTCGTGAGTGCCCCAGCGGTGGCCCTGGGCCAGCCGTCCCACGGCGCCGGAGGGGACGTCGGTGAGCGGGCCCCACATGTCCGACACCGTCGAGCCGTTGTGGTCGAGATCCGGCAGCATCGCCATGCCGCCGACGGCGGCGATCCAGGCGACCTGGCCGACGGTGCCCCCGACCGGGGCCCAGGGCAGCGTGGCGGCGCCGGCGGCGAGCCCGGAGAGCGCATGGGAGTGACCGAGCACGGACCCAGCGTGCCGTCGCGGGCCGACGTTCCCAGGCAGGCGCGCCCCCGTGGCGACGAGATCGGCGATCTGGCACGCCTGGACCCGCCAGAACGTGCGAGGTCGCCGATCGCGTGGCCCCCTGCAGCATCCCGCCGCTGGCCCCGTCCCGAGGCTCGTCCCGAGCTTGCGAGGGATGAGGAGGACGGGGTCCTTCCCTGGCCGGGGCAGGGGGTCCTTCTACTCGTCGTCCTCCGTACCGCCGCGGGCCAGCCAGGTGGCCAGCCGCTCGACGGGCACCTCGAAGTCGGGGTGCTGGTCGACGAAGGCCTGCAACTGGTCGGCCAGCCAGGCGAGGGTCACCTGCTCCTCGCCCCGCCGGTCGGCCAGCTCCTCCAGGCCCCTGTCGGTGAAGTACACGGTCGCGGCGTACCCGTCAGTCGGCGAAGGCCCGCGCGACGAGCTGCTTCTGCTCGGCCTCGTGCACCTTCGCCGAGCCGACGGCCGGGCTGGCCGAGGCGCGGCGGCTGACCCGGCGCAGGCGGCGACCGGACGGCAGGTGCTCGGGCAGGTTGACGGCCATGAACTGCCAGGCGCCCATGTTGGCCGGCTCCTCCTGCACCCAGACGACGTCGTCCGCGTTCGGGTAGCGCTCGAGCTGCTGCACGATCTCCGCGGCCGGCAGCGGGTAGAGCTGCTCGACCCGCATGACCGCGGTGTCCGCGGTGCCGGTGGCCTCGCGCTGGGCCAGCAGGTCGTAGGCGACCTTGCCGCTGCACAGCAGCACCTTGCGCACCGCGCCGTCGTCGAGCGGCTCGCCGCCCACGCCCGGGTCGGGCAGCACCGGCCGGAAGGTCTCGTCGGTGAAGTCCGCAACCGGGCTGACGGCGGCCTTGGCCCGCAGCAGCGACTTCGGCGTGAACACGACCAGCGGCCGGTGCACGTCGGAGAGCGCCTGCCGGCGGAGCAGGTGGAAGTAGTTGCCCGGAGTGGAGCAGTTGGCGACGGTCATGTTGTTCTCCGCCGACAGCTGCAGGAACCGCTCGATCCGGCCGCTGGAGTGGTCCGGGCCCTGGCCCTCGAGACCGTGCGGCAGCAGCATGACGACGCCAGAGCGCTGACCCCACTTGGCCTCGCCGGAGCTGATGAACTCGTCGATGACCATCTGCGCGCCGTCGACGAAGTCGCCGAACTGCGCCTCCCACAGCACCAGTGCCTTCGGGTTGGCCACCGAGTAGCCGTACTCGAAGCCCAGCGCCGCGTACTCCGAGAGCAGCGAGTCGTAGACGAAGAACTTCGCCTGGTCGTCGGACAGGTTCGCCAGCGGCGTGTACTCCGCCGCGGACTCCCGGTCGATGAGCACCGAGTGCCGCTGCACGAAGGTGCCGCGGCGGGAGTCCTGACCGGCCAGCCGCACCGGGACGCCCTGCATGAGCAGCGACCCGAAGGCCAGCAGCTCGCCCATCGACCAGTCGATGCCGCCCTCGCTGACCATCGCCGCGCGCCGCTCCAGCATCCGCTGGAGCTTCGGGTGGACGGTGAAGTCCTCCGGGAGGGAGACGTGCGCGTCCCCGATCGCCTTGAGCACCTCGAGGGGGATCGCCGTGGCGACCGGCTGCTCCTGCCCGGGCTGGTCCATGACCGGCTGCGGCTTCGAGGTGTCCGTCACGTCGTGGGTCTCGGCGAAGGCCCGCTCCAGCTGGTCGCGGTAGTCCTTGAGCGCCTCCTCGGCCTCCTGCAGCGTGATGTCGCCGCGGCCGATGAGCGACTCGGTGTAGAGCTTCCGGACCGAGCGCTTGCGGTCGATGATGTCGTACATCAGCGGCTGGGTCATCGAGGGGTCGTCGCCCTCGTTGTGCCCGCGCCGGCGGTAGCAGACCAGGTCGATGACGACGTCCTTCTTGAACGCCTGCCGGTACTCGACCGCCAGCCGGGCCACCCGCACGACCGCCTCGGGGTCGTCGCCGTTCACGTGGAAGATCGGCGCGTTGACCATCCGGGCGACGTCGGTCGAGTAGAGGCTCGACCGAGCCGCCATCGGGCTGGTGGTGAAGCCGACCTGGTTGTTGATGACGACGTGCACGGTGCCGCCGGTGCGGTAGCCGCGCAGCTGGGACAGGTTCAGCGTCTCCTGCACCACGCCCTGACCGGCGAACGCGGAGTCGCCGTGCAGCAGGACCGGCATGACGGTGAAGCCCTGCTCGCCCTTGTCGATCATGTCCTGCTTGGCGCGGACGACGCCCTCGAGGACGGGGTTGACCGTCTCCAGGTGCGAGGGGTTGCTGGCCAGCGAGACGGCGATCTCCGCACCCGGCTTGAACGGGTTCTCGAAGGTGCCCTCGGCGCCCAGGTGGTACTTCACGTCACCGGAGCCCTGGACGGTGCCGGGGTCGATGTTGCCCTCGAACTCGCCGAAGATCTTGGCGTAGCTCTTGCCGAGGACGTTGGCCAGCACGTTGAGCCGGCCGCGGTGCGCCATGCCGATGGCGACCTCGTCCAGACCGTGCTCGGTGCCCGCGATGAGCACCTCGTCCAGAAGCGGGATGACCGACTCGCCGCCCTCGAGGCTGAACCGCTTCTGGCCGACGTACTTGGTCTGCAGGAAGGTCTCGAACGCCTCGGCGGCGTTGAGCCGGCCCAGCACGTGCTTCTGCTTCTGCCGGTCGGGCTGCTCGGCCTTGAGCTCGACCCGCTGCTGGATCCACTCCCGCTCTTCGGGGTCGGTGATGTGCATGTACTCCACGCCGACCGTGCGGCAGTAGGAGTTGCGCAGCACCCCGAGGACGTCGCGCAGCGCCATCAGCTTCTCGCCGGCGAACCCGCCGACGGGGAACTTGCGTTCGAGGTCCCACAGCGTCAGGCCGTGCTGGAGGATGTCCAGGTCGGGGTGGCTGCGGACCTTGAACTCGAGCGGGTCGGTGTCGGCCATGAGGTGGCCGTTGCGCCGGTAGGACTCGATGACCTCGATGACCCGGGCTTCCTTGTCGATCTGCCCCTCGCGGCTGACCCGCACGTCGGGCATCCAGCGCACCGGCTCGTAGGGGATGCGCAGCGACCGGAAGACCTCGTCGTAGAAGCCGTCCTCACCGAGCAGCAGCTGGTGCAGGCGGCGCAGGAAGTCGCCGGACTCGGCGCCCTGGATGATCCGGTGGTCGTAGGTCGAGGTCAGCGTGATGATCTTCGAGACGCCGAGCTCGGTCAGCCCCTCGGGGCTCATCCCCTGGAACTCGGCCGGGTACTCCATGGCACCCACGCCGATGATCGCGCCCTGGCCGGCGGTCAGCCGCGGCACCGAGTGGTTGGTGCCGATCGTGCCCGGGTTGGTCAGGCTGATCGTGGTGCCGGAGAAGTCCTCGAGGGTCAGCTTGCCGGCGCGGGCGCGGCGGATGACGTCCTCGTAGGCGCCCCAGAACTGGGCGAAGTCCATCTGCTCGGCGACCTTGATCGAGGCGACGACGAGGGAGCGCGAGCCGTCGGCCTTGGGCAGGTCGATCGCCAGGCCGAAGTTGACGTGCTCGGGCTGCAGCAGGGTCGGCTTGCCGTCGACCTCGGCGAAGGCCGCGTTCATGTTCGGGAAGTCGTCGAGCGCCCGGACCAGCGCGTAGCCGATCAGGTGCGTGAACGAGACCTTCCCGCCGCGCGAGCGCTTCAGGTGGTTGTTGATCACGATGCGGTTGTCGGCCAGCAGCTTGGCCGGCACCGCGCGCACGCTGGTGGCCGTCGGCACGGTCAGCGAGGCGTTCATGTTCTTGACGACGCTGGCCGCGGCGCCCCGGATCGGGACGCGCTTGGGGCCCTCACCGGCGGGCTGGCCCGCCTTGGCGGCGGGCTTGGCGGCGGGCTTCGCGACGGGCGCGGGCTTGGCGGCGGGTGCGGGCTTGGCAGCCGGTGCGGGTGCGGCCTTGACGGCCGGCTGCTGCTGGGCGGTCCGGTCGGCGGCCCGGGCCACGACGGTGTCCTCGGTGCGCTCCTGGACACGGGTGGCCCGCGAGGGGTCGCCGGCGCCGGCGGTGGGCTCCTGGTCGGACGCCTGCTCCCGGGCGGCCGGGGCCGGGGCCGACGGCGCCTCCGGACCGGACTCGGCCTGCGAGCCGGCGGCGGGTGCGCCCCGGTCGTCGCTCGCGGACACCGGGCTGCCCGGCCGGTAGTCGGTGAAGAACTCGTGCCACGCCTGGTCCACGCTGGCGGGATCGGCGAGGTACTGCTGGTACATCTCCTCGACCAGCCACTCGTTGGTGCCGAATCCCGCCACCGCTGAGGAGTTGGGGGTGGAGGACGGCCGGGATGAGCTCACGCTTGACACGGGGTCGAGTGCCTTCTTCGTCGTCGGTGCACGTCTCTGGACCGGGGATGGAGTCTACGCCCGCACCTGCTGGCGGACCGGGTGGAAACGCCCCGTCCAGGCAGGCCCCGTCCGGGGCTCACCGCGAGCGGGCGAGTGGTGGGGGCAGTGGGACCTGTCTCAATCCGTGGCGCCACGGGACACGAGGAGGTCGGCCAGCGCGTCGTGCGCGGTCGCCTGACCTGCGTCGTCCCGGCGGCTGCGGGCCGCGGCGACCCGGCTGATGTCCAGGGCGCTGGCGCCGTCGGCAGTGGTGGCGTTGACGTCGGCTCCCGCGTCGAGCAGTTCGCGGACGACTCCCGGCGCGTCGCGGCTGCCGCCGGCGGCCACCGCGGCGTGCAGCGGGGAGCGACCGGTGTCGGGGTCCCGCCGGTTGACCTCGGCGCCGGCGGCCACCAGCAGCCGGACCAGCTCGAGCCGGGTGCCGCTCGCGGCGGCGTGCAGCGCCCCGCCGTCGACGTCGGCGCCCCGGTCCAGCAGCTCCCGGGCGGTGCCCGCCGCGCCGCCGGCCGCGGCGAGGGTCAGCAGGTCCACCCCGGTCACCGGGTCGGCCAGCGGGGCACCGCCGTCCAGTTCGGTGCGCAGTCGCTCGACGTCGTCGAGGTAGGCCGCGCTGGCCGCGTCCACCGGTGCGCCCAGCTCACGCAGCAGCGGGACGAGATCGGGCGCCGACTCCAGCGCGGTGTGCAGCGGGTCCCGGCCGTGCTCGGTCCGGGCGGAGAGATCGGTGCCGGACTCGACCAGCAGCCGCACGACCTCGGCCCGCCCCTCGGCGACCGCCACGTGCAGCGGCGTCCAGCCGCCCTGGCCACCGCGCTCCACCGTGGCGGTCAGCAACCGAGGGGAGTCCTGGACGGCGGCGCGGACGGCCTCGACGTCGCCGTCGGCGATCAGCCGGCCCAGCCGCGGGGCGGTCATGCGCGTGCTCGTGCTGGTGCTCGTGGTCATGGGGGATCCCCGTTCCGGTCGGGAAGGCGGTGCTCCGTGCGGTCAGGTTCTGCTCGGCCCCTGCAGGGCCCCGCCGCGAGCCTGCGAGCGGTGGGGGGCAGGGGGTCCTTCTTCAGACGACGTCGCGGCGGACGGCGAGCAGGGTGCCCAGCAGTGCCGCCACCAGACCGTAGCCGAGCAGCAGCAGGGCGCCCTGCCAGCGTTCGAGGAGGTCCGGACCCTGGAGGGTCGCCGTCAGTGCCTCGAGGGCACCGCCGGGCAGCCACTTGTAGGCGTCGGCGATCGCGCTGATCTGCCGGACGATCGCCTCGACCACGAACAGGTACACGAGCCCACCGACGATCGCGCCCACCTGGTTGCGCACCAGCGCGCCGAGGCCGACACCGATGACGGTGTAGATGACCAGCGCCAGACCGCTGCTGGCGAGGACCTGCAGGTTCTCGCCGCTCAGTGCCGGCACCGCACCCCGGGCTCCGGCGGCCACGGCCGCCACGCCGTAGTTGACGGCCAGCACGACGAGCGCGAAGGGCACCGCGACCAGCGCGTAGGCCGCCAGCTTGGCGATCACCACCCGGCCGCGCCGCGGCGTGGTGAGGAAGGTCGGCGTGGCCGTGCGGTGCCGGTACTCCTGGGTCATCCCGATGATGCCGAGGATCAGGAACAGCACGGTGACGTTGGCGCCGACGGCCAGCACGAGCTGCTCGAACTGCTCCGTGCCGACGGCCGGGAGCCCGCCCGGAGGGCCGCCCTGGCCGCCACCGGGGGTGCTGCCGGCGAACGAGGTGAAGAGCACCACGAACCCGGACACCAGCGCACAGGCACCCAGCAGGAGCCCGATCCAGACGCGGGTGGTGAACAACTTGGTCCACTCGGCGCGGACGAGCGCGATCACCGTCGGCTCCCCTCGGGTGCGGCGTACTGCTCCTGGCCGGCGGTGAGCCGGAAGTACAGCTCCTCGAGGCCGCTGGTCTCCGCGCGCAGCTCGTGCAGCTCCACGCCCGCCCGGAAGGCCTGCGCGCCGACGGCGTCCGGCGTCGTCCCGGTCACCGTGACCCGGCCGTCCTCGCTGGGCGCGACCGTGAACCCGGCGGCCCCGAGGACCTCGGCCAGCCGCCCGGCCTCCGGGCTGCGCACCACCACCGCCCCGCTGCCCTGCGCGCCGGAGCGCAACTCGGCGACCGAGCCCTCGCGGACCAGCCGCCCGGCGCCCACGATGACCACGCGGTCGGCGGTCTGCTCCATCTCGGCGAGCAGGTGGCTGGAGACAAGCACGGTGCGCCCCTCGGCGTGCGCCAGGTGGCGTAGGAAACCGCGCAGCCACTGGATGCCCTCGGGGTCCAGTCCGTTGGCCGGCTCGTCGAGCACCAGCACCGCCGGGTCGCCGAGCAGCGCGGTGGCCAGCGCCAGCCGCTGGCGCATGCCGAGCGAGTAGCCGCCCGCCCGCCGCCGGCCGGCGTCGGCGAGGCCGACCTGGGCGAGCACCTCGTCGGCGCGCGGAACCGGCAGGCCCGCGGCCCGGCAGTACACCCGCAGGTGGTTGCGCCCGGACCGCGCCGGGTGGAAGGCCGTCTCGAGCACCGCACCGACCGTGCGCACCGGCGCCGGGAGGTCGGGGTAGGTGACGCCGTCGAAGGTCGCCGTCCCCGCGTCGGGCCGCTCCAGGCCGAGGGCCATGCGCAGCGTGGTGGTCTTGCCGGCTCCGTTGGGGCCGAGGAAGCCGGTGATCGACCCCGGCTCGACGGTGAAGCTCAGGTCGTCGACGGCGCGGACGGCGCCGAAGCTCTTGCTGAGGCCGTGGACCTCGACCCGCACGGGGTGGCGGTGGGGGCTGCTGCCGGAGTCGATGGGGCTCTCCTCGCGTGGGCCGGGCGACGTGCCCATCCAAGCGCACCGGGCGACCGTTCCGGCACCCCGTGGTCCGTTCCGGGCGTGTCCCGGCGTGACCCCTGGCACATCCTGACCGGCGCCTTCGGTAGGTTGGCCGGTCGGGTCGGGGAGCCGGCCACGGCAGCCAGAGCAGCGCCGCCCGAGGCGGCACCGGAGCGCCAGCGAGGAGGGGCCGTGAGCGCCTACCGCACCGTGGTCGTCGGGACCGACGGGTCGGAGTCCTCCCTGCGGGCGGTCCGCCGTGCCGGGGCTCTCGCCGGCGCCTGCGGCGCCCGGCTGTTCATCGTCTGCGCCTACCTGCCGCCGCGGGCCGACGACCGGCAGCTCCGCCCCGCGCAGGGGGAGTCCGGCGAGGACACCCACCAGGTCGTCGGGTCCGCGCCCGCGGAGGACACCGTGCGCGGCGCCGCCGAGGAGGCCGTCGCCGCCGGCGCGGGGGAGGTCGAGCAGGTCGCCGTCGTCGGCTCGCCGGTCGAGACGCTGCTCGACGTCGTCACCCGGGCGCAGGCCGACCTGCTGATCGTCGGCAACCGGGGGCTCAGCAGCCTCAAGGGCCGGCTGATGGGGTCGGTCCCCGCGGACGTGACGCGCCGGTCGTCGGTCGACGTCCTGGTCGTCCACACCACGGGCTGACGGCCCTGCCGGACACCCCTGGGGACCCGACCACCGTGGCGGACACCGGCGACGCCCGCGAGGCGCTGCTGCGCCTGTTGCTGGACGGCCCGCGCCGTTACACCCGCCTGCAGGTCGCCGCGATGGCGGGCATGCCCCCCGAACGGACCCGTCGGCTGTGGCGGGCGCTCGGCTTCCCCGACGTGTCCGACGACGACGAGGTCTTCACCGACGCCGACGTCCGGGCGCTGGAGCTGCTCTCGGCCCTCATCGGCTCCGGCTTCGTCGAGCCGGGGACCGAGGCGTCGATCGCCCGCGCCATGGGGCAGTCGCTGTCCCGGCTGGCCGACTGGCAGACCGACCTGCTGGCCGACGCCCTCTTCCGCGGCGGCGCCGACACCGACCGGCGGGCCGTGCCGGCGGAGGAGGCGGTGGCCGCCGCCCGCAGCCTGTTCCCCCTGCTGCGTGACGTGCAGGACTACGTGTGGCGCCGGCACCTGGCCGCCAACGCCGACCGGCTGCTCACGCCCGCGGCCGCCGCCGACCGGCGCGAGCTCGCCGTGGGTTTCGCCGACCTGGTCGGCTACACCAGCCGCAGCCGCGGCATGGGCGGGCACGAGCTCGGCGCGATGGTGGAGGACTTCGAGAGCACCGCCAGCGAGGTCGTCGCCCGCCACCACGGCCGGGTGGTCAAGATGGTGGGGGACGGCGTCCTGTACACCGCCGTCTCGGCGATCGACGCCGTGGAGATCGGGCTCGAGCTGCCCGGGACCTGGCAGGCCGAGGACCGCCCGCCGCTGCGGGTGGGCGCCGCCCACGGCACCGTGCTGACCCACCTGGGCGACATCTACTCGCCGGTGGTGAACCTGGCCAGCCGGCTGACCTCGATCGCCCTGCCGGGCACGCTGCTGGTCGACCGCGACCTCGCCCGGCACCTGCGCGGGCTGCCCCGCTACCGGGTGCGGCCGCTGCGCCGGGTGTCGGTGCGCGGCTACGACCAGCTGCAGCCCTGGCTGGTGCAGCGCCGTCCGCCGGAGGAGGCCGACGTGGCGCTGGAGACCATGCTCGACGAGATGGCCGACGACGTCCTCGAGGACGAGATGGCCGACGACGTCCTCGGGGACGAGGCCGAGGACGAGTAGGAGGACCCCGGCCCCGTCCAGGGCACCGCCCTGAGCTGGCGGAGAGCGGGGAGGACGGGGTCCTGCCACGAACGGTGAGGAGGACGGGCTCTCTACCGTTGGCGCCGTCCCCGGTCGGCTTGGCACCCTGGTCATCTGTGAGTGCCACGCTCGTCGCCCGCGGCCTGGCCGCCGGCCACGGTGCCCGCGTCCTGTTCTCCGACCTCGACCTCGTCGTCGCCCCCGGCGACGTCGTCGGGCTGGTCGGGGCGAACGGCGCCGGCAAGTCCACCCTGCTGCGCACGCTGGCCGGCGAGCTGCCGGCCGAGTCCGGCAGCGTGACCGTCAGCCCGCCGACGGCGACCCTCGGGTACCTGCCGCAGGAGCACGAGCGCCGGCCGGGGGAGACGGTGCGCCAGGCCCTGGCCCGCCGGACGGGCGTCGCGGCCGCGCAGGTCGAGCTCGACACCGCGACCGAGGCGCTCACCGCGGGCGCGGACGGCGCCGACGAGGCCTACGGGGAGGCCCTGGAGCGCTGGCTGGCCCTGGGCGGAGCCGACCTCGACGAGCGGGCGGAACAGGTCGTCGGCGAGGTGGCCCCCGGGGTCCCCCTCGACGCCCCGACGGCCGGCCTGTCTGGCGGGCAGGCCGCACGGGTCGGGCTGGCCGGCCTGCTGCTGTCGCGCTACGACGTGCTGCTGCTCGACGAGCCCACCAACGACCTGGACCTGGCCGGCCTGGAGCAGCTGGAGCGCTTCGTCAGCAGTGCCCGCAGCGGCATCGTCGTCGTCAGCCACGACCGCGAGTTCCTCGCGCGCACGGTGACCCGCGTGGTGGAGCTGGACCTCGCCCAGCAGCTGGTGCGGGTGCACGACGGCGGCTACGAGGCGTACCTGGTCGAGCGCGAGGTGGCCCGCCGGCACGCGCGCGAGGAGTACGAGGAGTACGCCGGGACCCGGGCCGAGCTCGAGGCCAGGGCCCGCATGCAGCGCAACTGGCTGGCGAAGGGCGTGCGGGACGCGGTCAAGAAGCAGAAGGACCCGGACAAGTTCATCAAGGCCCACAACCGGGCGACGGCGGAGAAGCAGGGGGCCAAGGCCAAGCAGACCGAGCGGCGGATCGAACGGCTGGAGGTGGTGGAGGAGCCCCGCAAGGAGTGGGAGCTGCGGATGGAGATCGCCGCCGCACCCCGGGCCGGGGCGGTGGTCGCCACCCTCGCCGGCGCGGTCGTGCGCCGCGGCGGGTTCACCCTCGGCCCGGTCGACCTCCAGGTGGACTGGGGCGACCGCGTCGTGATCACCGGCCCCAACGGCAGCGGCAAGTCCACGCTGCTGGCCGCGCTGCTGGGCCGGGTGCCACTGGACGAGGGCCGCGGCGGCCTGGGTCCCTCGGTACGGATCGGTGAGATCGACCAGGCGCGCGGTGCTTTCCTGGGCTCGGAGCCGCTGCTGGAGGCCTTCGCCGCGGCGGTGCCCGACTGGTCCGCCGCCGGGGTGCGCACCCTGCTGGCCAAGTTCGGGCTGACCGCGGAGCACGTGCTGCGCCCGGCCGACACCCTCTCGCCGGGGGAGCGGACCCGGGCCGGGCTCGCCCTCCTGCAGGCCCGCGGGGTCAACGTGCTCGTCCTCGACGAGCCGACCAACCACCTCGACCTGCCCGCCATCGAGCAGCTCGAGCAGGCGATGTCCGGCTACCGCGGCACGCTGCTGCTGGTCACCCACGACCGGCGGATGCTGGCCGCGGTGGACACCACCCGCCGGCTCACCGTCGCCCACGGCCGGGTCACCGAGTAGTGGAAGGACCTCGCTGCCCCCCACCCCTCGCAGGCTCGGGGCGGGCCCCTGCAGCGAGGCCGCCCTGTCGGGTGACGGTCTCCAGGACGGCGGCGACCGCGTACTCGGCCGTCGTCGCAAGCTCCTGCGGCGTCGCGCCGGCCGAGGACAGCGCCGGCAGCAGCTGGACGTCGGCGAGGACGTCGACGCCGCCGGTCCAGCGCAGCGCCGCCCGCAGCGACCGCGCGCCCGACACCGGTCCCGGCGCGCCGCCCGAGCAGCGGACGGCGACCGGGCACACGGGCGCCCCGGTGCCGACGGCGGCGGCGAGCAGGTCCGGGGAGAACCGGCCCAGCGCCGCCCCGCCGTCGGTGGGCAGCTCGGGGCGGACGACGACCGACGTCCCCCGGGCCAGTGCCGCCGCGACGTCGGCCACGGTCGCCGGGACGCTCGGGCAGGGAACGCCGGCGACGCGCTGGTGGGCGGGCGCGGCGACCACCACGCCGCGCAGCACGGTGAGCAGCACCAGCGGGTCCAGCGGCGAGGCGGAGTTCGCGACCAGCAGCAGGCCCGGCCCGCTGCGGGTGCGCGGCCAGGCCTCGGCCGGCGCGTGGACGGCGACCCGCACGCCGAGGCCGGTCAGCAGGCGGGCCGCTCCGCAGACGGTGCGGCGCCGGGCGTCGCCCACCGGCGGGCGCAGCCGCTCGCCGGCCAGGACGGCGCCGGCACGCAGCAGGCGGGAGCGGTCGGTGGGCGGGCTGGACGGGTGGGTCACGGCGGACCTCCGGCACGCTCGGGGCCCCGGGACGGGCCCGCGCACGCCGAGCGTGGCGGCCGGAGGTGTCCGGCCGGTGACCGTCAGGCGTCCGCGGCGGGACGGTCGTCGGACGACCGCGTCAGGAGGGGTCCCCGAGCGCCTCGGTCAGCCCGACCGCGCTCATGCCGGCCCAGGTGTCGCCGACGTGGTGGGCCAGCACCATGAGGTCGCGCAGCTGCCCGTCCCGGTCGCGGATGTGGTCGACCAGCAGCGCCTCGCCGGTGAACCCCAGCCCGGTGAACAGGGCCAGCGCCGCGGCCTGGTCGGCGACGACCTCGACGACGAGCTTGGTCAACCCGGCCTCGAGGGCGTGCACCGTGGCGTGCCTGGCCAGCTCCCCGCCCAGCCCGGAGCCGCGGCCGGCGGGCGCGACCACCAGCCGCACCTCGCCGACGTGGTCGGACCAGCCGGGGAGCCGGAGGACGGCGACGTACCCGAGCACCCGGTCGCCGTCGTCCACCGCGACCCAGCGGTCGACCCCGGGCGAGCCGGACGCCCAGCCGCGCACGACGTCGGGGTCGGTGACGTCCTCGCGGATGAAGGTCCGGTCGCCCTCGGGCAGCTCGGCGAAGAACCGCACCAGGGCGTCGCAGTGCGCGTCGGTCAGCGGGACGACGGTGGTCACCGGGCGCCATCCTCGGCCGGCAGCGGCTCGCTGCGCCGCCGGAGGAAGTCGATGATCGTGGGCACGGTGGTCCGGGCCGCCGTCCGGCCGACCACCAGGCCCATGTGCCCGGCCGGGAGCCGCAGCTCGTGCTTGTCCGGGGAGCCGACCAGGTCGATCAGCGGCGCGCTCGCGTCCGGCGGGACGATGTGGTCCCGGTCGGCCCGCACGGTCAGGAACGGCACCCGGACGTCGGACAGGTGCACGCGGTCGCCGCCCACCGTGAGCCGGTCGGTGACCATCCCGTTGTCGCGCACCAGCATCCGCACCGTCTGGTCCGCGGCGGCCCCGGGGAAGGGCACGTGGTCGTCCGCCCAGCCGGTCATGGCCTGGTAGCCGGCCACGTACTCGTCGTTCCAGAGCCGTTCCCACAGCGTCACGTAGCGGGTCACCTCCGACGTGGGGGTCAGCGCGCGGAAGCCCTGGACGACGACCCGCGGGGGCACGTTGCCGTCGGCGTCGAGCACGGCGGACACCTCCAGGCCGCCGACGCGGAACAGGTCGGCCAGCGGGCCCATGTGCCGGAAGTCCACCGGGGTGGCCAGCACGGTGAGGCTGCGGACCGGCGCGTCGGGGTGGTGCGCGGCGTAGAGCAGCGCGAGGTCCCCGCCGAAGCAGTAGCCGAACAGGGTGACCTCGTCGGCCCCGGAGATCTCCAGGACCCGCTGCACGCCGGCCGGGATGTAGTCGTCGACGTAGTCCTCGAGAGTGTTGGCCGCGTCCCGCTCGTCCGGCTCTCCCCAGTCGAGCAGGTACACGTCGAAGCCGGCTGCCAGCAGCTGCTCGACGAAGCTGTTGCCCGGCGCCAGGTCGAGGATGTAGCTGCGGCTGACCATGCTGAACACGATGAGCAGCGGCGGCGAGTACCGGACCCCGCCGGACGTCTCCGGTTCGTTGCGGTAGTGCCACAGCTGCGTCCGTCCCCGCTGCCAGACGACGTCCTTGGGGGTCTGCCCGACGTTCGGCCGGGCGACCCCGCTGACCAGCCGCAGCCCGTTACGGGCGCGCAGGGCGTTGCGTTCGACGTCGCGCCGGACGCGGTCGAGGACCGTCTGCGGGCTGGGGACTGTCGGCATCGGTCTCCTCGGAGGTGCGGCGGCGTTCCGCCTCGAGCTGCAGGGTCAGCCGGCGGATCTCGCGGTCCAGTGCGCCGACCTGGGCGCGCAGCCGGCTCACGTCGGTGCCGGCCGGCAGGTCGATCGCGTGCCACAAGCGGGTCGTGGCCCCGCGCGCGGTGTCGCGGGCCAGGGTCACCGCCCGGCGGGTCAGGGCCGCACCGACCGCGAAGGTCTCGGTGCGGACGAACTCCTCGGCGCGTGGGGTGACACGCCGCTCGACGGCGTCGAAGGCCTGCCGCCACAGCGGCGGGCGGGGGTCTGCCACGGGTGCTCCCTGGGCTCGGGCCGGACGGGGTCAGGTGGGCGCGCTCACGCCGGCGCCCCCGGCTGCCTCACCCCGCCACCTCGGCGGGGACCTCGACGGCGCGGCGCAGGATCTTGCCGGTGGGGCCCTTCGGCAGGGACTCGACCAGCCAGACGTGCCGCGGGTACTTGTAGGCGGCCACCCGCTCCTTGACCCAGGCCCGCAGCTCGTCGGCGTCGGCCTGGCTGCCGGGCTTCAGTGCGACGGCGGCGGCGACCTCCTCGCCGAGGTCGGGGTGGGGGACGCCGACGCACGCCGCCTCGGCGACCGCCGGGTGCTCGTAGAGCGCCTCCTCGATCTCCCGCGGGTAGACGTTGTAACCCCCGCGGATGATCATCTCCTTCTTGCGGTCGACGATCGCGTAGTAGCCGTCCTCGTCCTGCCGGGCCAGGTCACCGGTGCGGAACCAGCCGTCCGGGATGGCCTTCGCCGTCTCCTCGGGCTTGCCCCAGTAACCCTTCATCACGTTCTCGCCGCGGATCGCGATCTCCCCGACGTCGCCGGCGGCCACGTCGCGGCCCTCGTCGTCCACCAGCCGCATCCCCACCCCGCGGATCGGCGTGCCGATCGTCCCGGGCTTGCGCTCCGCGTGCGGGTGGTTGAAGGAGGCGACCGGCGAGGTCTCCGACAGGCCGTAGCCCTCCAGCACGATGCAGCCGAAGGCCTCCTCGAAACCGCGCATCACCTCGACCGGCATGGCCGACCCGCCGGAGACGCACAGGCGCAGGCTGGAGACGTCGTGGCGGTCCCGGTCGGCCTGGTGCAGCATCGCGGAGAACATCGTCGGCACGCCCTCGAAGACGGTCACCCGGTCCCGCTCGATGATCGGCAGCGCTCTGGCGCCGTCGAACCGCGGGAGCAGCGTCAGGCAGGCCCCGGCCAGGACGCCGGCGTTGAGCGCGCAGGTCAGCCCGAAGACGTGGAACAGCGGCAGGCAGCCCATGATCACGTCGTCCGGCGTGCCCTCGAGGAGGGTCTCCTGCGTGGTGCGGGCGTTGCCGCTCAGGTTGGCGTGGGTCAGCTCCGCGCCCTTCGGCGGGCCGGTGGTGCCCGAGGTGTAGAGGATGACCGCCGCGTCCCCGTCAGCCCGCGGCTCGAGGTCCCCGCTGCCGGTCCCGCTCAGCGTCGCGCCGGCGTCGACCGGGCCGACGGTCACCGCGTCGACGCCCACGGCGGCCGCGGCCTCGGTGGCCGCGTCGGCGATCGAGTCCAGCACGACCACGAGCCGGGCGCCGGAGTCGCGCAGGTAGTACTCGACCTCGCGCGCCTTGAGCAGCGGGTTCATCGGGACGACGGCGGCGCCGGCGGTCAGCGCGCCGTAGAAGACGACCGGGAAGCTCAGCACGTTCGGCAGGACCATCCCCACCCGGTCGCCGGGCTGCACGCCCCGTGCCCGCAGTCCCGCGGCCACGGCAGCCGCGGCGTCGCGGAACCCGTCGTAGGTCAGGACGGCGTCGTCCATGCGGAGCGCCGGCCGGTCGCCGTGCTGCGCCGCGGTGTCGATCAGGTGCTGTGCCAGGTTGGCCACGGATCCTCCCCATCGTTCCGGATCGGGTCCGGCCCCTACCCGTCAGGGATGTGGTCTACCCCACACGTCGGCAGCTCGCGGCTCGGGGCCGCGGGTGGCGGGTCGGCCGCCGGCGCGACAGGCTCAGGACCCACCGACGACGACGGGAGCGCACGTGACGGACAGGACGGTCCTCGACATGTTCCGGCTGGACGGCCGGGTGGCGATCGTGACGGGGGCGTCCTCCGGCCTCGGCGCGGTGTTCGCCCGCGCGCTGGCCGAGGCCGGCGCGGACGTCGCGTTGGGCGCCCGCCGCGAGGACCGGCTGGGCGACACCCGCGCGGCGGTGGAGGCGGCCGGGCGGCGGGCGATCACCGTGCGCACCGACGTCTCCTCGCCCGAGGACTGCCAGGGCCTGGTGGACGCCGCCATGGCCGAGTTCGGGAAGGTCGACGTCCTGGTGAACAACGCCGGCGTCGGCACGGCGGTGCCGGCCACCCGGGAGACCCCGGAGCAGTTCCGCTCGGTGATCGACGTGAACCTCAACGGCTGCTACTGGATGGCGCAGGCCTGCGCGCGGGTCATGCAGCCGGGCAGCTCGATCGTCAACATCTCCAGCATCCTCGGGCTGACCACCGCCGGGCTGCCCCAGGCGGCCTACGCGGCGAGCAAGGCCGGCCTGATCGGGCTCACCCGCGACCTGGCGCAGCAGTGGACCGGCCGCAAGGGCATCCGGGTGAACGCGCTGGCCCCCGGCTTCTTCGAGTCGGAGATGACCGAGCAGTACCCCGAGGGCTACATCGAGAGCCAGCTGACCCGGGTGCTGGCCGGTCGCAAGGGCGACCCCGTGGAGCTGGCCGCGGCGCTGGTCTTCCTGGTCAGCGACGCCGGCGGGTACGTCACCGGGACGACGCTGCCGGTGGAGGGCGGGCTGCTGACCAGCTGATGCGGACGCCCGCGCCGACGGACGAGTCGAGGTCCGACCGGTGCGTGCGCGGGTCGTGCGGCACGGGGTCCCCGCCCATCGCGCTGCCCGGTCGGCGAGCGCTGCCGCTCAGATGTTGGAGCCGTCGGGTGGCACCCCGGGCGGAGCCTGTGGCGCGCCGCCCGCGTCGGGCGTCTGCCCGCAGTCGAGGCCCAGCGTGTACGCCGTCATCGACAGCGAGCCGTACGCGTAACCGTCCACCAGCACGGTTGCCGACTGGTCGCCGGCCGCACCGGCGAGCCCCGCGAGGTACAGCGCGGGGATGAAGTGGTCCGGCGTCGGCACGGCACGGCGGTAGTCGGCGTGCGCGTCCAGCGTCGCGAACTCGGTCGGGGTGGTGAGCATGCGCTGCTTGGCGTCCTCGTCGAAGCGCTGCGCCCAGTCGTAGCCGTCGTCCCTGAGCGACCAGTCCATCCCGCGCAGGTTGTGCACGACGTTGCCGCTGGCCACGACCAGCACGCCGCGCTCGCGCAGCGGCGCGAGCTTCGCGCCGAGCTCGAGGTGGTGGTCCGGGCTCTTGTCGGCGTTGATGCTCAGCTGCACGACCGGGATCGAGGCGTCGGGGAACGCGTGCACGAGCACCGACCAGGTCCCGTGGTCGATGCCCCAGCTGTCGACGTCCGCGCCGACCCACGTCGGGTGGACGACGTCGCTGACCTCCGCGGCGAGCTCCGGCAGCCCGGGCGCCGGGTACTGCACGTCGAACAGCTCCTGCGGGAAGCCGTAGAAGTCGTGGATCGTGCGGGGCCGCGGCATCGCCGTGACGGCAGTGGCGTTGATGTACCAGTGCGCGCTGACCACGAGGATCGCCCGGGGACGCGGCACCGCCTCGCCGAACGCGCGCCACGCCGCCGTGTAGCGGTTCACCTCGAGAGCGTTCATGGGATTGCCGTGGCCGAAGAACGCCGCGGGCATCAGCCCCGTCGAACCGCCGCTGTCCACGCTCACGCCCACTCCCGCCTGTCGTGCCCTGCGGCGCCCTCACCCCGTTCGGGCGCTTCCCGGCCGTTCGAGCTGTCGCGACCGTAGCCGGTGGCACGCCGGAGCGCCGGTGCCACAGCGACGGTGAGGAGCACCAGCAGCGTTCCGAGCTGTGCTGCGTCGGTCGCCTCCCGGACCTGGCCAGGGGCCTGGCGGCCGCCGACCGGCCCCGGACGCACGGGAGGCCCCGCCGCGGACGGCGGGGCCTCTCGGTGCTGGGTGCCCCCGGCAGGATTCGAACCTGCGCACCCGCCTCCGGAGGGCGGTGCTCTATCCCCTGAGCTACGGGGGCTCTGCGGTGGGGCGCAGAAGAACCTACCAGCCGCTCCGCGGCGTTCCGACGGCGGTGCGTCAGGGCGCGGGCAGCGGGGTGCCGCCGCGGGAGGTGAGCATCCGCTCCATCGTCGTCACCTCCGCCGTCTGGGTCTCCGCGATGGTGCCGGCCAGCCCTGCGACGGCGGGCACAGCGGCGTGCTCGGCGGCGTACTGCGCCATCTCGAAGCCGCCCTGGTGGTGCCGGATCATCAGCCGCAGGAACTCGACGTCGAACTCGGTGCCCGACAGGGCGCGCAGCTGAGCCAGCTCCGCCTCGGTGGCCATCCCCGGCATCGGCCCGCCGGCCACCGCGGCCGTGTCGTGGCCGCCGTGCCCCTCGGCGGAGGCCATCCAGGCCATGGTGTCACCGCCGGTCGGCGGCAGGCCCCAGAGCGCCAGCCAGCCCTGCATGCGCCCCACCTGGTTCTGCTGGGTCTCGGCGATGTCGAACGCCAGCTGGCGGACCTCCGGGTCGGTGCTCCGCTCCAGTGCCAGGTTGGCCATCTCCACGCCCTGCAGGTGGTGCCGGGACATGTCCCGGGCGAACCCGGCCGCCGCGGAGTCCGCCGTCGGGGCCGGCTCGCCCCGGCCCAGGCCGAGGGCCACCGCGGCGCCCCCGCCGATCAGGACCAGCCCGACGGCGATGACCGCCAGCAGCAGCACCCGGAGCGGGCTGCGCGCGGCGGTCACGGGGCGCCGGTCTCAGCCCCGGTCGAGGTCGGGGCGTCGGTCGTCATGGACGCGGCGCCGCGGCTGCCCTCGCCCACGGTCAGCGGGTCGCTGATGAACTGGGGGTTCTCGCAGCTGGCGCCTGGCTCGGGGAAGAACTCCTGGTTGTAGGTCAGGAAGTCGGCGAACTGCTCGATCCGCGGGTCGTCGGCCGAGTCGACCTTCAGCTGGTGGTTCCAGGACTGCAGGCTGATCGGGGAGTCCTGGCCGGCGTTGGGGGAGACCATCCGACCGGACTCGTCGGCGAACGCGGTCAGCGTGTCCAGCGCCCCCCCGCCGATGACGGCGGGGTCGTAGGTGATCCAGACGGCGCCGTGCTCGAGGCTGTGCACGGCGTTCTCCTGCCGGATCTGCACGTCGTAGACGGTGCCGGTGCAGTCGGCCCACTCGCCGTCGTGCGGCCCGCCGACCGGCGGGGACTGCTCGTAGGTGACCGGGGTGGTCACGTGCTCCTGGCCGGCGGCGTAGTCGAAGGTCTGCACCCCGTCGATCTCGTCGACGGCGTCGACCCGGTTGGCCTCGGACTCGTTGACCTGCAGGACGGCGTAGGTGAGCACGGCGGCGGCGAACAGCAGGACGGCGACGGCGGCGGCGATCAGCCCCCACGGCCGCTGCGGCGTGACGACGTTGGCCGCCGGCGGGCGGGTGCGCCCGCCCTTCCCGCCTCCCGCGCCCGACCGGCTCGCTCCGCCGCTCGCGCGACCGGTCTCGGGCTTGCGGTCCTTGGCCAAGGCCTCTCCTCGGGTGCTCGGTGTCCGTGCTGGTTCCCCCGGCCCCGTCCGTGCGCGGGCCGGGCGGGGCCGCGTCGCGACTCCCGCGCGGCCGTTCCGGCGGCCGAGTCTAGGTGGGCGAGCTGAGCACTCCCTGGGAGCCCGGGAGAGGGTGAGGAAGCCCGCACGGGACGCGGACACCCGGTCAGTACGCTCGTGCGGTGACACCCGAGCAGCTGCAGGCCGTCGTACGCACCGCCGTCGGCGCGGTCGTCGAGCGAGGCGCGCTGCCCGTCGAGGTGCCCGCCGAGGTCGTCGTCGAGCGCCCGAAGAACCCCGAGCACGGCGACTACGCCACCAACGTGGCCCTCCGCCTGGCCAAGCCGGCCGGGCGGCCGCCGCGCGAGGTGGCCGAGCTGCTGGCCGAGGAGCTGCGGGCGCACCCGGGCATCGCCTGCGTCGACGTCGCGGGCCCCGGCTTCCTCAACATCACCCTGGCGCAGGGCGCGCTCGGCAAGATCGCCGTCGACGCGGTCACCGCCGGCCGCACCTACGGGCACACCGGCACCCTCGCCGGGCAGAAGCTCAACCTGGAGTTCGTCTCCGCCAACCCGACCGGCCCGGTGCACATCGGCGGCACCCGCTGGGCGGCCGTCGGTGACGCCCTGGGGCGGCTGCTGGAGGCCAGTGGCGCCACGGTGACGCGGGAGTACTACTTCAACGACGCCGGCGCGCAGATCGACCGGTTCGCCCGCAGCCTGATGGCCGCGGCAGCCGGCCGCCCGGTGCCCGAGGACGGCTACGCCGGCGACTACATCGGCGAGATCGCGGCCCAGGTCGTGGCGGCCGAGCCGGGCGTGCTCGAGCTGTCCGAGGACCAGCAGCAGGAGCGCTTCCGCGAGCGCGGCGTCGACCTGATGTTCGCCGAGATCAAGCGGACGCTCGCCGCGTTCGGCGTCGAGTTCGACGTCTACTTCAGCGAGCGCACGCTGCACGAGACCGGCGCGCTGGAGAAGGCGATCGCCCGGCTCCGGGAGAACGGCCACGTGTACGAGGCCGACGGCGCCGTCTGGCTGCGCACCACCGACTTCGGCGACGACAAGGACCGCCCGCTGGTCAAGAGCGACGGCGAGCCGACCTACTTCGCCGCCGACTGCGCCTACTACCTGGACAAGCGCACCCGGGGTTTCGACAAGGTCGTGATCATGCTCGGCGCCGACCACGCCGGGTACGTCGGCCGCTACAAGGCACTCGTGGCCGCGGTCGGCGACGACCCCGAGGGCAACCTGGAGATCCTGCTCGGCCAGCTGGTCAACCTGGTCCGCGACGGCGAGCCGGTGCGGATGAGCAAGCGGGCCGGCACCGTCGTCCTGCTCGAGGACCTCGTGGAGGCCGTCGGCGCGGACGCCGCCCGCTACGCGCTGGCCCGGGCGTCGGTCGACCAGCAGATCGACCTCGACCTGGACCTGTGGAGCCGGCAGACCAACGACAACCCGGTCTTCTACGTGCAGTACGCGCACGCCCGCATCTCCTCGGTGCTGCGCAACGCCGGCGACCTCGGCATCGCGCTGGGGGACGCCGCCGACGTCGACGTCGCACAGCTGGCGCACGATCGGGAGAACGACCTGCTCAGGGCGCTCGGTGAGTTCCCGCGGGTGCTGACCTCGGCCGCGGAGCTGCGCGCTCCGCACCGGGTGGCCCGCTACCTGGAGGAGCTGGCCGGCACCTACCACCGCTTCTACGACGTCTGCCGGGTGCTGCCCCGCGGCGACGAGGAGGCGACCCCGCTGACGACCGCCCGCCTCTGGCTGTGCGCGGCGACCGCCGTGGTGCTGCGCAACGGCCTCGGCGTGCTCGGCGTCTCCGCCCCGGAGCGGATGTGAGGGCCCACCCGGCCGGTCCGCTGCACGGGGGGATGACCCCGCCGCCGTCGGTCGGCCTGCCGCCGGCCGACCTCGGCGCGCTCGACCCGCAGGTGTGGCCGCGCTCGGCCCGGCGGGTCGACGGCGAGCTGCACCTAGGCGGCCGGCCGGTCACCGAGCTGGCGCGCACCCACGGCACGCCGTTGTTCGTCCTCGACGAGGGTGACTTCCGGAGCCGCGCGGCCGACTTCGCCGCCGCCTTCCACGGCGCGGACGTGCACTACGCCTCCAAGGCGTTCCTCTGCGGTCAGGTCGCCCGCTGGATCGCCGACGACGGCCTGCACCTCGATGCCTGCTCGGGCAACGAGCTGGCCCTCGCCCTGGCCGCCGGCTTCCCGGCGGAACGGATCGCCCTGCACGGCAACAACAAGTCGCTCGTCGAGCTGCAGCTGGCCGTCGACGCCGGCATCGGCCACGTCGTCCTCGACTCCTTCGACGAGATCGACCGGCTGGTGCCGCTGGCCGCCGACCGCGTCGCCGCCGGCGGAGCGCCGGTGCCGGTGCTCGTCCGGACGACGGTCGGCATCGAGGCGCACACCCACGAGTTCATCGCCACCGCCCACGAGGACCAGAAGTTCGGGTTCTCGCTGGCCACCGGCGACGCGCTGACCGCCGCGGTCCGGGTGATCCGCGAGCCGGCCCTGCGGCTGACCGGCCTGCACAGCCACATCGGCTCGCAGATCTTCGACTCCGCCGGGTTCGAGGCGGCCGCGCACCGGGTGGTGGGCCTGCTCGGCCAGCTGCGGCAGGCCACCGGCGAGGTGCTGGGGGAGCTCAACCTCGGCGGCGGCTTCGGCATCGCCTACCTGCCCGACGACGACCCGGTCGGCCCCGGCGACGTCGCCCGGCGGCTGCGCGCCGTCGTCGCCGCCGAGTGCGAGGCGCTCGGGCTGCCGGTGCCCCGGCTGGCCGTCGAACCCGGCCGCGCCATCGCCGGTCCCGGCACGGTGACGCTCTACGAGATCGGCACGATCAAGCCGGTGCGGCTCGGCAGCGGCGGGCAGGGCGCCCCGCCGGTGCGCAACTACGTGTCGGTCGACGGCGGGATGAGCGACAACATCCGCACCGCGCTCTACGACGCCGCCTACACCTGCGTGCTGGCCAACCGGACCTCCGAGGCCCCGCCGGCGCTGTGCCGGGTCGTCGGCAAGCACTGCGAGAGCGGGGACGTCCTGGTCCGCGACCTGTGGCTGCCCGCCGACGTGCAGCCCGGCGACCTGCTCGCGGTCGCCGCGACCGGCGCCTACTGCTGGTCGATGGCGAGCAACTACAACTACCTGCTCAAGCCGCCGGTGGTCGCCGTGCGGGACGGCGTCGCCACCGAGATCGTCCGGCGTCAGACACTGGCGGACGTGTTCGCCCTCGACGCCGTCCTCGCCGACGTGCCCGCGCCCTCGCCGGCGATCGACCAGCCCGCGCCCGAGCACCCGGCAGGAGCCCGCTCGTGAGTGATCCGCTGAAGGTCGCGCTGCTGGGCTGCGGCACCGTCGGGAGCGCGGTGCTGCGGCTGCTGGAGGAGCAGGCGGGTGAGCTCGCCGCCCGCATCGGCCGGCCGGTCGAGGTCGCCGGCGTCGCGGTCCGCCGTCCCGACCGGCACCCCGACGTCCCCGCGCACCTGCTCACCACCGACGCGCACGGGCTGGTGACGCGGCCCGACGTGGACCTCGTCGTGGAGGTCATCGGCGGCATCGAGCCGGTGCGCTCGCTGCTGCTGGCCGCCTTCGAGGCGGGCAAGTCGGTGGTCAGCGCCAACAAGGCGCTGCTGGCCGACGACGGCGTCGAGCTGCACGCGGCCGCGGCCGAGGCCGGGGTCGACCTGTACTACGAGGCCGCCGTGGCCGGCGCGATCCCGCTGCTGCGCCCGCTGCGCGAGTCGCTGGCCGGTGACCAGCTGCGCCGGGTGGTCGGCATCGTCAACGGCACGACCAACTTCATCCTGTCCCGCATGGCCGAGACCGGGCACGGCTTCACCGAGGCGCTGGCCGAGGCCACCGATCTCGGCTACGCCGAGGCCGACCCGACCGCCGACGTCGACGGCTTCGACGCCGCGGCCAAGGCCGCCATCCTCGCCTCGCTGGCCTTCCACACCCCGGTGTCGGCCGCCGACGTGTACCGCGAGGGCATCTCCGCGGTCACCTCGACCGACGTGGCCCGCGCCGCGGAGATCGGCTGCACGGTGAAGCTGCTGGCGATCTGCGAACGCGTGCCGGGCGAGGGCGGGGACTCCGTCGCCGTCCGCGTGCACCCGGCGATGATCCCGACGACGCACCCGCTGGCCTCGGTCGGCGGGGCGTTCAACGCCGTGTTCGTCGAGGCCGAGGCCGCCGGGCAGCTGATGTTCTACGGCCAGGGCGCCGGCGGGGACGCGACCGCCAGCGCCGTCCTGGGCGACCTCGTCGCCGTCGCGCGCAACCGGGTCGCGGGGGTCGCCGGCCCCGGCGTCACCGCCTACGCGGGCCTGCCCGCGCGGCCGATCGCCGAGACCCCGACCCGGTACCACGTCAGCCTCGACGTGGCCGACAAGCCGGGCGTGCTGGCGACGGTGGCGCAGGAGTTCGCCCGCCACGGGGTCAGCATCGCCACCGTGCGCCAGGACGGGCACGGGGACGCCGCGACGCTGGTCATCGTGACGCACAGCGCCCCGGACGCGGCCCTCTCTGCGACGGTGGGCGCGCTCCGGGAGATGCCCGCCGTGCGCGGCGTCACCAGCATCCTGCGTGTGGAGGGACTGTCATGACGACGCAGCTGCCCGTGCGGGGCACCGTCTCCCCGCTGTGGCCGGGGCTCATCGAGGCCTACCGCCCGCGGCTGCCGGTGAGCGACAGCACCCCGGTGGTCACCCTGCAGGAGGGGGCGACCCCGCTGGTGCCGGCGCAGGAGCTGTCCCGCCGCACCGGCTGCGACGTCTACCTCAAGGTCGAGGGCGCCAACCCGACCGGGTCGTTCAAGGACCGCGGGATGACCATGGCCATCACCAAGGCCAAGGAGGAGGGCGCCCAGGCGGTCATCTGCGCGTCCACCGGCAACACCAGCGCCAGCGCCGCCGCCTACGCGGCCCGCGCCGGGATGGCCTGCGCCGTCCTCGTCCCGCAGGGCAAGATCGCGCTGGGCAAGCTGGCGCAGGCGCTGGTGCACGGCGCCAAGCTGCTGCAGGTCGACGGCAACTTCGACGACTGCCTCGCGCTGGCCAGCAAGCTGGCGATCGACTACCCGGTCAGCTTGGTCAACAGCGTCAACCAGTACCGGATCGAGGGGCAGAAGACCGCCTCGTTCGAGATCGTCGACGTGCTCGGCGAGGCCCCGGACATCCACTGCCTGCCGGTCGGCAACGCCGGCAACATCACGGCGTACTGGCAGGGCTACCGCGAGTACGCCGCCGACGGCACCGCCGCGAGGACGCCGCGCATGTGGGGCTTCCAGGCCGCCGGCGCCGCCCCGATCGTCACCGGGCAGGTCGTCGAGCAGCCGCAGACCATCGCCACCGCCATCCGCATCGGCAACCCGGCGTCCTGGACCAAGGCGCTGGCCGCCCGGGACGAGTCCGGCGGCCGGATCGACGCCGTCACCGACCGGGCCATCCTCGCGGCCTACCGGCTGCTGGCCCGCACCGAGGCGGTCTTCGTCGAGCCGGCGTCCGCCGCGTCGGTCGCCGGTCTGCTGCAGGTCGCCGAGGCCGGCGAGCTCGAGCCGGGACAGCGGGTCGTCTGCACCGTCACCGGCAACGGCCTCAAGGACCCGGAGTGGGCGATCTCCGGCGCACCGGCCCCGGTGACCGTGCCGGTCGACGCCGCAACCGCCGCCGCGCAGCTCGGCCTGTGATCCAGACGGACGGACCACGTCCTGCCCTCTGCTCGGAGGAGGACCCCCTGCCCCCCACCGTGGACGGACCCCGTCCTCCGCACCGCTCGCAGGCTCCCGGGGAGCCTCGGGACGGGGCCGCGGCGGGACCCTGCAGCGGGCCGACCCCGGACGCGGCCGAGGTGGTGCGCGTCCGCGTGCCCGCGACCAGCGCCAACCTCGGCCCGGCGTTCGACAGCGCCGGGCTGGCGCTGTCCTGCCACGACGTCGTCGAGTTCACCGTCCGGCACAGCGGGCTCGAGGTCGCGCTGACCGGCGAGGGAGCGCACACGCTGCCCACCGACGAGTCGCACCTCGTCGTCCGGGCGTTCCGCGCCGGGTGCGATGCGCTCGGCTGGACGCCGCCGGGGCTGGCCGTCGTCGCGCGGAACGGCATCCCGCAGGGGCGGGGGATGGGCTCGTCGGCCGCCGCGGTGGTCGCCGGTCTGGTCGGCGCCTGGGCGCTGTGCCCCGACGTCCCGGGCGTCGACCGGGACGCCGTGCTGCGGCTCGCCACCGAGCTGGAGGGGCACCCGGACAACGTCGCCCCGTGCCTGCTCGGCGGCGCGACGCTGTCGTGGGTGACCGATGGCGGTGCCCGCGCCGAGCAGCTCGAGGTCTCGCCCGACCTGGTGCCGGTGGTGCTCGTCCCCGACGGAACGCTGTCCACGCACCTCGCCCGCGGGCTGCTGCCCGACGCCGTTCCGCACGCCGACGCCTCCTTCAACGCCGGGCGGGCCGCGCTGCTGGTGCACGCGCTGACCGCCGCACCCGGCCTGCTGCTCGACGCGACCGAGGACCGGCTGCACCAGCAGCAGCGCGCGGCCGTCATGCCGGACTCCGCCCGGCTGCTCGAGCGGCTGCGCGCGGCCGGTCACGCCGCCGTCGTCTCCGGGGCGGGACCGAGCCTGCTCGTCCTCACCCGGCGCTCCGCCGGCGTCGACGGGCTGCGCGGGGTGAGGGATCTCACTCCTCCGGGTTGGTCCGTGCGCGTCCTGGACGTCGATCCCCGCGGTGCAGACGTGCAGGTCGGGACCCCTGGGGTATCGTCTTGATAACGAGGAACACGCCGGTTCCGATCGGTGTTGTCGTGTCCGTGGGCCAGCACTAGGCTCACGGCGTAGCCGCCCAGTCGGGCGAGCCTCGCGCGGGGCGTTGCAGACGATTCGATGTCCGTCGCCGCAGAACCGCTCCGCACCCACTGGATCCCGCTTCTCCTGCTGTCCGCTCGACGAACGGGCGGGAGGGGCCGGACCACCCCCTGCGCTGGTAGGCGCAGGTCTCCGCAGGGAAGGACCTGTACGTGAGCGAGACCACCGACCTCGTCACCGCGCCGCAGGGCGCAGGCACCGACGAGGCACCTGCCGCCTCTGGGACGACGGGCCGCACCCGTCGCCGCGGCAGCGGGCTCTCCGGCATGCTGCTGCCCGAGTTGCAGCGCCTGGCCGCCGAGCTCGGCATCTCCGGCACCGGCCGGATGCGCAAGGGCGACCTGGTCGCCGCCATCTCCGCCCGCCAGGTGGGCGGGGAGAGCACTGGTGGCGCCTCCACCGACGGCGCCCCCGCCGACATCCCGGCCGCTCGCAGCACCGACACCGCCCGCGGGGGTGCCGCCACGGCCGCACCCGTCGAGGCCCCGATCAGCGGAGGCGCCAACGGCGGCCCGCTGACCTCGTCGACGGCCGCGGGCACCGAGGCCGCACCGCGCCGCCGTCGGGCGGCCAGCCGGCCTGCCGGCGCCCCGACAGCCGAGGGTTCCGCTCCGGCGGTCGAGGGCTCCGCTCCGGCGGTCGAGGGCTCCGCTCCGGCGGTCGAGAGCTCCGCTGCGGCAGCCGAGCCGCGCGCCGAGGCCCCCGCCTCCGCAGCCGGTACGGCTCCCGAGCAGACCGACGGCGAGCGCACCGAGGGCGACCGTCCGCAGCGCAACCGCGACCGTGGGCGCAACCGCGGCGAGCGCGACGGCGCCAACCGTGGCGACGCCCGTGAGCGTGAGGGCAACCGGGACGGCGGCGACCGCGCCGAGCGCGGCAACCGGAGCGAGCGCGATGGCAACCGGAGCGAGCGGGACGGCAACCGCGGTCCCGACCGGGGCGAGCGCGGCGGCCGGCCGGACAACCGGAACGACAACCGCACCGAACGCACCGACCGCGGGAACGACAACCGCACCGACGAGGACGACGACGACTTCGAGGGCGGTCGTGGCCGCCGGGGTCGCCGCTACCGGGACCGCAACCGCCGCGGCAACAACAACCGCGAGCGGTTCGACCAGAACGAGCCGACCGTCAGCGAGGACGACGTCCTGCTGCCGGTCGCCGGCATCCTCGACGTGCTCGACAACTACGCGTTCGTCCGCACCTCGGGCTACCTGACCGGCCCGAACGACGTCTACGTCTCCTTGTCCCAGGTGCGCCGTTACGGCCTGCGCCGCGGTGACGCGATCACCGGCGCCGTCCGCCAGCCCCGCGAGGGCGAGCGCAAGGACAAGTACAACGCGCTCGTCCGGCTGGACACCGTCAACGGCCTGGAACCCGAGCAGGCCCGGCAGCGTCCGGAGTTCACCAAGCTGACCCCGCTCTACCCGCAGGAGCGGCTGCGGCTGGAGACCGAGTCGCACCAGCTGACGACCCGGGTCATCGACCTGGTCATGCCGATCGGCAAGGGGCAGCGCGCCCTCATCGTGTCGCCTCCCAAGGCCGGCAAGACGATGGTGCTGCAGTCGATCGCCAACGCGATCACGACGAACAACCCCGAGTGCCACCTCATGGTCGTCCTCGTCGACGAGCGGCCCGAGGAGGTCACCGACATGCAGCGTTCGGTGAAGGGCGAGGTCATCGCCTCGACCTTCGACCGGCCGCCGTCGGACCACACCACGGTCGCCGAGCTGTCCATCGAGCGGGCCAAGCGACTGGTCGAGATGGGCCACGACGTCGTCGTCCTGCTGGACTCGATCACCCGCCTGGGCCGCGCCTACAACCTGGCGGCCCCCGCCAGCGGCCGCATCCTCTCCGGCGGTGTCGACTCCACCGCGCTCTACCCGCCCAAGCGCTTCCTCGGTGCCGCCCGCAACATCGAGAACGGCGGCTCGCTGACCATCATCGCCTCGGCGCTGGTCGAGACCGGCTCGACGATGGACACGGTCATCTTCGAGGAGTTCAAGGGCACCGGTAACGCGGAGATCAAGCTGGACCGCCGCCTGGCGGACAAGCGGGTCTTCCCGGCCGTCGACGTCAACGCGTCGGGCACGCGCAAGGAGGAGATCCTCATGTCGCCCGACGAGCTGGCCATCGTCATCAAGCTGCGCCGGGTGCTCGCCGCGCTCGAGCCGCAGCAGGCGCTGGAGCTGCTGCTCGACAAGCTGCGCAAGACGCGCAACAACATCGAGTTCCTCATGCAGATCCAGAAGACGACGCTCGGTCCCGGTAACGACTGAAGGACCCCGGTGCCCCCCACGCCTCGCAGGCTCGGCGCGGGACCCTGCACCGGGGCCGTTCCAGCAACCCACCAGGCCGTTCCAGCCCCGCACCTGGCAGGGATACTGAGCGACCGAGCCCCGCTGCCCGGCCGGAATGACCGACCGGCCGCCGGCGTTCGACCACCCGAACGGCACAGACTCCCGGAAGAGGCGACATGAAGCCCGGCATCCACCCCGACTACCACACCACCACGGTGACCTGTGGTTGCGGGAACACCTTCACCACCCGCAGCACGGCGCCCGGCGGCACGCTGACCGTCGAGACCTGCTCCGCCTGCCACCCCTTCTACACGGGCAAGCAGCGGATCCTGGACACCGGCGGCCGCGTGGCCCGCTTCGAGAAGCGGTTCGGCAAGCGCAACGCCGGCGCCGGCCAGTAGCCCCCCCGACGGCGCCCGTCCCACCTCGTGTGGGGCGGGCGCCGTCGTCGTGTCCAGCCCATCCCGGCGTTCTCCGCGGAGAGCGCCGCTGTTCGAGAGGCCGCCCGCATGAGCAGCACCGACGCCACGCCTGAGCGGCTGAGCGGGCTGCTGGCCGAGCACGCCGCGCTGGAGACCGAGCTCGCCGACCCGGCCGTCCACGCCGACGCCGCCCGTGCCCGCCGGCTGGGCCGCCGCTACGCGCAGCTGGCCCCCCTGGTGCAGACCAAGCGCGCGCTGGACGCCGTCCGCGACGACCTCACCGCCGCCCGCGAGCTCGCCGACGAGGACGCCTCCTTCGCCGCCGAGGCCGCGGCGCTCGAGCAGCGGGTGCCCGAACTGGAGGAGCGGCTGCGCGAGCTGTTGCTGCCCAAGGACCCCGACGACGACAAGGACGTCATCCTCGAGATCAAGGCGGGGGAGGGCGGCGCGGAGTCGGCGCTGTTCGCCGGCGACCTGCTGCGCATGTACCTGCGCTACGCCGAGCGCCGCGGCTGGGCCACCGAGGTGCTCGACGCCGTCCCCGCCGACCTGGGCGGCTACAAGGACGTCTCGATCGCGATCAAGTCCCGCACCGACGAGGGCATCTGGTCGCGGCTGAAGTTCGAGGGCGGCGTGCACCGGGTCCAGCGGGTGCCGGTCACCGAGTCACAGGGCCGCATCCACACCTCCGCCGTCGGCGTCCTGGTGCTGCCCGAGGCGGAGGAGGTCGACGTCACCGTCGACCCGAACGACCTGCGCATCGACGTCTTCCGCTCCTCGGGCCCCGGCGGGCAGAGCGTGAACACCACCGACTCCGCCGTCCGGATCACCCACCTGCCGACCGGCATCGTCGTCAGCTCGCAGAACGAGAAGAGCCAGCTGCAGAACCGGGAGTCGGCACTGCGCGTGCTGCGCTCCCGGCTGCTGGCCGCCGCCCGCGAGGAGGCCGCCGCGGCCGCCAGCGACCAGCGTCGCAGCCAGGTCCGCACCGTCGACCGCAGCGAGCGGGTGCGCACCTACAACTTCCCGGAGAGCCGGATCTCCGACCACCGGGTCGGCTTCAAGGCGCACAACCTCGACCAGGTGCTCGACGGCGAGCTCGACCCGGTCATCGACGCGCTCACCCGCGCGCACGCCGCCGAGCTGCTGGCGGCCGGCTCCTGAACACCCGGTTGCTGCTCACCGACGCCGCGCGGCGGCTCGCCGCCGCCGGGGTCGAGTCGCCACGGGTGGACGCCGAGCTGCTGCTCGCCCACGTCCTCGGCGTCTCGCGCGCCGGCCTGCTCACCCTCGCCGAGGTGCCGGACGACGCGGTCGCCCGGTTCGCGACCCTCGCCGGGCAGCGCGCCGACCGGGTGCCGCTGCAGCACCTCACCGGCCGCGCCCCGTTCCGTTCCCTCGAGCTCGCCGTCGGTCCGGGCGTCTTCGTGCCGCGGCCGGAGACCGAGCAGCTCGTCGAGTGGGCGCTGGCGCGGCTGGCCGGGGTCGCCGAGCCGGTCGTCGTCGACCTCGGCAGCGGTTCGGGCGCCATCGCGCTGTCGATCGCGCACGAGCACCCCGGCGCGCGGATCACCGCCGTCGAGCGCGATCCCGGCGCGATCGAGTGGACCCGGCACAACGCCGCCACCCGCGCCGCGGCGGGGGACACCCCCGTCGAGGTGCTGTCGGGCGACATGACCGACCCGGGCCTCCTGCGGGAGCTCGACGGCGCGGTCGACCTCGTCGTCTCCAACCCGCCCTACGTGCCCGACGACGCCATGGTGCCGCGTGAGGTGGCCGACCACGACCCGCCGCTCGCGCTGTGGGGCGGCCCCGACGGACTCGACGTCGTCCGCGGGCTGCTGCGCACCGCCGCCAGGCTGCTCCGGCCCGGTGGCGGGCTGGGCATCGAGCACGCCGACCAGCAGGGGAGCGCGCTGCCCGCGCTGGTGCGGGCCTCCGGCGGCTGGACCGACGTCGAGGACCACCCCGACCTGGCCGGCCGTCCTCGGTACACGACCGCGCACCGGAGCGGGGGATGACAGACTCGCCCTCCGTGGCTCCGTCTTCGACCCCGGCGACCTACGACTGCTCCGACCCCGACGCCCGCGCCGCCGGGCTGGACGCCGCGGCGGCGGCGATCGGCAGGGGCGAGCTGGTGCTGATGCCCACCGACACCGTGTACGGCGTCGCTGCCGACGCCTTCACCCCGCCGGCGGTCGCCGCGCTGCTGGCCGCGAAGAACCGCGGCCGCACGATGCCGGTCCCGGTGCTCATCGGTGAGGCCTCCACGCTGGTCGGGCTGGTCGACGTGGTCCCGCCGGTCGCGACGCGGCTGGCCGAGGCGTTCTGGCCCGGCGGGCTGACCCTGGTGCTCGAGCACGCGTCGTCCCTGGCCTGGGACCTCGGGGACGCCGAGGGCACCGTCGCCGTCCGGCTGCCCGACGACGAGGTCGCCCGCGACCTGCTGCGGCGCACCGGCCCGCTCGCGGTCTCCAGCGCCAACCGTTCCGGCCGCCCGGCCGCCACCACCGCCGACGAGGCCGTCGCCCAGCTCGGGGTGCACGCGGCCGTCGTCCTGGACGGCGGACCGCGCACCGGGTCCGCCGCGAGCACGATCGTCGACTGCACCGTGCCGGCGCCGCGGGTGCTGCGGGTCGGTGCCGTCCCGGTCGACCGGTTGCGAGAGGTCGTCCCCGAGATCGTCGACTAGGCGGCCGGCGCTCAGCGGCTGACGATGGGTGGGGCGCCGGAGCGATACCGTGGGACTCCAGTCCGTCGTCGATCCCCGGGAGATCCGCCGCGATGAGCACCCGCTCCTGGGGCACCGCCTCCGGCCGGACGCACTCGCCCGTGACCGGCCCCGGCGCCGCCTGACCCATGCGCGAGTACGCCGTCGTCCTGCTCACCGCGGGGCTGGTCACCTACCTGGCCACCCCGGTGGTGCGGCTGGCGGCGGTCCGGCTGCGGATGATGGCGGCGCCGCGCGAACGGGACGTGCACGTCATCCCCACCCCCCGCGGGGGCGGCGTCGCGATGTACCTGGGGGTCGCCGCGGCGGTGCTGGTCGCCACCCGGCTGCCCGCGCTGCAGCGCACCTTCGACGACTCCCAGACCGCCGCCGTCCTGGCCGCCGGTGGGCTCATCTGCGCACTCGGGGTGCTCGACGACAAGTGGGGCCTGGACGCGCTCACCAAGCTCACCGGCCAGATCGCCGCGGCCGGTGTCATGGTCCTGCTCGGCGTCCAGCTGGCCTTCGTCTTCCTGCCGGTCGCCGACATCGGGACGCTCTCGCTCGGACCCGACATCGGCGTTCCGCTGACCCTGCTGCTGACCGTGCTCACGGTCAACGCGCTGAACTTCATCGACGGCCTCGACGGCCTGGCCGCGGGTGTCTCCGCGATCGCCGCGCTGGCCTTCTTCGCCTACAGCTACCACCTCGGGGTCGAGGGCTACGACGACATCGCGAGCGCCCCGACGCTGATCACCGCGGTCCTGGCCGGCGCCTGCCTGGGCTTCCTGCCGCACAACTTCAGCCCGGCCCGCATCTTCATGGGCGACTCCGGCTCGATGCTCGTCGGCCTGATGCTCTCCGCGGCCGCGGTCTCGGCGACCGGGCAGGCCGACCCGCAGACGTTCGACTCCGCGGCCACCCTGCTGCCGCTGGCCCTGCCGCTGCTGGTGCCGATCGCGGTGCTCTCCATCCCGTTCATCGACCTGGTCATGGCCGTCGTCCGCCGCAGCCTGCGCGGCCGCTCGCCGTTCTCTCCGGACAAGATGCACCTGCACCACCGGCTGCTGGCCATCGGGCACTCGCACCGGCGCGCGGTGCTGGTCATGTACTTCTGGGCCGCGCTGCTCTCCTTCGGGGCGGTGGGGCTGTCCATCACCGGGGGTCGGGTGGAGCTGCTCGTCGGCATCGCGGTGCTGCTCGTCCTCGGCGTCGTCGTCGTCCTCAGCCCGCGCGCCCGGCGGGCCGCCCGCGAGGCCCGTGCCGCGGAGCTCGAGGCCCAGCGTCAGCGCAGCCGGGCCGACCACCCCACCGCGCGGACGCTGCGCGCCACCGCGCCCTCCGTCCAGGGCCGGCCGGCCGACCCGGCCGGCAAGCCGTCGCCGTCACCCCAGGGAGTCCCGTGAGCACCGGCCCGAGTCGTCCCGAGGCCCCTTGGGACCTGTCGTTCCTCCGGGTCGGTGCCGTGGTCACCGCTGGTGTCGCCGCGGTGGCCGCCTCGGTCACCGGTCTGCTGGCCGGGTGGGACGACGCCATCGGTGTACTCGTCGGCGCGGTCGTCGTGACCGCGTTCTTCGTCGTGTCCGGTGTGGTCGTGGCCTGGGCCGGCCGGATCGACGACAGCTTCACCCTCCCCGCGGCGCTGGGTGCATTCTTCGTGAAGGCGCTCCTGCTCTTCGCAGTACTCAACGCGCTCCCGGAGAACGGGTGGCTCGACCGTCGCACGCTGGCTTGGGCCGTCGTCGTCGGAGCGCTGCTGTGGAGCGGGGTACAGCTGCGGTGGGTCTGGACCCGCCCGCTGTACTACGTGACCCCACCCCCACCGCCCCCGACCGGGGGAAGTGCCCGGCCGCGGGGAGGACCGGCGACACGCGGCTGATAGTGTTCCCGGCCGATGGCCGAGGACGAACCCCAGCGTGAGGACTCTCGGCCCCGAGCTGCCAGCCCAGCCCGACAGGGCGGTGGTGCCGACACCGGATGGGCGGTGATCGGGACCATGATCTCCGGGATGGCCGTGTGGGGCGGGGCCGGGTGGCTGCTCGACCAGTGGCTGGACACACGGCTGTTCGCACCGGTCGGCATCATCCTCGGCGTGGCGGCCGCCATCTACGTGGTGGTCGTCAGGTACGGCGTGGTCCCCCCGCCAGCGGGAGGGCCGCGCACCGGCACGACCTCGGGCGGCCGACGGAGTCAGCCCAGGACGCAGAAGGGACAACGGTGACCTCCAGCGCCCATGCACTCGGCGGCGTGCTCGCTGTCGAGAGCGACCCCGGCGGCGGCTTCGTGGCGCCTGGTATCGAGGAGTTCTACCCGGAGCCGCTCGCGCAGTTCTCCCTCCTCGGCGTCGACTTCGAGATCACCCGCATCACCGTGATCCTGTGGGTGGCGACCATCGCGATGATCGCCTTCCTCGTGGCCGCGGTCCGCAAGCCGCAGATCGTCCCGGGCAAGCTCCAGTACGTGGGGGAGGCGGGCTACTCCCTCGTCCGTGACGGCATCGCCCGCGACGTCATCGGCCCCAAGGGCCTGCCGTTCGCCCCGTTCCTGGTGTCGCTGTTCTTCTTCATCCTGGCGAACAACCTCATGGCGATCATCCCGTTCGCCCAGATCTCGCCGATGTCCAGGTTCGCCTTCCCCCTGGTCCTGGCCGCCATCTGCTGGGTCATCTACATCTGGGTCGGGATCAGGGAGCAGGGCGCCGGCCGCTACTTCAAGGACATCCTCTTCCTCCCGGGCGTCCCCAAGTTCATGTACATCCTGGTGACGCCGATCGAGATCCTGCAGACCTTCGTGGTCCGGCCGTTCACGCTGGCCGTACGGCTCTTCGCCAACATGTTCGCCGGCCACATGCTCCTGGTGGTGTTCGCGCTCGGCGCGGTCTACCTCTTCAACGTCGGGAACTACTCGGTCATCTTCGCCCCGGTCTCCGCCCTGATGGCCATCGTGATGACCTTCTTCGAGCTGCTGGTCATCTTCCTGCAGGCCTACGTCTTCACCGTGCTGATGGGCACGTACCTCAACGGTTCCGTCGAGCCCGCCCACTGACCGCACCATCCGTACGACCCCAAGCCAGCCGCCCGGGAACACCCCGGGCGACCGACACAGGAGGAATCCGTAGCAATGGCATCGGACGCTATCGACGTTCTGGCAGAGCTGACCGGCAGCATCGGGTCGGTCGGTTACGGCCTCGCCGCAATCGGCCCGGGCATCGGTGTGGGCATCGTCTGGGCCGCCTACATCCAGGCGACCGCCCGGCAGCCCGAGTCGGCCGGGCTGACCCGCACCTACGCGTTCCTCGGCTTCGCCCTCTCCGAGGCGCTCGCCCTCATCGGCTTCGTCGTCCCCTTCGTCTTCGGCACCTGATCGGCCCAGCGGGCACGGTCACCCACTCCAGACAGGGACAGTGAGACCATGACAAACCTCGCGGCGGAGAGCCCGAACCCGCTGATCCCGCCGATCGGCGAGATCATCATCGGGTTGATCGCCTTCGGGATCCTCTTCTTCGTGGTGGCCAAGTTCGTCGCGCCGCGCTTCGAGCAGGTCTTCCGGGCCCGCCGCGAGGCGATCGAGGGCGGGATCGAGCGGGCTGAAGCGATGCAGGCCGAGGCCAAGGCCGCGCTGGAGCGCTACCAGGCGCAGCTGGCCGAGGCCCGCACCGAGGCCGCTCAGATCCGCGACCAGGCCCGCGCCGAGGGCCAGCAGATCCTCGAGGAGCTGCGCGCCCAGGCCCAGGAGGAGTCCGCGCGGATCGTCGCCCGCGGTGAGGAGCAGCTGGCCAGCTCGCGCCAGCAGGTCGTCAACGAACTGCGCGGCCAGATCGGCCGGCTCGCCGTCGACCTCGCCGGCCGCGTGGTCGGCGAGTCCCTCGAGGACCAGGCGCGCCGCACCGGCACGGTCGACCGCTTCCTCGACCAGCTCGACGGCATGGCCGCCGGCGCCTCGCCGGACGGCCGGGGCGCCACCGGCAGCTCGGTGTACGTGCAGGGCGACCGCTGATGGATGCCTCCAGCCGCGCGGCGCTCCGCGAGGTGCGGGAGCGCCTGACCGAGCTCACCCGGCCGGCCTCCGGCCTGCTCGAGCGGGCGCGGGACCGGCTGACCGGCCAGGAACGGGCAGCGACCGACGAGGAGCTCGTGGCCCTGGCCGACGAGCTGTTCGCCGTCGCGCACCTCTTCGACGGGCAGGTCACGCTGCGCCGGGCGCTGTCGGACCCGTCGGCCACCCCGGCCGACCGGGCCGGCGTCGCACGGCAACTGCTGTCCGGCCGGGTCTCGGGGGCCACGCTCGACCTGGTCGAGACCGCGGCCCGGCAGCGCTGGTCGCGTCCGCTGGACCTCGTGGAGGCGACCGAGACCCTGGCCACCGACGCCGCGCTGGACGCCGCGGAGGCCCGCGGTGAGCTCGACGGCGTCGAGGACGAGCTGTTCCGGTTCGGGCGTATCGTCGCGGGAGATGCGGGACTGTCCCGGATCCTCAGCGACCGCACCGCTCCGGCCGCCGGCAAGGCGGAGCTGCTCGACCGGCTGCTCTCCGGCCGGGTCAGCCCGATCACGGCGATGCTGCTGCGCAACCACCTCACCGGGCGATCAGTCGGCAACGCGCAGAACGCCGTCGAGCGACTCTCCGAGGCGGCCTCGAGCCGCCGCGGGCAGTCGGTGGCGCGCGTGACGACCGCCGTGCCGCTGACCGATGCGCAGGAGCGCCGGCTCGCCGAGCTCCTGGGGCGGCTCTACAACCGGCCGATCGGCCTGCAGGTGGTCGTCGACCCCAGCGTGCTCGGTGGCCTGGTCATCCGCGTCGGTGACGAGGTCATCGACGGCAGCGTCGCGCACCGCCTCGAGGCCGCCGGCCGACGGCTCGTCGGCTGACCGCGACCCGGCCCCCCCACCCAGACACCACCCAGCAGGGAAGAGGACACCACGCCATGGCCGAGCTGACGATCTCCGCTGACGAGATCCGCAGTGCCATCCAGAACTACGTCACCGAGTACTCGCCCGACGTGTCGCGGGAAGAGGTCGGGGTCGTCACCGAGGCCGGCGACGGCATCGCCCGCGTCGAGGGCCTGCCCTCGGTCATGACCAACGAGCTGCTCGAGTTCGAGAGCGGCGTCCGCGGCCTGGCGCTGAACCTCGACGTCCGCGAGGTCGGCGTCGTCGTCCTCGGCGACTACTCCGGCATCGAGGAGGGCCAGCAGGTCCGCCGGACCGGCGAGGTCCTGTCCGTGCCGGTCGGTGACGGCTACCTCGGCCGCGTGGTCGACCCGCTGGGCAACCCGATCGACGGTGCCGGCCCGATCACCACCACCGGCCGCCGGGCGCTGGAGCTGCAGGCCCCGACCGTGGTGCAGCGGCAGTCGGTGCACGAGCCGATGCAGACCGGGATCAAGGCCATCGACGCCATGACGCCGATCGGCCGCGGCCAGCGCCAGCTGGTCATCGGTGACCGGCAGACCGGCAAGACCGCGATCGTCACCGACACGATCATCAACCAGAAGCAGGCCTGGGCCACTGGTGACCCGAGCCAGCAGGTGCGCTGCATCTACGTCGCCGTCGGCCAGAAGGGCTCGACGATCGCCGCGATCCGCGCCTCCCTCGAGGAGGCCGGCGCGATGGAGTACACGACGATCGTCGCCGCCCCCGCCTCGGAGGCCGCGGGCTTCAAGTACATCGCCCCCTACACCGGCTCGGCCATCGGCCAGCACTGGATGTACGAGGGCAAGCACGTCCTGATCGTCTTCGACGACCTGTCCAAGCAGGCCGAGGCCTACCGCGCGGTCTCCCTGCTGCTGCGCCGTCCGCCGGGCCGCGAGGCCTACCCCGGCGATGTCTTCTACCTCCACTCCCGCCTGCTGGAGCGCTGCGCGAAGCTCTCCGACGAGCTGGGCGCCGGCTCGATGACCGGCCTGCCGCTGGTCGAGACCAAGGGCAACGACGTGTCGGCCTACATCCCGACCAACGTCATCTCGATCACCGACGGGCAGATCTTCCTCGAGACGGGTCTGTTCAACTCCGGTGTCCGCCCGGCGATCAACGTCGGCATCTCGGTGTCCCGCGTCGGCGGCTCGGCCCAAATCAAGGCGATGAAGTCCGTCGCCGGACGGCTGCGGCTGGACCTCGCGCAGTACCGCGAGCTCGAGGCCTTCGCCTCGTTCTCCTCCGACCTCGACGCCTCCAGCCGCGCGACGCTCGAGCGCGGCCAGCGGCTGGTGGAGCTGCTCAAGCAGGGCCAGTACCAGCCCTACCCGGTGGAGCGCGAGGTCGTCTCCATCTGGCTGGGCACCACCGGCAAGCTGGACAAGGTCCCGGTGCCCGAGGTCCGCCGCTTCGAGTCCGAGTTCCTCGACCACGTCGCCCGCAACCACGGCGGCGTCTTCGACGGGATCCGGCAGAGCCGCGCACTCGGCGACGACGCCGTCTCCGGCCTGGAGCGGGCGGTCGAGGACTTCTACGGCCAGTTCCAGACCGCCGAGGGCGGCACGCTGCGGATCAACGAGGACGAGGCCGAGGCGATGGACGCGTCCGAGCGCGGCCAGGAGCGCGTCCAGGTCAAGCGGAGCGCCTGACCGTGGCCAGCAACCTCCGCGCGCTGCGGCGCCGCATCCGCTCCACGAAGTCGACGAAGAAGATCTTCTCGGCGCAGGAGCTGATCGCCGGTGCCCGCATCGTGCGGGCCCAGGCCCGGGTGGAGGCCTCCAAGCCCTACGCCCGGGAGATCACCCGGGTGCTGTCGGCGCTGGCCTCCTCGGCCTCGCTGGACCACCCGCTGCTGACCGAGCGGCAGGACGCGCGCCGGGCGGCGGTCCTCGTGATCACTTCCGACCGCGGGTTCGCCGGCTCGTACAACGTCAATGTGCTGCGCCGCACCGAGGAGCTGCTCTCGCTGCTCCGCCAGGAGGGCAAGGAGCCGGTCCTGTACGTGGTGGGCCGGAAGGGGGAGACCTACTACTCCTTCCGCGACCGCCCGGTGGCCGAGACTTTCACGGGCTTCTCCGAGCAGCCGGGGTACGCCGACGCCCAGCGCGTCGGCGAGGCGCTCATCGCGACCTTCACCGCCGGCATGGACGACGACGAGACCGGTGCCGGTGCCGACGGCGTCCTCGGTGTGGACGAGCTGCACATCGTGTACACCGAGTTCCGGTCGCTGCTCGCGCAGATCCCGGTCGCCAAGCGGATGGCCCCGCTGGAGGTCGAGGAGGTCGAGGAGTTCGACTACGAGCGGGAGGACCGGGAGAGCGGCGTCACCACCGGCGACTCCGGCGTCCCGACGTCCTACGAGTTCGAGCCCTCGCCCGACGCCCTCCTCGACGCCCTGCTGCCGAAGTACGTCACGACGCGGATCTTCGCGGCGATGCTGGAGTCGGCGGCGTCGGAGTCGGCGTCCCGGCGGCGGGCGATGAAGTCGGCCTCGGACAACGCCGAGGAGCTGGCCAAGAACCTCTCGCGGCAGGCGAACCAGGCCCGCCAGGCCGAGATCACCCAGGAGATCAGTGAGATCGTCGGCGGTGCGGACGCGCTGGTGTCCGCGGGCGCCGACGACTGACCCCACCCCGGTCGCTCCAGCGGCAGGGACACCGAAGACGCGGACCAAGGCAAGCCCGAGGGCAGGAGAGCAGTACAGATGACCGTCACCGAGGACCGTCCGACCACCCAGACGACCGGCCGCGTCGTCCGGGTCACCGGGCCGGTCGTCGACGTCGAGTTCCCGCGCGACGCGATGCCCGACCTGTTCAACGCCCTGGAGGTGGAGGTCACCCTCGCCGACCTGGGCAAGACGCTGACCCTCGAGGTCGCCCAGCACCTGGGCGACAACGTGGTCCGCACCATCTCGATGCAGCCGACCGACGGTCTCGTCCGGGGCGCCGAGGTCCGCGACACCGGCTCCGCGATCTCCGTACCTGTCGGCGACGTCACCAAGGGCCACGTCTGGAACGCCCTCGGCCAGTGCCTGGACACCCCCGGCCACGGCGCCGACGCGCTGCGCTGGGGGATCCACCGGCACGCGCCGCGGTTCGACCAGCTCGAGGGCCGCACCGAGATGCTGGAGACCGGCATCAAGGTCATCGACCTGCTGACCCCCTACGTGGCCGGTGGGAAGATCGGCCTGTTCGGTGGCGCCGGGGTGGGCAAGACGGTGCTCATCCAGGAGATGATCCGCCGCGTCGCCCAGGAGTTCGGTGGCGTCTCGGTGTTCGCCGGTGTCGGCGAGCGCACCCGTGAGGGCAACGACCTCATCACCGAGATGACCGAGTCCGGCGTCATCGAGTCCACCGCGCTGGTCTTCGGCCAGATGGACGAGCCGCCGGGCACCCGCCTGCGCGTCGCGCTGTCGGCGCTGACCATGGCGGAGTACTTCCGCGACGAGCAGAACCAGGACGTGCTGCTCTTCATCGACAACATCTTCCGGTTCACCCAGGCCGGGTCCGAGGTCTCCACGCTGCTGGGCCGCATGCCCTCCGCCGTGGGCTACCAGCCGACCCTCGCCGACGAGATGGGCGAGCTGCAGGAGCGCATCACCTCGACGCGGGGTCACTCCATCACCTCGCTGCAGGCGATCTACGTGCCCGCCGACGACATCACCGACCCCGCACCCCACACCACCTTCGCCCACCTCGACGCGACGACGGTGCTCTCCCGGCCCATCTCGGAGAAGGGCATCTACCCGGCCGTGGACCCGCTGGACTCCACCAGCCGGATCCTCGACCCGCAGTACGTCGGGCAGGAGCACTACGCCACCGCCCAGACGGTGAAGCAGGTGCTGCAGCGCTACCAGGAGCTGCAGGACATCATCGCCATCCTCGGCATCGACGAGCTCTCCGAGGAGGACAAGGTCACGGTCAACCGGGCCCGGCGCGTCGAGCGCTTCCTCTCGCAGAACATGTTCGTGGCCGAGGCCTTCACCGGGCAGCCGGGCTCGTTCGTCCCGGTGTCCGAGACGCTCCAGGCGTTCAAGGCGATCACCGACGGCGACTACGACAACGTGCCGGAGCAGGCCTTCTTCATGTGCGGTGGCCTCGAGGACCTCGAGCGCAACGCCGACAAGCTGAAGCGCGCCTGAGAGAGGACCATCCTCCTCCCACGCCGCGCACTCTCGGCGCGGGGCCCTGAGGGTGGCCGTTCCAGGACGTCACCTGGCTCAGCGAGACCAGCACCGCCGCGGAACGGCCGGGTCCCGAACGGGACCCGGCCGTTCCGTGTGTTCGGGCCCGGTATGGGTAACCCCGGCCGGGCGACACCGGCCGGGTGGTGTGGTGCGGGTCGCCTCAAGGGCGAGCCATGCCATGCCGATCTCGTGCGGGGACGCCCGGACCGGCTGGGCGACGAGCGGGAGAGACGACGTGGACGGCATCACCGGGATCAGGGCGGACGACGCCGACTGGAGCTGGCCTCCGTCTGCTGCGGTGCCCTACGTCGGCGGCCGGCAGTTCCACACCGAGAGCTGGGCGCCGGCCTCGACCGTCCGCCGTCCCTGGGTGCGCGTCGGACGCTGGACCCTGCTGTACCGCCGCTGCGCCTGAGCGAGGACCCCGTCCTCCCGACCCTGACCGGCTCGGGGCGCGACCCGGACGAGGCGGCCGCTCTCTGCATCCCTCGCACGCTCGGGGCGATGCCCGAGGGGGGCCTCGCGGACGGGCCGCCGAGCGGCGCGGATGCGGCCGATAGAGTGGGCGCGACCCGTCGTCGTGTCCAGCCTGGACCCGGCGAGCCGAACCGCCGGTCGGTGGACCCCGAGGAGTGTCGTGGCGACCCTGCATGTCGAGTTGGTGGCCGTCGAGCGGATGATCTGGTCCGGAGAGGCCAGCATGGTCATCGCGCGCACCACGGAGGGCGAGCTCGGTGTGCTGCCGGGGCACGCTCCGCTGCTGGGCCAGCTCGCCGAGGGCGGCATCGTGACCGTCCGCACCGCCGAGGGCGAGGACATGGTGGTGGCGGCCCACGGGGGCTTCCTCTCGGTCACCGACCGCGGTGTCTCGATCCTCGCCGAGACCGCCGAGATCTCTTCCGAGATCGACGTGGAGCGGGCTCGCGAGGCCCTGCGCCGCGCCGAGGAGACCGGCGACGAGCCCGACGCCCTGGCCGCCGCCCGGCGCGCCCAGTCGCGACTGCGCGCCGCGGGCCAGGACGCCTGAGCCCCTGCTGGCGTCCCGCCTGACCCCCGGCGCCCCGGATGACGACCGAACTGCTCGTCCTGGCCGTCGCGGTGGTCCTCGTCGGGCTGGTCGTCGCCTTCCTGCTGCGCCGCCGCTTCCTGCTCTCCGGGCTCGGCGCGGTCACCATGTGGCTGCGCCCGACGGGTTCGTCCCGCTGGTCGGTGGGTGTCGCCTGGTACGGCGGTGACTCGCTGCTCTGGTACCGGGCGCTGTCGCTGTCGGTGCGCCCGCAGCAGCGGCTCTGCCGGGCGGAGTTCCGGGTGCAGGCACGGCGCCGCGCAGATGCCGGGGACCTCGCCCTGCCCGAGGACGTCGTCGTCCTCTCGTGCAGCACCGCGGCCGGCCCCCGGGAGCTGGCCATGGACACCTCGACGGTGACCGGCTTCCTGTCCTGGGTGGAGTCCGCGCCGCCGGTGCGCTGAGCGGCCCCCTCCCTGGCACCGCTCCGGGCCTGCGAGGAGTGGGGAGGAGGGGGTCCTGCTACTCGCGGGCCGCGCGCTGGGCGTGCGCGCCGCTGTGTGCGCCGGGCTCCCACAGCACGTCGCCGTCCGGGTTCGCGGTGCGGGCGAGGATGAACAGCAGGTCCGAGAGCCGGTTGAGGTAGCGAGCGGTCTCGGCGTTGCTGCGCTCGCCGTCGGCCTCCAGCAGTGCCCACACGCTGCGCTCGGCCCGTCGGGTGACGACCCGGGCCTGGTGCAGCAGCGCGGCCAGCGCGGTGCCGCCGGGGAGGATGAAGCTGGCCAGCGTGGGCAGCGCCTCGTTGTAGCGGTCGCAGGCCGCCTCCAGCCGCTCGGTGTAGGCGGTGGTCACCCGCAGTGGCGGGTACTGCGGATCCGGGGCGATCGGCGTCGAGAGGTCGGCCCCGACGTCGAAGAGGTCGTTCTGCACGGTGCGCAGCAGCTCGGTGAGCTCGGGCGGCGGCGACCCGAGGGCCAGGGCGACGCCGAGCACGCTGTTGGCCTCGTCGACGTCGGCGTAGGCCACCAGGCGCGGATCGGTCTTGGCCACCCGGCTCATGTCCCCGAGGTGCGTCTGACCGGCGTCACCGGTCTTCGTGTAGATGCGGGTCAGCCGGACGGTCATGACCGCGAGCCTAGAAGAAGGACCCCGCTGCCCCCCACCGGACGAGGACCCCGTCCTCCTCCCCCCTCGCAGGCTCGGGGCGAGCCTCGGGACGGGGCCGGCGGCGGGACCCTGCAGCGGGGCCACCGTAGGGTGGACCGGTGGAGTGCTTCGAGGTCACCGGCGGCACGGCCCTGACCGGGCGAGTGCGGGTCACCGGCGCCAAGAACAGCGCGCTGAAGCTCATGGCGGCCGCGCTGCTGGCGGCCGGGCGGACCACCATCGACGAGGTCCCGGACATCCTCGACGTGGCCATCATGAGCGAGGTGCTGCGCCGGCTCGGGTGCGAGGTGAGCTACGAGCGGCACCCGCACGGCGGTGGCGGCCGGCTGGTCGTCGACGTCCCCGACGAGCCCGCCACGGAGACCGACTACGACCTGGTCCGCCGGATGCGGGCCTCGATCAGCGTGCTCGGCCCGCTCGTCGCCCGGTGCGGCTCGGCCAGGGTGGCGCTGCCCGGCGGCGACGCGATCGGCTCGCGCGGGCTGGACATGCACATCTCCGGCCTGGAGCGGCTCGGCGCCACCATCCACAGCGAGCACGGCTTCCTGGTCGCCGCCGCCCCGCGCCTCCGGGGCACCAGCATCTGGTTGGACTTCCCCTCGGTCGGTGCCACCGAGAACCTGGTCATGGCCGCGGTGCTGGCCGAGGGTACGACGGTCATCGACAACGCCGCGCGGGAGCCGGAGATCGTCGACCTCTGCGCGATGCTCGCCGCGATGGGGGCCCAGATCGAGGGCGCCGGCACGTCGACGATCACCGTCGAGGGGGTGCCGGTCCTCAAGCCGGTCACCTGCACGACGGTGCCCGACCGGATCGTCGCCGGCACCTGGGCGATCGGCGCGGTGATGACCCGCGGGGACGTCGTCATCGAGCGCGCCGTCGCCGACCACCTCACCGTCGCACTCGCCAAGCTCAGCGACGCCGGGGCGCACGTGGAGCCGCTGCCCGACGGGTTGCGGGTGGCGATGGACGGCCGCCCCCGCTGCGTGGACGTCGTCACGCTGCCCTACCCGGGGTTCCCGACCGACCTGCAGCCGATGGCGGTGGCGCTGGCGGCGGTCTCCACGGGGACGGCGCTGATCACCGAGAACGTGTTCGAGGGCCGTTTCATGTTCGTCAACGAGCTGGTCCGGCTCGGTGCCTCGGTGCGCATCGACGGGCACCACGCCGTCGTCCGGGGCCGGGAGCGGCTCTCCAGCGCGCCGGTGCTGGCCACCGACATCCGGGCCGGCGCGGGCCTGGTCCTGGCCGGTTTGGTCTCCGACGGCGTCACCGAGGTGCAGGACGTGCACCACGTCGACCGCGGCTACCCCGATTTCGTCGACCAGCTGCGCGGCCTGGGCGCGCACATCGAGCGGGTCGAGCGGCCCGGCTGAGTCCAGCACGACCCCAGGGGTGTGCCGCACACTCGTGGAGGTGCACGACGAGGACAGGACGCGTCGTACCCTGACCGCCGCCGAGCTCGACCGGCTGCTGCTCGGTGGCCGTCAGCAGTACACCCGGGCGCAGGTGACTCAGCTGTCCGGCATGCCGCCGGACGGCTTCCGGCGGCTGTGGCACGCCCTGGGTTTCGCCGAGGCCGCCGAGGCCGACGCGGTGTTCACCGACGGCGACGTCGCCGCACTGCACGCCCTGGCCGACCTGGTCGACGCCGGGTTCGTCGCCCCGGGCACCGAGGCGTCGTTCGCCCGTGCGCTGGCGCAGCCGTTGGCGCGGCTGGCCGACTGGCAGACCGCCCTGCTCACCGCCGCCGTCGCCCGCGATCAGCACGGGGGACCCGAGGGGCCGGGCAGTCCGCCCGCGGACGTGCCGCCTGCGGCCGCCGCGCTGCTGTCGCTGCTGCGCGAGGTGCAGGACCACGTGTGGCGCCGCCACCTGGCCGCCGCGGTCGAGCGGGCGCCGGCCGCACCGGCCGGTGGCGAGGAACGCGAGCTGGCCGTCGGCTTCGCCGACCTCGTCGGCTACACCACCCGCACCCGCGGCATGAGCGGCGCGGAACTGGCCGTCATGGTGGAGGACTTCGAGGCGACCGCTGCCGAGGTGGTCGCGCGCGGCGGCGGTCGGGTGGTGAAGACCGTCGGCGACGGGGTGCTCTTCACCGCCGCGGACCCGGCCGCCGCGGCCGAGATCGGGCTGTCGCTGCCCGAGCGGTGGGGGGCCGTGGACCGGCCGCCGCTGCGGGTCGGCCTGGCGCACGGCCGGGTGCTCACCCGGCTCGGGGACGTGTACTCGTCGGTGGTGAACCTGGCCAGCCGGCTGACCACGGTGGCCCGCGCCGGGAGTGTGCTCGTCGACCGGGAGCTGGCCGCCCGACTGCGGCAGCACCCCGGTTACCGCATCGAGCCGCTCCAGCGCCGCTCGGTCCGCGGCTTCGACGACCTGCAGCCGTGGCTGGTCAGCCGGTGCGGCGCGGACGACGTCCCGGACCCACCCGAGCGGTCCGGCTGACGGCCCTCGTACGGGGGTTCGCAGGCCGCGTCCGGAGACTCGGCCCGAGCTCGCGAGGGGTGGAGGGGGACGGGGTCCTCCTCCGAGCGGCGGGGGACACGAGGGTCCTCCCTCAGCCGGCGGGGAACGACGCGGCCAGGACCCGGGCGCGGTCGACGTCCTCGGGGAAGACCAGCACCTCCGCGCGGTGGGCGCCGGTGGCGCGCACCGTGGAACGGATCCCCGCGTCGGAGAGCACCGCGCGCAGCGCCAGGGCCGACTCCCGGCCGGACAGCGTGGCGACGCGGGTGAGCAGACCGTCGTCCACCGGGGGGCGACGGCGCGGCTCACCGCGGAACGCCCACCGCAGGAACAGCGCCAGCCCGGCGATCACGGCGAACGCGATCACCGGGCCCGCCAAGTAGTGCGTACCGGCCACGGGTGCCATCCCGGCCCTCCTCTCCGCGCCTGCGAGTGTGCCACCGGGGGACACCTGGAGGTGTCCTCGCTACTGGCCGGTAACACCCCTACACTCCGCGGTCATGCCGTCCCCGCACACGTCGAGGGAGCGCGACCGCCCCTGGGTCATGCGCACCTACGCCGGCCACTCGTCGCCGGCCGAGTCCAACGCGCTGTACCGGCGCAACCTCGCCAAGGGGCAGACCGGGCTGTCCGTGGCGTTCGACCTGCCGACGCAGACCGGCTACGACCCCGACGACGAGCTGTCGGTCGGTGAGGTCGGCAAGGTCGGCGTGCCGGTGACCCACATCGGCGACGTCCGGGCGTTGTTCGACGGCATCCCGCTCGACGAGATGAACACGTCGATGACGATCAACGCCACCGCGATGTGGCTGCTGGCGCTCTACCAGGCGGTCGCCATCGAGCAAGCAGAGGCGCAGGGCTCCGCTCCGGACGAAGTCCTGCGCGAGCTCGCCGGGACCACGCAGAACGACATCATCAAGGAGTACCTGTCGCGGGGGACGTACGTCTTCCCGCCCGGGCCCTCGATGCGGCTGATCACCGACATGGTCGCCTACACGGTGACGGCGATGCCGAGGTGGAACCCGATCAACATCTGCAGCTACCACCTGCAGGAGGCCGGGGCGACGCCGGTGCAGGAGATCGCCTACGCGATGAGCACCGCGATCGCCGTCCTGGACTCGGTGCGCGACTCCGGCCAGGTGCCGCCGGAGCGCTTCGGTGAGGTGGTCGCGCGCATCTCCTTCTTCGTCAACGCGGGCGTCCGCTTCGTCGAGGAGATGTGCAAGATGCGCGCGTTCACGCAGCTGTGGGACGAGCTGACCCGCGAGCGCTACGGTGTCCAGCGCCCCGAGCACCGCCGGTTCCGCTACGGCGTGCAGGTCAACTCGCTGGGCCTCACCGAGGCGCAGCCGGAGAACAACGTCCAGCGGATCGTGCTGGAGATGCTCGCGGTGACGCTGTCCCGCGACGCCCGCGCCCGCGCCGTGCAGCTGCCGGCGTGGAACGAGGCGCTGGGCCTGCCCCGGCCGTGGGACCAGCAGTGGTCGCTGCGGCTGCAGCAGGTGCTGGCCTACGAGACCGACCTGCTGGAGTACGACGACCTGTTCAACGGGTCGGTCGTGGTGGAGCGGAAGGTCGCCGAGCTGGTCGAGGGTGCCCGTGGGGAGATCGCCCGGGTGCAGGAGATGGGCGGCGCGGTCGCCGCCGTCGAGTCCGGCTACATGAAGGGTCAGCTGGTCGCCTCGCTCGCCGAACGGCGCCGCCGGATGGAGAACGGGGACGACGTCGTCGTCGGCGTGAACCGGTTCGAGGCCACCGAGCCCAACCCGCTGCTGGCCGACCTCGACGCGGCGATCCAGGTCGTCGACCCGGCGGTGGAGGCCGCGGCGTGCGCGTCGGTGCGGACGTGGCGCGCCGAGCGCGACCCGGAGCCGGTGCGGAAGGCGCTCGAGCGGCTGCGCGCGGTCGCCGCCACCGAGGAGAACCTCATGGAGGCCACCCTCGACTGCGCCCGCGCCGGCGTGACGACGGGGGAGTGGGCCGGCGTGCTGCGCGAGGTGTTCGGTGAGTACCGGGCGCCCACCGGGGTCGCCGCGGCCGCCGGGGGCGGCGAGGCCGACCGGACGCTGGCCGACGTCCGGGAGCGGGTCCGCGCCACCGGTGCGGAGCTCGGCGGGCGGCTGCGTTTCCTGGTCGGCAAGCCCGGCCTCGACGGGCACTCCAACGGTGCCGAGCAGATCGCCGTCCGCGCGCGCGACGCCGGCTTCGAGGTGGTCTACCAGGGCATCCGGCTGACCCCGGCGCAGATCGTGAGCGCCGCGGTCGAGGAGGACGTGCACGTCGTCGGCCTGTCGGTGCTCTCCGGCTCGCACCTGCAGGTGGTGCCGGCGGTGCTGCGCGGGCTGCGGGAGGCCGGCCTCGACGACGTCCCCGTGGTCGTCGGCGGGATCGTCCCCGACGGCGACGCCCGTCGGCTGCGGGAACAGGGCGTGGCGCGGGTCTTCACACCCAAGGACTTCGGGCTGACCGAGATCATGGGCCAGATCGTCGACGTGGTCCGCGAGGCCAACGGTCTCGACGACCGGTAGGAGGCCAGGCGCTACAGCGCGACGACGACGCCCTCGGTGGCGCTGCGGCGGGCGGCGTCGAGCACCGTGGCGGTGGCGACGGCGTCCCGCGGGTCGACCGGCACCGGCCCCTCCCCGCGGACGGCGGCGGCGAAGGCCGGGTGGAAGGTGTCCCAGCGGCCGCGCTCGGTGGGCACCACGATGCCGTCGTCGCCGCGGCGCAGCCGCCCCCAGCGCTCCCCGGGCTCGGCGCCCCAGCGCTCGCCCAGCGTGGCCGGCGTCTGCCCGGCCAGCAGCGCGGCCTCCTGCCCGTCCATCGGCCCGCCGACGACGTAGGCGCCCTCCGTGCCGCTCACCCGGAAGCGGTCGCCGGGCGCGCCCTGGCTCCAGCTGCCCCACAGGTGCGAGGAGGCGCCGCCGGCGTGGCTGAGCGCGACGAAGACGTCGTCGTCCAGGCCGTTCTCGCGCAGCCGCCACTCGGCGTAGACGCCCGTCACCGGGCCGAGCAGCACGAGGGCCTGGTCGACCAGGTGGCTGCCGAAGTCCAGCAGGGTGCCGCCGCCCGCGGCCGGCGGGCCGGGCTCGGGCTCGAACCGCTCGAAGCGCGACTCGAACCGGGTCACCGTGCCGAGCCGGCCGGCGTCGACCAGCGCGCGGACGGTGCGGAAGTCGGAGTCCCAGCGGCGGTTCTGGTACGGCGCCAGCGGCAGCCGGCGGGCCGCGGCCAGCTGCACCGTCCCCTCGGCGGCCGGGGCGTCCAGCGCGAAGGGCTTGTCGCAGACCACCGCGAGGTCCAGGCGGAGTGCCTGCTCGGTCAGCGGGGTGTGCGTGTCCGCCGGGGTGGAGATCGCCACCGCCTCGGCGCCGGCGTCGGCCAGCTCCTCGAGCGAGCCGAACGTGCGCAGGCCGGGGTGCTCGGCGGTCACCTGCGCCCGCCTCTCGGCCGACGTCGTCACCACGCCGAGGAGGTCGACCTCCGGTGCGGCGGCCAGCAGGGGGGCGTGGAAGTACCGGCCGCCGAAGCCGTACCCGACCAGTCCGAAGCGCACGGGGTCCATGCCGCGATCATGCCCTGCCCGGATCACCGCAGGCGGGGGCCGAAGCGGACGTCGACGCCCGGGGAGAACAGCACGCTGTCGGGTGCGCCGCGGACGGTGGGCAGGCCGCCGGCCGCCAGCAGGTCCTCCTCGCACGTGACGAGCTCGGCGGCGTGCAGCGGCCAGGCCCGGTGCTCGTTGGGCCAGTAGGCCAGCCGGCCGGACGCCGTCTGGTGCAGCCCCCAGCGGCCGGTGAGGAAGCCGGCCAGGGGCCCGGGGTCCGCCAGCCGGGCGCCCACCCGGACGACGATCCGCCCGCCCGTTCCGCGTGGACCGGGCCAGCGCCGCCGGGAGGTGTAGGTGACCAGGTCGCCGTCGCGGCGCACGCGCATCCGCGCCCAGCAGTAGGGCAGCCCGGCGACCCAGCGGGCCGCGAGCACGGGCAGCACCCGGTCGGCGTCCAGCGACCGGAACACCACACCGCGCCGTCCCCGGTCGTCGACCGAGTACAGCCGGACGTTGGTCTCGGCGAAGGACCCGGCCCACGGCAGGCCGGGCGCGCCGAGCAGACCGATCCGGCGCATCCGGAAGGGGATCAACCCGACGTACGTGGCGCCGTCCAGCACGTCGGGCCGGGTGTCCGCCGGGAGCAGTGGGGCGACCAGGGCCGGGTCCACCGCCCAGTGCAGGAAGGCGACGTCGCGCCAGCCCTGCGTGAACACGGTGCGCCCGGCCGGCCGGGGCGCGGTGCCGGTGACCGGCTCGGGTTCCACGCCCCGAGCCTGCCAGCCCGTTGCCCGCACCGGCCTCCCCGTGGTGTGGTCGCTGCATGACTGCAGAGGGCGCACCCCGGGTCGAACGCGACGGCGACGTCGTCACCCTCACGATGTGCCGGCCGGCGAAGCGCAACGCGCTCTCCCGCGACCACCTGACCCAGCTGCTGGCCGCCGTGACGGAGGTGGGGGAGAGCGACGCGGCCGGCCTGGTGATCGCCGCGGAGGGGCCGGTGTTCAGCGCCGGCCACGACTTCGCCGACGTCGCCGGCCGGCCGGTTCCCGAGGTGCGCAGCCTGCTGCAGCTGTGCACCGAGCTGATGCAGGCCCTGCACGACGTCCCGCAGGTGGTGCTGGCCCGCGTGCACGCCCTGGCCACCGCGGCCGGCTGCCAGCTGGTGGCATCCTGCGACCTGGCCGTCGCCGCCGAGTCGGCCGGCTTCGCCGCCCCCGGCGGCAAGGGCGGCTGGTTCTGCCACACGCCGATGGTGGCCATCGCCCGCGACGTCGGCCGCAAGCGCGCCATGGAGCTCGCGCTGACCGGGGACGTCATCGACGCGGCGACCGCGCTGGACTGGGGCCTGGTCAACCGGGTGGTGCCCGACGCCGAGCTGGACGCCGCCGTCGCCGACCTCATGGCCCGGGCGACCCGCGGTTCCCGGGCGAGCAAGGCGTGGGGCAAGCAGACGATGCACGCCCAGCTGGGCCGGCCCGAGCGGGACGCCTACACGACCGCGGTCGAGGTGATGGCCGCCGCCAGCCAGCTCCCCGGGGCGGTCGAGGGCATGTCGGCGTTCCTGGAGAAGCGGCGCCCGGTCTGGGCCGACTGACAGCTGCGGGGCTAATCTAGCTAGATGACCGTCGCCAACGTCCACCAGGCCAAGACGAACCTGTCGAAGCTGCTGGACGCCGCCGAGCGCGGCGAGGAGGTCATCATCACGCGGCGCGGGGGCGGCGTCACGGAGTTCCGGTTGGTCCCCGTGGCGCCGTCGGCGAGGCGGGCACTCTTCGGTCGCCTCGCCGGGCAGGTCGTGTTCTCGCCGGACTACGACACGGCCGACGCCGAGATCACCGCGGCCTTCGACCGGCACCTCGACGGCTGACCCGTGCGCCTGCTGCTGGACACGAACGCGCTGCTCTGGCTGCTGGCCGGCGACCCCAGGTTGGGGGCCCAGGCGCGCCATGAGGTGGAGGCCGCTGCCGAGCTGGTCGTCTCCGCGGCCTCGCTGTGGGAGATCGCGATCAAGGTCTCGGTCGGCAAGCTCGCTGCGCTGCCCGGACTGCCCGCAGTGCTGGCGGAGTCCGGGGTCCGCCGTCTCGGCATCGAGGACGAGCACCTCCGGCGGCTGGAGTCGCTGCCCTGGCACCACCGGGACCCGTTCGACCGGCTGCTGATCGCCCAGGCCCAGGCGGAGGCGCTCACCGTGCTCACGGCAGACCCGGCCTTCGGCGACTACGCCGTCCCCGCTCGGGACGCCCGCCGCTGACCCCACCGCCGCCCGTCGGCGCGGTGATCCTCCGCACAGCGGGATGCAACACGCCGCGCGCCGCCTTGCCTCCCATGTGGAGAACCTCTGGGGCCTGACCCGGCGGCGTGCGCTCGACTTCGGGCGGATGACGGCCGACTCCTGAGCGCCCGCGCTCCGTCGTCCCTCCGCGCCGTTCCCGGAAAGGCACCCCCGTGCTCGCTCGTCTCCGCCGCGTCCCGTTCGCGGCGCAGGTCCTCCTCGCCCTCGTGCTGGGCGTCGCCCTCGGCCTCGTCGCCCGGGACATGGGTCCCGTCGCCGACGGGACGCCGAACTGGCTGACCAGCACCCTGCAGACCATCGGCAGCACCTTCGTCACGCTGTTGAAGGTCCTCGTCCCGCCGCTGATCGTCACCGCGGTGATCGTGAGCATCGCCAACCTCCGGCAGGTCTCCAACGCCGCCCGGCTCGCCGGACAGACGCTGCTGTGGTTCGCGATCACCGCACTCATCGCGGTCTCCCTCGGCATCGGCCTGGGCCTGCTCACCCAGCCGGGCCGCAACAGCTCCGTCGACGCCACCGCCCAGGCCGCGCCCGAGACCACCGGTTCCTGGTGGGACTTCCTCACCGGCCTGGTGCCCGTCAACATCCTCGGCCTGCAGTCCTCGGCCGACGGCGGGCTGTCCTTCAACGTGCTGCAGCTGATCGTGCTGGCCGTGGCGATCGGCGTCGCCGCGCTCAAGGTCGGCGAGCCGGCCGAGCCGTTCCTGGCGCTGACCCGCTCGGCGCTGGCGATCGTGCAGAAGCTGCTGTGGTGGGTCATCCTGCTGGCCCCGCTCGGCACCGTCGGCCTGATCGGCAACGCCGTGGCCAGCTACGGCTGGGAGTCCCTCGGCTCGCTCGGCGTCTTCGCCGGGTCCGTCTACGCCGGTCTCGCGCTCGTGCTGTTCGTCGTCTACCCGGTGCTGCTGCGGCTGCACGGCCTCTCGCCGCTGCGGTACTTCGCCGGCGCCTGGCCGGCCATCCAGCTGGCCTTCGTCTCCCGCTCCTCGATCGGCACCCTGCCGGTGACCGAGCGGGTGGCCGAGCAGAACCTCGGGGTGCCGCGGTCCTACGCCTCCTTCGCCGTGCCGCTCGGTGCGACGACGAAGATGGACGGCTGCGCGGCGATCTACCCGGCCCTGGCCGCGATCTTCGTGGCCCAGTTCTTCGGCGTGGACCTGTCGCTCACCGACTACCTGCTGATCGCGCTGGTCTCGGTCGTCGGCTCGGCGGCCACGGCCGGGGTCACCGGCGCGGTGGTCATGCTGACGCTGACCCTCTCCACGCTGGGCCTTCCGCTGGCCGGCGTCGGCCTGCTGCTGGCGATCGACCCGATCCTGGACATGGGCCGGACCGCGGTGAACGTCGCCGGCCAGGCGCTGGTCCCGACGATCGTCGCCAAGCGCGAGGGCATCCTCGACGTGGACCGGTACCGGTCGACCTCCACGGTGGACCCGGTGGTCCGGGTCGAGGTGGACGACGACCTGCGCCGGCCGGTGACGGTCTAGCCGTCCGACCTCCGCAGGCCCGGTCCTCCACCTGGAGGGCCGGGCCTGCGTCGTCTCAGCCGCCGCTGAGGTCCGCGCAGCCGGTCTCGTGCGGGAGCAGCGGGCGCAGCGTGAGCGTCCACCGGCTGCCGTCGCCCGCGACCCACGGCGTCAGGGTGGTGGCCGACGCCGCGGCGGCGAGCACGGCCCCGGCCTGGGTGCCGCGGGCGACGACGCAGCACAGGCCCAGCCCACCCGGCAGCGGCTCGCCGGGCAGCGCCGGGCCGGGCCAGGGAGCCTCCGGCTGGACCAGCGCGGGGTCCGCGGGCGGCGTCCACGGCGCGACGACCGCGGCCACCGCCTCGGCCTCGTAGGGCTCCGGGCGGGTGGCGCCCAGCGGCTCCGGCGACCTCAGCACCTCCAGCAGGCCGAGCAGCTCCCCGCGCGCCGCCTGCTGCTCCAGGGTGAGCCCGCTGTCCCCGGGCATCTCGAACAGCGCCTCGACCTCGCGCACCGCCGTCCCCTCGTCGGTGACGAGGGTGAACCGGGTCGCCGGGGCGTCGGCGACCGGTGGGGTGCCCAGGTCGGCGGTGCCGGTCACGCCGGCCGCGACGGCGCGGTCGACGACCGACTGCACGCCGTCGGCGTCCAGCCGCCACACCTGCAGGGACGGCAATGCCGGTGGCGGGTGGACCTCGATCTGCGCTCCGGGGGCCACGACCCGGCCGTCGCCGTACACGGCGACCAGCGGCACCCGCGTGGCCAGGGCCTCCGGCGTGGTGAAGCCGCGGACGTGCTCGACCTCCAGCACCAACCGGCCCGGCCCGTCGGAGACGGGCGTCGGCCGGGGAGCCGCGGCCTCGCCGCCGTTGCCGGCGCAGCCGGTCACCAGCGCGAGCAGGACCAGGACGGCGGGCAGCGGGGCGCGTCTCACCTGGTCAGGATGCCGTGCTCCGGTGGGCACCCCGTCGCTCCGGGCCGGTCGTTGCCGGTTCGGTACCGTCGGTCCCCGTGCGTCTGGTCATCGCCCGCTGCTCGGTCGACTACGTGGGGCGGCTGACCGCCCACCTGCCCATGGCGCCGCGGCTGCTGCTGGTCAAGGCGGACGGGTCGGTGTCGGTGCACGCCGACGACCGCGCCTACAAGCCGCTGAACTGGATGACCCCGCCGTGCTCGTTCACGGACGAGCTGGTCGACGGTGCGGGCACCTGGACGGTCACCAACAAGGCCGGCGAGCAGCTGATCATCACCATCGAGTCGGTCGAGCACGACAGCTCCCACGAGCTCGGGGTCGACCCGGGCCTGCAGAAGGACGGCGTGGAGGCCGAGCTGCAGCGGCTGCTCGCGCTGCACGTGGAGACCTTCGGGGCCGGCTGGTCGCTGGTCCGCCGCGAGTACCCGACCGCGATCGGCCCGGTGGACCTGCTCTGCCGCGACGCCGCCGGCGCCACCGTGGCCGTCGAGGTCAAGCGCCGCGGCGAGATCGACGGCGTGGAGCAGCTGACCCGCTACCTCGAGCTGCTCAACCGCGACCCGCTGCTGGCGCCGGTGCGCGGGGTCTTCGCGGCACAGGAGATCAAGCCGCAGGCGAAGGTGCTCGCGCAGGACCGCGGCATCGACTGCGTGACGGTCGACTACGCCGTCCTCAAGGGCACCGACGACCCCTCGCAGCGGCTGTTCTGAGCGTTACCGGACGGTAGCCCGGCGTCCGCGCGGTCGCCCGCGGGTGCGAGACTGCCCCCGATCGCGGACGGGGTGCCCGGGGCCGGGTGCCGGCGCAGAGGAGATGGCAGCGTGGCCAGAGAACTGACCGAGGTCGGCGTGGTGGGGCTGGGCACGATGGGTGCCGGCATCGCCGAGGTGCTCGCCCGGGCGGGCCTGTCGGTGACCGCCGTGGACGTCGACGAGGCGGCCGTGGCCCGCGGCCGTGAGCACCTGGAGCACTCCACCGGGCGGGCGGTCACGCGCGGCAAGCTCGACGCCGCCGAGCGCGACGCGATCCTCGGCCGCATCCGGTTCGGCACCTCGCTGGAGGACCTCACCCAGGCCGAGCTCGTCGTCGAGGCCGTGCCCGAACGGCTGGAGCTCAAGCGCGAGATCTTCGCCGCGCTCGACAAGATCTGCCCGCCGGACACCATCCTGGCCACCAACACCTCGAGCCTGTCGGTCACCGAGATCTCGGTGGCCACGGGGCGGCCGGGCAAGGTCATCGGCATGCACTTCTTCAACCCGGCGCCGGTCATGAAGCTGGTCGAGGTGGTGCGCACGGTGGTGACCGAACAACCGGTGGTCGAGGACGTCGAGGCGCTGGCCGCGCGGCTGGGCAAGGTCGACGTCACCATCGGCGACAAGGCCGGCTTCATCGCCAACGCGCTGCTGTTCGGCTACCTGAACCACGCGGTCTCCATGTACGAGAACCGCTACGCCAGCCGTGAGGACATCGACGCGGCCATGCGGCTGGGCTGCGGCCTGCCGATGGGCCCGCTGGCGCTCATGGACCTCATCGGCATCGACACCGCCTTCGAGATCCTCGAGACGATGTACCGGCAGTCCCGCGACCGGCTGCACGCGCCCAACCCGATCATCAAGCAGATGATGACCGCGGGCCTGCTCGGCCGGAAGTCCGGCCGCGGCTTCTACACCTACGCCGGCCGCGACTCCGCCGAGGTGGTGCCCGACGCCCAGACCCCGGCCGAGGGCAGGGCCGCCGAGGGCGCCCGCGAGGTCCGCACGGTCGGCGTCGTCGGCTCGGGGACGATGGCCACCGGGATCATCGAGGTCGTCGCCAAGGGCGGCTACGACGTCCGCTTCGTCGCCCGGTCGCCGGAGAAGGTCGAGGCCGTCCGCACCGCGCTGGCGAAGTCGCTGGAGAAGCAGGTGCAGCGCGGCCGGCTCGACGAGGCCGCGCGCGACGAGGCGCTCGTCCGGGTCAGCGGGACGACGGTCCTCGACGAGCTCGCCGACCGCGACCTGGTCATCGAGGCCGTCGTCGAGTCGCTGCCGGTCAAGGAGGCGCTGTTCGCCAACCTCGGCGAGATCGCCAGGCCCGGCGCCGTGCTGGCCACCACGACCTCCAGCCTCCCGGTCATCGAGTGCGCCCAGGCCAGCGGCCGGCCGGAGGACGTCGTCGGCATGCACTTCTTCAACCCGGCGCAGGTGATGAAGCTCGTGGAGGTCGTCTCGACCATCTCCACCGCGCCCGACGTCGCGGCGACCGCGCACGCCGTGTCGCAGCGGCTGGGCAAGCACGCGGTGTCCTGCAGCGACCGGGCCGGCTTCATCGTCAACGCGCTGCTGTTCCCCTACCTCAACGACGCGGTCAAGATGCTCGAGGCGCACTACGCGACCGCCGACGACATCGACGCCGCCATGAAGGTCGGCTGCGGCTACCCGATGGGCCCCTTCGAGCTGCTGGACGTCGTCGGCCTCGACGTGTCCCTGGCCATCGAGCGGGAGCTCTACACCGAGTTCCGCGAGCCCGGCTTCGCGCCGGCCCCGCTGCTCGAGCACCTGGTCACCGCCGGGTACCTGGGCCGCAAGACCGGCCGCGGGTTCCGGGACCACGCCAACCGTGACCTGGCGCGCCGCTGACCCGGTGCCCCGGCGCAGCGGTCGGAGGGGGTCACGGCCTGCGGGCCGTGACCCCCTGCGCCGTACCGAGACGGTGGAGGAGGCGGCCGACGGGGACTGGGTGGTGCGCCGGCTCACCGGGGCCGCGAGCGGCAAGACCTACCGCTGCCCGGGCTGCGACCAGGAGATCCGCCTGGGAACGCCGCACCTGGTGACCTGGCCGGCCTATCCGCGCGACTCCGACCTCGACCCCTGGGACACCGACTCGGCCGCCGACCTGCGCCGGCACTGGCACGCGACCTGCTGGCAGTCCCGGGGTCACCGCCGCTGAGCAAGGACCCCGTCCTCCCCGCCCTTCGCAGGCTCAGGACGGTGCCCTGGACGGGGCCGTTCCAGTACGTCACCGGGCTCGGCGCGGGACCTTGCAGCGGGGCCGTTCCATCACCTCGCGCGGGCGAAGACGACGACGTTGTCCTCGTAGCTGCGCGCGGCGCGGTCGAACTCGCCGCCGCAGGTGACCAGCCGCAGCTCCGCCCGCGGGGTGGGCCCGTAGACCGACTCGGTCGGGAAGTCGCTCTTGGGGTACCGGTCGACCCCGGTGACGGCGAACCGCGCCGTCGTCCCGTCCGCGCGGTCGACGAGCACCTCGTTCCCGGGCCCGAGCTCGCCCAGGCGGGAGAAGACCGCCGGCCCGTCGACCGAGTCGACGTGGCCGGCGACCACCGCCGGGCCGACGTCGCCCGGGACGGCGCTGCCGGCGAACCACCCGGCCCGGTCGTGGTCGTCCGGTGGCACCAGCACGCCGGTGGCGTCGGTGCCGAGCCGCCGCAGCTCGCTGTCCACGCCGATGGCCGGCACGCGTACGCGGATCGGCGCCGCCGTCCGCTCCGAGCCGCGTTCGGCGACCACGGGGACGGGGGATTCCGCGGCCGGCGCCGCCCCGGCGGTTCCGGCGCCGCCAGGGAGGACCACCGCCACCGTGCCGGCGACCACCGCGGTGCCGGCGAGCAGCCCCCGGACCAGCGGCAGCAGTCGTCGCCGCGACTCCCGGTGCCCGCTCACCGGCCGGACCTCGGAATGCGGCGGCGTGCCGCGCGGGACCCCCGCCCGCGACCGCCGGGTCAGGACCAGGCCGGTCAGCAGCGTGAGCCCGACGGCACCGCCGACGAGGCCCGGCTCCAGCTCCCCGGCCGCGGTGCCGCCGGCGCCGGTTTCCACGCCGCCGGTCGGGACCACCCCGGAGCCCGCGGCGTCCAGCACGGTGCGCAGGGTCAGCCCGCCCTCGGGCCGGTCGAGGACGAACAAGCTGTAGACCGAGCCCGCGGCCAGGTCGAGCGGCAGCTCGGTCTGCTCGCCGTCCACCGCCAGTTGCAGCCGGTCCGCGTTGCCGGACACGGCGGTGTACCTCCCGGCCTCGGCGAAGGCCAGGTCCCCGGCGATCCCGGTGCCGCCGGCCGCGGCGTGGAGCGTCGGCGCGCCGGCCGCGGCGGACACCACCCGCACCCGCGCCTGCCCGGACGGCGGGAGCGCGAGGTCGTCCTCGAGCACCGCCAGGCCCAGGTCGGCGAAGCGGCCCACCCCGGCGACGGTGCGTGCGCTGTCGCTGCCGACCTGCACGGTGGTGGAGAGCACCGGTGGGGTGGCCGGGTCGGCCCCGGCCGCGCGCATGCTGACGGTGTAGACCCCCCCGGGCACGTCCTGGTAGTCGGTGATGGTCCCGTAGCCGACGCCGGGCACGGTGAGCAGCGCCGTCCCGTCGCCGGGATCGGCGACCGAGTCGACGTACACGTCGACCGCCGGGGTGTCGGGGGACAGGTGGGCCAGACGCACCAGCCCGGTACCGGCGGCGCCGGCCGTGGAGGGGGCGACGAGCACCGTCCCGGCGGTCACGACCGTGACGGCCAGCACGCGGGTCCAGCGGTGCACGGTTCCTCCAAAGGTCTCGGGGGACCCGGCGCCGGTCCTGGCGGCCATTCGCGCACTCCTCGCGACTCTCGTCCAACGACCGTCACGGGGAGACCTCGGCGACGCGGCCGGCCGTCCGTGCCGGTGCGGACGAGGTCGCGCCCGGTCAGGCCGGCTCCTCGGTGCCACCAGGTCGTCGGGGGCGCCGGGGGTGAGCAGGTCGCCGCGGACGTCGTCCGCGGGGCGCAGCCGCGCGCCGTCCGGCAGCTCGCGGTCGGCCTGGTCCCGGCAGCGCCCAGGCGGGGGTCTCCGGGCTTGCGAGCGGTGAGGAGGACGAGGTCCTCTCACGGTGGGTGGAAGGACGGTCCTCTCGTCAGCGCCGGCCGGGGGTGACGGACTGGCTGCCGGTGTCGGCGCCGTCGGGCTCGACCGCCGGCTGGACGAGGGTCGGCGGGTCGACCCTCGGCGGCGCCGGGGCCCCGGTGCCGCCCGTGGTCACCGAACGCAGCTGCTGGGTCGTCTGCGAGTCCGGCGTCACCTGCTGGGTCGGTGCGTCGGCCACCGGGGTGACGGCGGGTTGCGTCGGCGGGGCCGGGGGCCGGGTGGGCTGACGTGCCGCGGCCGCCTCACCGTTGCCCGCAGGCGGCTCAGGGCGCTGCGCCGGCTGGGGAGCGGTGGTGGGCCGCACCACCGGCTGCTCGGTGGTCACCGGGCCGATCGGTGCCTGGCGCGGCTGCTCGCCGCGGACCGGCTCGGGCTGGGCCTGCTGGGAGCGGGGGGTCGGCTGCGGGCGGAGCGGAGCCGGCGCGGGCGGCCGGGGACCGGCCTGGGGCTCGGGTCGCCGGTCGCCGAGGTCGGGCAGTCGCTCGAGCAGCCGGCGGGCCTCGACCAGCCGACCGGCGAGCTCGTCGCGTACGGCGCGGATGGCCGCCGCGGCAGCCTCGGCGTCGCTGACCAGTTGGGCGGCGTGCTTCTCGGCTCCGGACACCCGCTGGGCGGCGGCCTCGGCCGACGAGCGGTCGCGCTCCTCCTCCAGCCTGGCCGTCTCCTGCCGGCGGGCCCGCTGGGCGATCTCGAAGTCCTCCTCGACCTTCGCCCGCCGGGCCTGGGACTCGGCGTCGAGCCGGGCCACCTTCTCCTGGGCCTTGGCGACCAGCTCGTCGGCGCGGATCTGCGCCTTGCTGGCGATCTGCTCGGCGTTCTGCCGGGCCTCGGCGATCATCCGGTCGACCTCGGCCTGCCCGGCGGCGTGCCGCTCGTGCATCGCCCGCTCCTCGGCGGCGGTGTGCTCCCGCAGCGCCTGGGCCTCCTGCTCGGCGGACCGGCGGATCTCCGCCGCCTCCTCCTCGGCGAGCCGCAGCATGTGCTGGATGCGCTCGCTGATGTTCTCGAAGGTGGCCGGTCCGGAAGACGCTGCTTTGCGCCGCAGCTGGTCGATCTCCCCGTGCAGCGCCGAGAGCTGGCCGGCGAGGTCGGACGAGCGGCTCAGCGCCGCGTCGCGGTCGGCCAGGGCGACCTGGATGTCGGCCTCGAGGCGCTCGATCGTCTCGGCCACCTGGTGCCGGTCGTAGCCCCGGAGCACCACGTCGAACGAGTGCTGGGCCTCGCGCATCGGCAGCATGTCGCGGCGGGGATCGGTCATGCAGTCATCCTCGCAGAGTCGGTGGGCGGGTCTGGCGTGTCGTCAGGCCCTCCCTGCAGGGTGCCAGCACCGCACGCGGCCGCGCCACGTGCCGGCACCCTGCACGGCCCCGCCGACTCCGTCCCGGGTCCCGATGGCCGCCTGCATGGCTCCGCCGCGAGCCGGCGAGCGGGGGGGAGCAGGGGGCCTTCCGGGGTCCTTCCTCACACGCCCCGGAAACGGTTGATCGCGGGAAGGTGCTGCTCCCGCTTGGCGGTGTCCTTGACCCCGAGGCCCCCCTCCGGGGCGAGGGTGAGCACGCCGACCTTGCCCTGGTGGCAGTTGTTCTTGACGTCGCAGGCGGCCTGGCCGACCTGTTCCATCGGGTAGACCTTGGACAGGGTGGGGTGGATCAGGCCGCGGTCGATGAGCCGGTTGGCCTCCCAGGCCTCCTTGTAGTTGGCGAAGTGGGAGCCGACGATCCGCTTGAGGTTCATCCACAGGTAGCGGTTGTCGTACTGGTGCAGGAAGCCGCTGGTGGAGGCGCAGGTGACGATCGTGCCGCCCTTCTTGGCGACGTAGACGCTCGCGCCGAAGGTCTCCCGGCCAGGGTGCTCGAAGACGATGTCGACGTCGTCGCCGCCGGTGAGCTCGCGGATGCGCTTGCCGAACCGCTGCCACTCCCGGGGGTCCTGGGTGTCCTCGTCCTTCCAGAACCGGTAGCCCTCGGCGGAGCGGTCGATGACCAGGTCCGCGCCCATCTTCCGGACGATCTCGGCCTTCTCCGGACTCGAGACCACGCACACCGGGATCGCGCCACCGTTGAGCGCCATCTGGGTGGCATAGGAGCCCAGCCCACCGGAGGCGCCCCAGATCAGCACGACGTCGCCCTGCTTCATGCCCGCGCCGTTGCGGCTGACCAGCTGCCGGTAGGCGGTGGAGTTGACCAACCCGGGGGCGGCGGCCTCCTCCCAGGTCAGGTGTGCGGGCTTGGGCAGCAGCTGGTTGCTCTTGACCAGCGCCAGTTCGGCCAGGCCGCCGAAGTTGGTCTCGAAACCCCAGATCCGCTGCTGCGGGTCCATCATCGTGTCGTCGTGGCCGGCCGGGTCCTCCAGCTCGACGGACAGGCAGTGCGCGACCACCTCGTCACCCGGCTTCCACCGGTTCACCCCCGGGCCCACCCGCAGCACCACGCCGGCCAGGTCCGAGCCGACCACATGGTAGGGCAGGTCGTGCCGCTTGGCCAGGTCGTGCAGCCTCCCGTAGCGCTCCAGGAACCCGAAGGTCGACACCGGCTCGAAGATCGACGTCCAGACGGTGTTGTAGTTCACGCTCGAGGCCATCACCGCGACGATCGCCTCGCCCGGCCCCAGCTCCGGTGTGGCCACCTCCTCGACGTGCAGCGACTTGCGGGGGTCCTTGTCCTTGGTGGCCAGACCCTCGAACATGTCCTGCTCGTCCTTGCGGACCAGCACGGCGCGGTAGGACTCCGGAACCGGCAGCCCGGCGAGGGCGTCCAGTCGGTCGGCGAGGATGGCGTCCCTGATGTCGAACACGTGAGTCTCCCGGGTCTTCGTCGGCTCGTGAGTCGGTGCAGCGGCCGTGCGGTGGCGCGAGATGTTACCGGCCGGTAGACAGCTGTCGGTCCACCGGTCGGGCGGTCAGTGCGGCGACGCCGCCGGCTCGACGAGCTCGACGAGGACGCCGCCGGCGTCCTTGGGGTGGACGAAGTTGACCCGGCTGTCCGACGTCCCCCGCCTCGGGGTGTCGTAGAGCAGCCGCAGGCCGCGCTCGCGCAGCGTCGCGCTGACCGCCTCGACGTCGGTCACGCGGAAGGCCAGCTGCTGCAGGCCCGGGCCGGAACGGCCGATGAACTTCGCGATCGTCGACTCGGGGGTCAGCGGGGCCAGCAGCTGGATGCGGGTGTCGCCGTCCCCGACGGCGAGCATCGCCTCGTGGACGCCCTGTTCCTCGTTGACCTCCTCGTGCACGGAGGTGATGCCGAAGGCCAGCTCGTAGAAGGCGATCGCCTCGCGCAGGTCCGGGACGGCGATGCCGACGTGATCGATCGTGGTGAACAGCTCGGCCGGCAGGCCGGTACGCGGATCGGTGCTCATCGCGGCATCCTCCCGGACCAGACGTCTGAGACGACAGGTGGGTGGACCACACACAGGGGAGGGCCCGCCGCACACAGGTCCACGGCGGGCCCTGGAGGCCTGGCTGCCGGGGTTCGCCGCCGGCTCCGGCCCGGCTCCGCCGGCCTCCCTGCAGGGTCCCGCCGCGAGCCTGCGAGCGATGGGGCAGGGGGTCCTGCCACGAGGGGTGGGGGACGGGGTCCTCCTACGGTGGGGGCAGCCAGGTCCTCCGTCAGCGACGCAGGAAGTCGATCAGCGCCGCGTTGAACTGCTCCGGGTGCGAGGCGTTGATCCCGTGTGGCCCGCCCTCGATGACGACCAGCTCGCTGCCCGGGATCAGCTCGTGCGAGCGCCTGCCGCTGACCTCGAACGGCACGATCGCGTCCGAGTCGCCGTGGACGACCAGGGTCGGCACGGTGATCGCGGCGACGTCGCCGCGGAAGTCGGTGCGGCCGAAGGCGGTGATGCAGTCGAGCGTGCCCTTCGGCGAGGCGGACTCGGCGAGGTGCAGCGCGTACTGCCGCTGCTGCTCGCTGACCGCGGGGCTCCTGAGGAGGCTCGAGCCACCGGGAGTGAAGAAGTCCTTGGTGAAACCGTCGAGGAAGGCCGGGCGGTCGGTGCGCACGCCCTGCTGGAACCCCTCGATGGTGGCGTCGTCGAGGCCGCCGTCGGGGTTGTCGGCGCTCTTGTACAGGTAGGGCGGCACGGCGGCGGCCAGGACGGCGCGGCTGACCCGCTCGGTGCCGTGGCGGGACAGGTAGCGGACGACCTCGCCGCCGCCCATGGAGAAGCCGACGAGCGCGACGTCGCGCAGGTCCAGGTGCTCGAGCAGCGCGTGCAGGTCGGCGGTGAAGGTGTCGTAGTCGTAGCCGTGCCACGGCTGCGACGAGTCGCCGAAGCCGCGGCGGTCGTAGGTGACGACGCGGTGGCCGGCCTCGACCAGCGGGCCGACCTGTGCCTCCCAGGAGCGGCCGGACAGCGGCCACCCGTGGATCAGCACGACCGGGCGGCCGGCACCGACGTCCTCGTGGTGCAGCTCGACCGGGTGTCCGTTCTCGTCGCCGACGTGCAGGCGGGGCATGGGGGTCTCCCTCGTCTCGGGTGCTCGGTCGCTGGCGTCCTACCCGGTGGCCCACCATCGGATGCGCTGAGACGCTCGTCACGCCGGTGACCACGCCGCGGCCCGCGTCCTATCCTGCGAGGGACCGGCGCCGTGTCCCCGTGGCGCGGCGCTACCGACCCCGCGGTCGCCGGCGTCGGCGGCCCGCCCCTGGAGGCAGTCATGTCCCGTTCGGTCATCGTCAGCGGCGCCCGCACCCCGATGGGTCGGCTGCTCGGCTCGCTCAAGGACTTCTCCGCCGCCGACCTCGGCGGCGTAGCCATCAAGGCCGCGCTCGAGCGGGCCGGCATCGCCGGCGACCAGGTCGAGTACGTGATCATGGGGCAGGTGCTGCAGGCCGGCGCCGGCCAGAACCCGGCCCGCCCCGCGGCCGTCGCCGCGGGCATCCCCATGACGGTGCCGGCCATCACCGTCAACAAGGTGTGCCTCTCCGGCCTGAGCGCCATCGCACTGGCCGACCAGCTCATCCGCGCCGGCGAGTTCGACATCGTCGTGGCCGGCGGCCAGGAGTCGATGACCCAGGCGCCGCACCTGCTGCCCAGCTCCCGCACCGGTACCAAGTACGGGGACACCAAACTCGTCGACGCCATGGCGCACGACGGGCTCTCGGACACCTTCGACCAGGTGGCGATGGGCGCCCTGACCGAGCAGGCGAACAGCCGTTACGACCTGACCCGCGAGGAGCAGGACGCGTTCGCCGCGGAGAGCCACCAGAAGGCCGCTCGCGCGGGCAAGAACGGCATCTTCGAGGAGGCGATCACCCCGGTGCTGATCCCGCAGCGCAAGGGCGACCCGATCGAGTTCCGCGACGACGAGGGTGTCCGTGCCGACACCACGGCGGAGAGCCTGTCGCGGCTGAAGCCGGCCTTCGCCGAGGACGGCACGATCACCGCCGGCACCGCGTCGCAGATCTCCGACGGCGCCTGCGCGGTCGTCGTCATGAGTGCGGAGAAGGCCGCCGAGCTCGGCATTCCCCCGATCGCCGAGATCGGCGCGCACGGGGTCGTCGCCGGCCCGGACGCCACGCTGCAGAGCCAGCCGTCGCGCGCCGTCCAGAAGGCCTGCGAGCGCGAGGGCATCGAGCCTGCCGACCTCGACCTGGTCGAGTTCAACGAGGCCTTCGCCGCCGTCGCACTCGTCTCCACCAAGGAGCTCGGGATCGACCCCGAGAAGGTGAACCCCAACGGCGGCGCCATCGCGCTGGGCCACCCGATCGGCATGAGCGGCGCGCGGATCGTGCTGGACGTGGCGCTGGAGCTGCGCCGCCGCGGCGGCGGTGTCGGCGCCGCCGCGCTGTGCGGTGGCGGCGGGCAGGGCGACGCGCTGATCCTGCACGTGCCCGCGACGGCGTGACCTCGGAGGGCCCTGCGATTCCCGCTGACGCGGTGGACACTGCGGTCCAGGCGCCCGGCCCCGTCTCCCCCGGGAGGAGGCGGGGCCGTCGCGCGGTCGACGTCCCGGACCTGGTCGCGCGGGCACGGGACGGCGAGGCGCGCGCGGTGGCGCGGCTGATCACGCTGGTCGAGGAGGCCAGCCCGGCGCTGCGCGAGGTCGCCGCGGCACTGGCCCCGCACACCGGGCACGCGCAGGTCGTCGGCCTCACCGGCTCGCCCGGCGTCGGCAAGTCCACGACGACGACCGCGCTGGTCCGCGCCTACCGCGAGCGCGGACTGCGGGTCGGCGTCCTCGCGGTCGACCCGTCGTCCCCCTTCTCGGGTGGTGCGCTGCTCGGCGACCGGGTGCGCATGCAGGACCACGCCGGGGACGCCGGCGTCTACATCCGCTCCATGGCCTCGCGCGGCCATCTCGGCGGGCTGGCCTGGGCCACGCCGCAGGCGATGCGGGTGCTGGACGCCGCCGGGTGCGACGTCGTGCTGGTCGAGACCGTCGGCGTCGGGCAGTCCGAGCTGGAGGTGGCCTCGCTCGCCGACACCACGCTGGTGCTGCTCGCGCCGGGCATGGGCGACGGCATCCAGGCGGCGAAGGCCGGGATCCTCGAGGTCGCCGACGTCCTGGTGGTGAACAAGGCCGACCGGGACGGCGCCGACCAGACGGTGCGCGACCTGCGCTACGCGCTCTCGCTCGGCGGCCGGCACGACCTCCCCGGCGCCTGGCGGCCGCCGATCCGCCGCACGGTTGCCGCCTCCGACACCGGCATCGACGAGCTCGCCGAGACGATCGGGGAGCACCGCGCGTGGCTGGACTCCTCGGGCGAGGGCTACCGCCGCCGGCTGGTCCGCGCGGCGCGGGAGGTCGAGGTGATCGCACTGGCCGGGCTGCGGGAGCGGATGGGCGACGTCCGCGGCTCGGCGGCGCTCGGCACCCTGGCCGAGCAGGTGGTGGCGGGGGAGAGCGACCCGTTCCGCGCCGCCGACACGCTGATCGCGCAGCTCTGACCCGCTGAGGGCAGGATGGCCCGGGTGAACGGGAAGCCGGACGCCGTCGTCGTCGGGAGCGGGCCGAACGGGCTGGCGGCGGCCCTCCGGCTGTCCGCCGCCGGGTTGCGGGTGCAGGTCGTCGAGGCGGCCGGGCGCCCGGGCGGGGGGATGCGCACCGAGGAGCTCATGCGGCCGGGGTACCGGCACGACGTCTGCTCGATCGTGCAGCCGATGGCCGCCGCGGCGCCGTTCTTCCGCGAGTTCGACCTGGCCGGCCGAGGTGTGCGCCTGGTCCAGCCGGAGGTCAACTTCGCGCACCCTCTCGACGGCGGGGGTGCCTCGGTCGCGTACCACTCGCTGGCGGAGACCGCGGCCGGCCTCGGGCCCGACGGGCCGGCCTACCGCCGCCTGTTCGAGCCGCTGGTCGAGCACGGGCAGGACGTCGTCGACTTCTTCCTGACCAGCAGGCTGCGCCGGTTGCCGACCCGCAGCGTGCCGCAGATCGCGCACTTCGGGCTCAACGGGCTGCCCAACGTGCGCTGGCTGGCGCACCGCTACTTCGAGACCGAGGGTGCCCGCGCGCTGCTCGGCGGGGCGGCCGCGCACGGGATGCTCGACCTGACCCGGCCGCTCACCTCCGCGCTCGGGATGCTGCTGACGATGCTCGGCCACCACGTCGGCTGGCCGCTGGTCGAGGGCGGGTCGCAGAACCTCGCCGACGCGATGGTGACCGCCCTGGAGCAGCAGGGCGGCGAGGTGGAGACCGACCACCTGGTCACCGACCTGCGCGAGTTCGACGGCGTCCCGGCCGTGCTGCTGGACACCACGCCGGAGGCCTTCGTGTCGATGGCCGGCGACCGGGTGCACGAGGGCTACCGCCGCTGGGTGGACCGGTACGAGCACGGTGCGGGCGTCTTCAAGATCGACTGGATCCTGTCCGAGCCGGTGCCCTGGACCAACCCCGACGTGCGGCGGGCCGGGACCATCCACGTCGCCGGGACCCTCGAGGAGACGATCGACGGCGAGCGGGCCCCCAACGAGCGGAGGTCCACCGACCGCCCGTACGTGCTGGCCGTCCAGCCGACCGTGCCGGACCCGACGCGCGCTCCCGAGGGCGGGCACGTCTTCTGGGCCTACGTGCACGTGCCGCACGGCTCGGACATCGACATGACCGCGGCCATCGAGAACCAGATCGAGCGCTTCGCACCGGGCTTCAAGGACACGATCGTCGAGCGGGCCACGAAGGACGCCGTCCAGATGGAGGCGTGGAACCCGACCTACCTCGGCGGGGACATCTCCAACGGCCAGGCGACGCTGCGGCAGATGCTGGCCCGGCCGGTGCCGCGCTGGAACACCTACAAGACGCCGGTGGCGGGGGTCTACCTCGCCTCGTCCGCGACGCCGCCCGGGCCGGCCGTGCACGGTGCCTGCGGCGACAACGCCGCGCAGGTGGCGCTGCGCGAGGTGTTCGGGCTGCGGCACGTCCCCCGGCTGCGCCCCGCCCCGCCGGCCGCCTGATGAAGGACCACCTCCTCCCCACCCCTCGCAGGCTCGGGGCGGGCCCCTGGAGGCGGCCTCCTGTGGACGGCGACCACATCAAGTCGCCACTCGGTGCTGGGGTGGACCCCCGTAACCTCTGGGGCCATGGTCCGTCCGCTGGGGTTGCCGTTCGATCCCATCGCGCGCGCCGGGGAGTCCTGGGAGCAGCGCTTCGGGCCCGCCGCAGCGATGCGCGCCGCGACCTCGGTCTTCCGGGTGCAGCAGATCCTGCTCGCCCGCTTCGACGAGGCGCTGCGGCCGCACGCGCTGACCTTCGCCCGCTACGAGGTGCTGGTGCTGCTCACCTTCAGCCGCACCGGCGAGCTGCCGTTGAAGGTGATCGGCAGCCGGCTGATGGTCCACCCGACCAGCGTCACCAACGCCATCGACCGCTTGGTCGCGGCCGGCTACGTCGACCGGCGTCCCAACCCCGCCGACGGGCGGGGCGTGCTCGCTGCGATCACCGACCGCGGGCGGGGCGTCGTCGAGGAGGCGACCGCCGCCCTGACCGCACTGGACTTCGGCCTCGGCGACGTGCCCGACGCCGAGTTGGACGCGCTGTTCGCCATCCTCGAGCGGGTCCGCCGCGGGGCCGGTGACGTGGCGGACGACGGGACGGCGGGCGCCTGAGCCCCGGCACCTCCGACACCGCCTCCGCCGCGGTGGGATGATCGAGGTCATGCAGCCCACCCGTCCCGGACGCCCCGACCCGCGCGCGCAGGCCCAGCAGGCTCAGCTGGCCGCCTCCCTCGCCGGCGCGGTCGACCTCGCTGCCGTCAAGGCCCGCTCCGAGGCCGCGGCACGGGCCCAGTCGGCGCCGCCGCCCAGTGCCGCCGCGCCGACCGGCGCCCCAGGTGCCGCGGTCGTCGACGTCACCGAGGAGACCTTCCAGGCCGAGGTGCTCGACCGCTCCTTCCAGGTCCCGGTCGTGCTCGACCTGTGGGCCGAGTGGTGCGGGCCGTGCAAGCAGCTCTCCCCGGTGCTCGAGCGGCTGGCCGCGGAGGGCGGCGGCTCCTGGGTGCTGGCCAAGGTCGACGTCGACGCCAACCCGGCACTCGCCCAGGGCCTGCGGGTGCAGGGCATCCCCGCGGTCAAGGCGGTCTGGCAGGGGCAGCTGGTCGCCGAGTTCACCGGTGCCATCCCCGAGGAGCAGGCGCGGCAGTTCGTCACCGAGCTGGTGCGGGCGACCACCGGTGGCGCCGTCCCCGAGGCCGGGAACGACGAGGCCGGCGAGGCCGAGGACCCTCGGCTGGACGCCGCCGAGGCCGCCCTCGAGCGCGGTGACCTGACCGCCGCCGAGGCCGCCTACCAGTCGATCCTCGACGCCGAGCCCGACCACCCCGTTGCGGGCCTCGCGCTGCGCCAGGTGCAGCTGTTCCGCCGCGCCGACGAGGCCGGACCGGATGCGCTCGCCGCCGCGGACGCCGCTCCGGACGACGTCGCCGCACAGGCCCGGGCCGCGGACTTCCTGCTCGGCACCGGGAACGTCGAGGGTGCCTTCGAGCGGCTGCTGGACGTGGTCCGCCGGACCGCCGGGGACGACCGCGACCAGGCGCGCCGGCACCTGGTTGAGCTCTTCGGCGTCGTCGGTGACCAGGACCCGAGGGTCGCCGCGGCCCGCCGCCAGCTCACCCTCGCGCTCTACTGAGGCTCCCGGCAGGGGACCTCAGACGCCGACGTCGCAGGCGGCGGCGCCCTGGAAGAAGCCGTTGCGGAACAGGTCGACCAGCTGGAAGCCGGTCAGCGCGACCTCGGGCACGACCGACGGGTCGGTGCCGTAGGTCAGCAGGAACTGCACGGCCTCGTCGATGTCGCCAGGGGAGATGACGGCGGCCGTCAGCCGTTCGTCGAAGAAGGCCGACGAGAACCAGCCGGTGAGGCAGACCGCCGACCGGATGGCCGCCTCGTCGTCGGTGGACAGCCCCAGTTGGTCGCGCGCGGCCAGCGCGTAGGGCAGCGAGGCGGCGGTGATGACGGCGTAGTCGGCGCCGCCGAGCTCCTGGTAGGCCGGACCCACCAGGTCCTCGACGTCGTAACCCACGAGGTCGTCGTCGGCGCAGAACACCAGGTCCAGGTCGTCGGCAGCGCAGGTCGGCGGGTTGCCCTCGAACGGCTCCAGCTGCGGCGTGCTGAACGTCTCACCGAAGACCTGGTCGAAGGCGAGGCCCCAGAACTCCGGGAGGGCCTCGGCCGCGATCTGCTGCGCCTCGCCGAAGGGCGCGTTCCCGCCGCTCGCTGCCTCGCTGGCGGAGGAGAAGGCGCCCTGCGTGTACGGGCGCTGGGCGGAGAAGTTGTCGCGGCACGCGGTCGGTCCGGCCCGGAAGCCCTCCTGGAACGCCGAGATGCGGTCGAAGTAGGACCCGTGTGCGGCCTCGGTGTTGATGCTGGTGCCCACCGGGTCGCGCAGCAGCAGGTAGCCGCGCAGCACCTCGTCGAGCTCGGGTGCGCGGATCTGCGTGTGCTCGCTCTGCCCGTCGGCCACCCACGCCGTCCAGGCGCCGGCGAAGCAGTCGGCCTGGGTCTCCACCGAGATCGAGTAGTCGGGGTAGCCGACCCGGCCCTGCACCGCGTGGCCGAACTCGTGGGCCATCACCAGCGCGGGGATGAAGCGGCCGTACTGCTCGGCGAGCTCCTGCAGGAAGGCGCGGTCGTAGCTGATCGAGTCGGAGTTCGGCGCGTCGGGGGCCTGGCAGTAGAAGGCGTTGCCCTCCACGTCGCGGGGGTCGGATCCGCAGCCGATGCCCTGCGGGTACGCGCGGGGGTCGACGTCATCGGGGTCGGCGCTGAAGTAGCCGCCCTGGAGCGGCACGAAGTCCTGCCCGAAGACGTCGGGGAACTGCTGCGTCCAGTAGGCCTCGAGGTCGGCCAGGGCGTTGCGCGCCAGGGTGTCGGTCGGGCCGCCGGTGGCGCCGACGACCTGCAGCTCGGCGGAGGGGATGTCGGAGGCCGGGGGCCGGGCTGCACTGGGCAGGCCGACGACGGCGACCGAGCAGCCGGACACCAGCAGCAGCGTGGCCGTGGCGAGCAGGGCCACGGCCACGCGGCACACGGAGGAGTCAGGCATGTCCCTCGGATCGTCCCATCGCGGCGGCCCTGTCGCCCCCCGTAGCTGCAGCGACGGACGCCGGTGCGGCCCCCGGACGCACTCGGGAGGCCCCCGTTCACCGGGCCCGTCCCGAGCCCGGTGACGTGCTGGAACCGCCCTTCCGCAGAGCCCCGCCGGCTCCGTCCCGGGTCCCGCCGGCCCCCTGCAGGGTCCCCGCCGCGAGCTCGCGAGTGGGCGGGGGCCAGGGGTCCTTCCCCGACGGGTGGGGAGGACGGGGTCGTCCATCGAGTGGTGGGCGGCAGGGGGGTCCTTACCCGTGCACGAACCAGACGGTGCCCAGGGGCGGGACGGCGAGGGTCGCCGACCAGGGCTGGCCGTGCCAGGGCTGCTCGACCGCCTCGACGGAGCCGTGGTTGCCGACGCCCGAGCCACCGTAGCCCTCGGCGTCGGTGTTGAGCACCTCGCGCCAGGTGCCCGGCCGCGGCAGGCCGATGCGGTAGCCGTGGTGCGGGGCGCCCGAGAAGTTCGCGACGCAGGCCAGCACTTCGCCGCCGGCGCCGTCCGAGCCGTCCCCGGTGGCCTCCGGGCGGCCGTAGCGCAGGAAGGACAGCACGTTCCCCGAGGCGTCGTTGGCGTCGATCCACTGGAAACCGGCGGGGTCGACGTCCTGGGACCACAGCGCGGCGGTCTCCTTGTACCGGGCGTTGAGGTCGGTCACCAGCTGCAGGACGCCGCGGTGCGCCGGGTCGTCGAGGTGCCACCAGTCCAGCGAGCGGCTCTCGGCCCACTCGGCGTCCTGGGCGAACTCCGACCCCATGAACAGCAGCTGCTTGCCGGGGTGGGCCCACATGTAGGCGAGGTAGCCGCGCAGGTTGGCCAGCTGCTGCCACCGGTCACCGGGCATCTTCCGCAGCAGCGACCCCTTGCCGTAGACGACCTCGTCGTGGCTGATGGGCAGCACGTAGTTCTCGGAGTAGGCGTAGATCATCGAGAACGTCAGCTGGCCGTGGTGGTAGCCGCGGTACACCGGCTCCTTGGACATGTAGGCCAGCGAGTCGTGCATCCAGCCCATGTTCCACTTGAAGCCGAAGCCCAGGCCGCCGAGGTGGGTGGGCCGGGTGACGCCGGGCCAGGCGGTCGACTCCTCGGCGATGGTGACGACGCCGGGGACCTCGCGGTAGACGGTGGCGTTCATCTCCTGCAGGAACGCCATCGCCTCCAGGTTCTCCCGGCCGCCGTGCACGTTGGGCACCCAGTCGTCGCGGGAGTAGTCCAGGTAGAGCATCGAGGCAACCGCGTCGACCCGGATGCCGTCGACGTGGAACTCCTTGCACCAGAACAGCGCGTTGGCGACGAGGAAGTTGCGGACCTCGGAGCGGCCGAAGTCGAAGACGTAGGTGCCCCAGTCCAGCTGTTCGCCGCGGCGCGGGTCGCCGTGCTCGTACAGCGCGGTGCCGTCGAAGCGGGCCAGCGCCCAGTCGTCCTTGGGGAAGTGCGCGGGGACCCAGTCGACGAGAACGCCGATGCCGGCCTGGTGCGCGCGGTCGACCAGGTAACGGAAGTCGTCCGGGCTGCCGTACCGGGAGGTGGGCGCGTAGTAGGAGGTGACCTGGTAGCCCCAGGAGCCGCCGAAGGGGTGCTCGGCGACCGGCATGAACTCGATGTGGGTGAACCCGTGCTCGACGACGTAGTCGACCAGCTCGTCGGCCAGCTCGCGGTAGGACAGCCCCTGCCGCCAGGAGCCGATGTGCACCTCGTAGATGCTCATCGGGCGCTGGTGCCAGCCGCTCTGCGCGCGGTCGGTCAGCCACTGCTCGTCGCTCCACTCGTAGGCCGACTCGGTGACCACCGAGGCGTTGAGCGGCGGGACCTCGGTCTCGAAGGCCAGCGGGTCGGACTTGTGCCGCCAGACGCCGTCGCGGCCCAGCACCTGGTAGCGGTACCGCGTGCCGACCGGGACGCCGGGGATGAAGACCTCCCACACGCCCGAGGAGCCCAGCGACCGCATGGGGTAGGCCCGGGCCTCCCAGTAGTCGAAGTCGCCGGTCACCCGCACGCCCTGGGCGTTGGGCGCCCAGACCGCGAAGGAGACGCCCTCGACCAGCCCACGCGGGGTGTCGTAGCGCCGCACGTGCGAGCCGAGCACCTCCCACAGCTGCTCGTGCCGCCCCTCGCGGATGAGGTGCTGGTCCAGCTCGCCGACGGTCGGCAGCCAGCGGTAGGGGTCGTCGACGACGAAGGTGTTGGTGCCGCCCTCGCCGTCGCCGTAGGTCACCTCGACCCGGTAGTCGCCGGGCTGCCCGGGCAGGTGGGCCTCGTAGATGCCGCCGCCGTGCAGCTGCCGGGCGTCGTAGCGGGCGTCGTCCTCGTCGACGACGGTCACCGAGACCGCGTTCGGCCGCAGCGTGCGGACCACCCAGCCGTCGCGGGCCGGGTGCGCGCCGAGCACGCTGTGCGGGGCGTAGGACCAGCCGTCGACGACGGCGCGCAGCTGCTCCTCGCTCACCTCGGCGGGCGCCTCCTGCTGGGCGAGGCCCTCCTCGGCGGGGGCCTGCCCCTCGGGGACGGTCGCCGCCGCCACCTGCGGCCCGGTGCCGGCCGTGGCGCCCTCGGCGGGCCGGGTCTGCGACGGCTGGGTCTGCGACGGCTGGGTCCCGGCGGGCGGGGTGGCCGCGGCTGGGGTCGCCGCCGGACCCGCGCCGCCGTCCTCGTCCGGGGCCTGCGGGGTGCTCGGCTCCGCCGGGTCCGGGCTCGGCGGCTCCGGCTGGCCGGCCGGGGCGCCGCTCGGGCTGCCCGGTTCGGCGATCGGCGCCGGGGCGACCACGGGCGCGGCGGTGCCGCCCTGCTCGGCGACGACCTCGCCCTGGGGCGCGTCGGCCTGGGCCGCCCGCTTCCGCGGCGCACGCTTGGTCGCCTTCTTCGCCGGGGCCTCGCTCCCGGACGCCGCGGTGGCCTTCCTCGCGGTCGCTTTCTTCGCCGGGGCCTTCTTCGCCGTGGCCCGCTTGCGGGCCGGGGTGGCGTTGACGACCGGCTCCGCCTCGGCCGCCTCGGCCTCGGCGGTCATCTCCTCGACGGCCGCCTGCAGCTCCTCGCGGCTCGCGGGAGGCCGCCCGCCGGTCAGCGGGGAATCGGTGGTGCGGTCGGTCTCGTCCGGGGATGTCATCGCGTCGCCGTCCTCTTCGGTGCGGTGTTCAGGGTCGTGGCTCGCCGCGCTGGCCCGCGGCAGTGAGCCGGGACAGCGACTGCAGCGGGATCATCAGCCAGTGCGGGCGGTTGCGCGCCTCGTAGACGCACTCGTAGACGGCCTTGTCCGCCTCGAACGCACGCAACAACGGGCTGTTGCCGCAGGCGTCCATCCCGCTCGCGGCCGCGTAGCCCGCGCAGAACGCGCTCCGGTTGCGCTCTGCCCACTCCTGCGCGCGGTAAGCGCGCTGTTGATCACCCGGCTGCTCCACGAGCATGTGGCGGGCGGCGTAGTCGAAGCTCCGCAGCATCCCGGCCACGTCGCGCATCGGGCTGTCCAGCTCGCGGCGCGCGGCCAGCGGGCGGGCGGGCTCGCCCTCGAAGTCGAGCACGATCCACCCGGTGGCGGTGCGCAGCACCTGGCCCAGGTGCAGGTCCCCGTGCACCCGCTGGCGGACGACGGGCTCGGGGTTCTCCGCCACGGCCGCGTAGACCGCACGCAGCCCGTCGGCGTGGTCGGCCAGCTGCGGGACGACCTCGATCGCGGCGTCGAGCCGCTCGGTCATCTGCCGGGCGACGGTGGTGAACCAGTCGCGGTCGGCCTCCTCGGTCGGCAGCACCTGCGCCATGTCGGCGTGCACCGAGGCGGTGGCCGCGCCGAGCCGCTCGCTGTCAGCGGCGAAGTCCCCGCCCACCTCGTCGGCGTGCAGGTCGGCCTCGGCGTAGAGGTCGCGCACGCTCGCGGTGGCCAGCCGCCACCCGTCGCTGGCGTTGGGCACGAACCGCTGCAGCATGAGGACCGTCGCCGGCGGGGTGTCGGCGTCCCGGTCGTGGTCGATCTCGGCGTGGCCGAGCAGCGGCGCGATGTGCGGGTTGTCGGTCCGGCGCAGGGCGCTGTGGACCTCGACGTCCGGATTGAGGCCGGGCTCGAGCCGCCGGAACAGCTTGAGGATCGCCTCCTGCCCGTACACCAGCGAGGTGTTGCTCTGCTCGGTGGAGACGATGTCGCCGGGGAGCCCGGCCGGGATCTCGGCACCCTCGCCCGGCACGAACCGCATCGGGCCCACCGTGGCGCCCTCGGCGAGGTGGGTCAGCCAGCTGGCGGTGGCCTCGCGGTCGCGCATCGCGTCGTAGGCGTGGTTCTCGCCGTTCTCGTGCGCCACGGTGCCGACGAGCGCCGCGGCCAGCTCCTCCACGGCGCGGTCACGCCACGACAGCGGCACCAGGTAGGTCTCCGTCGCGCCGTCGGTGTAGGTCACCGTCACCCGGTGGATGGACAGGACGGGGTGCGAGCGGTCGAGGAAGAAGCTCTCCTCCTCCACGCCGGCCCACTCCCGGCCCTTGCCGCCGAACCAGCGCTGGGACGGCATCCACTCCCGGAACAGTCCGGTCAGGGCGTTCATCGGGCTCCTCCCGTGTCGGCCGTGTCGCCCGCAGGTGGTTCCTCGCCGGAGCCGACGAGGCCCGCCGCCAGCAGGGAGTCGGCCACCGCGGTGTCGTCGGTCTCGGTGGGCTCCTCCACCGGCTCGGCGGGCTTGGCCAGCTCGAACCAGTAGAAGCCGTGCCCGGACAGGGTGAGCATGTAGGGCAGGACCCCGATCTGCGGGAACTCCACCCGGCCGGTCAGCTCGATCGGGGTGTAGCCCTCGAAGCGGCGCAGGTCCAGCTCCACCGGCTGCGGGAACCGGGAGAGGTTGTTGACGCATAGCACCACGTCGTCGCCGAACTCGCGGACGAAGGAGAGCACCGTCGGGTTGCGGGAGCCGATCTCGGCGTAGCTGCCCCGGCCGAAGGTCGGGTGCTGCTTGCGCACGTGGATCATCTGCCGCAGCCAGTGCAGCATCGAGTTGGTGTTGCGCAGCTGCGACTCGACGTTGGTGACCTGGTAGCCGTAGACCGGGTCCTGGTTCAGCGGCAGGTACATCCGCTGCGGGTCGGCGGTGGAGAAGCCGCCGTTGCGGTCCGGCGTCCACTGCATCGGGGTGCGCACGCCGTCGCGGTCACCGAGCCAGATGTTGTCGCCCATGGCGATCTCGTCGCCGTAGTAGAGGACCGGCGAGCCGGGCAGCGACAGCAGCAGCGCGTTGAACAGCTCGAGGGTGTCCATGTCGTTGTCCAGCAGCGGCGCCAGCCGGCGGCGGATGCCGATGTTGGCCTTCATGCGGGGGTCCTTGGCGTACTCCGCCCACATGTAGTCGCGTTCCTCGTCGGTGACCATCTCCAGGGTCAGCTCGTCGTGGTTGCGCAGGAAGATGCCCCACTGGCAGTTGTCCGGGATCTCCGGGGTCTGCGCCATGATCTCCGAGATCGGGAACCGCTGCTCCCGCCGCACGCCCATGAACAGGCGCGGCATCACCGGGAAGTGGAAGGCCATCTGGCACTCGTCGCCGTCCTCGCCGAAGTACTCCACGACGTCGGCCGGCCACTGGTTGGCCTCGCACAGCAGGACCCGGTCGGGGTAGTCGGCCTCGACGACCTTGCGGACCTGCTTGAGGATCTCGTGGGTCCCCGGCAGGTTCTCGCAGTTGGTGCCCTCCTCCTCGATCAGGTAGGGCACGGCGTCCAGCCGGAAGCCGTCGATGCCCAGGTCCAGCCAGAACCGCAAGGCGTCCAGGATCGCCTCGATCACCCTCGGGTTCTCGAAGTTGAGGTCGGGCTGGTGGGAGAAGAACCGGTGCCAGAAGTACTGCTTGCGGACCGGGTCGAAGGTCCAGTTCGAGCTCTCGGTGTCGACGAAGATGATCCGCGCGTCGGCGTAGCCGGTGTCGTCGTCGCGCCACACGTAGAAGTCGCCGTACGGGCCCTCGGGGTCGCTGCGGCTGGCCTGGAACCAGGGGTGCTGGTCCGAGGTGTGGTTCATGACGAAGTCGATGATCACGCGGATGCCACGGGCGTGGGCCGCGCCGAGGAACTCCGTGAAGTCGTCGATGTCGCCGAACTCGGGCAGCACGGCGGTGTAGTCGCTGACGTCGTAACCGCCGTCGCGCAGCGGCGAGGCGAAGAACGGCGGCAGCCACAGGCAGTCGACGCCGAGCCACTGCAGGTAGTCCAGCTTGTCGATCATGCCGCGCAGGTCGCCGACGCCGTCGGCGTTGCTGTCGGCGAACCCGCGGACGAGCACCTCGTAGAAGACGGCGCGCTTGTACCACTCGGGGTCGGTGCCGGGTGCGGGCAGCGCCGACGCCGGCGCCTCGGGGCGGCTGACGGGGAGGTCGGGGACGGGAACGGTCATCGGGAGGATTGGCCCCTCGGTAGAAGGACCTCGTCCTCCTCACCCCTGGCAAGCTCGGGGTGAGCCTCTGGACGAGGCCGGTGGTGGCAGCGGTAGGGCAAGGGGGCCTCGTTCACGCCACCGGCGGCGGTACCTGGACGTGCCGGGGGTAGGTGATCGAGAAGACGTGCGCCGGCTCCCGGTAGGGGTCGAGCTCGACGTAGTTGAACTGGCCCCAGTCCCAGCTGTTGCCGGTCAGCTCGTCGGTCACGGTGAACCGCTCGTGCCAGTCCAGCCCGAGCGCCGGCAGGTCCAGGGACGTCGTCCCGATCTGGGTGTGGTGGCTGGAGAGGTTCACCACCACCAGGACGGCGTCCTGCGAGCCGGGGTCGGTCTTGGTGAAGCAGATCAGGTTCGGGTTGTCCACGGAGTGGAACCGCAGCGTGCGCAGCTGCTGCAGGGCCGGGTGGGCGCGGCGGATCTCGTTGAGCCGGCGGAGGTAGGGCGCGAGGCTGCGCCCGGAGGACTCCGCAGCGGCCCAGTCGCGCGGCCGCAGCTGGTACTTCTCGCTGTCGAGGTACTCCTCGCTGCCGGGGCGCACCGCGACGTGCTCGAAGAGCTCGAAGCCCGAGTAGACACCCCACGTCGGGCTCATCATGGCCGCCAGGACGGCGCGGACCTTGAACATCGGCGGGCCGCCGAGCTGCAGCGACGCGTGCAGGATGTCCGGGGTGTTCACGAAGAAGTTCGGCCGCATGTAGTGGCTGTTGACGGCCAGCTCGCGGCCGTACTCCTCGAGCTCCTCGCGCCCGGTGCGCCACGTGAAGTACGTGTAGGACTGCGTGTACCCGATGCGGGCCAGCTGGTGCATCATGGCCGGCCGGGTGAAGGCCTCGGCGAGGAAGAGCACGTCCGGGTCGGTCTCCTTGACCGTCCAGATGAGCCAGTGCCAGAAGTTCAGCGGCTTGGTGTGCGGGTTGTCGACGCGGAAGACCCGCACCCCGGCCTCCATCCACACCCGGAGAACCCGCAGGCACTCGGCGTAGATGCCCTCGGGGTCGTTGTCGAAGTTGACCGGGTAGATGTCCTGGTACTTCTTCGGCGGGTTCTCCGCGTAGGCGATCGTGCCGTCGGGCTTGGTGGTGAACCACTCCGGGTGCTCCTTCACCCAGGGGTGGTCGGGCGCGGCCTGCAGCGCGAAGTCCAGCGCCACCTCCATGCCCAGCTCGCGGGTGCGCTCGACGAAGGCCCGGAAGTCCTCCATCGTGCCCAGTTGCGGGTGGACGGCGTCGTGCCCGCCCTCGGCGCTGCCGATGGCCCACGGTGAGCCCGGGTCGTCCGGCCCGATCTCGAAGGGGTTGCCGCCCGGGAACTGCGAGGTGTTCGGGCCCTTGCGGTTGACCGTGCCGATCGGGTGGATCGGCGGCAGGTAGACCACGTCGAAGCCCATGTCGGCGATGGCGGGCAGCCGTTCGGCCGAGGTGGCGAACGTGCCGTGCGTGGGGCGGCCGTCGACGACCGGGCCGGTGGACCGGGGGAAGAACTCGTACCAGGAGCCGAACAGCGCGCGGGGCCGGTCGACCCAGACCTCGTACTCCGGCCCGGGGGTGACCAGCTCGCGCACTGGGTGGTCGTGCAGGTACCGCTGCACCGCCTCCGCCAGCGCCGGGGCGACCCGCGCGGCGAGCTCCCGGGAGGGATCGCGCAGCGCCGCGGCGGCCTCGGAGACGCGTTCCCGCCAGTCGGCGTCGGCCTCGGCGGCCACCCGGTCGAGCAGCCGGGCGCCCTCCTCCAGGTCGTTGGCCAGCTCCTCGGGCCCCTGACCGGCGGCGATCTTGACCTCGACGGCGTGGTGCCAGGTCGCGAGCGGGTCGCTCCAGGCCTCCACGCGGTAGGTCCACCGGCCCTCGCGGTCCGGGACGACGGTGGTCAGCCAGCGGTCGGGCTGGTCGCCGAAGCGCTCCATCCGGTGCCGGGACGGTGCCGCGCCGTCCCCAGCCGGTGGGGTCCAGACGACGTTCGCGGCGACGGCGTCGTGACCCTCGCGGAAGACGGTGGCGGTGATCGGGAGGTGCTCGCCGACCACGGCGCGCGCGGAGAACGCGCCGCAGGACACGACGGGGGCGACATCGGTGATGCCGAGACGGAGGTCAGCGCGGCCAGTCATCCCGGCCACGCTATCCAGGGCGCGCCGGGTGAGCACATCGGCCGCCGTGGCCTGGCGCTCGCGGTGCGGGACGGGTGGGACGGAGGGGTGACCGGGGCGTCGGCTGGCCATGGCTCATCCTCGCGCGTCGATCGCTGCGCCGCTCTGGCGGCCCCAGCGGCCGTCGTTAGTCTCGCTCCGTGCGCGCACTCCGTCGGTTCACCGTCCGGGCATCGCTCCCCGAGGAGCTGCTGCCGCTGTCCCAGCTGGTCATCAACCTCCGGTGGTCCTGGCACGCCGAGACCCGTGACCTCTTCGAGGCGCTCGACCCCGAGCTGTGGCGGACCTGCAACGGCGACCCGGTGCAGGTCCTCGGTGAGGTCTCGGCCGAGCGGCTGGCCACCCTCGCCAGGGACCGGCGGTTCGTGCGCCGGCTGCAGGACGCGGTCGACGACCTGCAGGAGTACCTGTCGGCGCCGCACTGGTACCAGTCGCTGGGGGAGGGCGCGCCGGCGACGGTCGCCTACTTCTCCGCTGAGTTCGGCATCACCGAGGTCCTGCCGCAGTACTCCGGTGGGCTGGGCATCCTCGCCGGCGACCACCTCAAGGCCGCCTCCGACCTCGGCGTCCCGCTGATCGGCGTGGGGCTGCTGTACCGGGCCGGTTACTTCGAGCAGGGCCTGTCGGCCGACGGCTGGCAACTGGAGCACTACCCGTCGCTGGACCCGCACGGCCTGCCGCTGAAGCTGCTGCGCCAGCCCGACGGCACCGCCGTCGTCATCAACGTCCCGCTGCCCGAGGGGCGCACGCTGTTCGCGCACGTGTGGCGGGCCCAGGTCGGCCGGGTGTCGCTGCTGCTGCTCGACAGCGACATCGAGGAGAACACGCCGGCCGAGCGCGGGGTCACCGACCGCCTCTACGGCGGCGACGAGGACCACCGGCTGCGCCAGGAGATGCTGCTCGGCATCGGCGGCGTGCGGGCGCTGCGCGCCTACTGCCAGCTCACCGGGACGCCGGCGCCGGAGGTCTACCACGCCAACGAGGGGCACGCGGGCTTCCTCGGCGTCGAGCGGATCCGCGAGCTCACCGAGTCGCACGGGCTGTCGTTCCCCGAGGCGCTGCAGGCGGTGCGCGCCGGCACGGTGTTCACCACCCACACGCCGGTGCCGGCCGGCATCGACCGCTTCCCGCGGGCGCTGATCGAGCGCTACTTCGCCGGCTTCGGCGTCCCCCTGGACCAGCTGATCCCGCTGGGCGCCGAGGAGGACCCGACGAAGTTCAACATGGCGCACATGGGCCTGCGGCTGGGCCAGCGCGCCAACGGCGTCAGCCGGCTGCACGGGCACGTCAGCCGGTCGATGTTCCGCGGCCTGTGGCCGGGCTTCGACGAGGGCGACGTGCCGATCAGCTCGATCACCAACGGCGTGCACGCGCCCACCTGGACCGCGCGCGAGCTGGTCGAGATGGGCTCCCAGGTCAGCAGCCAGGGCGACCCGGTCGACGTCGAGGGCCCGGTGCACTTCGACGGCGTGGACCGCATCTCCTCCGGCGAGCTGTGGAGCACCCGCCGGATGCTGCGCGGCCGGCTGGTCGAGGAGGTGCGCCGCCGGCTGCGGGACACGGCGCTCTCCCGCGGCGCCGCGGAGTCCGAGGTGGGGTGGACCGACAGCGCGTTCGACCCCGACGTCCTCACGATCGGCTTCGCCCGCCGGGTCCCCTCGTACAAGCGGCTGACCCTCATGCTGCGCGACCCCGAGCGGCTGCGGGCACTGCTGCTGGACCCCGAGCGCCCGGTGCAGCTGGTCATCGCCGGCAAGAGCCACCCGGCCGACGACGGCGGCAAGCAGCTGATCCAGCAGATGGTGAAGTTCGCCGACGATCCCGCGATCCGGCACCGCATCGCCTTCCTCCCCGGCTACGACATCGGCATGGCGCGCTACCTCTACTGGGGCTGCGACGTCTGGCTGAACAACCCGCTGCGCCCGCTGGAGGCGTGCGGCACCTCGGGCATGAAGGCCGCGCTCAACGGCGGGCTGAACCTCTCCATCCGCGACGGCTGGTGGGACGAGTGGTTCGACGGCCAGAACGGGTGGGCCATCCCCACCGCCGACGGGATCGCCGACCCCGAGCGCCGCGACGACATCGAGGCGCGGGCCATCTACGAGCTGCTCAGCAGCCAGGTGATCCCGCGCTTCTACGAGACCGATCGCGACGGCGTCCCCAGCCGGTGGGTCGAGATGGTGCGGCACACGCTGCGCGAGACCGGCCCCAAGGTGCAGGCGACCCGGATGGTGCGCGACTACGTGCAGCAGCTGTACGTGCCGGCGGTCGGCTCGTCCCGGGCCATGGCCGAGTCCGGGTACGGCGCGGCCCGGACCGAGGCGGGCTGGCGTGCCCGGCTGCTCGACCGCTGGAGCACCGTGCGGGTCGCGCACGTCGAGGCCACCGGCGCCGGCGACACCCCGGAGATCGGCTCGACGCTGGCACTGCGGGCGGAGGTGGAGCTGCCGGGGCTCACGCCGTCCGACGTCCAGGTGCAGGCCGCCTACGGGCGGGTCGACGACGCCGACGGCCTGCACGAGGTGACCACGCTGCCGATGACGCACGAGCACACCGACGGGTCGCGGCACTGGTTCACCGCCACGCTGCCGCTGGAGCGCACCGGTGCCTTCGGCTACACGGTGCGCGTGCTGCCGCACTCGGAGCACCTGGCGGACCCGGCCGAGCTGGGGGTCGTCGCGAGCGCCTGAACGGCCTCCCTGCAGGGGCCCGCTGCGAGCCTGCGAGCAGTGGGGGCAGGGGGTCCTCGCTCACGGGAGGCACACCCGCCACGCGGGTCGCACCGGTCTCCGGCCGGTGCGACCGGCTCGGCGTGGCGGGGAGGACGGATCACCCAGTCGGGTGAGTCGCCTCTACGCTGGATGCCATGCCCGACCGCTGTGAAGTCCTGCCAGGCGACTCCGTCGTCGCCCGACGTGGAGGCGGCCTGCTGTGGGTGGACGCCCCCGGCTCGCCGGCCCTGGTCGCCGCGCTGCACGCCTGCCTGGGGGTGTCCGGCCTCGGCGCGGAGCGCGTCCTGGCGGCGGTCGCCGGTCAGGTCTCCGTCCTCGGCGGTAGCTCGGCGTCCTTCGCGCTGGTCCTCGTCGACACCGCGGGCGGCTCGGGCAACGGCGTCGCGCTGTGGTGCGGCAAGGGCCAGCCGGCCGTGGACGGCGTCCCGGTGTCGGGCACGTCGGTCGACGGCTGCACCCTCGCCAGCGGCTTCCAGCTCGGGCAGACCCTCTACGTCGGCCCCGGCCAGCCGGTGCCCACCATGCCGCCGGGGGTCGCCTACGACCTGGTCGAGGGCACCGTCCCCGGCTCCGGGGCGATGCTGCAGCTCGCCGCGGTCGCGCACCCGTCGGCGGCTGCTGCCCCGCAGGCGGCACCGACGCAGGCGTCGTCGTTCACCGCCGGCTCCGACGCGGGCTTCGGCAGCGCCGGATCCTCCGGTTACGGCGCGACGGCCGCCCCCGCGCGCCAGCAGGACGACGAGGGCGAGGCGACCGCCTTCTGGAAGCCGGAGACCGCGCCCGCCCCGGTGCTGCGCTTCGACGACGGCCTGGTCGTGACCGTGGACGAGGACCTCGTGCTCGGCCGCCGGCCGGACAACCACGAGCTGGTCACCGCCGGCTCGGCGCGGCCGGTGCCGATCGCCGACACCCAGAACGTGCTCTCCTCGGCGCACGCCGCGATCCAGCGCAACGGCCGCGAGGTGTCGCTGGTCGACCTCGGATCGCTCAACGGCACGCACGTCGCCGGCCCCGAGGCCACCGAGTGGACCCAGCTCGAGCCCGGCGTGGCCCACCCGCTCGCCGACGGCGACCGGCTCCTGCTGGGCTGGACGGTCATCACCTTCGAGCAGCAACCCGACTGATCAAGGGCCCCTTGCTCCCCGCCACTCGCAGGCTCGCGGCGGGACCCTGCAAGGGGGCCACGAGAGCCCCGGTCCGTGCGGACCGGGGCTCTCGGCGTTCCAGCCGGACCGGGCCCACCGACTCGCGCTGATCCGCCTGCTCTCGCGCCGGTGCAGCGGCGCGGGAGCGGCAGTAACCGCGCGGGAGTCGCCCGGGCGGGGAGCCGGGGACGGCACCGGGACCGGGTGCCGTCGGCGGGACCGCGGGGTCAGGGCCGGCGGAGGACCCGGAGCAGCCAGACGCAGCGCGGCGGCACCTCGATCGGGCCGGGCGCGACCACGGTCGGACGCGGCGGCGCGCCCGTCGCCCACTCGGTCGAGACGACGAACTCGTAGCCGTCGGCCCACGGGGCGCCGGGCAGGTGCACGGTCACCGGCTCCGCGCCGGCGTGCAGCTGCACGAGGTAGGAGTCGTCCTGCACCGGCCGGCCACGCTGGTCCCGGTGCCGGATGCCGCGGCCGTCGAGGTACATCCCGATCGTCTGCAGCCCGGTGTCGAACCAGTCGGCGGTGTCCAGCTGCGCACCACCCGGGGCGAACCAGGCCAGGTCGCGCGTGCCGCCGGTGCCGGGGAGCTCGTGACCCTCGAAGAACGCCTCCTGCCGCAGCACGGGGGACCCCCGGCGCAGCCGCACCAGGCGGCTGACGAAGGCGCGCAGGTCCTCGTCGACGTCGGTCCAGTCGAGCCAGGAGATCTCGTTGTCCTGGCAGTAGGCGTTGTTGTTGCCGCCCTGCGTCCGGCCGAGCTCGTCGCCGGCGGTCAGCATCGGGACCCCGGTCGACAGCAGCAGCGTGGCGAGGATGTTGCGCACCTGCCGCGCCCGCAGCGCGGTGACCTGCGGGTCGTCGCTCGGGCCCTCGACGCCGCAGTTCCAGTTCCGGTTGTGGCTCTCGCCGTCCCGGTTGTCCTCGCCGTTGGCCTCGTTGAGCTTGTGCTCGTAGGTGACCAGGTCGGCGAGGGTGAAGCCGTCGTGTGCGGTGACGAAGTTGACGCTGGCGAAGGGACGCCGGCCGTCGGAGCGGTAGAGGTCCGAGGAGCCGGTCAGCCGGTAGGCCAGGTCGCGCACCCCCACGCGGGCGCCGGACCACACGTCGCGCACGGTGTCGCGGTACTGCCCGTTCCACTCGGTCCACAGCGGCGGGAAGTTGCCGACCTGGTAACCGCCGGGGCCGACGTCCCAGGGCTCGGCGATGAGCTTGACCTGGCTGACCACCGGGTCCTGGTGGACGACGTCGAAGAACGCCGAGAGCCGGTCGACGTCGTGGAAGGAGCGGGCCAGCGCGCTGGCGAGGTCGAAGCGGAACCCGTCGACGTGCATCTCGGTGACCCAGTAGCGCAGCGAGTCCATGAGCAGCGCCAGCACCTGGGGACGGCGGACGTCGAGGGTGTTCCCGCAGCCGGTGTAGTCCTGGTAGCGCGACGGGTTGCCCTCGCGCAGCCGGTAGTAGCCACCGTTGTCGATGCCCTTGAACGACAGGGTCGGGCCGGTGTGGTCCCCCTCGGCGGTGTGGTTGTAGACGACGTCGAGGACGACCTCGATGCCGGCGGCGTGCAGCGACTTGACCATCGCCTTGAACTCGGTGACCTGCTGCCCCCCCGTGCCCGACGAGCTGTAGGCCGCGTGCGGGGCGAAGTAGCCCAGCGTGTTGTAGCCCCAGTAGTTGCTCAGGCCGCGGCGCAGCAGGTGCGGCTCGCTGACGAAGTGGTGCACCGGCAGCACCTCGACGGCGGTCACGCCGAGGGACTGCAGGTGCTCGATGAACGCGGGGTGGGCCAGGCCCGCGTAGGTGCCGCGCAGGGCCGGCGGGACGTCGGGGTGGCGGACCGTGGCGCCCTTGACGTGCACCTCGTAGATGACGGTGTCCGACCACGGGGTGCCGGGGGAGCGGTCGCCGTCCCACGGGAAGGCGTCGCGCACGACCACCCCGCGTGGCACGTACGGCGCGGAGTCGCGCGGGTCGGGCCCCTCGCCGCCCTCGTACCGGAAGCCGAACAGCGCCGGGTCCAGGGTCTGCGCACCGTCGACCGCGCGGGCGTAGGGGTCCAGCAGCAGCTTGGCGGGGTTGTACCGCTGCCCCCAGCTCGGGTCCCACCCGCCGTGCACCCGGTAGCCGTAGCGCTGGCCGGGACCCACGCCGGGCAGCCGGCCGTGCCACACCTGGTGGGTGTTCTCCTGCAGCCGGAGACGGTGCTCGGTGCCGTCGTCGTCGAACAGGCACAGGTCCACCGCGTGCGCCCCGGCCGACCACAGCGCGAAATCGGTCCCGGTGCCGTCCCAGTGGGCTCCCAGGGGGGCGGGGGAACCGGGCCACACCTCGTACTCGTCCGGGCTGCTGCGCACGGCAGCGATCCTGACAGCACCGGCCGACCCGGGGTCGCAGCGGCGCGGGTGCGGTGCGGGTTGGTTGGATGGGGGGCGTGTCGAGCGATCCGGTCGTCGAGATGCAGGGTGTGGACGTCGTCCGGGGGCAGACCCACCTGCTGCGCGGGGTCGACTGGACGGTCGAGGCCGACCAGCGCTGGGTGGTCCTCGGGCCCAACGGTGCGGGCAAGACGACGCTGCTGCAGCTGGCCGCCGCGCAGATGCACCCCACCCGCGGCGTGGTCACGCTGCTGGGGGAGACCCTCGGCGCGGTCGACGTCTTCGAGCTGCGGCCGCGGATCGGGCTGACCAGCGCCGCGCTGGCCCAGCGCATCGAGCCCGGCGAGCGCACCGGCGACGTCGTCCTCTCCGCCGGGTACGCCGTGCTCGGCCGCTGGCGGGAGCGCTACGACGTCCACGACCTCACCCGCGCGGCGATGCTCATGCAGCAGTGGGGCGTGACCCCGATGGCGCACCGCCCGTTCGGCACGCTCAGCGAGGGCGAGCGCAAGCGGGTGCAGATCGCCCGCGCGCTCATGCCCGACCCGGAGCTGCTGCTGCTCGACGAGCCGGGCGCGGGCCTGGACCTCGGCGGCCGCGAGGACCTGGTCACCCGGCTGACCGACCTGGCCCGCCACCTGCACGCCCCGGCCCAGGTGCTGGTGACCCACCACGTCGAGGAGATCCCGCCGGGCTACACCCACGCGCTGCTGCTGCGCAGCGGGCAGGTCGTGGCGGCCGGGCCGATGGACCAGGTGGTCACCCAGGAGGCGCTGTCGGAGACCTTCGGGCTGGCGCTGCAGGTGCAGCGCTCCGACGGGCGCTGGACCGCCCGCCGGGCCGCCTGACAGAGGTGGGAGGACCCCCCGGAGGACCCCCTGCCCCCCGCCACTCGGTGAAGGACCCCGTCCTCCCCACCCTTCGCAGGCTCAGGGCGGGACCCGGGACGGGGCCGGGGGCCCTGCAGGGGGCCACCTCGCGAGCTCGGAGCGGGGCCGCGCCGGTCCGCCCGCGCCGCCGCCCGTCGGCGTCCGCGGTCGTGGCCGGCGGCGCGCTGGTCCTCGGGGTCGTCGTCCAGCTGCTGCCGCTGGTGCTGTTCCCCACGGTGCTCAGCCAGGACGGCCCGGCACACGTGGCCGGCGCCTGGGTCCTGCTCCACTCCGGGGACGACGACGCCACCGGCGCGCTGCTGCGCGCGCACTACCGCAGCGACCTGACACCGGTGCCCAACATGCTGGCCACGCTGCTGCTGACCGCCCTGCTGCCCCTGGCCGGCCCCGACGGCGCGGAGGCGCTGCTGGTCGCCGGACTCGTCGTCGGCCTGGTCGCCGCGCTGGCCTGCGCGGCGAGCGCCCTGGACCGGCGCGCCTGGTGGCTCGCCGCGGCCGCGCTGCCCCTCGCCGGCAGCCACCTGGTGGCCTACGGCTTCTACAACTTCGTGCTCGGGGTGGTCGGGGCGTTGCTGGTCCTCGCGGTGGCGCTGCGCCGCCGCGACGGGTGGCGGGTCCCCGGGGCGGCGGGCCTGGCCGCCCTCCTCGTGCTGACCTGGAGCGCGCACCTGCTGCCCTGGGTGTTCGCGGCGGGCAGCGTGCTGGTGCTGGCCGGGGTCCGCACCGTCGGCGCCGCCCGCGACGGCCGGCCGGTCCCCGCCGCCGTCCGGCAGCACGCCGTCCCGGTGCTGCTCGCCGTCCTGCCCTCGGGAGCGCTGACCACCCGCTACCTCGCCACGGGGGAGGGGCCACCGGCCCAGGGGGAGGTCGCACCCTCGGCGGCACGGCTCGGGGAGCTGCTCACCGGACTGCGGCCGTTCGTCACCGGCTGGGGGGACGAGCGCCTGCCGGCACTGGCCACCGTCGCCGTGCTGGCCGTCCTCGGCGCCCTCGCGCTGCGGCGGGTGCGCCCGGACGCTCCCGGACTGCGGGCCGAGCGGGTCGCGCTCGGGCTGCTGCTGGCCGGCGTCACGGCGGCCTACTGGCTCACGCCCGATCGGCTGGGCGAGGACTTCGGCTTCCTCGCCGCCCGGCTGGCCTGGTTCCCGCCGCTGCTGCTGGTGCTGTGGGCGGCCACGCGACCGCCGGCGCCGCGGGTCGGCGCCGCCGCGGCCGTGCTCCTGGTGGCCGCGGCCTCGGCCGCCGCGCTGGGCCGGCTGCCCGCGCAGACCGCCGCGGCCGACGAGGTCCGCGAGCTGCTGGCGCTGGCCGAGCAGATCCCGCCCGGCTCCACCGTCGCCGTCCTGCAGTACGACCGGTCGGTCGTCTGGCCCGGCGCGGGATCGCCGGACCCGCTGCGCCACGAGTCCAGCCGACTGGCGGTCCGCGCTGGGGGCGTCGACGTCGGCCACTACGAGGCGGTGCACGACTACTTCCAGGTGCGGTTCGACGGGCCGCCGTACCTGCGCCAGCGGCTGGACGCCGATCCGGAGCTGCACGGACTGGAGCGCATCCCGCCGGTGGTCGACCTCCCCGCCGTCCGCGGCGACCTCGACGCGGTCGTGGTACTGGGCCTGGACCGGGCCGGCAAGGACGTGCGGCGGGCCGGGAGCACCCGCGCGGTCACCGCAGAGCTCCGGACCCACTACGCACAGGTGGCGACTTCGCCGTCCGGCCTGGCGGTGCTGTGGCGCGCCGACCCGCCGTCCGGTCACACTGCGGCCGGTGGCAGCGCGGCCGCCCCCCAGGGGAGACCCACAGGTTCCGGTTCCGGACCATCGGGGTAGAGCCGGTTCCGCCACGGCCGAGACGACGGCGTGGCGACCAGGTCCCGGGACGCCGGGAGAGTTGCGGAGGACGCGTGCGCAGGCCACAGCCGGGAACCGGCTCTCCCGCCGACGTCGGACCCAGGGGATCCGCCGTCCCCGGGGTGCTCGGAGAGGACGTCCGCGTCCCGGTCGCCGGGGCCGGCACCGTCGTCGGCGCGACCGGGTCCGCCGGGTGGCCGCTCGACCGTCGTACGCGTGTCGCCTAGGCCCGGCGGCACGCAGGCCGCTCCTCCCATCGCCCTCCAGCGCCCGGCGCCGGCGCGACAGGTCCGCCGGTCGGCAGCCTGGCCCCGTCTCGGGGAGCGCCCGGGCCAGCCGTGGCCGGTCGCCGTGCTCGCCGTCGTCCTCGGCGGCCTCGTCACCGCCGGGGTCGTCGCCCGCTTCGTCGCGCCCCCCGAGCTGTGGCTCGACGAGGCGCAGAGCGTCGCGATCGCCCGGCTGCCGCTGCCGGAGCTCTTCGCCGCGCTGGAGCAGGACGGCTCGCCGCCGCTGTACTACCTGCTGCTGCACGCCTGGATCGCGGTGTTCGGGGACAGCGCCACCGCGGTGCGCGCCCTGTCGGCGGGGATGAGCGTCCTGACGCTGCCGCTGGCCTGGCACGTCGCCCGCCGGCTGGCCGGGCGCCGCGTCGCGGTCGCCCTGGTCGTCCTGCTCGCCACCTCGCCGTTCCTGATCCGCTACGCCAGCGAGACACGCATGTACACGCTGCTGGTGCTGCTGGTCGTGCTCGGCGTGGGCGCGGCCGCCGCGGTGGTGCGCCGTCCCGGTCCGGGGCCTGTCCTCCGCCTCGGTGTGGTCGTCGGCGCCCTGCTGCTCACGCACGTGTGGGCCTTCCACGTCGTCGCGGTCACCGGGCTGCTCGCGCTCGCGACGCTGCCGGTCCGCCGCGGCCCGGCGCTGCGCCTGCTCGCCGGGCTGGCCGTGGGCGGGCTGCTGTTCACCCCCTGGGTGCTCTCGCTGCTGATCCAGCTGGCCCACACCGGGACGCCGTGGGCCGCACCGCCCGCTTTCGCCGTGCTGCCCCTGGCACTGGAGGCCTGGCAGGGCGGGTCCCAGGTGCGCGCGCACGTCCTCGGGACGGCGCTGCTGCTGCTGGCCGCCCTGGGTCTGCTCGCCGCGGCCGCCGCCCGGCGACCCGGCGAGCGCACGGTGCTCCTGGCGCTGCGGCCGCGGCCCTCGCGTGCGGTCCTGTTGGCGCTGTCGCTGGGCACCCTGCTGGTGGCCGGCGCGGTGAGCGGGCTGACGGGCACCGCGGTCGCCGACCGCTACACCAGCGTCGCCGTGTTCGGGTTCCTCGCGCTGGCCGCCCTGGGCGTGGCAGCCCTGCCCGGGACCGGCGTGCGCGCCACCGGGCTCGTCGTCGTCGCCGGGCTCGGGCTGGTCACCGCACTGCCGCAGCTGGCCGATCCGCGCACCCAGGCGGGGGAGGTGGCCCAGGCGCTCGACGACGCCAGCCCCGGCGACGTCGTCGTCTTCTGCCCCGACCAGCTCGGGCCCTCGGTGTCCCGGCTGATCCCGCCGGAGGCCGGGCTGGAGCTGGTCGTCTACCCGGACCTGCGCCCGGCCGACCGGGTCGACTGGACCGACTACGAGGCCCGCATGACGAGCACACCGTCGGCCGTCGTCGCCGCCGACGTGCTGCAGCGCGCCGGCGCCGGATCGGCCGTCTGGGTCGTGACCGGGCCTGGATACCGCGTGCCCTCGGCGCAGCGCTGCGGCAGCCTCGTCGACGGTCTGGAGGCCGCCCGCGGGCCGGCCGAGCTCGTCGTCACGCCCGAGCGCCGCATCTTCGAGGACAGCCGGCTGCAGTACCTGCCGCCGGTCGCCTGAGAGCGGACCCCTGCCCCCCACCATGGGAGGACCCCGTTCCCCTCACGCCGCACAGGCTCGGCGCGAGCCTCCGAACGTGGCCGGCGGGGGGCCCTGCAGAGGGGCCCTGCAGAGGGGCCCTTCCCGTACGTCACCGGGCCGCCCGGCGGGGGGACGGCGGCGGGCCGCTGGCTAGGGTGCGGACGACGACGTCGCCCACCGCCAGGAGGTCCCCGTGGCAGAGCCGGAGTTCGTGACGCTGCAGGTCGAGGACGGGGTGGGGACCATCCGCCTGGACCGGCCCAAGATGAACGCGATCAACGAGCAGCTGCACATGGAGGTCCGCGCCGCGGCCCTGGAGGCCGGGAAGCGCGAGGACGTGCGGACCGTCGTGGTCTACGGCGGCCAGCGGGTGTTCGCCGCCGGCGCCGACATCAAGGCGATGTCCCAGCTCGACGGCCGCAGCATGGTCGCCTGGGGCCGCGAGCTCACCGACTCGTTCACCGCCGTCCAGGAGATCCCCAAGCCGGTGATCGCCGCGATCACCGGCTACGCGCTCGGCGGCGGCTACGAGCTGGCCCTGTGCGCCGACTTCCGGGTCATGGGTGCCGGCGCGAAGATCGGCCAGCCCGAGATCCTCCTCGGCGTCATCCCCGGCGCGGGCGGTACCCAGCGGCTGGCCCGGCTGGTCGGCCCGGCCAAGGCGAAGGACCTGGTCTTCACCGGCCGGCACGTCGGGGCGGAGGAGGCGATGGAGATCGGGCTGGCCGACGCCGTCGTCCCCGACGCCGAGGTGTACGAGACGGCGGTGGCCATGGCGCGCAAGTTCGCCGCCGGGCCGCCGCTGGCGCTCGCCGCTGCCAAGAAGGCGATCGACGAGGGCCTGGACCGGCCGCTGCGCGAGGGACTGGTCCTGGAGAGCCGGCTGTTCGCCGAGCTGTTCGACACCGAGGACCAGGCGACCGGCATGCGCTCGTTCCTCGAGAACGGTCCCGGCAAGGCGACCTTCACCGGGCGCTGAGCCATCCCCGGGCCGAGGTGACCCAGCTCACCCAGGCCCCCGGCAGCAGGGTCGTTACCGGCCGGTAACGTCCACTATCGGAGCAGGCGGGCGACAGCCCGCGCCCTTTGTGCGTGGAGGTGGGTTGACGATGGACATCGTCGTTCTGGTCAAGCAGGTCCCCGACTCCGGGAGCGAGCGCAACCTGGACCCGGCGGACAACACCGTCGCCCGGGGGAGCGCGGACAACGTCGTCAACGAGATCGACGAGTACGCCATCGAGGAGGCCCTCGTCCTCAAGGAGGCCCACGGCGGCGAGGTCACCGTGCTCACCGTCGGCCCGGACTCGGCGGCCGACGCGATCCGCAAGGCCCTGTCGATGGGCGCGGACAAGGCCGTGCACGTGGTGGACGACGCCATCCACGGCGCCTGCGCCCCGCAGACGAGCGCCATCCTGGCCGCGGCACTGCAGCAGATGCCGTTCGACATCGTGCTGTGCGGTGCCGAGTCCACCGACGGCCAGCTGTCGGTGATGCCGGCGCTGCTGGCCGAGCGGCTGGGCATCCCGCAGCTGTCGGGCGCCCGCAAGCTCACCGTCGAGGGCGGCGTGGCCCGGGTCGAGCGGCAGACCGACGGCGGCTTCTGGGCGCTGGAGGCGCCGCTGCCGGCGGTCGTGTCCACCTGGGACACCATCAACGAGCCGCGCTACCCCTCCTTCAAGGGGATCATGGCCGCCAAGAAGAAGCCGGTGGAGAAGAAGTCGCTGGCCGATCTCGGCATCGACCCGGCGACCGTGGGCCTGGCGACGGCGACCAGCCAGGTCATCGACTTCGCCGGCCGCCCGCCCAAGGGCGCCGGGGTCAAGGTCAACGACGAGGGCGACGGTGCCGCCCAGCTGGTCGACTTCCTGGCCGCCCAGAAGATCGTCTGACCCGGACCGGATTCGAAGGAGAGAGGTAGTTCCCATGGCTGAGGTCCTGGTCCTCGTCGAGCTCAACCCGACCGGTGAGGGGGTGCGCAAGACCACGCTGGAGGCGCTGACCGCCGCCCGTGCGCTGGGTGAGCCCGCGGCGGTCGTCGTCGGCGGCCCCGGCTCGGCCGCCGCCGCCAAGGCGCAGCTGGCCGAGTTCGGCGCGCAGAAGGTCTACGTCGCCGAGTCCGAGGAGGTCGACTCCTTCCTCGTCGCCCCCAAGGCCGAGGTGCTCGCGCGGCTGGTGGCCGAGAAGTCGCCGGCCGCGGTGGTCATCCCGTCCTCGCCGGAAGGCAAGGAGGTCGCCGGCCGGCTGGCCATCAAGACCGGCAGCGGGTTCCTGACCGACGTCACCGAGATCGCGCCCGACGGCACCGCGACGCAGGTCGCCTTCGCCGGGGCGACGATCGTGCACTCCAAGGTCACCGTCGGCACCCCGATCTACACCGTGCGCGGCAACTCGGTCACCCCCGAGCCCGCGCCCGGCGCGGCCGAGGAGGAGCAGGTGGCGGTGCAGCTGTCCGACGCGGCCCGCGCCACCCGCGTCGTCGACCGGGTCGTGGAGCAGAAGTCCTCCCGCCCGGAGCTGACCGAGGCCTCCATCGTCGTCTCCGGTGGTCGCGGCGTCGCCTCGGCGGAGAACTTCTCCATCATCGAGGCGCTCGCCGACTCCCTCGGTGCGGCGGTCGGCGCCTCCCGTGCCGCGGTCGACTCCGGCTACTACCCGCACACCTTCCAAGTCGGGCAGACCGGGAAGACCGTCAGCCCGCAGCTGTACATCGCCGTCGGCATCTCCGGCGCCATCCAGCACCGGGCCGGCATGCAGACCTCCAAGACCATCGTCGCGGTCAACAAGGACCCCGAGGCGCCGATCTTCGAGCTCGCCGACTTCGGCGTCGTGGGCGACCTGAACACCGTCGTCCCGCAGGCCACCGAGGCCATCACCGCCCGCAGATAGAGGACCCCCCTGCCCCCCACCGCTCGCAGGCTCGCGGTGGGGCCCTGCAGGGGGCCACAGCGAGGCCGTTCCAGTAGGTCGCCGCGTCGAGCGCCGGTTCCCTCCGGGGGCCGGCGCTCGACGGCTGTCCGGCGGGAAGCGTCCGGGGGCCGACCGGGTTGGCGGAGAGGTGGGCGGAAGCGTGGTGCCGGGGATCCTCGACCAGGCACACCGGCGGACGACCGCGGGCCTGCTCATGCTCGTCACCTTCGTCGCGTTCGAGGCCATGGCCGTCGGGACGGCGATGCCCACCGCGGTCGTCGAGCTCGACGGGCTGGCCTGGTACGCCTGGCCGTTCAGCGCCTTCCTCGTGGCCTCGGTCGTCGGCATGGTCGTCGGCGGGGACGCCGGCGACCGCCGCGGTCCCCGGATCGCGCTGCCCTGGGGGGTCGCGGCCTTCGCGGCGGGACTGCTGGTCGCCGGGTTGGCCGGGAGCATGGCGGTCTTCGTCGCCGGACGGGCGTTGCAGGGGCTCGGCGCCGGCGTCATGGTGGTCCTGCTGTACGTCATCGCGGGACAGGCCTACGAGTCGTCGCTGCGGCCCCGCCTGTTCGGCGCCATCTCCGCGGCGTGGGTGCTCCCGGCCCTGGTGGGTCCCGTCCTGGCCGGGCTCGTGACCACGCACGCCAGCTGGCGGCTGGTCTTCCTCGGCCTGCTGCCGCTGATCGTCCTCGGCGCCGTCCTGGTGCTCTCGGCCGGCCGGTCGCTGACCGCGCCGGACTCCCCGCCACCCCCGGCGCGGGGACGGCGCTGGTGGGCGGTCCTCGCCGGTCTCGGGATCGCGGCGCTGCAGTACGCCGGCCAGCGCCTGGACCTGCCGGCGGTGCCCGTCGCCGTCCTCGGCGCGGCGGCCCTGGTCGCCGGCCTGCGCCCGCTGCTCCCACGCGGAACCGCCCGTGTCGCGCGGGGCCTGCCGGCGGTGGTCGCGTCCCGCGGGCTCCTGGCCGGCGCCTTCTTCGGCATGGACGCGTTGATCCCGCTGCTGCTGACCAGCGTGCACGGCCACAGCCCCACCGCCGCAGGCCTCCCGCTGACCGCCGGCGCGGTGGGCTGGGCGCTGGCCTCGCAGCTGCAGGGCCGTTTTCCGCAGGTGCCGCGGGAGCGGCTGCTGCGCCTCGGGTTCGTGCTGCTCGCCGCGGGGTTGGCCGCGACCGTGCTGGCCGCGGTCCCCGCGCTGAGCGGCTGGCCGGCGTACCTGACCTGGGCGGTCGCCGGTCTGGGCATGGGGTTCGGCATGCCCAGCGTCGGCGTGCTGCTGCTGGAGCAGTCCCCGGAGCACCGCAGGGGTGCGGACTCGGCCGCGCTGCAGATCGCCGACGTGACCATGTCGGCCCTGTGCATCGGGCTGGCCGGCGTCCTCGTCGCGGCGGCCACGGAGGGGCTGCTCGGCCTGCCTGCGGCGGTGGCGGCGTCCGTCGCCGTCTGCACCGCCCTCGCGCTGCTGGGCGCGCGGCTGGCCGGACGGGCGGCTGTTCCGCCGCGGGAGGCGGTCCCCGGCGCCGGGACTACCCTGGCGGCGTCATGAGCAGCTCCGAGGCGGTCTACCTGGACCACGCGGCGACCACGCCGCTGTTGCCCGCGGTGCTGGCCGCGATGACCGAGCAGCTGGGCCGCGTGGGCAACGCCTCCTCGTTGCACGCCAGCGGCCGGGCCGCCCGCCGGGTCGCCGAGCAGTCGCGCGAACGGCTGGCCGAGGCGCTGGGTGCGCGCCCGTCGGAGGTGCTGTTCACCGGCGGCGGCACCGAGAGCGACAACCTCGCCGTCAAGGGCCTGTTCTGGGCCCGGCGCGACGCAGACTCCCGCCGCCGGCGCATCGTGATCAGCCCCGCCGAGCACCACGCGGTGCTCGACAGCGTCGAGTGGCTGGCCAAGCACGACGGCGCCGACGTCACCTGGCTACCCGTCGAGCCGACCGGCCGGGTCACCCCCGAGGCGCTGCACGCTGCGCTGGGCACCGGTGAGGACGTCGCCCTGGTCAGCGTCATGTGGGCCAACAACGAGATCGGCACGGTCAGCGACCTGGCCGCGCTCGCCGACGTCGCGCACGACGTCGGCGTCCCGGTGCACACCGACGCGGTCCAGGCGGTCGGGCAGGTGCCGGTCGACTTCGCCTCCAGCGGCGTCGACGCGCTGACCATGACCGGGCACAAGCTCGGTGGGCCGATGGGCGCCGGTGTCCTGCTGCTGCGCCGTGAGGCCGAGTGCACCCCGCTGCTGCACGGCGGCGGCCAGGAGCGCGACGTGCGCTCCGGCACCCTCGACGTCGCGGCGATCGTCGGCCTGCAGGTGGCCACCACTCTGGCCGTCGCCGAACGGGAGGACCGCGCCGCGCGGCTGGCCACCCTGCGCGACCGGCTGGTGGCCGGCGTGGTGGCGCAGGTGCCCGACGCCCAGCTCAACGGCGCCCCGCTGGACGACGTCGTCGCCGGTGGGCCGGGGCGGCTGCCGGGCAACGCGCACCTGTCCTTCCCCGGTGCGGAGGGCGACGCGCTGCTCATGCTGCTCGACGCCCGCGGCGTGGAGTGCTCCACCGGGTCGGCCTGCAGCGCCGGCGTTGCGCGGCCGAGCCACGTGCTGCTGGCCGCCGGCGCCGATCCCGACCGCGCGCGCAGCTCGCTGCGCTTCAGCCTCGGGCACACCTCGACCGACGCCGACGTCGACGCGGTGCTCGACGTGATCGGCCCGGTCGTGGAGCGAGCCCGGCGGGCCGGGATGGGGCGGCGGTGACCATGCGGGTGCTCGCCGCGATGAGCGGGGGAGTGGACTCGGCGGTCGCCGCCGCCCTGGCCGTGGACGCCGGGCACGACGTCACCGGCGTCCACCTCGCGCTCTCCCCGGACCGGCAGACCCTGCGCAGCGGCGCGCGCGGGTGCTGCAGCGTCGAGGACGCGCACGACGCCCGCCGGGTCGCCGACGAGCTGGGCATCCCGTCCTACGTCTGGGACCTCGCCGAGCGCTTCACCGAGGACGTCGTCGAGGACTTCGTCGCCGAGTACGCCGCGGGCCGCACGCCCAACCCCTGCCTGCGCTGCAACGAGAAGATCAAGTTCTCCGCGGTGCTGGACCGCGCGCAGGCGCTCGGCTTCGACGCGGTCGTCACCGGCCACCACGCGCGGCTGGCCGGCGGGGAGCTGCGGCGGTCGGTGGACGCGGCCAAGGACCAGTCCTACGTGCTCGCCGTCCTCACGGCCGACCAATTGGCAGGCGCGGTCTTCCCGCTGGGCTCGATGACCAAGCAGCGGGTGCGCGAGATCGCCGCCGAGCGCGGGTTCGCCGTGGCCACCAAGGCCGACTCGCACGACATCTGCTTCATCCCCGACGGCGACACCCGCGGCTTCCTCGCCCGGCGGCTCGGCGCGCAGCCCGGCCCGGTCGTGGACGCCGCCACCGGCGCGACGGTGGGCGAGCACGCGGGCGCCTACGGTTTCACCGTCGGCCAGCGCCGTGGCCTCGGCGTCGCGGTCGGCGACTCCCGGCCGCGCTACGTGCTCGGCATCGAGCCGGTGACCCGCACGGTGACCATCGGCACCGCCGACCTCGCCGGGGTGGGCGAGGTCCGCACCACGGCGCCGACCTGGACGGGCCCCGCGCCCGCGCTGCCGTTCCCCGCGGAGGTGCAGCTGCGGGCGCACGGCACCCCGGTGCCGTGCGAGGTGACCGCGGGGGACGAAGGCGGCCTGCGGCTGCTGCTGGGGTCTCAGCAGCGCGGTGTGGCGCCCGGGCAGTCGGCGGTGCTGTACGCCCCCGACGCCGAGCGCGGCGACCTGGTGCTGGGCCAGGGCACGGCCCTCGCCACGGCCCAGCCCTCGCCACGGCCTGGCGTCGGCCGGGCGTCGCAGGGCTACCGTCTCGGGCGTGGCAGCACCGATCGAGCCGGCGCCCGGACCGTCCCCCGAGGAGGGGACGCCCGCGCGCCCGTCGTGGGGACCGGCCACCGGTGTCGGCTCGCTGCCCGGCACCGACCCGGTCGAGGCGTTGCGCGTGGTCACCGGCGAGCTGCCCGACTTCGCCCACCTGCCCGAGCTGCCCGGCCGCGGCGCCGGCGCGGACCTGGTCGGCCGCAGCGCCGCGCTGCTGGTGGACCTGGCCGTCGAGCTGACCCCCGCCGGCTGGCGACTGGTGCCGCGCGCGGGGATCGACCAGCGCCGCGCCGAGGAGCTCCTGGCCCGCGACCTCGACGCGCTGCACGACGTGGCCGAGGGCTACACCGGCCCGTTCAAGGTGCAGGCCGCCGGGCCGTGGACGCTGGCCGCCGGTCTGGAGCGCACCCGCGGCGACCGCGCCGTCGTCGACCCCGGCGCCCGCCGGGACCTCGCCCAGTCGCTCACCGAGGGCCTCGCCGCGCATGTCGCTGCCGTCACCGCGCGGGTGCCCGGCGCCCAGGTGGTCGTGCAGCTGGACGAGCCGTCGCTGCCCGCCGTCCTCGTCGGCGCGCTACCGACCGCGAGCGGGTTCGGCAAGCTGCCCGCCGTCGAGGCGGCCGTGGTGGAGCAGGAGCTCGCCGCCGTCGTCGGTGCGCTGCCGGGCCCCGTGGTGGTGCACTGCTGCGCCGACCGCGCGCCGCTGGAGCTGTTCCGCTCGGCGGGGGCGGACGCCGTCTCCTTCGACCTGGGGCTGGTGCAGGACCTCGACGCCCTCGGCACCGCGGTCGAGGCCGGTACGCACCTGTTCCCGGGCGTCGTCCCGGGCGCCGACGCCCCGCTGCCCGCGCCGAAGGCGACCGCGTCCCGGCTGCGGGCGTGGTGGCGGGAGCTCGGCTTCCCCGCCGACCGGCTGCACGAGGCGGTCACGCTCACCCCGTCCTGCGGGCTGGCAGGGGCGACACCGGGCCACGCGCGGGCAGCGATGACCCACGTACGCGAGGCCGCGCGGTACCTGCTGCCCGAGTGACGTACACGGCCGGGTGATCGTCGGTTCGCCGTCGGACCCGCCGGATACCGTTCCGCCGTGACCACCGACGCCGACCTGGACCAGCCGCCGGCCGACGCCCCCCGGGTGGAGGCCGCTGCCGAGCGGGCGGACGTCACCGAGCTCCCCGACGAGGCGCGGACCCGGCACCGCGACCTCTCGGAGGAGCTCGACCGCTACGCGTTCGCCTACTACGTGCAGGACGCGCCGCTGGTCAGCGACGGCCAGTACGACGAGCTCATGAGCGAGCTCAAGGCGATCGAGGCCGCCCACCCGGCGCTCGTCACGCCGGACTCGCCGAGCCAGAAGGTCAACGGTGGCTTCGCCGCCACGTTCGCCCCGGTGCGGCACCTGGAGCGGATGCAGAGCCTGGACAACGCGTTCTCCGGCGACGAGCTGTCCGCCTGGGCCGCCCGCGTCGAGCGGGAGGTCGGCTCCGCGGCGGTCTACCTGTGCGAGCTCAAGGTCGACGGCGTCGCGGTCGACCTGGTCTACGAGCGCGGCCGGCTGGTGCGCGCGGCCACCCGGGGGGACGGCGTCACGGGGGAGGACGTCACCGCCAACGTGCGCACGATGGACGACGTCCCGCAGCAGCTCACCGGCGACGACATCCCGCCGCTGCTCGAGGTGCGCGGCGAGATCTACTTCCCGATCGCCGGCTTCGCCGACGTCAACTCGGGCCTGGTCGAGCAGGGCAAGCCGCCCTTCGCCAACCCGCGCAACGCCGCGGCCGGGTCGCTGCGGCAGAAGGACGCGCGGGTCACCGCCTCCCGCCCGCTGCGGCTGGTCGTGCACGGGCTCGGCGCGCGAGAGGGGTTCACGCCTGACCGGCAGTCGGCGGCCTACACGAGGCTGCGCGAGCTGGGCCTGCCGGTGAGCGACCGCTTCGAGGTGCTCGACGACCTCGAGGGCGTGTGGGCCTACATCGAGCGCTACCGCGAGCAGCGGCACTCGGTGGAGCACGAGATCGACGGCGTGGTGGTCAAGGTCGACCAGGTGGCGCTGCAGCGCCGGCTGGGCTCGACCTCGCGCGCGCCGCGGTGGGCGATCGCCTTCAAGTACCCGCCGGAGGAGGCCACCACCAAGCTGCTCGACATCCGGGTCAACGTCGGGCGCACCGGGCGGGTCACGCCGTTCGCCTACATGGAGCCGGTGAAGGTCGCCGGGTCGACGGTGCAGCTGGCCACCCTGCACAACGCCAGCGAGGTCAGGCGCAAGGGCGTGCTGATCGGCGACACCGTCGTCATCCGCAAGGCCGGCGACGTGATCCCCGAGGTGCTCGGGCCGGTGGTCGCCGCGCGCACCGGCGCCGAGCGTGAGTTCGAGATGCCCACGCACTGCCCGGAGTGCGGCACCGAGCTGCGGCACGAGAAGGAGGGCGACGCCGACATCCGCTGCCCGAACGCCCGGTCCTGTCCCGCGCAGCTGCGGGAGCGGGTCTTCCACGTGGCCGGCCGCGGCGCCTTCGACATCGAGAACCTCGGTTACGAGGCGGGCATCGCGCTGCTGCAGGAGCACCTCATCGAGGACGAGGGCGACGTCTTCTCCCTGGACGAGGCCGCGCTGTGCCGAACGGCGTTCTTCACCAAGAAGGACGGCACGCTGTCGGCCAACGGGCGCAAGCTGCTGGCGAACCTGCAGACCCGCAAGGACGTCCCGCTGTGGCGGGTGCTGGTCGCCCTGTCCATCCGGCACGTCGGACCGACGGCCGCGCAGGCGCTGGCCCGCGATTTCCGCTCGCTCGACCGGATCGCCGAGGCGTCCGAGGAGGAGTTGGCCGCCGCCGACGGCGTGGGGCCGACCATCGCGCGGTCGGTCACGGAGTGGTTCGCCGTCGACTGGCACCGCGGGGTGGTCGAGAAGTGGCGGGCGGCGGGGGTGCGGATGGCCGACGAGGGGGATGACGCCGGGCCGGGTCCGCTGACCGGGGTGACCGTCGTCGTCACCGGGTCGCTGCGCGACCACAGCCGCGACCAGGCGATCGCCGCCATCCAGGAGCGCGGCGGCAAGGTGACCGGCTCGGTGAGCAAGAAAACCGGCTTCGTCGTCGTGGGCGCCGACCCGGGCAGCAAGTACGACAAGGCGGTGCAGGTCAAGGCGCCCATCCTGGACGCCGACGGCTTCCGGGTGCTGCTGGAGGAGGGGCCGGAGGCTGCCCGCGCCGTGGCGACGATCGGCGACGGCAGCGAGCCGGCTGCCGAGGCGTCGGCCTCCGACACCGCAGCTTCCGACGACGCGGCGACCACTGACGACGGTCCCGGTCGTCCTGTCGCCGAGCCCGGTCGGGGAGCCGGGTGACGAAGTCGCCGTGCGGCGGCGCCTTGAGGGGGCGCATCGGCACCGGACCCTCGAGAGTTCGCCTCGGGCCGCGGGTCGCTCAGTAGGGCGGGGGTTGGGTGGTGGCGGTCAGGCCGGTGGGGGTAGTGACGGTGAGGCTGCCGTCGGGGGCCAGGTCGTGTCGCCAGCCGGGGGCCTGGTGTTTGCCGCGGTGGTCGCCGGTGCAGTAGCCGGCCAGGTTGGCTGCGGCGGTCCCCCCACCCTCGGCGTGCGGCCGGTGGTGGTCCAGTTCGCCGGCCTTGGGCACGCGGCGGCGGCAGCCGGGAAAGCGGCAGCGCCGGTCGCGGGCGCGGACGAACCGGTCCAGCGCCGCACCCGGCGCGTAGGCGTCGGTGGGGCCGGGCCGGCCGAGACCAGGGCGGCCGGTCAGGTCGTGGCCGCAGGCTTCCGGCCGGCGCCGGCACGCCGGTCGCCCACAGGTGCCGGTGCGCCGAAGCTGAGGCAGGTCGGTCAGCGTCAGCAGGGCGCCGGTGATCGCGTCGGTGACCGCGATGCGGGGCTGGTCGGCCAGCCCACCCCCGCCTGTGGCCATCAGCAGCGCGGCCAACTCCTCACGCTGGGTGTCGGCGGCCACCGCGAGGGCGGCGAGGGCGTCGTCGGCGGCGGTGACCCGCCCGGCGGTGCTCACCTCCCAGACGGCCTCGTCGGCGGCGTCGGCCTTCTGCGCGGTGCGCACCATCCGCCTGGCCGCGCCCAGCGCCAGCCGGGCGGCGTGCACCGTCGCACCTGCCTGGTCCACCGCGCAGTCGGCGGCCGCCCACCAGCCACCGCCGGGCGGATCACCGTCCGGCGACGCCGAACCATCGGCATCGGCATCGGCATCGGCATCGCTATCGGGATCGGGTGCGGGCAGGTGCTGGTCGTGGCCGTTGTCGTGGTCGTGGTCGTGGTCGTCGAGCCACTCACAGGGGTCGTGCCAGGGACCGGCGTCCCACTCGCTGGGGTCCGGTGGCCCACCGGGGAGCCAGCCAGGGTCATCGGGGGCGGGGTCATCGCCGAAGCCGGAGCGCACCAGCTCCTGCAGCCACTGGTCGAAGTCGAAGCCGCTCAACTCCTGGGCGGCCCGCTCGACCGGGCCGCCCTCGACATCGTCGGGCCAGGATGTGCCCCCGGCCGACGACGCGGTGTCGTTCGGCTCCGTGTCGACCGGTCGGGTCTCCATGTCGGTGCCGACGGTGCTGCCCGTGGTGACCGCTGAGTCGTCGGTGGTCGCGCTGTCCTCCGGCGATCCGGCCGCTTCGGTGACGATGCCGTCAGCCGCGGTGCCGTCCCTGGCGGTGCGGTCTGTGGTGATGTCCTCAGCACCGGACGGGGTGGTGTCCAGGCCGGCGAACGCGCGGGCCAGCTGGCGGGCCATCTCCGCCGGGACCGCCATGCCGTCCACCTCACCGAGCTGGTCGCCACCCAGGGCGGTGTGCACCGAGGCCACGATGGTCAGCAGCGCCTGTACCGGTGGGAGGTCGGTCTTCCCGGGGCGCAGCACCAAGTCCACGAGGGCGTCGACCATCTTCTGCCCGCGGGTGCGCACCGGCCCGCCGGGCTCGTCGACGAGCGCCTCGGCGCACTGCACCAGCGCGGCGTAGAAGGCCCTGGCCTCCGGCAGCGTGCACACCACCGTCACCGCCGCCATCCCGTCGGCCCGCTCCGGCCGGATCGAGATGCCGCGCTCCTTCAGCGCCCGGGCCAGCCGCCGCCCGGCCGCCGCGGCATCACGCCGAGCGACCACCCTGCGGGCCTTGTCGCCTAGCTGCGCCGGGGAGGTTACCGTCTGCCGCCGACCGACCCAGGCCAGCAGGTCGGCCTCGACCTCGGCGCGCAGCCGGTCATCGGCGATCGGGGCGACCTTGTCGAGCAGGTGCCACAGGTGCCCCCGGTGCAGCAGCCCGGACTCCAGCGCCGCCAGCGTGCCCGGCAGCCGGGTCACCAGCGTCAAGGACTCCTGCAGCAGGTCCTGCGCGGCCTGCTGGGTCAGGTTCACCGCGATCGCCAGCTCCGGCGTGGCCCACTCCGACACCGACCGCAGCACCTCCGGGCGGGCCGCCCAGCGTTCGGCGCTCATCGCGCCCCGCTCGCCCTGCTGCCGGTCCGTCCACGCCGGCCGCGACGCGGCGAACGCCGCCACCGCCCGCGCCCGCACCGCGACCTGCCGGGCGATCTCCCGGTCCGCGGCCTGCACCACCCCCAGCGGACCGGACGCCCACCCCACGGTGGGCGCAGCTTCGGCACCCGGGGTGCTGGTCCGCCCGCCGTCGCCCATGCAATCGATCATACGTTCGAACAGGGTGCTGCTGCAAGCGGAAAGCCCAGCTCAGGAAGGAGAAGTGGTGGCGGTCGACCGAGCGCGCGAGCGGCCGGTTAGCCGGCGAGGTGAGAGCTCAGGCCGGGGGCAGGTGGGCGACGCTGGCCGCGATGCCGGCGAGGTGGACCAGCCGCAGCAGCTCCGAGCGGCGGAACGCCGGCCCGCCGGAGCGGCCGATGACGACGGCCGTCCCGGGGTCGCCGAAGGGGGTGGCCATCATCTCGATGGCCATCTCCCGCCACCGCTCGGGAAGCCACTCCGCCTCGCTCGGCAGGAGCTGCGGCGCGGACATGGGCAGCCAGGGCAGGGTCATCTCGTCGAAGGTGGGCGCGGCCTCGGAGGCGGCGAGCACCTCGCAGGGACACCGCTGCGCGCCCCGGAGGACGACGGCCCAGCCGCTGTGGAAGACCCGAGGGAGTTCGGCGGCGAGCAGTTTCGCGGCGGTGTCCTCGGCCGCCCGGGCGAGCGCCTCCAGCAGCTCGAGCTCGCGGTGCATGTCGAGGGGGCCGGCGAAGGGGCGCAGCGACTCGACCTGCACCCCCGGCACCGACCGCGCGGCGGTGATCAGGCTGTCCGGCACCCGGCCCGTGGGCAGGTCCACGAGGATGTCGTCGACGGCTACGCCGCCACCGCGCTCCAGGACGTCGACGGAGACGATGTCCACGCCCGCCTCGCCGAGCGCGGTGGCCACCGCGCCGAGGATGCCGGGGCGGTCGGGCACGACCAGCCGAAGGAGATAGGACACGGTGCCTCCGGGTCAGCGGCCCCCTGCAGGGTCCCGCCGCGAGCTCGCGAGCGGTGGGGGGCAGGGGGTCCTTCTTCGATCTCCGTCGATCGCGGGCGGCGACAGCTTCCCCCATCGACGGCCCGCCGGTCGAGCGACCTGGCGCGGACCGCCTCCGGCCGACCGGCGCGACAGGCGCGGCACGTACAGTGGCGAGGTTCCGAACGTGGTGACGAGCGCCCGTCGGGCGCCGACCGAGGAGAGTCCCGCCCCCGCATGAGCACCCCCTCCCCGCAGGAGACGGCCGAGTCGCAGGCGTCCGCCGCGCTCGGCCGCGAGGACGTCGCCGGACCCGGGCGTGATGCCGTCGCCGGACTCGGGCGTGAGGACGTCGCGCAGCTGGCCCGGCTGGCCCGCCTCGCCCTCACCGACGAGGAGCTCGACCACTTCGCCGGGCAGCTGTCCGCGGTGCTCGACGCCGTGGCCGCGGTCGGGAAGGCCGACGCCGGCGACGTCCCGCCGATGACCCACGCGGTACCGCTGACCAACGTCACCCGCGAGGACGTCGTCACCCCGAGCCTGCCGCGCGACGTCGTCCTCGCGCAGGCGCCGGCGGCCGAGGACGACCGCTTCCGCGTGCCGCAGATCCTCGGGGAGGAGGAGTGACCGCCCCCGTGAACACCGACCTGACGCAGCTGGACGCCGCCGAGCTCGGCCGCCGGCTCGCGGCCGGGGAGACCGGCTCGGTCGAGCTGACCCAGGCCTACCTCGACCGGATCGCCGCGCAGGACGACGTCCTCGGCGCCTACCTGCACGTCGACGCCGAGGCCGCACTCGCCCGCGCCGGCGAGGTCGACGCCGCCCGCGCCGCAGGTGCGGAGCTCGGCCCGCTGGCCGGCCTGCCGGTCGCGCTCAAGGACGTCTTCGTCACCGAGGGCGTGCCGACGACCAGCGGCTCGAGGATCCTCGAGGGCTGGCGGCCGCCGTACGACGCGACCGTCGCCGCGCGGCTCAAGGCCGCCGGCACGGTGCTGCTGGGCAAGACCAACATGGACGAGTTCGCCATGGGCTCCTCCACCGAGAACTCCGCCTACCGCCCGACGCGGAACCCGTGGGACCCCGACCGGATCCCCGGCGGCTCCTCCGGCGGATCGTCGACCGCGGTCGCCGGCGGGCTGGCCCCCTGGGCGCTGGGCACCGACACCGGCGGCTCGATCCGCCAGCCGGCCGCGATGACCGGCCTGGTCGGGCACAAGCCCACCTACGGCTCGGTGTCCCGGTACGGGCTGATCGCGTTCTCCTCCAGCCTCGACCAGGCCGGCCCGATGGCGCGCACCGTGCTCGACGCGGCCGTGCTGCACGAGGCGATCGGCGGGCACGACCCCCGCGACTCCACCAGCATCGACGCCCCCGTGCCGGCCCTGGTGCGGTCCACGCAGGAGGGCGCCCGCGGTGAGCTGGCCGGCCTGCGGGTCGGCGTCGTCCGCGAGCTCGGCGGCGACGGGCACACCGACGGCTACGACCCCGGCGTCCTGGACCGCGTGCGGGAGACCGTCGAGCTGCTGGCCGGCATGGGCGCCGAGGTCCGCGAGGTGTCCTGTCCGGCGTTCGACCTGGCGCTGCCGGCCTACTACCTGATCGCGCCGAGCGAGGCGTCGTCCAACCTGGCCCGCTTCGAGGGCATGCGTTTCGGCCTGCGGGTGGGGGACGACGGCAGCCACTCCCTCGAGGAGGTCATGTCGCTGACCCGCGAGCAGGGCTTCGGCCCGGAGGTGAAGCGGCGGATCGTGCTCGGCACCTACGCCCTGTCCGCCGGGTACTACGACGCCTACTACGGGCAGGCGCAGAAGGTCCGCACGCTGATCACCCGGGACTTCACCAGCGCGTTCGACGACGTCGACGTGCTGGTCAGCCCGACCAGCCCGACGGTGGCCTGGCCGATCGGCGCGCGCGTCGACGACCCGCTGGCGATGTACGCCGCCGACCTGTGCACGCTGCCGGCCAGCCTCGCCGGGCTGCCGGCGATCTCGGTGCCGTGCGGGCTGTCCGAGGGGCTGCCGGTCGGCTTCCAGGTCATGGCCCCGGCGCTGGCCGACGACCGCTGCTACCGGGTCGCCGCCGCGGTCGAGGCGGCGCTGGACGCCACCCGCGGCTCCCGGTTCCTCGACGAGCTCACCCAGCGGACCGCGGCATGAACGGCGCGCTCAAGGCCGCCTGGGCCCTCACCGCGTTCGTCGTCCTCGTGGGCCTGGTCGGCTGGATCGTCACCGGCGAGGTGTTCTTCGCCGTCTTCATCGTCCTGGGTCTGCTCACCGCCGTCGGGGCCTGGCTGAGCGGCCGCAGCACCGGTCCGAAGGAGACCAACTCCAGATGAGCGACACCCTCGTCGACTACGACGAGACCCTCACCCGCTACGAGCCGGTCATCGGCCTGGAGACCCACGTCGAGCTGGGCACCGCGTCGAAGATGTTCTGCGGCTGCGCCACCACCTTCGGCGCCGAGCCCAACACCCAGACGTGCCCGGTCTGCCTGGGCCTGCCCGGCTCGCTGCCGGTGGCCAACGCCGCCGCCATCGAGGCGACCATCCGCATCGGGCTGGCGCTGGGCTGCCGGATCGCCTCGTGGTGCCGCTTCGCCCGGAAGAACTACTTCTACCCGGACATCCCCAAGGGCTTCCAGACCAGCCAGTACGACGAGCCGCTGTGCACCGCCGGCCACCTCGACGTCGAGGTCGACGGCGAGACCTACCGGGTGGAGATCGAGCGGGTGCACCTGGAGGAGGACACCGGCAAGAACCTGCACGTCGGCGGGGCCACCGGCCGCATCCACGGCGCCTCGCACTCGCTGGTCGACTTCAACCGGGCCGGCATCCCGCTGGTCGAGATCGTCACCCGGCCGATCCCCGGCGCGGGCGCCAAGGCCCCGGAGGTCGCCCGCGCCTACGTCAGCGAGCTGCGCGACATCATCCAGACCCTCGGCGCCTCCGACGTCCGGATGGAGCAGGGCAGCCTCCGCTGCGACGTGAACACCTCCCTGGCTCCGGTCGGCAGCCTCGAGTGGGGTACCCGCACCGAGACCAAGAACGTCAACTCGCTGCGCAGCGTCGAGCGGGCCGTCCGGTACGAGATGCGCCGCCAGGCCGCCGTCCTCGACGCGGGCGGCCGGGTGCTGCAGGAGACCCGGCACTTCCACGAGGACACCGGCAGCACCTCGCCGGGACGGAGCAAGGAGGAGGCCACCGACTACCGGTACTTCCCCGAGCCCGACCTGGTGCCGATCGCCCCGGACGCCGAGTGGGTGGACGAGCTCGCCGCCGAGCTGCCGGAGCTGCCGGTCGCCCGCCGCGCGCGGCTGCAGCAGGAGTGGGGCCTGTCGGTGACGGAGATGGCCTGGCTGGTCAACGCGGGTGCGCTCGGACTGGTCGACGCCACCGTGGCCGCCGGCGCCACCCCGGCCGACGCCCGCAAGTGGTGGCTCGGCGAGCTGGCCCGTCGCGCCAACGACGCCGGCGCGGAGCTCGCCGAGCTCGCCGTCACCCCGCGGCAGGTCGCCGAGCTGACCCGCCTGGTCGCGGAGGGCACGATCAACGACCAGCTGGCCCGGCAGGCGCTCGACGGCGTGCTCGCCGGCGAGGGCGACCCGGCGCAGGTGGTCGAGGCCCGCGGCCTGGCGGTGCTGGGGGAGTCCGACGAGCTGGTCGCCGCGGTGGAGGCCGCGATCGCCGGAGCGCCCGACGTCGTCGCCAAGGTGCAGGGCGGCAAGGTGCAGGCCCTCGGCGCGCTCGTCGGCGCGGTGATGAAGGCCACCCGCGGCAAGGCCGACGCCGCGACGGTGAAGCGCATGCTCGAGGAGCGCGTGGTCGGGAGCTGACTCCCGCGATCATGGCGCCGTGACCACCTCGTCCACCGCGAGGGTGGTCGCAGCGCCATGATCATCGAGGGGCTGCTACAGCGGCGAGTCGGACGCCCCGCCCGGCGGGAAGACGCGCAGCACCCGGTCGTCGTCCTCGGCCGGGGTACCGATGCCGTCCTTGTTCGACGTCGTGACCCACAGCGCGCCCTCGCCGTCGAGGACGACGGTCCGCAGCCGGCCGTACCGGTCGGTGAGGAACGCGCCCGGCTCCTCGGCCAGCACGCCGCCGCCGTCGAGCTGCACCGTGTGCACCCGCCGGCCGTCCAGGGAGCCGAGGAACACGGTGCGGCCGGCGACCGCGCAGCCGCCGAGCCCGCCTCCCTCCGTCGGGAACTGCACGACCGGGCCGGTGCTCGCCGGGCCCGCCGTCGGCCAGCCGGCGTCGCCGCCCTCGACGACGGCGTTGAGCTCGTCGGGCCCGGACGCGGCGTCGTCGGTGGCGTACAGCGATGCCTCGCCGCCCACGCACAGCGCGGTGACGTCGGCGTGGCCGGTGCTGTGCACGGGGTCCGCGCCCACCGGGCGGCCGAACACGTCGACGTGCAGCACCTTGCCGGCCAGCGACGCGGGGTCCTGGGCCAGGCCTGCGTTCCCGGTGTCGCCGGTGCCCACGAACAGCGTGCCGTCGGCGGCGAAGACCAGCCCACCGCCGTTGTGCGTCTCGCCGCGCGGGATGCCGGTGAGCACCGGGTTCGGGATGCCGCCCATCGGGAAGCGGACCACCCGGTTGTCGGTGGCCGTCGAGACGTAGGCGTAGAACAGCCCGTCCTCGGAAAAGGTGGGCGAGAGCGCCAGCCCCAGCAGCCCGCCGTCGCCGGCGGCGTCGATGCCGCCGACGGTCATGAGCTCGCGGGCGGGGGAGCGGTCCGGGAAGACCTGCAGCAGCCGCCCGGTCTCCCGCTCGCCGACGACCGCGGTGCCGTCGGGCAGCACGACCAGGCCGGTGGGGACGGTGAGGCCGGAGGCCACCACGTTCGGGTCGCCGCCGTCCTCCTCGCCCTCCGGGTCGGCCGGGTCCCCCGGGCCGGGTGCCTGCGGGGACTCCGTGGGCGGCCCCACCTGGGGCGGCGGGCCCTCCGGCTGCGGCCGGAAGGGGCCGGCCGGCTCGTAGCCGTCGCTGCCGCAGCCGGCCAGGACGACGGCGAGCAGGGCGGCGGCGGCCAGGCCCCGTCCCCCTCGCGTGTGCTGCCGGCTCACTCCTCGAACAGTACGTGCGCCCGACGGCCCCGTCCCGGGTCCCGCACCGAGCCCGCGAGGGTGGGGAGGACGGGGTCCTCCTAGGGTCGGGGGCCGTGCCCACCGAGTTCCGTGGTTCCTCCGTCGTCGGCCCCGACGAGACGCTGCACGTCCTCGTCCCCACCCCGGCGCTGGCCGAGGAGGTCGAGCGACTGTCCCCACGGGTGCGCGCGTACCCGGTGGACGCCGACGCCGGCCTCCCCACCGGCGAGGCCACCCGGGCGCAGGTCTGGGTGCCGCGCGTCAACCGCGCGACCCTGCCCGGGAACGGGTTCCTCGACGCGCTGCCCCGGCTGCGCCTGGTGCAGCTGCTCAGCGCCGGCGCCGAGCGGTTCGTCGGGCGCCTGCCCCGGGGCGTGCTGCTCTGCAACGCCCGTGGTGCCCACACGCCCTCGACCGCGGAGTGGGCGGTCACCGCGACGCTGGCGGCCCAGCGCGGCATCCCGTTCTTCGTCCGGGAGCAGGACGCCGGCCGCTGGTCGTTCGCCACCCACTCCTCCCTGGTCGGTGCCCGCGTGCTCGTCCTGGGCGCCGGCGACATCGGCCGCACGATCGGCCGGATGCTCGCGGGCTTCGACGTCGAGCTGACCTCGGTCGCACGCAGGCCACGGGAGGGGGTCCACGGCACCGACGAGCTGCCCCGGCTGCTGCCGGTGGCCGACGTGGTGATCGTCGTCGTGCCGCTCACCCCGGCCACGACCGGCATGGTGGACGCCGCCTTCCTCGCCGCCATGCCCGACGGCGCGCTGCTGGTCAACGCGGCCCGCGGCGCCGTCGTCGACACCGATGCACTCCTCGCCGAACTGACGGCGGGCCGGCTGCGCGCCGCCCTGGACGTCACCGACCCGGAGCCGCTGCCGCCGGGCCACCCGCTCTGGTCGGCGCCCGGACTGCTGCTCACCCCGCACGTGGCCGGGGAGGTCCCGGGAACCGACGCGCGTGCCGCGGCCGCCCTCACCGCGCAGCTGGCCCGCGTGCTGGCCGACGAGCCGTTGGTCAACGTGGTGGACGCCTACTGACAGCGGTGGTCGGGTGAATTGATGGGTGGGTACGGCCCGGGCCATGCGGGCGTATTCGGTGGATCTTCGGGAGAAGCTGCTGGCGGCAGTGGACGCCGGAATGAGCCGGGAGCAGGCGTCATCGGTGTTCGGTGTGTCGGTGCCCAGCATCGAGCGGTACGTGCGGTTGCGCCGCCAGACCGGCAGCTTGGCGCCACGGCGGGCGATCAAGCCCGGTCCGGCGGCGGTCAAGACCGAGGCGGTGCGCGCCTGGCTGCCCGGCCGACTGGCGCAGTGCCCGGAGGCGACGCTGGCCGAGCACGCCGCGGCGTTCACCGCCGCCACCGGCATCGAGGTGTCGCCGGCGACGG
>NZ_FRDM01000033.1 GCF_900143215.1 Geodermatophilus obscurus | reverse complement strand
GTGACCACCCACCCCGTGACCACCCACCCCGTGACCACCCTCCCGCTCCGGGCCGGACCGGTCCGTCTCGCCGCCGAGTCGGTCAGCCTGGCCTACGACGACCGGGTGGTCGTCCGCGACCTGGACCTGCAGCTCACCGACGGCTCGTTCACCGCGATCGTCGGTCCCAACGGCTGCGGCAAGTCCACGCTGCTGCGGGCGCTGGGCCGGCTGCTGCGTCCCGTCGAGGGCCAGGTGCTGCTCGACGGCCGGGCCATCGCGCGCACGCCGACCCGCGAGGTGGCCCGGGTGCTCGGCCTGCTGCCGCAGACCCCGGTCGCCCCGGAGGGCCTCACGGTCGGCGACCTGGTCGCGCGCGGCCGGCACCCGCACCAGTCGTGGCTGCGGCAGTGGTCCCGCGACGACGAGGCGGCGGTGGCCGAGGCGCTGACCTGGACGGACATGGCCGACCTCGCCGACCGGCCGGTCGACGAGCTCTCCGGGGGACAGCGGCAGCGCGCCTGGATCTCCATGGCACTCGCCCAGGGCACCGACCTGCTGCTCCTCGACGAGCCGACGACCTACCTCGACCTGTCCCACCAGATCGACGTGCTGGAGCTGGTGGCGCGGCTGCACGCCGAGCGCGGCCGCACCGTCGTCGTGGTGCTGCACGACCTCAACCTGGCCGCGCGCTACGCGCACCGGCTGGTCGCCATGGACGACGGCAGGCTGGTGGCCTCCGGGGCGCCGGAGGAGGTGCTCACCGAGCAGCTGCTGGCCGACGTCTTCGACCTGGAGGCGCGGATCGTGCCCGACCCGGTGGCCGGCACGCCGATGGTGGTGCCGGTCCGCCGGCTGCGCTGAGACGGCCCCCTCCAGGGCACCGCCCCGAGCTCGCGAGGAGGGGGTCCTTCAGGAGGCGACGCCCTGCCGCCAGTAGCCCATGAACGCCACCGACCCGCGGGGGACGCCGAGGTCGCCGACCAGGCGGCGGCGCAGCGTCTTCACCACGCCGGCCTCACCCGCCAGCCAGGCGTAGCAGCCCGAGGCGGCGTCCGGGTCCGGCACCTCCCAGAGCAGCTCGTCGCCGACCTCCTCCGGCGGGGTGGCCGGCGTCGAGGCGATGCCCAGCTCGCACAGCGCGGCGTGAACGGCCGGCACCAGCCGCGACCCGCGGGCCACGCCGTTCCGCGGCAGCCAGCGCAGCGTCGCCCCGGCCGGCAGCGCGACGTTCATCGCGTCGTCCGCGGTCGGCACCTCCAGCAGCGCGGTCACCGAGCGGGGCCCGCTCGTGAGGGACTCGAGGATCGCGCACACCGCGGGGACGGCGGTCTCGTCGCCGGCCAGCAGCAGCGTGCGCGCAGCCGGCGGCGGCGCCCACTCCACGCCCCATGCACGGCCGGCGCCGGGGCGGTCGGGGCCGAGCAGCACGATCCGGTCGCCGGGCACCGCCGCGGCCGCCCAGCTCGCGGCCGGGCCGGCGTGCCCGTCGACTCCGTGCAGGACGACGTCGACGTCGAGCTCGGCGCACTCGGGCCGGTACGCCCGCACCGTGTAGGTGCGGATGACCGGGCGCTGCTCCTCGGGCAGAGCGCAGTACTCGGGGTACCAGGCCTGGCCGCGGTCGCGCAGCCGGGCCAGACCGGCGTCGTCGCGGGAGAGCACCAGCTTGAAGCGCTGGTCGCAGCCGGCCGCTCCGAACCCGGCGAGCTCCGTCCCGGTGAGCGTCAGCCGCACGAAGCTCGGGCCCAGCCGGCGGACCGCGGCGACCGAGGCGTCGAAGAACTGCCAGGCGGGAGCGGCGACGACCTCCGGCTGCGCGGTGAGCGTCATGCATCCTCCCCCGATCCGGCCGACCGGTGTGGCGGCTGACTTAGGCAAGGCTAACCTGAGCGTCTTGGCCAGGGAAACACCCCGGGTCCGATCGGAAGGAGACCCGTGCACCGCGGACCCCGCCACCTGACCGGCGCCACCGTCACCCTGGCCGCGTTGATCGCGACGGCCGGCTGCTCCGGTGGGTCCGCCGGGCCGGCCGCAGCGGACGAGGGCGGCTGGAGCTTCACCGACGACCTCGGGAACACCGCCGAGCTCGACGCCGCCCCCGAGCGCGTCGCCGGCCTCAACGACGTCGTGGCCTCGCTGTGGAACTACGGTGTGCAGCCGGTGGCCAGCTTCGGCCAGACCTCCGCGGCCGACGACGTCGCCTTCGAGGGCAGGGACCTCGCCGACCTGGAGATCGTGGGCGAGAGCTACGGGCAGATCGACCTCGAGCGGCTGGCCGCGGCCGACCCCGACGTCATCGTGACCTCGGTGTACCCCACCGACTCCTCCGGTGCCCTGGACCCGGGCCAGCCGCTCTACGGCTTCGAGTCGATCGAGCAGCAGGAACAGGTCGCCGAGATCGCACCCATCGTCGCGATCGCCTACCGCGGCTCGGCCGCCGACGTCATCGAGCGGACCGTGGAGCTGGCCGGCTCCCTGGGGGCCGACGCCGCGGTCATCGACGCGGCCCGCGAGGACTTCGAGGCCGCGTCGGCCGAGCTGACCGCAGCCGGCGAGCGCGGGATCACCGTGCTGCCGGTGTACGCCACCGCCTCCGAGGGCTGGTGGATGGGCAAGGCCGCCGACGACCCGTCCCTGCGCCTCTACTCCGACCTGGGCGTGGACTTCGTCGACCCGGGCGGGGACACGTACTTCTGGGAGTCCGTCAGCTGGGAGCAGGTGACCGACCACCCGAGCGACGTGATCCTGTACTCGCTGCGCGGCGGGGAGAACCCGGAGCAGATGCGCGCCCAGCCGACCTACCCGCTGCTGCCGGCGGTGCAGGCCGGCCAGGAGCACCCGTGGAAGTACATCGGCATGGACCACACCGCCCAGGCCGCGTACATGACCGAGCTGGCCGGCTGGCTGACCGAGGCCCGGAAGGTGACGTGAAGGACCCCGTCCTCCCCACCCTTCGCAAGCTCAGGGCGGGGCCGATCAGGCGGGGGCCGGCTCGGGCACGGGCGCCGGACGGCGCGCCGCCCGGGCGGTCTGCGCCAGCCCGATCCCCACGAGGACGACGACCCCGCCGAGCACCTGCCACCCCGACAGCACCTGCTCCACCCACAGCCAGGCGACGACCGAGGCCAGCACCGGCTCCACCGTGGCGACCAGCCCGGCCGTCGTCGGCGGCAGGTGCCGCAGCGCCGCGAGCGACAGCCAGAACGGCAGCACCGCCCCGAGGACGACGATCCAGCCGACCAGCACCCACAGCGGCACCTGGAGGGAGCCGAGCGAGACCGGCACGGGGGCGCCCAGCACCGCGGGGTCGAACGGCCAGAACGGTGCGGCGACCGCCCAGAACAGCCCGGCCGCGACGAAGGTCCAGCAGGTGAGCGCCACCGGGTCGCGGGTTCTGGTGCCCCGCTCCCCCATCAGGTAGTAGGTCGCCAGGCACAGCGCCGCGCCGAAGGCCGCGGCCACGCCGCCCGCGTCGAGCGAGCCGCCGCCGCGCCAGACCTCGGCCACCAGGACCAGCCCGGACAGCGACAGCCCCAGCGCGGCCCACAGCCGGCGGCGCACCCGCTCCCCGCGCACCAGCCACACGTAGAGCGCGATGAGGACCGGCGCGGTCATCTCGAAGACCAGCGCGATGCCCACCGGCAGCCGGCCGATCGCGACGTAGTAGAGGTACTGGGTCAGCGCGATGCCCACCACGCCGAAGGCCGCGAGGAAGGGCACCTCCCGCCAGGACACCCGCAGCCGTCCCGGCGCGACGACGGCCAGGACGGCGAGCAGGACGACCGCGGCCCCGCCGCAGCGGAGGGCGGTCAGCCAGGGCGCGGGGACGCCCGCCTGCAGGGCCAGCGTGGAGACCGTGCCGTTGACGGCGAACAGGCCCGCGGCGGCGACGGTCAGCGCGTGGCCGAGCGGAGGACGGGACACGCGGCCGACGGTAGCGACCGTCACCCCCCGAGCCCCCTACCGGGGGGTCGCGGTCACCCTGCTCCGGACGGGGTCACTGCACGGCGGCGGGGTCCATCCAGACGGCCTCCCAGACGTGACCGTCGGGATCGGTGAAGCTCACCCCGTACATGGAGCCGTGGTCCTGCGCCGGCTGCCACGGGCGCCCACCGGAGGCCAGCGCCCGCGCCAGCAGGTCGTCGGCCTCCTGGCGGCTCTCGGCCGACAGCGCGTTGAGCACGGTGGTCGCCTTCGCGGGGTCGCCGACCTCGGCGCCGTCCGGGACGAAGTCGGCGAACCGGTCGCGGGTCAGCAACATGACCACGATGTTGTCCGCGACGACGACCGACGCCGTCCGCTCGTCGGAGAACTGCTCGTTGAAGCCGAAGCCCAGGCCGCTGTAGAAGGCCTTGGCCGCGGCCAGGTCGCTCACGGGCAGGTTGACGAAGATCCAGCGCACGGCGTGCCTCCCGGCGTCGCGGGGGCCCGGTCGGCCCCGTCGCAGGTGCAGACGGGGCCGGCCGGCCGAACTCATCGGTCGCCGTCGGGGACCCGCGCGCCCGGGTCGGGGACCGGCGAGCCGACGTCGCGCGCCGTCCGGGCGCCGCCGGAGCCGTGGTGCTCCGCGACCACCAGCGCGGCGGTGCAGGTGGCGGTGTCCGGCACGCCGTCGCGGTCGGCGTCCGGCGCCGGCTCCACCACCAGCACGAAGTCCTGGCCGTGCCGGGTGATGCCCTCCACGACGGCCTGCTCGACCGCCTCCGCGGCGACGGTGCGCCGGAGCATCATCGGATCCGAGCGCACGTCCTTCGCCAGCGACACCGCGAGCCCCACCATGACCAGCGCGAAGGGCAGCGCGGCGATGATCGTCAGGTTCTGCAGGCCGGTGAGCGCCTCGTCGCCGCCCACCAGCAGCATGATCGCCGCCACCGCGCCCATGACGACACCCCAGAACACGACCGTCGACCGGCTCGGCTCGATGGTGCCCCGCTGGGACAGCGAGCCCATCACGATCGACGCGGCGTCGGCGCCGGACACGAAGAAGATCGCCACGAGCACCATGACGAGCACGGTCATCACCGTGGCCAGGGGGAACCCGTCGAGGACGGCGAAGAGCTGACCCTCCGCGGTCGCCTGCCCGCCGAGGTCGGCACCGCCCCGCTGAGCGGCGATCCCGGCTCCGCCGAAGACCGCGAACCAGATCAGGCTGACCACGCTGGGCACCAGCAGCACACCGGTGACGAACTGCCGGATGGTGCGGCCGCGGCTGATCCGGGCGATGAACAGCCCGACGAACGGCGTCCACGAGATCCACCAGGCCCAGTAGAAGACCGTCCAGCCGCTGAGCCACTCGGCCATCGCATCGCCGCCGCTGGCCTCCGTCCGGGCCGCCATCCGGCCGAGATCGGCGAAGTAGTTGCCGATCGTCGTGGGCACCAGGTCGAGGATGAGGACCGTCGGACCGACGGCGAACACGAACACCGCCAGGATCAGCGCGAGCACCATGTTCGTGTTGGCGAGGTACTGGATGCCCTTGGCGATGCCGGAGACCGCCGAGGCGACGAAGGCCGCGGTCAGCACGGCGATGATGCCCACGAGCAGCCCGTTGCCGACGTCCCCGGCCCAGCCGAGGATCTCCGCGCCGCTGCCGATCTGCAGCGCCCCCAGCCCCAGCGAGGCCGCCGAGCCGAAGAGCGTGGCGAAGATCGCCAGGACGTCGATGACCGTGCCGGCCGGGCCCTCGGTGCGCCGCGTGCCGAACAGCGGCGCGAAGGCGGCGCTGATCAACTGCCGCCGGCCGCGGCGGAAGGTGCCGTAGGCGATGGCCAAGCCGACGACGGCGTAGATGGCCCACGGGTGCAGCGACCAGTGGAACAGCGTGGTCGCCATCGCCGTCTGCAGGGCCTCGGGCGTCTCGGCCGCCACGGTTCCCGGCGGCGGGGAGACGTAGTGGGACAGCGGCTCGCTGACGCCGAAGAACATCAGCCCGATGCCCATGCCGGCGCTGAACATCATCGCGACCCAGGAGACGGTCCGGAACTCCGGCGCCTCGTCGTCCCGGCCCAGCGGGATGCGCCCGTACCGGCTCGCGGCCAGCCACAGCACGAAGACCACGAAGGCCGACGCCAGCAGCACGAACAGCCAGCCGAGGTTGTGCATCACCCAGGCCAGGGCCGTGCCGCTCGCGCCGCCGAGGCCCTCCGGGGTCACGAAGCCCCAGGTCACGAAGGCCAGGGCGACGACGGCGGCGAAGCCGAAGACGGCGCGGTCCAGCGCGGCCCCGCGGTCGGCCGGCGACGGCGGTGGCTCGGCGACGGCGGGGTGAGTCTCCGCGGCTCCGGACGGTCTGGGGTGTGCGGGTGTCGTGGTCACAGGTGTCGTCGCGCCGGTGCCGGCGCGCCTCCCTCTCTCGCTCGACGACGGGCACCACCGGCACGGAGCGCCGACGGCAACCCGTCCACGGTAGGGACGCCGCAGGACGGGTGCGAACTCGCCGCGATCTCAGCGAGGCCGACTCGGGAGGACCACCGGGTGGTGTGCCCGCCCGGGGAGCCGGGCACACCACCGGCAGCGAGGCGTCCGCCCGACCGGGACGGCGGAGCCGTGACGAGGGGAGCCACCGGACCGTGAGCGAGCCGCGTCCGCCCTGGTCAGCGCGCCGGCGGAAGCTGCTGCTGTGGCTGGCGGTGGGCGCCGTCCTCGGGGGTCTCGGCGCCGTCGGCCTGCCGGACGAGTTCGGGGTGACGGCGGGGTTCGTGGCCGCCCTCTGCGCCTTCCTCGTGGTGGTCGCCCTGGTGGTGTTCATCACCGTCCCGGGGCCGGACACCCTGGGCACGCTGCTGCGCACCGCACCGCTGGCCGGCGCGGTGCTCGTGGTCGCCGTCCTGCTGGTGCTGTCCAACCCGACCGGGTCGTCGCTGCGCTGGCTGTGGGTGGTCGCCGCGGTCGGCGCCGCGGCGTGGACGGCGTTCGCCGTCTGGGAGACCCGCCGCTCCGGCGGCTGACCGCGGCGGCAGACTGCCCGACGTGACCGCCGGCCTGCCCACCGCCCTCTACGTCCCCGACGGCGACGGCTTCCTCGCCACCGACCTGACCATCGGGCCGTGGGACCCGGGGCTGCAGCACGCCGGGCCGGTCGCGGCGCTGCTGGCCCGGGAGGCCGAGCGGGTCACCGGGATCCCCGACGGGCAGACCGTGCGGCTGGCCTTCGACATCCTCGCGCCGGTGCCGGTGGGCCCGGTGCAGGTCACCGCCCGGCTGCTCCGGCCGGGACGGCGGATCGAGCTGCTCGAGGCGGTGCTGACCGCGGAGTCCTCCCCCACCCGCCCCGCGCGGCCGCTGATGCGGCTGACCGCCTGGCGGATGCGGACCTCCCCGGTCGAGGGGACGCCGGAGGCCGGCGTCCCGCTGCCCGGGCCGGAGGAGAGCCGCTCGGAGACGGCGGCCTTCTTCACCACCGACGTGGCCTACCACCGGGCGCTGGACTGGCGCTTCGCGCACGGCTCCTTCAACGCCCCGGGGCCGGCCGCCGCGTGGACCCGGCCGGTGTGCGCCCTGGTCGAGGGCGAGCCGATCAGCCCGCTGCAGCACCTGCTGGTGATGACCGACGCGGCCAGCGGCATCTCCGCCGTCCTGGACTGGAAGCGGGCCACCTTCGCCAACGTCGACCTCACCGTCGCCCTGGTGCGGCCCCCGGCCGGGGAGTGGCTCGGCGCGGACGCCGTCACCACGGTCGGCCCCTCCGGTGCCGGGCAGTGCTTCGCCGACCTCTACGACGCCACCGGCCGCATCGGCCGCTCCGCGCAGGCGCTGTTCGTCGCGCCGCGCTGACCGGCCGGGACCGGGTCGGCACCGGGTCGGCACCGGGTCGGCACCGGGTTGCCGTTGCCGACGTCCGCCGTGGAGGCTGGGGACCGATGGAACCGCTGGACACGCTGCTGACCTGGCTCGCCGGGCGCGGGCTGGAGATCGTCCTGCTCGTCCTGGGGTCGGTGTTGCTGGCCCGGTTCGTCGCCTGGGTCGGCGAGAAGATCACCGACCGCATCGACGCCCGCGCCACCGGCGGTGACGCCCTGGTGCGCTCGGAGGCCGCCAAGCACCGGCACTCGCTGACCCAGGTGATCACCTGGACGCTCGTCGTGCTGATCTACGCGGTCGCGGTCTTCGCCGTGCTGGACCGGGCCGGCATCCCGATCGGCGGGCTGGTCGCGCCGGCGACCGTGCTCGGTGTCGGGCTCGGCTTCGGCGCCCAGCGGATCGTCGGCGACGTGCTGGCCGGCTTCTTCATCATCACCGAGCGGCAGTACGGCTTCGGGGACGTCGTGTCGATCCAGGTCGTCGGCGGGGTCGAGCCCGCCGAGGGCACCATCGAGGACGTCACGCTGCGGGTCACCCGGCTGCGCTCGGCCAACGGCGAGGTCATCACGCTGCCGAACGGGCAGATCGTCAAGGTCACCAACCTCTCCCGCGACTGGGCCCGCGCCGTCGTCGACGTCCCGGTCCCGACGACCGTGGACGTCGGCCGGGTCAACGAGATCCTCAAGGACGTCGGCGCGGAGGCCTTCCGCGACCAGCGGCTGCGCCCGCTGCTGCTCGACCCGCCCAGCGTGATGGGTGTGGAGACGATCGACCTGGAGCAGGTCAACGTCCGGATGGTGGCCCGCACGCTGCCCGGCAAGCAGTTCGAGGTCGGCCGTGACCTGCGCGCCCGCGTCGTGGCGGCGTTCCGGCGAGAGGGCCTCAACGTCCCGCCGCCGACGGCGGCACCGCAGGCCGGCGGGTTGACCGCCTCGGCCCCGTCCTCCGGCGACGGTGTGCGGTGACCACCCCGGAGACCAACGGCCCCGGCGAGCCGGTCCGCCAGGTGTCGGTGAGCACCGCGCCGCCGCCCGTCCCCCGCCGATGGTGGTCGGCGGTGCCCCACCACCTCGGACGCGCCCGCACCTCGACCGTCGTGCTGGCGCTGCTGTTCGTCGGGGTCTACACGCTCTACATCCACGTCCGCCCGCCGGACGCGGCCGTCGCGCCCGCGCCGGAGTCGACGGTGCAGACGCCGGTGGATCCCGCCCCGGCGGAGACCGCCGAGCCGACCACCACGGCCCCGTCGTCGGCGCCGACGACGACGGCCGACCCCGGCTCCACGCCACCTGCGGGGACGACCGGCGAGGAGGCCCCGGCGGGGTCCGCGGAGCCGGCACCGACCACGGCCGGGGACGAGACGACGCAGGCGCCCCCGACCGCCGCGCCGACCGCGACCGCGGTGCCGACGGCGACCGGTGCGCCCGGGACCTGACCGGTCAGAAGCGGGTGACCACCGCGATCCCCGGCTCGCGGCCCACCGCGGCGATGGCGGCGCCGGCCTCGTCGAGAGCCAGTTCCCGGGTGACCAGCGCCTGCGGCCGCAGCCGGCCGGCGGCGATCAGTCCGAGCACGGCGGGATAGCTGTGCGCGGCCATGCCGTGGCTGCCCCTCACCTGCAGCTCCCGGGCGACGACGAGGTCCATCGGCACCGCCGGGCGGCCCTGGGCCGGCGGCAGCAGCCCGACCTGCACGTGCCGGCCCCGCGGCCGCAGACACCGGATCGAGTTCTCGCAGGTGACGGCCGCACCGAGGGCGTCGAGCGAGACGTGCGCGCCCCCGGCGGTCAGCTCGGGGATCGCGGCCGGGTCCGCCACGGTGTGCTCCGCGCCGAGGTCGGCGGCCAGCCGCAGGGCCGCCGGCGAGACGTCGACGGCGACCACCCGAGCGCCGGCGACCACCGCGACCTGCACCGCCGAGAGCCCCACCCCGCCGCAGCCGTGCACGGCCAGCCACTCCCCGGGCTGCACCCTCGCCACCTGGACGACCGCGCGGAAGGCGGTGGTGAAGCGGCAACCGAGGCTCGCGGCGGTGGCAGCGTCGAGCCCGTCGGGGAGCGCGACGAGGTTGACGTCGGCGGCGTCGAGCGCCACGTACTCGGCCATCGAGCCCCAGTGCGTGAAGCCGGGCTGGGTCTGCCGGGTGCAGACCTGGTGCTCGCCGGCGGCGCACTGCGCGCAGCGGCCGCAGGCGTTGACGAACGGGACGGTCACCCGGTCGCCTCCCCGCCAGCGCCGGACGTCCGCCCCGACGGCGGCCACGGTGCCGGCCAGCTCGTGCCCGGGCACGTGCGGCAGGACGACGTCCGGGTCGTGCCCCTGCCAGGCGTGCCAGTCGCTGCGGCAGACGCCGCTGGCGCCCACCCGGACGACGACGCCGCCAGGGGCCGGGTCGGGCGCGGGGACCTCCCGCACGGTCAACGGGCCGCCGAAGGTGTCGAACAACAGTGCGCGCACCCCGGCAGCCTCTCCCGGGCCGCGCCCGGGCTGCCTGCGGGTCCACCACCCGAGACGCCCGGTTCCACGGAGCACGGCGGCCTGCCTAGGATCACGCTGGCTCACGAGAGGCAGTGACAAGCACCTGGCTGGCTGCCCGGCAACCTCTACTCCGTCTGAGGTGCTCCCAGGGGAAGAGCCGGCCGGACGGCATCCGCCGCCCGGCAAGGACGGAGTTCTCGCGCGCCGCGGGTCCTCCGCGAGGAAGAGGAGACGGCGCATGAGCGACCCGCAGAGCTGGAGCTTCGAGACCCGGCAGATCCACGCCGGCACCAGCCCCGATCCCACGACCGGCGCCCGCGCGCTGCCGATCTACGCGACGACGGCCTACCAGTTCCGCGACAGCCAGCACGCCGCGGATCTGTTCGCGCTGGCCGAGATGGGCAACATCTACACGCGGATCATGAACCCGACGCAGGACGCGCTCGAGCAGCGCGTCGCCTCCCTGGAGGGTGGGGTCGCGGCGCTGGCGGTGGCGAGCGGCCAGTCGGCGACGACGCTGGCGATGCTCAACGTCGCCGAGGCCGGCGACCACGTCGTCGCCTCCGCCTCGCTCTACGGCGGCACCTACAACCTGCTGCACCACTCGCTGCCCAAGCTCGGCGTCACCGTCTCCTTCGTCGAGGACCCCGACGACCCGGAGAACTGGCAGTCGCTGGTGCGGGAGAACACCCGGGCGTTCTTCGGCGAGTCGATCGGCAACCCGAAGGGCGACGTCCTCGACATCGAGACCGTCGCCGGCGTCGCCCACCGCAACGGCGTGCCGCTGATCGTGGACAACACCATCGCCACGCCGTACCTGATCCGGCCGCTGGAGTTCGGCGCGGACGTCGTCGTGCACTCCGCCACCAAGTACCTGGGCGGGCACGGCACGGTCATCGCCGGGGTGATCGTCGACGGCGGGACGTTCGACTGGACCCGCGGCAAGCACCCCATGTTCACCACGGCCGACCCGACGTACCACGGCGTGGTGTACGCCGACCTGGGTGCGCCGGCGTACGCGCTCAAGGCCCGGGTGCAGCTGCTGCGCGACCTCGGCCCGGCCGTCTCGCCGTTCAACGCGTTCCTCGTCGTCCAGGGCGTCGAGACGCTGTCGCTGCGGATGGAGCGGCACGTGCAGAACGCCCAGCGGGTGGCCGAGTTCCTCGAGGCCCACGACGAGGTGGACCGGGTCAACTACCCGGGCCTGCCCTCCTCCCCCTGGCACGCCGCGAAGCAGAAGTACGCGCCCCGTGGCGCCGGCGCGGTGCTCACCTTCGAGCTGCACGGCGGTCGCGAGGCCGGCCAGCGGTTCGTCGAGGCCCTGGAGCTGCACAGCCACGTGGCCAACATCGGCGACGTGCGCAGCCTGGTCATCCACCCGGCCTCGACGACGCACTCGCAGCTGACCCCCGAGGAGCAGCTGACCACCGGTGTCACGCCGGGCCTGGTGCGGCTGGCCGTCGGCCTGGAAGGCATCGAGGACATCCTCGCCGACCTGGAGTCCGGCTTCCGCGCCGCGAAGGGGGCCTGAGGTGGGCGGGGCCCGGGTGACCTCCTGGGCCCCGCCACGGCTGGGGGGCTGGCGCGAGGGGGACCCGGTCGGCGACCGGCGCTTCCTCGACCTGCCCGGGCCGCTGCGGCTGGAGCGCGGCGGCGAGCTCCCGGCGGTGCGGGTGGCCTACGAGACCTGGGGGACGCTCGCGCCCGGCGGCGGCAACGCCGTCCTCGTCGAGCACGCGCTGACCGGCGACAGCCACGTCGCCGGCCCCGCGGGCCCCGGGCACCCGACACCGGGCTGGTGGGACGGGCTGGTCGGCCCCGGGGCGCCGCTGGACACCGACCGGCTGTTCGTCGTCTGCGCCAACGTCCTGGGCGGCTGCCAGGGGACGACGGGACCCTCCTCGACCGCCCCCGACAAAGCCCCGTACGGCTCGCGGTTCCCCGCCGTCACGGTCGCCGACCAGGTGCGGGTCGAGGCCGCGCTCGCCGACGCGCTGGGCATCCCCCGGTGGACGGCGGTCCTCGGCGGCTCGATGGGCGGCATGCGCGCGCTGGAGTGGGCGGTGGCGCTGCCCGACCGGGTGGAGCGGCTGCTGTTCCTCGCCTCCTGCGCCGCCGCGACCGCCGACCAGGTGGGCACCCAGACCACCCAGCAGGCCGCGATCCGCGCCGACCCCGCGTGGGCCGGCGGGGACCATCTGCCCGGCGAGGGGCCGGTCGCCGGGCTGGGCGTCGCCCGCCGGATCGCGCACCTCACCTACCGCAGCGGCCTGGAGCTCGACGCCCGGTTCGGCACCGAGGTGCAGGACGACGGCCGGTACGCCGTCGCCTCCTACCTCGACCACCACGCCGACAAGCTGGTCCGCCGGTTCGACGCCGGCAGCTACGTGGTGCTCACCGAGGTCATGAACTCCTGGGACGTCGGCCGCGGCCGCGGCGGGGTCCGGGCGGCACTGGCCCGGGTCACCGCGCGGACCGTCGTCGCCGGTGTCGACACCGACCGGCTGTACCCGCTCGCGCTGCAGCAGCAGGTGGCCGACGCCCTCGGCGTCCCGCTGCAGGTGATCACCTCCCCGTACGGGCACGACGGCTTCCTCGTCGAGGCCGACGCCGTGGGCGCGCTGGTCCGGGACCTGCTGGGGACGTGACCCTGCAGGGAGGTCCTCAGTCCATCGCGTCGCCGGGCGTCTGCCCGGCCGGTGGCAGCGGGCTGCGGACGACCGGGCGCACCCGGCGGGCGCTGTCGAGGCGGTCGGTGTAGCTGGCGGCGTTCCCGCGGATGTGCGCCAGGTCGTCGTCCGTGGCCTGCCGGAGGACCTTGGCGGGGACGCCGGCGACGAGCGAGCCGGGCGGCACCTGCGTGCCCTGGGTGACGACGGCGCCGGCGGCGACGATGGAGCCCGAGCCGATGTGGGCACCGTTCAGGACGACGCTGCCCATGCCGACCAGGACGTCGTCGTCGATGCGGGCCCCGTGCAGGACCACGCGGTGCCCGACGGTCACGCCGCGGCCGACGAGGAGCGGGAAGCCGGGGTCGGAGTGCAGGGTGCTGCCGTCCTGGATGTTGGAGCCCTCGCCGATCTCGATCACCTCGGCGTCGGCGCGCGCGATCGCGCCGTACCAGATGCTCGATCGCGGGCCCATCGTCACGGCGCCGACCACGACGGCGGTCGGCGCGACGAACGCCTCGGGATCGATCTTCGGGGACCCGAACGGCAACTCGGCGATGTAGTTCTCGGCCACGGGCGACAGCACAGCACAGGCGCGTCCCGGGCGCACCGCCCGGAGGCCCGGTGCCGCCAGGATGGCTGCCGTGACGCTGCCGACCGACCTGCCGGTGCTGGCCTTCGCCGACCAGGCGGCGCTGGAGGAGTGGCTCGAGGCCGAGCACGCGACCGCCCCCGGGCTGTACGTGCGGCTGGCGAAGAAGGGGTCCGGCGTCCCCTCGGTGACCTACGCCGAGCTGGTCGAGTCGGCGCTCTGCTTCGGCTGGATCGACGGGAGGTCGCAGCGGCTGGACGAGACCTCCTACCTGCAGCGGATCACCCCGCGCCGGCCGCGCAGCGTCTGGTCGCAGAAGAACGTCGCCGCGGTGGAGGCGCTCATCGCCGCCGGCCGGATGCGCCCGGCCGGCCTGGCCGCGGTCGAGGCGGCGCAGGCCGACGGCCGCTGGGACCGCGCCTACGCCGGCCCGGCCACGATCACCGTTCCCGACGACCTCGCCGCCGCGCTGGCCGCCGTCCCCGCCGCGCAGCAGGCGTTCGAGGGCCTCGACGGCCGCAACCGCTACGCCGTCCTGCACCGGGTCGCCACGGCCGCGACACCGCAGACCCGCGCCCGCCGGATCGCCGCCGTCGTCACGATGCTCGCCGAGGGACGGCGTCCGTACTGACCTGCGGTCGCTCGTCCCAGAACCGCGCGTCGCGCCGCCGCCACACCAGCATGAGGACGACGCCCGCGGCCATGATCGCCACGCCGATGACCAGCGGCGGCCCGAGCCCCAGCCAGGCCTGGCCGGTGTAGCTGTTCGCCGGGTCGGCGAGGTCACGCACGGAGAGCACGAGCAGCCAGCCGAGCATCCCGGCGCCGACCAGCGGCCCGACGCCGAGCAGCAGCAGGTCGCGCAGGCTGCGGATCAGCCGCCGCCGGAAGTACACGGCGCAGGCGATGCCGGTGAGCGCGTAGTAGAGCGCGATGAGCAGCGACAGCCCGGTGATCGAGTCGAACAGCGCGTTCTCCGACACCGCGCTGACGCCGAGGTACCAGGCGACGGCCACGCCGGCGACCCACCAGGTCGAGACGTCCGGCGTCCGGTGGCGCGGCGAGATCGACCCGAACCGGGCCGGCAGTGCCGCCCGCCGGGCCATCGACAGGCCGGTCCGGGACGCCGGGATGATCGTCGTCTGCGTGGCGGCGATCGCCGAGGTGGCGACGGCGAGCAGCACCACCCAGTCCCAGCCGCCGAGCACCCGCTCGGACAGCAGCGCGAAGACCGCCTCCTCCTCGGCGGCGTTCTCCGCCAGCCAGCCGGTGCCGGCGAAGCAGACGACGGCGACCGCGACGCCGAGGTAGGTCAGCAGCAGGACGACGGTCGAGAGCACACCCGCCCGGCCGGCCGCGTCCCCGCGCGTCTCCTCGGTCAGGTTGACCGCCGACTCCCAGCCCCAGTACGCGAAGACGCCGAGCAGCAGCCCGCCGGTCAGCGCCGCGCCGCCCGCTCCGAACGGGTCCAGCCAGGACCACTGCGGGGTCAGCGCGCCGAACGGGCTGTCCCCGCGCAGGCCGCGCACCAGCGCGACGACGGCGAAGACCGCCAGCGCCGCGGTCTGCGCGACGATCAGCCCGTTCTGCACCCGGGCGGAGAGCTCGGTGCCCAGCACGCACAGCGTCGCCATGGCCAGGACCAGCAGCACGCTCAGCCCGAGGACGACGGGTGTCGAGGACTCCCAGCCGTCGAGCCCGGCCGCGAGCAGGGTGAACCGGACGCCGACCTCGGCCAGCGACCCGACCACCAGCACGCCGGTCATCGCGATCGCCCAGCCGCCGAGCCAGCCGGCCCACGGGCCCATCGCCCGGGTGACCCAGGAGAACGTCGTCCCGCAGTCGGGGTCGGCGCGGTCGAGGGCGGCGAACGCGGCCGCGATGAGCAGCATCGGCACGAAGGAGGCGAGCAGCGCGCCCGGCGCGTGCACGCCGACCAGCGCCACGACCGGCCCGATCACCGCGGCCAGCGAGTAGGCCGGCGAGGTCGAGGCCAGGCCCACGACGAGGGCGTCGCCGAAGCCGATCGCGTCGGGACGCAGGGTGGGCGGGGACTCCGCGGCTGCGGTCACGGTTCGCGACGCTACGGCCGCCGCCGCTCGCGCTGCCGTCGGCTCCCCTGCAGGAGGACCCCGTCCTCACCCTCGCGAGGTCGGGGCGAGCCTCGGGACGGGGCCGCCCTCACAGGATGCGGCGGGCTCCGGCGTAGCCACCCATGTCCACACTGGTCACCGCGACCGGCTGACCGAAGGTGCGGGCGTGCACCATCTTCCCGCTCCCGACGTAGATGCCCACGTGGTAGATGGGCGAGCCGAAGAAGACGAGGTCGCCGGGCTGCAGGTCGCCCCGCGGGACAGCCGTGCCCATCCGCGCCTGAGCGCGGCTGGAGTGCGGCAGCGAGACGCCGGCGGCGGCGTAAGCGTAGCTGGTCAGGCCCGAGCAGTCGAAGCCGCCCGGCGCCGACCCACCCCAGACGTAGGGCGTGCCGACCTGCGCGAGCGCGGCCTCGAGGACGGCCCCGACGTCGCCGCTCGGGGCGGCGGCCACGACCGCGCCGACGTCGGCGGTCAGCGCCGGTCCGGCCACGGCGGTCCGGACGGCGGCCTGCTCGGCCGCCGAGAGGCTGGCGTAGTCGCGCTCGTACTGCTGCTGCCGCGCCTGCACGTCGGCCCGCTGGCGCTCGAGCTCGACGAGGGTGGCGGTGGCCTGCGCGGCAGCGGCGTCGGCGTCGGAACGGGCCTGCCCGGCCGCGCGCTGGGCCACCGACACCTCGCCGAGCAGACCCTCGGTGTGGGCGGCGATGAGGTCCAGCGTGGTCATCTGCTGGACGACGTCCGCCGCGGAGTCGGAGGTGAGGAAGGCGGCCATCCGGGACTGCGTCGTGCCGGCGCTCTGCGCGATGGCCGCCAGCTGCGGGCCGTAACCGGCGAGCACGGCCTCGGCCTGGGACGCCAGCGCGGCGGCGTCGGCCGCGGTCTGCTGCTGGGCGGCGACGGTCAGCTGGGCCTCGTGGACCTGCTCGTCGAGGGCGGCCACCTGCTTGCTCGCCTCGGCGACCAGCCGCGAGGCCTCGTCCGCCGACGCCGGAGCCGCGCCCGCGGTGGCCGGGGTCAGCAGCACCGCGACGGCCACGGCCAGGGACAGCGGGCCGCCGGCCAGCGTGGCGCGCGACCAGCGTCGCCTCGTCGTCCGGTTGCGGCCCATGACCGGCCCCCTCTCGCCGCGCCCCGCCCCGGGGAGGAGGCGGTGTTCCAAGCGCGTGAGCACGCACGGTAAGGACGGGATGACGTGCGGTAGGGGGTGGCGCGCGGGCTGCAGCCCAGGGCGGTCGACTCAGTCGTCACACGGACCCCGATGGCCCCGTGTGCCGCAGGAGGGCCGCGTCCTGTCGGGGGTGTGGGCTACCGCCGGCGCGGCGGAGCGGAGCCGGCGGGCGTGCGGTCCGGTGCGAGGGGGACCAGCCGGTCGGCGACCGCACCGGTCACGAAGGAGTAGACGGCCTTGCCGCCGAGGTCGACGACCTGGTCCTGGCGCGACCACGTCCACGGCGGCGCTCCCACGCCGGTGGCGTTCTCGAGGGTCTGGTCGGTGGCCAACCGCACCGACGTGTGCCAGGCCGAGGCGCGCCAGCCGCGCAGCCCGCTGGCCGACCACACGCCCCGCAGGGCGCCGACGAGCGCACCGGTGCCCCAGTGCATGAGGTGGTTGCGCACGGGCGGGCGCGCGGACCCCGGCAGCCGGCGACGGGTGGTCAGCGCCGTGAGGGTGCGCCCGGGCACGTAGGAGTCCGGTCGGTGCGTCACCGATTGCTCGACCTTCTCGGCGAGCGTCATCGCCGCGGTGCCGGCGAGACCGGCGAGGGCGCCTCGGAGGGCAGCTCGTCCCAGCATGGACCGGCCCTACCCGGGCAGCGGTGCGGCAGAACCGCGGCCCGGCCCCGCGGGTGCGGAGCCGGGCCGGGTGGAGCGTTCGTCGGTCCCGTCCTGAGCCTGGTGACGTGCGGGGACGGCCACCTCTCGGGGTCCCGCCGGCCCCGTCCCGAGGCCCGCCCCGAGCCTGCGAGGGGTGGGGAGGACGGAGCCCTGCTACGAGGCGGGGCGGAGAGGGGTCCTCCCTCAGCCGGCGAGGGGCTCCGGGGCGTCGAGGCCGGCGACGACCTGCAGGTCGCGGACGACGGCGCTGAGCTCGTCGGCGGTCCACGGCTCGCAGCAGTCGCAGCCGCCCTCGCGGTGGCTGACCAGGCCGATCAGGCCCTGGGCCTGGTCCTCGGCGATGGCCAGGTGCCCGGCCGACGGGTGGCGGTGGCAGGCGCACGCCGAGATGCACAGGCCCAGGCCCCAACCGGACACCACGACGGCGTTCCCGTCGTCCCACACCCTGCCGACCTGGAAGACCGACGGCTTCTGAGCCCTCGTCACGGGACCCTCCCCTCACCGGTCCGGCTGCGCCGGAGCCCTTCTGCGGTCGGGCGGGGAGAGCCCCACCCGGTGCACGTTTCGGCGTGCGAGCGAGGTGGTGAAGTCGAAGGCCCACCGCCGCGCACGACAGAAGGTAGGCGGACAGACGCGCACCGTCACGGCGCCATGCGGAACCGCTGTGACGGACCGGTCACATCGCCCCACGGGACCCACGCGTCCCACCCGTGCCCGCCCACCCGGACGTCGGGTGACGGAGGAAGGACCCCGTCCCCTCACCCCTCGCAGGCTCGGGACGAGCCTCTGGACGGGGCCGGCGGGACCCTGCGCGGGGGCCGGGGGCTTCTTTCAGCTGGCGGGCGACACCGAGCTCATGTTGAAGTCCGGGACCCGCACGGCGGGCATCGCGGCCCGGGTGAACCAGTCGTTCCACTCGCGGGGCAGGGTGCGCTCGGTGCGCCCGGCCTGGGTGATCCGGCCGAGCAGGTCGACCGGCGACTCGTTGAACCGGAAGTTGTTCACCGCGCCGGCCACCTCTCCGCCTTCGACGAGGAAGACGCCGTCGCGGGTGAGCCCGGTGAGCAGCAGCGTCTGCGGGTCGACCTCGCGGATGTACCAGAGCGTGGTCAGCAGCAGACCGCGGTCGGTGGCGGCGACCATCTCGTCCAGCGACTCCGTGGCGCCCGGCAGCTCGAGGACGAGGTTGTCGACGGTGGCGGTGGCCGGTGCGGTGGTCCTCAGCGCCCAGGCCCGCGGCCGGATCAGGTTGGCGAGCACGCCGCCGGAGATCCACTCGACCGCCGGCGTCCCCATGCCGTTGTCGAACACCGAGGCCGAGGCCGACGAGCCGCTGACCACCTGGAACGGGCACGCCTCCAGGCCCGGCTCGAACGGGTCGCTCCGCAGCGTCAGCGGCAGCGCGGCCAGCCGCTCGCCGATGCGGTTGCCCCCGCCCGGCCGGGCGTAGACGTTGCGGCCCTCGTCGGCGTCGCGGGCCTGCATCGTCCAGTGGGTGTAGATCATCAGGTCGCTGACCGCCGAGGGCGGCAGCAGGGTCTCGTAGCGCCCGGCGGGCAGGTCGATGCGGCGCTGCGACCAGCCGAGCTTGCGCTGCACGTCGCCGACCAGGTCGGCCACGGACACGTCGGCGAAGTCGCGGGTGCCGACGCCGGCCCACACCGAGCGGCTCATGTCGCCGCTCTTGCCGTTGAGCTCCACGCGGCCACTGGGCTGGTCGTGCCGCAGCCGCAGCCCGGTCGACGTCCCGAGGTAGGTGGTGGCCATGCCGTGCTCGGCGTAGCCGAACAGCAGCTCGCCGCGGTCGCGGGCGCCGCCGAACGCCTCTCCCAGCGCCGGCGCGAAGTCGCGGAAGACGCCGATCGAGGTCTCCGCGGGGTCGGCGTCCCAGTCGCCGGCGCCGGGCGGCGCCTCGCTGACCAGCGGGACGGCGTCCTCGGCCGGGCCGGCGTCGCGGGCGGCCTGCTCGCTGGCGGCCACCAGCGCCGCGACGTCCGGGCTGCCGGTGCGGGCCACCGTGCCGGCCGCCATCCCCGCGCCGCCGTCGACGAAGGAGATGACCACGACCTGCCGGGAGCGCACGGAGCCGTTGGTGGTCAGGCTGTTGCTCGCCCAGCGGAGGTTGGCCGCCGAGCTCTCCACGACGAAGGCGACCTGTCCGTCGGCGGTGGAGGCGGCCAGCGCCTTCTCGACGACGTCCTGCGGACGGTCCCACGAACTCATCGTTGCGCTCCTCGCTCGCCGGCGCTCGCACCGCTCATCGCCCGGCCTCATGGGACGTGTTCAGGACGTTCACGTTCTCGAACAGCGCCACCGGGCAGCCGTGGCTCACCGGGGCGACCTGCCCTGGCTGGCCCTTGCCGCAGTTGAAGGCGCCGCCGAGCTGGTACGTCTGCGGGCCGCCGACGACGCGCATCGAGCCCCAGAAGTCCGTCGTCGTCGCCTGGTAGGCCACGTCACGGAGCTGGCCGGCCAGCTCCCCGCCCTCGATCCGGTAGAAGCGCTGACCGGTGAACTGGAAGTTGTAGCGCTGCATGTCGATCGACCAGCTCTTGTCGCCGACGACGTAGATGCCGCGCTCGACGCCGGCGATGAGCTCGTCGGTGGCGGGGCCGTCGGGCGCCGGCTGCAGCGAGACGTTGGCCATCCGCTGCACCGGCGTGTGCTGCGGCGAGTCGGCGAAGGCGCAGCCGTTGGAGCGCGCCATGCCGCCCATCCGCGCCGTGTTGCGGTCGACCTGGTAGCCGACCAGCACGCCGTTCCTGATGACGTCCCACTGCTGGCCGGCGACGCCCTCGTCGTCCCAGCCGATCGTCGACAGCCCGTGCGGGGCGGTGCGGTCGCCGGTGACGTCCATGATCTCGGACCCGTAGCGGAGGGTGCCCAGCTTGTCGACGGTGGCGAACGAGGTGCCGGCGTAGGCCGCCTCGTAGCCCAGCGCCCGGTCCAGCTCGGTGGCGTGGCCGATGGACTCGTGGATGGTCAGCCACAGGTTCGACGGGTCGACGACGAGGTCGTAGCGGCCGGCCTGGACCGAGGGCGCCTTGGCCTTCTCGCGCAGCAGCTCGGGGATCTCGGCGATCTCGGCGCGCCAGTCCCAGCCGGTGCCGGTCAGGTACTCCCAGCCGCGGCCGGCCGGCGGGGCGATGGTCCGCATGCTCTCGAACGCGCCGGTGGTGCGGTCGACGGTGAGCGCGGTGAGGTCGGGGTGGATGCGCACCCGCTGCTGGCGGGTGCGGGTGCCGGCGGTGTCGGCGTAGTACTTCTGCTCCTTGACCGCTTGGCAGACCGTCTCCACGTGCTCGACGCCGTCGGCGGCCAGCAGCTGCTCCGACAGCTCGGTGAGCAGTCCGGTCTTCTCGGCGTCGGGGACCTCGAACGGGTCGACGTCGTAGTGGGACACCCAGGTCGCGTCGGGGTACACCGGCTCGGGCGCCAGTTCGACGCGGTCGCTGTTGACCGCCGCCGACACCTGCGCGACGGCGACCGCCTCCTCGGCCAGCCGGACGGCCTCCGCGGCGGTGAGGACGACGCCCGCGGCGAACCCCCAGGTGCCCTCGTGCACCACGCGCACGGCCAGGCCGAGGTCCTCGCCGTCGGCCAGGGACTCCAGCCGGGCGTCGCGCAGGCTGATCGACTGGGTGCGGATCCGCTCCACCCGGAGATCGGCGTGCTCGCAGCCCAGGTCGAGGGCACGGGTGAGCGCGGCGTCGGTCAGCGCGGAGAGCGGGAGGGCGAGGAAGGACGCGTCCACGTCGCGGGAGGCAGCCACCGTCCCTGTCTACCAGCGCGGGCGGCACGGTCCACGCCGGGCCCGAGGGCCCGCCGTCCGGTGCGGCACGGGCGCCACTAGCCTCGCGGGGTGCTCCGATGCCGCGTGTGGGCCGTCACCGCGGCGGTGCTCACCCTCGCCGCCTGCGGGGGCGGCGAGCTGGACCGGCCGTCGACCGAGGCGTGCGACGCCGTGGCCGCCTGGATCGAGGTGGGGAGCCCGGCCGACCAGCGGGCCCAGGTCACCGAGCAGGCCGGCGACCTGCTCGGGCAGTCGGACTCGACACCGCTGACCGACCCCTACGAGCGCTTCCGGGACACCCGGGAGGACGACCTCGACTACGCCGCGGTCGTCGAGGCGGGCGCCAACTTCCTCCGGGCCTGCATCGACCACGGCTGGGCGCCCGCCGAGGGCTGACCCGCCGCACTGCGTGGCCGCGGAGCGACCGGGGTAGACGCCGGGACATGGCCGCGCCCACCCCGTCGTCCCCCGCCGACGACGTCACGCTGACCTTCGGCGGGAACGCCACCACGCTGCTGCGGCTCGGCCCGTTCACCCTGCTCACCGACCCCAACTTCCTGCACCGCGGCCAGCGCGCCTACCTCGGCAAGGGGCTGTGGACGAAGCGGCTCACCGAGCCCGCGCTGCAGCCCACCCAGCTGCCGGCGCTGGACTCGATCCTGCTGTCGCACCTGCACGCCGACCACTGGGACCGGATCGCCACCCGCACCCTCGACCGCGGCACCCCCGTCATCACCACCCCGGCGGCCGCCCGCGCGCTGGGCCGCCGGGGGTTCCGGGAGACCGTCGACCTCACGCCCTGGCAGCGGCACGAGCTCACCCGGGACGGCGCGACGCTGCGGATCACCTCGGTCCCCGGCGCCCACGGCCCCGGCCCGGTCGCGAAGCTGCTGCCGCCGGTGATGGGCAGCGTGCTGGAGCTGCTGCGCGACGGCGAGGTCGGCTGGCGCGGCTACATCAGCGGCGACACGGTCTTCCGGCCGGAGCTCGGCGAGGTGCTGGAGCGCTGCGGGCCGCTCGACGTCGTCATCCCGCACCTGGGCGGCACCAGGGCGCTCGGGTTCACCGTCACCATGGACGGCCGGCAGGGCGCCGACCTGGTCGAGCTGCTGAAGCCGCCGGTCACCGTGCCGGTGCACTACGACGACTACGACCGGTTCGCCTCTCCGCTGGGCGACTTCGTCCGCGAGGTGGCCGCCCGCCGCGCGCCCGGGGAGATCCGCGCGGTGCTGCGCGGCGAGACGATCTCGCTGCGGGCCTGACCTGACGGGCAGGACGCGGGGAACGCGCCCGGGTCACTCCGCCGACGCAGGCAGCGACCAGCCGGCGGACACCGAGCGGGCGGCCCGCTGCGCGTCGTCGCCGGCCGCGGCGAACAGCGCGGCCGCGACCGCCGGGGCGTGCGCGGCGAGGGCGTCGGCGGGGAGCACGCCGGTGAGCACCAGCAGGGTCAGGCCGTGGCCGGAGGCCCAGTAGCGCGTCGCGACGGCCTCGGGGTCGCTGTCCGGTGCGAAGCGCCCGGCGTCCCGGGCGCGGGCCGCGGCGTCGACCAGCGCCTGGAAGGGCGCCGCCGCGGCGTCGGGGTCCTCCAGCTCGGCCGCAGCGTCGAACATGGCCCGGTAGAGGGCCGGCGCGGCCAGCGCACTGGCCACGTAGGCCGCCCCGAGGGCGGCGAGGTCGCGGACCGGGTCGTCGCTCGTGGGCACCGTTCCCAGCCGCGCGGCCAGCCGGGTGAAGCCCTCCTGCCGGACGGCCCGCCACAGCCCCGGCATCCCGCCGAAGTGCGTGTACACGGCCATCGTCGAGGCCCCGGTGCCCTCGACCAGCGCGCGCAGCGTCACCGGCTCGCGGCGCGTCAGCATCTCGGCCGCCCGCTCGAGGAGGGCGGCGCGGACGGCGGGCGAGGCGGTGCGGGGCACTTGCCCAGTATTCCATGGCGGTGCTATACATAACACCGTCATGGAATGAGTGGAGGAGGACGACATGAGCGTCGATCTGATCGACCCGGCGGGCCTGCTGACCCCGCAGATGTACCGGCAGGTGGCCGTCGCCTCGGGCAGCCGGACGGTGTACCTGTCCGGCCAGGTCGCCCGGGATGCCGAGGGGCGGCCGGTCGGCGCCGGCGACCTGGCCGCCCAGGTCGAGCAGGCCTACCGCAACGTGGCCACCGCACTCGCGGCCGTCGGCGGCACGTTCGACGACGTGGCCAAGCTGACCGTCTACGTCGTCGACTGGTCGCCGGAGAAGCTCGCCGACCTCGGCGCCGGCGTCTCCCGCGCCGCCGACGCGATCCGGGGCGATCCGATCCGGCCGACCACCCTGCTGGGCGTGGCCGCCCTCGGTGAGCCCGACCTGCTGGTCGAGGTCGAGGCGGTGGCCGTCCTCGACTGAGCGGCGCCGGGCGGGCGGGGAACACGGCGCGCCCCCAGCGCCGGGGCACTCTGCTCGGGCGCGCTCCGCTCAGGCGCCGGCGAGGCGCCGGGCGCGGTCGGCGACGTCGGCGCGCAGCGCGTCGGCGTCCACCGTCGTGCACACGCCGTCGCGCACGACCTGCCGCCCGCCGACCCAGGTGTCGCGCACCAGCCGCGAGGTGCCCGACCAGACCAGGTGGGTGAGCAGGTCGACCGGGTCGAGCACCGGGTCGAACAGCAGGTCGCGGGTGTCGACGTGCACCAGGTCCGCCCGCCGGCCGACGGCGACCTGGCCGAGGTCCGGGCGCCCGATCGCATCGGCCGCCGCGCCGGTGGCCAGCCAGAACGCCTCGGCGGCGGTCAGCGCGGTGGCCGAGCCCGCACGGAGCCGGGCCAGGCCCGCGGCCAGCCGGACGTCGGCGAGCAGGTCCAGCCCGTCGTTGGACGCCGGCCCGTCGGTGCCCAGGCCCACCCGGATCCCGCGGTCGAGCATCGCCCGCACCGGCGCGATCCCGCTGGCGAGCTTGGCGTTGCTCGCCGGGCAGTGGGCCACCGCGACGTCGTACTCCCGCCACAGCTCCAGGTCGCCGTCGTCGACGTGCACGCTGTGTGCGGCCAGCACCCGCCCGCCCAGGACGTCGTGCGCGGCCAGCAGGGCGGGCACCGACAGCCCGTGGGTGGCCAGCAGGTCCCCGCCCTCGCCGGCGGTCTCGGCGACGTGCAGGTGCAGCAGCAGGCCGTGCTCCCGGGCGGCGGCCGCGGCGTCGCGCAGCACCGGCAGCGGAAGCGTGTAGGCCGCGTGCGGGCCGAGGCCGTACTCGACGGCGCCGTCGCCGGGCGCGGAGGTCGCCAGCGTCACCGCGTCGGCCAGCTGCTCGGCCGGCGGCGGCATCCCGGGCAGCGGCAGCAGCGGGGTGGCCACCACCGCGCGGGCGCCGGTGCGGCCGACGGCGGCGGCGATCCGCCCGGGCGAGAAGTACATCTCGACGCTGGTGGTGACCCCGCCGCGGAGCATCTCCGCCGAGGCCGCGGTCATCGCCACCTCGACGTCCTCGGGGGTCAGCCGCGCCTCCCGCGGCCAGATCACCTCGCGAAGCCAGCGCGCCAGCGGCAGCCCCTCGGCCTGCCCGCGGAACAGCACCATCGGCGCGTGCGAGTGGGCGTTCACCAGCCCCGGCAGCAGCACCCCGGGGACGGCGACGACCTCGGCGTCCCCGGGGTCCGGCGCGTCGGCGGCCGGGCCGACCCAGGTGAGCGTGCCGTCCTCGACGTCGACCGCGGCATCGGGCACGACCGTGCCGGCGCGGTCCCCGACGACGACGGCCCGGGCGGTGAAGCGCTGCCGCATGGGTGGCGAACCTACCCCCGCCGCCGCCCGGTCCCGTCCAGACGACGCCGTTACCGTGGGCGCATGTCTGCGCTCGCCGCCGCCGCGTCCTCCGACGGAGGCGGCATCACCGGCTTCCTGCTCGACCTGGTCGAGCGGCTCGGCGCCGTGGGGGTGGGCCTGTCGATCCTGCTGGAGACCGTCATCCCGCCCATCCCCAGCGAGGCGGTGCTCGGCCTGGCCGGGGTGCTGATCAACGACGGTCGGCTCTCGGTCGTGCCGGTGGTCCTCTTCGCCACCCTGGGCTCGATCCTGGGCGCGATCTTCTTCTACTACGTCGGCCGGGCGCTCGGCCCGCGCCGCTCGCACGCGTTCCTCGACCGGCTGCCGCTCGTGGAGACCGCGGACGTCGACAAGACCTTCGCCTGGTTCGAGCGGCACGGGCGCTCGGCGGTCTTCTTCGGCCGCATGGTGCCGATCGTGCGCAGCTTCATCTCCGTCCCCGCCGGGGTCGTGCGCATGCCGTTCGGGCAGTTCCTGCTCTTCTCCGCCGCCGGCAGCCTGATCTGGAACAGCGTGCTGATCGGCCTCGGCGTGGCGGCCGGCGACTTCGTGCAGGCCAACCTCAAGTACCTCGACTACGCCGTCGTCGCCGCCTTCGCCCTGGGCATCGGTTACCTGGTCTACAAGCGGGCCAAGGACGTCCGCCACCACCGCCAGGCCCGCCGCGCCGACACCGACGAGAGCCGGTCGACGTGAGCGCGCGGCGCCCGGAGGTCGTCGCCTTCGACGTCAACGAGACGCTGCTCGACCTCGGCCCCGTGCGGGCCGCGCTGGTCGAGCTCGGGCAGCCGGCCGACCTGCTGCCGGCGGTCTTCGCCCGCACCCTGCTCACCGGCTTCGCCGCCGCCACGACCGGCACCTGGTGCCGCTTCCGCGACGCGTTCGACGCCGCGCTGGCGCAGGCCACCGACCTCGGCCCGGACGAGCGGTCGCAGGTCGCCGGCGCCTTCTTCGAGCTCGCGCCGCACCCGGACGTCGAGCCCGCGCTCCGCCGGCTGGTCGGGGCCGGCGTCCGGGTGGTGACGCTGACCCACGGCTCCCCCGGCGTCGCCGAGGCGGGGCTGGAGCGCGGCGGCGTCGCCGCGCTGGTGGAGCGGTCGCTGTCCAGCGAGGTCATCCGGGCCTGGAAGCCCGCCCGCGAGGTCTACCTGTGGGCAGCCGGGGTCTGCGACGTCGAGCCGTTCCGCCTGGCGCTGGTCGCGTCGCACGGCTGGGACGTGCACGGCGCGCTGCGGGCGGGTCTGACGGCCGCCTGGTTCCCGCGCGCCGAGCGCGCCTACCCGGCCGTCTACGACCCCGCCGCGATCGTCGCCGGCGACCTGGCCGGCGCGGTCGAGGCGCTCCTCGCACTCCCTGCATGAGGCAGGTCGACACCCCGCTCGGTCCCGCCCGGGTCACCGCCACCGAGCCCGCGGGCGACGTCGTCGGGACGCTGGCCCTCGGCCACGGGGCGGGCGGGGGTACCGGGTCGGCCGACCTGGTCGCCGTCACCGCCGGTGCCGTCGCCGCGGGCTGGCGGGTGCTGGCCGTCGAGCAGCCCTGGCGGGTGGCCGGGAAGCGCATCGCGCCGGCACCGCCCCGGCTGGACGAGGGCTGGACGGCGGTGCTCGCCGCGCTCCGGGACGGCGGTCGGCTGACCGGCCCGCTGGTGCTCGGCGGCCGCAGCGCAGGAGCGCGGGTGGCCTGCCGGACGGCGGCCGGACTCGAGGCGGACGGCGTGCTGTGCCTGGCCTTCCCGCTGCACCCACCGGGCCGCCCCGAGCGCAGCCGCGCCGGCGAGCTGACCGCCGTGGCGGTGCCGCTGGGGATCGTGCAGGGCGAGCGGGACGCGCTCGGCCGCCCGGAGGAGCTCGCGGCGGTGCTGACCGGGCAGCCCGGCGCCTCGCTCTACGCCGTCCCCGGCGACCACGCGCTGGGCCGCAGTCCGGACGTCGTGGCCCTGGCCGCGGTCGACTGGCTGGCCGGGGTCGTCGGGGCGCGCCCCGGCGACCCCGCCGTCCCCACGCACCTCGGCCCCCTCCAGGGCACCGCCCCGAGCGTGCGAGGGGCGGGGAGGAGGGGGTCCTCGATCAGCGGCGCCGGCGCCGGACGACCAGCGTGACGATGAGCAGCAGCGCCGCGGCACCGGCCAGCGGAGCGGCGTAGCGGGTCAGCGCGGCCCCGCCGGCGACCTCGAGCAGGTCGATCGGCTCGGGCTCGGCCTGCTCGGGACCCGACGTCCGGGCCGCCGGAGCCGCCGGGGCGGCCGTCCTGGTCGGCGGCGGCGGGATGACGGCGGCCGGCGCGGTGTCGCCCGCCGCCGGGGCGGCGTCGGCCGCAGCGGGGGCGGTGTCGCCCCCCGACACCCCGTCGGTGGCCGCTGCTGCGGTCTTCTTCGCCGCCGCCGCGGTCCGGCGGGTCCTCTCCGCCACCGCGTTGTCCGCTGGCACCTGCTCCACGGAGGCGGCGATCTCCTCGGCGGCACCCGCCGCCGTGGCCGCGGCCTGCTTCGCCGGCGTCGCCTTCTCCGCGGGTGCCGGAGCAGCGACCGCCGTCGCCCCGGCATCTCCGGCACCCAGCTGGACGGCGAGCTTGTCGGCGAACTGGCCGAGCAGCTTGTTGCCGACGTCGGTCATGACGCCGCGGCCGAACTGGGCCGGCCGGCCGGTGATGTTCAGGTCGGTCAGGACGTCGACCCGCGTGGTGTCGCCCTCGGCCTTGAGCTGGGCGGTGATGAGCGCGGCCGCGGTGCCGTTGCCGCGCTGGTCCTTGCCACGGCCGTCGATGACCGCCTTGTGCGCGTCAGCGTCCTTCTCGATGAAGGAGGCCTTTCCTTGATAGGTGAGGTTGATCGGGCCCAGCTTCACCTTGACCCGGCCGGTGAAGTCGTCACCGGTGACCGAGTCCAGGGCCGCGCCCGGCATGCACGGCGCGATCCGCTCGATGTCCAGCAGCACCCGCCAGGCTTCGTCGATCGGCACGGGGACGGTGAACGAGTTCTCCAACTGCACGGTGCTACCTCCGAGGTGCGGCGGTCGGCCGGCCCACCCACGAGGGGCGGGCCGGCCGAGTCAGGCGCGGCCCCGTCCAGGGCCGGCCCCGTCCAGAGGCTCGCTGCGAGCCTGCGAGCCTGCGAGCGGTGCGGAGGACGGGGTCCTTCTACTGCGAGTGCTGGGGGGCAAGGGGGCCCTGCGTCAAGCTACAGCCCCACGGCGGCCGTCACCGCGCGACGGGTGAGCACCTGCGCCAGGTGCTCCCGGTAGTCCGCCTGGGCGTTGAGGTCGCTCGTCGGGGAGGTCCCCTCGGCGGCCGACCGGGCCGCCGAGGCGATCGTCTCGGGGCTGGCCTCGGCACCGGCCAGCGCGGCCTCGACCGCGCTGGCCCGCAGCGGCGTCGAGCCCATGTTCGTCAGCCCGATCCGCGCCTCGGCGATGTGCCCGTCCTCCCGCCGGACGACCGCGGCCACCGCCACGATCGACCACGCCTGCGCCACGCGGTTGAACTTCTCGTAGCGCATCCCCCACTCACCGGCCAGCTTGGGGACGCGGATCTCGACGAGCAGCTCCCCCTCCTCCAGCGCAGTGGTCAGGTAGTCGACGAAGAACTCCGACGCCGGCACCGTCCGGCGCCCCTGGGGGCCGGCGATGACGAAGTCGGCGTCCAGGGCGAGGGCCACCGCCGGCAGGTCGCCGGCCGGGTCGGCGTGGGCCAGCGCTCCGCCGAAGGTGCCGCGGGCACGCACCTGCCGGTCGGCCACCGTCTCGGTCGCCTCGGCGATGAGCGGCGCGTGCTGCAGCACCAGCGGATCGGTCATGACGTCGTGGTGCGTCGTCATGGCCCCGATGACGATGGCGTCGCCGTCGTCCCGGACGCCGCGCAGCTCGGCGACCCGGGTCAGGTCGACCACCGTCTCCGGCGCGGCCAGCCGCAGCCGCATGACGGGGATCAACGACTGGCCCCCGGCCATGATCTTGACGTCTTCGCCACCCTCGGCGACGGCCCGCAGGGCCTCGTCGACGGTGGTGGGACGGGCGTACGCGAACGCAGCGGGGATCATGGCTCGACTCCTTCGTCGTCTCGGCAGATCACCGGTCACCTCCGAGGGCGGACTGGGGGGTGGAGACGCCGGCGGTGGTCTCGGTCTGCGCCCCGCCGTAGGCATTGGTGCCGGCGGTGGCGCGGTCGCCGCCGTCCCCGCCGTCCTGCAGTGCCCGCCAGACCCGTTCCGGGGTCAGCGGCATCCGGATGTCGCGCACCCCGAGGTGCCGGACGGCGTCCAGCGCGGCATTGACCACCGCGGGCGTGCTGGCGATGGTGCCGGCCTCGCCGACGCCCTTCGCGCCGATCGGGTTGCCCGGGGCCTCGTGCACCGTGTTGCCGGTGTCGAAGTGCGGCAGGTCGGCGGCCGAGGGCACCAGGTAGTCGACGAAGCTGCCGGTGGTCAGGTTGCCGTCGGCGTCGTACACGGCCTCCTCGAACAGGGCCTGGGCGATGCCCTGCGCCAGCCCGCCGTGGATCTGCCCCTCGACGATGAGCGGGTTGACGATCGTGCCGACGTCGTCCACGCAGGCGTACTTGCGGATCTTCACCATGCCGGTCTCGGTGTCGACCTCCATGGCGCAGAGGTGGGTGCCGTGCGGGAAGGAGAAGTTCTCCGGGTCGAAGGTCGCGTCCGCGTCGATCGAGGGCTCCATGCCCTCGGGGAAGTTGTGCGCCGCGAACGTGGCCAGGGCGATCTCCTGGATGGAGACCTCCGAGCCGGGCGTGCCGCGGACGGCGAACTTCCCGCCGGAGAAGTCGAGGTCGTCCTCGCTGGCCTCGAGCAGGTGGGCGGCGACCCGGCGGGCCTTGGCCACGACCTTCTCGGCCGCGTTGACCACCGCGGCCCCGCCGACCACCAGCGACCGGGACCCGTAGGTGTCCAGCCCGCGCGGCGAGACCGAGGTGTCGCCGTGCAGCACCTCGATGTCCTCGAACGGCACACCGAGCCGGTCGGCGACCAGCTGGCTCCACGCCGTCTCGTGGCCCTGGCCGTGCGGGGTCGCCCCGCTGACCACCTCGACCTTGCCGGTCGGCAGCATCCGGATGGAGGCGTGCTCCCAGCCGCCGGCGCCGTAGGACAGCGAGCCGAGCACCCGGGAGGGCGCCAGGCCGCACATCTCGGTGAAGGTGGAGACGCCGATGCCGAGCTGCACCGGGTCGTTCGACTCCCGCCGGCGCTGCTGCTCCGCGCGCAGCTCGTCGTAGCCGAACAGCTCCAGGGCCTGCTGCGTGGCGGCCTCGTAGTCGCCGCTGTCGTAGGTCATCCCGGCCACCGAGGTGAACGGGAACTCCTCGGCCCCGATCCAGTTCTTGCGGCGCAGCTCCAGCGGGTCCATGCCCAGCTCGACGGCGAGCTCGTCCATGATCCGCTCGACGGCGAAGGTCGCCTCGGGACGCCCGGCGCCGCGGTAGGCGTCGGTGGGCACCTTGTTGGTGAAGACGCCGTCGCACTCGAAGCGGTAGGCCGGGAACTTGTAGATGCCGTTGAACATGAAGGCGCCGAGCACCGGGACGCCCGGGCTGACCAGGCGCAGGTAGGCGCCCATGTCGGCGAGGATCCGGCAGCGCAGGCCCTTGACGTTGCCCTCGCGGTCGGCGGCGATGTCGATGTACTGGATCTGGTCGCGGCCGTGGTGCGCCGTCATCAGCGACTCGCTGCGGGTCTCGGTCCACTTGACCGGCTTCCCGAGCCGGCGGGCCACCAGCAGGCTGATGACCTCCTCGGGGGTGACCTGCAGCTTGCCGCCGAAGCCGCCGCCGACGTCGGGAGCGACCACGCGCAGCTTGTGCTCGGGCACGCCGGTGACCATCGCCAGCATGATCCGCAGGATGTGCGGCACCTGGGTCGAGGACCACATCGTGTAGTTGTCGCCCTGCGGCTGGACGACGACCGACCGGGGCTCCATGAACGCCGGGATCAGCCGCTGCTGGACGAACCGGCGGCTGACCACGACCTCAGCGGAGGAGAAGGCCTCGTCCGTGTCGGTCCCGGTGCCGGCCTCACCGCCGTCGAAGACGAAGTGGAAGCTGCGGTTGGAGTCGAGGTGGTCGTGGGTGAGCTGGGCGCCCTCGGCGACCGCCTCCTCCATGTCCAGCACCGCGGGCAGCAGGTCGTAGTCGACGTCCACCAGCTCGACGGCGTCCTGCGCGGCGGCCTTGCTGCGGGCGACGATCACCGCGACGGCCTCGCCGACGTGGTTGACCTCGTCGGCCGCGATCGACGGGTGGCCGGGGTTGACCATGTCGGGGGTCACCGGCCAGGCGCACGGGATGGAGCCCTGCTCGTCGGCGACGTCGCGGCCGGTGAGGACCGCGATCACGCCGGGCGCCTGCTGGGCGGCCGAGACGTCGATGCTGGTGATCTTGCCGTGGGCCACGGGGCTGCGGACGACGGCCAGGTGCAGCATGCCCGGCAGCACCATGTTGTCGGTCCAGGTGGTCCGGCCGGTGATCAGCCGGGCGTCCTCCTTGCGGCGGCGGGCCTTGCCGACCTCGCGCTCCGGCGCCTCGGTGGTGGCCCGGTCCTCGACGGCGGTCATCGTGCCTCCTCGCCGGCGCTCGTCGGCGCGCTGACCGACTCTGCTGACTCGACTGCTGAGCTCGCGCGCCCGCTCACGACTGCGCCGCCACGTGCGGGGCGGCCGCGGTGTCGACCTCGGCCGGGGAGGCGTGCCCGTTGGTGGAGCCGCGCATCTCGCCGGCGGCCTGCTGCACCGCGCGGACGATGTTCTGGTAGCCGGTGCAGCGGCAGAGGTTGCCCTCGATGCCCTCGCGGACCTCGGTATCGCTCGGGTCCGGGTTCTCCTTGAGCAGGTCGACCGAGGCCATGATCATCCCCGGCGTGCAGTACCCGCACTGCAGGCCGTGCATCTCGTGGAACGCCTTCTGCATCGGGTGCAGGCCGCCGCCCTCGGGTGCCAGCCCCTCGATGGTGGTCACCTCGCCGCCGTCGGCCTGGACGGCCAGCACGGTGCAGGACTTCACGGCCGCGCCGTCCAGGTGGACGGTGCACGCGCCGCAGTTGCTGGTGTCGCAGCCGATGACGGTGCCGACCTTCCCCAGCTGCTCCCTCAGGTAGTGCACCAGCAGCGTCCGGGGTTCGACGTCGTCGGTGTACGTCACCCCGTCCACCCGCACGTTGATCTGGGTCACCGTTTCCTCCGCTCCTCTGCAGGGGTCGCGTGTGGCTCCGGACACAGCCGCACCTGCGCCGAGTCTGGCGATCGGCACGTGACTTAGGCCACGCTTACCCGAGGATAACGACAGTTCGACTGCCGCAGGTGCGAAGTTCGGAGCCAAATGTCCCCGCGGCCTCGGGACTCTTGCGGTCGACGAGTCCGCAGTCGCGGCACGAGAGCAACGTTGCAGCGCCGTTGCAGCGCCGTTGCGGGGACTCCGGGGACGACCGCGACGGGGACCCGGGTGGAGCGGCTCTCCGGGGGCGTAGTTAGGTGAGCCTGCCCTACTCAGAGGAGAGCTCATGCCTGTCCGCCCGTTCCTGCGTGGCACCGCCCTGCTCGCCGCCACCGTCCTGGTCGCCGGCTGCGGCTCCGGCGACACCGGGTCCGCGGCGGACGCCGCCGCGTCCGGCAGGTCCTCGGACGGCGGCGCCTTCCCCGTGACCGTCGAGACGGCGTTCGGCCCGGTGGAGGTCGCCGAGGAGCCCCAGCGGGTGGTCGCTCTGGGCTGGTCGGACGCCGAGACGGCGCTGGCGCTCGGCGTGCAGCCGGTCGGGGCCAGCGACTGGCTGGCCTTCGGCGGCGAGGGTGTGGGCCCGTGGGCCGAGGGCCGCTACGACGAGGCCCCCGAGATCATCGAGACGCTGGAACCCAGCCTGGAGGCGATCGCCGCCCTGGAGCCCGATCTCATCCTCGACACCCGCTCTCCCGCCACGCAGGAGCGCCACGACGCGCTCGACGCGATCGCGCCGACCATCGGCCAGCCCGAGGGCGTCGGGGCGTACCTGACCACCTGGCAGCAGCAGCTGGACCTGGTGGGCCAGGCGCTGGGCCGCGAGGAGCAGGCCGCCGAGCTGCAGGCCGAGGTCGAGCAGCAGTTCACCGAGGCCGCGGCGGCCCACCCCGAGTTCGACGGCACCGAGGTCGCCGTCGGGGCCTACACCTCCGAGGGCTTCGGCGCCTACGTCCGCGGGGACACCCGCGTCAACTTCATGGAGGCGCTGGGGTTCACCAACGCGCCCGCCATCCAGGACCTCGCCGGCGAGAGCTTCTTCGTCTCGATCAGCGAGGAGCAGGTGCCGCTGCTCGACGCGCCGCTGACCGTCGTCTTCCCGATCTTCGTCGAGGCCGGCCAGATCACCGACAACCCGCTGTGGCAGTCGCTGCCGTCGGTGCAGCAGGGCAACGCCCTGGTGCTCGAGGACCCGACGCTGGTCAACGCCTTCTCCAGCGGGTCGGCGCTGGGTACTCGGTACGCGCTGGAGAACGCCGTCCCGCTCTTCGCCGAGACGCTGCAGTAGCAGGCCTCCTGCCCGTCACCGGGGGTCCTTACTGCAGCGGCGCCCGGGGAGCCCGGCGCAGGCGGTGCAGGTGCGCGGCGACGGCCGGCCGGCTCGGAGCGCCGGGCGGCAGGGACTCCAGGCAGGCCTGCCACACCGCGGCGTCGCCCTGGGCCTCGGGCAGCCGGGTGTAGCGCAGCAGCAGCTCGGGACGGCGGGCGGCGAGCACGGCCTGCCGCAGCGAGGCGGTGAGCCGGTCCCGGGCGGCGACGACGCCGGGCGCCGACGAGCGCGGCAGGACGGCGCCGGGGTAGCGCTCCAGGGCCGGGCCGACGGCGCTGCGGGCCAGCAGCCGGCGCACCTGGTCCAGGTCGGTCTCCAGCGGACCGGTCAGCCGGTAGGGACGCGAGCCGAGCAGGGAGGCGCCGACCAGCCGCCGCAGCCGGGACAGCTCGGCCCGGACGGTGACCGCTGCCGCGTCGCCGGCGTGGCACTCGGCGGCCAGCTGCTCGGCCGTGCGCCCGCCGCCACCGGCTGCTGCCTCGGCGAGCAGCAGCAGCAGCTCGGAGTGGCGCAGCGAGAGCTCCGCCGGGCCGGAGGGCAGCACCAGCCGGGCGCGTTCCCGGCCGAGCACCTCCAGCCGTGGGGCGGGACGGGCGGCCGGCCGCGGTGTCGGGGGAGCCGGCCGGGCGGCGTCCTCGCGGTGCAGCCAGCGCAGCTCGGCCTCGACGGCGGCCACCGTGGCCCGCACGAGGGTGAGCATCTGGGGGCTGGCCACGTGGTCGCCGCCGGTGACGTCGATGGCGCCGAGCAGCACGCCGGTGACCGGGTGGTGCACCGGCGCGGCCGAGCAGCTCCAGGGCTGCACCGGGCGCCGGTAGTGCTCGCTGCCGTAGATCTGGACGGCGTGGTCGAGGGCCAGCGCGGTGCCCGGGGCGTTGGTGCCGGCGACCTCCTCGGCCCACCGTGCCCCCTCGACAAAGTGCATGGTCTCGGCCCGCGCGCGCAGCTGCCGGTCGCCCTCGACCCACAGCATCCGGCCGTCGGCGTCGGTGATCGCGACGATCATCCGGTCGGCCTCGGCGTCCTCGACCAGCAGCCGGCGGATCACCGGGAGCACCGGGGCCAGCGGGTGTGCGGCGCGGTAGGCCAGCAGCTCGTCGTCGAGCAGGTCGACCGGCGGGGCGTTGCCGTCGGGGTCGACGCCGCTGCCGAGGCTGCGCCGCCAGGAGTTCCAGACGACGGCGCGGACCTGGTCCGGGACCGCGGGACCGGAGCGGGTGACGAGCGCCTCGTGTGCCGCGCGCAGCCTGCGGGTGTGCGCGGGGTCGGGCAGGCCGTCGGGCAGCGCGACCCACGGGTTCACCGTCGTCACGGCTCAGCCGTCATGTGGTCGTCCGCGGGCTCGGGGTCCATCGTCCGCCCATCGTGACCGCTGTTCCGCGATTCCACCAGGGAGCCGGTGGGGCGTGACACGTTCGGGGAGGGCGGCATCGGTGCAGGCCGGGAGGGCAGGAGCGCCCGGAGGTCGCGCGCCCGCAGCGCCCCCGTCCACAGGCCCGCGCCGTAGGCGAGGTCCTCGAGTCGTCGGCCGGCGGCGAAGCGCAGCGGCCCGATCCGTCCGCGGTGCGGCCACCAGGCGAGGACGGCGTCGGCGACGGCGGCCGCGGCGACCGCGCGCCGGGCGCGTCGGGAGACCGCGGCGGCGGCCAGCGCGACCGGCCAGTGGTGCCGGGTGACGCTGCGCGCCAGCGTCTTCCCCGCCGCGGCGCTGCCCCGCACGACGAGCCCCGCGGCCAGCCCGACCGGCGCGCGGTCCCCCGGGCGGGCCAGCCGGGACGCCAGGCGGGCGGTGGCGCCGGCGAGCACCGCGGCGCAGGCCAGTGCGCCGGAGCGGCGCCCGGTCAGCACCAGCGCCCAGGCCGCCGCCGACCACGGCGCGACCACCAGCGGCGCGACCGCGGCGCCGTGCCGTGCGGCGAGCAGCGCGGCGCCGGTGCCGTAGAAGAAGCGGCGGCGCAGCCACTCCCCGGTCGCCGCCCGGTGCTCGTGGGCGACGGCGGCCGACGGCTGGTAGCGCACCCGCCAGCCGGCCGCGACCAGCCGCCACACCAGGTCGACGTCCTCGGCGACCCGCATCGACTCGTCGAACCCGTCGCCGAGGGCGTCCCGGCGGGCCACCATCGCGGCGCTGGGCAGGTACGACACCGCCGTCCCCGGGGCGACCGGAGCGAGGCGGGGGCCCATGTCCAGCGCGCTCACCGTGGCCTCGTACGGCTCGACCCAGCCGCCGCCGTCCGCGGGCAGCGCGGTGATCCGCGGGGCGACGAGCGCCAGCCGCGGGTCGGCGGCGTGCCGGGCCAGGGCCGAGGACCAGCCCGGCAGCGGCACGCAGTCGGAGTCGAGGAAAGCGACCAGGTCCGTGGTCGCCGCACGGAGGCCGGCGTTGCGGGCGGCGGCCGGGCCGCGGGCAGTGGCGTGCCGCAGCACCCGGGCACGGTGCCGGCCGGCGATCGCCGTCACCGCGGCCGGATCGGCGGAGCCGTCGTCCACCACGACCACCGGGACGGCGGCGGTGTCGGGGTCGGCGCGCACGGCGGCGAGCAGCCGGGCCAGCTCGGCCGGGCGGTCCCTGACCGGGACGACGACGGTGAGCCGCCCCGCCGGGGCGCCGTCCGGCTCGGGGTGGGCGAGACCGGCGTCGAGCAGCTTGGCGGCCAGCACGGCGGTGGCGGTGTCCCGGACGACGAGCCGGTCGGTGCGCAGCAGGTCGCGGGCGCGGGGCTGCAGGCGGACCAGCCGCAGCGGTGACCCGCCGAGCAGCGTCGTCCCGCCGTCGCGGCGGCGGACGCGGGGGTCCAGGAGGACGGCGGCGCCGTCGGGGAGCCGGTCGCGCGGGGGGACGGCGACCGCTGGCCCGGCGCTCATGCCTCGGCCAGGACCTCGGCGGTCGTGGTGACCTCGACCAGGGGCGCGTAGCAGCCGAGGATCCGCATGGTGTCGTCGTGGGCCTCGTCGCTCGCGCCGGCGCAGGCGTCGGAGACCACCCGCACGAGCACGCCGGCGTCCGCGGCGGGCAGCACGGTGGAGAGCACGCAGCAGTCGGTGGCCACCCCGGCGACGGTGACCGGGCCGCCGCCGACCAGCTCCGCGACCTCGGGGACCCACTTGCCGAAGGTCGGCGCATCCACGACGGGGCGGCCGCCCGGGTCCTCGCTGAGCTGGAACAGCGGGATGGCGTGCGCCTGCGTGAAGTAGTCGTACTTGGCGTAGTAGTCGGCCCACGCGCCGGTCGGCTCGTCCGGGACGACGAAGCGGGTGAACACGACGCGCTCGCCGAAGGCCTCGACCAGCGAGCGGATGCGCGGCCGGACCTCGTCGAAGCGCGGCGTCGTCCACGGCGAGGTCGGATCGCGGAAGACCTCCTGGTAGTCGACGACGACCAGCCAGCCGGACGGGGACCCCATGCGTCGGACGATAACCCCGGGCGGCCGGTGCGGTTCCGTCAGCCGCGCAGCCGGCCGGCGGGGTCGACGTCCCACGCCCGGACGGCGGCGGCCAGCCGCCCGGCCATCCCGGTGAGCAGCTCCGCGCCTTCCTCGGCCGAGGCGCCGGCCGGGTCGCCCAGCACGCCGGTCGGGCTGACCGCGCGCACCCCCTCGGCGCGCAGCCGCGGCAGCAGCTCGGCGATCGGCGTGGTCTCCCCCGCCACCGCTCGATCCCCGCGGACCCTCTCGGGTTCCACGTGCAACATGAGTGACGTCTCGGTGCGTCCGGCGTGCGCGTCGGCGCCGGCGACACCGCAGGGGAACCAGGCCACCTCGCGCCCCTCCGCCCGCAGCTTGGCGCCGGCCGTGCCCAGTGCGTCGAGGTTGCCGCCGTGGCCGTTGACGAGCACCAGCCGCCCGACCCAGCGGCACGCCGACCGGCCGTACTCGACGAGCAGCCCGGTCAGCGCCTCGGTGCCGATCGAGACGGTGCCGGGGAAGTCCTCGTGCTCGCCGCTGGCGCCGTAGGCCAGTGCGGGGGCGAGCAGAGCGCCGTCCAGGTCGTCGACGGCGGCCTCGGCGACCGCGCAGGCGACGGCGGTGTCGGTGCCCAGCGGCAGGTGGTGGCCGTGCTGCTCGACGGCGCCGAGGGGCACCAGCAGCAGCGGACGCTCGGACAGGTCGGGCCAGGTGGCGCCGGCGAGCGTGCTCACCGCCGCCACGGTAGTCAGACCGCCAGGCCCACCCGGTCCCCGTCCAGGGTGGCCGCGCCGGCGCGGCGCGGGGCGAGGCAGTCGCCGACCCGGTGCACCTCCAGGCCGCTGCCGCGCAACGCGGTCCACAGCCCGTCGTCCGCCCGTGGGGCGGTCGCGACGACCAGCCAGTCGACGGTGCGTTCCTCGACCGCGCCGGTCGGGTGGTGCAGCAGTCGCACGGTGCGGCCGTCGACGGCGGTGACCAGCCGCTCCGTCGTCCGCCGGATGCCGAGGGCCGCGGCCCGCCGCTCCCAGCCGGGCCGGTCGAGGGTGGGGCCGAGGTCCTGGCCGACGACCAGCGCCGCCGTGCCCACCTCAACCGTGCAGCCGCGCGCGGCCAGCAGCTCGGCGACCGAGGTCGCCGCGGTGGCGCCCAGGTCGTCGACCACCAGGACGTCGCCGGTGGGCTCGACCGCGCCGGTGAGCACGTCGCGGACGTCGACCACCCGGTCGCCGGCCCCTGCCCAGTCCGGTCGCACCGGGCGGGCGCCGGTGGCGAGGACGACGACGTCGGGGGTCTCCGCCCGCACCGCGTCGGCGGTGGCGCGCACGCCGGTGCGGACCACCACTCCCGTCCGCGCGCACTCGGCCGCGAGGTCGTCGACCAGCGGGCGCAGCCCCTCCCGGCCGGGGGCGGACGCCGCGAGCCGGAGCGCTCCCCCGGTGTCGGTCGCCTGCTCCCAGACGGTGACCGCGTGCCCGCGGGCGGCGGCCGTGGCCGCGGCGCGCAGCCCGGCGGGTCCACCGCCAACGACGAGCACCCGCCGCCGGCGCTGCGGCACCGGCAGTGGCGCCTCCCGGCCGGCCCGCGGGTTGGTCACGCAGCCCAGCGGGCGGTTCAGGCCGACCCGGCCGACGCACTCCTGGTTGCAACCGAGGCAGCGGCGCACCTCGCCGTCCCGCCCGGCCAGCGCCTTGGCGGCGAACTCGGGGTCGGCGATCTGCGCCCGGACGGCGCCGACCAGGTCGCAGTCCCCGTCGGCCAGCGCGCGCTCGGCCTGGGCGGGGGTGAGGAAGCGGCCGACGCCGATCACCGGCACGTCGACCGCGCTCCGGATCGCCGCCGAGAGGTAGCGGGCGTAACCGGGCGGCGTGGTCATCGGCGGGACGACGCGGTCCAGGGTTGCCGTCGCGACGCCGACGGTGGTGCTGATGTGGTCGACGAGCCCGCGGTCGGCGAGGAGTCGCGCGGTGGCCACGGCCTCGGCGAGGGTCGTCCCGCCGTCGCGGCCCTGCTCGTCGGCCAGCCGGACGCCGAGGGCGCGGCCGGGGCCCAGCGCCTCCCGGACGGCGGTGAGCACCTCGACGAGGAAGCGGGCACGGAACTCGAGCGGGCCGCCGTAGCGGTCGGTGCGCCGGTTGGTGGCGCGGGAGAGGAACTGGCGGACCAGCGAGGACTGCGAAGCCTGCACCTCCACGCCGTCGAACCCGGCGGCGGCGCAGCGGGCGGCGACGCCGGCGTACCCGGCGACCAGCCGGGCCAGGTCAGCGGTGCCGGCCTCGCGCGGCACCTCGCGGAACAGCGGGTCGGCCACCGGGGACGGGGCGAGGACCGGCATGCGGGTATGCACCGAGTCCGACTGCCCGCCGTTGTGGTTGACCTGGGCGAACACCGGCACGCCGTGCGCGTGGACGGCGTCGGCGACCCGCCGCATGCCGGGCAGGACGGCGGGGTCGTGCCCGCGGACGAGCTTCTCGTAGGGCCGGTCAGCCGGGTCGGTCGAGAGCTCCTCGGTGACGACCAGCCCGGCGCCGCCGGCCGCGCGGGCCGCGTAGTAGGCGGCGTGCCGTTCGGTGAACCCGCCGTCGACGGCGTAGTTGGTCAGGTGGGCGGGGAAGACGATGCGGTTGGCCAGCGTCACCGGCCCGACCCGCAGTGGCGCGGACAGGTGTCGCACGTGGTCCCCCCCTGCTGCCGGGCCGGATCCTGCGAACGGTAGAGACTCGCAGGCATGGCCCCTCGACGCTGCCCCTGCGGGACCGGGCTGCCCTACGCGGAGTGCTGCGGCCGACTGCACGACGGCACCGCGACGGCGGCGACCGCCGAGCAGCTGATGCGCTCGCGGTACAGCGCCTTCGCCGTGGGCGACCCGGCGTACCTGCTCGCCACCTGGCACCCCTCGACCCGCCCGCCGTCGCTGCAGCTCGACCCGACCGTGCGCTGGACCGGCCTCGACGTGCTCGCCACCACCGGCGACGGGCTGCTCGCGGCGGAGGGCACGGTCGAGTTCCGGGCCTGGTACCGGCACGAGAGCGAGACCGGCAGCCAGCACGAGACGAGCCGGTTCGTCCGCGAGGACGGCGCCTGGCGGTACCTCGACGGCAGCTGACCCTCGCTCTCCCGCACGCGGGCAGCCGGCAGCCGAGCGGTGTCCGGAGGTGGGCATCGGTCGGCTACTGGCTGGGTGACGGCGGGATGGTGTCGGGATCAGGCGGCGGTGGTGAGCGGTGGCCCGGTCCGCTGGGGTCCGATCAGGATCTCGGTGCCATCCGGTCGCCAGGTGCGCCATCGGCCGTCGGGTTGTCGCTCGACGCGGAAGCCGTGGTGGACCTTGGTGTGGTGCCGCTCGCACAACAGGGCGGCGTTGTCCAGGCTGGTCTCGCCGCCGTTGATCCAGGCGATCAGGTGGTGCACGTCGCACCAGTGCGTCGGGGCGCCGCAGCCGGCGAACACGCAGCCCCCGTCGCGGACCTCGGCGGCGCGGCGCAGGTGCGGTGGCACCAGCCGCACGCTGCGGCCGACGTCCAGCGGCACCCCGTCCGGGCCCATGACAATGCGGGTGACAGCCCCGTCGCAGGCGATCCAGCGGGCCCGGGCGGCGGAGATGGTGGCGCCGAACCCCGTCTCGGCGGCACCGCGGCCAACCTGCGGGCCAGCCAGGTCGCCGATGCCGATCTTGACGATCACCTGCGGCTTGTGCCCGCGCAGCGTCGGCAGCTGACCGGAGGCCAGGGCGTTGTCGGCCAGCTGCACCAGCGCATCGGCCAGCTGTTGCGCCCTGGTGCGCTCATCCCCGGCACACCGCCCGGCCTGCACCGCCTCCAGCGCCGCCTGCAGCCTCTCCCCACCCACCGCATCCAGGTCGAATCGGCCGGTGATGCTGCCGTCGGCGTGCCGGGCGATGACCAGCCGGCGCCCCTCGGTGGGATCGGGCTCCGGCCCGTCGGCATCCAGCCGGTCCAGGTAGTGGTGCACCGCCGTGGCGGTGTCGGCGTGCGGCCGCTCGCGAGCGATGTCGGTGAGCACGGTGTCCACCGCACCCAGATCCACGCCCTGCTCGGCGGCGCGGGCGAGCTGCTCCGGCTCGGTCACCCGGGCGATCAGCCCGGCCTGCTCGGCGGTCACCGCACCGGCGGCGAACGCGGCGGTCATCCCGGGCAGGTGCTGAAGCGCTCGCCCGGTGCGCACCACCCGCGCGGCCTCGGCGGTCGACAGGTGCCCGTGCCCACGCAGCCAGGAGCCCATGGACTTCAGCCCGTCGACCTCCGCGGCACCGGACACCTCGCACTC
>NZ_FRDM01000034.1 GCF_900143215.1 Geodermatophilus obscurus | reverse complement strand
GCACAGGCAGCGGCTCAGCGCAGGCCGGGCACGGCACCTGGGGACGGGTCCCCGAGGGTCGGGGACGGCACCGGGCCGGGGTGGACCGTCCGCGGAGCCCGGAGGGTCCCCGACCGGGACACGGGCAGCGGCTCCGAGGCGGCCGGGGCGGCAGCCGGCCGCGGTGCGGTCCGGAGGACCGCGATGTCACCGCGGTGTCGGCCGGGAGGCCGACGACGTCACATGAGCGCGCGTCCGACGGCGACGGCGCGGGTGTCGGGGGCGGCGATCCGCACCGCGTCGGCGGCCTGGTCGTCGGCGGCCTCCTGCGAGCGGCGCTCGGCCTCGACCCGGGCCCGGTAGCTGTCGACCTCGTTGCCGATCCGCGCCTCGTCCCAGCCCAGGACGCCGGCCACCGCCCGCGCGACCGGCTCGGCGGACTCCACGCCCCGGTGGGACGTCTCGATCGAGATGCGGGTGCGCCGGGCCAGCAGGTCGTCGAGGTGCAACGCGCCCTCGTGGGCGGCGCCCCACACCATCTCGACCATCAGGTACTCCTCGGCGCCGGGCACCGGCTCCAGCAGGGAGCGGTCGTCGGCGGCCAGTCCGAGCACCTGGGGGGTCTCCGAGCCGTAGCGGTTGAGCAGGTGCTCGGCGCGGAAGTGCGGGATGCCCCAGTGCTCGCTCAGCCCGTGCAGCTGGTTGACCATCGCGTGGTAGCCCTCGGCGCCGACGAGCGGGATGTTCTCGGTGACGCTCGGCGGCACCGAGCGGGTGACGTCGTCGGCGACGGCGTCCACCGCGTCGGCGGCCATCGGCCGGTAGGTCGTGTACTTGCCACCGGCCACCGCCACCACGCCGGGCATCGGGCGGGCGACCGCGTGCTCGCGGGACAGCTGGCTGGTGATCTCCGACTCGCCGGCCAGCAGCGGGCGCAGGCCGGCGTAGACGCCGGTGATGTCGTCGTGGCTCAGCGGGACGGCGAGCACCTGGTTGACGTGCTCGAGGATGTAGTCGATGTCGGCCCGCGACGCCGCCGGGTGGGCCTTGTCGAGGTCCCACTCGGTGTCCGTCGTCCCGACGATCCAGTGGCTGCCCCACGGGATGACGAACAGCACCGACTTCTCGGTGCGCAGGATCAGCCCGGCCTCGCCGTTGATCCGGTCGCGGGGGACGACGATGTGCACGCCCTTGCTGGCCCGCACGTGGAACCGGCCGCGCCCGCCGACCAGGGTCTGGATGTCGTCGGTCCACACACCCGTGGCGTTGACGACGACCTCGGCCTGCACGTCGACCTCGGCGCCGGTCTCCACGTCGCGCACGCGTACGCCGGTGACCCGGCCGCCGGCGTGGTGGAACTGCACGACCTCGGCGGAGTTGAGCACGGTCGCGCCGTAGGCGGCCGCGGTGCGGGCGACGGTGAGGGTGTGCCGGGCGTCGTCGGCCTGCGCGTCGTAGTAGCGGATGGCGCCGACGAGCGCGTCGGGCTTGAGCGCGGGGAACACCTGCCGGGCGCCACGGCGACTGAGGTGCTTGTGCCGGGGCATGGGGGTGGACAGCGCGCCGAGCCGGGCCAGCTGGTCGTAGAGGGTCAGGCCGGCGGTGACGTAGGGCCGCTCCCACACCCGGTGCTCCAGCGGGTAGAGGAACGGCACCGGCTTGACCAGGTGCGGTGCGATCCGGGTGACGCTCAGGTCGCGCTCGTGCAGCGCCTCGCGGACCAGGGTGAAGTCGAACTGCTCCAGGTAGCGCAAGCCGCCGTGGAACAGCTTGGACGAGCGGGAGGACGTGCCGCTGGCGAAGTCGCGGGCCTCGACCAGCGCCGTCCGCAGGCCGCGGGTCGCCGCGTCGAGGGCGACACCGGCACCGGTCACCCCGCCGCCGACGACGAGGACCTCGAACGGCTGCTCGGCCAGCTCGGCCCAGGCTCGGGCACGCTGCTCGGGACCGAGAGCGGGGACTACGGGCATGCCGACTCCTCCTGCAGGAACTGCTCCGTCTCAACGGTAGGCCGAGGCTGCAGGCCGGTCGACGTCGCTCGTTCGACATCGTCGTACACGCAGGGCCTAGGGTTCCCGGCCGTGCCCGGCACCGTGCAGTCGATCGAACGCGCCGCCACCCTGCTGCACGCCGTCGTGGAGTCCGGCGGGCAGATGGGTGTGACCGAGCTGGCGGCCGCCGTCGGGCTGCCCAAGACGACGACCCACGGCCTGCTGCGCACGCTGCTGGCAGTCGGCTTCGTCGAGCAGGACCCGCGCACCGGCCGGTACGCGATCGGTGCCGGCCTGCTGGGCCTGGGCTCGCACTACCTCGACGCCAACGAGCTGCGGTCCCGGGCGTCGAACTGGGCTGACTCGCTCGCCGCCCGCAGCGGGTTCGCCGTCCGGCTCGGGACGCCGGCCGGCCTGCGGGTCGTCGTCGTCCACCACGTGTTCCGGCCCGACGACTCACCGCAGGAGCTGGAGGTCGGATCGGTGCTGCCCGCGCACGCGACCGCGGTCGGGAAGGTGCTGCTGGCCGGCCGGCCCGCGCTGGCCCGGGCGCTGGCCGACGCCCCGCTCGAGGCGCTCACCCCGCGCACCGTCGTCGAACCGGCGGCGCTGCTGGCCGAGCTGCAGACCGCCCGCGCCCGCGGCTGGGCCGAGCAGCGCGGCGAGTACCGGCTGGGGGTGGGCGGGATCGCCGCGCCGGTGCACGGCCCCGGCGGTCTGGTGGTCGGGGCGCTGGGCGTCAGCGGCCCGGCCGAGGAGCTGTTCGCGGAGGGGGCGCGGCCGGCGGTGCGGACCATGGTCGTCCAGGCCGCGGCCGCCGTCTCGCGGGAGCTGGGAACGTGACCGGGCTCGCGAGGTCACGGGGAGACACGGCACCGCCGGCTCCGGAACCGCCGAGCGCCGGCGAGGAGGTTCGGTGACCGAGCTCGCGAGGTCACGCGGGGACACGGCACCGCCGGCTCCGGAGCCGACGAGCGCCGGCGAGGAGGGTCCGTGACCGAGCGGTACGTGCTCGCGGTGGACCAGGGGACCACCTCGACCCGGTCGATCGTGTTCGACCGCGCCGGCCGGCTGGTCGCCGTCCGCCAGCGCGAGCACCGCCAGCACTTCCCCCGACCGGGGTGGGTCGAGCACGACCCGGAGGAGATCTGGGCGAACACGCAGCTCACCGCCGCGCAGGCGCTGCGCGACGTGGCCGGCGCCCCCGGGCAGGTGGTGGCGCTGGGCATCGCCAACCAGCGGGAGACGACGGTGGTCTGGGATCGCGTCACCGGCCGGCCGCTGGTGCGCGCCCTGGTCTGGCAGGACACCCGCACCGGACCCCTGGTGGAGGAGCTGGCCGCCCGGCCGGAGGCCGCGCTCGTGCGCGAGCGCACCGGGCTGGAGCTCGCGGGGTACTTCGCCGGCCCGCGGCTGCGCTGGGTGCTCGACGCCGTCCCGGGCGCGCGGGCGCGGGCCGAACGCGGCGAGCTGCTGTTCGGCACGATGGAGAGCTGGCTGGTCTGGAACCTCACCGGGGGGACGGACGGCGGGGTGCACGTCACCGACGTCACCAACGCCAGCCGGACCCTGCTCATGGACGTGCGCCGCTGCTGCTGGGACCCCGACCTGCTCGACTTCTTCGGCGTCCCCGCCGCGATGCTGCCGGAGATCCGCCCGTCGGTCGGCGTGCTCGGCACCGCGAGCGCCCTGCCGGTGCCGCTGCCCATCGGCGGGGCGCTCGGCGACCAGCAGGCGGCGCTGTTCGGGCAGACCTGCTTCGCGCCCGGCGAGGCCAAGTGCACCTACGGCACCGGCAGCTTCCTGCTGCAGAACACCGGCACCGCCCTGGTGCGCTCCCGGCACGGGCTGATCAGCACGGTGGCCTACCAGCTGGCGGGGGAGCCGGTGCACTACGCGCTGGAGGGCTCGATCGCCGTCACCGGCGCCCTGGTGCAGTGGCTGCGCGACAGCCTCGGGCTGATCGGCTCGGCGGCCGAGGTGGAGACGCTCGCCCGCACCGTCTCGGACAACGGCGGGTGCTACATCGTCCCGGCGTTCTCCGGGCTGCTCGCCCCGCACTGGGCCGGCCGGGCGCGCGGGCTGGTCGCCGGCCTGACCTCCTACGTCACCAAGGGCCACCTGGCACGGGCGGTGCTCGAGGCGACCGGGTGGCAGACGCGGGACGTCGTCCGGGCCATGGACGCCGACTCCGGCCTGCCGATGGAGGCGCTGCGCGTGGACGGCGGGATGACCACCAACAACCTGCTGATGCAGTTCCTGGCCGACGTGCTCGGCAACCCGGTGGTGCGCCCGATGGTGGGGGAGACGGTCTCCCTCGGCGCGGCCTACGCGGCGGGGCTCGCCGTCGGGATGTGGTCGGACACCGGGGCGCTGCGGCGCAACTGGCACCGCTCGGCGCAGTGGGTGCCCGACCCGGGCCGGGTCGCCGCGCTGGACGCCGCCTATCCGGAGTGGGAGCGCGCGGTGCAGCTGAGCATCGCCTGGGGCGAGCGGCGCTGACCGGTCCTGGTTGTCCGACATCGTCGGACGGAACCCGTTGTCCGCCTCCCACCTGTGTGAATAGCGTCACCCGCCCCGGCCGTCGTCCGGGGCGGTGCCGGTCAGGCGCCGCTCCGGGGCCCACGCACCACCGGTGATGAGGAGCAGCGCATGAGCCTGTGGACAGTCTTCGGCAGCGAGGTCGTCGGGACCGGCGTCCTGATACTCCTCGGCGTCGGGGTGGTCGCGAACGTCGTCCTCCCGGGGACGTACGGCAACGGGGCCAACTGGCTGCTCATCAACTTCGGCTGGGGGATCGGCGTGTTCGCCGGCGCCCGGGAGCGGGCCGAGCGCGGTGAGCTGCTCATGGGCACCATCGACTCCTGGCTGATCTGGAACATGACCGGCGGGGCCGACGGCGGGCTGCACCTCACCGACGTCTCCAACGCCTCCCGCACGATGCTCATGGACTACCGGACGCTGGCCTGGGACGCCGACATCGCCGAGGAGATGGGCATCCCGACGTCCATGCTCCCGGAGATCCGGTCCAACTCCGAGGAGTACGGCCGGGGCCGCAAGGCCGGGTTCCTCGCCGGCGTGCCGATCGCCGGCTCGCTCGGCGACCAGCAGGCGGCGACCTTCGGCCAGGTCTGCTTCACCAAGGGCATGGCCAAGAACACCTACGGCACCGGCAACTTCATGCTGCTCAACACCGGCGAGGAGGCCGTCCCGTCGCAGAACGGCCTGCTCACGACGATGTGCTACCAGCTCGGCGACGGCAAGCCGGTGTACGCCCTGGAGGGCTCGATCGCGGTCACCGGATCGCTGGTGCAGTGGGTCCGGGACAACCTCGGGATGATCACGAGCGCCCCGGAGATCGAGGACCAGGCCCGCTCGGTCGAGGACAACGGCGGCGCGTACTTCGTGCCCGCCTTCTCCGGGCTCTTCGCGCCGCACTGGCGCTCCGACGCCCGCGGCGCCATCGTCGGGCTCACCCGGTACGTCAACAAGGGGCACCTGGCCCGGGCGGTGCTCGAGGCGACGGCGTACCAGACCCGCGAGGTGCTCGACGCGATGAACGCCGACTCCGGCGTCGACCTCACCGAGCTGCGGGTGGACGGCGGCATGGTCGGCAACGAGCTGCTCATGCAGTTCCAGGCCGACATCCTCGACGTCCCGGTGATCCGGCCGAAGATCGCCGAGACGACGGCGCTGGGCGCGGCCTACGCGGCCGGGCTCGCCGTGGGCTTCTGGTCCGACCTCGACGAGCTGACCGCCAAGTGGGCCGAGGACAAGCGCTGGGAGCCGCGGATGCCGGCCGAGGAGCGCGAGCGCTACTACCGCAACTGGCAGAAGGCGGTCACCAAGAGCCTCGACTGGGTGGACGAGGACGTGCGATGACACCGTCGTCCTACCGGACGACACCGCGGCCAGGTGCCGTCCCCGACCCAAGCTGAGCCCACCCCCGGATCCCCGGCGGGACCCCTCCGGGGTCCGCGCCGGGGACCGGACGGCCGTCAGCCGCCCAGCGCGGCGGTGACGACGGCCTTGGCCTCCTCCTGCACCTGCGCCAGGTGGTCGGGGCCCCGGAACGACTCCGCGTAGACCTTGTAGACGTCCTCGGTGCCCGACGGGCGGGCGGCGAACCAGGCGTTCTCCGTGGTCACCTTGAGCCCGCCGATGGCCGCGTCGTTGCCCGGCGCGCGGGTGAGCTTGGCGGTGATCGGCTCGCCGGCCAGCTCGGTCGCCGTCACGTCCTCCGGCGAGAGCTTCCCGAGCGCCGCCTTCTGCTCGCGGGTCGCCGGCGCGTCGATGCGGGCGTAGGCCGACTCCCCGTACCGGGCGGTCAGCTCGGCGTGCAGCTGGGACGGCGAGCTGCCGGTGACCGCCTGGATCTCGCTGGCCAGCAGCGCCAGCAGGATGCCGTCCTTGTCCGTCGTCCAGACACCGCCGTCCCGCCGGAGGAAGGAAGCGCCGGCGGACTCCTCGCCACCGAAGCCGACCGACCCGTCGAGCAGGCCGGGGACGAACCACTTGAAGCCGACCGGCACCTCGACCAGCTGCCGCCCCAGCCCCTCCACCACCCGGTCGATGAGGGACGACGACACCAGCGTCTTGCCGACGACGACCTCGCCACCCCACTCCGGCCGGTGGGCGAACAGGTAGGCGATCGCCACGGCGAGGAAGTGATTGGGGTTCATCAGCCCGCGGTCGGGGGTCACGATGCCGTGCCGGTCGGCGTCGGCGTCGTTGCCGGTGGCTATCTGGAACCGCTCCCGCTTGCCGATGAGCGAGGCCATCGCCGACGGCGACGAGCAGTCCATCCGGATCTTGCCGTCCCAGTCCAGCGTCATGAACCGCCAGGTCGGGTCGACCAGCGGGTTGACGACGGTCAGGTCGAGGCGGTGCCGCTCGGCGATCGCCCCCCAGTAGTCGACGCTGGCGCCGCCGAGCGGATCGGCGCCGATGCGCACGCCGACCCCGCGGACCGCGTCGAGGTCGAGCACCGACGGCAGGTCGTCGACGTAGTCGCCGAGGAAGTCGTGCGCCTGCGCGGCCGCCCGGGCACGGGCGAACGGGATCCGCCGCACTCCCTCGAGGTCGTCCTGCAGCAGCTCGTTGGCGCGGGCGGCGACGACCTTGGTCGCGTCGGTGTCGGCCGGGCCGCCGTTGGGCGGGTTGTACTTGAAGCCGCCGTCGCGGGGCGGGTTGTGCGACGGGGTGACGACGATGCCGTCGGCCAGGCCGGAGCTCCTGCCCCGGTTGGCCCGCAGGATGGCGTGGCTGACCGCCGGCGTGGGCGTGTACCGGTCCGCGGCGTCGACCAGCACGGTCACGTCGTTGGCGACCAGCACCTCCAGCGCCGAGGCCCAGGCCGGCTCGGACAGGGCGTGGGTGTCGCGGCCGATGAACAGCGGCCCGTCGTACCCCTGGGCGGCGCGGTACTCGCAGATGGCCTGCGTGGTGGCGACGATGTGCGCCTCGTTGAACGCCCGGTCGAACGCCGACCCGCGGTGCCCGGAGGTGCCGAACGCCACCTGCTGCGCCGGGTCGGCCGGGTCCGGCTCGAGCGTGTAGTACGCGGTGACCAGCGAGGCGACGTCGACGAGGTCGCCGGGGGCGGCCGGCTGTCCGGCACGGGGGTCGGTCATGCGCCGATCCTGGCCCTCCCTGGCCGATCGCCGCGCGCCGGGGAATGCAACGATCCGATCCCGATGACCGCACCCGGGGGTCCCCCGGGTTGCGAGCGCGTGCCGTGCTCCGGGATCGTCGGCGCTGACCAGCGAAGACGGTCCCCTCCGGTCGGGTCGGAGGCGCCGACGAGGGGAGCCACGACCCTGGACTTCGTCGACTTCGTGTGGGATCGGCGGGACGACGTCCTGCAGCGCGGGATCGAGCACATCGGTGTCGTGGCGGTGTCGGTGGCGCTCTCCGCCGTCCTCGGCGTCCTGCTGGGGGTGCTGTCCTACCGCAGCCCCACGGCCCGCACCGCCGCCATCGCGGTGACCGGGGCCTTCCTCACCATCCCGTCGTTCGCGCTGTTCGTCCTGCTGCTCGGCATCGTGGGCCTCGGGACGACCCCGGTGGTCATCGCCCTGACCATGTACGGGCTGCTCCCCGTGGTGCGCAACACGGTGACCGGCCTGCTGTCGGTCGACCCGGCGGTCGTCGAGTCCGCGCAGGGCATGGGCCTGTCCCGGTGGCAGCGGCTGCGGCGCATCGAGCTGCCCCTGGCCTGGCCGATCGTGCTGACCGGGATCCGCGTCAGCACGGTCATCCTCGTCGGCATCGCCGCCATCGGGGCGGTCGTCAACGGGCCCGGCTACGGCAACCTCATCTTCACCGGGCTGGCACGGGTCGGCGCACCCGTGGCCGTGGACCTCGTGCTGACCGGGATCGTCGGGGTGGTCGTCGTGGCCGTCCTCTTCGACGCCGTCTTCACCCTGCTCGGCAAGCTGACCACCTCGAAGGGTCTCCGATGACCGCACGCGCGCACGACGGCGCCCCGGCCGGCCGGACCATGATCCGGCTCGAGAACCTGACGAAGACCTTCCCCGGCCAGGCGACGCCGGCCGTCGAGGACCTGACGCTGGACGTCCCCGAGGGGGAGATCGTCATCCTCGTCGGGCCGTCGGGCTGCGGGAAGACGACGACGATGAAGATGATCAACCGGATCATCGAGCCGACGTCCGGCCGGATCCTGCTCGGCGGTGAGGACGTCACCCACGGCGACCCCGACCAGCTGCGCCGGCGGATCGGCTACGTGATCCAGCAGATCGGGCTCTTCCCGCACATGACCATCGCGGAGAACATCGCCACGGTCCCCGACCTGCTCGGCTGGGACAAGCAGCGCGTCGGCGCCCGCGTCGACGAACTGCTGGCGACCGTGGGGATGGACCCCGCCACGTTCCGCGGCCGCTATCCCAAGGAGCTCTCCGGCGGCCAGCGGCAGCGCGTCGGCGTGGCCCGGGCGCTGTCGGCCGACCCCGACGTGATGCTCATGGACGAGCCGTTCGGCGCCATCGACCCCATCACCCGGGACCGTCTGCAGAACGAGTTCCTGCGGCTGCAGGCCGAGGTGCGCAAGACCATCGTCTTCGTCACCCACGACATCGACGAGGCGATCAAGATGGGCGACCGGATCGCGATCCTCCGGGAGGGCTCGCGGGTCGTCCAGTACGACACCCCGGAGGCCGTCCTCACCCGGCCCGCCGACGACTTCGTGGCCGACTTCATCGGCCGGGGCGCGTCGCTCAAGCGGCTCGGGCTCAGCCGGGTGCGCGACATCCGGCTCAGCGAGTGGCCGACCGTGCCCGAGGACACCCCCGCGGAGCAGGCGCTGACCGTGCTGCGCGGGTCCGGACGCAGCGCGCTGCTGGTGCTGGACGCGCAGGGCCGCCCGCGCCGGTGGGTCGGGGCCGCGGACCTGCAGCGGGCCGACGGGCAGCCGCTGGACCGGGTGGGGCTGCGCCCCGAGGCGCTCGTCGAGCCGCACGCGACGCTCAGCGACGCCCTCAACGAGCTGATCACGGCGCGCTACAGCGTCGCCACGGTCGTCGACCGCAACGGCGTCTACCAGGGGGTCGTGGACATCGACCGGATCACCGAGGCGATCCGGTCGATGCGCGACGACTCCGATCGGGCGGCCCGGCACGCCCTGGACGAGGGCGAGGAGCCGGACGCGACCACCGCGGGGGGGCGGTGACGGTGTCGGCACCGGCGGGCGCCGACCCGCTCGTCAGCGCCGCGGGCGACCGGCCGCGACGGGCCTGGATCGGCTGGCTCGCGCTCCCGGCGGTGCTCGCGCTGGTCTGCCTGGGGCTGTGGCTCTACGTCGGCAGCCAGCCCCTGGACAGCATCGAGGCGCGCAGTCTCAACGCCTCGACGATCAGCGAGGCGGTCGTCCGGCACGTGCAGCTGACCGCGGTGTCGACGGTGCTGGTGGTGGGCCTGGCGGTCCCGCTCGGCATCCTGCTCACCCGGCCGTTCACCCGCCGGTTCCGCGGCGCGCTGCTCACCGTCGCCAACATCGGGCAGGCGGTACCGACGATCGGGGTGCTGGCCCTGCTGGCCGTGGCCTTCCTCTTCCTCGGCTTCTGGTCGGCGGTCGTCGGACTCGTGCTCTACGCGGTGCTGCCGGTGCTGCGCAACACGATGGTCGGGCTGGAGCAGGTGGACCCGACCGTGCTCGAGGCCGGCCGCGGGATGGGCCTGTCCACGGGCCAGGTGCTGCGCCGGCTGGAACTGCCGCTGGCCGTCCCGGTGATCCTCGCCGGGGTCCGGACGGCGCTGGTGATCAACGTCGGGACGGCCACGCTCGCCGCCTACATCAACGGCGGGGGCCTCGGCACGCTGATCGTCGCCGGCTTCTCCACCAACCGCTTCCTGGTCTCGCTCACCGGAGCGGTGCTCACCGCCGTCCTCGCCCTGTTCGTCGACCACCTGGCCGGCGTCGCGGAGGACGTGCTGAGACCCAAGGGCCTGTGACTCCCGTCCGCGAACCCGCCCGACCCCGGAGACCCCGACAGAGAGGGACACCCATGACGACGAGGACCTGGTCCACGGCAGCCGCGCTGGGCCTGACCGCGCTGCTGGCCACCGCCTGCGGCGGGGACACCGACCTCAGTGACGCCGGTGGGGCTGGTGGTGGCGGCGGTGGCGGCGGCGGGGGGAACGCCGGCGGCGGGTCCATCGGCGAGCAGTTCGACCTCTCCGGCGCCTCGTTCACCGTCGGCTCGAAGGAGTTCACCGAGTCACAGCTCCTCGGCCACATCACCATCGCCGCGCTGCAGGCCGCCGGTGCCGACGTCGCCGACCAGACCGGGCTCACCGGCACCGACACCGTGCGGGCCGCCCTGGAGAGCGGCGACATCGACATGTACTGGGAGTACACCGGCACGGGCTGGGTCAACATCCTCGGCAACACCAGCGAGGACCTCCCCGAGGACCTCTCCTCGGCGGTGGCCGATGCCGATGCCGCCAACGGCGTGGTCTGGCTCCAGCCTGCCCCCTTCGAGGACACCTACCGGATCGCAGCCACGTCGCAGTTCGCCGAGCAGAACGGCCTGGGGACGATGAGCGACGTCGCCGCGTTCGTCCAGGCCAACCCCGACCAGGGCACCCTGTGCGCGGCCAGCGAGTTCCTCAACCGCGACGACGGCCTGCCCGGCCTGCAGCAGGCCTACGGGTTCGAGTTCAGCGAGGTCGTGGAGCTGGACCTGGGGCTGATCTACACGCAGGTCGGCGAGAGCTGCACCTTCGGCGAGGTCTTCTCCACCGACGCGCGGATCGTCTCCAACGACCTGACCGTCATCGAGGACGACCAGGACTTCTTCGTCCCCTACAACGGCGCGCTGACCGTCCGCCAGGAGGTGCTCGACGAGAACCCCGAGATCGCCGAGGTCATGGCGCCGATCAGCGAGCAGCTCACCGACGACGTGATCACCGAGCTGAACTCCCGGGTCGACAACGACGGCGAGGAGGTCCCCGAGGTGGCCCAGCAGTTCCTCCGGGACAACGGCTTCATCGACTGACGACGCCGGCCCGCGCTGCGGGCCGGGGAGCGGGCGGGGGACGCCGACCGACCCTCCGCCGGGAGGTCGCCGACGGCTCAGGCCACCTTCCCGAGCCGCCCGGCGGTCCACCGGCCGGCGACGGCCGCGACGTGGGCCACCATCTCCGGCTCGGCCACGCTGGCGAGGACGGCCTCGAGCGGCCGGTCCCCGGCCTGGGACCAGTGGTCGGCCAGCGCCCGGTCGACGAGGTCCCCGACGCCGGTGCCCTCGTCGAACTGCGACTTGGTGCGCCACACGATCTCCGGTGGCAGCAGGTCGGCCACCGCCTCGCGCAGGACCCACTTCTCCGGGCCGCCGGGTGGCAGCTTGAGGTCGACCGGTACCCGCAGAGCCGTCTCGACGACGTCCAGGTCGAGGAAGGGGACCCGGGCCTCCAGGCTGTGCGCCATCGTCATCCGGTCCACGCGTTGCAGGTTGATCGCGTGCATCTCGCCGAGGGACCGCCGCAGCTCGGCGTGCAACAGCTCCCGAGGGACGTCGGCGTGGTAGCGGTACCCCGCGAACAGCTCGTCGGCGCCCTCACCGGTGAGCACCACCTTGACGTGCCGGGCAGCGAGCTCGGCGACGAACCAGGTGGGGACGGCGCTGCGAACCAGGTCGGGGTCGGTGGACTCCAGCGACCAGACGATGCGTGGCAGCGCCGCCGCGACCTCGGCCGGGTCGACCACCCGCTCGTGGTGGACGGTCCCGAGGTGCTCGGCCACGCGGCGGGCGGCGACCAGGTCCGGGCTGCCGGGGAGCCCCACGGCGAACGTGTGCAGCCGAGGCACGCGCCGGGCCAGGAGGGCGCAGATGGCGCTGGAGTCCAGCCCGCCGGAGAGGAAGGCGCCCACGGGCACGTCGGCCATGAGGTGGCGGTCCACCGAGCGCTCCAGGGCCGCCCGCACCGACCGGACGGAGGCGGCCGGCGGTCCGGCGCGCGGCTCCGGGTCGGGGATCGCGCCGAAGCGGGCGACGCCCGTGCGGGACGACCACAGCGTCCCGGGCGCCAGCGGGCGCACGTCGCGGGTGCCTGCGGGGAAGGCCTTCACCTCCGAGGCGAACACGGTGCCCGCACCGCGCCGGCCGAGGTAGAGGGGCTTGATGCCCACCGGGTCCCGGCCGAGCAGCAGCTCTCCGTCCCGCTGCACCGCGAAGGCGAACATGCCGCGCAGCCGAGCGGTCGCGGCGGTGTCGGCGGGACCGTCAGGGCCGGGATCACGGCCGTCCAGGAGGTGGAGCACCACCTCGCTGTCCGAGCCGGTCCGCCAGGGGCGCCCAGCCAGCTCGCGGCGCAGGGCCGGCGCGTTGTAGATCTCGCCGTTGACGACGACGACGACCTCGTGGGGGCCCGAGCGGTCGATGATCGGTTGCGCCCCGCGCTCCAGGTCGACGATCGACAACCGCCGGTGACCGAGCACCGACCGGCCGGCCACGTGCATCCCGGCGTCGTCCGGCCCCCGGTGGGTGAGCGCCGCCGCCATGGCCGCGACGTCCTCGGGCGCCACCGCGCCCCATCCGCCGGCGATACCGCACACCTGAGGAGACCCCTTCCCGACCGGTGCAGCACCGGGTCCCCTCCGACGGTAGGCCGGTCGCGGACCCGGCGCCCGGCCGCCGCCGGAGGGGGTGCGACGCCTCCTCAGCGGGGCGTCGTCGCCCGGAGCCGCGGTCCGGGTCGGCGACGAGGTCCGGGTGGGCGTCGGTCGGCGTGACCCGGCGGGTCGGCAGTCAGACGGAGACGGCGAGACCGAACGCGATGAACAGGGCGAGGAACCCCACCCCGATCCAGCCGAGCACGATGCCGGCGGTCGCCATGCCGCCGCCGCCCTCACCCCGCTCACGGATCTGGCTCTGCGCCACGTAGCCGAAGACCAGCGCCAGGATGCTGCCGAACCAGTACAGCCAGAGGATGCCCAGCACCATCGAGGCGATGGCGAACCCGTTGGTGGTCCGCGGTGACGCGTACGGGTAGCCGCCGTGGGGCTGGCCGTACGGGCCGGGCCCGATGCCGGGCGGGGGCGGCGGCCCCTGGAACCCGGGGTACCCGACCCCGTACGGGGCCTGGTGCTGACCCCAGGCAGCCGGACCCGGCGTGCCGTACGGGTCGCCGCCACCGGGCTGGTACGGACCGGGGTGTGTCATCTGCTCGCTCCTGATCACTGCGTGTCCGCCGGGGACGTCGGTCCTCCGGCGTCCGACGCCACATGGTGACGCCGACCGACGGGGACCGGGGGCGTGGCACGCCGTCCGGCCACCCCGACTGGGGAGACCGCCTGGTCGACGGGTGCGGCCGCGCCGGTCCGGAGTCGACGCGGCCAGGACGCGCTCCAGGACGTCGCCTGGCACGGGTCGGGCCGGAGCCGGCGGACGTGGCGGCGGGCGCCGACCACCCGGCGCGGGGCGATCCGGACCCCAGGCGGGCCGACTGCGGTTTCCCGGCCGCGCCCGCGTCGCGCGCCCCCCGACGACGACGGGCGCCGCGCACACCCCGTCGGGGGTCCACGGCGCCCGTCGGACGCGGTCGGGCTCAGTAGCGGAACCGCTGCACCAGCTCCTGCAGGCCGCCGGACATGCGGGCCAGCTCCTCGGCCGCCTGCCGGGTCTGCGCGACGCCGGCCGTGGTGGCCGACGCGGCCTGCGCGACGCCGGTGATGCTGCCGGCGATCTCGCCGCTGCCGGTGGCGGCCTCGCTGACGCTGCGGTTCATCTCCGCGGTGGTCGCCCCCTGCTCCTCCACCGCCGAGGCGATGGTCAGCTGGAAGTCGTTGATCTGGCTGATGATCCCCGCGATGCCGGTGATCGCCGTCGTCGCGCCGGCGGTGTCGGCCTGGATGGCCTCGACCCGGCGGGCGATGTCCTCGGTGGCCTTCGCCGTCTCCTGCGCCAGCTCCTTGACCTCGTTCGCCACCACGGCGAAGCCCTTGCCGGCCTCCCCGGCGCGCGCGGCCTCGATGGTGGCGTTGAGCGCCAGCAGGTTCGTCTGCTCGGCGATCGAGGTGATGGTCTTGACCACCTCACCGATCTCCTGCGACGAGACACCGAGCTTGCTCACCGTGCGCGTCGTCTCCTCGGCGGCCTGGACGGCGGTGCCCGCGACCCGAGCGGCCTCCGAGGCGTTCTGCGCGATCTCGTTGATGGAGGCGCCCATCTCCTCGGACCCGGACGCGACGGTCTGCACGTTGCGGGAGATCTGCTCGGCGGCCGTGGCGACGACGCCGGCCTGGGTCGCGGCCTCCTCCGCGCTGCCGGAGATCGACTCCGACGACGCGCTGAGCTCCTCGGCCGCCGCGGCGAGGGCGGACGCCGACTCGGCCGTCGAGGAGACCGTGGTGCGCAGGCTGTCACTCGCCTGGTTGAGGGCGTCGGCCATCTGGCCCACCTCGTCGCCGGAGGAGACCTCGACCCGGGCGGTCAGGTCGCCGCCGGCCATGGCCACCAGTCCGTCGCGGACGGAGGTCACGGCGCGGACGACCAGGCTGACGACGAACCAGCCGAGCGCCAGCGCCGCGGTGAGGCCGATCGCGAGGACGGCGAGGATGAGCGTCCGGGCACTCTCGTAGGTGCTCTCGGCCTCCGCGACCGTGGCCTCGGCGCTGGCCGCCTCCGACTGCTCCAGCCGGGTCAGGGCCTCGTTGAGGGCCACGGCGAGCGGCTTGACCGCGGTCGCGCGCAGCTGCATGAAGTCCTGCAGGCGGCCGGGGGTGTGGGCGAGGACGAGCAGCTCGCCCCCGACGATCTCCTCGTAGCCGTGCCAGGACTCGGTGAGGACCTCGACGTCCGCGCGCTGGGCCTCGGTCAGGGTGTTGCCGTCGGCGTACGCCGCGATCGCGGCGTCCATGGCCTCGACGTCGGCGAGGTAGGCCTGGTGCTCGACGTCCTCGGGGCCCTTGGGCACCAGCTCGTCGGCGAGTGCGTCGACGCGGGTCTGCAGGTAGGCGCGGCGGATCTCGGCCAGCTGCATGGACGGCACGAGCGCCTCGCTGTGGATCTCCGCACTGCGCTGCTCGAGTCCGGCGAGCTCGCGCAGGGCCACCAGACCGATGGTGAGGGCCACGACGCAGGCCACGGCGACGGCGGTGAGCACCTTGACGCGCAACGGGAGTGCGAGCAGACGGGAGGGGACGGAGAGCCGCACGGGGATACCTCGGAAACCGATGGGATGGGGGCAACAGAGGGTTTCGACCGATCCCGTCCGGACTTGACCCGAGCTCCTCGAGTCCTCTGCGCCGGTCTCAGCCCTCCACGCGCTCCAGGAACCGTGCGACCGTCTCCAGGAAGACCTCCGGCTGCTCGGAGTGCACCCAGTGGCCGGCGTTCTTGACCCGCAGCAGCCGGGTGTTCGGGAACAGCTGCTCCATCCGGGCGCGGTCCTCCGGCAGCACGTAGTGCGAGTTCGCGCCGGCGATCCACAGCACCGGGCCGTCGTAGCGGGCGCCCGGCGGCGGCTCGGGGAAGCCGCGCAGCTCGCCCAGGTCGCGCTCGAGCAGCTCGAGGTTGAGCCGCCAGCGCCAGCCGCCGTCCCTGCCCACGCCCTCGCGGACGAGGCTCTGCAGCAGGAAGGAGCGCACCATCCTGCTCGGGACGGCGGCCCGCAGCGCGGCGTCGGCGTCCGCCCGCGTCTCGAGGCGGTCGAGGTCCATGGCGCGCATGGCCGCGATGAAGGCGGCGAACGGCGAGGCCTCCTCGTCCGGGTCGTCGGTGCGGCCACCCGAGACCGGGTACTCGACGGGGGCGACGTCGACGACGACCAGCGCGCGCAGCAGCTCCGGGTGGCGCAGCGCCAGCTGCATCGACACCTTGCCGCCCATCGAGTGCCCGACGAGGGTGACCGGCTCCCCGAACGCGCGCAGCTCGGCGGCGACCAGCTCGGCCATGTCGACGTAGTCCACCCGGTCGGTCCACGGGGAGTGCCCGTGGTTGGGCAGGTCGAGGAGCGTCACGCGGTGGTCCTCGGCGAGGCCCTTGGCGATCGTCGTCCAGTTCTTGCCCTGGCCGAACAGCCCGTGCACGAACACCACCCGCGGTCCGGCGGCGCCCAGCGTCCGGCCGTGCAGCCGCTCCTCGGAGTTCGTCGTCACCCGGCGATTCCACCAGATCCCGTCGTCCCGGCGACCTACCGTCGTCGGCCGACGCAGAGGAGGACACCCGTGCCCGGACGGCGCCGCCGGACAGCCCGGTCGACGAGCCAGAGCCGCTCGACCGGCACCACCCGCGCCACGACGACCCGCCGGAAGGCGCCGGCCCGCCGCACCGCGGAGCCCGTCCCCGAGCGGCCGGTCGCCGGCCCGGGGGAGCGGGTCTGGGTGCTCGCCGTCCCGTTCCGCGCACCGGCGCCGGGCGCGCAGTGGCGAGCGGACCTGCAGGCGCACGTCTGGGTCGGCCGGGAGCTGCCGCCGGAGCTGACCGCCTACGACCCGCCGCCGTACACCTTCGAGCGCTACCTCGAGGACGAGCTCAACGACACCCCGCGCCGGGTGCCGCCGGGCCGGCCGCTCGTGCCGCGCGAGGACCAGGCCACCGGGGCGGAGGCCGTCGTCGCCTCTGCCGCGGCCGGGCACCGCGTCTTCCTGCTCGGCGACGACCCGGGCGTGGGCAAGACCGGCACCGCCGTCCTGGCCGCCCGGGAGGTCTGCGAGCTGCGGGGCGGGGACCGCGTCCTCGTCGTCGCCGACCGCCCCGCGGCCATCACCATCCCGCACTGGACCCGCTCGATCGCCGGCTTCGGCGACGGCGGGCTGCGCTGGTGCGTCACCACGTGGGACCGGCTGGCCAAGGTCAGCAGGCTGCGCTTCGACGTCGTGATCGCCGACGAGGCGCACATGGTCCGGCACACGACGACGCAGCGGTGGAAGCACTGGAAGGCCGTCTCCGGCGCGGGCCGGGCGAAGGACGTGCCCTTCGTCGTCGCCGCCACCGCCACCCCGGCGCACACGCCGCTGGAGCTGCCCTACCTCGCGCCGCAGTTCGCCCAGCGGCACGACGAGCCGCTGCGCGCCTGGGCCGACCTGCCGGCGAAGCTCGCCGAGCACGGGTTCCACGTGGAACGAGGGCGCTACGGGTGGGCCTGGACCGAGGACGCCGACGCCCGCCGCGCCGACCTCGCCCGGCTGCAGGACTGGCTGGCCGCGGGGGAACCGCCCGCGACGCTGCACCGGCCGGCGCCGTGGGGCCCGGTGTCGGTGACCGGGACGCCGGTCGCCCTGACCCCGGCCGAGAGGTGCGCCTACGAGTCCGGGTGGCAGGAGTTCCGCGCCGAGATGCAGCTCGCGCGCCGGGCCCGGCAGGCCGCGCGCGGCCGGGCGGCGCTGCTGCGCTTCCGGCAGAAGGCCGGGCTGATCCGCGCGCAGGCCACCGTCGACTGGGTCAAGGCCCAGGTCGAGGCCGAGCGGCAGGTCGCGGTGTCGGTCGAGTTCGTCGAGACGGCGGCCGACCCGATCCGCGAGGCGCTGCTGGACTCCGGCATCGCGGTGGCGGGCATCTACGGCAGTGCCGGATCAGGCCGGGACCGCTTCGACGTCGAGGCCGAGCGGCTGCGCTTCCAGACCGGGAAGGCGCCGGTCTGCGTCTTCACCGTGACCGCGTCGATCAGCCTGCACGCCGGCGAGCTGCTGCCCGGCGGTCGCACGGCCTCGACGACGCCGCGGGTCGGGCTGTTCCACCAGCCCCGCTTCTCCGGCATCCAGGCCCGGCAGGTCACCGGCCGCACCCACCGCGACGGCCAGGTCTCCCCGTGGCGGGTGGCCTTCGCCGCGGACACCGTGGAGGAGCAGGTGGCCCGGGTGATGGTGGAGCGGCTGGCGGTCAGCGGCTCCACCGCCGGGGCGGACACCTCGGCGCTGCAGGAGATCGCCGAACTGCTCGACGCCGACTGGCTGCCGCCGGCCGCGCTCACCGGGTGAGGACCACCCTCCCCCACGCGTCGTAGCAGGATCCCGCCCTCCCCACCCTTCGCGAGCTCAGGGCGAGGCCCGGGACGGGGCCGGCGGGCCCCTGGCGGGTGGCCACGCCCGCGCTCCTGCTTCCCTGTCGCCCTCTCGCCGGGTTGATCATGGGGTTGTTGCTCGAGGGCGCGCCGTCGAGCGTGCGTCTGCCTGCGACATCCCCATGATCAACTCGGGGGCGCCGTCCCGGGGCGTGCCGGCCGGCCGCCTCAGCCCAGCGCCGCGACGATGCTGGCCACCCCGGCCAGCGCCGACAGCGCCAGTCCGGCCGCCCGGAACCGACGGACGTCGAGCAGGTGGAACAGCCGGCGACCCGCCACGTGGCCGACGACCGCCGCGACCAGCAGCACCAGCACCACCTCCGGCCGGAAGGCCTGCGCGGCCCGGCCGGAGACGGTGAGCACCGTGGCGCCGAGCAGGTTGAGCGCGAGGAACAGCGCCGCGAGGGTGTCGCGCGTCTCCGTCGGGGTCAGCTGCCGGCGCTCGAGCCAGAGCACCAGCGGCGGCCCGTTGGTGCTGGTCGTGGTGGTGAGCACGCCGGCGAGCGCCCCGACGCCGAACGTGGCCCACCGGGACGGCTCCGCCCGGCCGGCAGCCGGGCGGCGCAGGACCTGGATCCCCACGGCGGCGAGCACGCCGATCCCCACCGCGAGCTGCAGCACCGCCTTGCTGACGACGGCGAGCACCAGCACGCCGGCCAGGACCCCGGGGACGGCGGCGAGGGTCACCACGCGGACGTCGGCCCACCGGACGGCCGGCCGCGACCCGCGGCGCACCAGCAGCAGCAGCAGGGTCGTGGTCGTGGCCAGCACCATCAGCGTGGTCACCGCCTCGGTGGGGTCGAGCAGCGCCACCACCGCCGGCCCGGCGATGAGCGCCAGCCCGAACCCGGCAGTGGCCTGCACGGTCGCGCCCACCAGGACGGCGAGGCACGCGAGCAGCACCGGGCCATCCTGACGCACCCTCCGGCCCGCGCCGCTCAGGCGACGGAGACGCCCCCATCGCGGCCCCTCAGGTCGATCATGGGGTCGTTGCCGCACGACACGCCCTCCACCTGCGCGTCCGCCTGCAACGACCCCATGATCATCGACGAGGGGCCCTGAGCCGCCGCCGCGGCGGCACCCCTCCGGCGGGGAGCGGCCTCGCGCACCGGGAGGACCACGGCGGACCGGTGTTACGTTCGGAGGCGTACGTGGCACGGGGTGTCCCCGACCGGGGACTGAGAGCACACCCGTCGAACCTGCTCCAGTTCGCACTGGCGAAGGGATGTCACCGGCATGCCGGCCGTCGATCTGCGCGCCGCCCGAGCGGCGCTCCGCGCACGCACCCCTCTGGTGCACTGCCTCACGAACACGGTGGTGCAGACGATCACCGCCAACGCCCTGCTCGCGGCGGGCGCCGCCCCGGCGATGGTGGACGCCCCCGAGGAGGCCGGCGACTTCGCCGCGGTCGCCTCCGCGGTGCTGGTCAACGTCGGCACGGTGCACGCCCGCACCGCCGAGGCGATGCGGTTGGCGGCTCGCTCGGCGGGCGCGGCCGGGACCCCGTGGGTGCTCGACCCCGTCGCCGTCGGCGCGCTGGTCTACCGCACCGAGCTGGCCACCGACCTGGTCGGGCTGCGGCCCACCGTGGTCCGCGGCAACGCCTCCGAGGTGATGGCGCTGGTCGGTGCGGGCGGCGGTGGTCGCGGCGTGGACAGCACCGACAGCACCGACGCCGCGGCCAAGGCCGCCGCCGAGCTGGCCGCCCGCACCGGCGGCGTCGTCGCGGTCAGCGGCGAGGTCGACCTGGTCACCGACGGACGGCGGACCGTCCGCGTCGGCGGCGGCTCGCCGCTGCTGACCCGCACCACCGGCGCCGGCTGCGCGCTGGGCGCCCTGGTCGCCGCCTACGTCGCGGCCACCGGCGACGCGCTGACCGGCACCGTGGCCGCGCACGTGCACGTGGCGGTCGCCGCCGAGCGGGCCGCGCGGGTGGCGCACGGCCCGGGCACCTTCGCGCCCGCCTGGCTCGACGCGCTGGACGCCGTCGACGGCGCGACCTTGGCCGCGGCGGACGTCCGATGAGGCGCCCGTTCGACCCGACCCTCTACCTGGTCACCGACACGGCCCTGTCCGCCCCGCGGCCGGTGGCCGACGTCGTCCGTGCGGCGGTCGCCGGCGGCGTCACCACCGTCCAGGTGCGGGACAAGACCGCCTCCCGCCGGGAGCTGCTCGAGCTCACCCGCGCGGTGCAGGCGGCGCTGGCCGACCGGCCGGACGTCGCGCTCTGGGTCAACGACGCGCTCGACGTCGCCCTGCTCGCCGGCGCGGACGGCGTGCACGTCGGCCAGGACGACCTGCCGCCGGCCGAGGTGCGCGCCCTGCTCGGGCCCGGCCGGCTGCTCGGGTTCAGCGTCTCCTCCGTCGCCGAGCTGGACGTCGCGCGCGCCCTGCCGGCGGGCACCGTCGACCTGGTCGGCATCGGCCCGGTGTGGACGACGCCGACCAAGCCCGACGCCGGCGGCGCGCTGGGTCCGGACGGCGTCCGGGCGCTGGCCGCCGCGGCCCGCGCCGCCGGGTGCAGCACCGTCGCGATCGGCGGCATCGACGCCGCCCGGGCCGCCGAGGTGGCCGCGACCGGGGTGGACGGCGTCTGCGTCGTCTCGGCGCTGTGCACCGCGCCGGACCCGGCGGCCGCGGCCCGTCGGCTGCGCGCGGCGATCGAGGGGGTGCGGGTGTGAGCGGGCGGGGGCGGGTGGGGGCGAGCACCGCGCTCACCGTCGCCGGCAGCGACCCCAGCGGCGGGGCCGGCATCCAGGCCGACCTCAAGACGTTCAGCGCGCTCGGCGTCTACGGGACGGCGGTGCTCACCGCGCTGACCGCGCAGAACACCCGCGGCGTCACCGGCGTGCACGGCGTCCCGCCGGAGTTCGTCGCCGAGCAGCTGGCGACGCTGTTCGCCGACGTCGAGGTGCACGCCACCAAGCTCGGCATGCTCGGCACCGCGGACGTCGTCCGCGCGGTCGCCACCGCGCTCGCCGACCGCCCGGCCGGCCCGGTCGTCTGCGACCCGGTGATGGTCGCGACCAGCGGTGACCGGCTCATCGACGACGCCGCGGTCGACGCCGTCCGCACCGACCTGCTGCCGCTGGCCGACCTGGTGACGCCGAACGTCCCCGAGGCCGCCGTCCTGCTCGGCGTGCCCCCCGCCACCGACGTCGGCCAGCTGCCCGGTCAGGCCACCGCGCTGCTCGGGCTCGGCCCCCGGGCGGTGCTGCTCAAGGGCGGCCACCTCGGCGGGGAGGAGAGCGTCGACGTGCTGGCCACCGCGGACGGCGTGACGATCACCCGCCGGCCGCGGGTGGACACCGCGTCGACGCACGGGACCGGCTGCACGCTGTCCTCCGCGCTCGCCGCGCTGGCCGCCCGGCACCGCACCGACGACTGGGCCCGGCTGGTCGACCCCGCCCGGAACTACCTGCAGCGGGCGCTGGAGGCGGGGGAAAGCCTCGGCGTCGGCTCCGGACACGGCCCGGTGCACCACTTCGCCGGCATCTGGGAGCCGCGTCCCCGGTGATCACCGCCGGGTGGTGGCCCTCATCGGCGTGCCGGTCAGCCGGACGCCGATGATCACGACGGACGGGGTCAGCGGGCCGGCTCGTCTCCGTCGGCCGTGATCGGGACGCGGGTGACGCCGTCGCCGTTCGGGGTCGCGCCACCGAGCTGCGCAGCAGCGCTGCACGCAGTTCCTCCCCGTCGGTGTCCGGCGACGCACCCTCGCAGCCGGGACGGTCCAAGATCAATCGGATGCTGTACCGGTGCGTCCGTTCTCACCCCTGCGGAGGACGGGCGACCATGGAGCGCGCCGGCGGCGACGACGAGGAGGTGGGGCGTGCGGCGGGAGGCGAGCATCCTGCACCTGGACCTCGACGCCTTCTTCGCCGCGGTCGAGCAGCGCGACAAGCCCTCGCTGCGCGGGCGGCCGGTGGTCGTCGGCGGCACCGGCGGCCGCGGGGTGGTGGCGACGGCGTCCTACGAGGCCCGCGCCTACGGAGCCCGCTCGGCGATGTCCACCGCGGAGGCGCGCCGCCGCTGCCCGTCCGGGACCGCCTTCCTCGGCGGCCGGTTCGCCGCCTACCGCCGCACCTCCGGCGTGGTGATGGAGCTGCTGCGCGAGCTGTCCCCGCTGGTGGAGCCGGTCTCGATCGACGAGGCCTACGTGGACCTGGCGGCCGGCGGCGACCTGGACCTGTCGGTGGACGGCGTCACGGCGCTGGCCCGCGGGCTCAAGGAGCGGATCGCCGCGGCCACCGGCGGGGTGACCGGGTCGGTCGGCATCGGCAGCTCCAAGCTGATGGCCAAGATCGGCTCCGACCTCGACAAGCCCGACGGGCTGGTCGTCGTCCCCCCGGGGCGGGAACGGGAGGTGCTGCACCCGCTGCCGGTGACCCGGCTGGGCGGCGTGGGGCCGGCGACCGCCGAGCGGCTGCACCAGGTGGGCGTGAAGACCGTCGGCGATCTGGCCGCGAAGTCCCTGCCCGACCTCGTGGCGCTGGCCGGCCGGGCACACGGGACGGGGCTGTACGCGCTGGCCCGCGCCGAGGACGACCGGCCGGTGGTCGCCGAGCGCGAGGCGAAGTCGATCTCGCAGGAGGAGACCTTCGCCCGGGACCTCACCGACCGCGCCGTCCTCGCCCGGTACGTGGACAGCATGGCCGCGCGGGTCGGCAGCCGGTTGCGCGCCGCGGCCTACTCGGGCCGGACGGTGACGCTCAAGCTGCGCCGCTACGACTTCACCACGCTCACCCGCTCGCAGACGCTGCCCCAGCCCACCGACGACCCGCGGGTGATCGCCTCGATCGGGCACCGCCTGCTGGCCGAGGCCGGCACCCAGGGCGGGCTGCGGCTGCTCGGGGTCGGCGTCTCCGGGCTGTCGCTCTACGCCCAGGGCGACCTGTTCGCCGACGACGAGCCGACGCCGGACGACGACGTGGGGACGACGGACGACCGGCCCGAGGAGGAGCCCGAGCCGCGGACGGCCGAGGCCCGCTGGTGGCCCGGGCAGGACGTGCGGCACGACGAGCTCGGCGCCGGCTGGGTGTGGGGCCGCGGCCTCGGGCGGGTCACCGTGCGCTTCGAGGGCCCGCTGACGCCGCCCGGACCGGTGCGCACGCTCGCCTCCGACGACCGCGCCCTGCACCCGGCCGAGCCGCCGGACTGGCGGGTCAGCGAGCCAGTGCGAGCCACCCCAACACGGTGAGGTCCCGGTCGACGTGCACGACCACCCGCACGCCGGCGCGGGTGACCAGGTGGACCGTGCACCATCCGGTGGGATCGACCTCGATCCGGTCGACGACCGCCCCCGGGTGGTCGGCCAGCGCCACGGCGGCCACCTGGACGGCGACGTCCGCGGGGAGGTCGGGCTCCGCGGGTACCGCGGGTCGCGTCCGCAGCCACAGGATCCTGTCCGCGCTCGTGCTGGTGGCCATGGCGGCCTCCCGTCGTCCGGCAGCCTCTGGTGGACCGCTCGCTCGGAGCCTGGGCCGCGCGCCTGTGGGGATCCTGGGGATCGGGTGCCGGTTTCCTCGGGATCCCCGGCCGTCGGCGACCATGGGCGGGTGACGGAGCAGAGCGCATGGGTGCGGATCACCCAGCAGGACCCCGGCCACTCGGCCGCCTACGTGCAGCGGTTCCGGGACCTCGCGGCCCGGGGCTTCGACCTCGCCGGCGAGGCCCGGCTGGTCGACGCGATGCTGCCGCGCGGCTCCCGGGTGCTCGACGCCGGCTGCGGGCCGGGCCGGACGGGCGGCTGGCTGGCCCGCGCCGGGCACGTCGTCGTCGGGGTGGACGTCGACCCGGTGCTGATCGCCGCCGCCGAGGAGGACCACCCCGGGCCGCGGTGGCTCGTCGGCGACCTCGCCGAGCTCGACCTGCCGGCGCGCGGCGTCCCGGAGCCCTTCGACGTGGTCGTCTCCGCCGGCAACGTGATGGCCTTCCTCGCGCCGAGCACGCGGGTCGCCGTCCTGCAGCGGCTGCGGGCGCACGTGGCACCCGGCGGGCGCGCGGTGATCGGCTTCGGCGCCGGCCGCGGCTACGCCTTCGACGACTTCCGGGGCGACGCCCGCGCGGCGGGCTGGGACGAGGACCTGCTGCTCTCCACCTGGGACCTGCGGCCGTTCACCCCGGGATCGGACTTCCTGGTCGCCGTCCTCCGTCCCACGTGAGCTGACGGGGTTCGGCCTCCCTGCAGGGTCCCGCCGCGAGCCTGCGAGCGGTGGGGGGCAGGGAGGTCCTTCTTCAGCGCTCCTCGGCCCCGAGGGCGAGGGTCAGCTCCAGGACGGACTGCGGGTCCTCGAGGCGCTCGCCGTAGAGGTCGCGCAGCTGCCCCATGCGGTAGCGCACCGTCTGCGGGTGCACGAACAGCTCGGCGGCGATCTTCTCCCGGCGTCCGTGGTGCAGCAGCCACGCGCGCAGCGTCTCGACGAGCTTCTCGCGGGGACCGGGACCGAGCCCGTCGAGCGGGGCGAGCACCTGGGCGCGCAGGTCGGCCAGCGCCTCGCCGTCGGCCCGCAGGACCAGGTCGGACAGCCGCAGCTCGGTGTCCACGGGCAGGTCGCCGTCCGGGCGCAGGTCCAGCTGCAGCGCCCGCAGCGCCCGCGAGTAGGAGGAGCGGGCCTGCTGCCACGGCCGCGCCGGACCGACCACGGCCTCCCGCCCGGTCAGCGCCCGGACCAGCTGGCTGCGGGCGTACCCGTCGGCGTCCGGCACGAGCAGCACCGAGCGCTCCGCGCCGGGCTCGGTCCCGGGCAGGTCCTCACCGGCCTGCAGCGTGCGGACGTCGAGCACGGCGAGGGCGCCGCGCGCGCGGGCCTCGGGCACCAGCACCGCGGTCAGGGTCCGCGGCGGCGTCCAGTCCGCTCGATCGGCCGCGGTGGTGAGGTCGTACGGGGGCGCGCCCGTGAGCAACAGCTCGGCCAGCCGCTCCAGCTCCCGGCGGCGCAACCGGCCGCTGCTGTCGAGCTGGTCGGCATGTCCCGAGGCGCTGGCCGCCGAGAGCTGGTCGATGTAGGCGAACACCAGCGCGGCGAACCGGGCCAGCGACCCGGCGGGCATGCCGGCCTCCACCGCCGTCTCGCTCATGTGCTGCCAGGCCACCCGGGCACCCACCCGGTAGGCGGCCAGCAGGGCGTCCATCGAGCGACCGCTGCGCGCCTCCCCGCGACCCAGGGCGTAGGCACCCTCCAGCGCCGGGCCGATGGGCCGGCTGGGGTCCGCGCCGCCGCTCGCCGTCGCCAGCTCCAGGAAGCCGCCCAGGGCCAGCTGGACGGCGTTCTCGATCTTCCGGCCCATGACACCGCTGAACGCCTCGGTGTAGCTCGGCACCTCGACGACGATCGCGGCGACGGTCCGCTCGGCCACAGCCGGCAGCTGGCCCTGCATCGCCGCCGCGACCTCGGGCCGGAAGGTGTCCTGCTCCGGCGCCATCGACGCCCCCTTCTGCTCAGGGCCGTTGCCCGCCAGCCACTCGAACCTCTGGTTGTTCGGTGGGGACAGTATCCGGCGGCACGTTCACGCCCAAAGCACAGGTAATTGCGCACAGAGCTGGGAACCATCAGAGGTATGACAGCGACCGTTCCGCGCCCTTCCTCGGCACGGCCGGCCCTGAGCACGCTGCGGAACCGGGTGATGCGCTTCGCCGAGCTCGCCACCACCCCGCTGCTGCCTGCGGACTACCTGGACCTGGTCAACCCGCTGCGCTCCGGCGCCGACCTGCGCGGCCGCATCGAGGCCGTCGTCCCCGAGACGCGCGACGCCGCCACGATCGTCATCCGCCCCGGCGCCGACTGGCAGCCGCACCGGCCCGGGCAGTACGTGCGCATCGGCATCGACGTCGACGGCGTGCGCATGTGGCGGGCCTACTCGATCACCTCGGATCTGGGCCGCACCGACGGCTGCTTCACCGTCACCGTCAAGGCGATCCCCGACGGCAAGGTGAGCAACCACCTGGTGCGCCGCGCGCAGCCGGGCACGATCGTGCAGCTCGACCAGGCCACCGGCGAGTTCTGCCTGCCCGAGCAGCGGCCGGCCAAGGCGCTGTTCGTCACCGCCGGCTCCGGCATCACGCCGGTCATGGGCATCCTGCGCAACCACCCCGAGCTCACCGACGTCGTCCTGGTGCATTCGGCGCCCACGGCCGACGACGTCGTCTTCGGCGCGGACCTGCGGCAGCTGGCCGCCGACGGCCGCATCCGGCTGGTCGAGCAGCACACCGACACCGCCGGGATGCTGGATGCCGCCGCGATCGCCGAGCTGGTGCCCGACCTCGCCGAGCGGTCCACCTGGGCCTGCGGCCCGATCGGCATGCTCGAGGCGCTCGAGGAGCACTGGAACGCTGCCGGCATCGCCGACCGGCTGTACACCGAGCGGTTCCGCGCGAAGGTGCTGGTCACCGGCGAGGGCGGGACGGTGACGTTCACCAAGAACGGGACGTCGCTCGAGGCCGACGGGGCCACCCCGATCCTCGACGCCGCCGAGGACGCCGGCGTCCTCATGCCGAGCGGCTGCCGGATGGGCATCTGCTTCGGCTGCGTGCTGCCGCTGCGCGAGGGCGCCGTCCGGGACCTGCGCAACGGCGAGGTCACCACGGCCGCACCGGGCGACGGCGTCCTCATCCAGACCTGCATCAGCGCCGCCGCCGGCGCCTGCGACATCGACCACTGACCGCTCGAGACCCGAGGAGCCGCACCGCATGACCGTTCTGCAGAAGAAGGCCGACAACCCGATCGAGCACCTGACCGCCGAGGACATCGAGCTCATCGGCAAGGAACTCGACGACATCCGCCAGAGTGTGATCGACACCCGCGGCGAGAACGACGCCCGCTACATCCGCAAGGTCATCGACGTCCACCGCAAGATCGAGCTGGGCAGCCGCGCCGTCCTGCTCGCCTCGGGCTTCCCGCCCGCGTTCGTGGTCGGGACGATCGGCCTGTCGGTCGCCAAGATCCTCGAGAACATGGAGATCGGGCACAACATCCTGCACGGCCAGTGGGACTGGATGCGGGACCCCAAGATCCACTCCACGACGTGGGAGTGGGACATGGCCAGCCCGGCCGACCAGTGGAAGCACTCGCACAACGAGATGCACCACACGTACACCAACGTCGTCGGCAAGGACAACGACCTCGGCTACGGCATCATGCGCGTCGACGAGGACCAGCCGTGGCAGCCGTTCCACCTCGGCCAGCCCCTGTGGAGCTTCATCAACGCCTGCTTCTTCGAGTACGGGATCGCCGCGTACGACCTGGAGCTGGCCGGGACCATCGCCAAGAAGCGGACCGGGGACCCGGAGTTCCGGGCCCGCGCCAAGGCCGTGCTGCGCAAGATCGGCAGGCAGGTGCGCAAGGACTACGTCATCCACCCGCTGCTGTCCGGTCCGAACTTCCTGCCCACGCTCGCGGCCAACTTCACCGCCAACCTGGTGCGCAACCTGTGGTCGAACTCGGTGATCCTCTGCGGGCACTTCCCCGAGGGCGTCGAGACCTTCGAGAAGAAGTCGATCGAGGGCGAGACCCGCGGTGAGTGGTACCTGCGCCAGATGCTCGGCTCGGCCAACATCTCCGGGTCCAAGGCCATGCACATCATGACCGGGAACCTGTCGCACCAGATCGAGCACCACCTGTTCCCGGACCTGCCGAGCAGCCGGTACGCCGAGATCGCGCCGAGGATCCGCGACCTGTTCGACCGCTACGGCCTGAAATACCACACCGCGCCGCTGCCGCAGCAGGTCGGCTCGGCCTGGCACAAGATCATCCGGCTGTCGCTGCCGAACGGCTGGCTGGAACTGACCAACCGCCGCAACCTGGTGCCGCAGCTGGTGGCGCTCTACAAGATGACCACCGGCGGGCCCAAGGTCCGCCGCACGCTCCAGCGGAAGCTGACCGCGGGCGTCCGGCTGTCCCGGGCGGCCGCAGCCGCCGCCTGACCGGCTGCACCCGCAGCACGCAGGGAACGCCAGGGGCCCGGAACCGACACGGTTGCGGGCCCCTGGCGTTCAGCGCTCCGCGGCTCGAGCCAGGTATCGGGCCTCCCGGCTTCTCGACGCGGTGGATGGCTCCACGTGGAACGCGATGAACGCGGGCCCGGGCGCTGGCTGACTCAACCGGCTGACCGTCACGTGCCCGGACCGTTCGGTCTCCTCAAACCGTTGTCCTGTGCCAACGGGTTCGTCGCGGGCCGGACCCTGACCGCCAGCCAGCTCGACTTCGTGCAACTCGTCGTCGCAGCGCTCACCGCACACGGAGCCATGGACCCAGGACTGCTGTGGGGAGTCACCGTTCACCGGACAGGCTCCCCAGGAGCCGAACTCGCTGTTCACCGACGCCGACATCACCTCACTCGTCGCCGTGCTGGAGGCCGTCCGATCGACCGCCCAGCCCGCCGCTGACGTGGTCGCCTGAGCGGTCGTCGGCGGGCGGTCCGCCGTCGTGCCGCCCCGGCGGGTGACGCCGCTCCGCACACCGGGACCCACGGCCCTGCCGTCGCACCGTCCACGCCGCTGCCATGGACGTCTGCCGAGCGGACGGGAGGACGCTGTGGACGGTTACGCCTTCGAGGCGACGATGACGCGGGTGCTCCCCATCGGGCTGGTGCCCGAGGGGCTGCGACTGGACGCGTACTACCAGGGGCGGATCACCGAGGGTCCGCTGACCGGGGACACCGTCGACGGCGTCGACTACTTCCTGCTGCGACGGGACGGCGTCGGGGTGGTCGACGTCCGGCAGGTGTTCTCCGGTGAGAGCGGGCGGACGGTCGCCACGGAGGTTCACGGCTACGTCGCGGCGCCGTCGCCTGTGCCCCCGCTCGAGGCGGTCGCCGACCCGGCCTTCGCGTGGCCCGACGCCGAGCTGCCGGTGCACGGCTCGGTCGTGCTACGCACCGCGGTGCCGGAGCTGCAGGCGCTCAACTCCACGGTGTACGGCTTCACCGGGACGGTCAACGCAGGCCGGGGCGAGCTGCGGGTGCGCGCGCACAGCCTGGCACGGGTCCCCGTCGCCTGACCGTCGCGCTCCACGTGGAACAACGGCCGGGAGCCCCGGGACGTCGTCCGTTCCGAGGCTCCGCGTCTCAGTGCATCCCGCGGGTCGGGGCCGCGTGGCCTCTGAGGCGTAGTCAGCGGTGGGAGGAGCTCGGCGGCACTGATCGACCTCCCAGGTCACCCCCGGACTGTCTGGCGGCGCAGGTCGAGCGAGCCGTCGGCCGCGCCGCAGTCACGGAATCGCGTGACCTGAGCAGCTTTCAGCCGGCCGTCACATGAACTCGCCATCCGAGCTCGCAGCTGTGTCAGTTCGCCATGTCCACGAAGCGGCTGTAGTGGCCCTGGAAGGCGACCGTGACGTTCGCGGTGGGGCCGTTGCGGTGCTTCACGAGCATGATGTCGGCCTCGCCGGCACGCGGTGATTCCTTCTCGTACATGTCCTCGCGGTGGATCATCATGACCATGTCGGCGTCCTGCTCGATCGAGTTGTGGACGGCGATCCCTTCGGCCACGAAGTTGTGTCCCCCGAGCACCGTGGCGTCGTAGACCTCTTCCTCGACGCCTTGCTCGATGGCGACGATCTCGTCCCACAGCACGTCGTTGACGGCCTGGATCTCGAGCTCGGCGTCGTCGAGGACGGCTGCGATCCGACCGAGTCGCTCCCGGCTGGGGGCGCGCTTCCACATCGTGCTGCCGCAGAACGCCGACCCCATCGCGGCGGCGAAGGCCCGGTGGCTCATGCCCTTCTCCTCCAGAACCGCACGGACGCGCTCCCAGACCTGGACGGGCACGGTGTCGACGTTGGGGTTACCGGACAGCTGCCGGACGATTCCCAGCAGCTGGTCCGCGGCCGCGCCCCGGGCGCCGTGGACACCGATCTCCCCGAGGAACCGGCGCTGGTCGTCGCAACCGCTGATGTCGAGCGTCCAACCGTCGCGGTAGCCGCTCTTCCCCACCCGTCGGACGCGGCAGGAGATGCCGAAGCGGAGCAGCAGCCGGGACACGTCGTCGACAAGCTGCCGACTGGTCGAGGCGTAGTAGACCCGGCCACCTCGCCCGTTCTTGTTCACCGTGACGGAACCGTCGGTGGCCCAGAGGTGGCGTAGGAACAGCGCGATCTGCTTCTTGGGCAAGGAGAACGCCGGCTGCGGCACGAACTTCTCGTGGCTGCGCAGGCCGAACAGGCCCAGCTCGTCGAGCCAGGCGGCAATCGGGTTCCGGCGACCGTGGGTCAGCGGAAACGGGGCGCGCAGCCTCAGGGTGGTGCAGCGGGCGGCGGCGTACTCGTCGCGCGCGGCCACGACGCCGAAGTGCAGGGCGGCGGTGGTGACCGCGCGCAGGTTCTCCTCGTCGATGGAGGCGTAGCGCAGCGGCTGCCGCTTGACGAAGCTGCCGTCGCCGATGAGGTGGGCCAGCAGGACCACCTTCTCGTCCTCCCAGACGGTCATCCGGTCCGGGGCCGGCACGTGCCGCGGCACGGCGATGCGGTCGCCGGGTGCCAGCTCCCCGAGCGGCCGGAAGCCGTCGTAGGTCAGGAACGGGTGGTTGGCCGTCGCCCGGATCGTCTTGCCCGAGGAGCTCGTCAGCTGCAGCACCGGCTTGCGGCCGGTGGAGAAGACGTGGGTGAGGTGCCGGCGGACGTAGCGCAGGTTGTCGTCCAGGGCCCACACAGGGACGTCGGTCGCCCCGCTCTCGAAGAGCTCGCCCATCGTCGTCTCGGCGCCGGTGTCGGCCCGGAGGATGCGGGTGTCGGCAGGCAGGCAACCGGACTCGCGGAGGTCGGAGAGCATCGGCTTCTTGTCCTGCCGTTGTTCGGAACCACGGTTCAGCTGACTCATGGCGATGACCGGGACCTCGAGCTCCTTGGCCAGCAGCTTGAGGGCACGGGAGAACTCCGAGACCTCCTGCTGACGGCTCTCGACGCGCTTGCCGGACGTCATGAGCTGGAGGTAGTCGATGACCACGAGCTTGAGGTCGTTGCGCTGCTTGAGCCGCCGCGCCTTCGCCCGGATCTCCATCATCGTCATGTTCGGGGAGTCGTCGATGTAGAGCGGGGCGTCGGCGATCTCGCCCATGCGACGGGCGAGCTTGGACCAGTCCTCGTCCGACAGCGTGCCGGCGCGCATGTGGTGCAGCGGCACCTTCGCCTCGGCCGAGAGCAGACGCATGGTGATCTCGTGCTTGCTCATCTCCAACGAGAAGATGCAGGTGGCCAGGTGGTGCTTCACCGTCGCCGACCGGGCGATGTCCAGACCCAGCGTCGAGTTGTGGGTCGGGATGAAGCTGCGACCGGCCAGGAACAGGTGGTCCTCGGCGTCGACCTCGATGCAGCGAACGGGCACGCTCTCGATCGGCCGGACGTCAGTGATGAAACGGACGCTGCGGGCGGTGCAGCCGCGCGCACCCCGCTCCTTGTGCACCAGCTTCTTCCGCTCGAGGCGGAACACCTCGTCGTCCGTGCTGAAGGTCAGCGTGAAGCAGGTGGACGACGCCTCGCTGCGGCCCCTGACCCGCTTGCGCGTCATCCGCACCCGGTGGCCGAGGCCGGCGATGAGCTCGCGGGCGTCCTCGGCCAGCCGCTGGTTCGTGACCGCGAACTGGACGACGCCACTCGGGGCCACCGTCCCGTCGGTGTCCAGCAATCCGGCCAGCAGAGCCCGCCGCTGAGCCACTGATCCCCGCAGGTAGGCCGTCGGGATGTGCTTGTCCCCGAAGACGCCCAGGGAGCGCAGCAGCCCCTGCACGGTGCCGTGGTCGTCACGGCAGGCCTGGCACTGCGCCAGGCCGGACGACGGGCCGCCGCAGTCAGGACAGCTCACCCGGCGCCCGACACCACCGCTTGCCCGCAGCCGGCCGCCGCACGTCTTGCCGCAGGTCTGCACCTGCGATGTCTTCGGCACGAACAGCTCGCCGCACATGGGACACGGCCGGGCCTCGACGGCCGGCCGGGCCGGCAGCCGCAACGAGTACCGCCGGGCGACGCCCGTCGGCTCGACCACGAGCCCGTCGGCCTCGATGTGGAGCGCGATCTCGGGGTCGTTGCTGGTGAAGTGCGCGGCCCGTGAGGTGCCGTCACCCAGCCACACGCCGAGCGCGTACGGCGGCAGGGGGAAATCGGCCTCCGGCAGCTGCAGCGGCGCTGCGTTGGTGACCGAGTGGTTGAGGCGGGCGTCCTTGGTGGCGCAGCGGACGGTGCGGGCGATGTCCTGCGTCGTCCGGACGCAGGCGTTGGTGCGCTGGTTGCGGTAGCGGTTGTAGCCGGTGGCCGCCTGCTGAGCAGAGCGGCGGCTGGCTCGTGTCTCGGTCAGCCACTGGTGCTGGGCGTCGGCGACGATCACCGATCCGTCGGAGAAGTGCACCTCGTAGCAGGGGCGGCCGGTCATCACCTCGGTGGCGGCCACCACCGTCGTCGGCCGGCCGTCCGAGCCCATCACTTGGTCACCGACGGCGACCTCACCCATCGTCGTCCAGCCGGTCGGCGTGGCGATCGGGGTGTCGAGGGCCAAGGCCTTGCCCACCCCAGGCCGGGCCGCAATCACCACCATTTGTCCGGCCTGAAGACCATTCGTCAGTTCGTCGAGATCACGGATGCCGGTCGGGACGCCGCGGGCGGTGCCACCGCGGGACGCGATGGCGTCCAGCTCGTCCATCGTCGGCTGCAGGACGTCCTCGAGGCGCGAGTAGTCCTCGCTCATGCGCTTCTCGGTGACGTCGTAGATCTCCTGCTGGGCGCGGTCGACGATGTCGTCGACGTCGCCCTTGCCGCCGGCCGCGCCGTAGCCCAGCTGGACGACGCGGGTGCCGGCCTCGACCAGCCGCCGCAGCACCGCCTGCTCGGCCACGATCGCGGCGTAGTAGCCGGCGTTGGCCGCCGTCGGGGTCGACTGGATGAGGGTGTGCAGGTAGACCGCGCCGCCCATCTTCGACAGCTGGTCGGTGCGGTTGAGCTCGGCGGCGACGGTGATCGCGTCGGCCGGCTCGCCCCGCCCGTACAGGTCGAGGATGCAGTCGAAGATCACCTGGTGCGCCGGCCGGTAGAAGTCCGGGCCCGCCAGCACCTCGACGACGTCGGCGATCGCGTCCTTGCTCAGCAGCATGCCGCCCAGCACCGACTGCTCCGCCGCGACGTCCTGCGGCGGCTGCCGGTCGTACTGCGGCGCCGTCGGGGTCGGTCGGCTGAAGTCGTCGGCCACCGCCACGGGAGGTCCTCCATCCACTCACGGCGCACCCGCGCACAGGCCCCGGCGGGATCGCCGGGGCCTGGTGGGGGAAGCACCAGTACGCTGCACACCTGCTCGAACGTGTGTTCGAGGCATTCCTACCCCGGGGCACCGACACCTCGGGCGGTCGCGGGGCCGAGGAGGACGTTAGGAAGTGCGGACGGACCAGTCCAACACCGGTGTGGGTGCGCTTCTGCACAACTTGTGGACAAGTCGGTGGACACAGCCGTGTCGACATGTGGAGACAGCGGGGGACGCCGCGGCGCCGTCCCCCGTATCCCGCGGCTGACCTGCAGGAAGACGGCCCACCGGCTGTGGACGGGAGAAAATCCGGAGAAATCTGGGTGTCGCCCTCCGGCGTGTCGCAGGTGCGGACACAGGCGCCCCAGCGGTCACGCGTCCACAGGTCGACACCCACGGCCGCCGGCCGGCGCGGTACCGATCACCGTGCGTGCGGTTCCGGCCCCGGAACGCCGCGAGGGGCGCCGGACCGGAGTCCGACGCCCCTCGCGGGCGGTTCAGCGACGAGCGGGTCCTCAGCCGGGGACGACCTCGATGGTCAGCGGGGAGGTGACCTCGGGGTGCACCCGCACGGTCACCGTGTGCTGGCCGGTCGTCTTGATGCTGCTGGGCAGCTCCACCCGGCGCCGGTCGAGCGCGGGGCCGCCGGCGGCGGTCACGGCGTTGACGACGTCGGCGGTGGTGATGCGGCCGAACAGGCGGCCGCCCTCACCGGCGCGCGCCGGCACCCGGACGGTCAGGCCCGACAGGCGCCCGGCCACGGCCTGGGCCTCCTCGAGCGACCGCACCTCGCGGGCGGCACGCGCCCGGCGCAGCGACTCGACCTGCTTCTCGGCACCGCGGGTGGCCTGGATGGCCAGGCCGCGGGGCAGGAGGTAGTTGCGGGCGTACCCGCCCTTGACCTCCACCGTGTCACCGGAGGACCCGAGACCGGTGACCTCCTGCGTCAGGATCAGCTTCTGGGTGCTCATGGTCAGCGCGCCGTCGAGGTGTAGGGCAGCAGGGCCATCTCACGGCTGTTCTTGACGGCCGTGGCGACGTCCCGCTGGTGCTGGCTGCAGTTGCCGCTCACGCGGCGGGCACGGATCTTGCCGCGGTCGGAGATGAACTTCCGCAGCAGGGTCGTGTCCTTGTAGTCGATGTAGGTCGCCTTGTCCTTGCAGAACTGGCAGACCTTCTTCTTGGGCTTGCGAACGGGGGGCTTGGCCACCGGAGTTCTCCAGAGAGTGAGGGGATGGAACGGCCCCCTCGCAGGGGCCCGCGCCGAGCGGAGCGAGGCGTGGGGGCGAGGGGGTCCTTTCTCAGAAGGGCGGCTCGTCGGACGGCGGGGCCGGGGTCGACCACGGGTCGCTGGACCCGCCGCCACCACCGAAGCCGCCACCGCCACCGCCACCACCGCCGCCGAAGCCGCCGCCGCCCTCACCGCGGGAGGCCTTGGTGACCTTCGCGGTGGCGTAGCGGAGCGACGGTCCGATCTCGTCGACCTCGAGTTCGACGACGGTGCGCTTCTCGCCTTCCTTGGTCTCGAACGACCGCTGCTTGAGCCGGCCGGAGACGATCACCCGCGACCCGCGGGTCAGCGACTCGGCGACGTTCTCCGCCGCCTGCCGCCACACGTTGCAACGCAGGAAGAGCGCCTCGCCGTCCTTCCACTCCTGCGACTGGCGGTCGAAGGTCCGCGGTGTGGAGGCCACGGTGAAGTTGGCGACCGCGGCGCCGGAGGGCGTGAAGCGCAGCTCCGGGTCCGACGTCAGGTTCCCGATGACGGTGATGACGGTCTCGCCGGCCATCGTCAGTGGACCTCGGGCCGCATCAGCTTCGTGCGCAGGACCGACTCGTTGAGGTTCAGCTGCCGGTCGAGCTCGGCCACCGCGGCGGGCGTGGCCTGGATGTCGACGATGGCGTAGATGCCCTCGACCTGCTTCTTGATCTCGTAGGCCAACCGGCGGCGGCCCCAGATCTCGGTCTTCACGGTGCCACCGGAGTTGGTGACCACGGTGAGGAACCGGTCGAGGGAGGGAGCGATCGTGCGCTCCTCCAGGTCGGGGTCGAGGATGACCATCAGTTCGTAGCGACGCACGGAGAACCCCACCTCCTCTGGTCTGAGCGGCTGCAGTCGGTCTGCAGCAGGAGGGTCGTACACGCGTCGCGCGCCCCACCCGGTGACAGCCACCGGTGGAACGCGCTCTGCCGATGCTACCAGCGACGGGCTGCCCGCCGGCCGTCGTCCACAGGGACGGCGCTCGGCGCACGAGCCGGGTGCCGACGGGCACCGCCGGTGTCGGCACCCGGAACTAAGGTCGGCCGGGTGGCAGCTCACCCGATCGGCGTACACGTCGGCCCAGGTCTGACCCAGGACGGCGGGATGGACAACGGCGGTCCGCTGGCCCGGGCCGCGGAGATGGACGCCGACGGCGTGCAGGTCTTCCTGGGTGATCCGCAGGGGTGGAAGGCGCCGCGGCTGTCCGCCGACCTGCAGTCCGCGCTCTCCGGTGACCTGCTCCTGGTCGTGCACGCGCCCTACGTCCTCAACGTGGCGTCGACGAACAACCGCATCCGCATCCCGAGCCGCAAGACGCTCGGCCAGCACGCCCAGGTCGCCGCGGCCATCGGCGCCCGCGGCATGGTCGTGCACGGCGGTCACGTGCTGGGGAGCGACGACCCGGCCGCCGGCGTCGACAACTGGCGGAAGACCTTCGCCCGGCAGGCCGAGGACGGTGGCTTCCCCCTGCCGTTGCTCATCGAGAACACCGCCGGTGGCGGCAACGCCATGGCCCGCGACCTCGACGCCCTCACCCGGCTGTGGGACGCCGTCGGCGAGTTCGGCGCCGGCTTCGTGCTCGACACCTGCCACGCGTGGGCTGCCGGCTGGGACCTCGCGACCGCGGTGGACGACGTCCGGGCGATCACCGGCCGCGTCGACCTGGTGCACCTCAACAACAGCCGCGACCCGCAGGGCTCCAGCCGTGACCGGCACGCCCCGCTGGCCGACGGCGAGATTCCGACCGAGCTGCTGGTCGAGGTCGCCCGGGCAGCCGACTGTCCCGTCGTCCTGGAGACCCCCGGCGACGCCGCCTCGCACGCCGAGGAGATCACCCTGCTCCGGCAGTCCCTCGCCTGAGCGGAGCGCTGCGTGACCGGCGCGCCCGATGATCAGGTGACCTGATCGTGCGGGGTCCTCCCTCGCCGCCGGACGTGCGGGAGGACACTCCATGATCAGGTCACCTGATCATGGCCGAGGGCGGCCGTAGGGTGAGGGCGTCCCAGCTGCCGTCCAGCACCCCACCCGCAGGGTCGTCGACGCCGGGCCAGCTGGTGCGGACGACGTCGTCGTCCGGCCGCCTCATCTCCCGCGCGACGAGCACCACGAGCGACACCAGGACGGCGTCGCGGACCAGGACGGCGAGGAAGAACCACTCCACCTCGACGCCGCGGTTCTCGGTGCCGAGGTAGTAGAGCATCGTCAGCACCCACACCAGGGCCTCGCTGACCTGCCAGACCAGCAGCGAGCGCCACCGGGGCCGGGCCAGCACCGCCAGGGGCAGCAGCCACAGCGCGTACTGCGGGCTGTAGACCTTGTTGAGCAGCAGGAAGCCGGCCACCAGCAGGAAGGCCACCTGCGCCACCCGCGGCCGCACCGGGGCGCTCAGCACCAGCCAGGCGACCCAGGCGGCCAGCGCGAGCAGCAGCACGGCCACGACCGCGTTGAGCACCGCCGGCGTCTCCCCGTCGGCGAGGGGGCCGTCGAGGACCCGGTTGTCGGTGGCCGTCAGCAGGACGTTCCAGATGGACTCCGGGTTGGCCGGGCGCTGCCGGCTGAAGACGAAGAACCAGCTCCAGTTCTCCGGTGCCAGCAGGGCCACCGGCAGGTTCACCGCCAGCCACGCACCGGCCGCGGCGAGCGCTGCCCGCAGCCAGGTCCGCAGCGCACCGGCCCGCAGGCACAGCAGGAAGAGCGCGCCCAGCACGAGGACGGGGTAGAGCTTCGCGGCCACGCCGAGCCCGAGCAGCGCCCCGGCCAGCACCGGCCGCTGCCGGGCCCACGCCCACATCCCCAGCGTGGCGAGGGCGACGGCCAGCAGGTCCCAGTTGTTGAACGCGTAGACGAGCAGCGCGGGCGACAGCGCCACCATGGCGGTGTCCCACGGCCGCCGACCGGTCAGCGGCAGGACGGCTCGGGTGACCACCAGCGCGCACACCGACATGAGCAGCGCCGTGACGACGGTGTAGCTCTGCACCGGCGGGACCGCCGGGAGCACGCCGACCTCCGCGGCCAGCGCGTCGTACCAGCCGGAGAGCAGCGCGGCGAGCGCCATCACCGCCCCGGTGAGCACCGGGTACTCCACCCGCGCGTCGAGGTAGGGCAGCGCCCCCTCGCCCTGCCGGTAGACGCCGAACAGCGGCACCGGGTCGGAGTAGCAGAGGTGGGTGTACTGCAGCGAGCCGGTCCAGTCGCCGTCGGAGCAGGGGGCCTGCTTGAGCCAGGCGAGCGCCAGCACGGTCGTGGTGAACAGCAGGCACACCCGCAGCGGGGTCCAGAACGACGCCCGCCCGACGAGCGCGTGGCGGCCCCAGGGGCCACCCACCGCCTCGCTCGCCTGCGCCACGACCGGGTCGGTCCAGGTGGGGACGACGCGGTCCGGCTCCGGACACGCCCTGCAACTCATCCCACCCGCCCCGTCCGCCGGTGCGGACGGGCCCGTCGGGATCGTGCTCATGCGGGTCAGTCTGCCCGCCGCAGGTCAGCCGTTCTGCTGACCGTTGGTGCCGTTGGCCGTGGGATCGCCCGGCTGCCCGCCGGCGTTACCGCGGGGGCCCGTGATGCCTCCTTCGCCGCCACCGCCGTCGGGGTCGTCCTGCTCACCCTCGCCCTCCGGCGTGACCGGCGTGACCGGGGTGACCGGCGTCGGCGGCGTGACCGGCGTGGGCGGGGTGACCGGGGTCGTCGGCACCGTCGGCTGAGTCGGCTCCTGCGTCGGCTGGGCTGTCACCGGACTGGGCGCCTGCGTCCGCGTCTCGGTCTGCGGCGCGGGCACGCCGTTGCCGGTGTCGCCGCGGATGAGCGCCCGGTCAGGCAGGTCCTCCTCCGGCGTCCCGTCCAGCACGGTGTCCATGAACTCCTGCCAGATGGCGCCGGGCAGGCCCGAGCCGTAGATGATCCGGCCGTTGACGTCCTCGATCGGCTGGGCGGGCGAGTCGTTGCCCATCCAGACCGCGGTGGAGATGGACGGCGTGAAACCGACCATCCACGCGTCGGAGTTGTCCTCGCCCTGACCCTGCGTACCGGTCTTGCTGGCCACCTCGCGGCCACCATCGAGCGAGCGCCGCGAGTGGGCGGCGACGTCGGTCATCGCGTAGGTGACGTCGTTGACCACGTCGTCCTCGAAGACCCGGTCGCCGGCGTCGCCGTCGTAGTCGAGCAGCACCGCGCCCTCGCTGTCGGTCACCTGCGCGACGAAGTACGGCTCGTGCTCGACGCCGGTGGCCAGGGTGGCGAAGCCGTGCGCCTGGTCGATCGGGCGCATCTCGTACTGGCCGATGCCGATGGAGGCACCGGTCCCGCCGGTCTCCGGGTCGGCCAGGGTGTTGCTGCCGGCGAGCGTGCCGTAGGCCGGCTCGTCCGGCCAGGCCTCCGGCAGACCGGTGGCCTCGAGGATGTTCTGCCGGACCCGCTCGGCGCCGACCTCGTAGGCCAGCCCGTAGTAGGTGGTGTTCAGGGAGCGGGTCATCGCCTCCATGAGCGTGCAGGAGCCGCACGAGGCGCCGCCGGCGTTGCGGACCGGCAGGCCCGGGCGGTCCGGGAAGTCCTGCGGTGAGGAGCCGTCGCGCCGGGCGTTGACGCTGATGCCGTCCTCCAGCGCGGTGGCCAGCACGTACGGCTTCACCGACGAGCCGGGCTGGCGCAGGGCCTGCGCGTAGTCGACCGCGCCGTCACCGGAGCCGATCGGCCCGCCGTAGTACGCGCGCACGGCACCGGTGTTCGGGTCGATGGCCACGAGCGCCTCGCGCAGGGTGTCCGGCTGGCGCTCCATCACCTCGGTGACGGCGGAGACGGCGGCGTCCTGGTAGCTCTTGTCGACCGTGGTGGTGATCCGCAGGCCGCCGGCTCGGATCTGCTGCTCGTCGTAGCCCTTGGCCTCCAGCTCGGCGATGGCGCGCTGGACGACCAGGCCCTCCGACCCGCCGGGGATGCCCAGGTTGGAACCCGTGCGGGGGAGGACGGGCGGGAAGACCGAGGCGTCCCGCTCCTGCTGGGTCAGCCAGCCCTCGTCGACCATCGCGTCGAGCACCAGACCCCAGCGGTCCTGCGCCCCCTCGGGGTTGGACTCCGGGTCGTAGGAGGAGGGACTGCGGACGAGGACGGCGAGCACCGCGCCCTGCTGGGCGGTCAGCTGGCTGGCCGGCACGCCGAAGTAGGTGTTGGCCGCCGCCTCGATGCCGTACGCGCCGCGGCCGAAGTAGATCGTGTTCAGGTAGTTCTCGAGGATCTCGTTCTTCTCGTACTCGTTGTCGAGCTTGACGGCGAGGAAGAGCTCCTGGAACTTCCGGCTGAACGTCTGCTCCGACGTCAGGAAGGCGTTCTTGACGTACTGCTGGGTGATGGTCGAGCCACCCTGCGTGGAGCCGCCGGTCAGGTTGTTCCAGGCGGCGCGCACGATGCCCGTCGCGGAGATGCCGGGGTCGGTGTAGAAGCTGCGGTTCTCAGCTGCCAGCATCGCCTCGCGCGCGGGCTCCGAGACCTCGGCGAGCGGCACGTTGGTGCGGTTCTCCGCGCCCAGCCGGGCCATCTCGGTGGTGCCGTCGGCGTAGTGGACGACCGTCGTCTGCGCGTTCTGCACCGAGCTCGGGTCGGGCACGTCGGTCGTCGCGTAGACGACGCCCACGAAGACGCCGAGCAGCACGAACGCGCCAGCCAGCACGCCGAGGAGGGCCTTGAGCCGGCGCCGGCGGCGCTGCTGCCTGGTGCGGCTGCCCTTACCGGCGGGACGGGTCCCCCGTGCGGCCGGGCCGGGCCGCGAGGCCGTCGTCCGGCCGCCGCGGCCTGCCGGTGGCCGGCCCTTGCCCGCCGGGGGCCGGCCGCCTCCGCCGGTCCCGCCGGCGGTGCGACCGGACGGCGGACGGCGGACCGAGCCGCCGCGCGGCCCGACCGGTGAGGTCTCGTCGTGGGGAGGCACGCAGGGGCCCCTCTCTGGTTCGGTTCTCGGTGGGCACGCAGGACGACCGCGTCCGGCACCCAGGGTGGCGTCTCGAGCTGTGCGAGCGAGGACGACCCGCGGCGCAGCGACGCCTCGGTGTCTCAACGACCACGCGGGGCACTTCGTGTTCCCCGTGTGACGCGTCCTACAGCTGCTCGGTGGCCGCCCGCCGCCTCGTGCGCCGGGGCTGGCGACCGGGGTCCGGCTCGGCTCCCAGGACGTACGAGCAGTCGAGGTGGTTCCACCCGC
>NZ_FRDM01000079.1 GCF_900143215.1 Geodermatophilus obscurus | reverse complement strand
GTCGTGTGGTCAAGCCCTCGGCCTGTTAGTACCGGTCAGCTCACACACCTCGCGGTGCTTCCACTTCCGGCCTATCAACCCGCTGGTCTGGGCGGGGGCCTTACCCGGTTGATCCGGTGAGAGACCTCATCTTGAAGCGAGCTTCCCGCTTAGATGCTTTCAGCGGTTATCCCTGCCGAACGTAGCCAACCAGCAGTGCACCTGGCGGTACAACTGGCACACCAGAGGTTCGTCCGTCCCGGTCCTCTCGTACTAGGGACAGCTCTTCGCAAGTCTCTTACGCGCACGGCGGATAGGGACCGAACTGTCTCACGACGTTCTAAACCCAGCTCGCGTACCGCTTTAATGGGCGAACAGCCCAACCCTTGGGACCTACTCCAGCCCCAGGATGCGACGAGCCGACATCGAGGTGCCAAACCATCCCGTCGATATGGACTCTTGGGGAAGATCAGCCTGTTATCCCCGGGGTACCTTTTATCCGTTGAGCGACACCGCTTCCACACGCCGGTGCCGGGTCACTAGTCCCAGCTTTCGCTCCTGCTCGACCCGTCGGTCTCACAGTCAAGCTCCCTTGTGCACTTGCACTCGACACCTGATTGCCAACCAGGCTGAGGGAACCTTTGGGCGCCTCCGTTACATTTTGGGAGGCAACCGCCCCAGTTAAACTACCCACCTGACACTGTTCCTGATCCGGATCACGGACCGAGGTTAGACATCCAATTCGACCAGAGTGGTATTTCAACGGCGACTCCACGAACACTGGCGTGTCCGCTTCCCAGTCTCCCACCTATCCTACACAAGCCGAACCGAACACCAATATCAAGCTGTAGTGAAGGTCCCGGGGTCTTTCCGTCCTGCCGCGCGTAACGAGCATCTTTACTCGTAGTGCAATTTCGCCGAGCCTGTGGTTGAGACAGCTGAGAAGTCGTTACGCCATTCGTGCAGGTCGGAACTTACCCGACAAGGAATTTCGCTACCTTAGGATGGTTATAGTTACCACCGCCGTTTACTGGCGCTTGAGTTCTGAGCTTCGCACACACGAGGTGCACTAACCCGTCCCCTTAACGTTCCAGCACCGGGCAGGCGTCAGTCCGTATACCTCGTCTTACGACTTCGCACGGACCTGTGTTTTTAGTAAACAGTCGCTTCTCACTGGTCTCTGCGACCCCCTCCCGCCGCGCCAGGCACGCTGGTTGACGGGCGAGGGTCCCCCTTCTCCCGAAGTTACGGGGGCATTTTGCCGAGTTCCTTAACCACAGTTCGCTCGATCGCCTCGGTATTCTCTACCTGACCACCTGAGTTGGTTTGGGGTACGGGCCGCTCGGAACTCGCTAGAGGCTTTTCTCGGCAGCATAGGATCATCCCATTCACCGCAATCGGCTATGCGTCAGGCCTCACCCTGCATGCGCCACGGATTTGCCTATGGCGCGGGCCACACCCTTGCACCGGTACTACCACTCACCGGTAGGACTACCTTCCTGCGTCACCCCATCGCTTGCCTACTACCAGTCCGGATCCCGCGCTAGTGCCCGCATCCGATCCTCGAAAGAACCGGAACGCGGACGTTCGGGCGGTTAGCATCGCTGGGTTCGGCATGGGCGTTCCTTCGCGGGTACGGGAATATCAACCCGTTGTCCATCGACTACGCCTGTCGGCCTCGCCTTAGGTCCCGACTCACCCTGGGCGGATTAGCCTGGCCCAGGAACCCTTGGTCTTCCGGCGGGGGAGGTTCTCACTCCCCTCTCGCTACTCATGCCTGCATTCTCACTCGCGTGGCGTCCACGGCTGGATTCCTCCGCCGCTTCACCCGCCACACGACGCTCCCCTACCCACCCCGCCACCTGGCCGGCAGACCAAAAGTCTGCCGGCGGGCGTTCGGCGGAGTGCCACGGCTTCGGCGGTGTGCTTGAGCCCCGCTACATTGTCGGCGCGGAACCACTTGACCAGTGAGCTATTACGCACTCTTTCAAGGATGGCTGCTTCTAAGCCAACCTCCTGGTTGTCTCTGCGATCCCACATCCTTTTCCACTTAGCACACGCTTGGGGGCCTTAGCCGATGATCTGGGCTGTTTCCCTCTCGACCACGAACCTTATCGCCCGCAGTCTCACTGCCGCGCTCTCACTTACCGGCATTCGGAGTTTGGTTGACGTCAGTAACCTTGTGGGGCCCATCGGCCATCCAGTGCTCTACCTCCGGCAAGAAACACGCGACGCTGCACCTAAATGCATTTCGGGGAGAACCAGCTATCACCGAGTTTGATTGGCCTTTCACCCCTACCCACAGCTCATCCCCCAGGTTTTCAACCCTGGTGGGTTCGGTCCTCCACGCGGTCTTACCCGCGCTTCAACCTGGCCATGGGTAGATCACTCGGCTTCGGGTCTAGAGCACGCGACTCACAATCGCCCTGTTCGGACTCGCTTTCGCTACGGCTACCCCCCACGGGTTAACCTCGCCACGTACCACTAACTCGCAGGCTCATTCTTCAAAAGGCACGCAATCACCACCGGTCCCCGCAAGGGGGCGCGGCGGCTCTCACGGCTTGTAGGCACACGGTTTCAGGTACTATTTCACTCCCCTCCCGGGGTACTTTTCACCTTTCCCTCACGGTACTCGTCCGCTATCGGTCACCAGGGAGTATTCAGGCTTAGCGGGTGGTCCCGCCGGATTCACACCGAATTCCACGGGCTCGGTGCTACTTGGGATATCACGTCCGGGAGGACACGCGTTTTCGTGTACGGGGCTCTCACCCTCTACGGCGACCCCTTCCAGAGGCCTTCCACTAACGCGATGTCTTTCTCACTCCCCGCCGATGCGGCAGCATCGACCGGACGGTCCCACGACCCCGTTCCCACAACCCCTGCCGGGTATCACATGGAAACGGTTTAGCCTCCTCCGCTTTCGCTCGCCACTACTCACGGAATCACGGTTGTTTTCTTCTCCTGTGGGTACTGAGATGTTTCACTTCCCCACGTTCCCTCCACACGCCCTATGTGTTCAGGCGCGGGTCACACCACATGACTGGTGCGGGGTTCCCCCATTCGGACATCCTCGGATCAACGCTCGGTTGGCAGCTCCCCGAGGCTTATCGCAGCCTCCTACGTCCTTCATCGGCTCCTGGTGCCCAGGCATCCACCGTGTGCCCTTAACAACTTGGCCACACAACTACAACAAACCCCACCCACCGCCGCTCCGAACAAAACCGGAGCAGCGCCGCGCGGGCCTGCAATCAAAGAAGATGCTCGCGTCCACTGTGCAGTTCTCAACGACCAACCGGCCACCGCCCGGCACCGCCCCCGCCGAACCCCGCTCATCCCCACCCCCCACGGGGAGGAAAGACGACGAGTGGTACGAGGACCCGAACGGCCCCGACTCGAGACAACCAACCCCCCACCCCCGCACCCGGCGCCGCAACCGACACCGGACCGAGGAAAAGGAGGGTCCGCTCCCTCAGGACCCAACAGCGTGCCTACCACCGGACCCGCCCCCACCACTCCGGTCCCCACGGACCCCGAAGGACCCGCCGTACTGGAAGCGGCAGCGACGCTGCCGGCCGAACTGGTCAGCGTTCCACCCTCGAGCACCACCCCACACACTGGCCGGCACCCGCAGATGGGCACCAGTCCACGGCGTGGGCGCGGCTCTGCACCACCCACCCCGGAGGGGCGAACGGTGAGAATGCTCCTTAGAAAGGAGGTGATCCAGCCGCACCTTCCGGTACGGCTACCTTGTTACGACTTCGTCCCAATCGCCGATCCCGCCTTCGACGGCTCCCTCCCGGAAAGGGTTGGGCCACCGGCTTCGGGCGTTACCGACTTTCGTGACGTGACGGGCGGTGTGTACAAGGCCCGGGAACGTATTCACCGCAGCGTTGCTGATCTGCGATTACTAGCGACTCCAACTTCATGGGGTCGAGTTGCAGACCCCAATCCGAACTGAGACCGGCTTTTTGGGATTCGCTCCACCTCACGGTATCGCAGCCCTTTGTACCGGCCATTGTAGCATGTTTGCAGCCCTAGACATAAGGGGCATGATGATTTGACGTCATCCCCACCTTCCTCCGAGTTGACCCCGGCAGTCTCCCATGAGTCCCCACCATCACGTGCTGGCAACATGGAACGAGGGTTGCGCTCGTTGCGGGACTTAACCCAACATCTCACGACACGAGCTGACGACAACCATGCACCACCTGTGCACGGCCCTTACGGACCCC
>NZ_FRDM01000105.1 GCF_900143215.1 Geodermatophilus obscurus | reverse complement strand
CAGGCGCTGACGGCAGAGCCTCGCCGGCAGGCGCTGACGGCAGGGCCTCGCCGATCGACGGGTCGAGGAACGACCCCTTGCCCCGCCGTGGAAGGACTCCCGTCCTGCCCACCCTTCGCGAGCTCGACGCGGGGCCGGCGGCGGGACCCTGCGGGGACCTCTCCCGGCGGCGGTCCCGGCCCACGCGGACGGCACCACCGCTCCCGCCCTCACCAGGCCACGCCCGGCTCGTAGGTCCCGAAGCTCCACTCCTGGCCACCCGGGTCCAGCACCCGGGCCCGCCGGCTGTGCCAGATGGTGTGCTCGGGGGCGACGACCGGCCGGGCGCCTGCGGCAACGGCTCGCTCGAAGGCCCCGTCGACGTCCTCGACACGCAGGTAGAGGCCACGCCCGGTGGACTCCCCGACCAGCGGTGGGACCTGGTGGTCGGCGGCGTCGCCGGACACCATGAGGACGACGTCCCCCCAGCGGACCTCCGCGTAGGTCACCACGCCGTCGGACCCCTCCTGCCGCCGGACCTCCGAGAAGCCGAGTGCGGCGAGCCAGTCCAGGGCGGCACGGGCATCGCGGTAACTGGCGTAGGCGAACAGCTGCGCGGTCACCCTGCGCAGGCTAGAGGCGGTCCTGGCCCATGCGGTCCTGGCCCATGCGGTCCCGGTCGACGTCGACCCGCTCGCGGCGCACCTGGTCGCGGACCTGCACCTGTTCCTGCACCCACTCGGTGCGCAGCCGCACCCGCTCCACCGGCACGACCTCGGTGCCGACGACCGGCCGCTCGGTGTGCAGCACGATGGTCTCCGGCAGGCCGCCCGTGCCGACCGTGTCGAGGGCACCGGTGGTCGCCGGGGCGCCGTCACCCAGGGGGACCTCCTCGATCCGGATCTCCTCGCGCCGGATGGGGACGGTGACCTGCACCTCCTCGGTGACCACGTACTTGACCACCCGTACCCGCTTGGCGGCGTAGCGCTCGGTGGCCACCCGCAGCTGCTCCTCGCTGCGGGTCATGGCGCCGTCGGTCGCGGGTGGGGTCGGCACGGCGCCGACCGGCACGGTCCGGTCGTGGGCGGCCTCCCGGTCGATGCCGACGGTGTCGTCCCCCGTGCCGCCCGCCCGCTGGTCGCCCGGTAGCTGGGAGAGGTCGCGGGTGGTCGTGTCGTCGCCGGCCGAGGTCGCCGTCGTCCCGGTCGTCGTCGTCCCGGTCGTCGTCGTCCCGG
>NZ_FRDM01000039.1 GCF_900143215.1 Geodermatophilus obscurus | reverse complement strand
TCCGCGCCCCGGTCCGCTCCTCGCTCGCTGGCGCTCGCTGCGATGCTCCCGCGGCTGTCAGCCGACGACGACGTCCTCCATGCCCTCGACGCTCACCACGTCGCCACGCCGGACCTGCCGGCCGCGGCGATCCTCGGGCTCGCCGTTGACCCGGACCGTGCCGGTGAGCAACACGTCCTTCACCTGCGCGCCCGTCGGGACGGCATCCACCAGCTTCAGCAGCTGACCCAGCCGGATGGACTCGTCCCCCGGCCGCAGTTCCACGGTGCGCACGCGGCTCATGCTGTCAGCCCGTCGCCGACCGCGACGGTGCCCGTCCGGGCCACCAGGGCCCCGATCGCCAGGCAGCCGTCCCGCTCGCGGTGGATGGTCTTGAGGACGCCGTTGTCGCGGCCGATCCCGCCCGGCTGCGGCCGGGTGACCATGACGCAGCGGTCCACCTGCTTGACGACGTCCAGCGCCGCGCCGCCCAGCCGCACCCGTCGTCCGACCAGCGCGTCCTCCCCCGCTCCGCTCAGGACGACGTTCGCCCGGAACCGCCGCCGATCCCAGCTGCCCAGCGTGCCGGTGGAGACCAGCGAGACCCGGGTGCGCGAGCTGTCGTGGAAGGCCCCGCGGGCGCCGGGGAAGGCGTCCCAGTCGTACTCGCCGGCCTCGCCGACCTCGTTGGGGTTCTCGTACAGCCGCTCGCCGGGCGCGTCCGCTGCGGCCCGCAGCGTCACCTGCCTGCCCAGCCAGCCGGACAGGACCGCGTCGTCCGACGTGACCGTCCCGTCCGGCATCACCACCTCGGCAGCCCCGTCCTGGCGCAGCCGCCCGGACAGGAACAGCAGGTCGGGCACCCGCCGCGCGGTCAGCCCGTAGCCGGTCGCGACGTCGAACAGCGCCCACTGCCGGTCGCCGGCCAGGCCCTCCGGCCCGACGTCGACGGTGGCCAGCCGCTCGCCCTGCAGCGACTTGACCGGGTAGCGCCACAGCTCGGCGACCTGCACGTCAGGCGCCCCAGCCGAGCGTCCAGGCGCCGGCCCAGTCCGCGCCCGGCTCGAGGACGACGAGGTCGGCGTGGTCGGCCAGCGCGTTGGGCGGGCAGGTCATCGGCTCCACGGCCACGCTGCGCCGGCGCTGCCCGGGCCCGAGGGTGTCGCCGGTGAAGACCTGCAGCCACGGCCAGGACCCGTCGACGGCGAGCTCCAGGGTGCCCAGCGCGGCGCTGCGCAGCCGCACCCGCGCCCAGCCGTCGGCGTCGCGGTCGAGGTCGGTGACCGGGGTGTCCAGGACGCGGTCCCCGATCCGGCCGGCGGCCCCGTCGAGCGGACGGCGCTGCCCCGTCGGGAGCCCTCCGTCGTCCACCACCAGCTCGGTGCGGGCGGGCAGCTCCAGCTCGGCGTCGGCGATGGCGCCGTCCTGCTGCGCGCCGACGGCCAGGTAGGGGTGGAAGCCGGCGCCGAAGGGGGCGGGCTCGGCGCCGGCGTTGCGGACCCGCATCGTCACGGTGAGCCGGCCCGGCTCGAGCACGTGGTCGATCGCCGCGGCGAGCCGGAACGGGTAGCCGGACCGGGCCTCGACGACGGTGCCGACGGTGACCGCGTCGCCGGACTGCTCGAGGACCGCCCAGGGCTGCCAGCCGACCAGGCCGTGCATCGCGACGGGCTTGCCCGGGCCGGCCAGCTCCAGCTGCAGGTCGCGGCCACGCCAGCTCCAGCGGCCGTCGCGGATCCGGTTGGGCCACGGCAGCAGCACCCGGCCGCGGCTGGCGCCGGGCACCGTGCCAGCGGCGTACCCGTCGAGGAGCTCGCGGTCGCCGGCGGTCAGCATGCGCATCCCGCCGCCGCGCAGGTCGACGGCCAATCGGGCGTCGCCGGCGGCGATCTGGACCTCGGTGGGCTCGGTCGCGGGCCAGGCAGCACTCATGGGATCCACCCCACCACACCGCGGGCCTGCCCCCACCCGCGAGCTGACGGGTTCCACGTGGAACGGGTGACGTCCGTCAGTACCGCCGAGGCCCGCGGCGGGAAAGACTGGTGCCCCGACCCGAGGAGGCCACCCCGATGCCCGAGCCGCACCTGCGCGCCGCCGACGCCGACCGAGCGGCCGTCGCCACCCAGCTCGGCGAGCAGATGAGCGCCGGACGGCTCACCGTCGCCGAGTACGACGAGCGGCTGACCCGCGCCTACGCCGCCCGGACCTACGGCGAGCTGGAGGCGCTCACCGCCGACCTGCCCCGCCCGGCCGCCCGGCCACCGGCACCGGCGCCGACCCCGCGCGGCGCCGTGCACGGGGTGCCCACGTGCGGCTGGAGCGGAGGGCCCTCGCGCGAGGCGGCCTGGCGCAACTGGATCGTCGTCGCCGTCATCGTCCTGTCGGTCTGGACCGTCAGCTCGATCGGCTCAGGTGAGTTGCGCTACTTCTGGCCGATCTGGGTCATCGGCCCGTGGGGCGCGGTGCTGCTGGCCCAGACGCTCGGCCGCCGCGGCCCGGACGACGACCGCCGCCGGCTGACCTGACGGCGGCGGGTGACGGCCCCCGGAGGCGGGTACGGCAGGCGGACCACCCACGCCGGAGAACCGGGGACCCATGCACTCCATGACCGAACGCTTCACCGATGCGCTGCACCGGATCGACAGCGACCGCGACGTCCAGCCCATGGTCGACCTGACCGGTGACGACGCCCAGCTGGTCAAGCTCGACGAGCACCACGAGACCCAGGGCAAGGACGGCGCGAAGACCTTCTGGGAGGACTACCGCAACGTCTTCGGCGACCTCGAGACCACCTTCACGCACAGCGTCGTCGGCGAGGACAGCGCCGCCCTGGAGTGGACCTCGACCGGCACCCTGCGCAGCGGCAAGCCGTTCCGGTACCGCGGGGTGACCGTCATCGAGGGCGACGAGGACCGGCTCACCGGGGTCCGCACCTACTACGACTCCGCGGCCTTCCTCCAGGAGCGCGGCGGCACGGCCTGAAAGCGGCCCCCCTGCGCCCCCGCCACTCGCGAACTCGCAGCGGGACCCCGCAGGGGGGCCGGACGGAGCCGAAGAGGGCCCCGGGGAGATCTCCCCGGGGCCCTGGCCGCACGTGTGGGCAAGGGGGGAGTTGAACCCCCACGTCCTCTCGGACACACGGACCTGAACCGTGCGCGTCTGCCATTCCGCCACTTGCCCTGGCGAGGAAGGACAGTAGCAGCCGGTCCGTGGAACCCGGGGAGGGGGTCGGCCGTCGTCCGGGCGGGTCCGGTGCACCCCCGGGTACGTGAGTCGGTCCCCGGCTGGCAGCTCCGTTCCCGGCTACGATCATCGATGGCAGACCGGACGACCGCGCGAGCGCAAAGGAGCGACTGTGGGTGTACTGCAGCGCTTCGAGCGACGGCTGGAGGGCATGGTCGGGCTGGCCTTCGCCCGGATCTTCAAGGGCAAGGTCCACCCGGCCGAGATCGCCAAGGCCCTCACCCGTGAGGCCGACGAGCAGCGCTCGGTGATGGGCGAGGGCCGGGTCCTGGCGCCCAACATCTACGACGTCCGGCTGGGCTCCACCGACTACGAGCACCTCGCCGAGTGGTCCGAGCAGCTGGCCACCCAGCTCGCCGACATGGTCACCGAGCACATCCAGGGCGAGGGCTACCAGGTCTTCGACGCCGTGCAGGTGCGCCTGGAGCGCGACGAGGAGTTGCCCACCGGCGTCTTCGAGGTCAGCTCGCACATCGCCGACCCGTCGGCGAAGCCCGGCCCCCGCCTCGACGAGCCGGTCGGCCCCCGCAGCGGCACCGTCCCCCCGCTGCCCCCGCTGCAGGGCGGCCGGATGGCCACCGACACCGGCCGGCAGTCGCCCTCGGCCGTGATCGGTCGCGCCGGCAGCCGCCCCGGCGCGACCCACGTCCTGCTCGTCGACGGCCCCGGCACGCGGCACGAGCTGACGACCGGGCGCAACGTCATCGGCCGCGGCACCGACGCCGACATCCGGCTCCCGGACACCGGGGTGAGCCGCAAGCACGTCGACGTCGTCCTGGACAACGGGACGGCGATCGCCGAGGACCTCGGGTCGACCAACGGCACCCTGGTCAACGGCCGACGCATCACCCGCCAGCCGCTCGCCGACGGCGACGTGATCCGCATCGGCCACTCGGTGCTGGTCTACCGGCAGGACGGCGCGTGAGGCGGGTCGCGCCATGACGGCCGAGATCGTGCTGCAGATCTTCCGCTTCGGCTTCCTCCTGCTGCTGTGGCTGTTCATCTTCGCCGCGTTCCGGGTGGTCCGGGCCGACCTGTTCGGCGGCCGCGCCGGGCGGGTCGCGTCGGTGCCGCCGCGCGCGGCCGCGGCCGGGAAGAAGAAGGCCCGCGGCGGCCCGAAGACGCTCGTGGTCACCGCCGGCCCGCTCACCGGCACCAAGATCACCCTGAGCGACCAGCCGATCCTCATCGGTCGCGCCGACGACTCGACCCTGGTGCTCACCGACGACTTCGCCAGTTCCCGGCACGCACGGCTGACCAACCGCGGCGGCCAGTGGTACGTCGAGGACCTCGGCTCCACCAACGGCACCTACCTCGACCAGCAGCGCGTCCAAGGCCCGCTGTTGGTCGCGCCAGGCCAGCCGATCCGCATCGGACAGACCGCCCTGGAGCTGCGCTCGTGACCCGCCGCACCACGGGGAGCCGCCCCCGATGAGCCTCGCGCTGCGCTACGCGGCCCGGTCCGACCGCGGCCTGGTCCGCGGCAACAACCAGGACTCCGTCTACGCCGGGCCCCGGCTGCTCGCCGTCGCCGACGGGATGGGCGGGCACGCGGCCGGCGACGTCGCGAGCAAGGTGGTCATCGCCGCACTGGAGCACCTGGACGACGACGCACCCTCCGGCGACATGCTGCAGGCCCTGCGCGAGGCGGTCTTCGACGGCAGCGAGCACCTGCGCGAGGTCATCCGCGAGTCGCCGGAACTGGAGGGCATGGGCACCACGCTCACCGCCGTCCTCTTCGCCGGCGGCCGGCTGGCGCTGTGCCACGTCGGCGACTCGCGCGCCTACCTGCTGCGCGACGGCGTGTTCCAGCAGATCACCCACGACGACACGTTCGTCCAGACGCTGATCGACGACGGGCGCATCACGCCCGAGGAGGCCAACCACCACCCGCAGCGCTCGCTGCTGCTGCGCGCCCTCAACGGCCAGGACGTCGACCCGGACCTGTCGATGCGCGAGGCCCGCGCCGGCGACCGCTACCTGCTCTGCTCCGACGGGCTGTCCGGCGTGGTCAGCGAGGAGACCCTGGCTGAGGCCCTGCAGGACCCCGACCCGCAGTCGACCGCCGACCGGCTCGTCGAGCTGGCGCTGCGCAGCGGCGGGCCGGACAACATCACGGTGATCGTGGCCGACGTCGTGGAGGACGACGGCGAGGGCACCTACCCGGTCGAGCCGGTCGTCGACGGCGCCGCCGGCGACAACGTCGGACAGCGCGCGGTCGACCCGCGCTCGGCCGCCGGTCGGGCCGCGCTGGCCGATCCGCGGCCGGAACCGCCGGCCGCCGGGTCGGGTGGGGGCGCCGGCAGGGTCGTCGCGCCGTCCCCGCGTCGCCGCCGGCGCCGCGTGCTCGGGGCGCTCGCCGCCGTGGTCCTGCTCGGTGCGGCCGCCGTCGGCGCCTACCTGTGGGTGCTCTCCAACTGGTTCGTCGGCGTGCAGGAGAGCCCCGCCGGCGAGCGGGTGACCGTGTTCCGCGGCCTGGACACCTCGCTGCTGGGCGTGGACCTCAACCGGGTCTCCGACGTCACCGACCTCCCCGTCGCCGATCTCACGCCGGCCGTCGCCAGCAAGGTGCAGCGCGGCATCGACGCCACCGACGCCGCGCACGCCGAGCGCATCGTCTCCACCCTGCGCGGGCAGCGGCTGCCGCTGTGCCCCGCCGTCGAGGACGACCCCACGCCGTCCGCGGCCGCGCCCACCGCGGAGCCCCCGGCGTCCCCCTCGCCCGTTCCGGACGTCGGTGCCGCACCCACCGAGGCCGCACCCACCGAGGCCGCCCCCACCGAGGCCGCCCCCACCGAGACCGCGCCGACCACTCCCGCGCCGACGTCGCAGCGCGCCACGGCGACGCTCGAGCCCGGGGTGGACTGCCGGGAGGCCCAGTGACGTCCGGCCCCACGACCGACCCCCGCGCCGCAGCGGCGGGGACGGCGACCGTGCCCAAGCGCCGCGGCACCGAACTGGCCCTGCTCGGCTTCGCCGTCCTCATCACGCTGGTCGCCCAGGCGATCGTCGACCTCACCGTCACCGGCTCGCTGACCACCGAGCTGGCCACCTTCGGCCTGTGGTTCACCGCGCTGTGGGCCGTCGCGCACCTCGTCGTCCGCAGGTGGGCGCCCTACGCCGACCCGCTGCTGCTGCCGGCGGTCGCGCTGCTCATCGGCCTCGGGCTGTCGTTCATCCACCGGCTCGACCTGGCCGCCCAGCAGGCGGGCAGCACGGTCAGCCGGGAGGACGCCCCCGTCCAGCTGGTGTGGGCCACGCTGGGCCTCGTCCTGTTCGTGGGCGTGCTCCTGGTGCTGCGCGACCACCGGCTGCTGTCCCGGTTCGCCTACACGCTGGCCCTGATCGGCCTGGTGCTGCTGGCCATCCCCGCAGTCCTGCCGGCCTCGCTGTCGGAGGTCAACGGCGCCAAGATCTGGATCCGGGTGGCCGGCTTCAGCATCCAGCCCGGCGAGTTCGCCAAGATCTGCCTGACCGTCTTCTTCGCCGCCTACCTGGTCGACAAGCGCGACGTCCTGGCGCTGGCCAGCCGCCGCGTCATCGGCCTGGAGCTGCCGCGCGGCCGCGACCTCGGCCCGGTGCTGGTGGCCTGGGGGCTGTCGATCCTGGTGCTGGTCTTCGAGCGCGACCTGGGCAGCTCCCTGCTGCTGTTCGGCATCTTCGTGGTGATGCTCTACGTGGCCACCGAGCGGGCCAGCTGGCTGGTCATCGGCCTGGGCCTGTTCGCCGGCGGCGCGCTCATCGCCTACCAGCTGTTCGGCCACGTCCAGCAGCGCGTCGACTCCTGGCTCGACCCGTTCGAGTACTACGACGGCTCGGGCTTCCAGGTGGCGCAGGCGCTGTTCGGCCTGGGCACCGGCGGGCTGTTCGGGGCCGGGCTCGGCGGCGGCCGTCCCGACCAGGTGCCGGTGGCCAAGAGCGACTTCATCGCCGCCGCGGTCGGCGAGGAGCTGGGGCTGTTCGGTCTGGTCGCGGTGATCATCGTCTACCTGGTACTGGTCGAGCGCGGCCTGCGCACCTCGCTGATCGTCCGCGACGCCTTCGGCAAGCTGCTGGCCGCGGGCCTGTCGTTCGCGATCGCCTGGCAGGTGTTCGTCGTCCTCGGCGGCGTCACCGGACTGCTGCCGCTGACCGGCCTCACCACGCCGTTCCTCGCCTACGGCGGCTCGTCGCTGGTGGCCAACTTCGTGCTGGTCGCCCTCCTGGTGCGGATCAGCGACGCCGCCCGCCGCCCGGCCGCCCCCACCGGGCCCCCGAAGCCGGCGCTCGGTGACGCCCCGACCGAGGTGGTGCAGACGTGAACGCCCCGCTGCGCCGCGTCGCGATCAGCGTGCTGGTCCTCTTCACGCTGCTGATCGTCAACGTCAACGTGATCCAGGTGGTCCGCTCCGAGGAGCTGCGCTCCGACGGCCGCAACACCCGCGTGCTCGCCGAGGAGTACGACCGCGAGCGGGGTTCGATCGTCGTGGCCGGCACCGAGATCGCCAACTCCATCCCGACCGACGACCGGCTCACCTACCTGCGCCAGTACGACAACGGCCCGGTGTGGGCACCGGTGACCGGCTACTACTCGCTGGTGTACGGCAACGTGCAGATGGAGCGGGCGGCGAACGACGTGCTCTCGGGCACCGACGACCGGCTGTTCGTCCGGCGCCTCGCCGACCTGTTCACCGGGCGGGACCCCTCCGGCGGCGACGTCGTGCTGACCATGGACCCGGCGGTGCAGGAGACGGCGATGGCCGGCCTCGAGGGCGTCACCGGCGCGGTCGTGGCCCTCGACCCCTCGACCGGGGCGGTGCTCGGCATGGCGAGCACCCCCACGTACGACCCGAACCAGCTCTCCAGCCACGAGCCGGCGGCGATCCGCGAGTACGCAGCGGGGCTCGAATCGCTGGAGATCGACCCGCGCCTGAACCGGGCGATCGACGCGCGCTACTCCCCGGGCTCGATCTTCAAGGTGGTCGTCTCCGCCGCCGCGCTGTCCAGCGGCGAGTACACGTCCGACACGGTGATCCCGGCGCCCCGGGAGCTGGTCCTGCCGGCCACCTCGACGCCGCTGGAGAACTTCGGCGGCTCGGCCTGCGACCCGAGCGGCCGGCAGAGCCTGCTCGACGCGCTGACCGTCTCCTGCAACACCGCCTTCGCCCAGCTGGGCATCGACCTCGGCGAGGACCGCGTGCGGGAGATGGCCGAGGCCTTCGGCATCACCGGCGAGGGCTTCGAGATCCCGCTGACCGTCGAGGGCAGCACGCTCGGCGACATCGAGAACGACGCCCAGCTCGGGGTCAGCTCGATCGGCCAGCAGGACGTCCAGCTCACCCCGCTGCAGGCGGCGATGATCGCCTCCGCGGTGGCCAACGACGGGACGCTGATGAGCCCCTACCTGGTCGACCAGGTGCGCGCCCCCGACCTTTCGGTCATCGACCAGACCGACCCCGAGGAGCTCGGCGAGCCGGTCTCGGCCGACGTCGCCGGCCAGCTGACCGAGATGATGACCAGCGTCGTGGAGAACGGCAGCGGCCGACGCGCACGGATCCCCGGCACCACCGTCGCGGGCAAGACCGGGACGGCGGAGAACGCCGGCCCCGACCACAACTGGTTCATCGGGTTCGCCCCGGCCGACGACCCGCAGATCGCCGTGGCGGTCTTCGTGGCCAACGGCGGCGGCACGGGCGGCGACGTCTCCGCCCCCATCGCCCGGGACGTCATGCAGGCCTACCTCGACGGGCAGGGCGGCTGATGGCACTGTCGACCGGGACGATCCTCGCCGGGCGCTACGAGATCACCGCACCCATCGCCACCGGCGGCATGGGTGAGGTGTGGCGGGCCCGCGACCGCGTCCTCGACCGCGTGGTCGCCGCCAAGGTGCTGCGCAGCGAGTTCACCGGTGACCCGAGCTTCGTGGCGCGGTTCCGCAACGAGGCCCGGCACACCGCCGCGCTGTCCCACCCCAACATCGCCTCGGTCTACGACTACGGCGAGACCGAGGACGAGCGCGGCTCGCAGCTCGCCTTCCTCGTCATGGAGCTGGTCGAGGGCAAGCCGCTGGTCACGATCCTGCACGAGGAGGGCAAGCTCCCGGTCGACTGGACGCTGCACGTCCTGGGCCAGTCCGCCGACGGGCTCTCGGCGGCCCACCACGCCGGCGTCGTCCACCGCGACATCAAGCCGGGCAACCTCATCGTGCGCCCCGACGGCGTGGTGAAGCTGACCGACTTCGGCATCGCCCGGGCCCGCGACGCCACACCGCTGACCCGCACCGGCATGGTCGTCGGCACCGCCCAGTACCTCTCCCCCGAGCAGGCGCAGGGCTTCGAGGTCACCGCCGCCTCCGACGTCTACTCCCTCGGCGTCGTGGGCTACGAGTGCCTGACCGGCGGCCGGCCGTTCGACGGGACGTCGCAGGTCGCGGTGGCCCTGGCGCACATCAACCGCCCACCACCGCCGCTGCCGGCGAACGTGCCGCCCGCCGTGCGGCTGCTGATCGAGCGCGCCCTGGCCAAGGACCCGGCCGACCGCTTCCCCGACGGCGCCGCCTTCGCCGCCGCCATCCGGTCGGTGGCCTCCGGGAACGGGCTGTCCCCCGCCGGGCCCGCCACGACGCCGCCGTACCCGATGGGTGCCGCGCCCACCGCGCAGACCGAGGTCGTCGACGACCTCGCCGACTCCCGCACCCAGGTGCTGGGTGCCGCCTCGGCGGGGGGCGCCGCCGCCACCGGGGCACGCACGTCGGTGCGCGCCATGCCGCCGCTGCGCCGCGCGGAGGACGACGACGAGGGTGGCCGGCACGCCGCGCCGCCTCCGGACGACGACCGTCGCCGCAACCGCTGGGGGTGGCTGGTCGCCGGGCTGGTGCTGCTCGCGCTGCTGGGTGGCGGGCTGTGGGCCCTGCTCGGTCCCGACGGCGCGGACTCCCCGGCCACCGACGCCGCCCCCACCACCTCGGCGCCCGCTCCCTCGGCCGGCGGTGCCCAGACCGTGTTCGTGGACAGCACCGGCTACATCGGCGACCCGGTCGACGACGTCGAGCAGGTGCTGACCGACCAGGGCCTGCGGGTGACGACGGAGGAGGCCAGCGCCGCACAACTGGCCGAGCTGGGCCAGGCGCTCGACGAGGGCGACGTCGTCACCACCGACCCGTTCGACGCGAACGTCGCCCCGGCCTCGGCCGTCACGCTCTACTACGCGCCTGCGGACTACGCGCCCGACACCGGCGACGGGGACACCGGGAACCAGGATCAGCCGGAGGCTCCGGCGGCCCCGACCACGCAGGCCCCGCCGCGCACGACCGCCCCGGCCCCCAGCACGCCGCGTGGCGACTCGCCGACCTCGTCCGCGTCCGCGCCGACCAGCCGCACTGCCACCACGGCGTCGAGCCCACCCGCCGAGGACGACGAGGAGGGCGCCGAGCAGCCCGGCGCGCCGGCGCCCGAGCCCGGTCCGCCGGTTCCCGACGGTGCGGGCGGCGGTGCCGACCGGGGCCCCGACCAGGACGGGGGCCGGGCAGCGGGGCAGGCAGCGGAACAGCCGGACACGGACGCGACCGGGTGACCGTCCCTCCTCGCGCCGCCCGGATGGTGGGGGCCGCAGCGGTTACGCTGCCCGGCGGCCCAGCCGTCCGCTGCGCTCCGCCGGGTCACGCCCGGTCGCAGGACCGCACCGCCCGAGAGGACCTCCGATGACCACGCCCCAGGTGCTCGGCGAGCGCTACGAGATCGGCGGGGTGCTCGGTCGCGGCGGGATGGCCGAGGTGCACCTCGGCCGCGACCTGCGCCTCGGCCGCGAGGTGGCGGTCAAGGTGCTGCGCAGCGACCTCGCCCGCGACCCCTCCTTCCAGGTCCGCTTCCGCCGGGAGGCACAGGCCGCGGCCTCGCTCAACCACCCGGCGATCGTCGCCGTCTACGACACGGGCGAAGATCGGTCGTCCAGCGGCGCCACCCCGTACATCGTCATGGAGTACGTCGAGGGCGAGACCCTGCGCGACGTGCTCCGCCGGGAGGGCGTGCTCTCGCCACAGCGGGCGATGGACTTCGCGGCCGACATCTGCGCCGCCCTGGACTTCAGCCACCGCAACGGCATCGTGCACCGCGACGTGAAGCCCGGGAACGTGATGGTCACCCCCGAGGGCACGGTCAAGGTCATGGACTTCGGCATCGCCCGGGCGGTGTCGGACTCCGCCGCGACCATGACCTCCACCGCCGCGGTGATAGGGACCGCCCAGTACCTCTCCCCCGAGCAGGCCCGTGGCGAGAGCGTCGACGCCCGCTCGGACGTGTACTCGGTCGGCTGTCTGCTCTACGAGCTCGTCACCGGCGCGCCGCCGTTCACCGGCGACTCACCGGTCTCGGTGGCCTACCAGCACGTGCGCGAGGACCCGCGCCTGCCGTCGTCGGTGAACCCGGCCATCCCGCCGGAGCTCGACGCCATCCTGCTCAAGGCGCTGAGCAAGAACCCGGCGAACCGGTACCAGTCGGCCGCCGAGATGCGCAACGACCTGCTGCGGGCGATGGCCGGCCAGCCGGTCGAGGCCACGCCGGTGATGGGCGACGCCGAGAAGACCGCCATCATCGGCGCCCCGCCCGGCGGGTACGGCGACGGCGACTGGGACGACGAGGACGACGACGCCGCCCGCAAACGCCGGCGCAACCGCATCATCGCCGCCGTCATCGCCGGTGTGCTGGTCCTCGGCGGCGTGATCGCAGTGGCGCTGCTGATCGGCTCCGACGGTGCGGAGGAGCCGACGGAGACCCCGACGGCCACGCAGGTCTCCGTGCCGAACATGGCCGGTCAGGACCAGGCGACGGCGACCCAGACCCTCGAGGCGGCCGGCCTGACCGTCGGCACCGTGACCACCCAGGTCACCGACGACGAGTCCCAGATCGACACCGTCCTGGGCACCGACCCGGCCAGCGGCACCCAGGTGGACCGAGGCAGCACCGTCGACCTCGTCGTCGGCGTCGGCCCGGACACGATCGAGGTCCCGGCCGTCATCGGCCTGGACGTCGACCGCGCCGAGGCCACCCTGGCGAACGCCGGGTTCGACGACGTGCAGACCGAGGAGATCGACTCGCTCTCGCCCGTGGACCAGGTCGTCGACGTCACCCCCGGCGAGGGTCAGGCGGTCGACCCGACCACGACCGTGACGCTGCAGGTGTCCGACGGCGACGCCGAGGTGCCCGACGTGACCGGTCAGCAGCAGGCGGCGGCCACCCAGGCGCTGCGGAGCGCGGGCTTCACCAACGTGAGCCCCGAGCAGGTGGAGTCCGACCGGCCCGAGGGCACCGTCGTCGCGACCGACCCCACCGGCGGCGAGCAGGCGTCCGCCGGCGACCCGATCACCCTGCAGGTCTCCAGCGGCCCGGCCGAGCCGGTCGAGGACCCGCTGTTGACCGTGCCCCCTGTCACGGGCCAGCCTTCCGCCACGGCAGCCCGCGACGCACTACGCGCCGCCGGCTTCACCGACGTCAGCGTGATCGACGAGCAGGGGGCCGTGGTCGCCGACTTGTCGCAGGTGACTGCGATCGTGGGCACCCGACCGGGAGCCGGTAGCCGGGCGGCCGCGAACGACCCGATCGCGGTGGTCGTCCGGGTGCCGACCACCAGCCCGACCACCCCCGAGTAGCCCGCAGACGACAGAGCAGGGCCCCTTTCCACACCGGGGAGGGGCCCTGCGTCGTCCTGGTGGCCTCCTGCAGGGTCCCGCCGGAGCCCGCGAGTGGCGGGGCAGAAGGGTCCTTCTTCAGGCCGTGGTGGCCACCGTGGTGAGCCGGTGGGCCGCGGCGCTGGCCGCCTCCACGGCGGCCGGGTCGGGGGTCAGTCCACAGGCCTCCAGCCAGGTGGCGAGCATCCGGTGGCCGCCCTCGGTGAGCACCGACTCGGGGTGGAACTGCACGCCCTCGATGGGCAGCTCCCGGTGCCGCAGCGCCATGACGATGCCCGAGGGCGTCGTCCCGGTGACCTCCAGCTCGGCGGGCACGGTGTCGCGGTCGACGGTGAGGGAGTGGTAGCGGGTGGCGGTGAACGGTGACGGCAGCCCGGCCAGCACGCCGACGCCGTCGTGCACCACCTGGCTGGTCTTGCCGTGCAGCAGCTCCGGCGCGCGCACCACCTCGGCGCCGAACGCCGCACCGATCGCCTGGTGGCCCAGGCACACGCCCAGGACCGGCGTGCCCGCCTCGGCGGCGGCGCGGACCATCGGCACGGTCACCCCGGCGTCCGCGGGCGTCCCCGGGCCCGGGGAGAGCAGCACCCCGGCGACGTCGAGGTCGGGCAGCTCGTCGACGGTGACGGCGTCGTTGCGCCGCACGACGCACTCCACGCCCAGCTGGCCCAGGTACTGGACCAGGTTGTAGACGAAGCTGTCGAAGTTGTCGACGACGAGGACGGGACGGCTCACGGTCCTTGTGTACACCGAGCGCCCGGTCAGCCGTCAGCGGCTGTGGCGTACCGCATGGCCGGTGGGCCGTCGTAGCCGGGCAGCGTGAGCTCCGCCCGAGGCTGGACGGCGAAGCCCAGCCCGTAGTCCTCGACCGCCTGCTGGAACACCCGGACCTGCGGTGAGGCGGCCAGCTGGGCGCGGATGGCGTCGGCGTCCCCGAGGGCCGTCACCACGAACGGCGGGGAGTAGGTGCGGCCCTGCAGCAGCAGGACGTTGCCGACGCAGCGGACAGCGCTGGTGGCGATCAGCCGCTGGCCCATGATCGCGACCGCGTCCGCGCCGGAGGCCCACACGGCGTTGACGACGGCCTGCACGTCGGACTGGTGGATGACGACGTCGTCGGGGCGGGCGCCGATCGGCAGCGAGCCGTCCGGCCGCCGCGGGGCGTCGTCGAGGGTGATCTCCACCCCGGGACCGGTGAGGGCCACCAGGCCGGCGGAAAGGGCTCCGGCCTGGCCGGCGTCCCGGGCGGCCGCCACGTCGCCGTTCCGGGACGCCGCCTGGTCGGTGAGGGCCTGCACCTGGGCCCGCAGCGCCGCCAGCTGGTCCTCCTGCGCGGCGACGACGTCCTCCCGGGCGGGGATGAGCGCGGAGAGATCGGTGGCCTCACCACCGCGCAGGTCGGTGCCCTGGGCGGTCTGGCTCGAGGTGGCGAACAGCAGCCCCGCCGCCAGGGCCACCACGGGCACCAGCGCGGCCCACGCGGCACCCCCACGGGTCATCCGTGGGCGCAGGGTGCGGGCTGGAGCCACACCTGCAGCTTAGGCTGGGGAACGGTCACGGCCGGTCGCGACGGACCGGCCCCGGAGGGAGTACGACGGTGCCCAAGTCGAAGGTGCGCAAGAAGTCGGTCTACACGCCGCCGCAGGGCACCCTGCAGTCGGGGACCGCGAGCGCGCGGGCCCTGCCGCCCAGCCCGCGGTGGTACGCCCCGCTCATGGTCGCCCTGATGCTGCTCGGGCTGCTGTGGATCGTCGTCTTCTACGTCGCCGGCGAGAGCATCCCGTTCATGTCGGGGCTCGACGCCTGGAACTTCGCCATCGGGTTCGGCCTCATGGTGGCTGGCCTGGTCATGTCGATGCGCTGGCGCTGAGGGAGGCCCCTGCTGCCCCCGCCGGTGGAGGACCCCGTCCTCCTCACCCCTCGCAGGCTCGGGGTGAGCCTCGGCACGGAGCCGGCGACGGGCTCCGGCAGCAGGGCCGGTGAGCAGCCTCCGCGGCCCTCGTCCCACCCGGGACGGGGGCCGCTTTTTTGTCACCGACCGGATACGCACAGTGTTGTACACAGGCGGCGTTGTGCACAGCGGGATCGGGCTGTCCACAGGTCGACAAAGCGCTGAACCCCCAGGGTTGTCCACGACATGTGGAGAACGGGTGTTCGACCACACGGCCCTGACCTGCGACTTCACTAGAGGTGTGGCAGATGTGACGAGAAGGGCACCCCGGTAACTACACCCCTGTGAGTCCATCCCCAGCTGTGCACACAACTGTGGACGAGTCGACATGGCGCCAGCCTCCGGACGCGGGTCCAGGTGCCGCCGCACCCGCCGTGTGGTAGCGCGACACGCGGGCTGACCACGGCAGATCCCGGCCGCCGCGGGCGTCGCCCCCGCACGGCGACGGCCCCCGGTCCACGGGGGACCGGGGGCCGTCGTCGCGGGCCTGTGGAGATCTCAGTCGGTGAGGAGCTCCAGGATCGTCGCGTTGGCCATCCCGCCGCCCTCGCACATCGTCTGCAGTCCGTAGCGGGTGCCGGTGGCCTGCATGGTGTGGACGAGCGTGGTCATGATGCGCGCGCCCGACCCGCCCAGCGGGTGACCCAGCGCGATCGCGCCGCCGCGGGGGTTGAGCCGGTCGGCGTCGGCCCCCGTCTCGACCTGCCAGGCCAGCGGCACCGGCGCGAACGCCTCGTTGACCTCGAAGACGCCGATGTCCCCGACCGACAGACCCGAGCGCTGCAGCACCTTGTGCGTCGCCGGGATGGGGGCGGTCAGCATGATGACCGGGTCGTCGCCGGCCATGACGGTGGTGTGGATGCGCACCAGCGGGCACAGGCCGAGTTCGCGGGCCCTCTCGGAGGTGGTGACCAGCAGCGCGGCCGACCCGTCGGAGATCTGGCTGGCGTTGCCCGCGCTGATGACGCCGTCCTCCTTGAACGGGGTCTTCAGCGACCCCAGCTTCTCCAGGGTGCCGCCGGGGCGGATGCCCTCATCCGCGCGCACCACGGTGCCGTCCGGCGTGGTGACCGGGGCGATCTCCTCGTCGAAGGCGCCGTCGGCCTGCGCCTTGGCCGCCTTCTCGTGCGAGGCGAGCGAGTACTCGTCGAGCTGCGTGCGGGAGAAGCCCCAGCGCTCGGCGATCATCTCCGCGCCCACGCCCTGGTTGGGAAAGACCCCGCCGTAGCGCTCGAGGAAGCGCGGACCCAGCGGCTTGCCCGCTAGGCCGTCCGCGCGGGCGGAGCCCATCGGGACCCGGCTCATCGACTCGACCCCGCCGGCCACCACGACGTCGGCCTGCCCGCTGATGACCGTGGCGGCGGCGAAGGCCACCGCCTGCTGCGACGAGCCGCACTGCCGGTCGATCGTCGTCCCGGGCACCGACTCCGGCCAGCCCGCGGCCAGGACGGCGTTGCGGCCGATGTTGAAGGTCTGCTCACCGACCTGGCTCACGCAACCCCAGAACACGTCCTCGACCGCGGCCGGGTCGAGGCCGGTGCGCTCGACCAGCGCGTCGAGCACGGCGGCGGACAGGTCCACGGCGTGCACGCCGGACAGCCCTCCGCCCCGCTTGCCCACCGGGGTGCGCACCGCGGCGCAGATGACGGCATCTCGCATGGCCACTCCTCGTCGACGTGCGCGGCGTTCCGCCCACCGTGCCGCCGATCGTAGGACGTCCACGCACCCGTGCGCCTGGCCCCGTCCAGCGGCTCGCCGGCTCCCGGCAGGCACGAGGACCCCGTCCTCCTCCTGGGAGGCTGGACGGCGTGGAGTGGTCGCCGCGAACCGGGGAGTCGGCGGTGCCGGCGGTCGCGGGGGTCCTGCTGGGGCTGGCCACGGCGTTCCTCGACCCGCTCGGGCGGGTCCTCGTCGGCGCGGCCGCCGTCCTGCTGCTGGGGCTGGCCGCGCGCGACCGCCTGCTGCGCCCACGGCTGGCCGCCCGGCCGACCGGGGTCGCCGTCCGCCGGCTCAGCGGCACCACCGAGCTGCCCTGGGGACGGCTGCACGTGCGGGTGCGCGACACCCGGCGCTGGGGTCTGCGCTCCCGGCTGCTGGAGCTGGACACCGCCGCCGGCCCGGACGACGACGGCCGGCCCCGTCCAGAGGCTCGCCGCGAGCCTGCGAGTGGTGAGGAGGACGGGGTCCTTGTACTGCTCGGTCGCCGGGACCTGGGCGCCGATCCGGCCGACGTCGCCCGGGCGCTGCACGCCCTGCGTCCCGGGTGATCGGCGCAGCAGCCCCGGCCTGGTGGCCCTCCTGCAGGGTCCCACCGTGAGCTCGCGAGGGGTGGGGGCAGGAGGGCCCTCCTGCTAACCGAGGACGACGAGCGTCGACACGGTCAGCGCGACCACCACGAGCACCGCCGTCAGCAGCATCAGGCCCAGCACCTGGAGCTCGGTGCGCCGCCGGGTCAGCACGACCACCCCGGTGGCCACGAAGCCGGCCACCAGGCCGCCCAGGTGCCCCAGCAGGGAGACGCCGGGCAGGAAGCTGATGAGCACGTTGATGGCCAGCAGGGTCAGCAGGCCGCGGAGGTCCTCCCGGCGGGCCAGCATGACGACGGCGAGCCCGCCGAGCAGACCGTAGATCGCCGCCGACGCGCCGGCGACCGGGCGTGCGGGCTCACCGAACAGCTGCAGCGCCACCGCGCCGCCCAGGAGCGAGACCAGGTAGACGGCGAGGTAGCGCCACCGGCCCAGCTGGCGTTCCAGCTCGGAGCCGAACACCAGCAACGCCAGCATGTTGAGCACCAGGTGCATGAGGCCGATGTGCAGGAAGGCCGCGGTGACCAGCCGCCAGTCCTCCCCCAGCTCCACCAGGACGGGGATCTGCGCCAGCCGGGCGAACAGCGGCGAGAGCTGGTTGTCCAGCGGGTTCGCGCCGGCCAGGCTCGCCGAGACGGCGGTGGCGACGAACATGGCCACGTTGACCGCGATGAGGCTGACGGTGACCGCACCGAAGCGACGTCCGGCCCGCTGCAGCAGCGGGACCTGCCGGACCTGGCGCACGCCGGCGTTGCCCGCGCGGACGTCGTCGGGGCACTGGAAGCCGACCGAGGCCGGCGTCATGCACTCCGGGCAGATCGGCCGACCGCAGCGGGTGCACGAGATGCGGGTGGGCCGGTCGGGGTGCCGGTAGCAGGTCGGTGTCGGGGGCGCCGGCTGCGGCTGGCCGGGGCCGGCGCCCCCGTCGTCCGGGCTGGTGGTCAGCTGCGCTGCACCTCGACCGACTGGAGGACGACGTCCTCCACCGGGCGGTCGCCGCGGCCGGTCTGCACCTTGGCGATGCGGTCGACGACGTCCCGGCCGGCCTGGTCGGCCACCTCGCCGAAGATCGTGTGCTTGCCGGTCAGCCAGCTGGTCGGCGCGACGGTGATGAAGAACTGGGAGCCGTTGGTGCCGGGGCCGGCGTTGGCCATGGCCAGCAGGTAGGGCTTGGTGAAGGCGAGGTCGGGGTGGATCTCGTCGCCGAACTGGTAGCCCGGGCCGCCGATGCCCTGGCCCAGCGGGTCACCGCCCTGGATCATGAAGCCGTCGATGATCCGGTGGAAGACGGTGCCGTCGTAGAGGCGGTCGGTGGTCTTCGCGCGGGTCTGCGGGTGGGTCCACTCGCGGCGGCCCTCGGCCAGGTCGGCGAAGTTCGCGACCGTCTTGGGGGCGTGGTCGGGGAACAGGTCGACGGTGATGTCGCCGTGGTTGGTGTGCAGGACGGCACGGCGTGCAGGGGTCGCTTCGGTCACGACGTCCACTCTCCCACTGGTCCGCTCCCCGCGAGGCACGGGGAGCGGACGGCGGACTCGGCGATCAGATGCGCATGAGCTCCACGACGTCGAGGTTGCGGAAGTGCGCCTCCCCCTCGGTGACCTCCTGCATCCTCTTCGAGATGTCCGTGGTCACCGGGTGCTCGGAGTTGCGCATCGCGGATGCGTAGTCGGGGAACGCCACCAGCTGGACGTAGGTGTCGGCCCGGTCGTGATCGGCCGTGACCGCGATCCAGCGGGCCGTCGTCTCCCGGCCCATCCGCTCCCGCCACTCCTCGCCCAGCGCGCGGAACCCGTCGAGGTCCCGGGCGTGGAACTCGATCAGCTGGACGAAGGCGCCCTCCTCCAGTTGGAGGCCCTCCTCGTCCCGCAGCGCGGCACGCAGCCCGTCACGCAGCTCCGGGCCGTCGGTGTGCCCGTGCGCGGTGACGGCGTGCGCCACCGCCAGTTCGAGGACCTCGTCCTCCTCGCCGGAGATCTGCACGGTGCAGCTGCGCTCGCTGGGGATCGTCCGGCAGTCCAGGCTCTTGCGCGCCACGGCTCCTCCTCCGTCGCGAGGCCCCGGCCCGCCCGGCCGGTGGGCCAGTGGCCGGGGCGACGGTGACGCAGGGAGGGAGCGGCGTCCAGAGCCGGAGGTCCTGACCGATGCGGGAGCCTCAGCGGGGGGTGCAGGCGGCCGAGAGTTCCCCGTGGTAGGCGAGGACCAGCGGGGCACCGGTGCACACGACGCTGCGCCCGGGCTCGCCCGCCACCGCGCCGGCACCGGCGGCGCTCGCCGGCCACTCGGCGGCGAGGAGGGACTCGACCAACCCCGGCGCCACCGTCCGGTCCACGCGGGTGCCCTCGGGGTCGACGCCGTTCATCTCGGCGGCGTGGCGGTAGGCCTCCTGGCGGCCGAGGACCCTGTCGACCAGACCACGGTCGACGGCGGTGTAGCTGTCGAAGACGAAGGCGCCCAACTCGTCGACGATCGTCTGCGGCGGGATGCCCCGCGTCTGGGACACCCACCCGACGAACGCCTCGTACTCCCGGTCCAGGCCGCGCCCCAGGACCGCCCGCTCCTCCTCGGTCATGTCGCGGTACGGGTTGCCGAAGTCCTTGCCCCGGCCCCGGGTGAGGTACTCCTCGGTGACGCCGCCGTCGGTGGTCACGCCCGGCTCGAGCAGCGAGCCCGGGATGCCGGTGACGTCGCGGAAACGCTGGAACGGGCCCATGATCACGCCGATGCTGCCGACGAGGCTGCCGTGGTCGGCCACGACCTGGTCGGCACCCGCCATGGCGTACACCCCGCCCGAGGCCGACATGCCCTGCACGTGGGCCATCACCTGGTTGCCGGTCCGCTTCTGGTAGCGCTCAACCGCGTCGGCGATGGCGCGCGAGCCGTGGATCGTGCCGCCCGGGGTGTTGAGCTCCAGGATCAGACCATCGGCGTCCTCGGTCTCCAGGGCGTCGATGGTGTCGGCGACGTCGTAGCCGTAGGTCGCGCCGCCGAAGGTGACGCCGTCGCTCTCGCTGCCCAGGATGACGCCGGTGACCGGGACGGCGATCAGCCGCGCCGGGGCGTTCGCCGCACCCCACACGGTCTCCGTCGGCGGCCCGCTGGGCGGGCTGTCGCCGCCTGCCGTCAACCCGACCAGGGCCAGCACCATCACCATCGTCAGCCCCACGGCGACCACGGCCAGCACCACGCCGGCGCCCAGGGTCGCCCCCAGCCCGAGGGCGAAGCCGCGCCGGAAGTGGCTGGGCTGACGCATCTGCGGTACCAGCCCCGGCGGCCAGGCCGGCGGCGGTCCCTGCTCCGGCCGCCCGGCGGGCGGCCCGGCTGGTTGCACTGCCTGCTCCGGCCGTCCGGCAGGCGGCGGCGCCTCGGATGCTGGCGGCTGCGTGCTCACGTAGGGCCCCCCGGGATCTCGTGACGACGAGGCGGCGACAGTAACCACCGACATCGGCCGCGGGCCGTCACCGCGCCGCGCCGCGCCGTCCCGAGCCGTGACCAGGCTGCGGACGAGGGCACGGACGGTCGGCGGGCGTGGGCGATGACGTTCCGGTGGACCCCGCTGTCTTCGTCAGCCAGAGCCGTTCGGTCCGGGCAGCCCACGCCGCAGGGTCTCCCCGCCGCGTTGCGATCCCGGCAGGTGCCGCCGGCCTCAACGGCCTCGTCAAGACCGTGGGACGCCATGGGTCCGGCGTTGGTCGTCGGCCCACGGCGGCATCTCGGGGGACGGCTCGACGTCAGCCACGCGATGGCCGGTCGCCGGCCCGCCCGCACGGCGCTCCACCGCGGTGCGAAGCCGCCGGACGGCGCGGTCCCATCGCCGCACGAGCTGCGGACCGCGGCCCGCTCGTGGCTGCGGATCGGTCGCGCCCGGCTCTCCGAGCCAGCTGGCGAGACGGCCGGCGCGGTGCACCGCGAGCAGGCGGCGTTCGACCTGGCGCCGGGCCTTGCTGGGCACGACGAGGAGCAGCTGGTCGCCGTGGCGAAGGGTGGTCCGCCCGTCGGGCACGAGCGTCCGGCCGTCGCGGAGGATCACCGAGACCACCGCCCCCGGCGGCAGACGGAGTTCCCACATCGCCACCCCGTGCAGCTTCGAGGTCGGAGGGACGGCGAACTGGAGCAGATCGGCGTCGATCTGCTCCAGGGGGGCCGACTCGATGGCCACTTCGGTGGTGTCTTCCTCGTCGCCCACGCGCAGGCGTCGCGCCAGCGACGGCAGCGCGGGTGCCTGCACGAGGGTGAAGACGACCACCAGGACGAACACGATGTCGAAGATCTGCTGCGCGGCCGGCAGCCGGGCGCTGACGGGGATCGTCGCCAGGACGATCGGCACTGCCCCGCGCAGCCCGGCCCAGGACATGAACGCCTGTTCCCGCCACGGCACCCGGAACGGCGTCGCACACACCAGCACGGAGAGCGGCCGGGCGACCAGCAGCAGGCCACCGCCGACGATGAGAGCGGGCAGCAGCGCGGCGGGCAGCCGTTCGGGGCTGGCCAGCAAGCCCAGCAGCACGAACAAGCTGATCTGGGACAGCCATGCCAGGCCCTCGGCGAAGCCGAGAGTGGCGTTGCGGTGCGGCAGGCGGGCGTTGCCCAACCACAGGCCGGCGACGTAGACCGCCATGAACGAGGAGGCCGCCACCACCCCGGCGGCGGCGAAGGCGAACATGACGATGGCGACGGTGGCGATCGGGTACAGCCCCACCGACGGCAGGGCACTGCGGCGCAGCACGCTCTCGCCGACCCTGGCCACCACGAGCCCGACGACAGCGCCGATCGCCAGTTGGTAGACCACCTGGACCAGTCCCAGCAGCGGAGCTGCCTGCTCCCACCCGTCGGAGACGACGAGGGTCACCAGGATGATCGCCAGCGGGTCGTTGGAGCCCGACTCGGCCTCGAGGGTGGCGCGCAGGCGCCTCTTGAGCGGGAATCGTCGGAGCACCGAGAAGACTGCCGCGGCGTCGGTGGAGGAGACAACGGCGCCGAGGAGGACGGCGGTGCGCAGGTCGACATCGAGCAGCAGATGGGTCACCGCGGCGGTGATCGCCACGCTGAGGGCCACGCCCAGCGTCGCCAGCAGCAGCGAAGGCCCCAGGACGGGGCGGATGACCTCCCACCGCGTGGTCAGGCCACCCTCGGCGATGATGATGGCGAGCAGCACCAGGCCCAGCAACTGCGTGAGTTGGGCGTCCTCGAACTCGAAACCGAGCCCGGCCTCGCCGACGGTCACGCCCAGGCCGAGGTAGAGCAACAGGGTCGGCAGCCCGGCCCGCGCGGACAGCCGCACGGCCGCGACAGCGATCAGCAGGAGGGCGGTCACCGCCAGCACGACCAGGTTGAGGTCGGCGACGGACACGTCCCCTCCCTCCCCCTGTGGTCGATGGCGTTCGCGTTCGCGGCGAGTCGCGCACGAGGCGTTCGGCGGTCGCTGGCTACCGAGCGACCGGATCACCGGGCCGTGCGGTTCGTCCACACGCTGGGCGTCGCCTTCCGGCCCGTCCGGTTGGCAGCCCTTCCGTTACTGCGCATGGTCGCCGCCCTCCACCCGTCGCGAGATCCGTGACGACGCCCACTCTCGCGGGCGGTCACGGTCCTCTGAATGGGGGCTGCTCTCCATCTTCGGGCCCACCCTCGGCCCCACGGCGGGTCATACCTGACGCTCGACGGAGAGGGCCTGTGCGGAGTGGCCGCGGGAGGGCGGTGGCTGGTGGGCCGATGATCGCGGGGTCCCGACGGGGGCGGCGTCCCGCTGTTCTGGCGGGTCTGCCTGATCAACGGTGCGGCGCTCACGGTCGGCACGACCGCGCCGCCTGGTCCGGGGCACCCCCGGGACCCACGGCCGTCGCTCGGTGCCGCTGCCGTCGTTCCTCGTCGACGAACTCGCCCGGACGGTGGTGACCCGCCCCGCCGACGAGCTGGCCTTCCCCTCGCCGCAGGGCGCGGTGCTGCGCAATCGCAACGCCCGCTCCGCCTGGTTCGACGCCGCGGCCCGGGTTATCGGGGAGCCCGGCCTCACGCCGCACGAACTCCGGCACACCGCGGCCTCGCTGGCGATCGAGGCGGGTGCCAACGTCAAGGCGGTGCAGCGGATGCTCGGACACGCATCCGCGGCCGTGACCCTGGACCGCTGCGCCGACCTGTTCGACGACGACCTGGACGAGGTGGGCGACCGGTTGGACGCCCTGCGGGCGGCCTCCCGCGGACTTCTTGCGGGCTGCGCCGGCTCAGCGGCGCACCGAGGTTCCGCCGTCCGCCGGAGAAACGCAGGTCAGACCGGTGTCGAAGGAGTGGAGACGAGGGGAATCGAACCCCTAACCCCCGCCTTGCAAAATCGACCGAGGGGTGGTTTGGCAGAGTGGGCTACGACTGAAGACCCGTCCTGACCAGCACTTTCACGGTTGGCCGTCGTTTGGCGATGCTGGCCGTTTCTGGCCGTTTTGCGGACTATCTGCGGACTTCGTGCGGACTGCGGGGACGCGGCCGCCGTTGCGTCGGAAGCTGCTCTGGGAGGCAGCACCCGCCCCATCACCGCGCGGGAGTCTCTCCGACTGCGCCCGCCGCCGGAAGGGCGCTTGCGCGTCCCTCCGGGATGGGCCTTCGGCCCACCCCTTCCCCCGGCGCTGCTCAGTCGGAGGAAGGCGGGTTATGGGAAGCGGGGTGGACCCTCGGCTGACCGCCCGGGTCCTGTCTTCCGCGGGCAGGGCTGACGTCATCGATCCGCTGGTGGCGATGGCGGGTCCTCTGACCACGATCGGTACAGCTGGTGGATGCCCTCGGACTCGGCCAGCACGGTGCGCCACTGGGGATTCTGCGGCTCTCCGCCCCCATCTCGATGCACCACAGCACTGCCCGACTCGAGGGTCTGTCGCGGCGTGACGAAGTGCCCGTCTGAGCGGACGGGTGCACAGGTGGAGGTGCGCGTAGGTGGCGTGGCCCTTGCCGGCCGGGTGCCAGTGCATCGCCCACAGCTTCGCGTTGTCCGGCGTCCGGAACTCGTACAGGTAGGCCGACGTCGTAACCCGCCAGCGCCCCTGCTCGACGTCGTACTTCTCGGAGTCGGTCGAGATGATCCGGTAGTGCATGGACGCCAGGAACCGACAACCGGCCGCGTCACCACGCAGAGAGAGGCCGTCTCCGCCGTTGAGGCTCCACAGGTGCGTCTTGCCCGTCGTCGCTCGGCCGCCAGGCGAAACGACGATCTTGCCGGTGCCGAGGCAGGTCACCGCTCGTTCGAGAGGGCCAGGAACGCTTCGACCGCTTGGTATGGCGACGCTCCTGGCACGAGGCGTCAGCGGACGAGGGGCAGGGCCATGAGCACGTCGAGCAGCCCGGGATGGGCATCGGGATTGACGTCGTCGAACGTGCCCTCGTCCAGGTCGGCGAGGAAGTCCTCCCCGCTCAAGTCCAGGGCACGGCGGGCGATCCGGTCGAAGGCGACTGCAGCTTCCTCGGGGGTGAGCTCCTTCGCTTCGACAGACGCGTTGCTCTCCGCGATCGACATGGTCACCCCTCCTTCATCCACACGTCCGTCCACAAGGACGTCCACAAGGACGTCCACAAGGTCTGTCTATAGGGTGCCACCGACGGAAGGCGTCCGGAGAGCCGAGGAGCGTGCGCCGTCACACGTTAGGGGCGAGTCGTTGTCGACAGACACCATGTCAGTCCTCAGTGACGGTGCCCGTGGTCCGGAGGTCGCAGCATTTCTTGCGCGGAGTCCGGGAAGGCACCCTGCAGCTGGTCCGATCCGGCCAGGGTCACCGGTAGCCGATCACGTTCGACCGAGATGAACCCAAACCGCACGAAGTACCGGTCCGCAGTCTCGGTGAGCAGGGCGCCGGGTGCGCCGCTCCTGTCGGTGTGCCCGGTCGCGGCAGCGATGAGCGCGGCACCCACGCCGCAGTCCCGCCGGGCGGGCGAGACTGCGGCCGACCGGAGCGAGGAACGCTGTGTCGTCGGCGGTGCCGTGCTGCTCGAGGGCAACGGTTCCGACCACGACGCCGGCCAGGTCAGCCACCAGGACCAGCGCTACCTCAGCCCAGTTCGTCCACCTGCAGCCCAGCACCGGACACCTGGCATGGACTGCGCGGCGGGCCGCTTGAGCCCAGGGGCTGGGCTGGCAGCAGCGTGCGATCGCGGCGAGTCGGGCGCACGTCGCGGCCCGCTGCAGCTGAGCGCTGCGGTCGGCGCGACCAGCAGGGCGACCTCTGGCGTGATCATGGCAAGGTCCTCTTTCTCGGGTGATCAGCAGCAGGCGGCCGTGGTGGCCGGCTGGCCGGACTCCGTCGACTCGGACGCCGCGGTGTCGTTGGAGGCGGTGCCGCAGCAGACCTCGCCGGCGGGTGCCTGTCCGGCGTCGACGAGGGTCTTCGGACTGACACCGAAGGTGTCGCTGTCGGCGAGCACCGTGTAGACCTCCCAGCGCTCACCGCCGGGGCCAGTGACCCAGACCTTGTCCTGGGTGGCGAAGCAACAGGTGGTGCCCATCTCCTCGTCGGTGAACAGACCCGCACCCGAGAGGCGGGCGATCTCGGAGTGCACCTTGTCGGTGGTGTCCACCTCGACACCGAGGTGGTTGAGGGTGCCACCCTTGCCGGGGTTCTCCAGGAGCACGAGCTTCAGCGGCGGCTCAGTGATGGCGAAGTTGGCGTAGCCGGGCTTGCGCTTGGCCGGCTCGGCGCCGAGCAGCTTGCTGTAGAAGGCGACGGCCGTCTCCAGGTCGTCGACGTTGAGGGCGAGCTGGACGCGGGACATGCGGACCTCCGAGGGGTTAGACGTACGTCTAAGTGGTGGGGACCACCGTGCCAACCCTTTCGACATTCGTCAAGTAGGTGGCAGAATCGTCCCCATGCCAAAGGCTCTCCCGGTCATCGACGCCACCGCGCCGGTCTGCTGCGCACCGGTAGCGGCAGCGCCGATGGGTGAGGACGCGGCGCTCGAGGTTGCGGTGCGACTGAAGGCCCTCGCCGACCCGGTGAGGCTGCGGTTGCTCTCGCTACTCCTCGCCAGCGAGGAGGTCTGCACCTGCGACCTGGCCCCGGCGGTGGACCTGACTGAGGCCACCGTCTCCCACCACCTTGGTCAACTCAAGAAGGCTGGCTTCATCTCCGGCGAGCGCCGCGGGATGAATGTCTACTACCGCGCCCACCGCGACGCGCTCGGCGCGATGGCGCAGGTCATCGATCCCGCCTGCTGCTGATTCTTCCCACCGACGAGACGGGTCAGGCGGTGACCAGCTTGCCGACGCCGGGCAGGTCGGCACCCACGGCCTGCATCGCGCCGGGCACGAGGGAGTAGTGCGCCCACACGCCACGCTTGTCGCGGCGGAGGAAGCCGGCGTCGACCAGGACCTTGCAGTGGTGGGACACGGTCGGCTGGGTCAGCTCCAGCGGGCCAGTGAGGTCGCAGATGCAGGCCTCGCCGGTCGGGCTGGCCGCGATGAGGGACAGCAGCCGCAGCCGCGCCGGGTCGGCGAGCGCCTTGAGGGTGCGCGCGAGGTCTGCTGCCCGCTGGGGGCTCAACCCCCCATCGAGAGCAACTGGCGCGCAGGTAGCGCCGTCCGCAACCGCCAACAGCGGTAGCTCCGAGCCAGTTCGGCTGTTGTTCACCCGCCCAGTCTGCCGACCACATTGACCGATGTCGATGCCTAGGACAGAGTTATCGACGGACGTCGATGCCTTGTGGTGCGACGGCCGATGCCGGTGGGGACCACGCTCCGGCATGCCACAGACGTGAAGGGGCCCCCGGACCGCAATGAGTGACACCGTGCACGAGACCGCCCGAGCCGGCGCTGAAGCGCCGGTGCTTGCGCGCTTGTCCACACTGGACCGCTTCCTGCCGGTGTGGATCATCGCCGCCATGGCCCTGGGCCTCGGGCTGGGGCGGCTCATCCCCGGCCTGGACGACGCACTCGACGCCGTCACGGTGGGCGATGTCAGCCTCCCGATTGCCATCGGGCTGCTGCTGATGATGTACCCGGTGCTGGCCAAGGTGCGGTACTCCGAGCTCGACCGGGTGACCGGCGACCGCAAGCTGCTGGGCGCCTCTCTGGTGCTGAACTGGCTGCTCGGGCCGGCGCTGATGTTCGCCCTGGCCTGGCTGCTGCTACCTGACCTGCCCGAGTACCGCACCGGCCTGATCATCGTGGGACTGGCCCGCTGCATCGCGATGGTGCTGATCTGGAACGACCTGTCCTGCGGCGACCGTGAAGCGGGCGCCGTGCTGGTGGCGATCAACTCGGTGTTCCAGATCGTCGCCTTCGCCGTCCTCGGCTGGTTCTACCTGCAGGTCCTGCCCGGCTGGCTCGGGCTGTCGACGACGTCGGCGGAGTTCAGCGTCTGGGCGATCGTGCTGAGTGTCCTTGTGTTCCTCGGCATCCCGCTGCTGGCTGGCTTCCTCACCCGCACCTTCGGCGAGCGGGCGAAGGGCCGGGACTGGTACGAGTCGACGTTGCTGCCCAAGATCGGACCCATCGCGCTGTACGGGCTGCTGTTCACCATCGTCATGCTGTTCGCTCTGCAGGGCGACGCCATCACCTCTCAACCCTGGGACGTTGCCCGCATCGCGCTGCCCCTGCTGGCGTACTTCGCGCTCATGTTCGGGGGGTCGTTCCTGCTCGGCATGCGCCTGGGGCTGGGCTACGCCAAGACCGCGACGCTGGCATTGACCGCCGCGGGCAACAACTTCGAGCTCGCCATCGCCGTGGCGATCGGCACCTTCGGCGTGACCAGCGGCCAGGCCCTGGCCGGCGTCGTCGGCCCGCTCATCGAGGTGCCCGTCCTGGTCGGGCTCGTCTACGTGTCCCTGTGGGCCGCCCGCCGCTGGTTTCCAGGAGATCCCACCGTCCCCGACGCCGTCCGGAGTGCCCGATGACCGACGACCACAAGTCCCTGCCCGGCCTGCTGGCCCCCGAATCAGGGCTGCACCGCCTGGCGGACCAGCTCGCCGAGCGCTTCACCGGCGTCTTCGCCCGGGAGACCATCGACCGCTACGTCTTCGAGTCCTACACAGCCCTGGCGCGCACGGCCAAGGTCACCACGCACCTGCCCGTGCTGGCCGGGCGCTTTGCCACCGAGCGGCTCACCGCGCTGGCGCAGGCGAAGGGCGCCATCGCCAGCGATGTCTGCGAGGTGCTGTTCGTCTGCGTGCAGAACGCGGGCCGCTCTCAGATGGCAGCAGGGCTGCTCGCCCACCACGGTGGCGGCAGGGTCCACGTCCGCTCGGCCGGGTCCCAGCCGGCCGCGAGCATCGACAACTCCGTCGTCGAGGCCATGACCGAGGTCGGCATCGACATCACCGCCGAGTTCCCCAAGCCCCTCACCGACGACGTCGTCCGCGCCGCCGACATCGTGGTCACCATGGGCTGCGGCGACGCCTGCCCGGTCTACCCCCGCAAGCGCTACCTCGACTGGCAGGTCCGCGACCCCGCCGGGCTGTCCCTCGGCGAGGTCCGCGCCATCCGCACCGACATCGACACTCGCGTCCGCGCCCTGCTGGCGGAGCTGCACCCCGCCGCCGCGCCGGCCTGACTCCTCACCCCACACGGAAGGGTCCTCGTGTCCGACAAGCCCAGCGTCCTGTTCGTCTGCGTGCACAACGCCGGCCGGTCGCAGATGGCCGCCGGCTGGCTGCGCCACCTGGCCGGCGACACCGTCGAGGTCCGCTCCGCCGGCTCCGTCCCCGCCGACCAGGTGAACCCCGCCGCGGTCGACGCGATGGCCGAGGTCGGGATCGACATCACCGACCAGACCCCGAAGGTGCTCACGACCGAGGCCGTCGAGGCCTCCGACGTCGTCATCACCATGGGCTGCGGTGACGCCTGCCCCGTCTTCCCCGGCAAGCGCTATCTCGACTGGGCGCTCGAGGACCCCGCCGGCAAGGGCGTGGACTCCGTCCGCCCCATCCGCGACGAGATCGAAACCCGCATCCGCGGACTGCTCACCGAACTGCAGAGCGAGTCGGCCGCCACCGCCCGATGAGCGACCGGCCGAAGGTCCTGTTCGTCCGCGTCAAGAACGCCGGCAAGTCCCAGGTGGCCGCCGGCCTCATGAAGCAGCTGGCCGGCGACACCGTCGACGTCTCCTCGACCGGCACCCGGGCCGGTACAGCCCTCAACGAGCTGTCCGTTCAGTCCCTGGCCGAGATCGGCATCGACATCGCCGCCGAGCACCCCAAGCCCATCACCGACGAGATGATCCAGGCCGCCGACGTGGTGATCACCCTCGGAAGCGAGGCGCACATCGAGCCCGTCGACGGCGCCCGCTTCGGACAGTGGGTCACCGACGAGCCCTCCGAGCGGGGCATCGACGGGATCGCGCGCATGCGCCTCGTACGCGATGACATCGACAGGAACGTGCGCGAATTGGCTCAGCAGCTGGGCGCCACAGTTCGAGAGGACCTTCGACCGCATGACGGCCAGGTCGGTGAGCGCACAGGGACTTGATCGGGCTGACGAGCTCCACCGGCCCTGCGCACGCCGGGCGGCGTTGGCACACGACCCGGCCGGCCTGATCAGCGCGAACGGTTCAGGTGGTCTGCGAGGGTGGCGGCGAATCCCTCAGCAACGGCCAACTGCTCGCGCAATGCGGTGACGCGGGCGGTGGCGGCTTCGTGGAACATCCGAAGCCGGTCGATCAGCGCCTCCCGCTCGTCGTCGCCGGCGGTCTCGAAGTCAGCGAGCAGGGTGAGCAGCTGGTGCATCTCCTCGAGGCTGAACCCGAGCGGTTTCATCCGCTTGATGACCTCGAGGCGCGCGACGTCCTCGTCGCTGTACAGCCGATATCCGCCTTCGGAGCGCGTGGTGGGGACGACCAGGCCGTTCTCCTCGTAGAAGCGGATGGTGCGCAGGCTCAGGCCGGTCCGCTGGGCGACCTGACCGATCTGCAGCAGCCCCCCGCGGGCACTTCTGGTCACCTCCCTTTCGTGGTGCACGGCAGAGCGGTCCGGGCCAGGGCGCGGATCGATTCCGGACATCAGTGCGCCCCGGCCAGCCGGCCGGTGTGCCGGTCGAACCGGTCGGCCGAGTGGCCCTGCAGCCCGACGATCTCGACCTTCTTGCTGCGGGTCTCGTACTTGTGGGTGATGGCGTCGAGGGCGGCGACGGTGGAGGCGTCCCAGACGTGGGCCCGGGAAAGATCGATGACCACGTTCTCCGGGTCGTCGGCGTACTCGAACTGGGTGTAGAGGTCGTTGCTCGACGCGAAGAACAGCGCGCCGTCCACGGTGTAGCGCGCCGTGTCGCCCTCGACCACCCGGTCGACGTCGACGAGGTGGGCGATGCGCTGGGCGAAGAGCACGCAGGCCACGAGGACGCCGACGCCAACGCCGATCGCCAGGTTGTGCGTGAGCAGCGTGACGGCGACCGTCGAGAGCATCACGGTCGTCTCGCTCTTCGGCATCCGATGGATCGTCTGCAGGGAGTGCCAGTCGAAGGTGGCGATCGACACGAAGATCATCACGGCGACCAGCGCGGCCATGGGGATGACGCTCACGATGTCGCCCAGCGCCACGACCAGGACCAGCAGGAACGCGCCCGCGAGGAACGTGGACAGCCGGGTGCGGGCACCCGACGCCTTCACGTTGATCATGGTCTGGCCGATCATGGCGCAGCCGCCCATGCCGCCGAAGAACCCGGAGGCCATGTTGGCCACGCCCTGGCCCCACGACTCGCGGGTCTTGTCCGAGTGGGTGTCGGTGATGTCGTCGACCAGCTTGGCCGTCATAAGCGACTCCATCAGGCCCACGAAGGCCACGCCCAGCGCGTAGGGGGCGATGATGCCGAGCGTCTCGACGGTGAAGGGCACGTCCGGCAGGAGGAAGAACGGCAGGCTGTCAGGCAGCTCGCCCTCGCCGCCGACGTCGGGCAGGTCCCAGCCGACGGTGACGACCAGCGTCGTCAGCACGACGATCGCGACCAGCGGCGGCGGCACGACGGTCGTCAGGCGGGGGAGCAGGAAGATGATCGCAAGCCCGGCGGCCACCATCGGGTAGACCAGCCACGGGACGTCGACCAGCTGCGGCAGCTGGGCGGTGAAGATCAGGATCGCCAGCGCGTTGACGAAGCCGACCATGACGCTGCGCGGGATGAAGCGCATGAGCCGGGCGACACCGGCGGCGGCCAGCAGGATCTGGAAGACGCCGCCGAGGATCACGGCGGCGAAGAGGTACTGGACGCCGTACTCCAGCGCCAGCGGTGCCACCACCAGTGCGATCGCGCCAGTGGCCGCGGTGATCATCGCCGGGCGGCCGCCGGTGAAGGCGATGACCACGGCCATGACGAAGGAGGAGAACAGGCCGACCCGAGGGTCGACGCCGGCGAGGATGGAGAAGCTGATCGCCTCGGGGATGAGCGCCAGGGCGACGACGAGGCCGGCGAGGACCTCGGTGCGAGCCACCCTCGGCGACAGCCAGGCCGGACGGGACAGGCGCGGCCGACGCAGCGCGGGCAGAGCAGAGGACATGCCACCGATTCCGGGTTGAGCGCCTCAGAGGCGCAGCGGTACAGCACGAGTGGTTCTGAGACTGGAGCGGGTGCGACGCTGCACCGGCGCGATCAGGCCCGGGAGCCACGCCGGCTGGCACGTCGGTCGATAGCGCCGCACTCCGTGGCCTTCTACAACATAACCCTCACGTTAGGGAAGGTCCCCGTGGGATTGGTCACGGCGCGCCTCCGATGTCGGCGGATCCCCGCGCGGAGCAGACACAGCCCGCGGATGCCGCTGACCCGGCGGGGCCTGGACACATGCGTTGGGGGGCCCGCGGGCCAGGTGAACGACGGCGGACCGCCGACAGCTCGCGAAGTACGACCCAGCACGACGCCATGACCCCTCGTCCTACGAGAACTCATCCTCGAGAAACGGGCGGCAGCACTCTCCATAAACGTCCAGGCATTTACGGAAGAACGGCACGCATGCTACCAATGAAGGTAGTCCGGGCCCCGCTTCACGGGGCCCATCGCCGTTTCTAGGGGTGACCTGTTGGTCATTGTTGGGTGGCGCTGAGAATGCGCGGTGGAATGAAGGTGTACGCCGGGTCGCCAGCGGCTGCCCGGGCGTATCTGGAGGCCGACCGCGGCCGGGCCGATGACTACTACCTGACCGAGGGCACCGGCCTGGCCCGCCGCTTCGTGGCCCGCGACCTGCGGGTGACCGAGCGTGCGCCGCTCACGGGGGAGACCTACGAAACCTGGGTGGCCGGCCGTGACCCGGACACCGGTGAGCCGCGGGGGCGGCTGCGGACCGATGAGCGTGCGGTGCGGTTCGTCGAGGTGGTGGTCAACGGCCCGAAGTCCTGGTCGCTGGCCGCCGCGATGCACGACGACGTCGCGGCCGCCTACGACGCCGCGCAGGACCGCGCCGCCGCCCAGATCATCGGCTGGCTCGCCGCCCACGCGACCACCCGGGTCGGCCCCCGTGGCGGCCAGGTCCAGGTGCCGGTGGAGATGCTGGAGGCGGTGACGGTGCGGCACTACACCTCCCGCGCCGCAGACCCGCACCGGCATCTGCACCTGCACCTGCACCTGCACCTGCACCTGCA
>NZ_FRDM01000040.1 GCF_900143215.1 Geodermatophilus obscurus | reverse complement strand
CTCCCCGCCGGGGTCCGCTCCCCGCCGGGGTCCGCTCCTCGCTCGCAGAGCTCGCTGCGATGCTCCCCGGCTGTCAGCGCACGAAGGGCTGCTGGCCGGTCTCGCTCACCATCGGCCGGCCGGCGGCCTCCCACTCGCCCATGCCGCCGCCCACGTTGACCGCGTCGTAGCCGTTGGCGTTCAGCCAGGCGGCCACGCGGGCCGAGCGCCCGCCGCCGCGGCAGGTGACGTAGAGCGGATCGGCCTCGGGGAGGTCGTCCAGCCGCGCCGGGACCTCACCCATCGGGATGTGGGTGGCGCCGTCGATGTGGCCGGTCACCCACTCGTCGTCCTCACGGACGTCGAGGACGACGGCGTCCTCGGGCACCTCGCTGGCGGGCACGGTCGGGACCTGCTGCGGCATCACGCGCCCCATCGTGCCACCGGCCCGGAAGGCGGCCACGCGCCCCGCAGCACCGCGGTGACCACCAGGCCGTCGCAGGCGACACGCGCGGACTCGCCGGAGGGTCGGCCGGAACCCCGTGGTCACGGTCGGGCTCGCTGACAGGATGGAGCCGATGACCGCCGACGCCACCGCGCCCGTCCGCGACCCCGCCTGGCCGCTGTCCCGCTCGGCCATCAACCTGTGGGTCACCGAGGGCGTGATCGGCGCGCTGTTCTGGGTCGTCGTGGTCACGGCCGTCCTCGTCTTCGTCCCGGACGGCGGACTCCCGTCGCCGCTGCGCTGGGCGCTCGTGGCGTTCGTGGTGCTGGAGGCCGTCGTGACGATCGGCATCCGGCCGTGGGTCCGCTACCGCGTGCACCGCTGGGAGGTCACCGGCGAGGCGGTCTACACCCTCACCGGCTGGCTGACCCGCACCTGGACGCTGGTGCCCATCTCGCGGATCCAGACCGTCGACGTCACCCGTGGCGTGCTGCAGCAGCTGTTCGGCCTGGCGACGGTGGCGGTGCTGACCGCGTCCTCGCAGGGGACGGTCCGGGTGCTGCACCTGGAGGCCGACGTGGCCCAGCGGGTCGCCGACGACCTGGCGCGGCGGGCCGAGCTGGTCCGCGACGAGGCGACGTGACGACCGCCGACACGCAGCCGCGGCGGACGTCACCCCGCGTCGTGCTGGTGCACACCGCCACCTTCCGGCAGGCCCGCCAGCTGGTGCCGGTGCTCATCCCGGTCGCCGCCGTCGTCGGCCTCGACGACGGCCTGCTCACGGTCGTCGTCATGGCGGTGGTCATCACGGCCCTGTCCCTGGCCGGCGCCGTGCTGAGCTGGTGGCGGTTCGGCTACGCCGACGGGCCCACGGCGGTGGTGGTCACCCGCGGGCTGCTGGCCCGCTCGGTGCGCACCGTGCCCAACGACCGCATCCGCGGCGTGGAGGTGGAGACGCCGCCGCTGCACCGGCTGCTCGGGCTGGTGCGGGTCCGCATCGACGCCGCGGCCGGCTCGGTGGGGACGAACGAGGAGGAACTCGTCGTCGACGGCGTCCCGCGCGCCGAGGGCGACCGGCTGCGCGCGCGACTGCTCTCCCGCCGTCCCGCCGGGGTGCCGGCACCGGACGGCGAGCCGGGGGGTGGGACGGACGGCGGAGCGCCGCCGGTCGAGGAGGAGCTGTCCCGCTTCCAGCCCCGCTGGCTGCTCTACGCGCCGCTGGTCGGCAGCTACCTCGTCGTACCGCTGGCCGCGATCGGCACGCTGTTCCGGCTGGTGCAGGAGCTGCCCGACGCCGTCGTCCCGGACTTCGCGGGTCCCGAGCCCTCGCCGCCGGTGCTCGTCGCCGCGCTGGTCGCCGCGGTCCCGCTGCTGGCGCTGACCGCGGTGGTCGGGGCGGCCGTCGTCAACTGGCGCTACCGGCTGGTGCGGCGCGGCGGCTCGCTGGTCGCCGTCCGCGGGCTGCTCACCCGGCGGCACACCGAGTTGGAGGTCGACCGGATCCGGGGCGGCACGCTCAGCGAGGGCCTGGGCATGCGCTGGGTGCGCGCCGCCCGGGTGAACGCCCTGGTCACCGGTCTGGGTCAGGCCAACCGCCGCGGTCAGCTGCTGCCGCTGGGGCCGCGCGCCGAGGCGCTGCGGCTGCTGGGCCGCCTCGTCGAGTACCCCGGCCCGCTGACCGGCCACCCGCCGGCGGCACTGCGCCGGCGGCTGGTGCGCGCGCTGGCCGCCGGGCTGCTGGTCACCGCGGCCGGGGTCTGGGCGGCCGCCGTCCTCGGCTGGTGGTGGGTGCCGGTCGCCGGCGTCGTCCTGTCCGTCCTGGGCGTGCCCATGGGCATCGGCCGCTTCCACGCGCTCGGGCACGGGGCCGGGCCCCGGTCGTTCAGCGTGCGCAGCGGCTGGCTGGTGCGCGAGCAGGCGGTGCTGCAGCGCCGCGCCGTCGTGGGCTGGCAGGTGCAGCAGAGCGTGTTCCAACGGCGGGCCGGGCTGGCCACCGTCGTCGCCTGCGTGGGCGCCGGGAGCGGGGGGTACGCCGCGGTGGACATGGCCGCCGCGGAGGTGCCCGTCTTCACCGCGGCGGCATCGTCGGGGACGTGGGCGGGGACGCTGGCTCCCCACTGAGCGCTCGCACCGAGCGGACGATCCGGACCACGCGTGTCGATCACCGTCGTGGGTAGCCGGGGGGCGATGGGATGCGGACCTGCGTCGGTGCGGATCTCAGCCCTGCCTGCCGGTGCGGCCCAGGTGCACCCGCCCGGCCAGCGCCGCGGCCTCGACGCGGGTGGCCACGCCCAGCGTGCGCAGCAGCGCGGCGACCAGCCGCTTCGCCGTCCGCTCGGACACGTGCAGGGTCGTGGCGATCTCCACCGTGCTCGTGCCGTCGGCCACCAGCCGCCACAGCCGGCGCTCGTCGGCGGTCAACCGATCCGCGAGGCCCTGCTCCCCGGAGGGCGCGGAGTCCTCGAGCAGCCGGCGCAGCAGCTCCTCCGGGACCACCGACCAGCCGTCGAGCACCGCCAGCAGCGGCCGCACCAGCATCTCGGGGTCGGCGGTCTTGGGCAGGTACGCCGCGGCCCCGGCCCGCAGCGCCTCCAGGACGGCGTCCTCCTCGGCCTGCCCGGACAGCGCCACCACCCGCACCGTCGGGTCCGCGCGGCGGATCGCCGCGATCGCCCGCGTGCCGCCCGGCGGCGGCATGTGCAGGTCCACGACCGCGACGTCGGCATGGTGCCGGCGCACCATCGCCGCGGCCGCCGAGGCGTCGTCGGTGGTGGCCACGACCTGGACCTGTCCCTCGCTCACACCCGGCAGCAGCAGGGCCAGACCGCGGCTGAACAACGGGTGGTCGTCGACGAGCACGACGTCGACAGGTCGGCGGCGCTCAGCACCGGCGTCGCTTGGCTCCATCTCTCCCCAGACGGACAGCTGCACCGGCGCGGCTGACCGGATGCACCACGGAGGTGCCCATGACCCTCGCCGCCAACCCCCCGACGTCCCCCGAGCCGAGCCGGGTGCTGCCGGCCGCCCTGCGCCGCCTGCTGCGGCGCCGCACGCCGGCGCCGCCCGACACCCCCGAGCTGCCGGACGCCCCGGAGGCACTGGTCCAGGCGCTGTGCCACGACATGCGCTCGCCGCTGGCCTCGCTCGAGGCGCTGCTGGAGGCCCTGGGGCACGCCGGGCCGTCCGCCGGTCCGGCGCCGGACCCCGGTGAGGTGCTGGAGTTGGCCCGCGCGCAGACCGCGCACCTGGCCTCCATGCTGCGGACGGCGGCTGCCACGGGCGGAGCCGCGCCGCTGGGTCGCGGAACGCGCCGGCTGGGCGACGTCGTCCGCGCGTCGGTGTCCGCCTCCGGGCTGCCCGACGCCCAGCTGACCCTCGAGCTCGGTCCGGGCACCGAGGACGTCGCCGTCGCCGACGCCCGGGTGCAGCGCATCCTCACCAACCTGCTGGAGAACGCGCACCGGCACGGGGCCGGCGCGGCGGTCCGGCTGTCCGTCCGATGTCGCCCCGGCTGGGTGGACCTGGCGCTGACGCAGGCCGTCGTGCGCCCGGAGCGGCTGCTCGGGCACCTGCGCACCGAGGCACCCCCGCCGGACCTCACCGGCCTGGGCCTGTGGTCGGTGCGGCGGCAGACCGGCGAGCTCGGCGGCCGGATCGTCGCGGACGACGACGGGGAGTCGCTGAGGCTGACCGTGCAGCTCCCCGATCGCTGACATCGTCGGCCTACCGGCCGACACCGCGGCCAGGAGCCGTCCCCCAGCTCCGCGGAGCCCTGCCCGGCACTCGATCGCGGGAGCCTCCGGCCCCACTCCTCGCGCCACCCCGCAGGGCGTCTCCCCAGAGCACCGCGGCCAGGAGCCGTCCCGACGGGAGTGAGGTTGGCACCGCCGGGCCAAGGCTCGGCACGGGCGGGCCAGGCGGCGCGGGCAGATCCCTGGTGTCACCGCACCGGCGGTGGTCGCGACGACGCCAGGGAGACCACTGATGTTCACGCACACCCACGCCCTGCAGTACGAGGCCAAGCCCGATGGTCCCGACCCGGACTTCGCCCGGAAGATGCAGGAGATCCTCGGCGGCCAGTGGGGCGAGATGACCGTCGCCACGCAGTACCTGCTGCAGGGCTGGAACTGCCGGCTGCCCGGCAAGTACAAGGACATGCTCCTGGCGATCGGCACCGAGGAGCTGGCCCACGTCGAGATGATCGTCACGATGATCGACCGGCTGCTCGACCACGCCCCGCTCAAGCCGGACGCGGCCGACCGCACCAAGGAGGCCGCCGCCGGCTACGGGCAGCACAACCCCCAGCACCTCATCGCCAACGGCCAGGGCGCGTCCTACATGGACGCCATGGGCAACCCGTGGACGGGTGCGTACGTCACCGCGAGCGGCAACCTCATGGCCGACTTCATGTACAACGCCACCGCCGAGATGCAGGGCCGGCTGCAGGTCTCCCGGCTCTACAACATGACCGACGACCCCGGGGTCAAGGACATGCTGCGCTTCCTCATCACCCGCGACCACATGCACCAGCAGCAGTGGCTGGCCGCGACCGAGGAGCTCAAGTCCGACGGCATCGAGGGCATCCCGGTGCCCGAGGCCTTCCCGCTGGAGGAGCAGGTCGGCGACCTCGGCTACACCTTCATCGACGCCTCCGACGGCCCCGAGGCCTCGGCCGGCCGGTGGGCGTCGGGTCCCTCCGTGGACGGCCGCTCGGAGTTCCGCGCCCGCCCGATCGAGGCGACCGCGGACGCCCCGATCCTGCCGCCCGGCGACCCGCGGCTGTTCTCCACCCCACAGATGCCCGGGCAGTCGCTGCTGCAGAAGGCCAAGGACATGCTCAAGTGAGGTCCTGACCGCATTCCACCCGCGCCGTCGCCGCGCCGGTGGCCGGGTCACCCCAGACCCGGCCGCCGGCCGGCGGGCCGCCCCCGCCGGAGGAGAGCACCGTGCACCTGTCACTCCCCGCCGTCCTGCTGACGGTGGTCTACGCCGCGGCCCTCGCCGTCGCGGTCGTCGCGCCCGGCGAGCACCTGGTCGCCGGTCTCGTCGTCCTCACCGGTCTGGTCACCCGCTGGGCCGTCCGCCACCGCCGCGTCCACGCCGTCGTCCCGGCTCCGGTCGCGCCCGCCGACGCCGTCCTGGCTCCCGGGTCCGCACCCGCTTCCTGAGCCTCCCGCGCCTGCCCGCGGTGATCAGCCCAGCTGACCGTTGCCGGTCCCGGCTCACTCCCGGTTGTGAGCCAGGACCGGCGGTGGTCAGCCCAGCTGATCGTCGGCAACGCCCGGAACGCGCGAGGCGCGCGCCCCCGCGAACGGGGACGCGCGCCTGGCGAGGTGCTGGAACCGGCCCCCGTGCGGGGCCCCGCCGGCCCCGTCCCGGGTCCCGCCCCGAGCCTGACGGCCCCCGTGCAGGGTCCCGCCGCGAGCCCGCGAATGGCGGGGGCAGGGGGGCCGTCAAGGGGAGGACAGGGTCCTCCACCGAGCGGTGGGGGGCACGGGGGCCTCGTTCAGTGGGCGACGGCCTTCTCCGCACCGATCCCGGTGAGCGCCCGCACCTCGAGCTCGGCGTTCTTGAGCTCGTCGGGCTGCTCCTTGGACAGCTTCGTGCCGAGCCAGCCGAGGAAGAACGACAGCGGGATCGACACCAGGCCGGGGTTGTTCAGCGGGAACCAGGAGAAGTCGACGTTCTGGATCAGCGACGGGCTCTTGCCGGTCGCCGGGTTGACGGGCGCCCCGGACACCACCGGCGAGAACAGGATGAGCGTCACGCAGGTGATCAGCCCGCCGTAGATCGACCAGAGCGCGCCCTGCGTGGTGAACCGCTGCCAGAACAGGGTGTAGATGATCGTCGGCAGGTTCGCCGAGGCGGCGATGGCGAACGCCAGGGCCACCAGGAAGGCGATGTTCAGCCCGGCCTGCAGCGCCAGGATGCCCAGCCCGATGGAGATGGCGCCGATAACGATCGCCGCGATCCGGGCCACCTTGACCTCGGCGTTCGGGTTCACCTGCCCCTTCTTGATGACCGAGGCGTAGATGTCGTGCGCGAAGGACGCCGACGCGGTGATCGTCAGGCCGGCGACCACCGCGAGGATCGTCGCGAACGCGACGCCGGCGATGACGCCGAGCAGGATCGTGCCGCCGAGCTCGAAGGCCAGCAGCGGCGCTGCGGCGTTGACCGCTCCGGGCGCCGCCAGGATGGTGTCCGCGCCGACCAGCGCGCCCGCGCCGTAGCCGATCACCAGGCTGAACAGGTAGAAGATGCCGATCAGCCAGATCGCCCAGACCACCGAGCGACGGGCGTCCTTCGCCGTCGGCACGGTGTAGAAGCGCATCAGCACGTGCGGCAGGCCGGCCGTCCCGAACACCAGCGCGAGCGCCAGCGAGATGAAGTCCAGCTTCGAGATGCTGGTGGCGCCGTACTGGCCCCCCGGGGACAGGACGTCGCGCGGCGTGGCCTGGGTCGCCGAGGTCTCGACCGCGCCGCCGAGCAGCGCAGAGAGGTTGAAGCCGTACTTGCCCAGCACCCAGACCGTCATCACGGCGGCGCCGGCGATGAGCAGTGTCGCCTTGATGATCTGCACGTAGGTCGTGCCGCGCATGCCACCGACGAGCACGTAGACCATCATCAGCGCACCGACGAGGATCACGACGACCGCCTGGGCCAGCTCTCCGGTGACGCCGAGCAGCAGGGTGACCAGCGCGCCGGCGCCGGCCATCTGGGCGAGGAGGTAGAAGAGGCTGACCACGAGGGTCGAGGTCGCCGCCGCGGTGCGGACGGGCCGCTGGCGCATCCGGAAGGCCAGCACGTCGGCCATCGTGTACCGCGCCGTGTTGCGCATGAGCTCGGCGACGAGCAGGAGGGCGACCAGCCAGGCGACGAGGAAGCCGATGGAGTACAGGAAGCCGTCGTAGCCGTAGATGGCGATGGCGCCGGCGATGCCGAGGAACGACGCAGCCGACAGGTAGTCACCCGCGATGGCCAGGCCGTTCTGGGTGCCGCTGATGTTGCGCCCGGCGGCGTAGTAGTCGGCCGCGCTCTTGTTGTTGCGACTGGCCTTGAAGGTGATGGCCAGCGTGACGAGGACGAAGGCCCCGAAGATCGAGATGTTGACCGCCGGGTTCCCGACGGTGGTCGCCGCCGGAGCGGCGGGGGCAGCGAGGAGCATCAGTGCCGTCCTCCGCGGGTCTCGTCGGTGACACCGACACCACCGGGGCGCGCGTACTCGTGGTGCTCCAGCCGCTCACGCATCTCGTCGGAGATCGGGTCGGTGCGCTTGTTGGCGTGCGCCACGTAGACGTGCGTGATGACGAACGTCGACACGAACTGGCCCAGGCCCAGCAGGATGCCGAGGTTGACGTTGCCGAAGACCGGGGTGGCCATGAAGTCCGCCGCGTACGTCGAGAGCAGGACGTAGAGGATGTACCAGGTCAGGAAGGCGACGGTCATGGGGAACGCGAAGCGGCGGAAGCGCCGCTTCAGCTCCACGAACTCCGGCGAGGCCTGGGCCTGCGCGTACTCCTCCGGTGTCAGCAACCTGCGTTCTTCGGGTGGTGTCACGTGCGTCTCCCTGTCGTGCCACGTCACCTCGGTCCGGGTGATCGCGGTCACTCTAGAGACATACCGGCCGGTCATGTACCGCCGGAGACCTTTTCGTTGTGTACGACCGACACTGCTCACCCAGCCGCGCGATGGCCGTGACCGAGCGGGAACGCAGCAACGCCACCGTGGTCGACGGCCGGCCGACCTGCCCGTACCACGGGTGCGGTACGAGGAGAGGGCCGCTGCTCCTGCATCCCCGCCCCGGGCCCGGACCTGTCCGGCCGGAGCGCTCGCTGCGTGTCGGAGTCGTCGGTGACCGCGCGGTCGATCCCGTTTCCGGACGGATCGACCGGCCAGGACGTCAGGAGTCCGCCAGCCACGCCAGCGAGCGGCCCTGCGACCAGCAGCGGCCGATGGCCGCGGCGCGCAGGGTCGACCGGTCGAACACCGCCAGGCCGACGGTGCTGTGGCCGGAGGCGCGGCGATCGCCGAGTGTCGGGATCGCCGGCGCGACCCCGACCCCCTCCGCTGACACCCACGCCACCGCCCGGCCGGTCGCCGCGTCGTCGAGGCGGTGCAGGAAGCGCAGGCGGCTCTCGAGCGGGAGGCGCGACAGCGCCCACGTCGTGGTGACGACGGGCAGGGCGTCCGCGGGCACACGGGCGACGGCGTCGGGCAGCACCTCGACGGGGTTCCCCCGCAGCAGCAGCGGTGGGGCCGTCGCCGCCAACGCCATCTCCGCGTCGAGCCTCGCGGTCCGCTCCGGCCGGTCCGGCTCCAGGCAGGCGCGCAACCACCGGGCGTCGTCCGCGTCGGTCACGTCGACGGGATCGCGGTCGACGCCGACCCGGGCGACGACCTCGGGCACCGCCCGCATCGGGACGGACCGGTTCCCCACGATCGACGACGACAGCTGCACCGGAGAGAACGGGTCGCCCAGCGATCGTCCGTCGCTGTACGTGATGCCGACGCGATCGACGTGGAGGTTGAGCCCGGGCGAACGACCCACGTCGATCAGCCCGACCGCATCCGCGCCTCCCCGCCGCGCCGCCTCGGCGATGGCCGGGTACAGCACGGCGCACCGTCCGGTCTCGAAGGTCTGCGGCTGCCGGCGCGCGACGATGGCCACGACCGCGTCGGTCATCCGCAGCAGCGTGTCGATCGCCGCCTCGGCGGCAGCGTCGCCGTCGGCAGCGGCACAGGCCGCGGCCAGAGCCGGGGCGCGTCCGGCGAGGGCGAGGTCGTGCAGCGCGGCGAGGATCACCGGTGGGTGCCGCTTGCGCGCCGGCGCCGCCTCGATGGCGCGCAGCGCCTCGTCGGACCCGCTCAGGGCGACGGCGACGCGCTGGTACAGCGGCGACGTCCCGGCCGCATCGACCTCACCGAAGTGCCGGTACACCTGAGCGAGCGGGCGGGCCCTGGTCACCGGGACGGCGCTCCCCCGGTCGACACCGGCATCCCGACGACCCCGGCCACGGGACCGACGATCCCCGACCCGCCACCTGGCACCGGGGCGCCGAGGATCCTCGACCGACCTGACAGGTCACCGGTCGGCCGGCAGCAGCTCTCCGCAGGCGGCGCAGCGGACCGGCGGGTCGACGTCGGCGAGCCGTCCGCACGCCGGGCACACCCGCCGCAGCCAGCACGCCGGGTCACCGCCGTCCTCGCCCGGGTCGGCCGGCCGCGCGTCCTCGGTCATGCGCGCCATGGTCGGACGCCGGACCCCGCCCGGCAACCGCCCGGGCGCCGTTCCCGCCGCGTCCCCGGCTGGGATGCTGGACGTCGTGCCGTCCTCCGCCGCCCGCCACACCGCGCTCGCCCTCACCGCCACCCTCGCCGGCCCCGTCGCGTGGGTCGCCCGCGCAGCCTGGGGCCTGCCCACCGCCCTGGGCGCCGGCCGGCGGGCGGTGCGGGCCTACGCCGCCGGCTCGCCGCAGTTCGCCGAGGGCCGCTTCCACAACCGGCTGAGCACGCCGGCCCGGCCTCCGGCCAGCGCGCAGCGCGGCCTGCTGCGGCAGATGCACGAGGAGCGGCACGTCGGCCTGCCGGCGCGCCCGGTCCCGCTGGCGCGCCCGGAGCTGCCCGCGGAGGCGGGCGAGCTCGCGGTGACCTGGTTCGGCCACTCCAGCGCGCTGCTCGAGGTCGACGGCCGGCGGGTGCTGGTCGACCCGGTGTGGGGCGAGCGGGTGTCGCCGTCGCCGCTGGTCGGACCGACCCGGCTGCACCCGGTGCCCCTGCCGCTGGAGGAGCTGCCGCAGGTCGACGCCGTCCTCGTCTCGCACGACCACTACGACCACCTCGACCTGCCCACGGTGCGGGGGCTGCTGCGCACCCAGACCGCGCCGTTCGTCGTGCCGCTGGGGCTGGGTGCGCACCTGCGCGGCTGGGGCGTGCCGGAGGATCGGGTCGTCGAGCTGGACTGGGACGGCGCGGTGGACGTCGCCGGCCTGACGCTCACCTGCACCGAGGCGCGGCACTTCTCCGGCCGGTTCCTCACCCGGGACACGACGCTGTGGGCGTCGTGGGTGGTCGCCGGGCCGCGGCACCGGGTCTTCTTCGGCGGCGACACCGGCTACACGCCGGCGTTCGCCCAGATCGGCGCGCTGCTGGGCCCCTTCGACCTGACGCTGCTGCCGATCGGCGCCTACAACGGCGCCTGGGCCCTCATCCACATGACGCCGGAGGAGGCCGTCCGCGCCCACGGCGACCTGGGGGGCGGGCTGCTGGTGCCGGTGCACTGGGCGACGTTCAACCTGGCCTTCCACCGCTGGGCCGAGCCGGTGCAGCGGCTGTGCGCCGCGGCGGAGCGCTCGGAGGCGCGCGTGGCGGTGCCGCGGCCCGGTCAGCGGGTCGACGCGCTGGCGCCCCCGCCGCTGACCGACTGGTGGTCGGCGATCGGCTCGCTCGCCGACGGGCCGGTCGAGGACGGGGACGGCGGAGCGGGCAGCTCCGCCGTCGCGCGGGCCGCCTCCTGGCTGACCGCTCGCCACCTCGGCGACTAGGACCCTCCCCTGCCCCTCGAGCCTGCGGCGGGCAGGGGAGGGTCCTTCAGCGCAGCAGCTTGGACATCCGCCGGTCGGCCAGCGGCTTGCCGCCGGTCTGACAGGTCGGGCAGTACTGCAGCGAGGTGTCGGCGAAGCTGACCTCGCGGACGGTGTCGCCGCACACCGGGCACGGCAGACCGGTCCGGGCGTGCACCTGCAGTCCGGAGCGCTTCTCGCCCTTCATCGTGGCCGCGCGCTGCCCCACCTGGCGCTCGAGTGCCTCGGTGAGGGTCGCCCGCATCGCGTCGTGGAGGCGCAGGGCCTCGTCGTCGGTGAGCTTGTCGGCCATCTTGAACGGCGAGAGCCGCGCGGCGTGCAGGATCTCGTCGGAGTAGGCGTTGCCGATGCCGGCCAGCAGCGTCTGGTCGGTGAGCGCGCCCTTGAGCTGCCCGCTGCGCCCGGCGAGCAGCGCGACGAAGGTCTCCCGGTCGACGGCGAGGGCGTCGGGCCCCAGCCGCGCGATGCCCGGCACCTCGGCCGGCGAGCGGACGACGTAGACCGCCAGCCCCTTGCGGGTGCCCTGCTCGGTGAGGTCGAAGCCCACCCCGCCGGAGGCGGGTGGAGGGCCATGGCTCTGGTCGAGGTGGACGCGGACCGCGAGCGGCCCCTTGCCCGGCTTCGGCGGGGCGGTCGGCAGCCCGGTGCGCCAGTGCAGCCAGCCGGCCCGCGCCAGGTGGACGACGAGGTGCAGACCGGAGACGTCGAGGTCGAGGAACTTGCCGTGCCGGGCGACCCCGGTCAGCTCCAGCCCCCCGAGCGCCGACAGCGGCGGGTCGAAGGTCTTGATCGCCTGGACGGCGGCCAGGTCGACGCGGGTCACCACGTGGCCGACCGCGTGCTCACGCAGGAACGCGGTCAGCGCCTCCACCTCGGGCAACTCGGGCATCCCGCGATCATCCCGCGGAAGACCCCGGCCCGCCGTCCCCGATCGGGTGCACTCCCCGGCCGGCCGGGTAGTGCACCGGGTGGACGGCACCACCCGCGGGGGCGGATGCCGCCCGCAGCCGAGAGGAGCCGGGACATGACCGAGGACGCGCAGGGCCGGCCGCCGGTGGACGAGACCCGTCCGTCGGCGCCGGAGCAGGACCGGGACGGCGCACCGTCGGTCCCCACCGACTCCTCCGGCGTCGGGATGGGGCTCGGCGAGGCCGACACCTTCGAGCCGGAGGAGTCGGCACCGGCCGGGGAGGACACGGACCAGCCGTAGCCGGTCCGGCGGGGACCTCAGCCGATGAGGTCGCCGTCGTCGCCCACCGGGGCGGTCGCACCGGGCTCCTGCCGCGCCTGGTCGGCGACCGCGGCGGCGACCGCCTTGGTCACGGCGGGGTCGAAGACGCTCGGGATGATGTAGTTGGCGTTGAGCTGGTCGTCGGTGACCACGGAGGAGATCGCCTCCGCCGCGGCCAGCAGCATCCCGTCGCTGATCTCCCTGGCTCGCGCGTCGAGCAGCCCGCGGAAGAAGCCGGGGAACGCCAGCACGTTGTTGATCTGGTTCGGCAGGTCCGAGCGGCCCGAGGCGACGACGGCAGCGTGCTGCCGGGCCCGCACCGGGTCGACCTCGGGCGTCGGGTTGGCCATCGGGAAGACGACGGCCTGCGGCGCCATCCGCGCGAGCGCCTCGACCGGCAGCACGTTGCCGGCACTGACACCGATGAACACGTCGGCGCCGTCCAGCGCGTCGGGCAGCTCGCCACGCACGCACTCGGGGTTGGTGCGCCGGGCCAGGTTCCGCTTGGCCGGCGAGAGCTGGTCGTCGTCCGGCGAGAGGATGCCCTCGCGGTCCCACACGAGCACGTGCCGGGCGCCCGCCTCGAGCATGAGGTGCACGATCGCCGTTCCGGCCGCGCCGCCGCCGGCCACGACGATCTTCACGTCCTCGACCTGCTTGTCGACGACGCGCAGGGCGTTGCGCAGCGCGGCCAGCGCGACGATCGCCGTCCCGTGCTGGTCGTCGTGGAAGACCGGGATGTCGAGCTTCTCGCGCAGCCGGGCCTCGATCTCGAAGCAGCGCGGCGCGGCGATGTCCTCGAGGTTGATGCCGCCGAAGCCGGGGGCGATGAGCTCCACCGTGCGCACGATCTCGTCGACGTCCTGGGTGTCCAGGCAGATGGGCCAGGCGTCGATGTCGGCGAAGCGCTTGAACAGGACGGCCTTGCCCTCCATGACGGGCATCGCGGCACCGGGGCCGATGTCGCCCAGCCCCAGGACGGCCGACCCGTCGGTGACCACGGCGACGGTGTTGCCCTTGATGGTCAGCCGGCGGACGTCGTCGGGGTTGTCGGCCAGCGCGAGGCAGACCCGCGCCACGCCGGGGGTGTAGGCCATCGACAGGTCGTCGCGGGTCTTCAGCGGCACCCGGGAGGCGACCTCCAGCTTGCCGCCCAGGTGCAGCAGGAAGGTGCGGTCGCTGACCTTGCGGACCTTCACCCCGGGGACGTCGCGCAGCGCGTCGACCATCTCCTCGGAGTGCGCGGCGTCCGCGGCCGAGCAGGTGACGTCGACGGTCAGGCCGTCCGATCGGGAGTCGACGACGTCGATCGCCGTCACTGCGCCGCCGGCCGATCCGACCGCGGTCGCGATGCGGCCGATGGACGCCGGGTCGCCGTCGGCGGTGAGCCGCACGGTGATCGAGTACGACGCCGACGTGACCGGCCCACGGGGCGGCGTCGCCGGCTCGCCGAGGGAGGTGTCGTCGGTGCTGGGCGTGGCTGCGGTGTCGGTGCTCATGGCATCGCCCATGGTGGCACCGTCGAGCGCCCGGCAGTAGTTCCGGTCACAGTGGTCATACGAGCTCGGCTAGGTTGCCTCACCGACTAGTCAGCGATACCGTCTAGTCATGCCGCTCGAACCCTGGCCCGCCGAGTGGCTGCGTGCGACGTTGCCGCTGACTGTGCTGGCGGTCGTCGCCGAGGAGGAGACCTACGGCTACGCGATCGCGCAGCGCCTGCAGGCGGCCGGTCTGGGGGCGGTCAAGGGCGGCACCCTCTACCCGATGCTCAACCGGCTCGAGCAGGACGAACTGGTCACGTCGTCCTGGCGCGAGGGCGCGGGCGGGCCGGGCCGGAAGTTCTTCACCGTCACGCCGCACGGCCGCGCACACCTGGCCGAGCGGGCCGCCGCCTGGCACACGTTCACCGAGCGGGCCGCCGGCCTGCTCCCGTCCGTGGGGAGCTCCCGATGACCAGCACCGGCATCGACACCTACCGGCGCGAACTCGTGCCGGCGTTGCGCGCGGCGAACGTGCCGCCCGAGCGGATCGGAGAGATCGTCGCCGAGGTGGAGAGTCACGTCGCCGACACCGGCGAGGACCCCCGCGAGGCCTTCGGTCCGGCGCGGGACTACGCCGCCGGCTTCCGACGTCCGCGCAGCCGCGGCTCCGTGGCGGCCTCCGTGGCACCGAGCCTGCTGTTCGCCCTCTGCGGCTTCCTCGTCGCCGTGGGGATCATCGGCCTCGTCGACGGCGAGCCGGCGTTCGGGCAGCCGGCCTGGGTCGTGCTCGCCGCGGGGCTGGTGCTGTGGATCCCGGCGCTGGTGGTCGCGCTGCGCCAGAGCGTCCCGGTGCCCGATCCCCGCACCGGCCGGTGGATCACCGCGGGTCCGGCCGCGAACGCCGTCGGCATGAGCGGTGTCCTGGTCGCCGTCGCCGTCGCGTGCTGGGGGTTGGCCGTCCTGACCAGCTGACGGTCAGCGGATGGGGCGGGAGGCGCGTCCCTCGGCGCGGGCCTTGAGCCCCTCGCAGAAGTGCCGGAACGACGGGTTGAGGTCCGGCGTCGAGCGGTCCAGCAGACCGGCCAGCGGGCCGGTGTGGTCCTCGCGGACGGTGATCACCGTGCTGCCGTCCTCCTGGCCGTCGAGGGAGTAGGTGCGCTCGATCACCGCCAGTCCCAGCGGCAGCCCGCCCCGCCAACGCATGGCCTCGTGCGGGCGGATCTCGGTGACCGTCACCGCGAAGGGGCGGTTGCGGATCATCGTGGCGTAGAGCGTCAGCCTCTCCCCGAGCGCGACCCGGCCGTCCACCCGGTCGACGCCGGAGTCCCAGTCCCGCCAGCTGCCGACGTCGACCAGCAGCGCCCACACCTGCTCCGGGCTCGCGTCGATCCGCGCGGCCGCCTCGTAGCTCCTCACGGCGCTCCCCTCAACCGGCCCGCACGGCCGTCGTCTGCAGGTGGGTGTCGGGTACCACGATGCCCGGGCCGCCGCCGCGGGGCGAGTTGCCCCACCGGCCGGCGACGGCGGGCGCGGCGCTCACACCCCGGCAGTGTGCTCCGGGTCGCTCCACGGGGGAAGCGGCGAGGCCCCGTGGAGGGCCGGCCCCGTCCTCCCCGCACTTCCAAGAGGGAGCCCTGACCCCCACCACTGGCCCGCTCGCGGCGGGACCCTGCAGAGGGCCGGCGGCGCCCCGAACGGGGCCGGCGGCAGGGGGCCTCAGCCGACCAGCAGCGCGCCGCGCTGCCGCCGTCCGGCCACCCGGACCCCCAGGGCCGCGGTCACGACGACGGCGGCACCCACCGCAGCGGCGGTCACCACGCCCGGCCCGCCGTCCACGGCGACTGCGAGCAGACCCCACACCACGGCCAGGGCGAACGGCCCGGCCGCCACTCGGGCGACCCACACGAGCGCCGTCCCGAGGGCCGCGACCGCGGCGAGGGCGACGACCGCCCACACCTGCGCCGCCGTCCCCTGGGCCGGCGCTCCGAGCGCGACACCGGCGGTGGCGACCTGCACCGCCGAGGCGAGCGTCACCCAGCCCAGCAGGAGCCCGGTGACCGCCGCCGGGAGCAGCCGGGGCAGCCCGGTCAGCGGCATGTCCTGCAGCCGCGCCCAGGCCGTCGCCGCGGCGGCGACGATCGCGAAGAGCAGCACCGCGGGGAGGACCGGCGCACGGTCCCCCACCAGCGGGAACAACAGCTCCCAGACGGCGTTCCCGGCGAAGGCCGCGGCCAGCGGCCAGCCGGTCGCCCGGTGCACCGCGCGGTTCCGCTGCCCGGGGAGGGCCTGGTAGACCGCCCAGGCCAGCGCCAGGGCGAAGATCGGTCCCCAGATGGAGAAGGCGTAGCCGGCCGGGGTGATCAGCGAGCGGCTCCCGTCGCTGACCTCACCCACGCTGCGCCCGGCGATCGCCGTGCCGAGCGGGCTGCCGACGATCTGCGCGACCGCCGCCAGCACCACCGCTCCGGCCCGCAGGGCATTCGCCCGTCGTCTGTTCACCACCTCCGGTCCCTACCCAGCCGCGGTGGCCCCGGCACGCAGGGAGGCCAGGGTCACCCGGCGCGCAGGCGGGGCGCGAGGGCGGCGGCGTCGCGGGACACCGGAGGTGAGGCCGCCAGGTCCCGTGCCCAGCCGGCCAGGCCGGCGACGTCGATGCCGTGCGGCGGGGCCTCGGCGTAGCCGGCGACGTTCCCGGCGCCGCGCTCCAGCAGCCGGGCGGCACCCCGGTCGTTGCCCCGCGCCAGGTGGGTCAGCCCGACGGCGAGCTGGGCCAGGCCCCGCCACAGCTGCCGCTCCTGTTCCGGCGAGGACTTCCACGCGTCCTCGAGCACCTCGTGGGCGGAGAACGGCCGGCCCGCGTCCAGCAGCTGCTGCGCCTCGGTCAGCGCCTGGTCCGGCGTCCGCAGCACGCCCTCCGGCGCCCGCTCCTCCCCCACGGCCCCGCGGGGCAGCGGCCGCCCCAGCGCGTCGCGGGGCCGGGCGTTGCGCGCCCGGCCTGCCGGATCCCGGTCCCGATCGACGTCCACCCCACGATCCTGACGCGAACACCGGTGGGGCGCCGCCGGGTTGTGTATCTGTCGGTGGTCCCGTGCAGGATGGTGATCAGAGGACGGCCGCAGGACGGGCCGCCCCCGCACCGACCCGCGGTCGACGTCGACCGGTCCGGACCTGGAGGGGGTGGGGCTCGTGGCCCCGGTCACCGAGGAACGCACGGCTGTCCTGGACCTGGAGGCGGCCGTCGCGCACATCGCCGGCGCGGCGCTGCGCCCGGGTCCGGTCGGCGCGGTCGGCCTGGAGCTCGAGGCACACCTGGTCGACCTCACCGCGCCCGCGGCGCGCGTCCCCTGGCGGCGGATCACCGAGCTCGTCGACGCGCTGCCGGTGCTGCCCGGCGGCAGCCGGGTCACCCTCGAGCCCGGCGGCCAGGTGGAGCTGTCCGGCCCGCCGCACCCGGACGCCGCCGCCGCGGTGACCGCGCTGCGCGCCGACCGCGACGTGCTCGCCACAGCGCTGGCCGCCGAGCGGCTGGCCGTGGCCCCGGTGGGCGCCGACCCGCTGCGGCCCCCGGCCCGGGTCTGCCCGGCCCCCCGCTACGCCGCGATGGAGGAGCACTTCGCCGCCGTCGGCTGCGCCGCGGCCGGGACGGCGATGATGACCGGCACCGCCGCGCTGCAGGTCAACCTGGACGCCGGACCGTGCGCCGGCTGGAGCGAGCGGGTGTCACTGGCCCACCAGCTGGGCCCCACCCTGGTCGCCGTCGCGGCCTGCTCCCCGATCGCCGGCGGGCGGCCCACCGGCTGGGTGTCGCAGCGGCAGCGCGTCTGGAGCGACCTCGACCAGGCCCGTTGCGGGCCGCTGCTCGGTGGCGCCGACCCCGCGGGCGAGTGGGCCGAGTACGCGCTGACCGCGCCGGTGATGCTGGTGCGCGACCCGGGCGGCGGTGCGGCGCCGGTGCGGGAGCGGGTCCGGTTCGCCGACTGGGTGACCGGCGCCGTCCCGCTGGGCGGCCGGGCGCCCACGGCGGCGGACCTGGACTACCACCTGACCACGTTGTTCCCGCCGGTGCGCCTGCGCGGCTACCTGGAGATCCGCTACCTCGACGCCGCGCCCGAGCCGTGGTGGCCGGCGCTGGCCGCGGTGACGGCGGTGCTGCTCGACGACCCGGTCGCGGCCGGGCACGCCGCCGCGGCCACCGCGCCGGTCGCCGGGGCCTGGGACCGCGCCGCCCGCGTCGGCCTGGCCGACCCCGCGCTGCACGCCGCCGCCCGCGCCTGCCTCGACGCCGCCCGTGCCGCCGCCCCCGCCGCGCTGCGACCGGAGGTCGAGGCGCTCGCCGACCTCGTCGACCGGGGCCGCTGCCCGGGCGACGCCCTGCTCGAGACCGCCCGGGCCGGCGGCCCCACCGCCGCCCTCCTCTCCGCCACGGAGGCCTCCTCGTGACCGATCTGACCGATATCCTGGCCCGCGACCTGGCGGCCGCCCGGCAGCGCACGCTGCGGCTCACCGACCACGACGAGCCCGAGCTGCTGCGCCAGCACACCCCGCTGCTCAGCCCGCTGGTCTGGGACCTCGCGCACATCGGCCAGCAGGAGGACCTCTGGCTGCTGCGCCGCGGCGACGCCCGACGCGAGGGGCTGCTGCCGGCCGACGTCGAGGCGCTCTACGACGCGTTCACCCACCCCCGCGCGGTCCGCTCCCGGCTGCCGCTGCTGCCGCCGGTGGAGGCGCGGTCGTTCTGCGGCGAGGTGCGCGGCCGGGTGCTCGACCGGCTGGGGCGGCTCGGCCGGGACGACGACGGCGACCCGTTCGACTTCGCGATGGTGGTCAGCCACGAGCAGCAGCACGACGAGACGATGCTGCAGGCGCTCAACCTGCGCTCGGGGCCGCCGCTGCTCGGCACCGGGACGCCGCTGCCGCCGGGCCGGCCCGGGGTCGCCGGCACGTCGCTGCTGGTACCCGGCGGGGAGTTGGTGCTGGGCGTGGACGCCGCCGACGAGCCGTTCTCGCTGGACAACGAACGCCCGGCGCACGTCGTCGACGTCCCGTCGTTCCGCATCGGCCGGGTGCCGGTGACCAACGCCGAGTACGCCGCGTTCGTCGCCGACGGCGGGTACGGCGACCGGCGCTGGTGGTCCGAGCGGGGCTGGGCGCACCGGGTCGAGGCGGGGCTGGAGCGGCCGCAGTTCTGGAGCGCCGACGGCACCCGCACCCGCTTCGGCGTCGTGGAGGCCGTGCCGCCCGACGAGCCGGTCCAGCACGTCACGTACTTCGAGGCCGAGGCGTACGCGGCCTGGGCTGGAGGCACGGGGACCGTGGCGGCCGGCGCGCGGCTGCCCACCGAGGTCGAGTGGGAGAAGGCCGCGGTCTGGGACCCGGCCACGCGGCGCCGCCGCCGCTTCCCGTGGGGGTCGGCCGAGCCGTCGTCCGCGCTGGCCAACCTCGGCGGCGACGCGCTGCGCCCGGCCCCGGTCGGCGCCTACCCCGCCGGCGCCTCCGCGTACGGGGTCGAGCAGCTGATGGGCGACGTCTGGGAGTGGACCTCCTCGGGCTTCACCCCGTGGCCGGGCTTCCGGCCGATGCTCTACGCCGACTACTCCGCGCCGTTCTTCGGCGGCGACCACAAGGTGCTGCGCGGCGGCTCGTGGGCGGTCGGCGCGTCGATCCTGCGGCCCAGCTTCCGCAACTGGGACCACCCGATCCGCCGCCAGGTGTTCAGCGGCTTCCGGCTGGCCTGGGACGCGTAGGTGTGCCGTCACCTCGGCTGGCTCGGCCGGCCGCGGACGCTGGCCGAGCTGGTGCTCGAGCCGCCGTCGTCGCTGCTGGTGCAGTCGTACGCGCCGCGCCGCCAGCGGTACGGCACGGTCAACGCCGACGGCTGGGGCGTGGGCTTCTTCTCCCCCGGCCGGGCACGACCGGCGCGCTGGCGCTCGGCGCGCCCGCTGTGGGGCGACCCCTCGTTCGCCTCGGTCGCGCCGGTGCTCTCCTCCGGGTGCGTGGTGGCCGCCGTCCGCTCCGCCACCGTCGGCATGCCGCTGGAGGAGAGCGCGGCCGCGCCGTTCACCGACGGCCGGTGGCTGCTGTCGCACAACGGCCGGGTCGACCGCGCGGTGCTGCCCCCGGTGCGCGACGCCGAGTCGACCGTCGACAGCGCACTGCTCGCGGCACTGGTGTTCGACCGGGGCCTCGACGCCCTGGCCGACACGGTGTGCGAGGTGGGCGCCGCGGACCCCGGCGCGCGGCTGAACCTGCTCGCCGCCGACGGCACCCACCTGCTGGCCACCACCTGGGGCGACACGCTGTCCACGCTGGTCACCCCCGACGGCACCGCGCTGGCCAGCGAGCCGTGGGACGACGACCCGCGGTGGACCGACGTCCCCGACCACTCCCTCGTCGAGGTCACCCCCGACGGCCTGACGTCCACCCCACTCCGCTGAGGAACCCCGTGTCGATCTCGCTGACCAGCCACCTCGCCCCCGAGGACGCCGCCGCCGCGCTGCGCGCCGACGCCCGCGCCGGGCTGACCGCGACGCCGAAGTCGCTGCCGCCCCGGTGGTTCTACGACGAGCGGGGCAGCGAGCTGTTCGACGAGATCACCCGGCTGCCGGAGTACTACCCGACCCGCGCCGAGCGGGCCGTGCTCGCCGCGCACGCCGACGCGATCGCCGCGGCCTCCGGTGCCGACGTGCTGGTCGAGCTGGGCAGCGGGACGTCGGAGAAGACCCGGCTGCTGCTGGACGCGCTGCGCGATGCCGGCACGCTGCGCCGGTTCGTGCCGTGCGACGTCGACCCGTCGGTGCTGCAGGCGGCCGGGGCGGCGATCACCGCCGAGTACCCGGGCGTGGAGGTGGCGGCCGTCGTCGGCGACTTCACCCGGCACCTGGGCGAGCTGCCCCGGTCGGGACGCCGGCTGGTGGCCTTCCTGGGCTCGACCATCGGCAACCTGGAGCCGGCGGCGCGGGCGGCGTTCCTCACCGACCTGGCCGGCACGCTGCAGCCCGGGGACTCCTTCCTCCTCGGCACCGACCTGGTCAAGGACCCGGCTCGGCTGGTGCGGGCCTACGACGACGCCGCGGGGGTCACCGCGGAGTTCAACCGCAACGTGCTGCGCGTGCTGGACCGCGAGCTGGGCGCCGACTTCGACCCCGCGGCCTTCGAGCACGTCGCCGTGTGGGACGCCGAGCACGAGTGGATCGAGATGCGGCTGCGCTCCCTGACCGACCAGGTGGTGCACGTCCCCCCGCTGGACCTCGACGTCCGGTTCGACGCCGGCGAGGAGATGCGCACCGAGGTGTCGGCGAAGTTCCGCCGCGAAGGGGTCGAGGCCGAGCTGGCCGCGGCGGGTCTGCGGATGACGCACTGGTGGACCGACCCCGACGGCGACTTCGGCGTCTCGCTCTCCGTGTCCGCCTGAGACCGGCGTCGCCCTCCGGGTCCTCGCTCCCCCGTACCGGACCAGCCCGGCCGCGGCCGAGATCCGCGGTGATCATGGAGCTGCGGTGGCGACACGCCGTTCAGACGCGGTGTGTCGCCACCGCAGCTCCATGATCGTCTGCGGGCCGGCCGGTGACCGGGCTGCATCCGAGATGGCGGGGTCCGCGGAAGGAGGGGTGTCAGGCACTCCACCACCGACGTGAGGACCCGTTCCGATGACCCGCTCCCGCACCGCCTTCGCCCTGGCCGCCGGTGCCACCGGCAGCCTCGTCCTCCTGAGCGCCTCCCCGGCCCTGGCGGACAGCCACACCGCGACCGTCTCGGTGCTGCACGGGGTCCCGGACACCCCCGTGGACGTCTACGCCAACGGCGAGCGGCTCATCGACGACTTCCAGCCGGGGACCCTCACCGACCCCCTGGAGCTGCCGGCCGGCGACTACGACCTGGCCCTGTTCCCGGCCGATGCGCCCGACGGCTCCGGCACGCCGCTGCTGTCGGCCGACGGCGTCGCCGTGCCGGCGGGAGCCGACGCCACGGTGGTCGCGCACCTCACCGAGGCCGGCCAGCCGGCGCTGACGCCGTTCGTCAACGACACCTCCGAGGTGCCCGCCGGCGAGGCCCGCGTGTCGGTCCGGCACGTCGCGGCCGCGCCCGCCGTCGACGTCCGCGCCGGTGGCCAGGTCGTGGTCCCGGGCCTGACCAACCCCGACGAGGAGTCGCTCACCGTGCCCGCCGGCACCGTGAGCGCCGACGTGGTGCTCGCCGGCACCGACACGGTCGCGGTCGGCCCGGCCGACCTCACGCTGGCCGAGGGCACGACGACGGTCGTGTACGCGTGGGGCTCGCAGGACGCCGGCTACGAACTCGCCGTCCAGACGGTCTCCGGCGCCCACTCCGCGCCCTCCGGCGTCCCCGGCGGCTCGGCCGGACTCGTCGACGAGGGCGGCCTGCCGCTGCCGATCGCCGCGGTCTCGCTGGCCGGGCTGCTCGCCGCGGGCGTCGCCGTCCGCCGGCTGGCCGGCTCGCGGGTCTGACCCGACCGACAGGGGCGAGACATGATGCGTCCCGCCGCCGTCGGCGCGGTCCTGGGTCTGGCCATCGCGCTCGGTGCACCGGCCGCGTGGCAGCTGACCCGGGAGCCGGCGGCGGCGGGCGCACCGCTCGCGCAGGTCCTGCCCACCCAGCCCCCGGCGGCCCCGCCGGGGGGTCTCCCCCCCGTCACCACCCGGGACGCCGCACCCACCATGCCCTCGGAGCAACCGACCCCCGTGACCCTCGCCGTGCCGGCCCTGGGCATCGAGGCGCCGGTCGACTCCGTCGGCGTGCGGGACGACGGCCAGATGGCCATCCCGGACGACGTCGACCGGGTGGGCTGGTACCGCTTCGGGCCGGTGCCCGGCGGTGAGGGGTCGGCGGTGCTCGCCGGTCACGTCGACGACCGCGAGCAGGGGCTCGGCGAGCTGGCTCCGCTCCGGGAGGCCGAGGTGGACGCCGAGGTGCTCGTCACCGACGCCGCGGGCGATCCGACCCGCTGGCGGGTGGTCTCCCGGGAGCAGGTCGACAAGCAGGCCTTACCGGTGGACCGGCTGTTCGCCCGCGAGGGACCACCACGCCTGGTGCTCGTCACCTGCGGGGGCGAGTTCCTCCCCGAGGTCGGGGGTTACGAGTCCAACGTCGTGGTCGTCGCGGAGCCGGTCCCGTGACGGACCTGCTGGAAAGGGGTGGTGTCCGGGTTAGGGTCGGGCGCGTGAGCAGCGACGGCGTCCCGCCGCTCGGGGGCACCCCCGAACCGGACGACGCCGAGGTGGGCCGGCGGTTCGCCGCCGGCGACGAGCAGGCGCTGGCCCGGGCCTACGAGCGCTTCGCCGGTCAGGTGCACGGCATGGCGGTGCGCGCCTTCGGCCCGGGCCCGGACGCCGAGGACGTCACCCAGCAGGTCTTCGTCTCGGCCTGGACCGGCCGTACCGGCTACCGCCCCGAGCAGGGCCCGCTGCCGGCCTGGCTGGTGGGCATCTGCCGGCACAAGATCGCCGACACCTGGGCCCGCCGAGACCGGCAGCGCCGCGCCACCGAGGCCGCGGTCACCGAGGCCCGGTCCGCGGCGAACACCACCGGCCCGCAGGTCGACACCGTCGTCGCCGACCGCGTGCTGCTGCTCGGCGAGCTCGAGCAACTCGGGCAACCGCAGCGGGGCATCATCGAGCTGGCCTTCTTCGAGGACCTGACACACACCCAGATCGCTGAACGCACCGGTCTGCCGCTCGGCACGGTGAAGTCGCACATCCGGCGGACCCTCGAACGCCTGAGGACACGGTTGGAGGTGGACGGTGCCGCACTGCACGCCTGAGCAGCTGTCCCTGGCGGCGCTGCGCGAGCCACTGCCCGAGACGGACCGGGCCCACCTCGACGGCTGCGCGGAGTGCCGGGCCGAGGTGGCCTCCCTGCGGCGCGGGGTCGACGCGCTCGCCGTCCCCCAGCTGGCCGCGCCGGGCGCCGCCGTCCTGCCGCCGCCGAGCGTCTGGGCGGGGATCGCCGCCGCCACCGGGGTCACCACCGCGCCCCGCCCGGAGGCGCTCGCCGCTGCCGCTCCGCCTCCGCCGGTCGCCGTCCCGCCTGCTCCCGCGGTCGACGTCCCGCCGGCCGCGGCACCCGAGCGCGCCCCGGCAGCCGTGGTGCCGCTGCGGACCCGCCGCTCACGGCTGCTGCTCGCCGCGGCGGCGTCCCTGGTCGTGGGCGTCGGCATCGGCGCCGGCGCGGTGGCCCTCGGCACGGGGGACGACGACGGCCTGGCCGTGGCCGCCGCCGCGCTGGACCCGCTCGCCGGCAGCGGCGCCTCCGGGCAGGCCCGGGTGGTCGAGCGGGACGACGGCTCCCGGGCCCTGGAGCTGACGCTCGACGCGGCACCGCTCGACGAGGGCTACTACGAGGTGTGGCTGCTCGACGAGGCGGTCGCCCGGCTGGTGCCGGTCGGGGTGGTGCAGGGCGGCGGCGACACCACGCTGGAGCTGCCGCCCGGGCTCGACCTCGGGGAGTACCCGGTGGTCGACGTCTCGGTGGAGCCGCTGGACGGCGACCCGTCCCACTCCGGCGAGTCGGTCGTCCGCGGCGTGCTGGAGAGCTGAGCCGCCTCTTCTACCGTGAGGGGCGTGACTGCGCCGGCAACCGCCCTCGTCCACGGGGACCTCGGCGCCGCGTGGCGCTCGGCCCGGCCCCGCCCGGCGGGCCGGCACCTGGACAGCGCCGCGTGCAGCCGGCAGAGCTCCCGGGTGCTCGAGGCCGTCGCCCACCACGCCCGGCACGAGGCGGAACTGGGCGGGTACGTGGCCGAGGCGACCGCCGAGGACCTGCTGCAGCAGGGCCGGTCGGTGATCGGCGGGCTGGCCGGGATGGCCGCCGCGGACGTCGTGTTCGTCGAGTCCGCGCAGGCCGCGCTGGCCGCCCTGCTCGCCGGGTGGCGGCTGCCGGCCGGGACGCGGGTGGCCTGCCTGCCCGGCGAGTACGCCCCGAACGCCGCCCAGCTGCGCGCCGCGGGGCTGGCGGTCGAGGCGCTGCCGGTGGACGACCTGGGGCGGGCCGACCTCGACGCCGTGGCCCGGCTGCTGGCCACCGACCCGCCGCGCGTGGTGCACCTGACGCACGTCGCCAGCCACCGGGGCACGGTGCAGCCGGCCGCCGAGGTCGCCGTCCTGTGCCGGGAGGCCGGAGTGCCGCTGGTGCTCGACGCCGCCCAGTCCCTGGGCCACGTCGACACCGACCTCGGCGCCGACGTCGTCTACTCGACGTCCCGCAAGTGGCTGACCGGGCCGCGCGGGGTGGGTGTGCTGTGCGTGCGGCCCGCGGTCGCCGCCGAGCTCACCCCGCTGCTGACCGCGCCGGACGACGTCCCGCCGCTGCGCGCCTTCGAGTCCGGGGAGGCGCACGTGGCCGGCCGGGTCGGGCTGGTGCTGGCCGTCGGCGAGCACCTCGCCGCGGGGCCGCTCCGCGTGCGGGAGCGGCTGGCCGCGCTCGGCCGGGCCGGCCGCGAGGTGCTCGACGGCGCCGCCGGCTGGCGGGTGGTCGAGCCGCTCGACGAGCCGACCGCCACCACGACGCTGCGCCCGCCGGACGGCGTCGACGTCGTGTCCACCCGGGCCCGGCTGCTGGCCGAGCAGGGCATCGTCACCACCGCGATCGGGCCGCAGCGGGCGCCGGGCGAGATGACCGGGCCGGTGCTGCGCGTCTCGCCGCACGTGGACGCCACGCTCGACGACCTCGAGGCCCTCGCCACCGCCCTGTAGCTGACGGTCGTGTCCGCGGAGACGGCCGCAGCTACGGCGCGGCCTGCATCCGCTCCGACAACCCGCGGTGGACGGCGAGCCGCTCGTCGAGGCCGGGGTGCACCGGGACGCCGTCCTCGACGACGAACCGCCCGGCGACGACGGTGTGCCGCGCGGCGACCGGGCCGCAGCGCAGCCACGCCTCGACCGGATCGGACAGCGCGCCGGCGAACGCCGGGCCCTCCAGCGACCAGACCGCGAGGTCCCCGCACGCGCCCACCGACAGCTCGCCGATCTCACCGCTGCGCCCCAGGCAGGCCGCACCGCCGCGGGTGGCCATCTCCAGCGCGTCGCGGGCCGACATCGCGCCCGCGCCCTGCCGCAGCTTGCCCTGCAGCATCGCCGTCCGGGCCTCCAGCCACAGCGACGCGGAGTCCGCCGACGACGACCCGTCCACGCCCAGCCCGACCGGCACCCCGGCCGCGCGCAGCTCGGCCACCGGCGCCAGCCCGCTGCCCAGCACCATGTTGGACGACGGGCAGTGCGCCGCCCCGACCCGCGCCGCGCCCAGCCGCGTCACCTCGTCGGCCGAGGGCCACACCACGTGCGCCAGCCACACCCGGTCGGACAGCCAGCCGACGTCGGCGAGGTGGTCGACCGGGCGGCGGCCGAAGGTGGCCAGGCAGAAGGCGTCCTCGTCCTGCGTCTCGCACAGGTGGGTGTGCAGCCGGACGTCGAGGTCCTCGGCGAGCTCCGCGGTGCGGCGCATGAGGGCCGGCGAGACGCTGAACGGCGAGCAGGGCGCGAGCGCGATGCGGATCATGGCGTGCGGTGAGCGGTCGTGGTGGGCGTCCACCAGGCGCTTCGAGTCGGCCAGGATCTCGTCGTCGTCCTGGACGACGGAGGCCGGCGGCAGGCCACCGTCCTCCACCGACAGCGACATCGAGCCCCGGGTGGGGGAGAAGCGCACACCGAGCTCGCGGGCGGCGGCGACCTCCGCCGAGATCAGGTCGCCACCGCCGCGCGGGTGCACGTAGAGGTGGTCGGTCGAGGTGGTGCAGCCCGACAGCGCCAGCTCGGTGAGCCCGACGTAGGCGCTGACGGAGGCGGCCTCCTCGTCCAGCCGCGCCCACAGCGGGTAGAGGGTGACCAGCCACTCGAACAGGCCGCCGGTCAGCGCGGGGGCGAAGGCGCGGGTGAGGTTCTGGTACAGGTGGTGGTGGGTGTTCACCAGCCCCGGCGTCACCAGGCAGCCGCGCGCGTCCACCCTGCGGACGGCGGCCGGCGCGGGGTCGCCCGGGCCGCCCACCCCGGTCACCGCCCCGTCGGTGACCGCCACCCAGCCGCCGGGGATCTCGCGTCGGGCGTCGTCGACGGTGGCCAGCAGCTCGGCATCGTGCACCAGCAGGTCCGCGGTGGTCTCCACGGACCGCATCCTGCCCGCCCGGTGTTCCGTGCCGGTGTCAGCGCAGGATCTCGACGAGCAGGACCCAGGCGTTGACCACCGCACCGGCGAAGCCGGCGAGCAGCGCGGGCACCGTCCAGTAGAGCCCGCCGCCGGCTCCGGCGACCAGGCTCCCCCCGGCGACGACCAGTGGTGCGCCGGTCAGCCCCACGATCACCACGGGGACGACGACGGTGTACGCCGGCGCGGTGCGGGACCGGGGCTGCCGCGTCCGCAACCACCCGTCGAGACCGAGGAGGACGAGGCCGGTGATGGCGAGCTCGACCCCGAGCGCCGTCCGGGTCTGACCGGGGACGAGCACGAGGACCGCCGTGACCAGGAGGACCACCAGCACCCCCAGCGTCTCGCCCGCGCGCAGCGGCAGGTGGGCGTTGCGCAGCACCTGCTCGAGGTTGATCGAGACCGCGACGAACAGCAGGCCCAGCAGCGCCGCGGCGGCTCCGGCCATGGCGACGTAGAGGTCCCCCCACGGCTCGGCCGTGTAGGCGGTCACCCGGCCGCTATCCGACGCGCGCGATGTCGAACTCGGCCATGTCGTGCTCGACCGAGGTGACGACGACCCGCCACCTGGTCACCTCGCCGGTGTCCGGGTCGACCGCGCGGCACTCGGTGGTGACACCCACCTCGGCGTCGAGGTCGCCGGGGCAGGACACCTCGGCCGTGGTGCCGGCCCGGACCGCCAGGGCGCCGGTCACCTGCGCCTCGAGCTCGGTCTGCTCGATCGACGAGCCGCACGCGGTCAGCAGGAGGCCCGGGACGGCTGCGGCGGCCAGCAGGTGCAGGCGGCGAGGCGGCACGCGGCCGACCCTAGCGACGTCCCCCCGCTTCCTGGACGGTCCGGTCCTCCCGACCGAGGACCAGCCGGGCCAGCGCCGGGGGCAGACCCGTGCCGAGCGGGCGGGCACCGACCAGCCGGCCGGCCTCGGCCGGTGCCACCCCCGCCGACTGCAGCACCTCCAGCGCCTGGACGTCGGGCAGCGCGTCGAACCAGCGCCGTCCCAGCGCCTCGCGGCCCGCGGCGGTCGGCCGGCCCCACAGCCGCAGCCGGGCCATGCCCCCGTCAGGGAGGACGTCCAGCCGCACCCGGTCCACCGCCGGCCCGCCGTCGAGCACGAACCGGTGCCGGGTGTCGGGCTGCAGCCGGGTCCGGGGCAGGACGACGACCTCGCCGTCGGGGCCGCTGCCGGTGAGCGACGCCGACCCGGGCGCGTTGCCGAGGAACCAGGAGGTGTCCAGCTCGGCCAGGGTGACGACGCCCTCGCAGGCCAGGGCGAGCTCCACCCAGTCGTTGCCCTCGCCGCGCCGCCGCCGGGTCTCCCACCCCTCGCCCATCGACCGGGCCAGGCCGGGGGACACCAGCTGCACCGGGCGGCCGTAGAACTCGTCGCTCACCCCGGTCACCCGCCCGCCGTTCTCCAGCGCGGCGAGGTCGAACGGGCCGGCGTCGACCAGGCGCGGGTCGGGGACCGCGGTGCCGTGCACCCGCAGCCGTGCGACGCCACCGTCGGGGGCGATGGTCAGCCGCACGTGGGTGATCCGCCGGGTCGAGTCGACCGGGAAGGTGTGGGCGCTGTCGCCGGCGAGGTCCGACAGCGGCACCAGCGGCCGCCAGTCGGCGCGCTCCAGCTCGGCGACGGTGGGGTGGCCCTCGACCGAGGCACCCTCGAGGGAGGCTCGAGCGGGGTGGTTGCCGGTGCAGTGCGCGGTGTCGACGACGACCGCCGCGACGATCCCCGGCACGCCGAGCCGGACGATCGCCCAGTCCGACCCCGGGGAGCGGCGGCGCCGGGTCTCCCAGCCGTCGTACTCCTTGCCGCGGTGGCCGAAGCCGGGCAGCGCCTGCGGCGGGTGCGGCAGCACGAGGTTCTCCTTCGCGGCGAAGGACTCGTCGTTGGCCGCGAGGACCGCCCCGCCCAGCGCGCGGCTGGCCAGGTCGGGCAGGCGGGTGGGGTCGCTCATCGGGCTCCTCGCCGGGATCGCAGGGTCGCGCGGGGTCACTGTGGCACGGGGTGTATGGGGCGGCCGGTGTCCGGGAACCGTGCGCAGGAGGTCCCGTGTCCGGACCCACCGACGACCTGCGGGGGCCATCGCCGTCGTCAGCGGCCTCCCCGGCTGAGCAGCCGGCGGCGTCGGCGAGGTGGACGACGTGCGCCCGCCCGCCGGTGTCGCGGGCGGCGGCCACCAGCCGGCCGATCGCCGTCTCCTCCGCGGCCGGTGGCCGCGAGGCGAGGAAGGCCGGGTAGCCGGCCCCCTCGGGCGGGGCGCGGCGGCGATGACGTCGGCGGCCGCAGCTGGTCGAGGTTGCCGGGACCGCCCCGCCCCAGAAGGCGACGTCGACGGCGACCTGCCCCTCGGCGGCCCGCTGCTTCGCCTGCAGCGCATGGACGGTCGTCGTCGGCGGGATCGAGTTGAGCGGCATGTCCACGACCGTGGTGACGCCGCCCGCCGCCGCCCGGGTCGCGCTCGCGAAGCCCTCCCACTCGGTGCGCCCGGGCTCGTTGACGTGCACGTGGCTGTCGACCAGTCCCGGCAGCAGCACCTCGTCGTCGGCGAGGGTGACCGCGCCGGTGGGGGCGTCGTCGAAGCCGGTGCCCGCGGTGATCCGGCCGTCCGCGGTGTGCACCGTGGCCGCACGCTCGCCGTCGGGGAGCAGCACCCGGCGGGCGCGGACCACGAGCGTCACGCCGTCTCCTGTCCGCGCTCGGTCAGGGCGGTCAGCGCGCCGGTCACCCGGTGCAGCTGGGCGCCCCGGGCGGTCGCCGTCCACCCGCCGGGCCACGGGAGCCGGACGGCGTCCTCCCCCGTGGCGACCGGCTGCTGGGGCGGGCGGGTGCCGGCGGGAAGGTGCACGGTGGATGCGCACGCCCGCGGAGCCGCCGGCGGCAACCAGGCGGGCGCGCCCGGCCCGTCGGCGGACCCGGACGGTAACGGGGTCGGGGAACCGTGACGTCGCGCGACGCCGGACGGCAGGGCTTGCGCCGGCGAACCGCAAGCCTCTACGGTTCATTACATGAGTAATAAACCCAGGAACCACGAGGCTCCTGGTGCCGATGGGCACGCGCCGTGAACGAGGACGCCGGCCCGATCTTCCGGCAGGTGGCCGCCGACATCGAGAACGCGATCGTCGACGGCTCCCTGGCCGAGGAGACCCAGGCCCCCTCCACCAACGAGCTGGCCGCCTTCCACCGCATCAACCCCGCCACCGCCGCCAAGGGACTGAACCAGCTGGTGGCCGACGGGGTCCTCTACAAGAGACGAGGAGTCGGGATGTTCGTCGCCACCGGCGCCCGCGAACAGCTGCTCAAGCGCCGGCGCAGCGAGTTCGCCGACCAGTACGTCAGTCCCCTGATGGCCGAGGCCCGCAAGCTCGGCATCTCCGTCCACGAGCTCACCGCCATGATCGGCAGCTGGGAGGAGCAGCGATGACCCCGCCCACCACCGCGGCGGCCACCGTCCGCGACGTCACGATGCGGTTCCGGGGGCACACCGCCCTGGACGGCGTCAGCACGGTGATCGAGCGCGACAGCATCACCGGGCTGCTCGGCCGCAACGGGGCCGGCAAGACCACGCTGATGCAGCTGCTCACCGGCCACCGCCTGCCGACCAGCGGCTCGGTCGAGGTCCTCGGCGGCGCCCCCTACGAGAACGACGGCGTCCTGGCCCGGATCTGCTTCGTCAAGGAGGGACAGCGCTACCCCGACCACTTCCGGGTCCGCGACGCCCTCGACGCGGCGGCTCTCGTCTACCCGGACTGGGACGCCGACCTCGCCGCCGACCTGCTGAGCGACTTCGACCTGCCGGCCAAGCGGCCGATCAAGAAGCTCTCCCGGGGCATGACCTCCGCCGTCGGCATCGTCATCGGCCTGGCCTCCCGCGCACCGATCACGCTGTTCGACGAGCCCTACCTGGGCCTGGACGCCGTCGCCCGGCAGCTGTTCTACGACCGGCTGCTCGCCGACTACGCCGAGCACCCGCGCACGGTGGTGCTGTCCACCCACCTGATCGAGGAGATCGCGGCCCTGCTCGAGCGGGTCCTGCTCATCGACCGCGGCCGGGTCCTGCTCGACGCGGACGCCGAGTCGCTGCGCGGCAGTGCGGTCACCGTGACCGGCCCGAGCGACCGGGTGGCGGCCTTCGCCGGCCGGCACGAGCTGCTGCACACCGAGTCCCTCGCGGGGCAGAGCCGATCGGTCGTCCGGCTGACCGGCGGCTCCGATGGTGGCGACACCACCGACGCCGGACTGGCCTGGGAGCCGACCACGCTCCAACAGCTGGTGGTGGCCATGAGCCTGGCGACCACCCGACCCGGCTCCTCCGCCCGTTCCGACCTCGAGGAGGTCTCACGATGAACCGCGTCCTGGCCGCGGCCCGCCTGCAGCTGGTGCACCCGATGGTCATCCTGGGCGTGCCCTGGATGGTCGGAGCCCTCAGCTTCGCCATCAACTGGGCCGTGTGGCGGATCGTCGACATCCGCTCCCTCGAGGGGGAGGACGGCTTCACCGGCGGCATCCTGGCCCTCTACATCACCGTGCTCATCGTGTTCGTCCAGGCGGTGACGCAGCTGATGCCGTTCGCGATGGGCATCAGCCTGAGCCGGCGCAGCTACTTCCTGGGCACCTGCCTGGTCGGCGTCGGCATGGCCCTCGGGTTCGGCCTCGTCCTGGCCCTCCTCGACGCCGTCGAGTCGGCGACGGGTGGCTGGGGCGTGGGACTGCAGTTCTGGACGCCGCCTCCACTGGACGTCGACGGCTTCTTCGCGCAGGTCGCCGTCTCGGGCGCTCCGATGCTGGCGCTCATCGCGGCTGGCGTGGGCATGGGCGTGGTGACCAAGCGCTGGGGCCCGAACGGGGTGTGGGGCCTCATCATCGGCGGCATCGTCGTCCTGGGCGGAGCCGCCGTCCTCGTGACCTGGCTGCGTGCATGGACCGACCTCGGCCGCTGGCTCGTCGACCAGTCGGTGATGACCCTCGCCGTCGGCCTGCCGCTCGCTCTGGCGGCCGTCCTGGCCCTGCTCGCCTTCGCCGGCATCCGCCGCGTCGTCCCCTGACGCGGCAGCCTCCGCACCCACGCACACCAGGCCCCGGTTCCGTGATCGCGGAACCGGGGCCTGGTGTCTGTGCCTGTCGCCGGCTGCCTTCGAGAAGGGCGCCGAGGTCTGCCGATGCGGACGTGCATGAAGGGCCCTCACCGGGTGGTGAGGGCCCCTCATGAAAATGGTTGTCCGGCGGTGTCCTACTCTCCCACTCCGTTCCCGGAGCAGTACCATCGGCGCTGAGAGGCTTAGCTTCCGGGTTCGGAATGGAACCG
>NZ_FRDM01000011.1 GCF_900143215.1 Geodermatophilus obscurus | reverse complement strand
CCGCTACGCCAAGCGCGCTGCCTACTACCGCGCCACGCTGCTGCTGGTCAGCGCAGTGCTCTGGCTCAGCACATGATCCGCGGGACAGGCCCTAGTACCAGCCCTTGGCCTGCGAGTGCGACCAGGCGCCGCACGGGCTGCCGTAGCGGTTCTCGATGTAGATCAGGCCGGCGTCGATCTGCCGGTAGCCGTCCGACGTCTTGGCGATGCCGGTGCTGGCCCACGTCGAGTTCAAGAACTGCGGGATTCCGTAGGCGGTGCTGGTGGGGTTCTGCGCATTGGGGTTCCAGCCGCTCTCCTTGCCCCACAGCTTCTCCAGGCAGCTGAACTGATCGGCGCTGCCGACCTTGGCCATCGCGTAGTCCTTGAAGGAGCCGCGCGGCGCGGCGGACGACGACGAGCTGCTGGCGGCGGGCGCCGGCGCCGCAGCCGGAGCGGGCGCGGGCGCGGCGGCCGCGCGCTGCGCGGCCTCACGGGCGGCGGCCTCGGCCGCGGCCTTCTCGGCGGCCGCGCGCTCCGCGGCCTCGCGGGCGGCCTGCTCGGCGGCGGCCTTCTCGGCGGCCTGGCGGTCCAGCTCGGCCTGCTGCGCGGCGGCCTGGAGCTGCGCGGCCTGTGCCTCAGCGGCCTGGCGCTCGCTGCGGGAGGCGGCGAGGTCCTGCAGCGGGGCCAGCTCGGGGGCGGCCGGGGCGGCGAGCGGCTGCTGCGCGGCGTCGGTGCGGATACCCAGCTGCTCGGCGACGCTCACGGAGGCGGTAACCGTCTCGGTCTCGGCCTCGGCGGCCGGCTGCGTGCCGACGACGGTGGTGACGGCGATGGCGCCGGCGGCGGCCGTGGCCAGCAGGATCGCCGGGCGGCGGCCGCCGGCGGGCAGCCGCAAGCGGCGGGCGGTCCGGTTGGCGGGGGCGTCGGTGGCCGGGACGGCCGGGAACTGCTTGGTGTCCATCAGGTGGGGGCTCCGTGGCGGAAGGGCGCGCGGGATCGGTCCTCGTGGCAGAGGACGGCCCGGTGCGGCGCGGTCTACGGGGGGTGCCGGCGGATCAGGAAGAGCCGGCGGGCGCAGTCGGGTGCCGGGTCAGCTGGCCGGGGAAGATGCGCGAGGCGCGCGTGGCCGGGGAAGCCGGCGAGCCGCGAGGGCCCGGGGGCGGGGCATGTGAGTGCTCCGTTCTTCCGTGAGCCGCCTACCGAGTTAGCTGACGGGTTCGGGCGGGAAGCAGCCCTACCGGCCCGCGCATCGTGCACGCGGGCGGGATTCACCCCAGTACTGCGGTGGGTCCCCGGCTCGCGCCCGCTGGCGGCGGACACGACTCGGCGGCGTCCGATCAGGCTCCCCGAACGGGGACGAGACGACCGACCGGACGGAAGCCACCGTAAGCGCCGTTACCGTCCCGTGACAATGGCGGGGACCACTTGTGTGACGCGAGTGACGTTCCGGTGCCGCGTCCGCTCTGCCTCGGAGGGAACCGGCCGAGCGGAATACCTCCCCACCGGATGCGTTGCACCGGACAGTAGTTGCACTCTCAACCAATGGAGACCGACATGCAGTTCGGCGTCTTCTCGGTCAGCGACATCACGACCGATCCCACCACCGGCCGCACGCCCGGCGAGGCTGAGCGGATCCAGGCGATCGTCGCCATCGCGAAGAAGGCCGAGGAGGTCGGGCTCGACGTCTTCGCCCTGGGCGAGCACCACAACCCGCCGTTCTTCTCCTCCTCGCCGACGACGACGCTGGCCTACATCGCCGCGCAGACGTCGCGGCTGCAGCTGTCGACGGCGACCACGCTGATCACCACCAACGACCCGGTGAAGATCGCCGAGGACTACGCGATGCTGCAGCACCTGGCCGGCGGCCGGGTGGACCTGATGATGGGCCGCGGCAACACCGGCCCGGTCTACCCCTGGTTCGGGCAGGACATCCGCAACGGCATCCCGCTGGCGGTGGAGAACTACGCGCTGCTGCGCCGGCTGTGGGACACCGAGGTCGTCGACTGGTCCGGGCAGTACCGCACGCCGCTGCAGGGCTTCACCTCGACCCCGCGGCCGCTGGACGGCGTCGCGCCGTTCGTGTGGCACGGCTCGATCCGCTCGCCGCAGATCGCCGAGCAGGCCGCCTACTACGGCGACGGCTTCTTCTCCAACCACATCTTCTGGCCGGCCGAGCACACGAAGCGGATGGTCGAGTTCTACCGCCGCCGGTACGAGCACCACGGCCACGGCAGCCCCGACCAGGCGATCGTCGGGCTGGGCGGCCAGGTGTTCATGCGCAGGAACAGCCAGGACGCGATCGCTGAGTTCCGGCCCTACTTCGACAACGCGCCGGTCTACGGCCACGGCCCGTCGCTGGAGGACTTCTCCCGCGAGACGCCGCTGACCGTCGGCAGCCCGCAGCAGGTCATCGAGCGGACCCTCGGCTTCCGCGAGTACGTCGGCGACTACCAGCGGCAGCTGTTCCTCGTCGACCACGCCGGCCTGCCGCTGAAGACGGTGCTGGAGCAGCTCGACATCCTCGGCGAGGAGGTCGTGCCGGTGCTGCGCCGTGAGTTCGCCGCCCTCAAGCCCGCGCACGTGCCCGACGCCCCGACCCACGCCTCGCGCGTGGCGGCCCGGCAGGCGTCCCCCGAGGAGGTCCCCGCATGACCACCCGCGCCCTGGCGGTCGTGAGCGGCGGGCTGTCGACCCCGTCGTCGACCCGGCTGCTGGCCGACCGGCTCACCGCCGCGACCGTCGCCGCCCTGCGCGAGCGGGGCGATGACGCGACGGTGGAGGTCGTCGAGCTGCGCACGCACGCCCGCGACCTGGCCGACGACCTGGTCACCGGCTTCGCCAACGAGCCGCTGCGGGCGGCGATCGACACGGTCACCGGCGCCGACGGGCTCATCGCGGTGACGCCGGTGTTCTCGGCGTCCTACAGCGGGCTGTTCAAGACGTTCTTCGACGTCCTGGACAAGGACTCCCTGACCGGGACGCCGGTGCTGCTCGGCGCCACCGCCGGCACCGCCCGGCACTCACTGGTGATCGAGCACGCGATGCGGCCGCTGTTCGCCTACCTCCGCGCGATCCCGGCACCCACCGGCGTCTTCGCCGCGTCGGAGGACTGGGCCGGTGCCAGTGGGGTGGACGCCGAGCTGGCCCGCCGGATCGACCGCGCGGCCGGCGAGCTGGCCGACCTGATCGCCGGCCGACCCTCGACCAAGCGGCCGGTGGACCCGTTCGCCGACGTCCCCTCCTTCGAGGAGCTGCTCCGCGGCGCGTGAGCCGCCCACTCCCCGCGATCATGGCGCCAGGACCACCTGCCGAGCCTGGTCGGCGGTCCCGGCGCCATGATCGCGGGGGAGATCGATGGGGTCGCGCCAGTCAGCTGCCGGCGTCAGCGGACGGCGTCCTCCGAGGGGACGGCGGAGCCGCCCTGCGGGGCCTCGGCGGTCATGATCCGCACGATCTCCTCGCGGTCGGCGGCCGACGGCAGCCCCCACCCCGGTTCGTAGCCGTAAACCTCCCCCAGCGGCGTGGCGGCCGTGCGCCCGGTGAGGATCTCGACGGAGGAGGAGTCGATGAGCCCGGGGTGCTCGACGCCGCAGGCCTCGGCGACCTTGACCAGGTCGCGGCGCAGCGTCCCGATGTAGTTCGCCGCGCGGACCGACTTCAGCTGCGGGTCGAGGCCGTGCGCCAGCCAGGGGTTCTGGGTGGCGACGCCGGTCGGGCAGGTGTCGGTGTGGCACTTCTGCGCCTGGATGCAGCCGATCGCCAGCATCGCCTCGCGGCCGACGTTGACCATGTCGCAGCCGAGCGCGAACGCCACGATCGCGTTGTCGGGCAGTCCCAGCTTGCCGGCGCCGACGAAGGTGACCTGCTCGTGCAGCCCCGCGCGGGCGAACAGCGAGTGCACCCGGGCGAAGCCGAGCTGGAACGGCAGGGACACCGAGTCGGTGAAGATGAGCGGCGCCGCGCCGGTGCCGCCCTCGCCGCCGTCCACCGTCACGAAGTCCACGCCGCGGCCGGTGCTCGCCATCAGGTCGGTGAGCTCGTGCCAGAAGGTCATGTCGCCGACGGCGGACTTGACGCCGACCGGCAGCCCCGTCTCGGCGGCGAGCAGCTCCACCCAGTCGAGCAGGCTGTCGGTGTCGGAGAACTCCGCGTGCCGCGACGGGCTGATGCAGTCCACGCCCTCCGGCACGCCGCGGGCGGCCGCGATCTCGGCCGACACCTTCGCGGCCGGCAGGACGCCGCCCAGGCTGGGTTTGGCGCCCTGGCTGAGCTTGACCTCCAGGGCGCGCACGGGCGCCCCGGCCACCAGGTCCTTGAGCCGCTGCAGGTCGAAACGGCCCTGCTCGTCCCGGCAGCCGAAGTAGGCGGTGCCGATCTGGTAGACCAGCTCCCCGCCGTGCCGGTGGTGCGCCGAGAGCCCGCCCTCGCCGGTGTTCTGCAGGCACCCGGCCAGCGCTGCCCCGCGGTTGAGCGCCTCGATCGCCGCGCCGGACAGCGACCCGAAGCTCATCGCCGAGACGTTGACGACCGAGGCCGGCCGGAACGCCTTCGCCCGGCCGCGCGGACCGCCGAGCACCTTGGCGCTGGGCAGCGCGACGTCGTGGCCGGCGTGGACGGAGGTGGGCGGTACCGCCCGGCCGAACGTGCGGTGGTTGATGACCGGGTAGCCGGCGGTGAACTCCAGGTCGTTGTCGGTGCCGAAGCCGAAGTAGTTGTTGTCGTGCTTCGCCGACGCGTACACCCAGCGCCGCTGGTCGCGGGTGAACGGGCGCTCCTCGTTGTTGCCCGCCACGAGGTACTGGCGCAGCTCCGGGCCGATCGACTCGAGCAGGTACCGGGCGTGGCCGATCACCGGGAAGTTGCGCAGCAGGGTGTGCTCGCGCTGCAGCAGGTCGCGGGCGGCCACTGCGGCCAGCGCGCCGAGGCCGGCGCCGGCCAGACGGAGGGTGCGTCCCATCGCGCCACGATGCCACCGCGGACCCGGCTCCGGGGGGTCCGTCGACGCCCCGCCCTCGTCAGGGCTCGGGACGGCCCAGGTGCGCGGACCGCCGTCCGGCTCTCGGATCGGCCCGGGGGTCACACGAGGGCGGCCGGGGTGTCGTCGAGCGCGTCCAGTGCGGTGAGGACGTCGGTCAGCGCGTCCGTGGAGCGCTCCACCAGCGGCCGCAGCCCCCGGTAGACCGCGGCGTCGTCCGGGTCTGGCTCCACCGGGTCGTGCACGGCCACCAGCGCGGTCGCGGCGTCGAGGTCCGGCAGCGCTCCCAGGGCGTGCAGCCCGAGCAGGCAGGCGCCCAGCCCGGTGCCCTCCGGGGAGTCGGCGACCCGCACCGGCAGGTCCAGGGCCGCGGCCAGCGTGCGCACCCACAGCGACGAGGCGACCGCTCCCCCGGTGGCGCGCACCTCGCACACCGGCAGGTCGGTGGCGGCGAACGCGTCGCGGACCAGCGCCAGCTGCTGGCAGACGCCCTCCACCGCGGCGCGGACCAGGTGCGGCCGCCGGTGCTCGCGGCGCAGGCCGATGTAGGCCCCGCGCAGTCCCGAGCGCCACCACGGCGCCCGCTCGCCGAGCAGGTAGGGCAGGCACAGCAGCCCGGCGCTCCCCGCGGGGACCTGCGCGGCCTCCTCGAGCAGCCGGGCGTCGAGCTCGTCGGCCGCCTCCCCGTGCGGCTCGGGGGAGCCGGGATCGACGGCCAGCGCCTGGCTGGCCCAGCGCACCACCGAGCCGCCGTTGTTCACCGATCCCCCGACCACCCAGGCGTCGTCGGTGAGCGCGTAGCAGAACAGCCGGCGCCCGGGGTCCACCGTGGGCGTGGGGACGACGACCCGCATCGCGCCGCTGGTGCCCAGGGACACCGCGGCGACCTCCGGGCGCACCGCGCCGACGCCGAGGTTGGCCAGCACCCCGTCGGCGGCCCCGACGACCACCGGGGTGTCCGCCGGCAGCCCGGTCGCGGCGGCGACGTCGGCGCGCAGGCCCGGCAGCACCGCGGTCGTCGGCAGCACCTCGCCGAGCTGGCCGACCCGGACGCCGGCGATGCCCAGCGCCTCGTCGTCCCACCGGCCGGCACGGAGGTCGTAGAGGCCGGTGGCCGAGGCGCACGAGCGGTCGACCACCTGCACGCCGCCGCACAGCGCCGCGAGCACCAGCTCCTTGACCCCGCCCCAGCGCGGCGTCCCGGCCACCCGGTCGGCGTCCTGCGCCCGCTCCCAGGAGAGCTTCACCAGCGGCGACATCGCGTGCACCGGCGTGCCGGTCCGGGCGTGCAGCGCGGAGGCGCGCCCGTCGGCGACCAGGGCCTGCGCCCACTCGGCGGCCCGGGCGTCGGCCCAGGTGACCACCGGCCCCAGCGGCGTGCCGTCGGCGTCCATCGGCACCAGGCCGTGCATGGCGGCGCTGAGGCTGATCCCGACGACGCGGTCGCCGCGCTCGCGGGCGAGCGCGGCGACCGCGGCGAGTGCCTCGACCGCGGCCTGCTGCAGGCGGCCGGCGTCGAGCTCGGCGCGGCCGGGCCCCGGCACCAGCAGCGGATAGCCGACGCTGACGAGGTCGCGCACGCGGGCGTCGACGCCCGCGGTGACCGCCTTCGTCGCCGTCGTCCCGGAGTCCAGCCCGACGACGACGTCCACGTGCACCTCCCGCTCGGGCCCTGGGCCGGGCCCGACGCCATCGTGTCAGGTCGGCAGCGGTGCGGGCGCGGGCTCCTCACCGGCCGGCTGGTCGGCCAGGGTCTGCAGCACCGCGTCCAGCTCTCCGGTCAGCCGGCGCACCTCGGCGTGCGCCCGCGCCAGCTCCTCCTCCGCGGCTGCCCGAGCCTGCTCGGCGTCCTGCCGCATGCGGGTGCACTCGGCGACGGCGCCGTCCTTGACCTCGCGGGCCCGCCGCAGCAGCGCGTCGGCCTCAGCCCGCGCCTCCCCGCGCAGTCGGTCGGCGTCGGCGGCGCCGGCCTCGGTCAGCCGCGCGGCCTCGTCGGCGGCCAGCCGGAGGATCTCCCCCACCCGCTCGGAGGTCCGCACCTGCTCGCGTCCCGCCGGTGAGCAGGCCAGCAGCCGGCGGGAGATCTCCAGCTCGGCGGCGCAGGCGCCGTAGCGGGACATCAGGTCGTCGTTGGCCCGCCGGACGGCGAGCAGCTCGGTCTCGGCCCAGGCGACGTAGTTGTCCACCTGCAGCCGGTCGTAGCCGCGCAGCGCGGCGCGGAACGCCGGCCGGGGCTTGAGCAGGGCGTCGAGGTTCCCGGCGCCACCGGGCCGGCTCTCCTCCGCGCGCCGAGCCGCCGCCCCCGCTGTTCCCGACCCGCCGCCGACCGGAGCCTCGTTGCGTCGGAACACCGCGCCTCCCTGCTTCCCCGTGCCCCAGGCCGGGACGGTGCCAGACCGCGGCCGCCGGGAGGGGTTCCGCGCTCCCGGGCCGCGGGCGAGACGGCGTCGTCCGCCACCTGCGTGCCGGGTCCGCCACGGGGCGTGAGAAGGGACCCCCTTGCCCCCACCGTGTGAGGACCCCGTCCTCCTCATCCCTCGCAGGCTCGGGATGAGTCTCTGGACGGGCCGGCGGCGGGACCCGGCACGGGGGCCAGGGTCCTCGTTCAGCGGTAGGCGGAGCCCCCGCGCAGCCGGGCGCCCACGGCGACGCCGAGCGGCGCCAGGACGACGCCGTCGCGGGCCAGCCGCGCCCGCAGCTCTCGGCGGTGACGCAGCACGCCGACGAACCCGATGGCCCAGAACAGGTACTGGGTGGCGAACGCGGCGCGGAAGGCGTCCAGCGAGTAGCTCGCCGAGCCGTCCGGGGTGAGCAGGTCGAGAACCGCGCCCACGGCCAGCACGGTGAGCAGCGAGGCGACGAAGCCGCCGACGTTGACCACGCCGCTCGCACTGCCCTGCCGCTCGGCGGGGTTCCAGGTGCGGGCGAAGTCGAAGCCGATCATCGAGCCGGGGCCGTTGGTGCCCAGGACGACGACCAGCAGCACCAGCAGCGCCAGCGGCGCGCGCCCAGGCCACAGCAGCACGACGGTCCAGGTGACCGCAGTGGCGACGAGGATGCCGAACACCAGCGTCGAGCGGCGCAGCGGCCAGCGGCCGCACAGCCGGCCGAACAGCGGGCCGACGCCGATGCCGACCACAACCAGGAGGGTCAGCAGGCCGGCCGCCGTGGCCGGGCTCAGGCCCTGGCCGAGGACCAGGAAGGGATAGCCCCACAGCAGCGCGAAGACGGTGCCGGAGAACTGGGTGACCAGGTGGGTGTACAGACCGATGCGGGTGCCCGGTTCCCGCCAGGTCAGCGCCAGGCTGCGCCGGACCTCGGCGAGCCCGGCCGGCGGGGCCAGCACGGTGCCGGGGGGCACGTCCCGCAGCGCGACGAGCACCAGGACGGCGACGAGCACGCTGACCGCGGCCCCGCCCAGGAAGGTGGACTCCCAGGACGTCGCGTGCAGCAGCGCGACCAGCGGGTAGGCCGCGGCGATCTGCCCGAACTGGCCGAGGATGCCGGTGAGCTGGGTGATCAGCGGAACGGTCCGGCCGGGGAACCAGAAGCCGACCACCCGCAGCACGCTGACGAAGGTCATCGCGTCCCCCGCGCCGACGAGCACCCGCGCGGCGATGGCCGCCGGCACGTCACCCGCCAGCGCCAGTGTCGCCTGCCCCGCGGCCATGGTGAGCGCGCCGGCCAGGATCAGCCGCCGGGAGCCGAACCGGTCCAGCGCCACACCCACCGGCACCTGCATGGCGGCGTAGACCACCAGTTGCAGCACCAGGAACAGCGAGATCGCCGAGGCGCCGGCGGAGAACCGCTCCTGCGCCTCCACCCCGGCGACGCCCAGGGAGGCGCGGTGGAAGACGGCGACGGTGTAGGCGGCGAGCGCGACCAGCCACACGGCGTAGGCACGGGCGGTGGGGCGGGCGTCGGTCGCGGTCGTCACCTCTGGGACGACGCCGGGAGCGTCGCCATCCCTTCCCGGTCACCCCGGTGAGTTCGATCACCACGCTCCGCTGTGCCCGGTCCGGACGCGCCGCAGACCCGACACGGGCGGGCCCCGTCCAGAGGCTCGGCGCAGGCCCCGTCCCCCGGGTGCCGCCCTGAGCGGGCGCAGGGTGAGGGGGACGGGGCCCTGCCACACCGGGGAGGACGGGGTCCGCCAGGCAGGAATGAGGGACGCGGGCGGGGGGCAGGAGGGACGTCGTCCGCCGGGCCCGACCGGGCCGCGGCCGCACAGACCCGTGCCCGACCGAGGAGAGGAGCCCTCGATGGCGTCCGTCATCCACTACACCATCGCGACCGAGGCGGAGAAGTACGCCGACTTCCGCCGCGTGCTGTGGACCGGCAAGAACACCCAGCTGGTCATCATGACCATCCCGCCGGGCGGTGAGATCGGCGAGGAGGTGCACGAGGACATCGACCAGATCCTCACCTTCGTCAGCGGCACCGGTGAGGCGCGGATCTCCGGGTCCACGAAGAAGGTGGCGCAGGGCGACCTGGTCGTCGTCCCCGCCGGCACGAAGCACAACTTCGTCAACACCGGCCCCAACCCGCTGGTCCTCTACACCGTCTACGGCCCGCCGGAGCACGCCGACGGCGCGGTGCACAAGACCAAGGAGGAGGCCGACGCGGCCGAGGAGGCCGGCAAGGACGAGCCGCCGACCGAGTGAGCGCAGGGCGGGGGGTGGGAGGCCGCCCCCCCCCGTCCCGGCGGCGATCATGGCGCCGGGACCACCGTCCCGACCGGATCGGTGGTTCCGGCGCCATGATCGCGACCCCGTCTGGGATCAGGCGGCGGCGTCCCGCCGCGCGTGGGCGGCGGCGACGACGTGCGGCACCAGCGCCTGGGCGATGTGCGCGTAGCCGGCCGACGACGGGTGGAAGCGGTCGGCGGAGAACAGCGCCGGGTCGGTGCCGAACGCGGCGGACACGGCGTCGGAGACGGCGGCCACCATCGCGCCGTTCCTCCGGGCGACGGCGGCCTGCTCGCGCTGCAGCGTCGCGGAGGCGACCTGCACCAGCGGCCGCAGCGCCGGCGGCACCCACGGGACGGTCGACATGTCCGGTGCGGGGACGACGACCACGTCGGTGCCGGCGGCGCGCAGGTCGGCCAGCGCGCTCGCCAGCGCCGCGGCCGACTGCGCCGGAGGCACCAGCCGTGCCAGGTCGTTGGCGCCGACCACCACCACGGCGAGGTCCACGCCCAGCGGCGCGGCCCGGCGGACCTGCGCGGTCAGGTCCCCGGTCACCGCTCCGGGGACGGCCAGCACGGCCAGATCGACGTCGTAGCCGGCGTCGGTCAGGGCCGCGGCCAGCCGCGGGCCGAGGGCGTCGCGGGGGCCGGCGGCCCCGGAGCCGTACGCGAGGGAGTCACCGATCAGGGCGAGGCGGAGGGACGTGCGTGTCACGGTTCGTACAACACCGGCGCACGCACCGCCATGCCCGCCTCCGGAACGCGCGCGGGCCCGGCCGGGTGTGCGCCCGGCCGGGCCCGCCACGAGCGGTCGCCGGCTAGGCCTTCGGGCCGCCGGCGGCGTAGACCACCTGGCCGGACACGAAGCCGGCGCCCTCGCTGATGAAGAACGAGGCCAGGTGCGCGATGTCCTCGGGCTGCCCGACCCGCTGCACCGGGATCTCCTTGGCGGCGTAGGCGATGAAGTCCTCGAACGCGACGCCCATCCGGTCGGCGGTCGCCTTGGTCATCTCGGTCTGGATGAAGCCCGGCGCGATCGCGTTGGCGGTGACGCCGAACTTGCCGAGCTCGATCGCGAGGGTCTTGGTGAAGCCCTGCAGCCCGGCCTTGGCCGCCGAGTAGTTGGCCTGGCCGCGGTTGCCCAGCGCCGAGGTGCTCGACAGGTTGACGATCCGGCCCCACTTGGCGTCGATCATGTGCTTCTGCACCGCACGGGTCATCAGGAAGGCGCCGCGCAGGTGCACGTTCATGACGACGTCCCAGTCGGCCTCGGTCATCTTGAACAGCATGTTGTCGCGGATGACGCCGGCGTTGTTGACCAGGACCGTCGGGGCGCCCAGCTCGGCGGCGACGCGGCTGACCGCGGCCTCGACCTGCTCGGCGTCGCTGACGTCGGCGCCCAGGGCCAGCGCCCGGCCACCCGCGGCCTCGATGGTCTCCACCGTCTCCTTGCCCGCGACCTCGTCCAGGTCGAGCACGCCCACGGCGAACCCGTCCTGGGCCAGCCGCTTGGCCACGGCCGCACCGATGCCCCGCGCGGCACCGGTGACGATCGCCACGCGGGTCCCGGTGCTGTTCAACTCGCTCATCTGTTCGTCCCTCTCCGATTTCTGCGCCGTCCGGTGCGCTGGACCACACGGTACGGATCGGCTCCGCGAGGCTACCGGCGGGTAGGCGGGTGTCGGTGGAGGCGCGGGTCAGGGCCAGGTGCTGGCGACGACGATGCCGGCAACGGCCAGCTGCACCGCGGCGAGGACCAGGCTGGCCGGGTGGAAGGACACCTCGGTCACGTGCCGGCCCAGCTTGCCCGGGGTGAGCAGGTCGAGGACCAGGAACGCCACCGCCTGCAGCACCACGCCGAGCAGGCCGAAGACGACGGTGTAGAGCAGCGCCGTACCGAACCCGCTGGTCGCGTTGGTCCAGATCGCGCTGAAGATGATCAGTCCCTGGGCGAGGAAGCCGGCGGCGGCCACGATCCCGGCGTTGACCGACCGCTCCTCGTGGATCTGCCGGCCGAGGTGGCCGGGGGTGAGCAGGTCGAGCACGAGGAAGCCGAGGGTCAGCAGCACGATGCCGACCCCGGTGTAGGCGACGGCGTAACCGATGCTGGCCAGCACGAGGGACCTCCGGGGGACGCGGGACGGGCGGACGCCGGACGTGTCTACCGCACCGGCGTCCCCCGGCCCGCCCCGGCGTGCCGGGCGGGTGCGCTGCTCAGCCGACGGTTGCACGAGCCGGCCCGCGCGCCCCGGCCGCTCCCCGCGCGCCGACGATCCCGCGGCAGTCAGCCGGTGGGAACCACGTCCACCCGGTCGAAGCCCTCCGCCGTCGAGGGCGGCACGAACCGCGCCGCCGTGCCGTACAACCCGGCCGGCGGCACTCGGGCCCGTCCGCCCCGCGCGTCGTTGCGCGCGGCACAGACCGGGACCGGCGTGTCCACCCACACCGCCCGGACGCCGGCGCCGGCCGCGCGGGCCGCCGCGACCAGCGGCGCCCGGTCCTCCGGTGCGGGGTTGGTGTTGTCGACGACGACGCTGCACCCCTCGGCCAGCAGCTCGGCGACCACCCGCCGCTGCCGGGCCTCGCGGCGGCGGGCGTTGGGCCAGTGGTCCTTGCTCACGACGGCGTGCGTCGCGGCCAGGTGCGCACGCACCCAGGTCGACTTCCCGCTGCCCTGCAGACCGGCCATGACGACCAGTTCCTGCTCCGGGACGGCGGTCCTCCTGCACGCACCCGCTGCGGCCCCGTCCCGGGTCCCGCCCTGAGCCGGCGAGGGTTGGGGCGGACGGGGTCCTTCCTCGGGGGGAGGCAGGGGCCCTTCCTCAGGCGGTCTGGCGCAGCGGCGTCACGCCGGCGTCGTCGTCCAGCGCGGGCCGGGGCGCCGGGTGCTCGACGAGCGCCAGGACCCGGCCGGCCATGAACCGGGCGGTGCGGACGGTGGTGCCGCCCCGGGTGGTCTCGGTGACCTCGACCAGCCCGCGGCCGTGGCTCACGTCCACCCGCCGCCCCGCGCGGGTGGCCTCGATCTCGTAGGTGCGGGTGCTCCCGCCGGCGTCGATCACGATCTCGACACGGTCGCCCTTCATGGCGTCCTCCAGACGTCGTGACGGGCGGTGTGCCCGACATGGGAACAACGTCCTCCAGGGGTCCGACATTCCGTGCTGACCTGCGGGTTCAGTCCTCCGACGGGCGCCGGTGCGGCCGCGGCACGTGCAGCGCGCGGACCGAGGCGAGGGCCGCGCGACGGGCGTTCGCACGCTGCCGGGCCCGGCTGGTCCGGGGCGCTCTGGGCTCCTCGCGCAGCAGCGCGTCGAGCCAGTGCCCGCGGGGGTCGACGTCCACGAGCAGCGCCTTGAGCAGCAGGGTGAGCGGGATGGCCAGCAGCGCGCCCAGCGCGCCGAGCACCCAGCCCCAGAACAGCAGCGCCACGAAGGTGACGGTCATCGACAGCCCCACCGAGTCACCGACGAACCGCGGCTGGATGAGCGTCTGGACGACGAAGTTGAGCAGCGCGTAGACCGCGACGACGGTCCAGAACTCGGTCCAGCCGCCGTCGAGCAGCGCCAGGATCGCCGGTGGCACCAGCCCCAGCACGAAGCCGATGTTGGGCACGTAGTTGGTGACGAAGGACAGCAGCCCCCACACCACCGGCAGCGGGATGCCGATGATCGCCAGCGCGATGCCGTCGCCGACGGCCACGATGCCGCCGAACACCGTGCTGACCCAGAGGTAGCTGCGGGTGCCGCGGGCGAACAGGCCCAGCGCGATCGGCAGGTGCGGCCGGTCGGCGGCGACGAGCGCCAGCCGCCGGCCGAACCCGCCGGCCTCGATGGAGAGGAACACCAGCGCCGCCAGCAGCAGGACCAGCGTGGAGGCGGCGTCGGTGGCCCGGGACAGCACGCCGGTGGCCACGCCCACCAGCTGGCTGTAGTCGAACTGCGCCACCAGGTCGGAGAGCTGGCCGGAGACGATCCCGCGGTCGTTGAGGTCGGCGACCACCGAGGCGATGAGCGCCTCGGCCGACCCGGCGTAGTTGGGCAGCAGTGCCGCGAACTGGGCGATCGAGACCACCAGGAGGGCGACGAAACCCAACAGGACGGTCCAGACCAGCAGGAGCAGCACCGTGGCGCTGGCCCACCGGGGCCAGCCGTGCCGCTGCAGGAAGCGCTGCACCGGCATGAGGGCGATGACCACGACCAGGGCCAGCAGGACCGGGCCGACGAGCCAGGCGATCGAGCGCACCCCGGCGATCGCGATGGTCGCGGTGGCGGCACCGATCAGCAGCACCATCCAGCGCGGCATGCCGCCGGTCGGGGGCCCGAGCGCGTCCTCGGGCAGGAGGGGGGCCTCGGTCCCCGTCGCCGCGGCGGCGTCTGCCGCGGCCTGGGCCGCGACGGCGGCGGCCTGCACCTCCGCGGCGGCGGCCGGCGGCATGCCGGTGGCCCCGCTGGTCACCGGGAGGTCGTTCCGCGGGACACCCCGCTGCACGGTCACCGTCGGACGCCTCAGCCCGCGGCGCGGGCCGGCGAGCCGGTGCCGCCGGCGCCGAGCGGCGCCGGGTGGTCTCTGACCACGTGCCCTCCTCTGCGAGATGCCGGGCTCACCGGACTGCCACCCTCGCACGCCCGGCCGTCCGGCTCAGGAACGCGCACCGTCCAGCAGCGCGGTCATCGCCGGCAGGTCGAAGAACGCCGCCGTCTCCCGTGCGGTCGGGCCACCGGCGTCCGGGTCGGCACCCGCCGCGAGCAGTGCGCGAACGGTCTCCTCCGACTGCTTGAACACCGCCGCGGCCAGCGCCGTCTGGCCCCGGTCGTTCACCCGGCCGACGTCGGCGCCGCGGTCCAGCAGAGCGGCGACCGTCGCCGGGTGGCCGTGGTAGGCGGCCAGGATGAGCAGCGTGTCGCCCTTGTCGTTGGTCAGGTTCGCCGGCACCCCGGCGTCGACGTAGGCGGCCAGCTCCTCGGTGGCCCCGCCGCGCGCCAGGCCGAAGACCCGCGCCGCCAGCTCGATGACGCCCGGGTCGATCCCGCCGCTCCCCTGCTCGCTCATCGGTCCTCCTCGCCGGGGCTCGTCGGCCCGGTGCGCGACGCTGCTCCGCCCGTGCGGGCCCTCGCACGCCCGGACCCGACGTCGAGCGTAGGAGGTCCGGACGACGGCGGGGGCGGCGGCGCTCAGCTCGCCGCCACCCGGTCGGTGAGGGCCAGCACGCGGCGCCAGACGTCGTCGCAGGCCTGCGCCCAGTCGCCGTACGCGCGGTCGAAGAAGGAGTGCGGAGCCCCGTCGTAGACGGCGGTCTCCACCTCCGCGCCGCCCGACCGCAGCCGCTCGGCCAGCGCCAGCTGGGCCGCCACGGGGGTCGCGGCGTCGGCCCCGGCGATCACCATGAGCGTCGGGCGGAGGGCGGGGGCGTCCCCGGTCGTCTCCGGCTTGCCGTAGAAGCCGACGCAGGCGGCCAGGTCCAGGTCGCCGGCGGCCAGCCGCCAGGAGTGGCTGCCGCCGAAGCAGAAGCCCACGGTGACCACCGGCAGGTCGGCGCGGGTGCGCGCGCGCAGGTAGGCCACCGCCGCAGTGACGTCGGCGTCCACGCCGGCCGCGGTGACCTGCGGGATGTGGGTCTGCCAGTCGACGTCCTGTCCGCGGGCCCCGGCCTCCGGCAGCTCCGCCGTCCGCCCGAACCAGTCGACGGCCAGCGCCGGCAGCCCGGCCGCGGCGAACCGCTCGGCCAGCGCCACGTAGTACGGGTGCAGCCCACGGATGTCGGGGAGCAGCACCACGCCGACCTGTACCGGGCCGGCCGGCGCTGCATAGGCGGCGGCGACCTCGGTGCCGTCGGCGGAGGTCAGGGTCAGCGTGCCGCGCTCGGCGACGTCTCCGCTCCTCGGCGGTGCAGGCGGGCGGCTGCCGGCGTCGTGGCACATGCCGGCGGTTCTACCCGTGCACCCGGCAGGCCGCCCGACGAGGGCTCAGGTGTCGGCGGCGGCGTCGGCGGGGCCGGGGTGGCCACCGAAGACGCCGGCGGCCACCTCGCGGCGGACGTCGGCCAGCCAGTGGTGCTGCTTGTCGGCCTGGTCGATCAGCCGGTCGAACAGCGCCCGATCGATGCGGGGGTCCGCCTCCGCCGCCGCGCGCAGCGTCTCGAACCCGGCCCGCTTGGCCAGCACGGCGGTCGCGATGAACTCGAACTCGACCAGGTCCGACAGCGGCGAGCGGGACAGCAGGTGCCCGTTGAACTTGGCCCGGGAGACCTTCTCCCCGAGCCACACGGCGGCCTGCTTGTACTGCCGCACCGGCAGACCGAGGGTGCGCATCTGGCCCTCCAGCGACGAGCGCTCCTCGCGCAGCTCGTCGAGCAGCTCCTCGAGCCGCGGCTCGTAGGCGGTACCGCGCCAGCGGCCGAGCATGCGGCTGACCAGCTCGACGCCGCCGGTGGCCGAGGCCAGGTGGTCGTTGGTGTAGACGCCGAGCAGGTCGGCGTTGCGGATCCCGCCTGGCGCGGTCGACTCGGACACGGGTGCTCCCGGGGATCGGACGGCAGAGGTGCGGAACCCATTCTCACCGCCCGGTGATCACCGCGCGCGGCGGCGGGTCAGCTGCGCGGCAGCAGCGGCGCGACGCCGACGCACGCCGCGCCCACAGCACGCCGTCCGGCGAGGACCGGGACGGCGACTGCTCACCCGGCCGCCCGGGCGAGCAACCGCGCGGCCGTCGGCCGCAGTTCGCGTTCCAGCTCCCACAGCCCCGCCGCCAGCCGCTGGCCCACCGCCTGGCGGGAGACGCCGAGCGCGGCGGCGGCGGCAGCCTGGGTGCGCCCGGCGCGCACCAGCTCGATCGCCTCCCAGGCCTGGGCACTGCGCCGCTGGACGACGACGGCCAGCGCGCTCAGCACGGCCTGCGCGTCACCGGCGTCCGGCGGGACGGCGCCACGCACCGCGAGCCGCACGCTGCGCTGCCCGGCCGCGTCGACCGCCCGCCGGGCGCAGAGGAGGGCCGGCCCGGCGCCGGCGCGGCTGCCGGGCAGCGGCGTCTGCAGCGGACCGGCCCCGACGCCGATGCTCCAGCCGCCCTCGCGCACCAGACGCAGCACGACGTCCACGACGACCGCGGGGTCGGCCAGCACCCCCTGGAACTCGTCGCCCGCGGTCCGCTCGAAGGGCAGCACCGTCGGAACGCCGTCCGCCAGCCGCTGCAGGACACCGGCGACCCGGTCCGGGCCCCGGCGGCTGGCCTGCTGGCCGACCGCCAGCACGTACGGCACCCCGCGAGTCTCCGGGCTCTCCCGCCTCGACGCAAGCCTCAGAGCTTGTCGATGACCTTCGGCGGGAAACCGCCCGTCGCGATCGGCCCCCAGCGCTCGACCGTGACGCGCAGCAGCGACTTGCCCTGCCGGGCCATCGCCGCCCGGTACTCGTCCCAGTCGGGGTGCTCCCCGCTGATCGCGCGGTAGTAGTCGACCAGCGGCTCGAGCGCCTCGGGGACGTCGAGGACCTCGGCGCGGCCGTCGACCTGCACCCAGGGCCCGTCGAAGTCGTCGGAGAGCACGCACAGCGAGACCGACGGGTCGCGCCGGGCGTTGGCCGCCTTGGCGCGCTGCGGGTAGGTGGAGACCACGACCCGCCCCTCCTGGTCGAGACCGCAGCTCACCGGGGACAGCTGCACACCCCCGCCGCTGCGCCGGGTCACCAGCACCGCCTTGTGGCGGGGACGGAGGAACTCCTCGAGGGCGGCACGGTCGACCCGGTCGGCGGTCGCGGTTCTGGGCATGACGTGACGTTACGACGGGCGCCTGATGATCGTCCCGGCCAGTTCCGGGGTACCCGGCTGTGCTGTGATCGACCCATGAGGCTCCGCATGCCCGGCCGCTCGGGCGCGTCGTCCGCCGACCCGTCCGGCGACGCGCCTCCGGTGACCGGACGGACGCCCAGTTTCGCGGCGATGCCCAGCGCCGCGGTGACGTCCAGCCCCGCCCCGGGCGCCGAGCGCGGACCCCGGCTGCAGAAGGGCGTGCGGGCGCTCGCCATCGCCTCGGCGCAGCTGCTGCTGATCGCCGCCGCGCTCGTGGTGGTCGGCTGGGTCCTCGGGCGGCTGTGGCCGATCCTGCTGCCGGTCATCCTCGGCCTGCTGTTCGCCACCGTGCTCTGGCCGCCCACCCGGGTGCTGCGGAAGCTGCACTTCCCGCCGGCGCTGGCCGCCCTGGTGGTGCTGCTGGCCTTCCTCGCCCTCATCGCAGGCCTGTTCTCCTGGATCGTGCCGCAGGTGGCCGACCAGGCCGGCGAGCTCGCCGACGCCGCCACCGCCGGGCTGCAGGACGTGCAGCAGTGGGTGACCGGTCCGCCGCTGAACCTCGGCGAGGACCAGATCGGCCAGGCGGTCGACCAGGTCATCGACACGATCCAGAACAACGCGCAGAACATCGCCGGCTACGCGCTCACCGGCGCCACGGCGGTCGGCGGCATCCTGCTCAACCTGGTCCTCGCCCTGGTCCTGGCCTTCTTCTTCATCAAGGACGGCCCGCGCTGGCTGCCGTGGCTGGCCGCCCAAACCGGCCCCAAGGTGGCCCCGCACGTGGCGGCGCTGTCGTACAAGACCTGGACGACCCTCTCGGAGTTCATCCGGCAGCAGGCCCTGGTCGGTTTCATCGACGCCTTCTTCATCGGCCTGGGCCTGTGGATCCTCGGCGTGCCCCTGGTGCTGCCGCTCGCCGTCCTGACCTTCTTCGGCGCGTTCATCCCGATCATCGGCGCCTTCGTCGCCGGCGCCTTCGCGGTGCTCGTCGCGCTGGTCAGCAACGGCTGGCAGACCGCGCTCATCGTGCTGGTCATCGTGCTGGTCGTGCAGCAACTGGAGGGCAACGTGCTGCAGCCGATCCTCCAGGGCCGCGGGCTCAACCTGCACGCGGCCGTGGTCATCCTGGCGGTCACCGCCGGCGGCAGCCTGTACGGCATCCTCGGCACGTTCCTCGGCGTCCCCGTGGCCGCGCTCATCGCCGTCATCTACCGGTACGTCCGCGACGAGCTCGACGGCCGGACACCGGAGGTCGCCGACGACGGCACCCGGGTGCAGGTCACCGGCGACGACGCCGGGGCCACGGTCGTCCGGGAGCGCGTCCGGACGCCGGCCTCCGGACCCGTCCCGGAGGACGCCCCGGACGCCGACGACGACACCCCGGCCCGCCCGCCGGCCTGACCCCTGCGGGCGACCCGGGGAATGCGGTCGGCACGGGGGGAGCTGTAGGTGGTAGATCCGTACCGCGAGGAGGCACCCACCGTGGCGCAGCGACCGGAGCAGCTCGTCGAGCTGCTCCCCGAGGCCGAGCCGTTCCTGGTCCGCGAGTCCGAGGTCACCGACGCCGGTGCCCGCCGCGGGCTGGTGCTGGTGCACGACGTCGCCGGGGAGTTCGACGCGGCCTCGGCCGGGGCGCTGGCCGGCGCCCACCTGCTCAACGCGCTGCCGCACGAGGTGGTCGCCCGGTTCGACGTCGACAGCCTGGTCGACTACCGGGCCCACCGGCCGCGGATGACCTTCTCCGGCGACCGCTACGAGTCGTACGCCGCCCCGGAGCTGCTCCTCTACGCGCTGGAGGACGACGCCGGCGAGCCGTTCCTGCTGCTGCACGGCACGGAGCCGGACTTCGCCTGGGAGCGCTTCGTGGCCGCGATCGGCTGGCTGGTCGAGCGGCTCGGCGTCACGTCGGTCGTGTCGCTGCAGGCGGTCCCGATGCCGGTGCCGCACACCCGGCCGGTCACCGTCACCGCCCACGCCACGCGGCGCGCGCTGATCGCGGAGTACCCGGTCTACTGGGGCGAGATGAGGCTCCCCGGCAGCGTCGCGGCGCTGCTGGAGCTGCGGATGGGCGAGGCCGGCGTGGACGCCTACGGGGTGGCCGCGCACGTGCCGCACTACCTGGCGCAAGCGACCTTCCCGGCGGCGTCGCTGACGCTGCTCGAGCACCTGTCCCGGCTGACCGGTCTGCACCTGCCCACCGAGGCGCTGCGGGAGGCCGCCGAGGCGCACCGCAGCGAGATCGACGAGCAGATCGCCCGCTCCCCCGAGAACACCGCCGTCGTGGCCGCGCTGGAGCAGCAGTTCGACCAGTTCACCGCCGCCCGCGAGGGCGCCGGTCTGCTGAGCGACATCGGCGAGGTGCCCAGCGGCGAGGAGATCGGCGCGGAGCTCGAGCGCTTCCTCGCCGACCAGGAGCGCCGCCGCGGCGAGTGAGCGACCTCCGCGGCCCGCACGACATCACGCGGTTGGGCTCCGCACCCCACGGCGGGCTCCGCCTCCCAGCAGAGGGCGGTGGTCAGTCGACGGGATGGCGGGCCAGGAAGGGCACGAGCACCTCGACCAGGGCGTCGGGGTGGGTCAGCGCGATGTCGTGGCCTGCGCCTGCGATCGTCACCTGCTCGGCGTGCGGCAGCCACGCGTGGATCAGATCGCCCACCCCGTCGAAGTAGGGACCGTGGCCGCCCCCGGAGACGTGCAACACCGGACAGCGCACCCGGGTGGCGGTGGCGACGTCGAACGGCCAGCCCAGCAACGCCGGGATGTCGACGTCGAGGAAGGTCCGGCTGTCGCGCCGTACCTGTGCGGAGGTGCCCGGAACGGCGACGTCGAGCCGGCCGCGCCAGTCGGATCCCATCGTGCTCAAGAGGAAGCGCTCGACGGCGGCCTCCGCTCCCCGAGCCTGCCGGTCGGCCAGGAGGGCGGCGTTGGCGGCGCGGAACTCGGCATCGGCCGGGCCGTGCACCGGCGGCGGTTCGACGAGCGTGAGCGTGTGGACCAGGTCGGGGTGGTCCACGGCCAGCTGGAGTGCCACCGCGCCGCTGTACGAGGCACCGAGGACGTTCGCCCTTCCGATGCCCAGCGCCGCGAGCAGCCGTGCGCAGTCGGCCGCGTCCTCCGCGACCGACCCGGGTGGCGCGGCCGGACTGCTGCCGGCATAGCCGCGCCGGTGGTAGTGGACGACCTGGAACCGTCCCTGCAGCCGCTCGGCCAGCGGCAGGAGCTCGTCCGCGGTCAGCGCGGTGGGCACGAGCGCGATGGGGTCGCCGGCGCCGAGGACCACCGTCTCCACCTGCCCGCCGTCGATCGCGACCCGCGTCATCGACGTCCTCATGGCGGCGATCGTGGGGGGCCCGGGGGGCCGGGCGCCAGGCACCCGGGGCGTCGGGATGCGGCTGGGGCGGTCACCGGGCACCCGGCGACCGCAGCCGGCTCCCGGGAGGTCAGCGGCCGGCGCCCACCGCCCGGCGGATCCGGGTGGTGGTCATCCCGAGGGAACCCAGGACCCCGACGGCGGCGAACACGGAGAAGCCCCACGGGAACGCGACGCCGGCCGTGACCAGCGCGCCGGTCACGACCGGGCCGACGATCGCGCCGATCCGCCCGGCGCCGGCCGACCGGCCGAGCGCGCTGGCGCGCACCTGCGGTGGGTGGTTGGCGCTGACGAAGGCGTAGCCGAGCCCCTGGGCGCTGAAGACGAAGCAGCCGGTCAGGAAGTGCCGGCCAGGAAGCGCAGCAGGCCGAAGACCGCGGCGGGCGCGAAGGCGCACAGCAGGGTGAGCAGCGAGAACGCCGTCACGGCCCCGATGAGCGACTTCCGGCGCCCGACGAGGTCGATGAGGGTGCCGATGGTCAGCGCGCCGACCATCATGCCCGCCAGCCCGATGGTGATGACCGCGGTCGCGCCGGTGCCGGACAGCGCCCACTCCTCCGGCGTCCGCAGCGTGTGGACGACGGCGCCGACGACGACGAGGCCGAACTGGCGCAGCGCTGCAGAACCGCGGGAGACGGTAGGTGAGCCAGGCCACGGGACCCAGCCCGGCCGGCGGGAGCCGGGCGGGCACAGCACAGCGGGCCGCGACCGGGGGGTCCCCGGTCGCGGCCCGCCGCGGAGTGGTGGTGCCCGCTGTCAGGCGACGATGTCGCCGGTCGCCTTCCGCGCCACGCTCCGCTCCTCGGTCGCCAGCGCTCCCTGCGATGCTCCCGCGGCTGTCAGGCGACGATGTCGCCGGTCGCCTTCCGCGCCACGGTCCGCTCCTCGGTCGCCAGCGCTCCCTGCGATGCTCCCGCGGCTGTCAGGCGACGACCACGTGCTCGTTGGGCACGCAGTGCGTCATCACGTGGCCGGTGACGTCGCGCGGACCGTTCTTGCCGAGGTTGGCAGCGCGCTGCAGCTCCTCGTCGGAGAGGGTCTGCGTCTGCAGCGGGGACAGGCCACGGACGTCGTCCGCGGTGATGCCCAGACCGTCGCCGACACGCTGGCCGAGCTCGTCCTCGCACATGAAGAAGTGCCAGACCATGCGCTCCTGGATCTCGCGCGGGCACTGCTCCAGGTTGGTGACGAAGTTGAGGACCAGGTCGTCCTTCTCCCACTGCTCGCTGAGCAGATAGCGCTCACCGGCCTGCTTGTAGTCGTTCGTCCGCGGGATCCGCTTGCGAGTGACCCGGCCGGTGATCACCGGGCCGATCTCGTCCTCGGCCGGGGCCGCCGCCTCGCGCAACCCGCCCTGGATCGACGGCTCGTAGTTCACGTGCGGGTTCTGGCCCTCGCCGAGATCCACGCCGTAGGCCATCTGGCCGTCGCGCTGGTTGGTGGCCACCCGGGCGTTCTTCGCCTGGTTGACCGGCAGCTGCAGGTAGTTCGGGCCCACCCGGTAGCGCTGCGTGTCGGAGTAGGAGAACGTCCGCCCGACGAGCATCTTGTCGTCGGAGAAGTCGAGCCCGTCGACCAGCACACCGGTGCCGAAGGAGATCTGCTCGTTGTCGGTGAAGAAGTTCTCCGGGATCCGGTCGAGGGTCATCGTCCCGACCTTGCGGAGCGGGAAGACCTCCTCGGGCCACACCTTGGTGTCGTCGAGCGGGTCGAAGTCCAGCTCGGGGTGCTCGTCGTCGCTCATGAGCTGGACATAGAGGTCCCACTTGGGGTGGTCGCCGCGCTCGATGGCGTCGTAGAGGTCCTTGGTGTGCGAGCCCAGGGTCTGGGCCTGCACGGCCGCGGCGTCAGCCCCGGTGTAGGACTTCACGCCCTGGTGCGGGAACCAGTGGTACTTCACCAGGTGGGTCTCGTTCTGGGCGTTGACCCACCGGTAGGTGTTGACGCCGAAACCCTGCTGGTGCCGGTAGCTCGCCGGGATCCCGCGCGGGCTGAACACCAGCATGATCATGTGCATGGACTCGGGCGCCTGGCTGAAGAAGTCGAAGGCCCGCCAGGCGACGTTCGCCTCGAAGGTGACCGGGTCCGGCTTCTGCGAGTGGATGAAGTCGGGGAACTTGATGGCGTCGCGGATGAAGAAGATGCCGAGGTTGTTGCCGACGAGGTCCCAGTTGCCGTCCTCGGTGTAGAACTTCACCGCGAAGCCGCGCGGGTCGCGGGCCACCTCGGAGGAGTCACGGCCACCGGCGACGGTGGAGAAGCGGATCGCCAGGTCGGTGCGCTTGCCCTTCTCCTGGAACAGCTTGGCACGCGTGTACCTGCTGATCGGCTCGTCGCCGACCGTGCCGTCGGCCTCGAAGTACCCGAAGGCGGTGGCCCCGCGCGCGTGGACCACCCGCTCCGGGATGCGCTCCCGGTCGAAGTGGCTCATCTTCTCGAGGAACTGGTAGTTCTCCAGCGTGGCGGGGCCACGGGCCCCCACCGTCCGCTGGTTCTGGTTGTCGTAGACCGGGTGACCCTGACGGTTCGTCAGGACCGGACGGTCGGCCTCGCTCCGAGCAGGGCCCTGCGATGCGACGTCGGTCATTGCTTCACTCCTCTTCGATCGTGGTGCTCGGGGACTCCCGTTGTCTCCGATGGGTTACCTACCCGGCAGTCCCGGCAGAGACCCCAGAAGACGACCTCGGCCTCGTCCACGACGAAACCCGCCGTGTCCGAGGGCGTCAGGCACGGAGCCGCACCCACGGTGCAGTCGACGTCAGCCACCGCACCGCACGAGCGGCAGACCAGGTGGTGGTGGTTGTCACCGACCCGCAGCTCGAACAGCGCGGGTGCGCCCGCCGGCTCGATCCGGCGGGCCAGGCCGCGGGAGACGAGGGCCTCGAGCACCCCGTAGACCGCCTGGGGCGACAACGTGGGGTGCACGGCACGAGCCGCGGTGACGATGGTGTCGACGTCCGCGTGCGGACGCTCGGCGAGCACCTGCAGCACCGACAGGCGGGGCCGCGTGACACGCAGCCCGACCATGCGGAGCTGCTCCTGCCCGGTGGTCTCCATCGGGTCGAGCCAACCCGCTTGTTTTGATCGAGTCAAGACGAGCAACGGGCGCGCCGCCTGAGGTCACTCGCTGCCGCGGTGCCCTCACGCGAAGACGATGGTCTTCTCGCCGTCCACGATGACCCGGTCCTCGACGTGCCAGGTGACCGCCTGGGCCAGCACCTGGCGCTCGACGTAGCGGCCGATGCGGCGCATGTCCTCCACCGTCGCGCGGTGGTCCACACGGGCGACCTCCTGCTCGATGATCGGCCCGGCGTCGAGCTCCGGCGTCACGTAGTGGGCGGTCGCCCCGATCAGCTTGACGCCGCGGTCGTGCGCCGCCCGGTAGGGGTTCGCCCCGACGAACGCCGGCAGGAAGCTGTGGTGGATGTTGATCAGCCGCTCCGGGAACCGGCTGCAGAAGTCGGCCGAGACGATCTGCATGTAGCGGGCGAGCACGACCAGGTCGACGTCCCCGACCAGCTCCAGCGCCCGCGCCTCGGCCGCCGCCTTGGTCTCCGGTGTCACCGGCACGTGGTGGAACGGGACGCCGGCCCCGCGGGCGACCGGCTCGAGGTCGGGGTGGTTGGACACGACGGCGGCGATCTCTGCGCGCAGGTCGCCGGCGCGGACCCGGTAGAGCAGCTCCTGGAGCACGTGGTCGGCCTTGGACACGAACACCGCCAGCCGCGGGCGGTGCGCGGCCTCGGTCAGCCGCCAGGTGAACTGCCACTGCTGCGCGAGCAGGGCCAGGGCGCCCTCGAGCTGCTGGCGGCGGCGGACCAGGTCGGCGAGGAAGAACTCCAGCCGGAGCGTGAACGTGCCGCCCACCGGGTCGGAGGAGTGCTGCTGCGAGTCGATGATGTTCGCCCCCACGTCGGCCATCAGCCCACTGAGGACGGCGACGATCCCGGGCCGGTCGGGGCAGCGGACGACGAGGCGCCCGACGTCGGTCAGCCGCTCGTCGCGCGGGCCGGGAGAGGGCAGTTCAGCGGACACGGGAAGCGAGGATGCCAGTCGCCCGTCCCCGTCGAGGGCACCGCCCCGAGCCTGCGAGGGTGAGGAGGACGGGGCCCTTTTCAGGCCGGGGGCAGGACGGCGCGCTGCGCCCCGGCGATGTCGAACAGGTCGCCGTAGTCCTCGACCCGGGCCAGCACGTCCTCGGTGCGGAAGCGCAGCAGGCCGGGGTCGGCCCCGTCGAGCACGGCCTCGACCTCGTCCCAGCCGATCGGGGTGGACACCGTCGCGTCGGGCCGGGCGCGCAGCGAGTACGGCGCGACCGTCGTCTTGGCCGGGTTGTTCTGGCTCCAGTCGATGAGCACCTTGCCCGGGCGCAGCACCTTCTCCATCCGCCACACCACGCGGTCGGGCGTCTCGGCCGACAGCGCCTGCGCCAGCGCCCGGGCGTAGCGGCTGGGGTGCTCGCGGTCGGTCACCCGGATCGGCGCGTACACCTGCACGCCCTTGGAGCCCGACGTCTTGACCACCGGGTCCAGGCCGTCGTCGACCAGCCGCTCGCGCAGCCGGTCGGCGACCTCGCAGCACTCGAGGATCCCGGCGTCCGGACCGGGATCCAGGTCGAGCACCAGCAGGTCGGGCAGCGCCGGCTGCAGCCGGCTGCCCACCTGCCACTGCGGCACGTGCAGCTCCAGCGCGGCCAGGTTGGCCGCCCACGCGAGGTCGGCCACCGTCTCCAGGATCACCATGTCGAGGGTCTCCCGACCGCGGGAGCTGCCGGGGCTCGGCACGGTCACCTTCCGCACCCAGTCCGGGGCGTGCCGGGCGCTGTTCTTCTCGAAGAACGCCTGCCCCTCCACCCCGTCGGGCCAGCGGGTGAAGGTCACCGGCCGACCGGACAGGTGCGGCAGCAGCACCGGCGCGACCCGCACGTAGTAGTCGATGACCTGGGCCTTGGTGAAGGACACCTCGGGGAAGAGGACCTTCTCCAGGTTGGACACGTGCAGCTGCCGGCCGTCCACGCGCACCAACTGCCTGGTCACCCGACCACCCGTACCCGGTTCACCACTCCTCGACCACGTCCTCGGGCGCCAGGTCGTCGCGCAGCCCGCGCCACGACGGGTGGCGCATCCGGCCGTCGGCGGTCCACGCGGCGAACGCCACCTCCCCGACCAGCTCCGGCACCACCCAGCGCGCGTCGCGGGTGACCTCGCGGGGCAGCGCGTCGACGAACGGTGGGCGGCCGGCCGGCGTGAACAGCGGCTCGAGCTCCTCGAGCGCTCGGGCGGTGAAGCCGGTGCCGACGTGCCCGGCGTAGACCAGTCGGCCGGCGTCGTCGTGCACCCCCACCAGCAGCGACCCCACTCCCCCGGCCCGCCGGCCCTGTCCGGGCCGCCAGCCGCCGACGACGACCGCCTGCGTCCGGACGTTCTTCACCTTGCGCCAGTCCGGCCCCCGGAGCCCCGGGCGGTACGGCGAGTCCAGCCGTTTGGCGACGATCCCCTCCAGGCCGTTGTCGCGGCTGGCGGCCAGCACCGCGGCCCCGCCGCCGCGGAACCACGGCGTGGGCACCCACCGCTCGCCCCCGACGCCCAGCGCCTCCAGCCGCTCGCGACGCTGCGCGTACGGCAGCGCGAGCAGGCTCTCGCCCTCCCAGGCGAGCAGGTCGAACACCAGGTAGGTCACCGGGGCGTCCGCGGCCATCCGGCGCACCTCCGGGCCGGTCCGGTGCATCCGCCCCTGCAGCGCGCCGAAGTCCGGCCGGCCGCGCGCGTCGAGGGCGACGACCTCGCCGTCGACGACCGCGTCGTGCCCGCTCAGCACCTCCGGTAGGTGGGTCAGTTCGGGATAACGGACGGTGATGTCCGTGCCGCTGCGGGCCCGGAGCGCCAGCCCCCCGGCCTCGACGACGGCCACCGCCCGGACACCGTCCCACTTGAACTCGTAGCCCCACTCGGAGTCCTGCGGAGGCGCCGGCAGCTCCCCCGCGGTGGCGAGCATCGGGACCAGGGGCGCCCTCTCCGTGGGCGCGTCGAGCGCGCGGACGAGCCAGCCGCCGCCGGGCGACCGGAAGAGGACGTGGCGGCCGTGCAGCCGCCGGCCGCCGAGGACCACGACGACGCGGTCGTCGGTCCACTGCTCGACGGCGTAGCGGCCCGCGTCCCAGGTCGGCAGCCCGGTTCCGTTCCCGCCCGTCGTGGGGACGGCGGGCAGCGCCCGGCCCCGCGCGGTGGGCGGCCCCTCCGGCAGGTCCCAGCAGCACGGCACGCCGTTGCGCTCCAGCCGCAGCTCGACGCGGCGGGACGGGTGCTCGGTGACGACGAACGGCTCTCCGGCCGGCGGGACCGGCCGCCGGGCGCTCCCCCGGGTCGGCACCTCAGGCGGTGCGGCGGGCCCGCTTGGCCGGCGCCTTCTCGGCGGTGGCCTCCACGGTCGCGGCCGCCTTCCTCGCAGCGGTCGCCTTCCTGGCCGTCGTCTTCTCGGCCGCGCTGGTCCGCTTCGCCGCGGTGGCCTTCCGCGCCGTCGTGCGGCGGGCCGGCGCGGCGTCCTCGTCGGCGCCCCGCGTGGCCTTCCGCGCCGCTGTCGCCTCCTTCGCCGTCGCCTCCTTCGCCAGCGCCCTCTTCGCCGGTGCCGGCTTCCCCGGGGCCTCCTCGGCGGCGGCGCCGCCGCGGGCGGCCTCCACGCTGCGCCGCAGCGCACTCATCAGGTCGACGACGGCCGCGCCGGACTCGGCGGTCTCCGGCAGCGGCTGCACCTCGCCGCCGCTCTGCTTGGCCTCGAGCAGCTCGGCCATCGCCTCGCGGTAGTCGTCGGTGAACTCGGTGGGGTCGAACTCACCGGTCATCGACCCGATCAGCGCCTCGGCCATCTGCAGCTCCTGCGGCCGGACGGCGACGTCCTCGTCGAGGAAGGCGAAGTCGGGACGGCGGATCTCGTCGGGCCAGCGCATGGTGTGCAGCACCATCACGCCGTCCTTCACGCGCAACGCGGCCAGCGACTCCCGCGACCGGATGGCGATCTTGGTGATGGCGACCCGGCCGGCGTTCTCCAGCGCGTCGCGCAGCAGCACGTACGGGCGGGTCGCCGAGGGGTCGGGCTCCAGGTAGTACGTCTTCTCGTACTGGATCGGGTCGATCTCGTCCTGGTCGACGAACTGCAGGACCTCGATCTCCCGCCGGCTGGCCAGCGGCAGCTCCTCGAAGTCCTCGTCGGTGAGCACCACGAGCTGGCCGTCGGGCAGTTCGTAGCCCTTGGCGATCTCGGCGTACTCGACCTCCGCACCGTCGATCGAGCACACCCGCCGGTACTTGATGCGCCCGCCGTCGGTGGCGTGCACCTGGTTGAACCGGATGTCGTGGTCCTCGGTGGCCGTGTACAGCTTCACGCCGATGCTGACCAGGCCGAAGGACACCGCCCCGCGCCAGATCGACCGCATGCCGTGCTCCCGTCCAGAGACCCGTCCGTGGACCGCGGGCGGGGAAGGCCGGAGCGGTCAAGATCACCAGGATAGGACCGCTGCCGCCCCTCCGGCAGGTCGAGCGGCGCCACCTCCTCCGGACGGAGGAGTCACTGCACGCCGGCCTCCTCGCCCTCGGGCGCGAGCGCGCCGTTCTGGATCGAGTCGTAGACGAACTGCAGGACGTCGGCACCGGCGACCAGGGTCATGGTGAGCGCCACCAGACGCGTGGCCTTCGGCGTGGTCACGTAGCCGAAGACCAGTCCGGTCGCCACCCACTGCGCCAGGCAGAACGGACAGGTGAGCAGCTCCCCGACGGCGTGCTTGACGCCGCCGTGCTCGCGGACCTCCTCGGCGACCTCCGCGTGACCCGACGGGCCCTGGAAGCTGGTGAACGGGGCCCGCAGCGGGCTGGTGACCGGGTCCTTGGCGATCCGCCGGGCCAGCCGGAAGGTGGCCACCGCCAGCAGCGCCGCGTCGCCCGGCGGGATGCGGTCGGGCAACTCCCGTCCCGAGGCGCGGACGGCGGCCGCGCCGGCCGACACCAGGCCCAGGTAGACGCCCATGGCCCCGAGGTCGCCTGCCAGTGGGCGCGGCTCTCCGTTCGAGTACTCACGCTTCTGGTGGCGGGCCCAGCGGCGAACCGGAGCCCCGATCCGCTGGAGGTCGTCTGTGAGGGCCATGGCACTCGCGCTACCCCGCGCCCGGGGGGTGCATGCGGCGAGCCGGGGCCGCGTCCGCCCGCCGGTCACGCATGGGGCGGGGTCCGGCGGGTAGGTCGAGATCACGACGCCGGTCGACCGACCGGCCCCCCGTCCACGGGATGGACGAGCGTGCGCACGGCGGACGCACGCAGAACGGAGGCAACCCCATGACCGAGCCGGACCAGACCGACCGCGGAGCCGTCCACTCCGCCCTCAACGACACCGAGTTCCCCGACGACGAGCGGGGCCTCACCGGGACCCGCGACGACGCCCGCGGCGACACCGGGGCCACCGGTCCCGAGGGCCAGACCGCCCGGGACGTCTTCCCCGAGGACAACGGCGTCCCGGACGTCTCCCAGGACGACTTCCCGACCATGCAGCGATCCGAGGACCCGCAGTTCGCCCCGGAGCCGGGCGACCGGGAGGGCCACCGGACCGTCGGCTTCGGCACGACCGCCTTCGAGCAGTCCGAGGGCAGGTCGCTGTCCGGGCGCCTGGAGGAGGAGATCGCCGACGAGGTCCCGGACGTGCGCCCCGCCGAGGACCCGGGCCGCGGCCTCGGCCAGCTCGAGCAGGACTACGACACCACCCCGGACACCGACTCCGGCACCAACCGCACCGCCGACGACGTCGAGGCCAGCCTCGACCCGGTGGTCGGCGGCGAGGGCCCGGAGGAGTCCGCGATGCACGTCGTGGACTGAAGGAGGACCGCCCTTCCCCCCACGCCTCGCAGGCGCAGGCGGAGGGCCCCTGGAGGGCGGCCGTTCCAGGACGTCACCGGGCCCGGCGCGGGCCGTGTCCCGGTCGAGAGGGCCACCCGCACGACTCGTGACGCCGTACGTCCTCCTTCCGGGGGCGCGGCGTCACGAGTGGGTGGCGCTCGTCGAGGGCGGGTTGGCACGTTCGACCTCGGATGTCTACGTTGGGGTTGCGGTTGAGCAGGCAGCCGCGGTCGTGCCGGGGAACCGCCCGGCACGGACACGAACGAGACGTGCGTGTCCGGGGGCCATGACATCCGGGAGGCCGCGCAGCGGTAGATTGACCGGGCGGTCGTGCCGCCGGCTACTGCCGTTGAGAGGAGCTCAGCCCGTGACCACATCCGACCTGCCTGCCGAGGGGCAGCCCGACGTGTCGACCGAGGGCACGGAGGCACCCTTCGACGACGTGATCACGCTCTCGACCTCCACCGGCGAGGACGGCGCGGTCACGGTGACGGTCGTCGGCGAAGTGGACACGTTCACCGCCCCGGTGCTCCGGTCGTCGCTGGACACGCAGCTCGAGCAGCAGCCCAAGGCCCTGGTCATCGACCTGTCGGGCGTCCAGTTCCTGGGCTCCGCCGGCCTGGCGGTCCTCGTGGAGACGCAGAAGTCGGCCCGCTCCCGCGACGTCGACCTCCGCCTCATCGCCACCACGCGCGCGGTCACCCGCCCGCTCGAGGTCACCGGCCTGATCGACCTGTTCACCATCGTCGACGGCAGCGCCCGCTGACGCAGGACCCCCTGCCCCACCCGGCCCCAGTTCAGGGCGCCGCCCCGAGCGTGCGAGGGGTGGGGAGGACGGGGTCCTCCCCACCTTCAGGGGACACACCCGACGAGAGGCCCCGCTCCGGCGGGGCCTCTCGTCGTCAGGCGCTGAGCAGCTGGCAGACCGCCTGCTCGAGCACCTGCTGGGCCGTCCGGTCGTCCGGCGCCTCCGCCGCCTCGTGCAGGGCGTGCGCCACGGTGTCCCCGTTCTCGAACCGGTCGACCACCCGCGGGTCGACGTAGCTGGCCTTGCAGACCGCCGGCGTGTTGCCCAGCGTCTCCGACACCCGCTCGTAGGCCTCCTTGAGCACCCGCTTGCGGGCCGTCTTCGTCCCCGGCTCCGGCGTGGCGGCCAGCGTCGCGGCCATCAGCACGGTCGCGTTCCAGGTGCGGAAGTCCTTCGCCGTGATCTCCGCGTCGCTGACCTCCTTGAGGTAGGCGTTCACCTCCGTGCTGGTGACGTCGTGCCACACCTGGTTGCCGTCCGGGTCCTCCACCCAGTAGCCGAGCAGCTCCTCGCCCTCCTCGGGCCGCTTGAGCAGCTCCCGGACGACGTCCGCGGTCGGCTTGTCGGTGAGCTCCAGCTCCCGCTCGAGGCCACCCTTGGCGGTGTAGGAGAAGAACACCCGCTCGCCGCGCACCCGCACGTGCTCCCGGCGCAGCGTGGCCAGCCCGTAGGTGCCGTTGTCCTCGGCGTACTGCTCGCTGCCGACGCGGAAGGCGCCCAGGTCCAGCAGCCGGACCGCGGCGGCCAGCACCCGGTCCCGGGTCAGCCCCCGGCCCCGGATCGCCTCGACGACGGCGTCGCGCACGTCGGGCAGCTGGTGGGCGATCTCCAGCACCCGCTCGTGCTTCTCGGCGTCCCGCCGCGCCCGCCACTGGTCGTGGTAGCGGTACTGCCGGCGGCCCGCGGCGTCCACACCGGTGGCCTGGATGTGGCCGTTGGGCCAGGGGCAGATCCAGACGTCCTGCCAGGCCGGCGGGATGGCCAGGGAGCGGAGCCGGTCGAGGCGCTCGTCCTTGATGAGAGCGCCGTCGGAGTCGTAGTACGCGAAGCCGCGGCCGGAACGCCGGCGCCGCCATCCGGGGCCGTGCACGTCACTGCGGCGGAGTCTCACGCCCACAGGATGGGCACCGCCGGCGTTCCGCAAACGCGGGACGACGGCGGTTCGCCCGTCAGCGCAGGTCGACCAGCCCGCCCAGCCCGCTGATCTCGAGGACGTGCCGGGTGACCCCGCCCTCGGCGGCGTGCACCACCAGCCGCCACCCCTCCTCGCCGGCGATCCGTGCCACCGCGAGGACGACGCGCACCGCGGCGCTGCTGAACAGGGTGACCGCGGCCAGGTCCAGCTCGACCCGGCTGGTGCCGCCGTGGCTCGCCTCCAGCAGCCGGATGCGCATCTGCTCGGCGCCGAGCACGTCCACCGCGCCGGTCGCCCGCACCACCGGGCGCTCACCGCTCCGGTCGACGACGACGTCGGCCGCGCTGCTGCCGCCGGGACGGTCTCCGTCGTCCTCGGGGCCGCGGCGCAGCCGCATGCTCAGGGTGACCGTCGTGCCGTGCTCGTCCTGCAGCACCACCCCGTCGACCAGCTGCCGCATGATCAGCAGACCGCGGCCGCGGTCACCGGGGTCGCGGTCCGGCGGGCGCCACCGGCCCTGGTCGCGCACGGTGACGGTGAGCTGCCCGTCGACGTCGACCGCCGCGGTCACCTGCATCCGCCCCGGCTGGACACCGCGGTACGCGTGCTCCGCCGCGTTGGCGGCTGCCTCCCCCACCGCGACCATGACGCCGACCCGGTCCTGCTCGCCCATACCCAGCCCGGCCAACCAGGCACCCAGGTTCCGGCGGACCGTCGGCAGCGCCGCCGGGACGGCCGGCAGGTCGAGCACCAGGGGCTCGGTCGCCTCGGCGCGGCGGTGGGCGACCAGCACGGCGATGTCGTCGGGGCACTCCGCGGCGTCCGTCAGGCCCTCGACGATGGCTGCAGCCAGCTCACCCGGCGCGTCGCCGGCGAGGGCCCCCGGAGCGGTGAGCGCGGCCCGGGACACCCGGGCCAGCCGGTCGAGGCCCGCCGCCGACAGCGAGGCGGCGGTGGCGACGGCGCCGTCGGAGAAGAGCACGAGGGTGGCGCCCTGCGGCAGCTGCGCCGTGGCCGCGGCGGTCGGCACCCCGGGCAGGCTGCCCAGCGGCGGGCGGGGCGCCAGCGGGAGGAACTCGGCACCGCCGTCGGCCTGGACGAGCAGCGGGGCGGGGTGCCCGGCCGCGGCGTAGGTCAGCCGTCCGGTGGCGGCCTCGAGCACCCCGTAGAACACCGAGGCGCCCTCGACGTCCTCCATCTGACCGGCGAAGGCGTCCAGTGCGGCGACCACCGCCGCCGGTGACGGGTCGCGCAGGGCCAGCGAGCGCATCGCCCCGCGCAGCCGGCTCATCGCCCCGGCGGCGGGCACGCCGGAACCCACGGCGTCACCGACCACCAGGGCCAGCCGGCCGCGGCCGAGCGGCACCGCGTCGTACCAGTCGCCGCCCGCGGCGTGCACCGAGCTGGCGCGGTGGTAGCCGCCGGACAGCCGCACGTCCGGCAGCAGCGGCAGGGCCGGGGGCAGCAGCGAGTGCTGCACCTGGTCGACGACGTCCTCCTCCGCGACGGCCGCCACGGCGTGCCCGCTGTCGGTCCGGTCGGCCTCGACGACGACGAGGACGCCCGGCTGCCCTCGCACCTCCAGCGGCTGCAGCACGACGTTCGCGGCCCGGCCCGCGGCGTCGGGTTCGCCGCGCACCGTCTCGGCGCGGCCGCTGCGCGCGACCGATCCGGCCAGCTCGGTGATGCGGCGGCCGGCGACCGTGGCCAGGTCGTGCGGGTTCGCGCCGAGGGCACGGGCACGGGCGTTGGCCCAGACCGGCTCCAGGGCGGTCCCGGCCAGGCACCAGATCGCGGCGGAGGCGGCCTCCAACGCCGCGACGAGCGCGGCCCCGCCGGCGTCGTCCACGGGTGCGGCCCCGGAGCCCGGGCCCTCCTGGCTGGCGTTCATCTCGGGCCAGCGAACCGCAGCCCCCAGAGGGCTGCAACCGCGCCTCCTGCGCGTATGACCTGGGGTTTGACCTGCGCGGGAGACGGGGTAGACCTCCTCTTCAGGCGCACCGCTCGACCGGGCCGGGCACGACGTCGCGGCCGGTCGGGCAGGATGGGTGCGAACCGCGCGGAACCCGGGTCCCATGACGCCGGGCACGCGGTCGCCATGCGAGGAAGAGGAGCGGACGACGGATGGTGGACTTGAGGGGTGCCCTCGCGCAGGACGGGCGGCGCGCCGAACGACTGGAACTGCGGGTGCCCACCACCCCCACGCAGCTGCCCGCCGTGCGCGCCATGGCCGGTGACCTGGCGATGCGGATGGACTACGACCTCGACGCGGTGGAGGACCTCCGGCTGGCCGTGGACGAGGCCTGCGCGACGCTCTCCGCGATCGTCTCCGACGACCGCCGGCTGACCGTGGTCTTCGAGACCACGCGCCAGGGCCTGCACATCGACGCCTGGGTGCCCACGGCCGAGGGCACCGACGTCCCCCGCGACGGCTTCGGCTGGGCGGTGCTGCACACGCTGGTGGACAAGGTCGAGGCCGGCCGCGGCACCCAGGCCACCGTGCCGGCCGGCGACGGCGGGAGCTCGCCGGTCGCCGTCATCTCCATGGACAAGTACCTCCCGGGCCAGCACCCGGACAAGCTGCTCGGGGACTCGGGCCAGAACGTCTCGGTCGTGCGGTGACCGGGGCGGTAGCCCCGGAGCCCACGACCGTCGAGGAGGACACCCTGCGCGACGACGAGAACCCGACCGGCCCGCGGGGCACGGAGGGGAAGGTCGCGTCCGAGGAGCTGCCCGTCGTGGTGCCCGACCCGCGCAGCGAGGTCGTCCCCATGCCGGACGCCGACGCACCGCCCGGGCGCGTCGCAGCCGACGACGACCCGACCGACGACGACCCGACCGACGACGTCGAGCCCGAGGCCGACGCCACCGACGCGTCCGACGAGGACTCGGTCGACGAGGACGGGAGCGGGTCGACCGGCACCAGCTCGCCCGCCGTCCCGCCGATGTCGGAGAACCGGAAGCGGGCCGAGCGCACCGCGCCGCTGTTCGCCGAGCTGGCCACGCTGGACAAGGACGACCCGCGCCGTGAGCGGCTGCGTGAGGTCCTCGTCGAGGAGCACCTGCCGCTGGTCCGGCACTTCGCCCGCCGCTTCAGCAACCGCGGCGAGCCCTTCGACGACCTGCTGCAGGTCGGCACCCTCGGCCTGATCGCGGCCATCGACCGGTTCGACCCGAGCCGCGGGGTGGAGTTCCTCTCCTTCGCCGTCCCGACGATCACCGGTGAGATCAAGCGGCACTTCCGCGACCAGGGCTGGTCGGTGCGGGTGCCGAGGCGGCTGCAGGAGCTGCACCTGTCGCTGAACGCGGCGGTCGGTGAGCTGGCGCAGAAGAACGGCCGTGCGCCGACGCCCTCCGAGCTCGCCGAGCACCTGGGCATCCCCCGCGCGGAGGTGCTCGAGGGGCTCGCCGTCGCCAATGCCTACCGCAGCAGCTCCCTCGACGAGCGGCTCTCGGGCGAGGACGACTCGCCCACCCTCGCCGCCACCCTCGGCGAGGAGGACTCCGCCCTGGAGGGCGTGGAGTACCGCGAGTCGTTGCAGCCGCTGCTGGCCACCATCCCGGCCCGCGAACGGCGCATCCTCATCCTGCGGTTCTTCGGCAACATGACCCAGTCGCAGATCGCCGCGGACATCGGCATCTCGCAGATGCACGTGTCCCGGCTGCTCAGCCAGACCCTGGCCAAGCTCCGCGAGGGCCTGCTCAAGGACTGATCGAGGACTGATCGAGGCCTGATCGAGGCCTGATCGAGGCCTCGCGGCCGCCCGCGGACGTCGATCACGGGGTTGTGGCGCGGGGCGGGCGGCGCGTCCGCGCGTGTCCCCTGCCACAACCCCGTGATCGACTCGCGGGTGGCGGTCTCGCGGCGACGATCGCGGTGGCGGTCTCGCCGGCGACCGGTCAGGGACGGGGCTGGACCTCCCCGCCGGTGGTCTCCTGCTCGGCGGCGCGGGCCAGGGACGTGGTGTCCGGGATCTCCGGTGCGGCGACGACCGGCGCGGCGTCCGCGATGCTCGACAGCTCGATCCTCGCCTCCGGCTGGTCGGCGGCCCGCGGCAGCGCGGACTCGAACCAGCCGGAGGTGTCCATCTCCGCCGTCGGCCGGCTCGCGCCGTCCCGGGACGGGTCGACGTCCATCCAGGACCGCCCGTCGCCGTCCGCCCCGCCCAGCTTGGCCAGGCCGTCCAGGGCCTTGCTGAACTCGCTCGGGACGATCCACATCTTGTTCGCGTCGCCCTGCGCGATCTGCGGCAGCGTCTGCAGGTACTGGTAGGCCAGCAGCCCCTGGTCGGGCTTGCCGTCGTGGATCGCCTGGAACACCGTCTCGATCGACTTGGCCTGGCCCTGCGCCTGCAGGTACAGCGCCGCCCGCTCGCCCTCGGCGCGCAGGATGCGGCTCTGCCGCTCGGCCTCGGCCTCCAGGATCGCCGCCTGCTTCTTGCCCTCGGCGGAGAGGATCGCCGAGGCCTTCTGCCCCTCGGCGGTGGTGATGGCCGACTGCCGGGCACCCTCGGCCGTCAGGATGATGGCCCGCTTGTCGCGGTCGGCCCGCATCTGCTTCTCCATCGAGTCGCGGATGGACGGCGGCGGGTCGATCGCCTTGATCTCCACCCGCGCGACGCGCAGACCCCACGGCCCGGTGGTGCCGTCGAGCACCTCGCGCAGCTGGCTGTTGATGCCGTCGCGGCCGGTCAGCGCGCCCTCGAGGTTGAGCCCGCCGACGACGTTGCGCAGCGTCGTGGTGGTGAGCTGCTCCATGCCCTGGATGTAGTTCGCGATGCCGTAGGTCGCCAGCCGCGGCTCGGTCACCTGGAAGTAGACGACCGTGTCGATGCCGACCTGCAGGTTGTCCGAGGTGATCACCGGCTGCGGCGGGAAGGAGATCACCTGCTCGCGCAGGTCGATGGTGGCCCGGACGCGGTCGATGAAGGGGACCAGCAGCGACAGGCCCGGCGAGAGCGTGCGGCTGTAGCGGCCGAGCCGCTCGACGACCTTGGCCTGGGCCTGCGGCACGATCGTCACGCTCTTGGCGACGACGACGACCAGCAGCAGGGCGATCACGATGAGAGCGATCAGTGCGGGTGTCACGGTTACGCTTCCTCCTCCGGTTCGTGGTGCCGATCCTGCACCGTTCCGGTGACGGTGCGGTCACGGCGCTGCGCACGGTCCCCCACGGGAGGGTCACTCCAGCTCGAAGGCGTCCCCGACGACGGCGGTGGCGCCGTCCACCTGCAGGATCCGCACCGTCGCGCCGACCGGGAACCGATCGGCGCCGTACTGGCTGCGGGCGGTCCACTCGTCGGCGCCGAGGCGGATGCGGCCCCCGTGCCCGTCGACGGGCCGGGTGACCTTCGCGGTCCGGCCGACCAGCGCGGCGACGCCGTCCGGCTGCTCGGGGGTGCCCTGGGTGAGGTGGCGCTTGGCCAGTGGCCGGACCACCGCCACCAGCAGCGCCGCGACCACGACGAACGCGGCCAGCTGCAGGACGACCGGACCGCCGAGCAGCGCGACCCCGACGCCGCCGATCGCCCCGCCGGCCAGCATCAGCAGGAACAGGTCTCCGCTGGCCAGCTCACCGGCGGCGAACAGGCCCGACGCGATCAGCCACAGCAGCCAGGCGTCCACGTCCGCACTCTGCCAGATCCGGACCGCGATGGAATGGATCTCAACCGGATCGTCATCTCGATCGGGGCCCGGCATAACCTCGCCAGGTGCACGACTTCCCCGCGGGCCGGTTCGCGGTGTGGGCGACCGCCTGGCTCACCGGCCGCGCCTCCTACGACGACGCCCTCGACGCCCTGGTGGGGGACACCGCACACCGGGTCGCCGGCCTGCCCGGCACCGACGGGGCCGTCCCCCTCGGCTGGGCACTGAGCGCTCTGCGCAGCGCCGGGGAGACCCGGATCCGCCTGGTGCTGCCGGTGCCCGGCGACGTGTGCGGGCTGCCGCGCGTCCCGGGCCTCGTCGAGCCGGCGGTGGAGGCCGGGCAGGCCGCCGTCGGCGAGCACCTCGCGCTGGTGCCCGAACCGCTGGGCCCCGAGGCCGTGCAGTGGACGGCGTTCGACCTGACCGGCGCCCCGCCGGTGCCGCCACCGGTCGAGGGGTCGCTGCGCGCGGTGTCCGGTGCGCTGGACCTCGCCGTCGGCGACGCGGCCCGCACGTTGGCCGACCTCGACCTGGCGCGGTGGCACCCGGAGGTCCCGGCGCTGCTGGCCGGACTGGCGAAGGCGGCGCACGTGCCGGGGATGCCCCCGGGCACGGACCCGCTGGCGATGTCGCTGCTGGCGCGGGCCCAGCGGCTGGCGACGGTGCTCGACCTGGCGCTCAGCGACGCCCCCGGCGGCGCGGTCAGCCACCGCCAGGCCGCCGCCCGCGACGACGCGCTCCGCCCGCTGGGCGACGCCGTGCGCGAGGCGGTCACCGCCGCCTACAACGCCGTCCCCCGCCCGTGAGCACCGGCAGGTGGCTGCGCCCGACGGGATGTCGGGCGGCCACCTGCCGGTGATCACGACGCCGGGCGGGCCGACCTCGCGACGAAGCAGCACGACGCCGGGCAGTTGGTGCCCAGCCGGGGCTCCCCCCCGGCGCGGCGCTCCCGCAGCAGCTCCACCAGCGAGCGGACGAACGCCGGATGGGTCCCGGCGGTCGCGGCACGGGCGAACGCCAGCCCGAGCGCCTCGGCGGTCCCCTTCGCCTCGTTGTCGAGGTCCCAGATGACCTCGAGGTGGTCGCTGACGAAGCCGACCGGGAACAGGACCACGGCCTGCTCCCCCGCCGCGGCCAGCGCGCGCAGGTGGTCGTTGACGTCCGGCTCCAGCCACGGCACCGACGGCGGGCCGCTGCGGCTCTGCCACACCAGGTCGACGGACCGGCCGGGTGCGGCGGCGTCGACCACCAGCCGGGCTGCGGTCATCAGCTCCGCCTCGTAGGCGTGCCCCTCGGGCCCCGCGACGGCGGCCATCGTGTCGGGGATGGAGTGCGCGGTGGCCACCAGCCGCGCGGTGCCGCGGACCTCCTCGGGCAGCGACGCGATCGCGGCGGCCAGCGCGTCGGCGTTGGCCTGCACGAAGCCGGCGGCGTCGAAGTAGTGCGGCAGCTTCTCCGCGGTCGGGCCGCCTGGGCGGGTGGGGGACGACACCGCGATCCGGGCCCGGGCGATGTCCTCGTGGTACTGCCGGCAGCCGGAGTACGAGGCGTACGCCGAGGTGGCGAGGACGTAGACGTGCTCGATGCCGTCGTCGGCCAGCTGCTGCCAGGTGTCCTCGACGTAGGGCGCCCAGTTGCGGTTGCCCCAGTAGACCGGCAGCTCGACGCCGGCGGCGGCGAGGTCGGCCTCGACCGCGGCGATCAGCGCCTTGTTCTGGTCGTTGATCGGGCTGACGCCGTCGAAGTGGTGGTAGTGCTCGGCGACCTCCTCCAGCCGCTCGGGCGGGATCCCGCGGCCGCGGGTCACGTTCTCCAGGAACGGCATGACGTCGTCGTGGCCCTCGGGGCCGCCGAAGGAGAGCACCAGCAGCGCCTCCCGTCGTCCGGCGGGGGCGGGGTCGGCCGACGGCGGGACGCCGCCGTTGTTGCGGACGGCCAGTGAGGGGTCCTGGTCGGGTCGCTGGCCGGGGTTGATGTCGACGGTGACGCGGGGCACGGACGTCCTTCTCGCTACGGGGCGCCGGCGGATGCACTCCCACGCCGACGGCGGAACTCTGTGACCTTCACACGCCTACGGCGTGGAACCCCCCGTCGACGTGCACGATCTCGCCGGTGGTGGCGGGGAACCAGTCCGACAGCAGCGCGACGACGGCCTTGCCGGCGGGCTCGGTGTCGGTGACCGACCAGCCGAGCGGAGCGCGGCCTTCCCACGCCTCCTCGAACTGGGCGCTGCCGGGGATGGACTTCATGGCCATGCTGCGCAGCGGGCCGGCGGCGACGATGTTGGACCGCACGCCCTCGGGGCCGAGCTCGCGCGCCACGTACCGGGAGGTCGACTCCAGCGCCGCCTTGGCCGCGCCCATCCAGCCGTAGACCGGCCAGGCGACGGACGCGTCGAAGGTCAGCCCGACGACCGAGGACGGGTTGGCGAGCAGCGGCCGGCAGGCCTGGGTGAGTGAGGCGTAGGACCAGGCCGAGACCTGGAACGCCGTCGCCGCGTGCTCCCAGGCGACCTCGGGGAAGCCCTCCCCCATCGCCTCCTGGGGCGCGAACCCGATCGAGTGGACGACGCCGTCGAGGGCGTCGAAGCCCGCCTCGCGCAGCCGGTCGGCCAGGGTCGACAGGTGCTCGGTGTCCGTGACGTCGAGCTCGACGACGGCGGCCTCCTGCGGGAGCCGCTTGGCGATCCGCTGGCACAGCGACAGGGCGCGGCCGAAGTTGGAGAGGACGACGCTGGCGCCCTGCTCCTGCGCGATCCGGGCGGTCGCGTACGCGATCGAGGTCTCGGTGAGGACCCCGGTGACCAGGATCTTCTTGCCCTCGAGGATGCCGCCGCTCATCAGTGCCCCATTCCCAGTCCGCCGTCGACCGGGACGACCGCCCCGGTGATGTAGCCGGCCGCGTCGCTCGCCAGGAAGCGCACCACGCCGGCGATCTCCTCCGCCGAGGCGTACCGCCCCAGCGGCACCTGGCCGAGGATCTCCTGCTGCCGCTTCTCCGGCAGCTGCGCCGTCATGTCGGTCTCGACGAAGCCGGGTGCCACCACGTTGGCGGTGATGCCCCGGCTGCCCAGCTCGCGGGCGATGGACCGCGCCAGACCCACGAGACCGGCCTTCGACGCCGCGTAGTTCGTCTGCCCGGCCGAGCCCAGCAGGCCCACGACCGAGGAGACGAAGACCACGCGGCCGCTCCGCGCGCGGACCATCTTGGCCGCGGCCCGCTTGGCGACCCGGTAGGCGGCGGTGAGGTTGGCGTCGAGGACGTCGGTGAAGTCCTCCTCCTTCATCCGCATGAGCAGCCCGTCGCGGGTGATGCCGGCGTTGCTCACCAGCACCTCGACCGGCCCCTGGTGCTCCTCGACCTCGGTGAACGCCCGGTCGACCGCCGCGGCGTCGGTGACGTCGCACTGCACGCCGAACAGGCCCTCGGGGGCGCCGCTGCCACGGTGGGTCACCGCCACCGCGTCGCCCTGCTCGGCGAACGCGCGGGCGATCGCCAGCCCGATCCCGCGGTTCCCGCCGGTCACGAGCACCGATCTCGCCACGTGCCACCCCCTGCGCCGGTCCGTCCGGTCCGGCTCCCGAACCTAGTCGGTCGGCGCAGGTCACACCTGGTCACCGGCGGCAGGCCCGGCCGCGACCGATGAGTTCCCGGGCGAGGTGTGGTCGGCAGGACCATGAGCACCCCGCCCGTCCTCCCCCGTCCCGCCGTCGACGCCGCGGTCTCCGCCGAACGTCACCGTCTCGCCGACTTCGTCGCCGACCTCACCGAGGAGCAGTGGGCGACGCCGTCGCTGTGCGCCGCCTGGACGGTGCGCGACGTCATCGCACACCTCACGGTCACGACCAGGCTGACCGTGCCCCGGCTGCTGTGGGCGGCGGTGCGGGCCCGGGGCAGCTTCGACCGGATGGAGGTCGACCTGGCGGCGCAGCGGGCCGAGGCGTACAGCCCCGCGGAGCTGGTCGCGCAGCTGCGCCAGAGCGCCGCCTCCACGCGGAGGTTCCCCGGCAGCACCCCGATGGACCCGCTCATGGACCTGGTCGTCCACGGTCAGGACATCGCGCGGCCGCTGGGCCGGCGTCTCGTGTCACCCCCGGACGTGGTGGCGGCCTGCCTGGCCTACGTCGCTCCGAACCGGTTCATGGGCGGGCCGCAGCGACTGGCCGGGGTGCAGCTGGTGTCGACCGACACCGGGTGGGCCCACGGCGACGGGGCCGCGCTGCGCGGACCCGACATCGACCTGCTCCTGGTGGCGGCGGGACGACGCGCCGGCCTCGACGGGCTGGAGGGGCCCGGCGCCGCGGTGCTGGCCGCGCGCCTGGGCTGAGGGCCGTTCGCCACCACCGCGTCACCGCGCTGCCGGACGGCACGGTGCTCGGGTTCGGGCCGCTGGTCGACGACCCCGCCGTGTGGCCTCGTTCCTCGCCGACCCGAGGGGGCGGGGGCGCACGTCGTCCTGCTCGACGGCACCACGGTGCTCACGTCGGCGAGCGCGCCGGCCACCCGGGCGCTGCTCGAGGCCCGGGGGCTGCGGGTCGTGGCGGTCGACATCTCCGAGTTCCAGAGGCTCGAGGGCTGCGTGACCCGCCCGTCGGTGCGCCTGCGCGGCTGACCGGGCGGTCCCGGCCTCGTGCTCAGCCGGGTGCGGGCGCCGTCCTGCTGCCGGCCCCGCGCCGTGCCCGGACGGCCTCGGCCAGCTCGGCCAGCACGACCTCGGTCGTCCCGGGATCGACGCAGGCGTCGGTGACGCTCACGCCGTACTCCAGCCGCTCGGGGTGCTCGCGGTCGAGGTCCTGCCTCCCGGCGACCAGGTTGCTCTCCACCATCACGCCGCGGATCGCCTGCTCGCCGCCGGCGATCTGCCCGGCCAGGTCCCGCACGACGCCGATCTGGCGCCGGTGGTCCTTCTGGCTGTTGCCGTGCGAGGCGTCGACGACGACCACCTCCGGCAGCCCGCGCTGAGCCAGCTTCCGCTTCGTGCCGGCGATGTGCGCGGCGGAGTAGTTGGGGCCGCCCTTGTCGCCGCGCAGGATGACGTGCGCGGTGTCGTTGCCGGTGGTCGCCAGCTGGGCGCTCACCCCGTGGGAGTCGACGCCGAGGAACTCGTGCGGAGCCCGCGCCGTCAGCACGGCCGAGACGGCGGCGTCGATGCTCCCCTCCGGGGAGTTCTTGAAGCCGACGACGGACGAGAAGCCCGACACCCGCTCCCGGGCGGTCTGGTCGGTGACGTTGCGCGCGCCGACGCCGTTGTAGGTGACCAGCCCGTTGACGTACTGCGGCGTGAGCGCGTTCAGCGGCTCGGCCGCCACCGGCACGCCCAGGGCCGTGATGCGGCACATGAGCAGCCGGGTCGCGACCAGCCCGACGCTGATCCGGCTGGACCCGTCGAGGAACGGGTCGTAGGCGAACCCCTTCCAGTCGACCTCGGTCCGCGGCTTCTCGGTGTAGGTCCGCATCAGGATCTCGAGGTCGCCCGCGTGCCGCTCCCGCATGCGGGCGAGGAAGGCGGCGTACTCGAGTGCGGCCTCCGGGTCGTGGATCGAGCAGGGGCCGGCGATGACGGCCAGGCGGTCGTCGAGGCCGGTGACGATGCCGGTCACGGCGCGACGCCCGGCTCTCGTCGTGGCGGCGGACTCGGCCGACAGCGGGACGACGGTCGCCACCGCGGCCGGGGTGACCACGACGCTCAGGCCGGTGATCCGGGTGTTCACCAGGCCGGAGAGGTCGACGCCGTCCGCCGGGGAGACACCGAGTCGCTGCTGGACCCCGGGCAGCAGCTCCGTCAGCGCGGCGTCGACCTGCCCGTTCACCCGCGTCTGGACGTCGAGCAGGAGGTCGGCGATCCGCGTCGCCGCGTCCAGGATCTGGTCAACCGGGATGGGAGGCCTCCTCGTCGTTCCCGCCCGTCGCGACCCGACGGGGCCGCCCGCCGCTCGGGCGGCTCGGCGCGCACCGGTGAGCCAACCACAGCGGGTGGACCGGGGACGCCGCCGAGCGGTCCGCAGCCCGGCCTCAGCCTCACGTGCATGCGAGCCGTGCAGATCACCCGCTTCGGCGGCTCCGAGGTCCTCGACGTCGTCGACCTCCCCGACGCCGTCCCCGGCGACGGCCAGCAGCTCTGCGAGGTGAGCTCATCAGGCGTCGACTTCGCTGGTACTCACCACGCCCTGTCGCGAGGGCAGGGGATCAGGGCCGTTCGGTCACGGCCGACGTCTGCTGACGAGTGGTCTCACATGACTCGTCGTCGCACGCGTAGTCCAACCGTTCGCATTCCACGGACCCCCGGTCCGCCATCCGCTGGTCGTCCGTGCGGCCGGCTCGACCGCGATCCCCACGGGTCAATGGAGGGTGGGTCGGTAGACGAGCTCCTGGATGCGGCCGTCGAGTGTCCGGCTCTCGACGAGCTCGAGGTCGAAGTCGGCCGCACCCCGGAAGATCGGGGCCACCCCGGTCCGACCGGTGATCACGGGGAAGATCGTCACCTGGACGCGGTCGACCAGGCCGGCGGCCATCAGCGCCCGGTTCATCGACAGGCTGCCGTGCGAGCGCAACGGCACCTCGGACTCCTCCTTGAGCCGGGCGACGACATCGACGGCGTTCCCCCTCACGACGGTCGCGTCCGGCCAGTCGAGGGGCTCGTGCAGCGTCGTCGACACCACCGTCGCGGGCATGCCCCACATCCGGGTGACCCACGGGTCACGCACCTCGGACTCCTCGGTGCTCGAGGCCAGCATCTGCACGAACTGCCGGAACGTGGTGGCTCCGAAGACCATCCGCTGCTCGTCGCCGAACAGGTCGAGACGGTGGTCGAGCAGTTCGGGGCCCTGCTTGCCCCAGTAGCCGGTCCAGTCGGCGCTGGCGGCGCCGTAGCCGTCGAGGCTGGAGAAGACGTCGAACGTGTAGGTCGCGGTCATCTCGTTCTCCTCCGAAGCGCTTGGTCCCTGTGGGTACGGACCGGGACCACTGCGGGAACTGATCGCCGCCGACCGGCCACGGCGTCGTGAGGCGCCCAGGTGCGGAACGGCACAGCACCCGTGTTCCGGACTAGCGGGACAGCGGCCAGCCCCCGACCTGTGCGAGGAGTCCGACGTCGTCGCGGCAGGCCCAGTGCTCGACGATCGAACCGTCCGCGACCCGCCAGATGTGGATGAACTCCCACGCGACGGCGTCCCCGGTCGGGGTCAGCTCGGCGAGCAGCGGCATCGTCGACGCCACGTGGCGCCCGTGCATCGTGAGGTGCACGACGACGAGACCACCCTGGGCCACGACGCGATGGATCGTCGCCGTCGGGTGGTCCAGGTCGTGGTCGAGCGTCGCGAGGGTCTGGCGCAGGCCCTCGCGGCCCTGCGGCCCCGCCGCGTGCTGGACGAGGTCCTCGGCGACGAGACCGAGTGCGGAGCCGTCTCGGAGATCCACGCCCCGGTGAAAGGCCAGCACGGTCTCTTCGGGCGTCATCGCGTCATCACACACCCGGCAGCGTCGGGCGTGCCTGATCGACGTCCTCCTCAGGGCCATAGCCTCACTTCATGCGAGCCGTGCAGATCACCCGCTTCGGCGGCCCCGAGGTCCTCGACGTCGTCGACCTGCCCGACCCCACGCCGGGCGAGGGACAGCAGCTCTTCGACGTCGCCACCGCCGGCGTGAACTACGCCGACACCCACCAGATCGAGGACAGCTACCTGGCCGCCCAGCGGCTGCCGCTGGTGCCGGGCGCGGAGTTCGTGGGGACGCCGGGCGGTGGCGGTCCGCGGGTGGTCGGCCTGCTCGACGGCGGCGGCTACGCCGAGAAGGTCGCCGCGCACCCGCGGCTGACCTGGCAGGTGCCCGACGGGGTGACCGACGAGCAGGCGCTGGCCGTCGTCCTGCAGGGCAGCACCGCCTACCACCTGCTGCGCACCAGCGCGCACCTCGCCGCCGGGGAGACCGTCGTCGTCATCGCCGGCGCCGGCGGCGTCGGGTCGCTGGCCGTCCAGCTGGCCCGCCGCTGGGGTGCCGGCCGGGTGATCGCCACGGCGTCCAGCCCGGAGAAGCGGGCGCTGACCGAGGAGCTCGGCGCCGACGCGGCGATCGACCCGGCCCTGGCCGACGACGACCCGAAGACCTTCACCGCCGCGCTGCGCGAGGCCAACGGCGGCCGGCCGGTCGACGTCGTCCTGGAGATGACCGGCGGCAACGTCTTCGCCGGTTCGCTGTCCGCGCTGGCCCCGTTCGGCCGGGTCGTCACCTACGGGATGGCCGCCCGCCAGGAGACCGCCGCCGTCCCGCCGGGGGCGCTGATGCAGAAGAGCCGCGCGGTCATCGGCTTCTGGCTGGCGCACTGCATGGCCCGGCCGGCGATGCTGGACGACGCGATGACCGAGCTGCTGCCGCTGGTGGCCGACGGCGCGCTGCGCCCGGTCATCGGCGGGCGCTATCCGCTGACCGCCGTCCGGGAGGCGCACCAGGACCTGCTCGCCCGCCGCACCACCGGCAAGCTCGTCCTCGACCCCGCCCGCTGAGCACCGGCGCCAGGGACCTGGCCGCCGCCCACCCCGTCCTCTCCGACGCTCGGGCGCTGCTTCGGATGCGAAGCAGCGCCCGAGCGTCGAGGAGAAGAGTCGTACTCCGCCCGGCGGTGCGGCTCGCCTACAGCAGCCGGTTGGTCCAGAGCAGGCTGAGGACGACGCCGAGCAGCGCGAAGAGCACGCCGCCGCGGACGAACCAGTAGCTGACGTCGCGCGGCTCGGTCGTGTAGCCGATCTGGCTGCCGAGGTCCTGGTAGACCTGCTCGAGCTCGGCGGCGCTGGCGGCCTCGCTGTAGCTGCCCCCGGTCTGGTCGGCGATCTCCTCGAGCGTCGCGCGGTCCACCGGTACCGGCACCCGCTCGCCGTCGAGGTCCAGGGTGCCGTAGTCGGTGCCGAAGGCGATCGTGGAGACCGGGATGCCGGCGTCGAGCGCGGCGGAGACGGCCTGGGTGTCGGGGCGGCCGACGGTGTTGTAGCCGTCCGACAGCAGCACGATCCGCGCCGGCGGCACCTCCTCGCCGTCGGCGTCCAGCGACGACTGGAAGTTCTCGATCGCGGTCAGCGAGGTGAACACCGCCTCGCCGATCGCGGTGGACTCGGCCAGCTCCAGGTTGTCGATCGCGGTGCTCACCTGGCCGCGGTCGGTGGTCGGGGTGACCACGGTGGTGGCGGTGCCGGCGAAGGACACCAGCCCGAGGTTGATCCGGTCGGGCAGCACGTCGACGAACTCCTTGGCCGCCACCTGCATCGCCTCGAACCGGCTCGGCTCGATGTCCGTCGCCTGCATCGACAGCGACACGTCGACGGCCATGACCACCGTGGCGCGCTCCCGCGGCACCCGCACCTCGGTGCTGGGCACCGCCAGGGACACGATCAGCGCGGCCAGCCCCAGCGCGACCAGCCCGAAGGCCAAGTGCCGCCGCCAGCCGGGCCGCTTGGGCACCAGCGTGCCGAGCAGCGCGACGTTGGTGAACCGCGCGGCGTAGGCCTTGCGGCGCAGCTGCAGCACCACGTAGAGCGCCACCAGCGCGACGACGGCCAGCAGGCCGAGCAGCCACCAGGGGGCCTGGAAGGTCATCGGGAGGCTCCTCCGCTGCCGGCACGCCGGCGGTCTGCGACGAACCGGACGACGTCCATGAGCCAGTCGCGGTCCGTGCGCAACTGCAGGTGCCCGGCGCCGGCGCGGCGCAGGGCGGCGGCGATCGCCCGCCGCTGGGCCGCGGCCCCCTCGGCGAAACGGGCCCGGAAGGCGGCGTCGCCGGTGGGCACCTCGAGGGTCTGGCCGCTCTCGGGGTCGACGACGGTGAGCAGTCCGACGTCGGGCAGCTCCAGCTCGCGCGGGTCGACGACCTCGATGGCCAGCAGCTCGTGCCGGGCTCTCAGGCCCCGCAGCGGGCGCTCCCAGTCGGGGACTCCTGATGCGTCGGAGCCCAGGAAGTCCGACACGACGACGACCAGGCCGCGGCGGCGCGGCGGACGGCGCAGCGACTCCAGCGCGGCGGCGAGGTCGCCGCGGCGTCCGCCCTCGGCCCGCGGGGTCGCGACGACGGCGCGCAGCAGCCGGTCGGCAGCCAGCCGGCCGGCGGTGGCCGGGTAGCGGTCGACCCGCTCGCCCGTGGTGACGACGGCGCCGAGCCGGTTGCCGCCGTGCACGGTGAGGTGGCTGACCGCGGCCAGCCCGGCGATCGCCAGGTCCCGCTTGGTGCAGGCTGCGGTGCCGAAGTCCAGGCTGGCGGACAGGTCGACCACCGCCCAGGTCTCCAGCTCGCGGTCGGCGATCGTCTCGCGGACGTGTGGCACCTGGGTGCGCGCGGTCACCGGCCAGTCCATCCGCCGGACGTCGTCACCGGGGTGGTAGGTCCGCGAGTCACCGGCCTCGGTGCCCGAGCCCGGGACCAGCCCCAGGTGGTCGCCCTGCAGCAGGCCGTCGAGCCGGCGCCGCACGGTGAGCTCCAGCCGCTGCAGCAGGACGTCGGCCGGGCCCTCGCCGAAGTGTGGCGGGGCCCCGCCGGACCCGGACGGGTCGGCACGGCCGCCCGTCCCCGGGTCGATGCCGGAACCCGGGGTGGGTGCGGAGCCGGCCCGCTCCGGGGCCTGTTCCGGGGTCATGGCGCCGCCGGACCGGCGACGCAGGATCACGCCGGCGCGGAGCCGCGGTCGGCGCCGTTGGCGGACACGTCCGGGCGCCCCTGCAGCGCCGGGCCCGGCTGACCCGGCCCGCCGAACGGCCCGCCGGCCGGCACCGGACCGGGCTGACCGGGAGGGAGCACCCCGGGGCCGCCGAAGGGCTGATCGGGCAGGCCGTACTGCGGGACGGGCGGGCCGAACTGCGGCGCGCCGAACGGCGGCGCGGTCGGCACCGAGGGCCCGCCGGGGCTGCCCGGGCCGAAGCCGCCGGAGCGCTGGCGCGGAGCCACCTGCGGCAGCGGCACGGTCTGCAGGATGCGCTTGACCACGTGGTCGGCGGGCACGCCGTCGGCCAGCGCGTCGTAGGAGAGCACCAGCCGGTGGCGCAGCACGTCGGCGGTGACGTCGAGGACGTCCTGCGGCAGCACGTAGTCGCGGCCGCGGACCAGCGCCAGCGCCCGGCTGGCGGCGATCAGCCCGAGGGAGGCGCGCGGGCTGGCGCCGTAGGACACCCACGAGGCGACGTCGTCCATGCCGTGCTCGCGCGGCGCGCGCGTGGCGACCACCAGCCGGACGACGTAGTCGACCAGCGCGTGGTGCACGAACACCTGGGACGCGGTGCGCTGCATGCGGATCAGGTCGTCGGGCCCGAGGACGGTCTCGGCCACCGGCGGGGTCGAGCCCATCCGGTAGATGATCTCCCGCTCCTCCTCCGGGCTCGGGTAGTCGACGAGCACCTTCATCAGGAAGCGGTCGCGCTGGGCCTCGGGCAGCGGGTAGACGCCCTCGGACTCGATGGGGTTCTGCGTGGCCAGCACGAGGAACGGGTCCGGCAGCGGGTGGGTCACGCCGCCGATGGACACCTGGCGCTCGGCCATGACCTCCAGCAGCGCCGACTGCACCTTCGCCGGCGCCCGGTTGATCTCGTCGGTCAGCACGAAGTTGGCGAACACCGGGCCGAGCTCGGTGTCGAAGGCGTCCTGCCCGGCCTTGTAGATGCGGGTGCCGATGATGTCGGCCGGCACCAGGTCGGGGGTGAACTGGAGGCGGGCGAAGCGGCCGCCGACGACGGTGGCCAGCGTCTCGACGGCGAGGGTCTTGGCGACGCCGGGGACGCCCTCGAGCAGCACGTGCCCGCGGGCCAGCAGCGAGACGAGCATCCGCTCGACCAGCCGGTCCTGGCCGACGATCACCCGTTTGATCTCGAACAGCACCCGCTCCAGGCGGGCGGCGTCGACCGATGGCGGGACCGGCTGCCCGCTGGACTGCTCGAGGGGGGTGCTGGCGGCGCTGCTCACGGAACTCCCTGATCGTGCCGGTCCACGGCCTCGGTCCCAGGGGGCACCGCGAGGCCGGCGACGGACGGCGTGCCCGTCCCCGCCAGTGTCCTACACGTTCCTGCACAGCAGCTGGCGCGCACGCGGACGAGCCGACCGGACACCGAGAGTGGCCGACACCGGCAGTCCGTGCACCGCGTGCGCAGCCCTGCCTGCAGCCTCCGCTGACTGCTAGCCTCGGTGCTGCGTCGGGCAGCTCCCCCCGTGGCTGCCCGACGCCCCATCTCTCGGCCCCGTCCCAGGTCCCGCCCCATCTCTCGGCCCCGCCCCGAGCCTGGCGACGTGCTGGAACGGGCACCCTCCAGGGTCCCGCCGCCTGAGCTCGCGAGGCGTGGGGGGAAGGGTGGTCCTCTTTCAGGCCGTCGGCCGCACCGCGCCGTAGTAGTCGCTGCCGAACCACATCGCCGAGATCCGCACGACGTCCCCGCTCTGCGGCGCCTGGACCACCTGACCGCCGCCGATGTAGAGCGCCACGTGGTAGATCGACCGGTGGTCCGCGGTCTCGCCCCAGAACACCAGGTCGCCGGGCTGCAGGTCGCCGGCGGCCACGGTCCGGTCGCGGAAGCGCCAGTACTGCTCGCGGCTGGTGCCACCGATCCGGATGCCGGCCTGCGCGTAGGCGTACTCGGTGAGCCCCGAGCAGTCGAACCCGTAGACCGCCGTGTCCGGCGGGATGCCGTAGCTCGGGCCGTTGCCGTTGCCGCCACCCCAGCTGTAGGGCAGTCCGCGCTGGCTCGTGGCCGCCGCGATGGCCCGGTCCACCACGGACCCCGTGGGCGCGCCGGCCGTGGTGCCGGTGCCGGTCGGCGCCCCGCCGCCGGAGGACGGCGACGAGGACGAGCGCGACGACGACGGGGAACCGTTCGACGAGGGCCGGGGGGACGAGCCGCTCGACGCGGCCGGAGCCGCCGGCGGGCGGGCCTGCGCCGCCTCGGCCGCGGCCTCCGCGGCAGCAGCCGCGGCCGCGGCACCCTGGGCGCCGTAGAGCACCTCCTGGGCCTCCGCCAGCTCGGCCTCCAGCACCTCGCGCCGGTCGGCGAGCTCGGCGGCCTGGGCCCGCGCCGAGACCTCCTGCGACTGGGCACTGGACAAGGACTCCGCCGCCGCGGCCTCGGCCGCGCCGGCCGCCTGCACCGCCACCTGCGCGGCCTCGTCGGCCGCGGCGGCCTCCTGCTCCAGAACGGTCAGCTCGGCGACGACGTCGCCCCGGTGGCCGCCCGCGGCCTCCAGCAACGCGGCCCGCTCCACCAGTTGCGCGGGCCCCTCGGCGGTGACCAGCGCGGCCGCCCCGGGGTTCGAGCTGCCCTGCATGTAGCTCGACCGTGCGAAGGCGACCACCTCGTCGCGGCCGCGACCCAGCTCGGCGGCGGCCCGCTCGGCTGCCCCGGCGGCGGCGTCGGCAGTGGCTCGCGCCTCCTCCTGGGCGGCGCGGCGCACCTCGTACTCCTGCAGCGCGAGCTGCGCACCCCGGCGGGCGGCGTCCACCCGCTCCTGGGCCTGGGCGAGCTGCGCGCCGATCTCGCCGACGCGGGCGGCCGCGGCGTCGCGCCCCGCCTGGGCCGCGGCCACCTGGTCGCCGGGCGCGGCCACGGCCGTCCCCGGGACCAGGCCGGCCAGCACCAGGGCGGTGACCGCCGTCCCGGCTCCACGCACCAGCCACCCGGAGCGCCTCGGATGGCTCTCCCGCTCGTCCGTCCTGCCCACGTCCGACCTTCCCCACGACCTCGTCGACCGGCGCCCGGAGGCGCACTCCGGTGCCGGAACGACGACATCAGGGAAGGAGTTGAGCGGGCACTCCCCACATGGGGGGACGCCGCTGCCGGAACTTGGGTGTCAGCCGGGTGTTCGAGCGCGGCCCCGTCCCGGGCCTGGGTGGGGTGCTGGAACGGCCACCCCTCAAGGGCCTGGTCCGGGCCTGCGGAGCGTGGCGCAAGGGTGGTCCTGCTAGTTCACCTGGCGGTCGGAGTCCGACCAGAAGGCCTCGCGCAGCTTGAACTTCTGGATCTTGCCGGTGGCCGTGCGGGCGATCTCGTCCCGGAACTCGACCCGCTTCGGCGTCTTGTAGGGGGCGATCCGCTGCCGGCAGTGGGCGATGATCTCCTCGGCCGTCGCCTGCTGCCCCTCGGCGAGCACGACGACGGCGGTCACCATCTCGCCCCACTTCTCGTCCGGGATGCCGATGACCGCGACCTCCGCGACCGCCGGGTGGCTGAAGACGGCGTCCTCCACCTCGATCGACGAGACGTTCTCGCCGCCGGTGATGATCACGTCCTTCTTGCGGTCGGTGACGACGACGTAGTTGTCCTCGTCGATCGTGCCGCCGTCCCCGGTGTGGAACCAGCCGCCCTCGAGCGCCTCGGCGGTGGCGTCGGGGTTCTGCCAGTAGCCGGCCAGGACGGTGTTGCCCTGGGCGAGCAGCTCACCGGACTCGCTGACGGCCAGCCGGGTGCCCAGCGCCGGGGCGCCTGCCCTGGACAGCTTCTTCGCGCGCTCCTCGGGGTCGAGGTCGTCGTACTCGGCGCGCGGCCGGTTGATGGTGATCAGCGGCGCGGTCTCGGTGAGGCCGTAGATCTGGTTGAACTCCCAGCCGAGCTCCGCCTCGATCCGCGCGATCGTCTTCGAGGGCGGCGGGGCGCCGGCGACGATGATCCGTACCCGGTCGCGCCCGGGGACCTCGCCGTCCCACTCGGCCGCCGCGTCCAGGACGGCGTTCCACACCGCCGGGGCCCCGGCCATGACGGTCACGCCCTGCTGCTCGACCCGCCGCAGGATCTCCGCGCCGTCGACCTTGCGCAGCACCACCTGACGGGCACCCAGGCCGGCCGTGCTGTAGGGCAGGCCCCAGCCGTTGCAGTGGAACATCGGCAGCGTGTGCAGGTAGACGTCGCGGTCGGACAGCTGCATGTGCATGGCGAAGGTGACCGCGTTGACCCACTCGTTGCGGTGGGTCATCTGCACGCCCTTGGGCCGGGCCGTCGTCCCGCTGGTGTAGTTGATCGTGGCGGTGGCGTCCTCGTCGGGCTCCGACCACGGCACCGGCTCGGTGTCGAAGCGCAGCAGCTGCTCGTACTCCTCGCCGGTGGTGAACCGGTGCTCAGCCTCCACCCGCTTGAGCGAGGCCTCCAGCTCCGGGTCGACCAGGAGCACCCGCGCGCCGCTGTGCCCCACGATGTAGCTCACCTCGTCCGGCTGCAGCCGGAAGTTCACCGGGACGACGACCCGCCCGGACGACGGCAGCGCCAGCAGGCACTCCAGCAGCCGGCCGGCGTTGTGGCTGACGACGGCGATCCGCTCGCCCGCTCCCACGCCCAGCGCGTCGAGCCCCGCCTGCAGCGCGCGCCCGCGCCGGGCGATCTCCCGGTAGCTGAGCTCGCCGAGCGATGGCGCGGGCTGGTTGGGCTCGTCCACGATGCCGACCCGGTCGCCGTAGATCAGCTCGGCGCGGTCGAGGAAGTCTCGGGTGGTCAAGGGCACGCGCATGCGGGGCTCCCGGGTCCTCGGGCCGGCCAACCGGCCGGCCGCTCGACGTGGTACCCGTCACGCTAGCGGCCCGTCCGGGTCCGGTGGTCCCCGGCTCAGCCGAGCAGCGCGGCCAGCGCGGCGGCGGTCCCGGCCGTGGCCGCGACCGCACGGACGGTGTCGACCCGCAGCAGCCGCCGGTACGCCGCGTCGTCCCACGCCGCCCCCAGCCGGCGGTGCAGCGGGACGGCGCCCAGCGCGGTGGCCGCCAGGACGACGGCCAGGCAGGCGGCGCCCACGAGCACCGGCAGCACCGGCGTCCCCTGGAGCCGGTCGGCGAGCAGCCACAGCGTCGTGACGCCCTGACCGGCGAACAGCGGGCCCACGACCAGGCTGATCCGCTGCTGGTGGCGGCGCTCGTAGGCCGGGAACACCGCCGGCGGGACGAGCGCGAACTGCGGGTAGACCAGCGCCCGCACCGTCCACTGGAAACCGGCGTAGGCGGCGGTCAGCGCCAGGTGGACGGCGAGCAGGGTCACGGTGTCCGCCGGCCTGGCTGGCCTCCCTGCAGGGTCCCGACGCGAGCTTGCGAGCGGTGGGGGGCAGGGAGGTCCTCGACCCAGCGGCCCTCCCGCGCCCGTCGCGGCAGCTCGTCGTCCACCAGCTGGCGGTAGCGGGCGTACAGGTCCGCCCTGCTCACCCGGCGAGCAGCCGCGGCAGCGACGTCCCGATCGGCTCGCGCACGACCAGGTCGGCCAGCCAGTCGTAGGGGGTCGGCTCGGCGTTGACGACGACGACCCGCGCCCCGGACTGCTGGGCCAGGTCGGTCAGCCCGGCGGCCGGGTGCACGGTCAGCGAGGTGCCGACGGCGAGGAACACGTCGCAGTCGGTGGCCGCCTCCGCCGCCGCCTCGACGACCGCCGGGTCGAGCGCCTGGCCGAAGCTGACCGTCGCGGACTTGAGGATGCCGCCGCAGATCCGGCAGGCCGGGTCCGGTTCCCCGGCGTCGACTCGGGCGAGCGCCTCGGCCATCGTCGTCCGGTCCCCGCAGGCCAGGCACTGGACGGCGTGCACCGTGCCGTGCAGCTCGAGCACCAGCTCCGGCGAGGACCCGGCCGCCTGGTGCAGCCCGTCGACGTTCTGGGTCAGCAGCGCCCGCAGCCGGCCCTGGCGCTCGAGGTCAACCAGCGCGCGGTGGCCGGCGTTGGGGCGGGCGTCGGGCGCGGTGTCGCGGCGCATCAGCCAGGCGCGGCGGCGGATGTGGGGGTCGGCCACGTAGCAGGACAGCGTCACGAGCTTCTCGGCGTCCGGGTCCCTGGTCCACACGCCGTTCGGCCCGCGGTAGTCGGGGATGCCGCTGTCGGTGGAGATGCCCGCGCCGGTGAGCACGGTCACCCGCCGGGCGTCGGCCAGCCAGCCGGGGTGCGTCACGTCGTCCACCGTAGGAGCCCCTCCCCCGACGATCAGCCCGGATCCCCGTTGCGGCTCCCGGCTCGGCACCGGTGCCGAGCCGGGAGCCGGATCGATCGGCTCACCTGCTCACCGGGAGACCACGGCGGGCTCCTCGGGGGAAGGGAAGGGTCGCCTCACCTCTGCAGGATGGCGGGGCCCTGGGATGATGCAGGGTGGCAAGCAGCGCGGACGACAGCTGAGGGGTAGGCGCAGAGAAGTGGCAGCCAGCAAGGACAGCTTCGGAGCGCGGGCGACGCTGAGCGTCGACGGCACCGACTACGACATCTACCGGCTCGACGCGGTGGAGGGCTCCGAGAAGCTGCCCTTCAGCCTCAAGGTCCTCCTGGAGAACCTGCTCCGCACGGAGGACGGCGCGGACATCACCGCCGACCACGTCCGGGCGATCGCGAACTGGGACCCGAACGCCGAGCCCGACCAGGAGATCCAGTTCACCCCGGCCCGGGTGGTGATGCAGGACTTCACCGGCGTCCCGTGCATCGTCGACCTGGCCACCATGCGCGAGGCCATGGCCGAGATCGGCGGCGACCCGCAGAAGATCAACCCGCTGGCCCCGGCCGAGCTGGTCATCGACCACTCCGTCATCGCCGACGTCTTCGGCACGCCGGAGTCCTTCGAGCGCAACGTCGAGATCGAGTACCAGCGCAACGGCGAGCGCTACCAGTTCCTCCGCTGGGGCCAGGGCGCCTTCAGCGATTTCAAGGTCGTCCCGCCGGGCACCGGCATCGTCCACCAGGTCAACATCGAGCACCTGGCCCGCGTGGTCTTCCCGCGCCAGGAGGGCGACCGCGTGGTCGCCTACCCCGACACCTGCGTGGGCACCGACAGCCACACCACGATGGTCAACGGCCTGGGCGTGCTGGGCTGGGGCGTCGGCGGCATCGAGGCCGAGGCGGCGATGCTCGGCCAGCCGGTGTCGATGCTCATCCCGCGGGTCGTGGGCTTCAAGCTCACCGGCGAGCTGCCCGACGGCGCCACCGCCACCGACCTGGTGCTCACGATCACCGAGATGCTGCGCCAGCACGGCGTGGTGGGGAAGTTCGTCGAGTTCTACGGCGAGGGCGTCTCGGCCGTACCGCTGGCCAACCGCGCCACGATCGGCAACATGAGCCCGGAGTTCGGCTCGACCGCGGCGATGTTCCCCATCGACCAGGAGACCATCACCTACCTGCAGCTGACCGGCCGCAGCCGAGAGCAGGTGGCGCTCGTCGAGGCCTACGCCAGGGAGCAGGGCCTCTGGCACGACCCGTCGCGCGAGCCGGCGTTCTCCGAGTACCTGGAGCTCGACCTCGCCACCGTCGTCCCGTCGATCGCCGGCCCCAAGCGGCCGCAGGACCGCGTCGCCATCACCGAGGCCAAGCCCGCCTTCCGCGCCGCGCTGGCCGACTACGTCCAGGCCGACCAGACCGGTGGCGACGACCGCAAGCCCGGCGTCCCTGCACAGGAGAAGCCGTTCGGCGTCCAGTCGTCGGTCGACGAGGCGTCGGCGGAGTCCTTCCCGGCCTCGGACCCGGCCGCCCCGTCCGAGCACGGCAACGGGGCCGAGGGGCAGCCGCACCACTACGACCACGCCCCCGTGGCCGAGCGCCCCTCCAAGCGGACGAAGGTCGTCATGGAGGACGGCACCGAGACCTTCGTCGACCACGGCCACGTGGTCATCGCCGCGATCACCTCCTGCACCAACACCTCGAACCCGCAGGTGATGATCGGCGCCGCGCTGCTGGCGAAGAACGCCGTCGAGCGCGGGCTGACCAGCAAGCCGTGGGTGAAGACGACGCTGGCCCCCGGGTCCGCGGTCGTCATGGACTACTACGAGAAGGCCGAGCTCACCCCGTACCTGGAGAAGCTCGGCTTCTACCTGGTCGGCTACGGCTGCACCACCTGCATCGGCAACTCCGGCCCGCTGCCCGAGCCGGTCAGCCAGGCGGTCAACGAGGCCGACCTGGCGGTGGTCTCGGTGCTGTCGGGCAACCGGAACTTCGAGGGCCGGATCAACCCCGACGTCAAGATGAACTACCTGGCCAGCCCGCCGCTGGTCATCGCCTACGCGATCGCCGGGTCGATGGACGTCGACCTGAACAACGACCCCCTGGGTCAGGACGCGGACGGCAACGACGTCTTCCTGCGCGACATCTGGCCCTCCCCGCAGGAGGTCCAGCGGGTCATCGACCGGACCGTCTCGGCGGAGATGTTCGACCGCAGCTACGCCGACGTCTTCGCCGGCACCGAGCAGTGGCAGAACCTGCCCACGCCGACCGGCGACACCTTCGCCTGGGACCCGGAGAGCACCTACGTCCGCAAGCCCCCGTACTTCGAGGGCATGCCGGCCGAGCCGGCCCCGGTGCAGGACATCACCGGCGCCCGCACCCTCGCCGTGCTCGGTGACTCGGTGACCACCGACCACATCTCACCGGCCGGATCGATCAAGGCCGACAGCCCGGCCGGGACGTACCTGCGCGAGCACGGCGTGGAGCGGCGTGACTTCAACTCCTACGGCTCCCGGCGCGGGAACCACGAGGTGATGATCCGCGGCACCTTCGCCAACATCCGGCTGCGCAACCAGCTGGTGCCCGGCACCGAGGGTGGGGTCACCAAAAACCACCTCACCGGCGAGACCACGTCGATCTACGAGGCCTCGCAGGCCTACCAGGAGCAGGGCATCCCGCTGGTCGTGCTGGCCGGCAAGGAGTACGGCTCCGGTTCCTCGCGCGACTGGGCGGCCAAGGGGACGGCGCTGCTGGGCGTCAAGGCGGTCATCGCCGAGAGCTACGAGCGGATCCACCGCTCCAACCTCATCGGCATGGGCGTGCTGCCGCTGCAGTTCCCGGCCGGCCAGGACCGCGAGTCCCTCGGCCTGACCGGCGACGAGGAGTTCACCATCACCGGGATCACCGCGCTCGACGACGGCGAGACGCCGCGCACGGTGAAGGTCGAGGCGGGCGACGTGGAGTTCGACGCCACCGTCCGGATCGACACCCCCGGTGAGGCGAACTACTACCGCAACGGCGGGATCATGCAGTACGTGCTGCGCTCGCTGCGCGGCTGATCTCCCGTATGGACCTGGGCCTGGGCGGCCGCGGATACCTGGTCACCGGCGCGAGCCGGGGGCTGGGGTTCGCGGCGGCCCAGGCCCTCGTCGCCGACGGGGCACGGGTGCTGCTCAACGCACGCTCGGCCGGAGCCGTGGACGCCGCCGTCGCCGCGCTCGGCGGGCCACCGGCAGCGCACGGCCTGGCCGCCGACCTCACCGACGCCGACACGGCAGACCGGCTGGTGGCGGCCGCCCGGGACCGGCTCGGCCGGGTCGACGGCGCGCTGCTCAGCGTCGGCGGCCCGGGTCCGGGCACCGTGCTGGACACCGCCGAGGGCGCCTGGCGGGACGGCGTGGAGAGCGTGCTGCTCGGCCCGCTCCGGCTGGTGCGGGCGCTGGTCCCCAACCTCGGCGAGGGTGCCGCGATCGGCTTCGTGCTCTCCACCTCAGCCCGGTCCCCGCTGCCCGGCCTGGCGGTCTCCAACGGCCTGCGCCCCGGCCTGGCGATGACCGCCAAGCAGCTGGCCGACGAGCTGGCTCCCCGCGGGATCCGGGTGGTCGGGCTGCTGCCGGGCACCTTCGCCACCGAGCTGGTCGTCGAGCGCGAGGACGCCTCCGGCGATCCGGCGCGCGCCCGAGCCGACGCCGAGGCGGCCATCCCGCTGGGCCGGGTCGGCGCGCCCGCCGAGTTCGGCCGGGTGGCCGCCTTCCTGCTCTCCCCCGCCGCCTCCTACGTCACCGGTACGAGCGTCGTCGTCGACGGCGGCCGGCTGAGGACGCCGTGAGCCGACGTGGGCGTGAGCATCGCAGCGAGCGCCGGCGAGCGAGGAGCGCTGCGGCCGCGGAGGCGAACCCATGGACGCCGTGAAGAAGGACCCCCTCGCCCCCCACCCCTCGCACGCTCGGGGCGGGGCCCTGCGAGGGAGCCCCATCCTGGTCGCCTGCGCGCACGGCACCCGCAACCCCACCGGTCGGCGGCTGGTCGCCGAACTGGCCCTCGCCGCCCGCGATCTGCGCCCCGGCCTGGTCACCACCGCCGCGTTCGTCGACGTGCAGCCGCCCACGGTGGCCGACGTCGTCGCGGGCCTGGCCGACGCCGGGCGTCCCTCGGTGGTCGTCCCGCTGCTGCTCTCCGGCGGCTACCACGTGCACGTGGACATCGCCCGGGCCGTGCGCGAGCACGACGCGGCCCGCGCCGCCCGTCCGCTGGGCCCCGACCCCCGGCTGGTCGCCGTCCTGCACGACCGGCTGCTCGCCGCCGGCGCCGACCCCGACGACCCGGCCACGGCCGTGGTGCTCGCCGCCGCGGGCTCCAGCGACCCCCGTTCGGTTGCCGACGTCGACGAGACGGCGGCCGCGCTGCAGGAGCGCTGGACCGGCCCGGTGAGCACCGGCTACGGCTCGGCCGCGCGACCGCCGGTGCCCGACGCGGTCGCCGCGGCCCGGGCCGCCGGCGCCCGGCAGGTCGTGCTCGCCGCCTACCTGCTGGCACCGGGCCACTTCCACGACAAGCTCGGCGGGGCCGGCGCGGACACGGTCACCGCTCCGCTGCTGCCCGACGACCGCATCGCCGCCGTCCTGCTCGACCGCTACGACGCCGCGGTCTCCTCCTGGTCCCCCTGACATCCCGCACGACTGCTGGGACCATGGGGTCGGGCCGCCTCCCGGCCCCCGGACGAGCGGTGCCGTACCCGGACAGCGACAAGACGGCGCCTGTGGAGGCCGTCGTGTCCTGGTTCGTGCTCGTCGTGTCCGGTGTGCTGGAGGCCGTGTGGGCCACCGCGCTGGGCCGTTCCGAGGGGTTCAGCCGTCTCGCCCCGTCGTTGGTGTTCGGTGTCACCCTGGTCCTGAGCATGGCGGGGCTGGCCTACGCGATGCGCGAGCTGCCCGTCGGAACGGCGTACGCGGTGTGGGTGGGCATCGGCGCGGTGCTGACCGTCGTGATCGCGATGGTGACCGGCGAGGAGCCGGTGTCTCCAGTGCGGCTGCTGCTGCTCGCCGGGATCGTCGGCTGCGTCGTGGGGCTCAAGGTCCTGCACTGAGCAAGGGCCACCCCTCTCCGCACGCCTCGGAGAAGGAAACCCCCTGCCCCCCACCGCTCGCAGGGGCGTGGCGGGGCCCTGCAGGGAGCCCGCGGGCCCCTGCAGGGTGGCCCTTCCCGCACCTCACCAGGCTCGCGGCGGGACTACGGAGGAGGGCCGTTTCGTGTGCTTGTTACAGCCGCTGTACCGGGACGACGAAGCGCAGGTCACTGCGGTGTCAGCAGGCCCCTCAACTCCTGGGTGAGGGCCTCCCGGGCTTCCGGGTGCTGGTGCCAGGCCGCAGGTGTGGCCTGCAGCAGGGAGATCCGCCAGCGGCCGGCACCCTCGTCGACCGCGATCACCGTGTGGACCGTGTGGTAGCGCGGATGGACGTCGTTGTCCCCGGGCGGGATCATCCCGGCGTGCGCCAGGAGCACGGCGACGCCCGGCGCCACGGGCCGGACGGAGCGGATCACCGCGACGTAGGCGGCCGTCGGGTGGCTGCCGAAGATCTGCCGGAAGTCGGCGGCGATGGCCAGGCGCCCGTGGTGGTGAGTGCCGTCGTACCCGATGATGTCCCCGTCGTCGGCGAAGGCGGCGGCGACCGCGGCGCCGCTGCGCCGGTTCCAGCCGTCGAGGAACTGGGCGTAGAGCGCGCGGATCTGGGCGTCGTTCGGGTGCGCGGACGTCACGCTGGCTCCTCCTGTGTTGCTGGGACAGGAGGAACGGTAGTGGTCACGCCGCGCCGACCGTCCGCCCCTCGCCGACCGCGAACTGCGTGCGGTAGAGGTCGGCGTACCGGCCGCCGAGCGCCAGCAACTCCTCGTGTGTGCCCGACTCCACGATGCGACCCCCGTCGACCACGAGGATCTGGTCGGCGCTGCGGATCGTGGACAGCCGGTGCGCGATGACCAGCGACGTCCGGCCGGTCAGCGCGGTGTCCAACGCGTGCTGCACCGCCACCTCGGACTCGCTGTCCAGGTGCGCGGTGGCCTCGTCGAGGATCACGATGCCCGGCGCCTTGAGCAGCACGCGCGCGATCGCCAGTCGCTGCTTCTCGCCGCCGGACATCCGGTAGCCGCGGTCGCCCACCACGGTGTCCAGACCGTCGGGCAGCGACCGCACCAGCCCGGCGATCCGGGCGCCGGAGAGCGCCTCCCACAGCTCGTCCTCGGTGGCCTCGGGCCGGGCGTAGACCAGGTTGGCGCGGATGGTGTCGTGGAACAGGTGCGCGTCCTGGCTGACCACACCGATCGCGTCGCGCAGCGAGGCCAGGGTGAGGTGCCGGACGTCGACCCCGCCGACGCGCACCGTGCCGCCGGTCGCGTCGTACAGCCGCGGCACCAGGTTGGCGATGGTCGACTTGCCGGCGCCGGAGTGGCCGACCAGCGCCACCAGCTGACCGGGCTCGACACGGAAGGAGACGTCGTGCAGCACCGCGGTCGGCCCGCCGTGCTCCGGCAGCGACACGTCCTCCAGTGACGGTAGCGAGACGTCCACGGCCGACGGGTAGGCGAAGGACACCGAGTCGAACTCGATCGACCGGTCGCCGGCGGGCACCGGCACCGCGTCGGGCTCCTCCCGGATCATCGGCCGCAGGTCGAGCACCTCGAAGACCCGGTCGAAGCTCACCATCGCGCTCATCACGTCGACCCGGACGTTGGACAGCGCGGTCAGCGGGCCGTACAGCCGGGACAGCAGCAGCGCCAGCGCCACGACGTCACCGGGGCTCAGCGACCCCGTGAAGGCCAGCCAGCCGCCGAGGCCGTAGACCAGCGCGGTGGCCAGCGCCGCGACGAGGGTCAGCGCGGTGAAGAAGGTGCGCCCGTACATGGCCGACAGGACGCCGATGTCGCGCACGCGCGCAGCCCGGCCGCGGAACCCCTCGGCCTCCACCTCGGGCCGGCCGAACAGCTTGACCAGCAGCGCGCCGGCGACGTTGAACCGCTCGGTCATCGAGGCGTTCATCGAGGCGTTGAGCCCGTAGGACTCCCGGGTGATCTCCTGCAGCCGCCGGCCGATCCGCCGGGCGGGCAGCACGAACACCGGCACCAGCACCAGCGACAGGGCGGTGATCTGCCAGGACAGCGAGAACATCACCCCGGCGGTGAGCACCAGGCCGATCACGTTGGACAGCACCCCGGACAGCGTCGAGGTGAAGGCCTGCTGGGCGCCGATGACGTCGTTGTTCAGCCGGCTGACCAGCGCGCCGGTCTGGGTGCGGGTGAAGAAGGCGACCGGCATCTGCTGCACGTGCTCGAAGACCCGGCTGCGCAGGTCGTAGATGACGCCCTCGCCGATCCGCGCGGAGAACCAGCGGGTGGCCAGCGAGATGCCCGCGTCGATGACCGCGAGGCCGGCGATGAACAGCGCGATGCGGACGATGTCCCCCGCCGTCCCCTCCAGGCTCGCGATGCGGTTGACGATCTGCCCGGCCAGCAGCGGCGTGAGCACGCCGATGACCGAGGAGCCGACGACCAGCAGCAGGAACCAGGTCAGCTCCCGCCGGTAGGGGCGGGCGATGCCGAGGATGCGCCGGACGGTGCCTTTGGGCAGCTCCCGCGCGGTGACCGACGGGTCGCGGCGGAAGGACCGCATCGCCGCCATGGAGGTCATGGGACCGCTCACGTCCATGCCACCCCCTCTCCCGACCGGCCAACACCCCTGCCGGGCGGCCTGTTCCGGGGGGAGCCTGCCAGTCCCCTCCGACGGTTCAGCGCCCGGCGACCAGCTCGGCCAGCCGGCGGGTCTGGGCGGCCCGCTCGGCGGCGTCCTGGCTCTCCGGGTCGTTGCGGACGGCGGAGCGGACCAGCGCCGCGGTCTCCCGGCTCGCTCCCACCGGTACCGCGGTGATCGCGGCGACCAGGGCGCCCACCGCCTCCTCGAGCCCGGCCGCGGGGACGACGGCGTTGGCCAGCCCGATCGCCTGGGCCTCGGCCGCGCCGACCGGGCGCCCGGTGAGGCACAGCTCCATCGCCCGGGAGTACCCCACCAGCTCCACCAGCGTGCTGGTGCCGGTGAGGTCGGGCACCAGCCCCAGCGTCGCCTCGGGCAGCCGCAGGTCGGCGTCCTCGGTGAGCACCCGCAGGTCGCAGGCGAGCGCCAGCTGCGCGCCGGCGCCGATGGCGTGCCCCTGCACCGCGGCGATCGAGACGACGCCCGGCGAGCGCAGCCACCGGAAGCCGGCCTGGTAGCGGCGGATGCGCTCCTGGGCGTCCTCGGCGGGCAGCCGGCCGAGCTCCCCGAGACTCCCGGCGGTGCCGGGGTCGGCGCTGAACAGGCTGCGGTCGAGCCCCGCGGAGAACGAGCGCCCGGCGCCACGGACGACGACCACCCGCACGTCGTCGTCCAGCGAACTGCCGAGGGCGGCCAGGGCCTCCCAGGTGGCGGGGGTCTGCGCGTTGAGCCGGTCGGGCCGGTCGAGGGTGACGGTGAGGACGGCGCCGTCCCGCGCCGTCCTCACCCACCCGCCGTGGTCGGTTCCGCTCAACTCTTCCTGCTGTTCCGGTTGGCTCCTCCGCGGCTGCGGAGGCTCGCGCCGGACTCCGACAGCAGCCGGTGCACGAAGCCGTACGACCGGTTGGTCGACGACGCCAGCGAGCGGATGCTCTCGCCGCCGTCGTAGCGCTTGCGCAACTCGTCGGCCAGCGACGTGCGGTCGCCTCCGGTGATGCGCTTGCCCTTGCCGAGATCCGCGGTGCTCGAGTCGGCCATGACTCCCCTCCGTCAGCAACCGGTCGCGGACCCGTGGCCCGCCGAGGCTGCTCGTCCCGTCGGCGCCGGGCCCCGCTGACCTCGGCGTCCCACGTCCTCATGATCACCCGGACGGGCGATACCGGCCACGCGAAGGAGGAGATGCGCGCAGCCGGGACGGCGCCGTCGAGTGCTGCGGACGCGAGACGCCCCGCGAGGCAGCGCGAGAGCGGCCGGAGGCTCCTGCGATCGAGCGGCGGGCAGGGACGGGGGTCCGGGGCTCCACGGCGGCCGGGAACGGCTCCTGGTGGCGGTGCGGTCGCTGGGAGCGGGGGGCCGGAGGCTCCCCCGAGCAGGGACGGGGGTCCGGGGCTCCACGGCGGCCGGGAACGGCTCCTGGTGGCGGTGCGGTCCGGTAGGACCGCAGTGACTACGCGAGCTCGACCAGGTCGGCGAGGTCCTCGCTCCAGGCGTCCTCGGTGCCGTCGGGCAGCAGGATCACCTTGTCCGGGTCCAGCGCGCGCACCGCGCCCTCGTCGTGGGTGACGAGCACGATCGCCCCCTTGTAGGTGCGCAGCGCGTCGAGCACCTGCTCGCGGCTGGCCGGGTCGAGGTTGTTGGTCGGCTCGTCGAGGAGCAGCACGTTGGCGCCGGAGACGACCAGCGTGGCCATCGCCAGCCGGGTCTTCTCACCGCCGGAGAGGGTGCCCGCGCGCTGGTCGGCGGCGTCGCCGGAGAACAGGAACGCGCCCAGGATGCGGCGCAGCTCGGTGTCGGTGCTCTGCGGCGCGGCCGCGCGCATGTTCTCCAGCAGCGAGCGGTCGTGGTCGAGGGTCTCGTGCTCCTGCGCGTAGTAGCCGACGCGCAGCCCGTGCCCGGGCTTGACCTCGCCGGTGTCGGGCACCTCGGCGCCGGCCAGCATGCGCAGCAGCGTCGTCTTCCCGGCGCCGTTCAGCCCGAGGACGACGACCCGCGCGCCCCGGTCGACGGCCAGGTCGACGTCGGTGAACACCTCGAGCGAGCCGTAGCTCTTCGACAGCCCCTCGGCGGTCAGCGGGGTCCGGCCGCAGGAGGCCGGCGTCGGGAACCGCAGCTTGGCCACCCGGTCGGCGACGCGGACCTCCTCCAGGCCGCTGGCCAGCCGCTGCGCGCGCTTGTCCATGCTCTGCGCGGCCTTGGCCTTGGTGGCCTTGGCGCGCATCTTGTCCGCCTGCGCGGTCAGCGCGTCGATCTTGCGCTCGGTGTTGGCCCGCTCCTGCCGCCGCCGGCGCTCGTCGGTCTCCCGCTGGGCGAGGTAGGGCTTCCACCCGAGGTTGTAGACGTCGACCGTTGCCCGGTTGGCGTCGAGGTGCCACACCTTGTTGACGACGGCGTCCAGCAGCTCGACGTCGTGGCTGATGACGATCAGCCCGCCCTTGTGCGCGGCCAGGAACGTCTTGAGCCAGGTGATCGAGTCGGCGTCGAGGTGGTTGGTGGGCTCGTCGAGCAGCAGGGTCTCGGCGTCGGAGAAGAGGATGCGGGCGAGCTCGACCCGGCGCCGCTGACCGCCGGAGAGGGTGCGCAGCGGCTGCCCCAGCACGCGGTCGGGCAGGCCGAGCGCCGTGCAGATGCGCGCCGCATCGCTCTCGGCGGCGTACCCGCCGAGCGCGGCGAACTGGTCCTCCAGCCGCCCGTAGCGGCGCACCGCCCGGTCGCGCTCGGCGTCGTCCGCGGGCTCGGCCATCGCGACCTGCGCCTTGGTCATCTGCGCGCGCAGCAGGTCGAGCCCGCGGCCGGACAGCACGCGGTCGCTCGCGCTGGTGTCGAGGTCGCCACTGCGCGGGTCCTGCGGCAGGTAGCCGATCTCGCCGGTGACCTCCACCTTGCCGGCGTGGGGGAGCCGCTCGCCGGCCAGCGTGGTGAGGGTGGTGGTCTTGCCGGCGCCGTTGCGGCCGACGAGACCGATGCGGTCGCCGGGCTGCACGCGGAGGTTCGCATCCCCGATGAGGACGCGGGCCCCGGCGCGCAGCTCGAGGCCGGTCGTCGTGATCACTGATCCCAGGATAGGCGCTCCGGCGCCCGTTCCCGACCGCGTTCCGGGTGACGTCGGCGGCAGCCGCTGTCCACAGACGGGCGAACCGCCTCCCACGGCGGCCGGCGACGGGACACGATCTCGGCCATGACCTCGACGTCCGGTCCGGCCTGGAGCCCGCCGTGCCCGGTGTGCGGGCTGCCGAGCGCCGGGCCGAGGCCGGCGCCGTGCCCGTCGTGCGGCCTGCCCGCCGTCGGCGAGGCGGCCCGCGTGGTGGCTCGCATCGACGCGACCATCGACGAGCTGGCGCGCGACCGCGACCGGCTGCTGGCCGCTCTGCGGACGGCGACGACGGGGCACCCACCGTCGCCGCCGGCCGCTGCCCCGTCCGCAGCACCCGCCACCCCCGTCCTCCGGGTCCCCGCACCGACTCCCGCGGCGCCACCGCTCGCCGCCGCACCACCGCGGCCGCTGTCGGTCCCTGCGCCGCTCGGCCGGCCACCGCGCCGGGTCAGCCCGCAGCAGGTGCTCCTCGGGCTGGGCGCGCTGCTCGTCGTCGCCGCGGGCATCGCCTTCGTCGCGGTCGCCTGGACCCGCCTCGGCCTGGTCTTCCAGTCCGCGGTGATGGCGACGGTCACCGCCACCGCCTGCGGCGTCTCGGCGTGGACGGCGCGGCGCGGGTTGCGGGCCACCGAGGAGGCGCTGGCGGCCGCCGGCGCCGCGCTGCTCGCCGTCGACCTCGGCGCGGCGCACGCCCTGGGGCTGTGGGGTCTGGACGGCGTCCCGGTGCGGCTGTGGACCGCGTTCTCCTGCGTCGGAGTCGCGGCGGTGGCTCTCGGCCTCGGCCGGCTGACCCACAGCACCGTCACCTGGCCGCTGGTCGCCCTCCTCGCCGTCCAACTCGTTCCGCTGCTGCTGGTCCCCGAGGAAGCGATCGCCGGGTCCGCCGGGGTCGCCGCGGTGCTGGGCACCGCGCTGCTCGACGTCGTCGTGCTGCTGCGACTGCGCGCGGTCCTCGCGCCCCTCGCACAGTCGCTGGCCGGCCTGTGGGCGGTAGGCGCCGCGGGGAGTGGCGTGCTCCTCGCCTGGACGGGGACGGCGGTCGACGCGTGGACCGCGACGGCGCTGCTCGCCGCGGCCGGCGCGGTCGGGCTGCTGCTCCGCCAGGACGCGCGGCTGGCCGGCCGGCTGCCCGGCGCCCCGGTCCTCGCGGGCACCGCTGCCGCGAGCACCGCCGTGGCGTTGACCGGCGCGCTGGCACGGGCCGACCTCGCCGGGCGGGTCGCCGCCGCGGCGCTGGGGCTGCTGCTGGTCACCGCGGCCGTGCCCGCCGCCCCGCGGCGGACCCTGCTGGCCGCGGTCCTGCCCTCCGGCGGGCTGCTGATCGCCGGCGGTGCGGCGCTGCTGGCGGGGGAGGGCCGCTTCGGCGTCCTCGGCCTGGTGGTCCTGGCCGGCACGGTGCCCGCGGCACTGGCCGCCGTCCGCTTGGTCGCGATCCGGCCGCGGGCCGTGGGGGCGGCGCTGCTGTGCCCGGTCGTCGCGGTCCTGCTCGCCCGCGAAGAGGGGTGGCTGGGCACCGCCGTCGCCGGTCTGCTCGTCGTGCTCGTCGCCGCGGCCGGGTTCGCCCTGGCCGCAGCCCGGGCCGGCACGCCCGAGGAGCCGGCCGCGGCCGGCGCGGCCGCCCTGGCCACGCTGGTGACGGCGGTGTCGACCGCCGAGACCGGTGCCTGGGGGCAGGTGGCCGTCCAGCTCGCGATCGCCGGTGCCGCGGGCGGCGCGTACGCGCTCGTCGCCGCCCGCCGCGACGTGGCGCTGCTCGCCGTCGCGGACCTGGTGGCCGCCTGCTGGGTGGCCGCGGGCGGCGCGGCCGTGCAGACGGTGGAGGTCTACACGCTGCCGGCCGCGGTGGGGCTGCTCGTCGTGGCCCTGCCGCGGCTGCGGGCCGGCGCCCGGTCGTGGGCGGCGGAGGGCGCCGCGGTGGGCACCGCGGTGGCTCCGTCGGCGCTGGTCGTCGTGGCCGACCCGTCGGCGCCGCGGCTGGTGCTCGTGGTGCTGGCCGCCGGCGCGTTGACCGCCGTCGGCACGCTCACCCACCGGCAGGCGCCGTTCGTGGTGGGCGCCGCGTCGCTGGCCTTCGTCGTGCTGGGCCGGCTGACCCCCTACGCCCCGTTGGCCCCGCGGTGGCTGACGCTGGCGGTCGTCGGGCTGCTCCTGCTGGCGCTGGGCGCGACCTACGAGCGCCGACGGCAGCAGGCCCGCGAGGCGGTGGCCTGGGTGGCGCAGATGCGCTGAGTCGTCGGGAGCGTCGTCGGGAGCGTCGTCGGGAGCGTCGTCGGGAGCGTCGTCGGGAGCGTCGTCGGGAGCGTCGTCGGGAGCGCGGCCGGAGGTACCCCGCCCTACCGTGGACCGGTCGCACGGACGTGGGAGGGGGACGTCGTGGGCTCTGCGCCGGTGCCACCGCTCCCCTACCGCGCCCGGCCGCCGCAGCTGCTGCTCGTCGTCGGCGCCGTGCTGGTCGTCAGCGCCGGCGGAGCGGCGGCCGCGGTCTACGGCGGCGGGTCGGCCCGGGTGCTGCTGCTGGCGCTGGCCGCCGCGGCCGCGGGCGCGTCGGCCTGGGGCTCCTACGCCCGGCTGCGCGCCACCGAGGAGACCCTCGCCGCTGCCGCGGTGGCCCTGGCCGTGCTGGGCGCCGATGCGGGAGCCCCCCTGCTGCGCGGCTCCGTCGTCCCGCCGCTGGTGCTCAGCGGCGTCTTCCTCGTCCTCGCCCGGCTGCTGCGCCGCCCGGCGACCTGGCCGCTGGCCGCCTGGCTGACCGCGCAGCTGGCCGCGCTGCGCGCCCTCGCCGGCGCGGAGGCCGACGACCGCACCGTCGGGATGCTGACCGTGGCGCTGGTCGGGCTCGGCGTGGCGCTCGGCGCCCGCCGGCTCGTCGCCCGGGTCGCCCTGGTCACCACCGCGCCGTGGTGGATCGCCGGCGTGGTCGGTGCCGTGGGGACGGCGTGGACCGCCGACGCGGGCGCCCGCTGGACCTCGGCCGCGCTCACGGTCGCCGCCGCGCTCGAGCTGGTGGTCGCCCGGCTGGACCGTGTCCTGGAGCCGCTGCTCGGGCCGCCGCGTGCCGTCCCCGTCCTGGCCGGTGCGGTCTCGGGGGCGGCGCTCGGCGGCGCGCTGGGCGCTCCAGGACCTGGCGCGGTGCTCCTCGCCGGCTACACCGGGGTGCTGCTCGCCTCGGCCGCCGCGGCGCTGCTCACCGGCTGGGTGCGCGGGTTGTTCCTCCCGGCAGCCCTCGCGGCGGGCGGCACGCTGGTCGTGCTGAGCGTCGGCCGGCTGGTCGCCGGGTCGCGGTGGCTGGAGCTGGTCCTCCTGCTGGTGCTCACCGCGCTGCCGTGCGTGCTGGTCGCGGCGCTGCGGCGCGACGACCGGCCCGTGGCCGCGCCCGCCGCGGTCGGCTGCCTGGCCGGTGCCGCACTGGTCGCCGTCGCGAGCGGGCTGGTGGGCGCCGGGGCGGCCGCGGTCTGCCTCGGCGTCCTCTACGCGGCGTCGTTGGGCGCCGGGCTGGTGCTCGACCCGCAGACGCGACGGGCCACCGTCGTCACCGGTGCGGTCTGCGCGGTGCTGGCGGTGGTGCTGCTGGTGGCCGCCCGCGACCGCGGTGCACTGGCGGTCCAGCTGGCCGCGCAGGGACTGGTGACCTGTGCCTGGGGCTGGCACGCCTGGTACACGCCGGATCCGCGGAACGGCGCCCCGGAGGGGTCCCCCGCGTGGCGGGCCGGGGCCGCCCAGCTGGTGGGCGCCGCGTGGACGGCCGCCGCGCTGGCGGGCTCGTCGGTCGTGGAGGCCTACACGCTGCCGGCCGCGCTGGGGCTGCTGCTGGCCGCCGGGCCGCGGCTGGCCGCCGGGCCGTCCTGGCCGGCGTGGGGCCCGGGGTTGCTGGTCGCGGCGGTCCCGTCGGTGGGATGGGCGGTGGTCGCGCCGGGCAGCACCCGGCCGGTGCTGGTGCTGCTGGTGGCCGCCACGGTGATGGGCGTGGCGGCGTGGCGGGCGGTGCGCGCGCCGCTGGTCATCGCCGCCTGGACGGCAGTCGCGCTGGCCCTCGGGCTGGCCGTGCTGGCCCTGCCGCTGCCCGTGTCCGGCGCGCTCGCGGTGGGGGTGGTGCTGCTGGCGGTCGGCGCCCGGCGGGAGCGCCACCCGGTGGCCGGGTTCAACGCCCTCCTGGCCGAGATGCGCTAGAGACGGCGACGGCCCGCACCCCCGGCAGGCGGCTGCGGGCCGTCGCGGTGTCGATGGCGGCCCCTGCAGGGACCCGCCGCGAGCCTGCGAACGGTGGGGGCAGACGCGGCCCCTCTACAGGGGCCCGCCCCGAGCGTGCGAGGGGTGGGGGGCGGAGGGGTCCTCCCTCAGACGCGGAAGCCGAGGGCGCGCAGCTGCTCGCGGCCGTCGTCGGTGATCTTGTCCGGGCCCCACGGCGGCATCCAGACCCAGTTGATCCGGATGTCGTCGACCAGGCCGGGGCCGGGACCGCCGGTGAGGGCCTGGCGCGCCTGATCCTCGATGACGTCGGTCAGCGGACAGGCCGCGGAGGTCAGCGTCATGTCGATGACCGCGACCTCGTCGACGACGTCGATGCCGTAGACCAGGCCGAGGTCGACGACGTTGACGCCGAGCTCGGGGTCGACGACGTCGCGCATCGCCTCCTCGACGTCCTCGAGCAGCGCTGACTTGTGAGCCGGGAGGTCGCCCGGCGCCCCGTCGGTCGCGGGGGTGGCGTTCTCGGTGGTCTCGCTCATGCCTTGTCGCCTCCAACTGGGGTGGTGGGGTGGGTGCCCGGCGCGGCGGTGGCCGCCAGTGCCCGGGCGGACGCGTCCTTGAGGGCCATCCAGCTCATCAGCGCGCACTTGATCCGCGCCGGGTACTTCGACACGCCGGCGAACGCGACGGCGTCCTCCAGCTCGTCCTCGAGCTTCTCGGCCACCGACGCGTCACCCTTGCTCTGCATCAGCGTCATGAAGTGCTCGCCGGTCTCCAGCGCCTCGGGCACCGACTTGCCGACGACGAGCTCGTACATCGCCGACACCGACGCCTGGCTGATCGAGCAACCCATCCCCTCGTAGGAGACGTCGGCGAGGGTGTCGCCGTCCAGGTGCACCCGCAGGGTGACCTCGTCACCACACGTCGGGTTGACGTGGTGCACCTCGGCCTCGAACGGCTCGCGCAGCCCGCGGCCGTGCGGGTTGCGGTAGTGGTCCAGGATGATCTCCTGGTACATCGACTGCAGCTGCATCAGCTCACCTCGCCCTGTGCAACACCGAAGAAGCGCTGGGCTTCCCGGATGGCGTCGGCCAGCGCGTCGATGTCGTCGTAGCCGGTGTGCACGTAGAAGGTGGCCCGCGTCGTGGCCGGGACGCCGTAGCGGCGCACCACCGGCCAGGCGCAGTGGTGACCGACCCGGACCTCGACGCCGAGGTCGTCCAGCACCTGGCCCACGTCGTGCGGGTGGATGCCCTCGACGGTGAAGGAGACCGCGCCGCCGCGGGCGACGGTGTCCGGCGGGCCGATCACCGTGACGCCGGGGATCTCGGCCAGCTTCGCCAGCGCGTAACCGGTCAGCGCCTCCTCGTGCGCCTGCACCCGGTCCATGCCCAGCTGCTGCAGGTACTCGACGGCCGCGGCCAGCCCGATCACCTGTGCGGTCATCGGCACGCCGGCCTCGAAGCGCTGCGGCGGCGGCATGAAGGTGCTGCCCTCCATCCGCACGACCTCGATCATCGAGCCGCCGGTGAGGAACGGCGGCAGCGCGTCGAGCACCTCGTAGCAGCCCCACAGGACGCCGACGCCCGTCGGGCCCAGCATCTTGTGGCCGGAGAACACCAGGAAGTCGGCACCGAGCGTGGTCACGTCGACCGGCTGGTGCGGCACCGACTGCGCGCCGTCGACCAGCAGCAGGGCGCCGACCTTCCGGGCCCGGGCGACGATGTCCTCGAGCGGGTTGATCGTGCCGAGGATGTTCGACTGCTGGGTGACCGCGACGAGCTTGGTCCGCTCGTTGACCACGGTGCCGAGGTCGGAGAGGTCCAGCCGGCCGTCGTCGGTCAGCCCGAGCCAGCGCAGCGTGGCGCCGGTCCGCTCGCACAGCTGCTGCCAGGGCACCAGGTTGGCGTGGTGCTCCATCTCGGTGACGACGATCTCGTCGCCCTGCCCGACGGCGTACCGCCGGAACTCCGGCTCCTTGGCGGTGGCCGCGTTCGACAGCGCGTAGGCGACCAGGTTGATCGCCTCGGTGCTGTTGCGGGTGAAGACGACCTCGTCGGCCGGCGCGCCGATGAAGGCGCCGATGGTGGCGCGGGCCGCCTCGTAGCGGGCGGTCGCCTCCTCGGCGAGCTGGTGCGCGCCCCGGTGCGGTGCGGCGTTGCAGGTCAGGTAGAAGTCGCGCTCGGCGTCCAGGACGCTGAGCGGCTTCTGCGCGGTGGCCCCGGAGTCCAGGTAGACCAGCCGCTTCCCGTCCCGCACGGTGCGGGACAGGATCGGGAAGTCCGCCCGGATCGCCTCGACGTCCAGGGGCAGGGGCGCCTTCCGCGCCCCGGCACCGGGACGCGAGACGGTCTGGGTCATGCCTGAACGACCTCCGCGGCGGCCTTCTCGATGCTCGCCTGCTCGTTGGAGTCCTTGACGTAGGCGGCGTAGCCCTCTTCCTCGAGCTTGGCCGCCAGCTCCGGGCCGCCCTCGTCCACGACCCGGCCGGCGACGAAGACGTGCACGAAGTCGGGCTTGATGTAGCGCAGGATCCGCGTGTAGTGGGTGATCAGCATGACGCCGACGTCCCCCTCCTCGCGGGTGCGGTTGACGCCCTCGGAGACGACCCGGAGCGCGTCGACGTCGAGGCCGGAGTCGGTCTCGTCGAGGATCGCGATGCGGGGCTTGAGCAGCCGCATCTGCAGGATCTCGTGGCGCTTCTTCTCACCGCCGGAGAAGCCCTCGTTGACGTTGCGCTCGGCGAACGCCGGGTCCATCTCGAGGCCGGCCATCTCGGTCTTGACGTCCCTGACCCAGGTCCGCAGCTTGGGGGCCTCGCCCTTGATGGCGGTGGCGGCGGTGCGCAGGAAGTTCGACACCGAGACGCCGGGGACCTCGACCGGGTACTGCATGGCCAGGAACAGGCCGGCGCGGGCGCGCTCGTCGACGGTCATCGCGAGGACGTCCTCGCCGTCGAGGGTCACCGTGCCGCCGGTGATCGTGTACTTGGGGTGGCCGGCGATCGAGTAGGCCAGGGTCGACTTGCCCGACCCGTTCGGCCCCATGATCGCGTGCGTCTCGCCCGACCGGATGGTCAGGTCGACGCCGCGGAGGATCTCCTTGGCGTCGTCACCCTCGCCGACGGTGACGTGCAGGTCGCGGATCTCCAGAACGGACACTTCTCTTCTCGCTCCTCAGTTGCCGGCCGCGCGGGGCAGGACGTCGTCGGACACAGCGCTTGCCTCCGTGTCGACGAGCACGTCCTCCCCCTCCACGCGGACCGGGTAGACGTCGACCGGCTCGGTGGCCGGCAGGTTGGTGGGCTCGCCGGTGCGCAGGTCGAAGCACGACCCGTGCAGCCAGCACTCGATGGTGGGGGCCCCGTCGAACTCCTCGACGTCGCCCTCCGACAGCGGCACCTCGGCGTGCGAGCAGACGTCCTGGATCGCGTACACGTCGTCCTCGTACCGGACGACGGCCACGTCGATGTCGGACAGCTCGACCCGCAGGGCCCCGTTCTCCGGCACCTCCGAGAGTCTGCAGACCCGCTCGAAGGCCATGGGTCAGGCCACCTCGACCGGCTGCTCGTCCAGGCCGGGCAGCGCACCAAGACGGGTCTCGATGCTGCGCATCAGCCGGTCCTGCAGCTCGTCGATCCCGATGCGCTGGACGACGTCGGCGAAGAAGCCGCGGACGACCAGGCGGCGCGCGGTCTCCGCGTCGATGCCCCGCGAGCAGAGGTAGAACAGCTGCTCGTCGTCGAACCGGCCGGTGGCGCTGGCGTGGCCGGCGCCGACGATCTCGCCGGTCTCGATCTCCAGGTTGGGCACCGAGTCGGCGCGGGCGCCGTCGGTGAGGACCAGGTTGCGGTTGAGCTCGTAGGTGTCGGTGCCCGTGGCCGCGGGCCGGATCCGGACGTCGCCGATCCAGACCGTGCGCGCGCCCTCGCCCTGCAGCGCGCCCTTGTAGAGCACGTTGCTGGTGCAGTTGGGCACCGCGTGGTCCACCCAGAGCCGGTGCTCCTGGTGCTGGGTCTCGTCGGAGAAGTAGACGCCGAAGAGCTCTGCCGTCCCGCCGGGGCCGGCGTACTGGACGTTGCTGACCAGCCGCACCAGGTCACCGCCGAGGGTGACCACGACCTGCGTGAAGGTGGCGTCGCGGCCGACGACGGCGTCCAGCTGCCCGCCGTGGACCGCACCGGGCGCCCAGTCCTGCACCGAGACGACGCGGACCTGCGCGCCGTCACCGACGAGGACGGCGACGCCGCCGGCGTACCTCGCCAGGCCGCTGTGGTCGAGGACGACGGTCGCCTGGGCGAAGGCGCCGACCTCGATCACGAGCTGGCCCCACACGACGTCGTCGGAGCCGGTGCCCGACAGCCGCAGGGTGACCGGGCCGTCGAGCACGACCTCGGGCCGCACCCGCACGACGGCCGCGCCGCCGCTGCGCTGCCGGGCCAGGGCGGCCAGCCGGTCGACCGGCTCGGGCAGGCCCTTGAGCAGTGGGTCGTCGGCCTCGACGCTGGTCAGCTCGACGCCCTCGGGCAGGTCGGTGTCCCACTGCAGGTGGGCGTCCGACGGAGCGCCGTCCAGCAGCGGGCGGATGCGCTTCATCGGGGTGAAGCGCCAGGTCTCCTCGCGGCCGGTGGGCACGCCGAAGGCGTCCGGGTCGGTCGAGGTGAACCGCTCGGCCGGCGAGCCGGTCGGGGCCGGGCCGCCGTGCGAGTGCGCGCCCGGCGCGACCTGCCCGGCGGTGCCGGTGCCCGCGGCCGGCGTGGCGGGCGGGCCGGCCTGGGTGCCCACCCCCTCGCCGAACAGCTCGCCGGCGAGGGTTGCCGACTCCGTGGTCAGACCGGTGGTGCTGGGGTTGTCCTGGGACGGCATCAGCCGACGGCACCTTCCATCTGCAGCTCGATCAGGCGGTTCAGCTCGAGGGCGTACTCCATCGGGAGCTCGCGGGCGATCGGCTCCACGAACCCGCGGACCACCATCGCCATCGCCTCGTCCTCCGACAGACCGCGGCTCATCAGGTAGAAGAGCTGGTCGTCGCTGACCCGGGAGACGGTCGCCTCGTGACCCATCGCGACGTCGTCCTCGCGGACGTCGACGTAGGGGTAGGTGTCCGACCGGCTGATCGTGTCGACCAGCAGCGCGTCGCACTTCACCGTCGACCTCGAGCCGTGCGCGCCCTCGTCGACCTGGACCAGGCCGCGGTAGGACGTGCGGCCGCCGCCCCGGGCGACGGACTTCGACACGATCGTCGAGGAGGTGTTCGGCGCGGCGTGCACCATCTTGGCGCCGGCGTCCTGGTGCTGGCCCTCGCCGGCGAAGGCGATGGAGAGCACCTCGCCCTTGGCGTGCTCGCCGGTCATCCAGACCGCCGGGTACTTCATGGTGACCTTGGAGCCGAGGTTGCCGTCGACCCACTCCATGGTCGCGCCCTCGTGGGCGATCGCCCGCTTGGTGACCAGGTTGTAGACGTTGTTCGACCAGTTCTGGATGGTCGTGTACCGGCAGCGCGCGTTCTTCTTGACGATGATCTCGACGACCGCGGAGTGCAGCGAGTCGGACTTGTAGATCGGCGCGGTGCAGCCCTCGACGTAGTGCACGTACGCGCCCTCGTCGACGATGATCAGCGTCCGCTCGAACTGGCCCATGTTCTCGGTGTTGATCCGGAAGTAGGCCTGCAGCGGGATGTCGACGTGCACGCCCTTGGGCACGTAGATGAACGAGCCGCCCGACCACACGGCGGTGTTCAGCGCGGCGAACTTGTTGTCGCCGGACGGGATGACAGAGCCGAAGTACTCCTGGAAGATCTCCGGGTGCTCCTTGAGCGCCGAGTCGGTGTCCAGGAAGACGACGCCCTGGTCCTCCAGCTCCTTCTGGATCTGGTGGTAGACGACCTCGGACTCGTACTGGGCGGCGACACCGGAGACCAGCCGCTGCTTCTCGGCCTCGGGGATGCCCAGCCGGTCGTAGGTGTTCTTGATGTCGTCGGGCAGGTCCTCCCACGAGGCCGCCTGGGCCTCGGTGGAGCGCACGAAGTACTTGATGTTCTGGAAGTCGATCCCGGACAGGTCCGAGCCCCAGTCGGGCATGGGCTTGCGGCCGAACAGCTTCAGGGCCTTGAGCCGCCGCTCGAGCATCCACTCGGGCTCGTTCTTGCGGGCCGAGATGTCCCGGACGACGTCCTCGTCCAGGCCGCGGCGGGCGGAGGCCCCGGCGACGTCGGCGTCCGCCCAGCCGTACTGGTACCGGCCGAGCTGGTCGATCTGCTCGTCCTGCGTCAGCGGCTGTGCCGCCGTGGCTGCCGGCTGCTGCGTGCTGGTCATGCGGGCGTCCTCTCCCGGTCGTTCGTGGGGGTGCTGCTGGTGGACGGGGCGGGGCGTCCACCGGCTCGGAGCCGGTGCGCCGCGCGCTCGTCCGGTACAGGGCTCGCGGGGCCCGATCTGTTCCCCGCGCGCGTGTGAGGAAGGACCCCGTCCTCCTCGGGAAGGACCCCGTCCCTCCCATCCCTCGCAGGCTCGGGACGAGCCTCCGGACGGGGCCACCGGGGCTCGGGGTGAGCCTCCGGACGGGGCCGGTCTTCGTCGTACCTGCGGCGGACCGGCCCCGGGATGTGCGTGGTGCACACCCCGTCGCCGTGGGCGATCGTGGCCAGCCGCTGCACGTGCGTGCCGACGAGCCGGCCGATCACCGCCGTCTCGGCCTCGCACAGCTGCGGGAACTCCGCTGCCACGTGCGCGACCGGGCAGTGGTGCTGGCAGAGCTGCCCGCCGCCGGAGATCGCCGAGGCCGAGGCAGCGTAGCCCTCGGCCGTGAGCGCGCCGGCGAGGGCCTGGGCCCGGTCGACCGGGGCGCCCGGTGCTGCCTCCACCGCGGCCGAGCAGCGCTGCTCCAGCCCGGCGAGCTGCGCCTCGGCGACGGCGCGGACCGCGTCCGGCCCGCCCTGCGCCGCGACGAACCGCAGCGCGGTCAGCGCGAGGTCGTCGTAGGCGTGCGGGAAGTCCGAGCGGCCGGCGTCGGTCAGGTGGAACAGCCGGGCCGGGCGGCCGCGCCCCCGCGGGGTGCCGGGAGCGTGCCGCTCCTCGACGCGGCCGGTGGAGACCAGCGCGTCGAGGTGCCGGCGGACGGCGGTCGGCGAGACGCCCAGCTGCTCGGCGAGCTCGGTCGCGGTCTGCGGGCCGTGCTCCAGCAGCAGGGCGGTGACGCGGTGCCGCGTGGGCCCGTCGTCGGCGGACGGCGAGGGCCGGGCCGGGGTGCTCGCCCCGCCGCCCACCTGCACCGTGCTGCTTTCCACAACACAAGTGTTACCTATTTCCCGGCGCGTGCAAGCAAGGGCGACCTAAGCCGGGCACGGACCCGGCGCCGGCCGGGAACGGGCCCCGGTCACTCGCGCCCGGCACACCGCAGGACGCCGGCTGCTCCTCCCGCCCCGCCCTCCGCCCCGGGCGGACCGGGGGTGCCCGTCCGCGCGGCTAGCATCGGCTCGTGCCGGTCTCCTCCGCCGTCGTCTCGCGGCTCGCCCTGGCCAACGCCGTCGCCAACGGCGCGATCGTCGTCACCGGCGGCGCCGTCCGGCTCACCGGCTCGGGCCTGGGCTGCCCGACCTGGCCGCGGTGCACGAGCGAGAGCTTCGTCGCCACGCCCGAACTGGCCGGCCACGGCGTCATCGAGTTCGGCAACCGGCTGCTCACCTTCGTGCTCGCCGCGGTCGCCATCGCCACCGTCGTCGCGGTGTGGCGGTCCGCGCGCCGCGACCTGCGCCTGCTGGCGGTCCTGACCTTCCTCGGCGTCCCCGCGCAGGCGCTGCTCGGCGGGGTCACCGTGCTCACCGGCCTGAACCCGTGGACGGTCGCGGCGCACTTCCTCGTGTCGATCGTGCTGATCGCGCTGGCCACCGTGCTGTGGCTGCGCTCCCGCGAGCCCGGGGTGGGCCAGCCGCTGCTGCGCCGTCCGCTGGGCCTGCTGGTGACCGGGGTCGCCGCCGTCACGGCCGTCGTCCTGGTGCTCGGCACGCTGGTGACCGGCAGCGGGCCGCACAGCGGGGACGTCGACGAGGACGACGTCCCGACCGGCGACCGGATGGGCTTCGACGTCGAGCTGGTCAGCCAGCTGCACGCCGACGCGGTGTTCCTGCTGGTCGGGCTGACCGTCGCGCTGCTCGTGGCGCTGCACGCCACGGACGCCCCCGGCCGCGTGAGGCGGGCGGCGCGCGACCTGCTGGTCGTCCAGCTGGCGCAGGGTGTCGTCGGCTACGTGCAGTACTTCACCGACCTGCCGATCGCGCTCGTGCTGCTGCACATGCTCGGCGCGGTGCTGGTGACGGCGTACACGGCCCGGCTGGTGTGGTCCGTCCGCGGGCCGGCGTCCGAGCTGCCGCTGGAGTCCCCGCAGGTCCCGGCCTCCGCTGCGCGCTGACGCCGGGCCCGGCCGGGTCAGCGGTGCCGGCCGTCCGGCAGGTCCCCGACCCGCCAGACCTCGCCGTCGTAGGTGACCACGTAGGCGGTCCCGTCGACGAGCTCCATCGACGTCGGGCGGTCCAGTCCGGCGGCGACCACGTCGAAGCCGCCGTCCCGGTCCGCCACCAGCAGCCGGCCGGTGTCCGGCAGCGCCGGTGCCCCCTCCGGCCCGCCCTCGGGGAAGTCGCCCTGCGCGAGCGCGTACAGCGCGTGCCGGCCCGCCTCCACGTCGACGAGCAACCGTCCGCCCGAGGCGACGAGCTCGGGATCGGCCGACCGCAGGTCGAACGACAGCACCTGGCCGTCCTCCGGCAGGTGGGGGACGGGGCCGGCCAGGGAGAGGTACACCGTGCGGTCCACGAGGTCGAGCCCGAGCGGGACGACGTTGCCGAGCTGCAGCACCGTGCGGACCTCACCGTCCAGGGTCACCTGCAGCACGCGGTTGGCGTGCCCGTCGGTGACGAGGAAGCCGCCCCGGTACGCCTCCATCGCGTACGGCACACCGGTGGGCACGAAGAAGTCGAAGTCCGGGGGCGGCGGGTTCTCGATCGTCCACGCGCCGATGTCGGCGACGACCTCACAGGTGTCGTCCTCGACGCGGAAGACGCCGGTCACGGCGCTGCCACCGACGTCCGCGCTGACCATCGAGGTGAGGGCGTACATCGTCGAGTCGAGGAACGCGACGTCCATGGCGCCGCCGGCGTCCCCCACCAGCACCTGCGGAGGCAGGCACGAGGCGACGACCGTCGTCTCTCCGGTGTCCGGGTCGATCCGGGAGACCTCACCCGAGACGGGTTCGGGCACGTACAGCGCGCCGTCGGGACCCACCGTGCTGCCCGAGCCCCCCGCCAGGCCGGTGACCAGCAGTTCGGGGTCGTCGGCTTCTCGGGGCGGGTCCGCCTGCGCTGCCGCCGGCGCGGCGAGCGCGCCGAGCAGCACGGCCAGCAGGACCAGTGGCGCCCGTCGACGATCCCGCATGGCGACCTCCCCGACAGCGTCCCGCAGGCGCCGCACAGGCTAGGCGAGATCCGTCACCCCGACGTCACCGCGACGTCACCGCCGGCCCCGCCCGGAGCCTGCGAAGGATGGGGAGGACGGGGCCCTTCTTCAGACCAGGACGTCGACGATGATCGCGATGGAGAGCAGGGTCATGTAGGTGATCGAGACGTGGAACAGCTTCATCGGCCTGGTCTCCGCACCGGAGCGGATGCGCCGCAGCAGCCGGTGCGCCTCGACGACGAACCAGCCCCCCAGCGCGGCCGCGGCGGCGGTGTACACCCAGCCGATGCCGTAGCCGTCGGCCACCGGCCACAGCAGCAGCGAGACCGCGACGGTCAGCCAGGTCCAGACGACGGTCTGCCGACCGACCGACAACGGGCTGGCCACCACCGGGAGCATCGGGACGTCGGCGCGCGCGTAGTCGGCGCGGAACCGCATGGCCAGCGCCCAGAAGTGCGGCAGCTGCCAGCAGAAGACGACGCCGAAGAAGACCACCGCGGGCCAGGCCAGCGTGCCGGTGACCGCGGCCCAGCCGATGAGCACCGGCGCCGCCCCGGGCACTCCGCCGAACAGGGTCGAGTGCCGGGTGTGCCGCTTCAGCACGATCGTGTAGACCACGGCGTAGTAGGCGATAGCGCCCAGGGCCAGGACGGCGGCCAGCGGCGTGGTCGTGACGTACAGCAGCGCGACCGACAGGACCGTGAGCACCAGGCCGAACACCAGTGCGGCGCGCGGTGTCATCTCGCCGGTGACCAGCGGACGGCGCTCCGTCCGGTGCATGAGCCGATCGATGTCGCGGTCGTACCAGCAGTTGAAGACGTTGGCCGCGGCGGCGGCGAGGGTGCCGCCGGCCATGGTGGCCAGCAGCAGCTCCCAGGAGGGCAGCCCGCCGACGGCGAGCATCATCGCCGGCAGGGTCGTGATGAGCAGCAGCTCGATGATCCGCGGCTTGGTCAGCGCGACGTAGGCGCGGATCGTGGCCGACAGGCGCCGGCCCTGGACGGCCGGGCGTTCGGAGAGCGTCGTCACCGGGCGGCCACCGACGGGGTGTCGGCACGCCAGCAGGGCACCACCGGGCACGGCTCCACCAGGTACGGGAACAGCACGGGGTCCCTTTCGACCGGGGACGGGAGAACGGCCCAACTGTAGCCCGCGGCCACCCCGTCCTCCGGTGGGCATGACCAGGGTCTCCTCCCTGAGCAGACCACTAGGGTCGACCACGTTGGTGCTGCGCACGCAGCGGGTAGGGCCGACAACGATGACGGTGCGTCCTGGCAACGAGCAGCCGGGCCGGAGCTGACGCGAGGCCGGTCGCTGGGGCCAGGCACCGCCGTCCGCCCGGGTCGACAGGTCGCCGCAGCGCACCCGGGCGGTCCCGCACGGCCGACCCGAGGGAGCACGACAGACCGATGACCACCGACGACGCGACGAAGAGCACCGCGGCCGAGGCTCCGGCCGAGGCCGCCACCGACGCACCGACCGGCGATCCGCGCCAGCCGCACCCGACCCTCCCCGACGGCTTCGGGGAGCTCGACCGCCGCGCCATCGACACCGCGCGGGTGCTGGCGATGGACGCCGTCCAGAAGGTGGGCAACGGCCACCCGGGGACGGCGATGAGCATGGCCCCGACCGCCTACCTGCTGTTCCACAAGTGGCTCAGGCACGACCCCAGCGACCCGAACTGGGTGGCCCGCGACCGCTTCGTGCTGTCCATGGGCCACTCGAGCCTGACCCTGTACATCCAGCTCTACCTCTCCGGCTACGGCCTGGAGCTGGCGGACCTGCAGGCGCTGCGCACCTGGGGCTCGAGGACCCCCGGCCACCCCGAGGTCAACCACACGCCGGGCGTGGAGACGACGACCGGCCCGCTGGGCCAGGGCGTCGGCAACGCCGTCGGGATGGCGATGGCCGCCCGCCGCGAGCGCGGCCTGCTCGACCCCGACGCCCCCGACGGCGAGAGCCTGTTCGACCACACCATCTGGTGCTTCGCCTCCGACGGCGACATGGAGGAGGGCGTCAGCGGCGAGGCGTCGTCGCTGGCCGGCACGCAGCAGCTGGGCAACCTGGTCCTCGTCTACGACGACAACAGCATCTCCATCGAGGACGACACGAACGTCGCGTTCACCGAGGACGTCGGCAAGCGCTACGAGGCCTACGGCTGGCACGTGCAGCACGTCGACGACGGCGAGGACCTGGCCGCGGTCGACCGGGCCTTCGCCGCCGCCAAGGCCGAGACCGGCCGGCCCTCGCTCGTCGTGGTCCGCACGATCATCGCCTGGCCGGCCCCGAACAAGCAGAACACCGGCGCCTCGCACGGCTCGGCGCTCGGCGAGGACGAGGTGCGCGCCACCAAGGAGATCCTCGGCTTCGACCCGGATAAGACCTTCGACGTCGACGACGAGGTGCTGGCCCACGCCCGCTCGGTCGTGGAGGAGGGCCGCAAGGCGCGCGCGGAGTGGGAGGAACGGTTCGCCGCCTGGCAGCGCGAGAACGCCGACGCGGCCGCACTGCTCGACCGGATGCGCACCCGCACCCTGCCCGAGGGCTTCGGCACGGCCCTCCCGGACTGGGACGCCGACCCGAAGGGCGTGGCCACCCGCAAGGCCTCCGGCGAGGTGCTCGCCGCGCTCTACCCGGTGCTGCCCGAGCTGTGGGGCGGGTCGGCCGACCTGGCGGAGAGCAACAACACCGCGGTCAAGGGCGAACCGTCGTTCCTGCCCGCCGACCGGCAGACGAAGATGTGGTCGGGCGGGCCGTACGGGCGCACGCTGCACTTCGGCGTCCGCGAGCACGGGATGGGCGCGATCATGAACGGGATCGCCCTGCACGGCGGCACCCGCGTCTACGGCGGCACCTTCCTCACCTTCTCCGACTACATGCGCGGCGCGGTGCGGCTGGCCGCGCTCATGCAGCTGCCGGTCACCTACGTCTGGACGCACGACTCCATCGGCCTGGGCGAGGACGGCCCGACCCACCAGCCGATCGAGCACTTCGCCGCGCTGCGCGCCATCCCGGGGCTGGACGTCGTCCGCCCGGCCGACGCCAACGAGGTCGCCGTCGCCTGGCGCACCGTGCTGGAGAACAACGACCGCCCGGCCGGCCTGCTGCTGTCCCGGCAGAACCTGCCGGTGTTCGACCGGTCGGAGTTCGGCTCGGCCGAAGGCGTGGCCCGCGGGGCCTACGTGCTGGTCGAGGCGTCGAACGGCAGCCCCGAGGTGATCCTGCTCGGCACCGGCTCCGAGGTGCAGATCGCCGTGGCCGCCCGGGAGCGCCTGGAGGCCGACGGCGTGCCGACCCAGGTGGTCTCGGTCCCCTGCGTGGAGTGGTTCGCCGACCAGGACCAGGCCTACAAGGACGACGTGCTGCCGCCCACCGTCCGCGCCCGGGTCAGCGTCGAGGCCGGCGTGCCCATGGGGTGGCGTGAGTTCGTCGGCGACGCCGGCCGGATCGTCGGCCTCACCCACTACGGGGCCAGCGCCGCCTACTCCGTCCTGTACGAGCAGTTCGGCCTCACCGACGAGGCCGTCGTGGCCGCTGCCCGCGAGTCGATCGAGGCCGCCCGGGCGGGGAACGCCGTCCCCGCCGGCCCGGTTGCAGCCACAGGGGGCCTCCCCCACCCCACCGGCGATCTGTAAGGACCCTGTCGCCCCCCGACCCTCGCGAGCTCGGGCCGGGTCCCTGCGACAGGGCCGCTCCAGATCCACCTAGGAAGGCAAGGACATGGCACAGAACGAGAAGCTGGCCGAGCTGTCGTCGGCCGGGGTCGCCGTCTGGCTCGACGACCTCTCCCGCGACCGCATCCGCAGCGGGAACCTGCAGTCGATGGTCGACGAGTACAGCGTCGTCGGCGTCACCACCAACCCGACCATCTTCGCCGCGGCGATCAGCGGGTCGGAGTCCTACGACGACCAGCTGCACGCCCTCGCGGTGCGCTCGGTCAGCGTGGAGGAGGCGCTGCGCACCATCACCGCCGCCGACGTCCGGGACGCCTGTGACCTGCTCCGGCCGGTCGCCGAGCGGCAGCCCGGCGACGGCCGGGTGTCGCTGGAGGTCGCTCCCGGCCTGGCCCACGACACCGACGCGACGGCCGCCGAGGCCGCGCACCTGTGGTGGCTGGTCGACCGGCCGAACCTCTACATCAAGATCCCGGCCACCGAGGCCGGACTCCCGGCCATCACGACGTCCATCGCCCGGGGCATCAGTGTGAACGTCACCCTCATCTTCAGCCTCGAGCGGTACCGGGCGGTCATGGACGCCTACCTGTCCGGGCTGGAGCAGCGGCTGGCCGAGGACGCCGACGCGAACCTGTCGGGCATCGCCTCGGTGGCGTCGTTCTTCGTGTCCCGCGTGGACACCGAGATCGACAAGCGGCTGGAGAAGGTGGGCGCCGACCACCTCAAGGGCAAGGCGGCGCTGGCCAACGCGCAACTGGCCTACCAGGCCTACGAGGAGGTCTTCTCCTCCGACCGCTGGAGTGCGCTGGAGGCCAAGGGCGCCAGGCCGCAGCGGCCGCTGTGGGCCTCCACCGGCGTGAAGAACCCCGAGTACCCCGACACCCTCTACGTCAGCGAGCTCATCGCCCCCGGCACGGTGAACACCATGCCGGAGAAGACGATGAAGGCCTACGCCGACCACGGCGAGCCCGGCACCCCGGTCCAGCAGACCTACGAGGACGCCGCCTCGGTGCTGAAGGCCGTCGCCGACGCCGGCGTCGACCTCGACGACGTCTTCCGGGTGATCGAGGACGAGGGCGTGCAGAAGTTCGCCGACTCGTGGGACGAGCTGACCGAGTCCGTGCGCGGCGAGCTCCAGGACAAGAAGTGACCCCACCCGGCGGGACGCGACCGACGAGCGCCGGCGGCGAGGCCGGGTGACCTTCGCGTTCCGCTGTACCGGGCTCGACGTCCCCGAGCCGGTGCGGACCCAGCTGGCCGACGACGACGTCGCCGCCCGGCTGGTGGCCGAGGACCCCACCCTGTGGGGGCCGGAGGCCGAGCGCGAGGCCGCGGTCCGGCTGGGCTGGCTGGACCTGCCGGCGACCTCACGGCCGCTGGTGGGCCGGCTGGCCGAGCTGCGCGCCGAGCTGCGGTCCGAGGGCCTGGACCGGGTGGTGCTCTGCGGGGTGGGCGGCTCGTCGCTGGCGCCGGAGGTGATCTGCCGGACGGCGGGCGTGCCGCTCGTCGTCCTGGACACCACCGATCCGCAGCAGGTCGCCGCCGCGCTGACGGACCTGGACCGCACCGTCGTCGTGCTCAGCGCCGAGTCCGGCGGCACGGTGGAGACCGACAGCCAGCGGCGCGCGACCATCCAGGCGTTCGCCGACGCGGGCCTCGACGAGAAGCAGATCGGGGCCCGGTTCGTCGTCGTCACCCACCCCGGCTCGCCGCTGGCGGAGACCGCCGCGGCCATGGGCGTCCGCGAGGTGTTCCTCGCCGACCCGCACGTCGGCGGCCGCTACAGCGCGCTGTCGGCCTCCGGCCTGGTGCCTGCAGCGCTGGCCGGGGCCGACGTCGGCGCGCTGCTCGAGCAGGCCGCCGAGCTCGCCGAACACCTGGCCGAGCCCGGCAACGCCGCGCTCGAGCTGGGCGTGGCGCTGAGCGCGGGCTTCCGCACCGGTCGCGACAAGGTCGCCCTCGCCGACGGCGGCTCGGCGATCCCCGGCTTCGGCGACTGGGCCGAGCAGCTGGTCGCCGGGTCCACCGGCAAGGACGGCCGCGGGCTGCTGCTGGTCGTCGTCGAGTCGCCCGACGCCCCCGGCGCCACCGCCCCGGACGCGCTGCTGGCCGTCGTCGGCGGCGGCCCGGTCCCGCCGGGCCCCTCCGTCGGCGTGACCGGCCCGCTCGGTGCACAGTTCCTCGGCTGGGAGTACGCCACCGCCGTGGCCGGGCGGGTGCTCGGCACCAACCCGTTCGACCAGCCGGACGTGGCGGAGTCCGAGGAGAACACCCTGCGGCTGCTGGACGCCGGCCTGCCCGCCGAGCCGCCGCTGGCGACGATCGGCGCCGTCGAGCTGCGTGCGCCCGGCGGGCTGCTCGGGGGAGTGGACCTGCGCCAGCACGACGGGGTGGCCCTGGCCCTGCAGGCGCTGCTGGCCGCCGTCCCGCCGCGGGGCTACCTCGCGGTGATGGCCTACCTGGACCGGATAGCCGACGCCCGCGCCGGCGAGCTGCGGGCGGCGCTGGCCCGGCACACCGAGCACGCCGTCACCTTCGGGTGGAGCCCGCGCTCCCTGCACTCCACCGGCCAGTACCACAAGGGCGGCCCGCGGACCGGCGCGTTCCTGCAGGTCACCGGGGCCGTCGCGGCGGACCTCCCGGTGCCCGACCGGCCCTACGGCTTCGCGACGCTGCAGGCCGCCCAGGCCGCCGGTGACCGGCAGGCCCTGGTCGCGCGGCAGCGGCCGCTGCTGCACCTGCACCTGACCGACCGGGCCGCGGGCACCGGCCAGCTGCTCGACGCGCTCGGCTGAGCAGCCTCGGGGAAGATCAGGGTCCACGAGCGCACCCGCACCACCCGCCGCCCGGTGCACCGCCGCGCCGGACGGCGGCCACCCACCCGACCACGAGGACGGACCATGATCTCCAACCCGCTGCGCGATCCGCGGGACCGGCGGTTGCCCCGCGTACCCGAGCCCTGCGCCCTGGTCGTCTTCGGCATCACCGGGGACCTCGCGCGCAAGAAGCTGCTGCCGGCGGTCTACGACCTGGCCAACCGCGGTCTGCTGCCGACCAACTTCGCCCTGCTGGGCTTCGCCCGCCGCGACTGGGGCGACGAGGACTTCGCCGAGCTGGCCCGCGAGGCCGCGCGCAAGGCCGCCCGCACCCCGTGGCGGGAGGAGGTCTGGGAGCGGCTGGCCGGCAGCGTGCGCTTCGTGCAGGGCTCGTTCGACGACGACAACGCCTTCGACCAGCTGGCCGCCACCCTCGGGGAGCTCGAGGGCACCCACGGGATCGGCGGCAACGCCGCCTTCTACCTGTCCATCCCGCCGGCGATGTTCCCGGTCGTGCTCAAGCAGATGCAGCGCACCGGCATGGCCGACAGCACCTCCGGACGGTGGCGCCGGGTCGTGGTGGAGAAGCCGTTCGGCACCGACCTGGCCTCCAGCCGGGAGCTCAACGAGCTGGTCGACTCGGTGTTCACCGCCGAGGACGTCTTCCGGATCGACCACTACCTGGGCAAGGAGACCGTCCAGAACCTGATGGCGCTGCGGTTCGCCAACGAGCTGTTCGAGCCGGTCTGGACCGGCCACCACGTCGACTCGGTGCAGATCACCATGGCCGAGGACGTCGGGATCGGCGGGCGGGCCCAGTTCTACGAGGAGACCGGCGCCGCCCGCGACGTGCTGCAGAACCACCTGCTGCAGCTGCTGGCGCTCACCGCGATGGAGGAGCCGGTCGAGTTCTCCGCCGAGGAGATCCGCACCGAGAAGCTCAAGGTCCTGCGGGCCGTCTCGCTGCCCGAGGACCTCCGCACCTTCGCCGTGCGCGGCCAGTACGAGCAGGGCTGGCTGGCCGGCCAGCGGGCCACCGGCTACCGGCAGGAGGAGGGCGTCGACGCGCGCTCGACCACCGAGACCTACGCCGCCGTCCGGCTCGGCGTGGAGACCCGCCGCTGGGCCGGCGTGCCGTTCTACCTGCGCACCGGCAAGCGGCTGCCACGGCGGGTCACCGAGATCGCGCTGGTCTTCAAGCAGGCTCCGCACCTGCCCTTCGCCGACACCGACACGGAGGAGCTGGGCAACAACCAGCTGGTCGTGCGGGTGCAGCCCGACGAGGGGGTCACCCTGAAGTTCGGGTCGAAGGTGCCCGGCAGCGTGATGGAGGTCCGCGACGTGTCGATGGACTTCCTCTACGGCGAGCAGTTCACCGAGGCCAGCCCCGAGGCCTACGAGCGGCTGCTGCTGGACGTCCTGCTCGGCGACGCCACGCTCTTCCCCCGCAACGCGGAGGTCGAGGCGTCGTGGGCGGTGATCGACCCGCTCGAGGAGTTCTGGGCCGGGACGACGCCGCAGCCCTACCGGGCCGGCGAGTGGGGGCCACGGGCGGCCGACGAGATGCTGGCCGCCGAGGGCCGACGGTGGCGGCGCCCGTGAGGCGCCGACCCGCTGCAGCCGCCCGACGGGAGGGAACCCGATGACGACCCTGTGGGACACCACCGGCTCCGCCGTGGTCAAGGAGCTCGCCGCCCAGCGGCGCACCGGCGGTGCGGTGCTCTCCGGCGTGGCGCTGACCCTGGTGGTCGTGGCCGACGAGAACCGGGTGGCCGAGGCCGAGGAGGCCGCGACCGCCGCCGCCGAGCAGCACCCCTGCCGGCTGCTGATCGTCGTCCGCCGGCAGATCGAGGCGCCGACCCCGCGGCTGGACGCCGAGGTGCTGATCGGCGGGCGACTGGGCCCCGGTGAGGCCGTGGTCATGCGCATGTACGGCCGGCTGGCGCTGCACGCCGAGTCGGTGGTGCTGCCACTGCTGGCCGCCGACGCCCCCGTGGTGACCTGGTGGCACGGCACGCCGCCGGAGCAGCTGGCCACCGACGCGCTGGCGGTGATCGCCGACCGGCGGATCGCCGACAGCTCGCTCGCCGAGGACCAGCAGGCCGCGCTGCGCGCCCGCGCCGAGGACTACGTGCCGGGCGACACCGACCTGGCCTGGACCCGCAGCACGCCGTGGCGGTCCACGCTCACCTCGACGGTGGACTCGGTGTCCGGACGCCGCGGCGACGCCGTCCGGGTGCTGGGCGGACGGGTCGAGGGCGATCCGGGCAGCGCCACGGCGCTGCTGACGGCCGGCTGGCTGAGCGCGCGCTGCGGCCTCGAGATCCCGGTGGTGTCCGGCGAACGCCGCCCCGGGCCGAGCGGCGTCTCCGCCGTGGTGCTGGAGCTGGACCAGGACGAGCAGGTGCGGGTGGAGGCCGACCGTCGCGGCGGAGCGGTGATCAGCCAGCCCTACCGGCCGGAGGCGACGGTGGCCCTGCCCGAGCGGCAGCTCGGCGACCTGATCGGCGAGGAGCTGCGCCGCCTCGACCCCGACGAGCCCTTCGCGGAGGCACTGGAGAGCACCACCGGCGTGCCGGACCTGGCGTACCGGTCCGCCGTGCGCGAGTACGTGTGGCGCGACCCCGCCGAGGAGAACGCCGGCAGCGGCGGGGAGACGCTGGCCGCCGTCCCGCTGGACTCGGAGGGCACGGACGAGGTCGCCCAGCAGGGCGTGGACGACGCCGACCAGGGCGCCCGCGATGCCGGGCAGGCCGTCCCGTGACGCTGCCTCCCGGGGACCGCGCCGCCGCCCGGATGGCCGCGGGCGGTCACCCCACGCCGGACGTCGTCGTCGAGCCCGATGCCGACCGGCTGGCCCGCGCCGTCGGCGCGGCGCTGGTCGCGCGGCTGGCCGCCGCCCAGGCCGTGCACGGAACGGCGTCGGTCGTCCTCACCGGCGGGGGCATCGGCACCGCCGTCCTCGAGCGGGTCGCCGACCTGGTCCGCGAACCCGTGCGCGAGCGGGTGGACTGGGCCGCGGTCGACGTCTGGTGGGGCGACGAGCGCTGGGTGCCCGCCGACGACGGCGACCGCAACGAGCTGGGCGCCCGGCAGGCGCTGCTGGACCCGGCCGGTGTCCCGGCGGAGCGCGTCCACGCCATGCCGGCCTCGGACGCCGGGTTCGCCGAGCCCGAGGACGCCGCCGCCTGGTACGCCGACCAGCTGGCCGCCGCGGCGCCGGAGGGGCAGCCGCTCCCCCGCATCGACCTGCTGCTGCTCGGCATGGGCCCGGAGGGGCACGTGGCGTCGGTCTTCCCCGGCACGCCGGCGGTCGCCGACGAGCGCACCGTGTTCGCGGTGCGCAACTGCCCCAAGCCGCCGCCGACCCGGATCAGCCTCGGCTTCTCCGCGATCAACGCGGCCGAGGAGGTGTGGCTGCTGGTCTCCGGCGCGGCCAAGGCGCCGGCCGTGGCGCGGGCGCTGACCGGTGGCACGACGCCCGAGGAGCTGCCCGCGGCCGGCGTGCACGGGCGCCGGGCGACCCGCTGGCTGCTGGACGCCGAGGCCGCCGCGGAACTCGCCGGTCAGGGCTGACCGGGGGCTGCGGCCCCTGGTGCGGGAGGTGCCGGCGGCGCACACTGCGGACCGCGACCGGTAGCCGCCCGGCCGCCGTCCCACCGCCGTGGAGACCGTGATGACGCTTCCCGCCCCGGCCGTCCGCCGCACGCCCCGCCAGGCGCCGGTCGACGTCCCCACCACACCCCTCGGGCACCCGGGCTGCTACTGGAACTGGGAGCGGGCGGCCTGGGTGGCGTGGGCAACCGTGCCGCACCCGCGGACCGCCCGCGAGTGAGCTCGGCCCGGGCCCGCCACGTGGCCCCGTCCCGAGGCTCACCCCCAGCTTGCGAGGGGTGAGGGGGACGGGGTCCTTCTACGGTAGGCGAGCAGCGGGTCCTCTCAGGCGCCGCGGCGGGCCCGCAGCTTGGCCAGCGCCTCCTCGAGGAGGGCGTCGCCGTCGGCGTCGCTGCGCCGTTCGCGGACGTAGGCCAGGTGGGTCTTGTAGGGCTCGGTCCGCGGCGCGGGTGGCGGGGCCGCCTGGTCCTGGCCGGCGGGGAGCCCACAGCGCGGGCAGTCCCACAGCTCGGGCACCTCGGCGTCCGAGGCGAAGGACACCTCCGTCTCGTGCCCCTGGGCGCACCAGAACGGCACCCGCCGGCGGGGAGCGGTCTCCCCGCGCTCGGCCTCCCCCATCGGCCCGGCGCCCACCCGCGTGCCCCGGATCGCATTACCACCAGCCACGAGTGCCCCCTGTGCGTCTCAGCGGTGTGCAGCGACCCAGCGGTCGCCCGGGCAGTCTATGGCCAGGATCTTGCCGCGCGGAGGACTTTGGTCCCGGTGGCCTCGGCGTTCGCCGGACCGCCGTCAGCCCGTGCCGGCTCCCCGGAGGACTCCGCCGCGGTGTGCTGACGTGCTGGAACGAGGAGTGGGGGGGACGCGGGGTCCTCCCTCAGGCCTTGAGCAGGATGCCCAGGGCGACGATGCAGACCGTCCAGATCAGGCCGGTGAACACGGTGAGCCGGTTGAGGTTCTTCTCCACCACCGAGGAGCCGGACAGCTGCGAGGAGACCGCGCCGCCGAACATCGAGGACAGGCCACCGCCCTTGCCGCGGTGCAGCAGGATCAGCACCACGAGGAGCACGCTGGTGAGCACCAGCAGCACGTTGAGGACCAGCTCGACCATGTCCCGAGGGTAACCGACCGTCGGCGTCCCCCCGGTCAGCGGACGCCGGCGGTCGCCAGGTCGTAGCTCGTGTAGGGGCCCATCACCACGCCGTTGCGCAGCCGCTGGCCGGCCAACAGCTGCACCCGCGACTCGGCCAGCGGCACGTACGCGCCGGTCGCGGTGGCCGCCGTCGCCACCTCGCGCCAGGCCGCACGGGCCGCCTCCGGGTCGCCGGCGGCCGCGCGGGCGGCGTCGATGAGCCCGTCGACGGCGGGGTCACGCAGGCGGGCGAAGTTGGTGTTGCCGACGGTGCTGACCGACCGGCCGTCGACCAGCGGCACGAGGAACGAGCCGGGGGTCGGGAAGTCGGCGGTCCAGGTGGCCAGCACGATGCCGATCCCGTTGTCGCGGACCCGGTCGGGGTTACCGACCTCGGTCGCGTAGAAGCTCGGCGCGTCCAGCGCCCGCACCTCGGCCTGGATACCGATGCGGGACAGCTGCCCGGCCAGCTCCTCGGCCACGGCCACGCCGGTCGGGGCGTCCGAGACGGCGAGCACGGTGCTGAAGCCGTCCGGTCGGCCGCAGCCGGCCAGGGATTCCCCGGCGGTGGCGGGGTCGGCGGTCGGGTCGGTCTCCTCGGGCCCGCCGGCCACGCCGTGCGGCCACAGCCGAGAGGTGCGCACGGCCTCCGCGGGCCCGCCGAGCACCTCCTGCACGGCCGCGCGGTCCACGACCGCGGCGACCGCGGCCCGGCAGGCCGGGTCGTCGAACGGCGCGACGTCCGTCGGCAGCGCGAGCAGCCGGACCACGTTGGTGGTCACCTCGTCGATCCGGTCGACCAGCCGGACCTCGCCGCCGGTGTCCTCGCCGAGCCGGGCGGTGGTCGGCGCCTGGATGCCGGCGCCGGAGATGTCGACGTCGGCGGACCCGGCCAGCAGCGCCTGGTCCCGCTGCACACCGGTCAGCCCGGTGCGCACGACGACCCGGTCGGGCAGCGCGGTGCGGACGTCGTCGGTGGCCGGGTCCCACTGCGGGTTGCGCTCTAGCACGATGCCCGTGACGTCATCCCGCGTGGCGACCAGGTAGGGGCCGGAGGAGACCGGGTCGCGGCCGTAGTCGGCCCCGGTGTCGTGCTCCGCCGGGACCGGGCTGCTGGAGGGCAGCGCCATGACGTACGGGAAGTCCGGCTGCGGCGCGCGCAGCCGGAAGGTGATGGTGCGGTCGTCGGGTGTCTCCACCGAGGCCAGGCCCAGCCGGCCGGGCGTCTCGTCCTGGTACGGGCCGGCGTAGGGGTTGCCCGGGTCGTCGAGCAGCTCCACCACGCGGGTCGGACCGCCGACGACCACGTCGGAGGCGAACGAGCGCTCGATGCCGTACTTGACGTCGCGCGAGGTGATCGGCTGGCCGGTCTCGAACCGCGCCCCCTCGCGGAGGGTGAAGGTCCAGGTGGTCCCGCCGTCCGGCGTGGTTCCCAGATCGGTCGCGAGGTCGGGCACCAGCTCGTCGGTGCGGCCGGGCTCGGAGGCGTAGCTGACCAGGGTGCGGGTGTAGAGCCGCATGAGGTTCCACACGCCGGGGAGGTAGGAGCGCTGCGGATCGAGGTTGTCGACCTCGCCGGTCACCACCCGCAGCGTGCCCCCGGGAGCCTCGGACGGCGCCCGGACCGAGGTGACCCCGGCGTCCGGGCCGTCGCCGAGGACGGGGAGGGCGGCGCGGTCCTCGCCGGCGTTGGCGCAGCTGACCGCTACCCCGACCACCAGCAGGACGACGGCAGCGATGCCGGCGACCCGGCCGCGGGTGCCCCGCACCCAGCCGGGGCCCCGCTCCAGCGTGCTGTCCACTCCACCCGCTCCCCGCCTGTCCGGCGGCGGCGGTCAGCCGACGTCGGCGGCTGTCCGACAGATCTGCGCGAACTCGTCGGCGTCCAGGCTGGCGCCACCGACGAGTGCACCGTCGACGTCCGGCCCGGCCAGGATCCCGGCCGTGTTCGCGGCCTTCACCGACCCGCCGTAGAGGATACGGACGATCCCGGCGGTCTCGGCGCCGAAACGCTCGGCGAGCCGTGACCGCAGGGAACCGCACACCTCCTGAGCGTCCTCGGGGGTGGCCACCTCGCCGGTGCCGATCGCCCACACCGGTTCGTAGGCGAGGACAATGCCGGTGCCCTCACCGGGCGCGGTCAGCTGCTCGGCGGTCAGGCCCTCGAGCGCGGCGTCGAGCTGGGCGGTGCAGTGCGCGACGTGCTCGCCGGCCCGGCGGACGTCCAGCCCCTCCCCCACGCACAGGATCGGGACCAGGCCGTGCCGCAGCGCCGCCTGCACCTTGCCGGCCACCACGGCGTCGTCCTCATCGTGCAGCGCGCGCCGCTCGGAGTGGCCGACGACGACGTACCGGCAGGCCAGCGCGGCGAGCATCGCGCCGCTGACCTCGCCGGTGTAGGCGCCGGAGTCCTGCACGGAGAGGTCCTGCGCCCCGTAGCCGATCTCCAGCTTGTCGCCGTTGACGAGCGTCTGCACGCTGCGCAGCGCGGTGAACGGGGGGAGGACGACGACCTCCGCGGCCTCCAGCTCGGGCTCCTTGAGGCTGAAGGCCAGCTTCTGCACCAGGCCGATGGCCTCGAGGTGGGTGAGGTGCATCTTCCAGTTGCCGGCGATGAGCGGCCGGCGCCCCTCACGGCGGACCGGGGTGCCCCTGCGTGCCATGTCCGTCCTCCTCGCTCAGTCGGCCAGCACTGCGAGGCCGGGCAGCTCCCGGCCCTCGAGGTACTCCAGCGACGCGCCGCCGCCGGTGCTGATGTGGCCGTAGGCGGCCTCGTCGAGCCCCAGCTGGCGCACCGCGGCGGCCGAGTCGCCGCCGCCGACGACGGACAGCCCGTCGACCGCGGCCACCGCCTCGGCGACCCCGCGGGTGCCGGCCTGGAACGGCGCGAGCTCGAACACGCCCATCGGCCCGTTCCAGAAGACGGTGCGGGCGCCGCCCAGCTCGCGGCCGAACGCCTCGACCGTGCGCGGGCCGACGTCCAGGCCCAGCTGGTCGTCCGGGATCGACCCGACGGGGACCGTGGTGGTCGCCGCCTCGGCGCTGAACTCCGGCGCGCAGACGACGTCGAGCGGCAGCACGATGCGGTCGCCGGCCTGGGCCAGCAGCCTCCGGCAGGTCTCGACCTGGTCGGCCTCCAGCAGCGACTTCCCGACCTCGTGGCCCTGGGCGGCCAGGAAGGTGAAGCACATGCCGCCGCCGACGAGCAGCCGGTCGACCTTGGGCAGCAGCGCCTCGATGACGGCGAGCTTGTCGCTGACCTTCGAGCCGCCGAGCACCACGACGTAGGGCCGCTGCGGGTCCTGGGTCAGCCGGGTCAGCACGTCGAGCTCGGTGGCGACCAGCCGGCCGGCGACGTGCGGCAGCCGCAGCGCGACGTCGTACACCGAGGCGTGCTTGCGGTGCACGGCACCGAAGGCGTCGTCGACGTAGACGTCGGCGAGGGCGGCCAGCCGGTCGGCCAGCTCGCCCCGCTCGGCGTCGTCCTTCGAGGTCTCGGCGGCCTCGAAGCGGACGTTCTCCAGCAGCAGGACGTCGCCGTCGCCGAGCGCGCCGGCCTGGGCGCGGGCGTCGTCCCCGGCGACGTCGGCGGCCAGCGGGACGTCGGTGCCCAGCAGCTCGCCGAGCCGCGCCGCTACCGGGGCCAGCGAGTACTGCGGGTCCGGTGCGCCCTTGGGGCGGCCCAGGTGCGCGGCGACGACGACGCGCGCACCGGCGTCGCGCAGCGCCTGCACCGTGGGCAGGCTGGCGCGGATCCGGCCGTCGTCGGTGATGGCCCGGGTGGTCTTGTCCAGCGGGACGTTCAGGTCGGCGCGCACGAGCACGCGCCGACCCGAGACGCCCTCGGCGAGCAGATCGTCGAGGGAACGCACGGCGCGCCGCGTCAGAGCGAGCGGCCGACGAGCTCGACGGAGTCGACGAGCCGGTTCGAGTAGCCCCACTCGTTGTCGTACCAGCCGAGCACCTTGACCATCGGGCCGAAGACCTTGGTCAGCTTGCTGTCGTAGATGCAGCTCGCCGGGTCGGTGACGATGTCGGAGGAGACGATCGGCGCGTCGGTGTACCTGAGGATCCCGGCCAGCGGGCCCGCGGCGGCCTCGCGGTAGGCGGCGTCGACCTCGTGGGCCGACACCTCGCGGGAGAGCTGGACGGTGAGGTCGGTGGCCGAGCCGGTGGGTACGGGGACGCGGACGGCGTACCCGTCGAGCTTGCCCTGCAGCTCGGGCAGGACCAGGCCGATCGCCTTGGCCGCACCGGTCGAGGTGGGGACCATGTTCAGCGCGGCGGCGCGGGCGCGGCGCAGGTCCTTGTGCGGGCCGTCCTGCAGGTTCTGGTCGGCGGTGTAGGCGTGGATCGTGGTCATGAGACCGCGCTCGACGCCGAAGCCGTCGTTGAGCACCTTGGCCAGCGGGGCCAGGCAGTTGGTCGTGCAGGACGCGTTGCTGATGATCGTCTGCGAGCCGTCGTACTTCTCGTCGTTGACGCCCATGACGATGGTCAGGTCGTCGCCGGTGGCCGGCGCCGAGATGATCACCTTCTTGGCGCCCCCGGCGTCGACGTGCTTGCGGGCGTCGTCGGCCTTGGTGAAGAAGCCGGTGGACTCGACGACGACGTCGACGCCCAGGTCGCCCCACGGCAGGTTGGCCGGGTCGCGCTCGGAGAGCACCTTCATGGTCTTCCCGGCGATCTTGATGCCCTCGCCGTCGGCGGCGACGTCCTCGGACAGCACGCCCAGGATGCTGTCGTACTTGAGCAGGTGCGCCAGGACCTCGGGGCTGGTCAGGTCGTTGACCGCCACGATCTCGATGTCCTTGCCGCTGGCCGCGGCCGCCCGCCAGAAGTTGCGCCCGATCCGGCCGAACCCGTTGATGCCCACCCGTACGGTCACAGCAGACCTCCCATGTCTGTTCGGTGGAGCTCGTCTAGTCGGTGGAGCTGCAGGAGCCGCACACGTGCGCGACCTCACCGGGCACTGACCCTATCGGTCCCGGCACGACGCGGCCCGGGTCGCCCGACAGGGCGACCCGGGCCCGGTGACAGGCTGGAACGGCCCTCCTGCAGGGCCCCGCCACGAGCCTGCGAGCGGTGGGGGGCAGGAGGGCCCTTTCACTGGGTGAGCATGTCCTCGGTCACGACCGACTCGGTGTCGGGGATGCCGAGGTCCTTGGCCCGCTTGTCGGCCATGGCCAGCAGCCGGCGGATCCGACCCGCGACGGCGTCCTTGGTCATCGGCGGATCGGCGCGCTGACCGAGCTCCTCCAGCGACGCCTGGCCGTGCTCCAGCCGCAGCCGACCGGCGACCAGCAGGTGCTCGGGAGCGTCGCCGTCGAGGATCTCCAGCGCCCGCTCCACGCGGGCGCTGGCGGCGACCGCCGCCCGGGCGGAGCGGCGCAGGTTGGCGTCGTCGAAGTTGGCCAGCCGGTTGGCGGTGGCCCGGACCTCGCGGCGCATCCGCCGCTCCTCCCAGGCCAGCACCGCGTCGTGGGCGCCCATGCGGGTCAGCAGCGCGCTGATCGCATCGCCGTCGCGGACGACGACCCGGTCGGCGCCGCGCACCTCGCGGGCCTTGGCGGCGATCCCGAGCCGGCGGGCCGCGCCCACCAGCGCCATCGCGGCCTCCGGGCCCGGGCAGGTGACCTCCAGGGAGGAGGAGCGCCCGGGCTCGGTCAGCGAGCCGTGCGCGAGGAAGGCCCCCCGCCAGGCGGCCTCGGCGTCGTTGAGGCCGCCGCTGACCACCGACGGCGGCAGCCCGCGGACCGGCCGGCCGCGCTGGTCGACCAGCCCGGTCTGCCGCGCCAGGCCCTCGCCGTGCTTGGCGATCCGGACCAGGTAGCGCACCCCACGGCGGATGTTGCCGCCCGCCAGCACGCTGACGCCGCTCGTGTAGCCGTAGACCTCGCTGATGTCACGGCGCAGCCGGCGTGCCACCGAGCCGGTGTCGAGCTCGGCCTCGATGACCACCCGGCCACCGACGATGTGCAGGCCGCCGCTGAAGCGCAGCAGTGCCGTGACCTCCGCCTTGCGCTCGGAGGTCTTCGTGCACTCCACACGCGACAGCTCGTCCTTGACCATGGCCGTCATCGCCATGCCGTCCACCCCCATGTTCCCCCGGGCTCACCAAGCCCCATGTGCGGCGTTCCCTTCGTCTCCCTCTCGTACCGGTCCCGGTACGAGAGGTTGCGGTACCCGCTCGCTTATTTCCATGCCCTGTCGCGCCGCGACCACGGACCGGAGCGCCTCGCGGAGAGCTCCGGCCAGGCGCACCGGGTCGTGTCGCGGCACGCCGCGGTCCTCGGCGACCGGGGCCAGCACGAGCTCGGCACCGCACTCACGTACCGCAGACAGGAGACCACAGCGGTCAACCACCGTTCCCTCATCGGCGATCACCGTGTGCAATGCCACTCCGCCGAGATGGCTCTGCAGCACGGTCAGGTGCTCCTCCGGTGAGAAGTCGTCGGTCTCCCCCGGCTGGGGTTCGAGGTTGAGGACGACGACCACCCGGGCGTGGCTCGCGGCGAGCGCGGCGCGCAGCCGCGGCACCAGCAGGTGCGGCAGCACCGACGTGTACCAGGACCCCGGGCCCAGCGAGACGACGTCGGCGGTGGCGATGGCGTCGAGCACGTCGGGGTGCACCGGCGGGTCGGCCGGCGACAGCCGGATCTCGCGCACCCGGCCCGGCGTCGTGGCGATCGCCACCTGACCGCGGATGGTGCGGGCCCGCGCCGGGTCGTCGGGGTCGGTGGTCTCCACCCGCGCGACCAGGTCCAGGGGGACGTCGGCCATCGGCAGCACCCGCCCGCAGGCGCCCAGCAGCCGGCACACGTCGTCCAGCGCCCGGACGGTGTCCCCGCCGTGCATCTCGACGAGCCCGGTCAGCACCAGGTTGCCCACGGGGTGGCCGGCGAGGACGCCGCTGCCGCCGAGCCGGTGCTGCAGGAGCGCCGCCATCTGCCGGGTGTCGGCGTCGTCGCCGGCCAGCGCGGTGAGCGCCATCCGCAGGTCGCCCGGCGGCAGGACCGGCATCTCCCGCCGGATCCGCCCGGAGGAGCCGCCGTCGTCGGCGACGGTGACGACCGCGGTCAGGTCCGGCGTGATCCGCCGCCAGGCGGCGAGCGCCGCCGCCAGCCCGTGACCGCCGCCGAAGGCGACCACGCGCGGCGGCCGGACCGCGGCCCCGTCCGGTCCGGCGGACGGGGTCTGCTCCGCGGCCCCCACTACTCGCGGCCCAGGTCGCGGTGCTGGACGGTGGCGTCGATGCCGTCGGCGCGCAGCCGGCGGGCGAACTCCTCGGCGATGGCGACGCTGCGGTGCTTCCCGCCGGTGCAGCCCACGGCGAGGGTCAGGTAGCGCTTGCCCTCGCGGCGGTAGCCGGGGATGAGCAGCCGCAGCACGTCGGTGTAACGGTCGAGGAAGGGCCGGGCGGCGTCCTGGCCGAGGACGTAGTCGCGGACGTCCGGGTCCTGACCGGTGTGCGGGCGCAGGTCGGGCAGCCAGTGCGGGTTGGGCAGGAAGCGGGCGTCGACGACCAGGTCGGCGTCCAGGGGCAGGCCGTACTTGAACCCGAAGCTGAGCACCGTCGCGGTCAGCGGCGGCGTCTTGCCCTCGCGGGCGAAGGCGTTCTCCAGCGTGGCGCGCAGCTGGTGGATGTTGAGGTCGCTGGTGTCGACCCAGAGGTCGGCCTCGCCTGCGATGCCGGTCAGCAGCGCCCGCTCCTCGGTGATGCCGTCGATGAGCGTGCCGGTGCCCTGCAGCGGGTGCTCCCGCCGGTTGGACTCGTAGCGGCGGACCAGCACCTCGTCCCGCGCGTGCACGTAGACCACCCGCGGGCGGTGGCCGGCCTCGGCGAGCACCCGGATCGCCTCCTGCAGGTCGCTGGAGAACGCCCGGCTGCGCACGTCCACGACGGCGGCGAAGCGGCGGACGTCGCCGCGGGCGCCGAGCTCGACCATGGGCAGCAGCAGCGCCGGCGGCAGGTTGTCGACGACGAACCAGCCGAGGTCCTCCAGCACCCGCCCGGCGCTGTTCTTGCCGGCGCCGGAGAGGCCGGTGACGACGACGACGTCCAGCGGCGGCGTCTCGGTGGAGGTGGGGTCCAGCGGTACGGGGACCTCGCTGTGCGGGTGCCCGGGGGCGCCGGGCGGCACCTCGAGGTGGGCGGTCCCGGCCTGCTCCGTCACGATGCTCCCCGTTCGATTCCGGCTCCCCGTTCGATCCCGGCTCCCCGTTCGATCCCGCCCGGCGGCGCCGGTTCGACCACCGGCGCGATCGCAGAGCCGCTCACGACGCCACCAGCCCGACCTCGGCGGTGGCGCCGGAGCCGCTGCGGGGGGTGCCGCGCTCGGCCGGGCCGGCCGGGGCGGTCGTCGTCTCGACGGTCTCCTCGGTGGGCGCGGCGTCGTCCGCCGGCCCGCTCTCCCCCGGCTCCGGTTGTGCTCCCGTCGCCTCCTCCACCTCCGGCTGTGCTCCCGTCGCCTCCTCCACCTCCGGCTGTGCTCCCGTCGCCTCCTCCACCTCCGGCTGTGCTCCCGTCGCCTCCTCCGCCTCCGGCTGTGCTCCCGTCGCCTCCTCCACCTCCGGCTGTGCTCCCGTCGCCTCCTCCACCTCCGGCTGTGCTCCCGTCGCCTCCTCCACCTCCGGCTGTGCTCCCGTCGCCTCCGGCTGCGCCACCGCCGCGAGCACGGCCTCCGCCGTCCGCCGGCCGATGCCGGGCACGGCCACCAGCTCCTCGACGGTGGCGGCCCGCAACCGCTTGAGTGATCCGAACTGCTTCATCAGCGCCTTCCGCCGCGTCTCCCCGAGGCCGGGGACGTCGTCCAGCAGGGAGACCAGCATGCTGGTGGACCGCTTCTGCCGGTGGTAGGTGATCGCGAAGCGGTGCGCCTCGTCGCGGACCCGCTGCAGCAGGTACAGCGCCTCGGAGGTGCGCGGCAGGATGACCGGGTCCGACTCCCCGGGCAGCCACACCTCCTCCATGCGCTTGGCCAGCCCGCAGACGGCGACGTCGACGATGCCCAGCTCGTCGAGGGACCGGGCGGCCGCGGCGACCTGCGGGGCGCCGCCGTCCACCACGAGCAGGTTCGGCGGATAGGCGAACCGGCGCGGCCGGCCCTCCTCCGCCGCGACCCCCTGCTCGTCGCGGCGATCCTGCTCCTCCTTGAGGTGGCGGGCGAACCGGCGGCGGACGACCTCGGCCATCGCCGCGGTGTCGTCGGTTCCGTGGGTGACGGAGAACCGCCGGTAGTCGGACTTCTTCGGCAGACCGTCCTCGAAGACGACCATGCTGGCCACCACGTTGGTCTGCTGGACGTGCGAGACGTCGATGCACTCGATGCGCAGCGGCGCGTCGGGCAGCTCCAGCGCCTCCTGCAGCTCCGACAGCGCCAGCGAGCGGGCGGTGAGGTCGCTGGACCGCTTGACCCGGTGCCGTGCGAAGGCTTCCTTGGCGTTGCGCTCCACCGTCTCCAGCAGGGCCCGCTTGTCGCCCCGCTGCGGCACCCGCAGGCTCACGCGGCTGCCGCGGAGCTCGCTGAGCAGCTCCTCGTAGACGTCGGCGTCGTCGGGCAGCTCGGGGACGAGCACCTCCCGGGGCACCGCCTCGCCCGCCTCCCCCACGCCGGTCGCCTCGTCGACGCCGCCGTAGACCTGCAGCACGAACTGCTCGACCAGCTCGCCGGTGGTGACCTCCTCGACCTTGTCGACGATCCACCCGCGCTGGCCGCGGACCCGCCCGCCGCGGACGTGGAAGACCTGCACGGAAGCCTCCAGCTCGTCCTGGGCGAAGGCGACCACGTCGGCGTCGGTGCCGTCCCCGAGGACGACGGCCTGCTTCTCCATCGCCCGCTTGAGGGCACCGAGGTCGTCGCGCAGCCGGGCGGCCTTCTCGTACTCCATCGCCTCGGCAGCCTCGGCCATCTCGCGCTCGAGGCGGCGGACCATCTGGTCGGTGCGGCCGGCCATGAAGTCGCAGAAGCCGTCGACGATCTCCCGGTGCTCCTCGGCGGAGACCCGCCCGACGCAGGGCGCGGCGCACTTGCCGATGTAGCCGAGCAGGCAGGGCCGGCCGATCTGGCCGGCGCGCTTGAAGACGCCGGTGGAGCAGGTGCGCGCCGGGAAGACCCGGGTCAGCGTGTCGAGCGTCTCGCGGATGGCCCAGGCGTGCGCGTACGGCCCGAAGTAGCGGACGCCCTTCTTCTTCGGGCCGCGCATCACCTGCAGCCGCGGGTACTCCTCGTTCAGCGTGACCGCCAGCGAGGGGTAGCTCTTGTCGTCGCGGTAGCGGACGTTGAACCGCGGGTCGAACTCCTTGATCCAGTTGTACTCGAGCTGGAGGGCCTCGACCTCGGTGCCGACGACGGTCCACTCGACGCTGGCCGCCGTGGTCACCATCTGCCGGGTGCGCGGGTGCAGGCCCGCCACGTCGGCGAAGTAGCTGTTCAGCCGCTGCCGGAGGCTCTTGGCCTTGCCGACGTAGACCACCCGGCCGTTGGGGTCGCGGAACTTGTAGACACCGGGCGACTCCGGGATGCTGCCGACCGCCGGTCGGTACGTGGACGGGTCGGGCATGCACCCCAGGTTAGGTGGGCCGGACGACGCTTCGCCGACCAGATGACACCGGTGTGGTTCGGACGCCGGTCAGCCGCCGAGCCGGGCCCCCAGCCAGGCCAGCAGGTCGGCGGTCACCTCGTCGCGGTTGGTCTCGTTGAAGACCTCGTGCCGGGCGTCGGGGTAGATCCGCAGCTCGACCGGCAGGCCGCGGTCGCGCAGCAGGTCGGCCAGGGCGGTGACCTGGGCGGCGTCCACCCCGCCGACCGGGTCGCGCTGACCGGCCAGCAGCAGCACCGGCAGCCCGTCGGGCAGGCCGGCCACGCCCCCGGGGGTCGCCGCCCGCGTCACGAGCTCGAACATCCCGGCGCCGTAGCGGTACGTCGGCGGGACGTCGTCGCCGCACAGCGGGTCGGCCACGTAGGCGTCGACCTCGCCGGCGTCGCGGGTCAGCCAGTCGAAGGGGGTGCGGGCCGGCTCGAAGGGGGCGTTGAAGGCGCCCAGGGCGTCCATCGGCTGGTCGCCCATCCCGCCGGCGACGGCCGCCTCCAGCTGCGGCACCGCCGCGGCCAGCTGCGGCGCGACGCCTATCGGCCCGGACAGCACCAGACCGGCCAGGTGCACGCCGTCCCGCTCGGCGGAGGCGAGCGCGACCGCGGAGCCCAGGGAGTGGCCCAGCAGGAAGGCCGGGACGCCGGGGTGGTCGGCAGCCAGCCGCTGCGCCAGGTCGCGGACGTCGTCGAGGACGGCGTCGCTGCTCGCGCCCTCCCCGAAGCCGCCCGGTCCGGTCGACTCCGCCGTGCGCCCGTGCCCCCGCTGGTCGAGCGCAGTGACGGCGAGGCCCCGCGCGGTGAGCGCGCGGGCCAGCCGCCCGTAGCGGCCGGCGTGCTCGGAGAGCCCGTGCACGAGCTGCACGGTGCCCCGCACCGCGCCGTCGGGCGTCCAGCGGCGCTCGGCCAACCGGATGCCGTCGGCGGCCTCGGCCCAGGTGGCGGGGGCAGGGTCGGTCATCGCGGCAGGCCTCCTCGGACGGCGTCGTCGCCGGTCAGCCTGCCTTCTCCCCACCGGCCGCGCAGGGCGGCCCGGTGCCGCCCGCCGGCGTCAGCCCACCGGACGCGACCGGTGCACAGCTCCCGCCCGGGGCGCCTGCGCCACGACCGCTGCGCCGGCCCGCCGGGCCAGGCGGACCGCTCGCCCGCCCAGCACGAGCGCGGACACCAGTCCCACCCCACCGGCCAGGAAGGCCACCGCGCCCGGCACCGCCTCGCCGGTGACGGCGAGCACCGCAACGGTCACCAGGGCGAGCAGGACGACCGTGGACCGCACGCCGCCCCCGGGTGGGGACGTCGGCGAGCCGCAGGTGGACAGGTCCGGATCACAGTCGGGCGTGAGCGCACCCACCGGCGCCTCCTCGGTCGGGGACCCGTCACGCCGACACGGCAGCGTGACGTCGGTCACACGGAGCGTAGGGCGCAGGTCGCCCTGCGCTCAAGTCCGCCGGTATCGCCCGTTCAGGTCTCCCTGACCTCGTAGGTGTGGCCGGCGGCACGCACCCGCTCCACCAGCACGGACCCGAGCGCGGTGGCCGGGGTGAGCGAGCCGGCGCGGCCGGGCAGCCGGTCGCCGTCCAGGGTCAGCCCGAGCGCCGTCTCGCCCAGCATGACGGCGGTGGCGGCGTAGCCGGGGTCGCCCTTACCGGCGGCGGTGGCGCGGTAGCGGCGTCCGCTCCCGGTGGTCGCGTCGACCTCCATGCGGAACCAGCCGCGGGCCCGGGTCTGCTCGCCGGGGCCGGTGCCGGGTTCGGGCAGCACCCGGTCGAGCAGGGCGCGGGTCGGCGGCAGGCTCATCGCGGCGGCGACGCCGACCAGCCCGGCCGTGACCGCAGTGGCCGTCGCGGCGCCGGGGACCCCCCGCCCGCAGCCCAGCACCTCGCCGTAGCGCAGCCCGCGGCCGTACGCCCAGTCCTGGAGGGCGTTGCTGCGCCGGACGACGCGGGTGTTGAACGGGGCCATGAGGAAGGTCGCCGTCCACCGGCCGTCCGGGGTGCGCGACGGCGGAGCGGCGTCGCGGGGCTGGCGGGTGTCGGGCTCGGCGCCGCGGTCGGGGCTGAGCGCGAACGGGTCGCCGGCCAGCCGGCGCGCCGTGGGGTCGCGGCGCATCTCCTCGACCTGGGCGCGGACGGAGTCGACGGTGCCGCCGCTGAAACCGCCGCGCGCGGTGGCGACCAGCTGGACGTCGCGCAGGCCGCCGGCGCCGTCGGCTCGCGCCCGCTCGGCGAGCAGGAGAGCCGAGAGGTCGGAGGGGATGGAGTCGTAGCCGCAGGCGTGCACGATCCGGGCACCGGTGTCGCGGGCGACCGCGTCGGTGCTGTCGATGGCGCGGCGGACGAACAGCACCTCGCCGGTGAGGTCGGCGTAGTGGGTGCCGGCCCGGGCGCAGGCCTCGACGACGGGCAGCCCGTGGCGGACGTACGGGCCCACCGTGGTGGCGAGCACCCGGGTCGAGGCCGCCAGCGCGGCCAGCGAGGCGGCGTCGGTGGAGTCGGCCTCGACCAGCGGCCAGTCGCGGGCGGCCGCCGGCAGCTCGGCGCGCACCTGCTCGAGCCGGCTCCGGGACCGGCCGGCCAGCGCGATGCGCAGGCCGGCCGGGGCGGCGCCGGCGAGGTACGCGGCGAGCAGCCGGCCGACGAAGCCGGTGGCGCCGTAGACGACCAGGTCGTAGGTGCGGGCGGCGTCGGGCACCCGGCCATCCTCGCCCGGGTGCCCGACCGCCGCTCAGCGGGCGCCGGGCGGGCTCACCACTCGCCGTCGGGCGGGGTGAACTGGGCGATCGTGAACTCCGCCCCCTGGGGGTCGCGCAGGAGGGCGTTCCTCGTCCACAGGTCGTCGGAGGAGGTCACCACGGTCGCGCCGAGCCGCTCGGCGGTGGCGGCGCTGTCGTCGCGGTCGGCCGCGGTGAAGGTGACCTGCCAGCGGGCCGGTTCTCCCGCCGGGACCACCACGAGGGCCCCGATGACGTCGGCGAACCCCCGCGGCGCCGACGCCTGCCGCTCGTGGATGCCCGGGTCCACGGTGGCCGCCAGGTGGTCGCCGTATCCCGGGACCTGGATCATCGTGCCGGCCCCCTGCTCCATGTCCACGGCGAGCCAGCCGAACAGCGGGCCGTAGAAGGCCGTCGCGGCGTCGCGGTCGGGGGTGTGGAGGTCGCTGAAGTTCCAGGTGCCCGGCGTGTTGGTCAGCTGGGCCCCGAGGCGGCGGCGAGGCTGCCAGAGCCGGAACTCCGCCCCGGCGGGGTCGGTGCACGTGGCCGCACGGCCGCCGGGTCCGGCGTCCTCGGGTCCGGCGCGGACCGTGCCGCCGAGCCGGGTCACCGCGGCTGCCGTGGCGTCCGCGTCGTCGACCGCGACGTAGGTGTGCCACGCCGCGGTGTCCGACGTGCCGGGGCCGATCGCGGCGACGTCCTGCCCGTCGATGGTGGCGATGAGGTAGGTCCCCGGCGCACCGGGCGGCACCGCGTCGGTGAGCGTCCAGCCGAAGAGCCCGGCGTAGAAGCGGGCCGCCTCGGCCGGATCGGGCTGCTCCGTGTCGATCCAGCAGGTCACACCGTGCGGGTAGGTCCGCGGCTGGACCATCTCGGCACCTCCGTTCCCGTCGCCTCCGACGCTAGCGACGGGGGATGACGGCAACGAGGGCTCCGGCCGGGCCGGCCGGGCCGGACGCCCGGCGTCCGGCCCGGCCTCGGCTCAGCTGGCCTTCTTGCGAGCCCGCTTCTTCGGTGCCGCCGCGGCGGCCACCGCGGCCGGGTCGAGCATCGGCACCAGGTACCGGCCGGTGTGGCTCTCCGGGACCGTGGCGAGGAACTCCGGCGGCCCCTCGGCGACGACGGTGCCGCCGCGGAAGCCGCCCTCGGGGCCCATGTCGATCAGCCAGTCGGCGCTCTTGATGACGTCGAGGTTGTGCTCGATGACGATGACCGAGTTGCCCTTGTCGACCAGGCCCTGCAGCACGATCAGCAGCTTGCGGATGTCCTCGAAGTGCAGCCCGGTGGTGGGCTCGTCGAGCACGTAGACGCTGCGGCCGTTGGACCGCTTCTGCAGCTCGCTGGCCAGCTTGACGCGCTGCGCCTCGCCGCCGGAGAGGGTGGTCGCCGGCTGGCCGAGTCGGACGTAGCCCAGCCCGACCTCGGTGAGCGTGCGCAGGTACCGCGAGATCGCCGGGATGGCGGCGAAGAAGTCCGCCGCCTCCTCGATGGGCATGTCGAGGACCTCGGCCACGGTCTTGCCCTTGTAGTGCACCTCGAGGGTCTCCCGGTTGAACCGGGCGCCCTTGCACACCTCGCACGGCACGTAGACGTCCGGCAGGAAGTTCATCTCGATCTTCAGCGTGCCGTCGCCGGAGCAGGCCTCGCAGCGGCCGCCCTTGACGTTGAAGGAGAAGCGGCCGGGCTGGTAGCCGCGCATCTTCGCCTCCGACGTGCTGGCGAACAGCTTGCGCACGTGGTCCCAGACGCCGGTGTAGGTCGCCGGGTTGGACCGCGGGGTGCGGCCGATGGGCGACTGGTCGACGTGCACGACCTTGTCGAGCTGGTCCAGGCCGGTGATGGTGCGGTGCCGGCCGGGCACCATCCGCGCGCGGTTCAGCTCGTTGGCCAGGGTCGTGTAGAGGATGTCGTTGACCAGGCTGGACTTCCCGGAGCCCGACACGCCGGTGACCGCGACGAGCAGGCCCAGCGGAAAGGTGACGTCGACGCCCTTGAGGTTGTGCTCGCGGGCGCCCTTGACGACCAGCTCCCGGCCGGGCGTCGGCTGGCGGCGCACCTGCGGAACGGCGATCTCCTTGCGCCCGGAGAGGTACGCACCCGTCAGCGACCGCTCGCTGGCCAGCAGGTCCGCCACGGTGCCGCTGACGACGACCTCGCCGCCGTGCTCACCGGCGCCGGGGCCGATGTCGACGACCCAGTCGGCGGTCTTGATGGTCTCCTCGTCGTGCTCGACGACGATGAGCGTGTTGCCCATGTCGCGCAGCCGCACGAGGGTCTCGATCAGCCGGGAGTTGTCCCGCTGGTGCAGCCCGATCGAGGGCTCGTCCAGCACGTAGAGGACGCCGACCAGCCCGGAGCCGATCTGGGTGGCCAGCCGGATCCGCTGCGCCTCACCACCGGCCAGCGTCGCCGCCGGCCGGTCCAGCGACAGGTAGTCCAGGCCGACGTCGACCAGGAAGGACAGCCGGGCCTGGATCTCCCGGAGCACGCGGTCGGCGATGGCCCGCTCGCGCTCGCCGAGCTCCAGGCTGTTCAGCCACGTGGAGGCGTCGCCGATGGACAGGCCGGTGACCTCGGCGATCGAGCGGTCGTTGAGCTTGACGGCGAGGATCTCGGGCTTGAGCCGGGTGCCGTGGCAGACGGGGCAGGGCACGTCGCGCATGTAGCCCTCGTACTTGTCCCGCATGTACTCGCTGTCGGTGTCGTCGTGCCGCCGCTCGAGGAAGGGCAGCACGCCCTCGAACGCGGCGTAGTAGCTGCGCTCGCGGCCGTAGCGGTTCTTGTAGCGGACGTGCACCTGGTCCGGCGAGCCGTGCAGGACCGCCTTCTGCACCTTGGCCGGCAGCCGCTCCCACGGGTCGTCCATGGAGAAGCCGAGCTGCTGGGAGAGACCGGTGAGCAGCCGGGTGAAGTACTCGTTGCTCATCGACGTGGCCCACGGTGCGATCGCGCCCTGCGCCAGGCTCTTCCCGGGGTCGGGTACGACGAGGTCGGGGTCGACCTCCTTGCGGGTGCCGATGCCGGTGCACTCGGGGCAGGCGCCGAACGGCGAGTTGAAGGAGAACGACCGCGGCTCCAGCGCCTCGAACGACAGCCCGTCGTCCACGCAGGCCAGATGCTCGGAGAAGGTGCGCTCGCGCTGCGCGTCGTCCTCGGGCAGGTCGACGAAGTCGAGGACGACGAGACCGCCGGCCAGGCCCAGCGCCGTCTCGACCGAGTCGGTGAGCCGCCGCTTCGCGCTCTCCTTGACGGTGAGCCGGTCGACGATCACCTCGATCGTGTGCTTCTCCTGCTTCTTCAGCTTCGGCGGGTCGGTCAGCTGGTGGACGACGCCGTCGACGCGGACGCGGGAGAAGCCCTGGGTCTGCAGCGAGCTGAAGAGGTCGACGTACTCGCCCTTGCGGGCCCGGACGACGGGGGCGAGCACCTGGAAGCGGGTGCCCTCCTCCATCGCCAGCACCTGGTCGACGATCTGCTGCGGGGTCTGCCGGGAGATCGGCTTGCCGCAGTTGGGGCAGTGCGGCTGCCCGGCACGGGCGTAGAGCAGCCGGAGGTAGTCGTAGACCTCGGTGATCGTGCCGACGGTCGACCGCGGGTTGCGGTTGGTCGACTTCTGGTCGATCGAGACGGCCGGTGAGAGCCCCTCGATGAAGTCGACGTCGGGCTTGTCCATCTGGCCCAGGAACTGGCGGGCGTAGGCCGACAGCGACTCGACGTAGCGGCGCTGGCCCTCGGCGAAGATCGTGTCGAAGGCGAGGCTGGACTTCCCCGAGCCGGACAGCCCCGTGAACACGATCAGCGCGTCGCGGGGCAGGTCGAGGTGGACGTCCTTGAGGTTGTGCTCGCGGGCGCCGCGGACGACGAGGCGGTCCATGTGATCCCTGTCGGTCGTGCTCGGTGGGTTCCGGGCCGGGTGGCGTGGTGCGGAGGAGTACTGCGGAGCGGGTGGTGCGGGGTGGGCGGCGCGTGGGAGCGCGCCCGGCGGCGGCGGTGCCGCGTCGGGACTCAGGCGGGTGCGGGGACCGGCGGGGCGGTCGGGTCGAAGACCGGTGCGTACCGGCGCCACGGCAGCCGACGCTCCAGCTCCCCGGCGATCCAGAGTAGTCGCCTCTCGGCACCCGGGGGGCCGACGAACTGGACGGCCAGCGGCTGCCCCGTGGGTCGGGTGCCGGCGGGCAGCACGAGGGCCGGGAGGCCGGCCAGGTTCCAGGCCGCCGTCCACGGCGCCCAGCGCGCCTGCGCCGTCACGTTGACCAGGAACGAGCGCTCGTGCCAGGGCCGGGCGGACAGCGGCGGGCCGGTCACGACCGGGGTGAGCAGCAGATCGAGGGCCTCTCCGCCCCCGGCGAAGAACTCCCCCATCCGCTCGCGGAACCGCTCGGCGGTGCCCGGCCGGACCAGCCCGGCGGCTCGCACGGCGCGCCCGAGCCGGGCGTGGGTGCGGCTGCGCGGCTGGAGGTCGGCGAGCTTGATGCCGAGGTGCTCGGCGTCGTCGGCGGCGGCAGCCGCCCAGCGGGCCAGCACGCCGACCGCGGCCCCGGCGGGAACCGGCGGGTCCCGCCGGACGACGGTGTGCCCGGCCGCGACGAGGGCCGCGACCACGGCGTCCACAGCCGCCCGGGCGGGCCCGTCGGCGCGCGTGCCGGGCACCGGGGAGCGGGTGGAGACGGCGATGCGCAGCGGCCGGCCGGGCGCCTCGAGCGGAGCGGGCTCCTCCCCCGCCAGCACCGCGTGCGCGACCGCGAGGTCGGCCACGGTGGTCGCCAGCGCGCCGTTGACGGTCATGCCGGACCAGTCGTCCGCCCCGATGCCACCGGGCACCGCCCCGGCGCCCGGCTTGAGGGTGACCAGCCCGCAGGCGGCCGCGGGCAGGCGCAGGGAACCCATGCCGTCGTTGCCGTGGGCGAGCGGCACCGCGCCGGAGGCGACCGCCGCCGCGCTCCCGCCGGAGCTGCCGGCCGGCGAGCGGGCGGTGTCCCAGGGGTTGCGGCAGACCGAGCCCGGCGCGTCGGTGGCGCCGTAGAGGCCCAGCTCGGGCATGCGGGTGATGCCGACGACGACCGCTCCCGCCCGGCGCAGCCGGGTGACGACCTCGTGGTCCCGGGTCTCCGGCTGCCCGGCGCCTGCCGCCGCGCCGTCGGTGCGGACCTCACCCGCGACGGCGACGTTGTCCTTGACCGCCACCGGCACCCCGGCCAGCGGCATCGCGAACCGGGTGAGCGCGGTGTCGACGGCGTGCGCCTCGGCCAGCGCGGCCTCGCGGCGGACGACGCGGAAGGCACCGACGCGCGGCTCGACCGCGTCGAGGTGGGCCAGGTGCGCGCGGACGACCTCGACCGCGGTCAGCTCTCCCGACCGGACACGGGTGGCCAGCTCGGTGGCCGGGAGGCCGACGATCTGACCGGCCGGGAGACCTCCGCTAGCGTCCATGCCTGGACCGTAACCGCGGTCGCCGACAGTCCACGAACGGGAGGCCGGGATGGGCTCGGGGAGCTACACCGGGGACGTCGAGGTGGGAGGTCCGGCCGACGTCCGGGAGCTGCCGGGGCTGACGATCAGCAAGCTGGCGGTCAGCGAGATGGCCAACAACGCCTACCTGCTGCGCGACCCCGCCTCCGGCGAGGCGCTGCTCATCGACGCGGCGGCCGAGCCCGAGGCGCTGCGCGCGTTCATCGGCGACGCCGACGTCCGCACCGTCGTCACCACCCACGGGCACTGGGACCACCACCGCGCGCTGCCCGAGGTGGTCGAGGCGACCGGCGCGGTCACCGTCGCGCACCCGGCCGACGCCGACGAGCTGCCCGTCCCGGTCCAGCGGCCGGTCGTGCACGGCGAGACCGTCCGCGTCGGTGCGCAGACCCTCGAGGTGGTCCACCTGCGCGGACACACGCCGGGCAGCATCGCGCTGGTCTGGCGCGGGCCGGAGGGCGCGGGCACCCACGCCTTCACGGGCGACAGCCTCTTCCCCGGAGGCGTGGGGAAGACCTGGTCGCCGGAGGACTTCACCAGCCTGGTCGACGACGTCGAGGAGCGGCTGTTCGGCACGCTGCCCGACGACACCTGGGTCTACCCCGGGCACGGCAGGGACACGACGCTGGGCGCCGAGCGCCCGCACCTCGCCGAGTGGCGCGCCCGCGGCTGGTGACCCGGTTCAGTGGTGGGTCGACCACCGTCCCGGCTCGACCACGATCGTCGTCACGTTGGTGAAGTCGCCGAGAACGGTTCCCGTGCCGGTGCTCACGATCTCGTGCGTCCCCGGCGGAAGCGGCTGCACGAGGGCGACCGATCCGGACGCGACGGAGAGCGCCTGCTGGGGTGGGACCCCGAGGAGGTTGTCCTCCGGGAGGTCGAGCCGCAGCAGGGGCGACTCCACCAGGGTCAGCGGGATGGGCTCCCCGTCGACGGTGACGGTGAGGTCGCCCTGCAGCACGTCCAGATCCCGCACACACTGGCGCAGCTCGGCCTCGTCACCGCCATAGAACGGTGGCTCCTCCACGGTGCTGCACTCCACGCTCAGGGCCGCGACGAAGATCTCGGTACCGACATCCACGGTGCACGTCGGTACGGCCGCGGGGTCCAGGGTGAACGGTGCGACCACTCCGTCCAGGTCGACGCACCAGGCTTCGCCCGCGGCCAGCGGGTTCTCGGGCACGGGGGTTTCGAGGACCGTCTTCCAGAGCTCCCCGAGGAGGATCGCCAGCTCACGGTCCGGTGCAGGCCGCGACTCGTGGTCCGGTGCAGCGGATGCCACTGGAGCTGTGACCACCACGCCGACCACGACAGCCAGCAGCACACGCGCAAGACGCCACATCGGGCCATCCCCTCTCGGTCACGGCACGCAGGCGAAATCCGTACGACTGTGGGTACCGAGCATCTGCACTGCGGACACGGCAGCTGTTGGGTCGGGCGATCATCCGCGCCTCCGGCCGTCCGAGGTCAAGGTGGTGACCGACGAATACCCGGGACGTTCTCCTCATGCCGCAGGGATCGCTGAGGCCTGACGGATCCCCCGCAATTCCTCGCAGGACGGCAAGTTCCGAGGACCTCCATTCCCTGATGGACGGCCTGGAGGAGCGGATCCCCGAACGGTTCGACGACCCGCCGTGGATCCATCCCGGCCATGGCCAGGACAGCACGACGGCGCGTGGAACGACGAGGGAGCGCGGCCGGGTACACGACCGCGCAGGCCTCGAGACCCGGCTGGAGCGCACCCGGCGGCTGGCTCCGGTTCGCCTGCGCCCAACCGGGTAGTGCCCAACAGAGGACCGGCGTCGAGTGCGTCGCCGTCGGGTGCGGCCACCCGGTCGACACCGCCCTCACCACCACCCACCAGGAGAGCGCCATGACGATGACGAGCAACGACGCCGCGACCGCCGGCCGGGACATCAAGTCGCACGAGACCACCAGCTTCGCCGACCTCGGCAAGGAGATGTGGACCTACCTGACGGGCAAGGGGGCGGCGATCGACTACCAGTTCGTGGACATGATCGTCGAGGTGCCACGGGAGACCGGCGCCGACGCTCCTCGGGCGACCTGGCGGCTCCACGGCACGCTGCGCATCACCACGACGGAGAACGCCGACCGGGGATGAGCTCGGACGGTGCCCGCTTCGACGTGACCGCCGACCTGTCGATCGAGGTCGACGGCGCGCCCGTGCGGGTCACCGCCGAGGGCGGCGACCTGCGCGTGGTGGCGACCGACGTCCGCGGCTTCGTGCGGGGCCTGCGCGCGGCGGCGACCGCCCGGAACGGCACGCGGCCCGGCCGGGCGGACGTCGGCGATCTGGCCGGGGCCCTGGCCGGCGCGGGGCTCACCGCCCGGTTGGCCTCGCCGTCGCGTTCCGTCGTCACTCTCGGCGCGGGTGTCGACTCGACCCTCGGCAGCCTGCTGCTCGGCACCCGGAAGGCCCGGCCCGACACGCTCGGCATCCTGCGGGCCAGCGGCCGGGCGCGCTCGGTGGGGGCCGCGGCGACCGGCGCCCTGCTGCTCGGCATCGCGGTGGTCCGCCGACGAGGACGAGCCATCGGGGGTACGGCGACGAGCTGAGCGGTCCGGCAGCCTCAGGCGGCCGCGGAGCACGGGTCGCGCACGTCGGCCCTGCCGGCGAACAGCGGCGGCAGGAAACGCAGCATCAGCGCCGACCAGGTGACGTGCGTGAGCACCGAGGCCTGGATGCCGCCGGTGACCCGCCGCTGCACCCCGAAGAGCACCCCCATGACCAGTGCGGCGACCAGCAGAGCAGGGTTGCGGGTGGCCGCGGTGGCCAGACCGTAGACCGCGGTCGAGACGACCACCGGACGATCCACGCCGATGGCGGCGTACAGCGCGCCGCGGAAGAAGACCTCCTCGGCCACGGCGTTGGCCAGCGCCGTCGTCGCCACCAGGGGGACCGAGCCCTGGTACGCGTAGCGCAGCACCCGGGTGACCGCCCGGTCGAGGACGGGGACGCGGCGGGCCACCAGGGCCGCGCCGTAGAAGGCACCGAAGGCGCCGACGCCGGTGATCACCGGCGTCACCACGGGACGGCGCAGCTGGTGGCCGGGGGTGAGCATCCAGCCCAGGTGCAGCGGACCCGAGGCCAGGCCACCGGCGACCCAGGTGCCGGCAACAGCCATCGTGAGGCCGTAGAAGGCCGGGGAACCCGGCCTCGTCGAGAGCGAGACCCCCAGCAGCCCCGCACCCCCCACCGCCACCCCCGCGGTCACCCGCCGGCGACGGCGGAAGGCCGCATCGGTCTCGCGGTGGTCGCGCGGGACCGGCTCGACCAGCCAGTCCGGCAGCCGGTCGGCCGCCAGCAGGCCGCCCCGCCGTCGGTTCACGAGCGGGCGCCGCCGGCGAGCAGGCCGGCGCGGCGAGCGCGGGCCGCGCGCCGGCGGTCGGCCGCCCGCTCGCCCAGCGCCACCAGCACCATCTCGTCGTAACCCATCGGCTCGAAGGGCACCACCGTGCGGATCGTGTCGTCGGTGACGACCACCTCGTTGATCATCGAGTCCACCAGCGAGCGGCCGGTGGTCACGTCGACATCGGTGACCAGCGCCAGCCAGCGCGAGGACAGGCTCGGCGTCAGCAGCGGCACGGGGACGACGAACAGGTGCCTGCCCTGGATGTCGGCGACCCGGCTGAGCATCTGGAGGTAGGTGAGCACCTCGGGGCCACCGACCTCGAACACCCGGCCCGCGGCGTCGGGCGCCTCGAGGACGCCGACCAGGTAGCGGACGACGTCGGCGACGGCGATCGGCTGCGTGCGGGTGTGCACCCACCTCGGGGTGACCATCGCCGGCAGGTGCGCCACGAGCTGACGGGTCATCTCCCACGAGACGCCGCCGTGCCCGACGACGATGCCCGCGCGCAAGGTCGTGACGGGGACGCCGGTCGAGGCGAGAAGCCGCTCCACCTCACGGCGGCTGCGCAGGTGAGGCGAGAGTTCGTCGCCGTCACGGCCCAGGCCACCGAGGTACACGACCCGCTCGACCCCGGCGTCGGCGGCGGCGCGGGCGAAGGTCCGCGCGGCCTCGGCGTCCTTGCGCTGGAACTCGGCGTCGCCGAGGGAGTGCACCAGGTAGTAGGCGGCCTCGCAGCCACGCAGCGCCCGCCGCAGCGACGCCTCGTCGGTGACGTCGCCGGCCACCGGCGTGCCGGCGCCGTCGTAGTCGTCCGGACGGCGGGTCATGGCGCGCACGTCGTGGCCCGCCTTCACCAGGGCCGGCGCGAGCCGGCCGCCCACGAACCCGGACGCGCCGGTGAGGAGGAGTTGCACAGAGCATGGGGTACCCGGGCCCACTCATCGGAACCCCGATGGCCTGCGCGGCCCCCGAACCGGCCGCCGGTCCGCGGCCGCAGCGCCCACGGTCACGCCCAGGGGCGTCGCCGGCGGGTGACGTCCCGGCGTCCTCGATCCGTGCACCGGATCGGACGGCCACGCGGCCCCGGGGTGGCGCGCCCGCGGCTGGTGCGGACCGCGCCTCGGGACCCGGACGCCGCGAGCGGATCGGTCCACCGGCGGGCGCCGGCGGAGCATCATCCGTGCGCATGGCAGAGCCCCCCGCAGGCCCAGCTGCGACCCGGCCTCCGCACGAGACCGGCCCCGGCCGTGGCCACTGGGGCACGGACCTCCCCGGTGCCCGGCAGCTCGACGCCACGGGGCGCGAGCGGAGGCTGGTGCACCCGCACCGGGCGCGGCACCGGAGGAGGCGGCACCGCTGGCCGGCCCTCGCCCTCGTCGTCGGTCTGGCGCTCGCCGTCCTGGCCGTCGTCCTGTGGCCGGACGGGGAAGGCACCGGTCGGGGAGGGACTCCCCCGGCCGCCGCCGCCCCGCAGGAGCCGGTCCGCGCCGGGACCGTGCCCGCCGCTCCCCTCCCGCCGGCGCCGGGCCCCGCCACGCCGGTAGCGGGCGCGTCCGTCCCCGTCGGAGGGGAACCGAGCCATGTCGCGGTCACCCCCGACGGGCGCACCGCCTACGTCGCCGACCCCGCCGGCCGCGCCGTGGTCGTCGTCGACACCGCCTCCAACGCGGTGGTCGGCACCGTCCCGATCGCCGAGGGCCCCCCGCAGCAGGTCGCCGTCACGCCGGACGGGCAGCGCGCCTTCGTGTCGGTCCACGACGCCGGGGCCGGCGTGAACGCCGTCGTGGTCCTCGACGTCGCCTCCGGCACCGTCGTCGACTCGGTCCGGACCGGCCGCGGTCCCCACGCGGCTGCCGTGAGCGCCGACGGGCGGCGCCTGTACGTGCCGATGTCGCTCGGCGCCCACCTCGACGTCCTCGACGCGCGGACCGGCGCCCAGCTGGGGCACCTGGACACGACGCCCAACCCGCGCGCCGTGCTGCTCGGCGCCGACGGCCGCCTGGCCTACGTCGCCGACCCCGTCGCCTCCGTCGTCTCGGTCCTCGACGTGGCGACCGGCGACGTCGAGGCCACGATCCCGGTCGGCGGCGGCTCCGGGGCGCTCGCGGCGTCCCCCGACGGCACCCGGGTCGCGGTGGTCGGCCAGGCCGGCGCGGACGTCGCCCTGATCGACACCGCCACGCAGACCGTCGTCGCCACGGTGCCGGGCGTCGGTGCGAGCCCGCAGGACGTCGCCTACGCGCCGGACGGGCGGCACCTGTACACGGCCAACGCCGGCGACGGCACGGTCTCGGTCGTCGACACCGCGACCGGCTCCGTGACCGCCCGGGTCCCCACCGGTCCGACACCGACCAGCGTCGCGGTGCTCCCTGACGGGAGCCGCGCCCTGGTCACCCACGGCGACGGCACGCTGCGGGTGCTGACGACCGGGTAGGTCACTCCTCGAAGAGCGCGACCAGCTCGTCGGGGGTGCCGGCCACGTGCAGGGGGACGACGGAGACGGTCCACCCGGGACGGCGCTCGTCGATGCCGATGGCGAGGTCCCAGGCGGCGCGGGCCGACAGCGGGCCGAAACAGGCGTCGTCCCCGTCGTCGCTGAGGGCGATCTCGACCAGCCAGGTGTCGGAGAGGTCGGCGGCCAGCTCGGCGAACTCGGGGTCGGTGCCGTCCTCGGGTTCCGGGGAGTCGGCCTGGACGGGGTAGATCAGCGCCATGCCGCACCCTCTCAGAGTTGGATGCCGCGGGTGAGGGCGCCGTCCACCACGAGGTTGGCGCGCACACCCCGTCCCGCCAGCTGCATCGCCAGGCCGGAGACGTAGCCGACGATCGCGGTCTTCATCGTCCCGTACGGCCCCGAGACGGCGTCGGACTCGCGACCCGAGACGCTGGAGACGGCCACGATCGAGCCCTGCCCACTGCCCTCCAGGTGCGGGATGGCCGCCTTCGCCAGCCGGACCGTGTGCATCAGGTCGACCTCGAAGCTCGTGTACCAGTTCTCCTCGGTGTCCGGGATGGCGAGCGCGCTCACGTTGGCCACGACGGCGTCCACCCCGCCGAGCCGGCCGGCGGCGACCTCGACCCAGCCGGTGAGCGCCGGGCCGTCCCGGACGTCGAGCTGCGCGCCGGCGGCCCGGCCACCCCGCTCGGCGATCGCCTTCTCCGTCGCCTCGATCTCGGCGGCGTCGCGGGCGCAGAACTCCACGACGGCGCCCTCGTCGACGAAGGCCTCGACGATGGCGCGGCCGATGCCGCGGGTGCCGCCGGTGACGAGCACGCGGGAGCCGGTGAGCTGCAGGTCCATGGGGTTCCTCTCCGGGAGGGCGTCAGAGCAGGGTGGCCGCGCGGCGGCGGAGGTCGTCGTGCAGCCCGCCATAGGCCGCGGCCCGCGGGAGGAGTGCCTTCCGCGCCTTGACGACGGTGCTGTAGTTCGCGTCGACGACGTTGGCGATCGGCACCTCGCTGATCTGCGAGAGCAGCTGGTAGGCGTCCATCGGGTGCAGGCCGTGGAGCTCGCCGAACCAGCGCACCAGCTCCACCTGCCCGATCCGCCAGGCGTCCTCCAGCGGGCGGCTGGAGCCGACGGTCATCCAGTGGGTGTCGTCCTCGAGGCGCGGCCATGTCGGGAAGGCTGCGGGCGCACCGCCCTTGACCAGCTCGACCACGACCGTGGTGGTCATCGCCCCCTCGACGGCGGTGCCGCAGGCCTCCCCCTCGCCCTGGCGGTAGTGGCCGTCACCGATCGAGAACAGCGCGCCCTCGACGTTGACCCCGAGGAAGCAGGTGGTCCCCGGCCGCATCTGCGGGGTGTCCATGTTCCCGCCGAACCGCTCGGGGACCAGTGAGCTGCGCACCTCGCCGCCGGGCGGCGCGACACCGACCGTGCCCAGCATCGGCTCGACCGGCAGGGCGATCTCCAGGTCGGTGTGCTGCGCGGCGAAGGTCACCGTGTTGGCGGCCCGGTCCAGCTCGTAGATCCAGGTGGTGTCCGGCAGCGGGTCCTGCAGGGTGGCGACGCGGTCGGTGCTGGTCAGCCCACCGAAGAACGGGATGGCGGCCGACGCGCCCCAGTCCCGCGCCGGTTCCATCGCGACGAAGTGCAGGGCCAGCGTGTCGCCGGGCTCGGCGCCCTCCACCCAGAACGGGCCGGTCTGCGGGTTGACGAAGCGGAGGTCGACCTTCTCGCTGGAGAGGTCGGAGGTCTTCTGCAGCGCGCCGCAGAACGCGTCGTCCGACCACACCCGCAGCGCCGTCCCCGGCCTGATCCGCATCAACGGGGCGACCCCGCCGAAGGTGAAGGCGTACTGCTCGAACGTGGGCGTGACCTCGACGACGTCCATGGCGCACCCTAGGGACGCGCGGCGACCAGCGGCAACGGCAGCCCGGCGTCCCGCAGCCGGACGCGGTCCGGCGTCAGCTCCGCGACCGACGGGACGCCGAGCAGCTGCAGCGTGCTGGCCACCTCGCCGGCCAGGATGTCGGCGGCCCGCTGCACGCCGCGCTCCCCACCGGCCATGAGCCCGTACAGGTAGGCCCGCCCCACCAGGCAGGCCCGGGCGCCGCAGGCCACCGCGGCGACGACGTCGGCTCCGTCGAGGATGCCGCCATCCAGGTACACCTCGGCCCGGTCGCCCACCGCCGCGACCACCGCGGGCAGCTCCTCCAACGGGGTGGGTGCCCGGTCGAGCTGGCGGCCGCCGTGGTTGGAGACGACGACCGCGTCCGCGCCGGCGTCCACGACCGCGCGGGCGTCGTCCGCCGTCTGGACGCCCTTGACGACGAGCGCGCCACGCCACGCCTCCCGCAGCGCCCGGAGGTCGGCGAGCGTGGCGGCCGGCTCGAAGACGCGGTCGGCGAGCTCGGCGACCGTCCCGCCCCAGGAGCGCAGGGAGGCGAACTCCAGCGGCTCGGTGGTGAGCAGGTCCACCCACCAGCGCGGGTGGACGGCGGCATTGGCCACGGTCCGCAGGGTCAGCGTCGGCGGGATCGTGAAGCCGTTGCGGACGTCGCGCAGCCGGGGACCGGCCACCGGGGTGTCCACGGTCAGGACCAGCGCCTCGTAGCCCGCCCGGGCGGCCCGCTCGACCAGCGCGGCGCTGGCCTCCCTGTCCCGCCACAGGTAGAGCTGGAACCACCTGCGGGCGCCCGGCGCCGCGGCCGCGAGCGCCTCGACCGTCGTGGTCCCCATGGTGGACAGGGCGTAGGGGATGCCGACCCGCTCGGCCACCCGCCCGACCGCGACCTCGCCCTCGGTGTGCATGAGCCGCGTGAAGCCGGTGGGCGCGAACACCAGCGGCAGGGCCGACGGCCGGCCCAGGACCGTGGTGGACGGGTCGACCACCGAGACGTCGCGCAGCACGCTGGGACGGAACTCCACGCGGCCGAACGCCTCGCGCGCCCGCTGCAGGCTGACCTCCGCGCCGGCGGCCCCGTCGGTGTAGTCGAAGACCGCGCGCGGCACCCGCCGGCGGGCGGTCTCGCGGAGATCGCCGATGGTGGCGGCCGCGGCCAGCCGGCGATCGGTGGCGTGCCCGGGGAGGCGGCGGAGCCGGACCAGCTCGCGCAGCTCGGACCAGCGGGGCACGCGGCGCTCGACCACGGCGGACCTCCTCTCGTCGGGGTCCGCCCACCCTCGCAGGCCGGGCCTCGTCCCGCAGGCGGCGCAGCCGGACGGAGCGCCTCAGTCCAGCCGGGTCGCCCGTACCGTCAGCGGCTCCCGGCCGTTCCCGTCGGCCGGCGCTGCTGGGGCCGGCCCGACCTCCCCCGGCAGGTCCTCGTCAGGGGGAACCGGGAGCCAGCGCGCCCACCAGCGCAGCAGGTGCTCCAGCCGGGCCCGCCGGTGCCGGGGCCGGCCGGTGCGACCCAGGTCGGAGCCCGCACCGGGGAACAACAGCAGCTCCGCCGGCACGCCGCGGCGCTTGAGCTCGGCGTACAGCCGCAGGCCCTGGTCCGCCGGGAACCGCCGGTCGTCCTCGCCGTGCACCACCAGGGTCGGCGTGGTGAGGTCCGCGGCCCGGGCCGGCGGGTCCGCGCCGAGGTACTGGTCGGCGAACCACCAGCCGACGTCGGAGGAGCCGACCAGACCGGGCGGGTCGGTGAGCGCTCCGTCGACGACGGCCGCGGCGAACCGCGTCGTCCGCCCGGTCAGCACGGTCGCCAGCCAGCCGCCGTAGCCGACGCCCATCACCCCGAGCCGTTCCGGGTCGAGCGCCGGATCGGCCAGGACGGCGTCGAGGAAGGCGAGGACGTCGTCGGCGTCCACGGTGCCGCCGGCGCCGCGAACCGCCCGGGCGTGGGCCTGCCCGTGGCCCGCCGAGCCCCGTGGAGCGCAGCGGACGACGGCGTAGCCGGCGGACACCAGCGTCTGGGTGTCCACCGACAGCGACCAGCCGTCCTGGCGGTGCGGCCCGTCGTGCAGCGACAGCAGCACCGGGTGCGGTCCGGGGCCGTCCGGGAGGGTGACCCACCCGTGCACCTCGGCGCCGTCCGGGGCGGAGGCGGTGCGCTCCTCGGACCGGCGCAACCGCCCGGTGCCGGCCAGACCGCGACCGAAGGCGGTGAGCAGCCGCCGCCGGCCCGGCGTGACGGCGATCAGCTCGCCGGCCGAGCGGTCGTGCCCGACGGCGGCCACGACGACCCCGCCGGCCGCCGCCAGCTCGTGCACGGTGAACGGCCCGTCGACCAGCGCCTCCGGCGGCCCGCCGGCCAGCGGCACGCGCAGCAGCTCGACGGCGCCGCGCCGCTGCACGCCGATGTGCGCCGCTCCCCCGGCCAGCACGGTCGCCGGCGTTCCGTCACCGCGGTCGGTGGACGCGGGGTCGAGCACCGGCTCGGGCGCGCCGCCGGCCACCGGCACGCGGCACAGCGTGGCGCCGCGACCCACGACGTCCAGGCCGTCGGGGCCCAGGTCCAGGCGGGCGGTCACCCAGATCCAGCCGCCGGAGGGGTCGTAGGCGGGGAGCGAGCAGTCCGCCCGGCCGTCGGTGACCCGGCGCGGCGGCCCGCCCGCGGCCGGGACGGCGTAGACGTCGCGCACCAGGTCGCGGTCGGCACGCGCGTGCCGGGCGGAGACGAAGGCCAGCTCCGCGCCGTCCGGGCTCCAGGCGACGTCGGCGTCGTCGGCGGCACCGTCGGTGACCTGCCGGGGCCGCGGCAGCGGGCTGGCCTCGTCCTCCGTGTCGGGGAGCACGTCGAGGACGAAGACGTGGCTGTGCCGGTCGGTGAGGATCCCGACGCCGTCGGCCTGCCAGCGCAGCGTGGTGACCAGCCAGGGCGGCTGCCCGGCGCGGTCGGCACCGGAGCGGTCCACCTCGGGCACGCGGGCGGTGTAGGCGAGCCGCCGGGCGTCCGGCGACCAGACCGGCCGACCCGCGCCCAGGGGGTGGTCGGACAGCCGCCGGGGGGCGCCGCCGGCCGTGGGCAGCAGGTGCAGCTGCGGCGGCCCGCCCGGCTCGGCGCCCCGGTAGGCCAGCCAGCGGCCGTCCGGGGAGAAGATCGGGTCGGTGTCGCACCACCCGGAGGTCAGCGGGCGGGCCGGCGCCGAACCGTCGGTGGGCACGGCCCACAGCCGGCTGCGGACGGCGTCGTCCCCGAGATCGGGGCGGCCGACCGCGACGACGGCCACGCGCCCGTCCGGGGAGACCGTGGGGACGCCGGGGGTGCGCAGCAGTGCGAGGTCGTCGGGACGCACGGTCGTCGCGTCGGCGGGCCCGCCGCTCAGGAGCGGCGGGTGTCCTCCTCGTCGGCGTCCGCGGCGAGCCGCGACTCGGCCTTGGCGGCGGCCGCGGGGCCGCCCGTGGCGACGGACTCGGCGGTCTCCGGCGCGACGTCGGGGGCGCCCAGGCCCGACTCCTCCTCCGGCAGCTGACCCCGGGTCTTCAGCAGGCTGGCGACCGTGGCGACCAGCAGGACGCCGAGGATGATCGACAGCGACAGCCAGATCGGGATCGTCGGGACGGCTTCCACGTGCTCACCGCCGTTGATGAACGGCAGGTTGTTCTCGTGCAGCGCCTCGAGGATCAGCTTCACGCCGATGAAGGCGAGGATGACCGCCAGGCCCAGCGACAGGTACACCAGCCGCTTCAGCAGGCCGCCGAGCAGGAAGTACAGCTGCCGGAGCCCCATGAGCGCGAAGACGTTCGCGGTGAAGACGATGAACGGCTCGCGGGTGAGGCCGAAGATCGCCGGGATGCTGTCCAGCGCGAATAGCAGGTCCGTCGTCCCCAGGGCGAGGAAGACGATGACCATCGGGGTCCAGAGCTTCTTGCCGTTCTCCGTCGTGACGCGGACCTTCGCGCCCTGGAAGTCGTCGGTCATCGGCAGGACCCGGCGCATCCGGCGGATGAACGCGTTCTCCTCGTAGTCCTCGTCCTCACCGCGGTGCTTGACCAGGTTGATCGCGGTGTACACGAGGAAGGCGCCGAAGATGTAGAAGACCCAGATGAACCGCTCGATCACCGCGGCGCCGAGCAGGATGAAGATCCCGCGCAGCACCAGCGCGATGATGATGCCGACCATCAGGGCCTCCTGCTGCAGGTGCCGCGGCACCCGGAAGCGGGCCATGATGATCACGAAGACGAACAGGTTGTCCACCGAGAGCGAGTACTCGGTGAGCCACCCGGCGTAGAACTCCGTGGCGTACGTGCCGTTCGTGAAGCTCAGCAGCAGGAGGCCGAACAGCAGCGCCAGCGTCACGTAGAAGCTGACCCAGATGCTCGCCTCCTTCACGGAGGGCTCGTGCGGGCGACGCGCCACGATGGCCAGGTCGGCGAGCAGCAGGACGGTGAGCCCCACGAACGTCGCGACCTCGAACCAGACGGGGAGTTCCATGCGGCCAGTTCCTCCGGGGACATGCAGGTGTCAACACCGGAGGTCTCTCCCACCGCCGGCCCGAGGGCCGGCGATCAGCAGCACCGGAGGCCATGGGACCTCGTGATGACGACACTGCCGCGGGGGGATACTCCCCTCCTTCGACGACCCCGGACCGGCGCAGCCTCAGCGGCTGCGCCTGCTGAAGCCGCGGCGCCCACCGTACCGCCCTCCCGGCCATCCCTCGACGCGACGTCCGGGACGGCGTCCGGGCCCGCCCGCCCCGGACCTCGGAGCCCCTCGGCCGGACCTCTGCACGAGGCGGCCGGGCCGACGGGAACCCCGGTCCGGCGTGCCCGGGCGGCCGCTCGTCACGGTCGGACGACGGCACCGGGCCCGCCCTCGGGAGAGGACGGGCCCGGTGTGGTGGGTCGAGCGGTCAGCCGCGGTGGCGCGTGGAGCCGCTGGCCGCGGGCTCGTCGGCGTCGGTCACCGGCGCGTCGTGCGGCGAGGCGGGCGCCTCGTCGGGACGACGGGCGTGCGGGTCGCGGTCGCCGGGCCCCTGCGCCACCAGACCCTCGCGGCCGGCGGCGGCGTCGCCTGCGCCGGTGGGCGACTCGAGGCCGCGGGCCGCGTCGCGACGGTTCTTCGCCAGGCTCGCCACCGTGGTCACGACGAGGGTGGCCAGGATCACCGTCAGCGACAGCCAGGTCGGGACCTCCGGGATCACCGTGACGTGCTCACCGCCGTTGATGAACGGCAGCTCGTTCTCGTGCAGCGCGTGGATGAGCAGCTTCACGCCGATGAAGCCGAGGATCACGGCCAGGCCGTAGGACAGGTAGACCAAGCGGTCCAGCAGGCCGTCGATGAGGAAGAACAGCTGCCGCAGGCCCAGCAACGCGAAGGCGTTGGCGGTGAAGACGAGGTACGTCTCCTGGGTCAGCCCGAAGATCGCCGGGATCGAGTCGACGGCGAAGAGGATGTCCGCGCTGGCGATGGCGACCAGGGCGATGGCCAGCGGGGTGATGTACCGCCGACCGTTGACCTTGGTGATCATCTTGTCGGAGTGGTACTCGTCGGTGGTCGGGAAGACCTTGCGGGCCAGCCGCAGCGCGGCGTTCTCCTTGAACTCCTCGTCGTGCGAGTGGCCGCCGCTGCGTGCCTGCGCCCACGCGGTCCAGATGAGGAACCCGCCGAAGACGTAGAAGATCCAGCTGAACTGCTCGATGGCGGCGGCGCCGACGAAGATGAACAGCGTCCGCAGCACCAGGGCGAAGGCGATGCCGAACAGCAGCACCTTCTGCTGCAGCTCCCGCGGGACGGCGAAGCTGGCCATGATCAGCACGAAGACGAAGAGGTTGTCCACCGAGAGGCTCTTCTCGGTGATGTAGCCGGCGAAGTACTCACCGGCGAACTGGCCGCCGGAGAACCACAGGACCAGCAGGCCGAAGACCACGGCGATGCCGACGTACACCGCCGACCAGACGGCCGATTCACGCAGTGTCGGTGCGTGCGGCGTCCGCACGTGACCGACGAAGTCGAACACGAGCATGCCGACGATCGCGGCGATCGTCAGCGCCCACACCCAGAAGGGGACGTCCAAGGGGAAACCTCCGGTGACTCGGCGGCACGCACGGTGCCGCGATGTCGGACCTGAGGTCTCTCCCGCCCCCTCGTCGCTGAGGTGACCGACGGCGCCGAGGGTCCTCGGGGACCCCGTACTGACGACACCGCCGCGCGGGGATACTCCCCTCCACGGAACCGCCGACGCCGACCCGTGCAGTAGGGCCGCCGTCGAGCGGGTTACTTCCCGAATGACACTACCGGGATGCCCGGTGTTCCCCGAATGAGAAACAATTCATCTGGGTGTGACGCCGGCCACCGGCCGCCGGGCTGGTGATAGCGGTCCCGTCCCGAGTCCCACCCTGAGCCTGCGAGGGCAGGGTCCTCTCTCAGGCGTGCGCGGCGTCGAGCTGGCGGAGCTCCTTCTTCAGCTCGGTGAGCTCGTCGCGCAGCCGGGCGGCCACCTCGAACTGAAGCTCGCGGGCGGCGGCCAGCATCTGGTCGTTCATCTGCGTGATCAGGTCGGCCAGCTCCGCACGCGGCAGCCCCTGGACGTCGATCCCGCCCGCCTTGCCGGCCTTCTTCGACGACAGCCCGGGCACCGGCGCCTTGCCGCGGGACTGCTGCCGGCCCGAGCCGCCGACGAGCTCGACGCTCTCGGCGTCCTCCGCGGCGCGGTAGATGCCGTCGAGGATGTCGACGATCTTCTTGCGCAGCGGCTGCGGGTCGATGCCGCGCTCGCGGTTGTAGGCGATCTGCTTCTCCCGCCGCCGGTTGGTCTCCTCGATCGCCTGCGCCATCGACGGGGTGATCGTGTCGGCGTACATGTGCACCTGGCCGGAGACGTTGCGCGCCGCCCGGCCGATCGTCTGGATCAACGACTTGCCGGAGCGGAGGAACCCCTCCTTGTCGGCGTCGAGGATGGCCACCAGCGAGACCTCGGGCAGGTCGAGGCCCTCGCGCAGCAGGTTGATGCCGACCAGCACGTCGTACTCGCCCTGACGGAGCTCCCGCAGCAGCTCCACCCGGCGCAGGGTGTCGACCTCGGAGTGCAGGTACCGCACCTTGATGCCGAGCTCGAGCAGGTAGTCGGTGAGGTCCTCGGCCATCTTCTTGGTCAGCGTGGTGACCAGGACCCGCTCGTCCTGCTCCGTGCGCAGCCTGATCTCGTGCACCAGGTCGTCGATCTGCCCCTTGGTCGGCTTGACCAGGACCTCCGGGTCGACCAGTCCGGTGGGCCGGATGACCTGCTCGACGACCTCGCCGCCGGTGCGGCCGAGCTCGTAGTCGCCCGGGGTGGCGGAGAGGTAGACGGTCTGGCCGATCCGGTCGGTGAACTCTTCCCACTTCAGCGGGCGGTTGTCCATCGCCGAGGGCAGCCGGAAGCCGTGCTCGACCAGGGTCCGCTTGCGGCTCATGTCGCCCTCGTACATGCCGCCGATCTGCGGCACGGTCACGTGCGACTCGTCGATGACGAGCAGGAAGTCGTCGGGGAAGTAGTCGATGAGGCAGGCACCGGCGGTGCCGGGGGCGCGGCCGTCGATGTGCCGCGAGTAGTTCTCGATGCCCGAGCAGAAGCCGACCTGGCGCATCATCTCGATGTCGTAGGTGGTGCGCATGCGCAGCCGCTGGGCCTCCAGCAGCTTGCCCTGCCGCTCCAGTTCGGCCAGCCGGACCTCGAGCTCGGCCTCGATCGTGCTGATCGCCCGCTCCATGCGCTCGGGGCCGGCGACGTAGTGGGTGGCCGGGAAGACGAACAGCTCGTCGACCTCGCGCACGACCTCACCGGTGAGCGGGTGCAGGTAGTACAGCCGCTCGACCTCGTCACCGAACATCTCGATCCGGCAGGCCAGCTCCTCGTACACCGGGAAGACCTCGATCGTGTCGCCGCGCACCCGGAAGGTGCCGCGGGTGAACGACAGGTCGTTGCGGGTGTACTGCTCGGTGACCAGCGTGCGCAGCAGCTCGTCGCGGTCGCGCTCCTCCCCCACCTTGATCTTCAGCGCCCGGTCGACGTACTCCTCCGGCGTCCCCAGGCCGTAGATGCAGGAGACGGTGGAGACGACGACGACGTCGCGCCGGGTGAGCAGGCTGTTGGTGGCGGAGTGCCGCAGGCGCTCGACCTCCTCGTTGACCGAGGAGTCCTTCTCGATGTAGGTGTCGGTCTGCGGGACGTAGGCCTCGGGCTGGTAGTAGTCGTAGTACGAGACGAAGTACTCGACCGCCGCGTCGGGCAGCAGCTCGCGGAACTCGTTGGCCAGCTGCGCGGCCAGCGTCTTGTTCGGCGCCATCACCAGGGTGGGCCGCTGCACCTGCTCGATGAGCCAGGCCGTGGTGGCCGACTTGCCGGTGCCGGTGGCGCCCAGCAGCACGGTGTCCTTCTCGCCGGAGGTCACCTTGTCGGCGAGCGCCTTGATGGCCGCCGGCTGGTCACCCGAGGGCTGGAACTCGCTGACGACGCGGAAGCGCCCCTGGGTGGGCCGGATGTCGGTGGTCGCGCGCACGGGATCGACGGTACGACCAGCCAGTGACAGGACGACGTCCGTGAGCCCTGAGCGAACGGGCGGGACGGGCGGGGCGACGGCACTGGCGCGCGGTGCTTGCACGTGCTGGGGTCGCCGCCTAGCGTCCCCGGTCGCAGGAGCGGTCACCGCCGAGGACCAGTGCCACCCGGGGTCCTGCCCCGGACGAGGTCGGACCCGGCGTCGCTGCCCCGGCCGGACCTGCGCACGACGCCCCCCACGGAGACCTCCGCGGGGGGCGTCGTCGTCCCCGGGACGGCGGCGTGAGCGAGGTCTCCGCACCGGCCGCCCTCCGGAGGGTTGGACGGCCACGAGCGCGGGCAACGGCAACCCCGGAGCACCACGTGCGCCGACCTCCCCGCGCACGCCCCGCGGCGGGGAGGCCACCGGCCCCCGGCGTCCCGGGGGCGCCAGCACAGGAGGACCTCGTCCATGACCCAGGTGTGGCCTGGAACCGCCTACCCCCTCGGCGCGACCTACGACGGCACCGGCACCAACTTCGCGATCTTCAGCGAGGTGGCCGAGAAGGTCGAGCTGTGCCTGTTCGACGACGACGGGACCGAGCAGCGCATCCGGCTCCCCGAGATGGACGGCTACGTGTGGCACGCCTTCCTGCCCGGCGTCCAGCCCGGGCAGCGCTACGGCTACCGCGTGCACGGCCCCTACGACCCGTCCCAGGGGCTGCGCTGCAACCCCACCAAGCTGCTGCTGGACCCGTACGCGAAGGCGATCGACGGCCAGATCGACTGGGACCCGTCGGTGTTCGGCTACGACTTCGACACCGGCGAGCGCAACGACGAGGACTCGGCGGTGCACATGCCGAAGTCCGTCGTCGTCAACCCCTACTTCGACTGGGGCGTCGACCGCCCGCCGAAGACGCCGTACCACAAGACGGTCATCTACGAGGCCCACGTCAAGGGCCTGACGATGACCCACCCCGACGTCCCGGAGGAGCTGCGCGGCACCTACGCCGCCATCGCGCACCCGGCCGTCATCTCCTACCTGCAGGACCTCGGCGTCACCGCCATCGAGCTCATGCCGGTGCACCAGTTCGTGCAGGACGACACCCTCCAGCAGAAGGGCCTGCGCAACTACTGGGGCTACAACACCATCGGGTTCTTCGCGCCGCACGACGAGTACGCGAGCAACACCGACAACGGCATGCAGGTGCAGGAGTTCAAGGGGATGGTCCGCACCCTGCACGAAGCGGGCATCGAGGTCATCCTCGACGTGGTCTACAACCACACCGCCGAGGGCAACCACCTGGGCCCCACGCTGTCGTTCAAGGGCATCGACAACCGGGCCTACTACCGGCTGGTCGAGGACGACCCGCAGTACTACATGGACTACACCGGCACCGGGAACTCGCTCAACGCCCGGACCCCGCAGGCGCTGCAGCTGATCATGGACTCGCTGCGCTACTGGGTCACCGAGATGCACGTCGACGGCTTCCGGTTCGACCTGGCCTCCACGCTGGCCCGCGAGCTGCACGCCGTCGACCGGCTGTCGGCCTTCTTCGACCTGGTGCACCAGGACCCGGTGGTCAGCCAGGTCAAGCTCATCGCCGAGCCGTGGGACGTCGGCGAGGGCGGCTACCAGGTCGGCAACTTCCCGGCGCTGTGGACCGAGTGGAACGGCAAGTACCGCGACACCGTCCGGGACTACTGGCGCGGCGAGGACGCCACGGTGGGCGAGTTCGCCAGCCGGCTCACCGGGTCCTCCGACCTCTACCAGCACTCCGGCCGCCGACCGGTGGCCAGCATCAACTTCGTCACCGCCCACGACGGGTTCACCCTCAACGACCTGGTCTCCTACAACGAGAAGCACAACGAGGCCAACGGCGAGGGCAACAACGACGGCGAGAGCCACAACCGCAGCTGGAACTGCGGGGTCGAGGGCCCGACCACCGACAAGAAGGTGGTCACCCTCCGGGCCCGCCAGCGGCGGAACTTCCTGGCGACGCTGATGCTGAGCCAGGGGGTGCCGATGCTGCTGCACGGCGACGAGCTCGGCCGCACCCAGCAGGGCAACAACAACGGCTACTGCCAGGACTCGCCGCTGACCTGGATCCACTGGGACGAGGTCGACGAGGGCCTGCTGCAGTTCACCAAGGCGGTGACCCGGCTGCGCCACGACCACCCGACGTTCCGCCGCCGCCGCTTCTTCCACGGCCGGCCGGTGCGCCGCGAGGCGGGTCAGCCGGTGCCCGACATCGCCTGGTTCACCCACGCCGGCGAGCTGATGACCGAGGAGGACTGGGACGCCGCCTACGCCAAGTCCATCGGCGTCTACCTCAACGGGCACGGGATCCGCTCGACCGACGAGCGCGGCGACACCGTCGTCGACGACCACTTCTACCTGGCGTTCAACGCCTGGCACGAGCCGATCGAGTTCACCCTGCCGCCGGAGGAGTACGCCCAGTCGTGGACCGTCGTCCTCGACACCGCGGACATGGGCGAGGTGGAGCCGCGGGAGCTCAAGCCCGGCGAGACGCTGACGCTGCAGGACCGCTCCATGGTCGTGCTCAGCGCGCCCCGTCGTTCGTGAGCGGGCCGGTCGTGAGCGAGCCCCTGAGCGAGGACCGCCGCCGGGAGGTCCCGACCGGGACCTACCGGCTGCAGGTCACCGCCGACTTCACCCTGGACGACGCCGCGTCCCTGGCCGGCTACCTCGCCGACCTCGGGGTCAGCCACGCCTACGCCTCGCCGCTGCTGCGGTCGGCGTCGGGCAGCACGCACGGCTACGACACCGTCGACCACGCGCACATCGACGAGTCGCGCGGCGGCCGGGCCGGCTTCGACCGGCTGGTCGCCGCGCTGCACGAGCACGGCCTCGGGCTGGTGCTCGACCTGGTGCCCAACCACATGGGCGTCGCCGACCCGGCCGAGGCGCCCTGGTGGTGGGACGTGCTCCGGCACGGCCGGGACAGCGCCCACGCCGGCGCGTTCGACATCGACTGGGACTTCGGCGGCGGCCGGGTGCGCATCCCGGTGCTGGGGTCGGCGGACGACGTCGAGAAGCTCGAGGTCGTCGACGGGCCGGGCGGGGACCGATCTACGCCCGAGCTCCGGTACTACGACAACCGCTTCCCGATCGCCCCCGGCACCGGCGAGGGCACCCCGCAGGAGGTGCACGACCGGCAGCACTACGAGCTGGTCGACTGGCGGCGGGCCGACCGCGACCTCAACTACCGCCGGTTCTTCGCGATCAACACGCTCGCCGGGCTGCGCGCGGAGGACCCGGCGGTCTTCGAGGCGACGCACCGGCTCGTGCTGGACCTGGTCGCGGCCGGCGCGGTCGACGGGCTGCGGATCGACCACCCCGACGGCCTGGCCGACCCCAAGGGCTACCTCGACCGGCTGGCCGAGGCCTCCGGTGGCCGTTGGACGGTGGTGGAGAAGATCCTCGAGCCCGGGGAGGACCTGCCGGAGTCGTGGCGGACCGCCGGGACGACGGGCTACGACGCGCTCGCCGAGGTCGACGACGTGCTGGTCGACGCGGCCGGCGCGGCGGTGCTCAGCGCGCTGGACACCGAGCTCGTCGGCGCCCCGGTCGACTACGCCGAGCTGGTGCACGGCTGCAAGCGCGAGGTGACCGACGGGATCCTCGGCTCGGAGGTGGCCCGGCTGGTGCGGGTCATCGGTGAGCTGCCCGGCATCCCCCGTGAGCAGCAGACCGAGGCGCTGGCCGAGCTGCTGGCGAGTTTCCCGGTCTACCGGAGCTACCTGCCCGACGGGCGCGAGCACCTGGACGCCACCGTGGCCGCCGTGCGGGAGCGCCGTCCCGACCTCTCCGCCGCGGTGGACGCGCTGCACCCGGTGCTCTCCCAGGCCGGGACCGAGGCGGCGACCCGCTTCGAGCAGACCAGCGGCCCGGTCATGGCCAAGGGCGTGGAGGACAGCGCCTACTACCGGTGGGCGCGGTTCGTGGTGCTCAACGAGGTCGGCGGCCACCCGGCGCGGTTCGGCAGCACGGTGCAGGAGTTCCACGAGGCCCAGCAGCGCCGCGTGGAGCGCAGACCTGCGTCGATGACCACGCTGTCGACCCACGACACCAAGCGCAGCGAGGACACCCGCGCCCGGCTGGCCGTGCTCGCCGAGCTGGGCGCCGAGTGGGCCGACCTGGTCCGCGGGCTGCTGATCCGGCACCCGCTGCCCGACCGGCCGCTGGCGCACCTGGTGTGGCAGAACCTGGTCGGCGCCTGGCCGCTGTCCCGCGAGCGGGCGCACGGCTACGCGGAGAAGGCCGCCCGCGAGGCGGGCACGTCGACGACGTGGACCGACGTCGACGAGGAGTTCGAGACCGCGCTGCACGCGATGGTCGACGCGGCCTACGACGACGAGCGCACCAACGCCGAGATCGAGCGGTTCGCCGCCCGCATCGCGCCGTTCGGCCGGTCCAACTCGCTGGCCCAGAAGCTGCTGCAGCTGACGATGCCCGGCGTCCCGGACGTCTACCAGGGCACCGAGCTGTGGGACCTCTCCCTGGTCGACCCGGACAACCGTCGTCCGGTCGACTACGACCTGCGTCGCCGGCTGCTCGCGCAGCTGGACGACGGTGAGGTCCCCGAGGTCGACGGGACCGGCGCGGCCAAGCTGCTCGTGGTGTCGCGCGTGCTGCGGGCGCGGCGGGAGCACCCGGAGTGGTTCGCCGGGTACGAGCCGGTGGCGGCGACCGGGGTCGCCGCCGACCACCTGGTCGCCTTCGACCGGGGCGGTGTGGTGCCCGTGGCGACCCGGCTGCCCGTGGGCCTGTCGCTCGCCGGTTGGGGCGACACCGCGCTGCGGCTGCCGACCGGGGCCTGGCGGGACCTGCTCACCGGCGGACGGTTCGTCTCCGACGCCGAGGGCCTGCCGGTGGCCGGGCTGCTCGAGCGGCTACCGGTCGCCCTGCTCGTCCGCGGCTGAAAGAGGACCCCCTGCCCCTCACCGCTCGCAGGCTCGCGGCGGGACCCTGCAGGGGGCCGAAGTGAGGCGCAAGTCACGTCCCCGCGGGCGCACGCGTGCCCGCGGGGACGTGAGCAGGTGATCTGCCCGGTCCCGGACCCGACGGCCGGTCGTGTCACCCCCGTTGCCCCTGCGGCACGAGGTGAACCACCGTGACCTGACCGTTACCTTGTCCCGGCACCCCCCGTCCGGGAGCGGGTGCCGGAGCCGATCCGCCGAACCCCGTCCGTCGGCCGCCGTACCTCCTGCACAGCCAGGACGGGGGTGGGGGACCCATCTCGGTGCCCGGCTGCTACGGCCGGGCACCTCGGGGTGAAGCCGTGTGCGCACGGCCGGGGCACCGATCGCTCCGAACCCGACAGCTCACCTCGCAGGCGGCGGATCGGGAGTCCCCCATGCGTTCGTCCTCGTCTTCCCGCACGTCCGCACGCGCCCTGCGCCGTGGTGCCGTGGTGCTCGGCGGCGCCGCTGCCGTGTCCCTCGGCGTCCTCGCCGCCCCGGCGTCGGCGGCCGCCCCGAACAACTGGGACGCCGTCGCCCAGTGCGAGTCCAGCGGCAACTGGGCCATCAACACCGGCAACGGCTACTACGGCGGCCTGCAGTTCAGCCAGAGCACCTGGGCGGCCTTCGGCGGCACGGAGTACGCGCCGCGCGCCGACCTGGCCACCAAGGCCCAGCAGATCGCCGTCGCCGAGCGCACTCTCGACACGCAGGGTCCGGGCGCCTGGCCGACCTGCGGCAAGGGGCTGAACCCCTCGGCCCCCGCGGCCGGCGCGGCTCCGGTGGCCGCAGCCGTGGCGGCCGCGCCGGCCGCCGGTGGGTCGGCGTACACCGTCAAGGCCGGTGACACGCTGGGGAAGATCGCCCAGCAGCAGGGCGTCGCGGGTGGCTGGCAGGCGCTGTTCGCCGCGAACGGTCAGCTGAGCAGCCCGCACCAGATCGCGGTCGGTCAGGTCCTGCAGCTGCCGTGAGGCGCACCGGCGGCCGGGGGACGCGCTCCCCCGGCCGCCGGACCCCCTCGGCCCCGTCCCAGGCGGTCGGCGGGGTCGGGTGGCGTGCGAGATCGGCGATCTCGCATGTCCGGGGGCCCCGCTGGCGTGCGGGATCGCAGATCTCGCCGGGGTCTCGGTCGCCGATCGACGGCACGCTCCGGATGCTCAGTGGCGCACGGCACGCCGAGGACGCGTGGTTGGCGACCGCTCGTGCGGGCACAACCCCCCGGACCACCCGCGATCCCTGGAGGCCCCTGCATGTCCGCTGCCGTCGAGTTCGCCGTCTGGGCGCCGGTCCCGGAACGGGTCCGGCTGCAGGTCGACGGGTCGGTCCACGAGATGCGCCGGGAGGAGGACGGCTGGTGGCGCGCCGAGGTCGAGGCCGGCCCGGAGGCCGACTACGGCTTCCTGCTCGGCGACGACGACACGGCCCGTCCCGATCCGCGCTCGCGCCGCCAGCCCGAGGGTGTGCACGGGCTGTCCCGCCGCCACGACCCGGCGTCGTACGAGTGGGGTGACCGGGCCTGGACCGGCCGACCGCTGGCCGGGGGCGTGGTCTACGAGATGCACGTCGGCACCTTCACGCCCGAGGGCACGCTGGACGCCGCGGTCGCCCGGCTGGACCACCTGGCCGACCTCGGCGTGGACTTCGTCGAGCTGCTGCCGGTGAACGGCTTCGACGGCACGCACAACTGGGGGTACGACGGCGTCCTCTGGTACACGGTGCAGGAGAGCTACGGCGGCCCCGCGGCCTACCAGCGCTTCGTCGACGCCTGCCACCAGCGCGGCCTCGGCGTGATCCAGGACGTCGTCTACAACCACCTCGGCCCGTCGGGGAACTACCTGCCGCTGTTCATGCCGATCTTCAGCGAGGGCGGCGCCAACAGCTGGGGCAGCTCGGTCAACCTCTCCGGCCCGGACTCAGACGAGGTGCGCCGCTACATCATCGACAACGCGCTGATGTGGCTGCACGACATGCACGTCGACGGGCTGCGGCTGGACGCCGTCCACGCGCTGGTCGACGAGCGGGCCACCCACGTGCTCGAGGAGATGGCCCAGGAGGTGGACCGGCTGTCGGTCGCCGAGGGCCGGCCGCTGACGCTCATCGCCGAGAGCGACCTCAACGACCCGCGGATGGTCACCCCGCGGGTGGCCGGCGGCACCGGCATCTCGGCCCAGTGGAGCGACGACTTCCACCACGCGCTGCACGCCGTGCTCACCGGTGAGGGCCAGGGCTACTACGGCGACTTCGCCGCGGCCGGCCTCGCCGGGCTGGCCAAGACGCTGACCGGCGGGTTCTTCCACGACGGCGCGTACTCCAGCTTCCGTCGCCGGCACCACGGCCGGCCGGTCGACACCGCCCTGCTGCCGGGCTGGAAGTTCGTCGGCTACCTGCAGGACCACGACCAGATCGGCAACCGCGCGGTCGGCGACCGCGTCTCGGCGTCCCTCTCCCCCGGCCTGCTCGCCGTCGGCGCGACGCTGGTGCTCACCAGCCCGTTCACCCCGATGCTCTTCATGGGCGAGGAGTGGGGCGCCTCGACGCCGTGGCAGTTCTTCACCAGCCACACCGACCCGGAGATCGGCCGGGCGACGGCGGAGGGGCGCAAGGGCGAGTTCGCCGAGCACGGGTGGGACGCCGACGAGGTGCCCGACCCGCAGGACCCGGAGACCTTCGCCCGCTCCAAGCTGGACTGGAGCGAGCCCGAGCGCGACCCGCACCGGAGGCTGCTCGCCGTCCACCGGGTGCTGCTGCGACTGCGGCACGAACACCCCGACCTGGTCGACCCGGACCTGTCGCGGGTGCACGTCTCCTGGGACGACGCCGATCGCTGGCTGGTCCTGCACCGCGGCTCCCTGCGGGTGGTGGTGAACCTCGCCGACGCCCCTCACAGGATCGACCTGGACGTCCCCGTGACGGAGGCGCTGTTCGCCACCGGGGAGCTGCCGCACCTCGACGGGCGGACGGTGACCGTGCCGGCCGAGAGCGCGGCCGTGCTGACCACCGCCTGACGTGCGGCGGCTGCTGCCCGCACCGGGCGCGGAGGACACCGCCGACCTCGACGACGACGCGCTCGTCGCGGCCTACCGGCTGCCGGCCGGCCGGTCGCTGCGGGTGGACTTCGTGGCCTCCCTCGACGGCTCGGTGACGGTCGAGGGCCGCAGCGGCGGCCTCGGCTCGCCCGGCGACAGGCGGGTGTTCCGCACGCTGCGGGCACTGGCCGACGCGGTGCTGGTCGGGCACGGGACCGCGGCGGCCGAGGGCTACCGGCCGGTGGCCGCGGACTCCGCGGTCGGGCGGCTGCGGGCCGGTCTCGGCCGGCCGGTGTCGGCGCCGGTCGTGGTCGTCTCGCGGCGGGCCTCGCTCGCCCCCGGGGACCGGCTGGCGGTCGCGCCGACGGTGCTGGTGACGTGCGCGGCGGCCGACCCGGACCGGCGGGCGGCCCTGCAGGACGCCGGCGTGGCGGTGCTGGTGTGCGGGGACGACGACGTCGACCTGCCGGTGGCGCTGGACGCGCTGGCCGAGCGGGGGCTGGCGCAGCTGGTGTGCGAGGGCGGGCCGGCCCTGCTGACGGCGGCGCTGGCGGCCGGGGTGGTCGACGAGCTGGACCTGTCGATCGCGCCGGCGCTGGTCGGCGGCCCGGACCGGCTGCTGGCCGGCCTGCTGCCGGACGTCGTCCGCCCCCGGCTGCTGCAGGTGCTCGAGGAGGACGGCGTGCTGTTCACCCGGTACGCGGTCGACCGGTAGCGCGCCGGGCGACCGCCGCGGCCCAGGTGACGTAGCCGAGGTTGACGGCCACGCGCGCGGCGACGCCGGCCGGCCGGTCGAACGCCCGCTGTGCCGTGCTCAGGTGGCGCAGCGGCTCCAGGTGCGCGGGCAGGTAGCAGGTGATGAGCGCGGCGGTCGCCCGCGCGCCGGTCCGGCGAGTGGCCGGCACCGCGACGAGGACTCCCACGGCGACGTCGGCCAGCCCGCTGACCGCGACCAGCGCCGAGCGCGCCGGCAGCCACGACGGCACCAGGCCCCCGTAGTAGCCGGGGTTCGTGAAGTGGGTGACCCCGCTGACCACCATGAGCGCGGCCAGCGGCCTCGCCGCCAGGTCGTCCCTCCTCGGTCGTGACACGGTCAGCCGACCAGCCGGACGACGTCGCCGTATGCCGCGAGCCGCGCGTCCGCGGTGAGCAGCACGGCCCCTTCGGCGACGGCCTGGGCGACGAGCAGCCGGTCGAACGGGTCGCGGTGCACGTCGGGCAGGTGCTCGACCGCGGCGGCGTGGTCGGCGGTGACCGGGAGGTGATCGAGGACGAGCTCGCTGGTCACCCGTCGCGTCCAGGTCCGGACGTCGGGCCCGACGGAGAGCTTGCCCAGGCGCTGCTTGATCGCCAGCTCCCAGATGCTCACCGCCGACAGCAGACGCGCGTCGGCGTCAGCGAGCAACTGTTCTGCTGCGCCGAGCCGCTCCGGTGCGGTGGACGCCCAGATGAGCACGTGGGTGTCGAGGAGGACCCTCACTCCTCGCCCTCGAACGCCCGCTGCAGGTCCTCGGGCAGCTCGTCGAAGTCGTCGGCGATCCACACGTTGCCGCGGTCGAACCCGAAGTTCGGCGTCCGCCGCGCCGGCCCGACCAGCCGGGCGACCACCCTCCCGCGGTTGGTGATCTCGACCTCCTCACCGGCCGCGACCCTCTCCAGCAGCCGCGACAGGTGCGTCTTGGCCTCGTGCACGCCGACCGACGTAGTCATCTGACTTAGTCTACTCACGGCCGCACGTGCCGCCCTCCGCGGAGCTCTCGAACCGGTGACGCTGGTGGTCGGCGCGCTCCGGTGATCGTCGCGTGCTGCTTGACTGACCGGCATGGACCTGCCCCTGCTGCCGCCGGTGAAGCCGATGCTGGCCAAGGCCGTGACCGAGGTGCCCACGGCCGCGGGCACGTACTACGAGCCGAAGTGGGACGGCTTCCGGTGCATCGTCTTCCGGGACGGCGACGAGGTGGAGCTGGGCAGCCGCAACGAGCGCCCGCTGACCCGCTACTTCCCCGAGGTGGTCGAGGCGGTGAAGGCGGCGCTGCCCGAGCGGTGCGTGGTCGACGGCGAGATCGTCGTCCCCCGCGGGGACCGGCTGCACTTCGAGGCGCTGCTGCAGCGCATCCACCCGGCGAAGTCGCGGGTCGACCTGCTGGCCGAGCAGACGCCGGCGTCGTTCGTCGCCTTCGACCTGCTGGCCGTCGGGGACGAGTCGCTGCTGGAGGTGCCGTTCGCGCAGCGGCGGGCCCGGCTGCAGGAGGTCGTCACCGTCACGGAGTCGGTGCACCTCACGGTGATCACCCAGGACCCGGACACCGCGCAGCGCTGGTTCGAGGAGTTCGAGGGCGCCGGGCTGGACGGCGTGGTGGCCAAGGCCGCCGACCTCCCCTACGGCCCCGACCAGCGGCTGATGACCAAGGTGAAGCACGTGCGCACGGCGGACTGCGTGGTCGCCGGGTTCCGCTGGCACAAGAGCGGGCCGATCGTCGGGTCGCTGCTGCTGGGCCTCTACGACGACTCCGGCGACCTGCAGCACATCGGCGTCGCGGCGTCCTTCCCGATGGCCCGGCGGGCCGAGCTGGTCGAGGAGCTGGCGCCCTACCGGGCCGAGGCGCTCGACGGGCACCCGTGGCAGGACTGGGCGAACGCGGAGGTCGTGAACGGGGCGAACGGCGAGGAGCACCGGATGCCCGGCGCGCAGAGCCGCTGGAACGCCGGCAAGGACCTCTCCTGGGTGCCGCTGCGCCCCGAGCTGGTCGTGGAGGTCAAGTACGACCAGCTGGAGGGCCGGCGGCTGCGGCACACCGGCCAGTTCCTGCGCTGGCGCCCCGACCGGGAGACGCGCAGCTGCACCTACGACCAGCTGGAGGTGCCGGTGCGCTACGACCTGGCGGAGGTCTTCGACGGCTGAGAGAGCCCCCTCCTCCGCACCCTCTCGCGAGCCCGGGCGGTGCTCTGGAGGGGCCGGCCGCCACCGGGGCGGAGCCCGTGCCTGCACCGGCCGGGTCCGCCTCATACCCTCAGGACCCATGCGCCTGTCCCGCGGCCTGCTCGCCGCTGCCTCCGGACTGCTCGTGGCGGTCTCCGGCTGCACCTCCGCCTCCGACGACGGCGCGGCGGAGTCGTCGGCCCCGGCGTCCTCGGCACCGGCCGAGCCGGAGGCCGCGGAGATCGCCTGGACCGACTGCGACGCGCAGCTCTCGGAACAGCTGACCGGCCTCCCGGGCAGCGAGCGGGACCTGGCCTTCGAGTGCGGCCGCACGGAGGTGCCGATCAGCTACGACGAGCCGCAGGGTGCCACGCTGCCGCTCTTCCTCGTCCGGGCGCGGCTGGCCGGTCAGACCGACCGCATCGGGTCGTTGGTCATCAACCCCGGCGGACCTGGCGTCTCCGGTGCCGAGGCCGCGCTCGGCTCGGCGCTCACGCTGCCCGAGGACGTGCTCCGCCGCTTCGACGTCGTCGGCTTCGACCCGCGCGGGGTGGGGCTGTCGACGCCGGTGGAGTGCATCCCGCCCGACCTCAAGGACCGGGTGATCGCCGCGGAGCCGCGACCGACCACCCCGGAGCAGGTCGAGGAGGCGTTCGGGCTGCAGCAGGACCTCGCCGACGGCTGCGCCGAGGAGTACGGCGAGGCGCTGGACACCTTCAACACCGTGGACACCGCGCGGGACATGGACTTGCTGCGCCAGTCGCTGGGTGACGAGCAGCTGACCTACCTCGGTTACTCGTACGGCACCACCCTCGGCTCCACCTACGCCGAGCTGTTCCCCGACCGGGTGCGGGCGCTGGTGCTGGACGCCGCCGTCGACCCCGACGACGACCCGCGCGCCGAGGCCGAGCAGCAGGCCACCTCGCTCGAGGCGAGCTTCGACGCGTACGCGGCCAACTGCGTCGGCCTGGTCGCCGGCTGCCCGCTCGGCCCGGATCCGCGCCGCTTCCTGGAGGAGCTGCTGGACCAGGCGGAAACGGCACCGATCCCCAGCGCCCGGCCCGGGGAGACCCGCCAGGCGACGCCGGGCGTGATCGGGACCGCCGTCCTCTCGGCGCTCTACAGCACCGACTCCTGGCCGCAGCTGAGCCAGGGGCTGGCCGCCGCCCGGAACGGCGACGCGCAGCACCTGTTCTCCCTCGCCGACGCCTACACCGGCCGGTTGGAGGACGGCACCTACACCAACCGCCTCGACGCCGCCCTCGCGATCAGCTGCGCCGACACCGACCCGGGGACCGAGGTGCCCGAGGAGGAGGTCCGCACCCTCGCCACCGAGTGGGGCCAGCGCTTCCCGCTGTTCGGCGCGAGTTCGGCCGTGGCACTGCGCAGCTGCGCGGTGTGGGAGGCCGAGCGCACCCCGATCCCCGAGCGGGACGCCGAGGGCGCGGCCCCGATCCTGGTCGTCGGCACCGCCGGCGACCCGGTGACCCCGCTGCCCGGCGCGGTCGACATGGCCGAGGACCTCGCCTCCGGCGTCCTGCTGACCTGGCAGGGGCAGGGGCACACGGCCTACCCCCGCACCGACTGCGTCACCGGCGCGGTGAACGCCTACCTCATCGACCTGGTGGTGCCGCAGGACGGGCAGACCTGCCCCGCCTGAGTGGTCCGGCACGCCGGGCCGGCACACGCCCCGGTCCGCTCGCCTAGGGTGCGCCGGGTGATCACTTCCGTGGGGTCCGGTCGGTGATGGCGTCGTCGAAGGACGCCGTCCTGCTGCAGGTCGACGGGCGCGAGGTGCGGGTGTCCAGCCCGGAGAAGCCGTACTTCGCCGAGCGCGGCATCCGCAAGATCGACGTCGTCGAGTACTTCGTCGCGGTCGGCGGCGGGATCCTGCACGCGCTGCGGGACCGGCCGACGACGCTGGAGCGCTGGCCGGGCGGGGTGTTCGAGGGCGCACGGCTGTCCACGCGGGTGGACAACACCGGCGACGCCTTCTACCAGAAGCGGGTGCCCAAGAACGCCCCCGACTGGGTGCCGACCGCGCACATCACCTTCCCCAGCGGGCGGACGGCGGACGAGATCGCGCCGGACTCGGTGGCCGTCGTCGCCTGGTGCGCGAACCTCGGCACGCTGACGTTCCACCCGTGGCCGGTGTCGAAGTCCGACGTCGAGTCGCCGGACCAGATCCGCATCGACCTGGACCCGCAGCCGGGCACCGACTTCTCCGACGCCGTCTGGGTGGCGCCGCACGTGCGCGAGCTGCTGGCGGAGTTCGGCATGCAGGGGTGGCCGAAGACCTCCGGCGGCCGTGGGGTGCACGTCTACGTGCCGATCCAGCCGCGCTGGACCTTCCCCGACGTGCGACGAGCGGTCATCGCCTTCGGCCGGGAGCTGGAACGGCGCATCCCCGACCGCGTGACGATGTCGTGGTGGAAGGAGGAGCGCGGCGAGAAGATCTTCATCGACTACAACCAGATGGCCCGGGACCGCACGATCGCCTCGGCGTACTCCATCCGGCCCAAGCCGCACGCGCCGGTGTCCGCGCCGGTCGACTGGGACGAGCTGGCCGACGTCCACCCGACCGACTTCGACGTGCTGACGGTGCCGGCCCGCTTCCGCGAGGTCGGCGACAAGCACGCCGGGCTGTCCGACCACGCGTTCGGCATCGAGCCGCTGCTCGAGCTGGCCGAGCGCCAGGCGAAGGACCAGGGGCTCGGCGATCTGCCCTATCCCCCCGACTACCCGAAGATGCCGGGCGAGCCGATGCGGGTCCAGCCGAGCCGCGCCAAGCGTCCGACCAGCGAAGATGCCTGATCGCTTGACTGACGGCGGCACTCGCGAGGGCTGGGAGACGGGCGCACACCGCTCGTTCACCTGATATCCCACCCACGACCGAGCAACCGAGGCGACCGATCACCGCATTTCGTCACCCAGCGGCGGTCGCCAGTCCGTCCGGCGCCGCCCAACGCTGAGAGGTGCCCCGGAGTGCTGGCGGCAGAGTCAGGGAACGGTGCTGGTGCGCCAATGGGCGAGGACCCGCTCGATCGTCCTGGCCAACAGCACCGGATCAACGGGTCGACGCAGCTGGGTGACGGTGCCTTGGTCCTTCCAGCGAGGGAGGCCGCAGCCTCACAGGCAAGTCAACCGAACGGGGGGCAGTTCCGGCATCACGGTTGCAGTAGTGGGAGCGCACTCAGGCCAGCGCGGGCGAACTCGGGCGCCGAATGGGTCATGAGGCCATTTCTGGACGCCGTACATGATTTGTATGGTGTGCAATGCACGGTCCACCCAGGACGGGACTGCGTCAAGAGGCCGCCGACCGGTGCACCGACCGGCCTACCTCCCACCGGGTTGCACCGCCGCGCAGCCGGCGGTGCCGCCACCGGGACCGGTCAGGCGGAGTGGATCCCCCGTCGGCCGGCCGGGCCTGGCATCTCGGCCGGTTCAGGGTCGTCGGTGGTGGCCCCGCGTGCCGTGAGGTTGGCGAGGGGCGCCACGCGTGCGGTGACGCCGTCCAGGATGCGGCCAAGCCCCCACAGGTACTGCTCGGTGGAGACGTAGCCGGCCATGGCTGCGGCCGCTTCCGCACTGCCGGGGAAGCCCTCGGTCGGGGTCGCCGAGAAGGCAGCCTCTCGGGTGGTGATCCGTTCGGACTCCGGCGGCAGCGGGCCGGCCTGGTGCACGTCGGCGACTTCTAGGGCGATCGAGCCGAACACGTAGACGATGAGCAGGTAGGAGGCCCGCGCAGCGTCGGTCGGATTGAGTCCCGCGTCTGCCAGCAGCTGCAGGAGCCGTTCGTTGAGCGCGAGCGCCTGGGGCCCGTTCATGGGGCCGCCGATCATCAGGGGTACCGCGCCGGGGTGGGCCGACAGGTGAGCTCGAAGCTCCAGGGCCAAGGCCTCCACCCGTTGCCGCCAGGGCTGTTCCCGATCGGCGAACACGTCGTGGTCGACACCCCCGAGCAGCCGCTCGACGAGGCCCTTGATCACGGCGGCCTTGTCCGGGAAGTAGGTGTAGACCGCGTTCGGGGCCACGCCGACGCGCGCCGCGATGCCGCGGACGGACGCCGCGTGGGGACCGCCCTCGTCGAGCAGATCCAGTGCCGCCTCGAGGATCTCGTCCTCGGTCAGAGCCCGACATGGGCCTCGGCGTCGTCGCATGCCTGGGACGGACATCGGTTCGACCTACCCCCTTGACGTCGGTGTCAACAGGGTAGAACTCTTGCTGTACGCCGTCCAAATGTTGTACGCCGTTCAGGGGATAGCCATGACGACCGCATCCGTGAGCCACGGCCTGCGCCGCACGACGGGGACGCTGCTCGTCGCGGGCGCCCTGGCCTTCGGCGGGGCCGCCACCGCCCTGTCCTCGGCGTTCGACTGGCCCGACATACTGCGCGAACCGGCGGATGTGGTGCTACCGGCCGTCGTCGCCGGCGGAACGAGCCTGGTCTGGACGTGGTTCGCCACCGCCTGGACGTACGCGATCCTGCTCGTCCCGATTCTGCTGCTCCCCGCGGTGCTGGGGCGGCGCAGCGATCCGGTGCTGCGGGTGGCCAGCTACGTGGGGGCGACCTCGGTGGTGCTGTCGCTGATCGGATTCCTGCGGTGGGTGTTCGTCGTCCCCCCGTTGGCCGACTCCTACGTCGGCGGTGACGCCGTCACCCGCGCTGCGGTCGAGGCGGCCTGGACCGCGCAGCACCAATTCGGCGGCGCGCTGCTCGGCGAGCACCTGGGCCAGCTGCTCGCCGTCGCCTGGTCCGTCGCGGTCAGTGCGATCATCCTCCGCACGCGGGTCCTGCCCCGTTGGCTCGGCGCCGCCGGGCTCGTCGTGAGCGCGCTGTACCTGACCAACCAGGGCGACATCCTGGCCACCGCCGTCCCCGGCTTCCCCGTGTGGGACCTGGGCGGCTTCATCGGCAGCAGCGCGTGGGGACTGTGGGTCGCCGCCCTGGGCGTGATGGTCCTGCTGCGGCCCGCCCGCGCCAACCGCACCGCTTCCGGGAGCGGCGTGGACATCGGCTCCCTCGCCCCCTCCCCCCGCCTACCGGCCAGTGCCGGCGTGAAGAGCTGACCACCATGACCGCACCAACGACCCCCCGGACACCCTTTCTGCGTGCGTGGCTGATCTGGACCGCCGGGTTCCTGGCCTTCCCGCTGGCCGGCCTGGCCGGTACCGCCGTCGCCGGCCGCGTCGACTCACCCGTGGCCGCCCTGATCGGCGGCGCCGTCGCCGGCCTCTGCATCGGCCTGGGACAGACGCTGGCCAGCCGAGGACGACTCGACATCCGCACATGGGTGCCGGCCACCGGCATCGGCATGGGACTGGGCCTCCTCCTCGGCGCCGTCACCGTCGGCTACCGGACCTCGTTGCCCGACCTGGCCCTGATGGGCGCACTCACCGGCCTCGTCCTCGGGCCCGCGCAGGCCCTGGTGCTGCCCCGCGGCACGCGGCTGCGCTGGATGTGGGCCGCCGCGATGCCCGCGCTGTGGGCGCTGGGCTGGACCACGACCACCCTGGGCGGAATCGCCGTCGACGAGCAGTTCACCGTTTACGGCGCCTACGGAGCGATGACCTTCTCCGCCCTGTCCGGGCTGCTCCTGCTGCAGTTCCTGCCCGAGCGCCCCGCAGCCGGCTCTCCGCCGGCGCCGACACCGGTCGCGGCACGCGCATGACCACCACCAGAGCGACTCCGTCCTCCAGCGCCCCACTCCCCGAACATCCCGGTCAACGACGAGAAAAGAAGGTTCCGATGGCAACCACCCAGTTCCACGCGCTCAGAGGCCCGCCCAAAGGGGCCGGAGGCCCGACGACCATGACCGCGGTCGTGCAGGACCGCTACAGCCCCGCGCCCGAGGGCCTCTTCCGGGTCGCACAGATCGACCGGCCCACCATCGGCGACGGCGAGGTCCTCGTCCGGGTGCATGCGGCCAGCGTGGACCGGGGCACCTGGCACATCATGGCCGGACTGCCCTACCCCCTCCGGCTCGCCGGCTTCGGCGTCCGCCGCCCCAAGTACGCCAACCCCGGCCGAAGCCTCGCCGGAACGGTCGAAGCCGTCGGCCCCGGCGCGACGGGCTTCGCGCCGGGCGACGACGTGTACGGCACGTGCAACGCCTCGTTCGCCGAGTACGCGACCGTCCGGACCGACCATCTGGCCCCCAAGCCGGCCAACCTCACCTACGAGCAGGCGGCCGCCGCCCCCATCTCCGCCGTCACCGCCCTGCAGGGTCTCCGTGACCGCGGCCGGGTGCGGCCGGGGCACAAGGTGCTGATCATCGGCGCCTCCGGCGGCGTCGGCACGTTCGCCGTGCAGATCGCCAAGGCGTTCGGCGCGGAAGTCACCGGGGTGTGCAGCACCAGCAAGGTGGACCTGGTCCGCGGCCTCGGCGCCGACCACGTCATCGACTACACAGCCGAGGACGCCGATGACGGCCAGCGCTACGACGTCGTCCTCGACACCGGCGGTCACCGCTCCCTGAGACGGCTGCGGCGCGCGGTCACCCCCCGCGGAACGCTGGTGATCGTCGGCTCGGAGACCGACGGGCGCTGGCTCGGCGGCTTCGACCGGACGATCCGCGCCATGCTGCTGTCCCCCTTCGTCGGCCAGACGCTGGCTCCGCTCGCCAGCTCGGAGAACGCCGCCGACCTGATCCTCCTCACCGGGCTCATCGAGTCCGGCCAAGTCGCACCCGTCGTTGACCGGACCTATCCGCTCGACGAAGCGGCCGCGGCCATCCGCCGCATCCTGAACGGGAAGGTCCGAGGCAAGCTCGTCGTCTCCGTCTCCCCCAGCGGCATGCAGACACCACCCCCAGGGAGCACGCCATGACCGATCCCCGAACGCCCTATCCGGTCCGCGTCGATGCGGCCCTCGACCCGTCGCTGTCCCGCGGGTTGTGGCTGGTCAAGTGGCTGCTCCTGGTTCCCCACATCGTCGTCCTGTTCTTCCTGTGGGTCGCGTTCGCCGTCGTCACGGTGATCGCCTTCTTCGCGATCCTGTTCACCGGCCGCTATCCGCGATCCCTGTTCGAGTTCAACGTCGGGGTCATGCGCTGGTCCTGGCGGGTGCACTACTACGGCTACTGGGCGCTGGGCACCGACCGGTATCCGCCGTTCACCCTCGCCGAGGTGCCGGACTACCCGGCGCACCTCTCGGTGCCGTATCCCGAACGACTGTCCCGGGGCCTGATCTTCGTGAAGTGGCTGCTGGCCATTCCGCACTACCTCGTGCTGGCCGTGTTCGTCGGCGGCGGGCTGTGGCTGGGCACCCGCGGGGGAACGGACGACGCCTGGGACGACGCCGCGAACGCCGGCGTCTCGCTGGTCGGCCTGCTCGTCCTGATCGCCGCCATCGTGCTGCTGTTCACCGGCCGCTACCCGAAGCCGCTCTACGACTTCGTCCTCGGCATGGACCGGTGGGCGCTGCGGGTCGGGGCCTACGCGGCGCTGATGACCGACCGCTACCCACCGTTCCGGCTCGACCAGGGCGGCACCGACCCCGGCTGGGTGCCCACAAGCCCCATCCCTCCCTCGCCTTCCGGGGCGCCGACCGCGGGCCCGCCAACGCCGGTTTCCACCGGGCGGTGAATCCACTGGCGGCCCCGGGATCTCGCACGCCCCGGGGTCGCCGGAACCACCCGACGCCATCCATGGCGGCCAGGAGGCCTGATCGGTCGAAGGGGTAGCACGATGACGCGCATACACCGCGGACTAATGACCGGCAGAACAGTGCTGGTCACCGGCGCCGCCGGGGGCATCGGCAGGGCGACCGCCGTGTGCCTGTCCGCGATGGGCGCGCACCTGGTCATCACCGGCCGGGATCGCGGCCGCACCGAGGCCGCGGCCCGTGACATGCGCGCCGCCTGCGGCGGGCCGGTCGACGTGTTCATCGCCGACCTGTCCGAGGTGCGCCAGCTGGCCGACGAGGTGCTCCAACGCCTTCCCCGCCTCCACGTACTGGTCAACAACGTCGGCGGCTACTGGAACACCCGGCACGTCACCGCCGACGGGCTCGAGCACCCCTTCGCCCTCAACCACCTCGCGCCGTTCCTCCTCACCAATCTGCTGCTAGACCGGCTGAAGGACAGCGCACCGGCCCGCGTGGTCACCGTCTCGTCCCACGCGCACACCGGAGGACGGATCGACTTCGACGACCTGCAGGGCCAACGGTCCTACTCCGGCGCACGCGCCTACAACCAGTCCAAGCTGGCAAACGTCCTGTTCAGCTACGAGCTGGCCCGGCGGCTGGCCGGCACGTCGGTCACCGCCAACGCAGTGCACCCCGGCGTGGTGCGCACATCGTTCGGCGCCGAGGACCCCGCCGCCATGCAACGAAGGCTCGTCCCGCTCATCCGGCCGTTCAGGAAGTTCCCTGCCCGGGGCGCCGCCACCTCCATCCACGTCGCCTCCGCTCCTGATCTGGAGGAAGTGACCGGCCGCTACTTCGCCAACAGCAAGCCCAGGAGATCCTCCGAGCCCAGCTACGACCAGGCGGCCGCCGCGCGGCTTTGGCAGGTGCCTACCGACACGGTCGGCCTGACCGTGGCCCGCTGACCCGCGTGCGCGGCTGGCTCCGTGGGGAGTCGTCGTGCGCTGGATGTCGTTCCGTACCGCGTCGGCACGGTGTACTGATCGCGACCAACAGTCCGAGGAGCTCTGTTGACGTCGAGACGTACCGAGCCATCCGTTCCCCGGCAGGTCCATGCCCGTCGGCTCGTGCTGATCCGCGGCGTGCACACGGCGGCGTGGTTCTCCATCGAGTCCTGCGTCGGCTACCTCCTGTGGGCCGGCGCGACCGGCCGCAGCGACCGGCGGGCCGGCGTGGCCGCGGCGGTCGTCGCCGGCGAGTGCCTGGTCTTCGCCGCGGACGGGTTCCGCTGCCCGCTCACCGGGCTGGCCGAACGGGCGGGCGCCACCAGCGGATCGGTCACCGACATTTACCTGCCGGCGTGGTTCGCCCGGAACCTGCCGGCCATTCATGTGCCGCTGCTCGTGCTCATCGGCTGGTTCCACAGGCGGACCCTCCACCGCCGCCGTGTCCAGAGACGCGAGGCGAGCGGGCCCGCGATCCAGCGAGGACGCCGCGGAGCACCGGCACTGGCCGCGCCGTGACGCCCCACCCCGGTCAGAGCCGGCCGCCGGTGCCGGTACGCACCATCCTCGCCACCATCGGCCTGGCCCTCGCCGCGGCCCTGGCGCTGTACCTCGTCGTCGAGACCCGACGGGTGCTGACCTGGATGGTGATCGCCACCTTCTTCGCCGTGGCCCTCTACCCGCTGGCCGCCTGGGTCCAGCGGCGAATGCTCGGCAACCGGTGGCGGGCACTGGCGACGTTCCTGGTCTTCCTGGTGGTCTTCCTCGGCCTCGGCGGGCTCGTCACCGCCTTCGCCATCCCCCTGGTCCGGGAGGGGACGAAGTTCGCCGGGCAACTCCCCGAGCTCATCGACCAGGCGCGCGCGGGGCGCGGGGCGGTGGGGCGACTGCTAGAGCGCACCAACGTGCTGGAGTGGGTGGAGAACAACCAGGACCGGATCGACTCCTTCGTCAACGGCCTCACCGCTCCCGCGGCGGGCGTGCTGGGCAGCGTCGCGACCGGAATCGCCGGCGCGGTCACCGTCTTCGTACTCGCCTATCTGATGGTGCTCGAGGGCCCCAAGGTCGTGGACGGAGCGATGCGCGTCTTTCCGCCCGCCACCGGTGAGCGGATCCTGCGGGTCGGTGCCGACTGCGCCCGCTCGGTGACCGGCTACCTCACCGGCAACCTGCTGATCAGTGTGATCTGCGGAGCCCTGACCTACGTCGTGCTGCTGGTCCTCGGAATCCCCTTCGCCGGGCTGATCGCGCTCTTCGTGGGACTCGCCGACCTGGTACCGCTGGTGGGCGCGACCATCGGCGGCGCCGTGGCCGTGCTCGCCGGCTTTCTGCACTCGACGACTGCGGGCATCGTCGTCCTGGTGTTCGTCGTGCTCTACCAGCAGCTGGAGAACCACCTGCTGCAGCCGCTGATCTTCGCCCGCACCGTCAAGCTCAACCCGCTGACCGTCATCGTCGCGATCCTCCTCGGGGTCGAGCTCCTCGGCGTGCTCGGCGCGCTGCTCGCGATCCCCGCCGCCGGCATGATCCAGGTGATCCTCCGGGACGTCTGGGACCACCGCCGCGGCCGGCTGAAGGACGAGCCCACTGTGGGGCAGGAACGTCGCCCGGCGATCGTGCCGGAAGGGGACGGCCATGCGGAGCCGGGTCCGACGACCACGCCCGCTCCGCCCGGCTCGGGCGGAACGTCCACGTCGCCGCCGTGACGGCGGCGCTGGCAAGACGCCGTCGCTTGCCCAGAACCAGCGAACGGACCTCCACGTCGTCGGTGGACTGCAACAGGCGCACCTCCCAGGCCGGCGACACCCTCCGGCCGTCGGCTGCTGCAACCCCGCGGCTCCGGCGAGGAAGCCTCCCGCTCGGACTGACAGCAGCGGCACACCACCCAGCGCCGCACCGAGCTGGCCCAGCATCAGGCGATCACGTTCGCCACCGACATGGCGATCTACTTCTGCGATCCGCATTCGCCCTGGCAGCGCGGCAGCAACGAGAACACCAACGGCCTGCTGCGCCAGTACGCACCCCTTGTGGCACCGACCTGTCGGTCCACGACGCTGAGCACCTCGACGCCGTCCCTGCCGAACTCAACGGCAGACCCCGCAAGACCCTCGGGTTCATCACCCCCGGCCGAAGCCATGCAGCGGCTACTGTCCGACCCCGAAAAGCCAGTCGTTGCGACGACCGCTTGAAACCGCCGATCCCCGGCGGGACACGGTGACTCCGGCCACCGACGGGGCTCGGATGCGGTCGTAGCGGATCGATCGAGCGGCCGCTGTCAGCGCCGCCAGAACAGGTGGTGCACCACGCCGGTGGGACTGGGCACGACGTCACAGTGGTAGCGCTCCAGGAGCTCTTCGGGGGAGTTCCACAGCCGGGATCCGGCGCCGAGCTCCACCGGGGCGACGGCGACGTGCAGGGTGTCGATGAGGTCGGCATCGAGGAACTGCCGGATGGTGTTGGCGCCGCCGCCCAACCGGACGTCCTTGCCGTCAGCCGCCTCGAACGCGCGCTGCAGCACTGTGGCCGGATCACCGCCGACGAAGTGGAAGGTGGTGTCGGACAGCCGGAAGGAGGGCCGCTCGTGGTGGGTCATGACGAAGACCGGGGTGTGAAACGGGGGCTGCTGGCCCCACCATCCCTGCCAGTCGTGGTCGGCCCAGGGCCCACGCTGCGGGCCGAACTTGTTGCGGCCCATGATCTCGGCGCCGATGTTGCGGTGGAAGTCCCGGACCATGTAGTCGTCCAGACCGCGGCTCCCTCCCGGGTCGGTCCGGTTGGGCCAGCTCGCCGTCGCGAAGGCCCAGGCGCCGAGCTGAGCAGGGTCGGCGTGGCCGAACGGCCGTTCCAAGCTTTGTCCTTCACCGGCGCCGTAGCCGTCGCTGGAGACCATGAAATTGTGCACTCGGACCATCTGCGTCACTGCTGACCCCTCATCGGTTGCGTTCGTGTGATGAATTCGACCGCGCCGCGAGGGCAGACTCATCGCGCTACGGCAGAACTCCCGTGTCGAGACGTCCGGTGGCGGATCCCTCTTCGGGTCGCCGCCGCCAGCACATGACCTCAACCCGAGTCGAGGTTCTACGGTCGTGATCGACTGGCGGGAAGTCGTCCACGGTGCTGAAGGGGCAGGTCTTGATCGTCACCATCGCCAGGGTCACCGACCCGCTCGGTTCTTGGAGGTCTTCGAGACCGTCGGCGCGGAGAAGCGGCGGGAGCACGGCTGCCTGGGCGTCCGGGTCTATTTCGATCCTGACGACGCGCACCGGGTGTGGTCGGTGTTCGACTGGGACGCGAAGAATTATGGCGAGTTCCTCGCGGACCTGAGATCCCGGCCATCGCACGAGAACTCGGGATCCAGGCGCCGCCCGTGCACGCCGTCGCCGCAATCGAGCTCGACGCCTGACCACTACGCAGGGAGGGGGTTTCGGCATCGCCGTCACGCCCTCGCGGGTCCGCCGGTCTAGCCAGTGACGGCACCTGCCCCCATCCCCGCAGGAGCCTCTCCGACTGCACCACCCGTCGGAAGGGCCTTCCTCGTCCACGCCGCCCAGGCAGAGGAACGACGGCTGGCCGGCTCGGCATGGCGGCAGACCGGAGGGACTGCCGCGGCACCTACCGGGTCGTCTACCGCATCGACGAGGACACCCGAACCGTCACCATCCTCGACGTCGCCCACCGGCACGACGCCTATCGAACGAGCGGCTGACTCGAGGTGGGCGTCGAGCCAGCACCCCTAGCGTCGCAGCGCTCCCCCGTGAGCTGAAGCCGTCACTGGCGACCGCAGACCGCGCCTGTTGGGCCCCCGTCTTGGCACCTCGAGCGGACGCCCCCAATCACATTCGAGGGGTTCCCACGGTTCAGGAAAGCTCTATTTGCCCAGGTCAGAGAGGGCTGCAGTGTCCGTCACTGTTATGCCCGAGCCGCCGCCGTTCCGAGCGCGTTGCTGTACTTTCCCTCCGCGCTCGGGCGTGTCCAGCAGTCGAGCTACTAGTAGTACTTTGTTAGGTGGGTGCCCGAGCGTGGGCGTCGACGGATTGTCCGCAGACAATGCAGGTGCCGGTCCAGGTGGCCAGGAGGGCCTGCAGTTCGTGCTGGACCGCATACAGGCTCAGGCCGGCACAGGGGCTTTTGGGCTGGTCCGCAGCAGGGTGAGGAACAGCTGAGCGGCGGTGACCAGGGTGACGTGGCGGTGCCAGCCGGTGAAGGTGCGGCCCTCGAAGTGGTCCAGGCCCAGGGCGGTCTTGAGCTCGCGGTAGTCGTGCTCGATCCGCCAGCGGATCTTGGCCAGCCGCACCAGTTCGGCCAGCGGGGTGTCCTCGGCCAGGGACGAGAGCCAGTAATCGGTGGGCTCGGGCTCCTCTGGGGGCCACTCGGCCAGCAGCCACACCGCCGGCAGCGAGCCGTCGGCGGCCCGCCGGGCGGCCTGGTGGTGCCCGGCGGGGCGGACCCGCAGCGCCACGAACCACGACGACAGCGGCCCGCGGGAGCCGTCTCGCCAGGTGACCGGCACGGCGACGGCGTGGCCGGCGGTCAGCACGTGTTCGCGCAGAGCGACCGGCGGGGTGCGGTAGCGCGGCCAAGACGGCCGACCCCGGCCGGAGGTTGGCACCCGGGTGGGGACGGCGTCGGCGGCGTGGGCGCTGAGCACGCCCTGCACCTGCACCACCCAGGCCAGGCCGCGGGCAGACAGCGCGTCGCGGAACTCGGCGATGTCGCCGTAGCCGGCATCGGCCACCACCACCGGCGGCGCCAACCCCCACCCGGCCAGCTCATCGATCATGTCCAGCGCCAGCCGCCACTTCTGCCGGTGTCGGGCCTCGGCGGGAATGCCGGCCCGCTCCCGACGGTCGCGGATCGCCGCGGCCGCCTCCGGGCTGGCCGCGCAGGCGTCGTCCCAGCGTTCGGGCAGGAACAGCCGCCAGTCCAACGGACAAGAGGCGGCGTCGGTGACCGCGCAGATCGACACCCCGACCTGGCAGTTGCCGACCTTGCCCAGCGTGCCGGAGTACTGCCGGGCCACCCCCGGGGAGGCCGTGCCGTCCTTGGGAAAGCCGGTGTCATCGACCACCCACGCCTCGGGGGCGACCACCTCGATCGCCCGCCGGGCCAGCCGCTGGCGCACCGGCTCCACCGCCCAGGTCGAGGACGACACGAACTGCTGCAGCCCCTGGTGATCCACGCCGAGGCGCTCGGCCATCGGCTGCATCGACTTGCGCCGCCCGTCCAGCAGTAGCCCCCGCAGGTAGGTCTGACCCTTGTTCCGCTGATCGGACCGGACCAGCGGCGCGAACACCTCCGCGGCGAACTCCTCCAGCCGCCCGCGGACCGCAGCCAACTCCTCCGGAGTCATGCGCCCATCGCACCGCGCCGCACCAGCGCAGACAAGGACCTAACGAAGCACTACTAGTACTCATGTGGACATCTCAACGGCTGCTTAATCCCCAACCGTGTCGGCATGGCGATAGACGTGCCTGACCTCGCCCGACTCCCATGTGAAGGCGTCTTCGACAACAACGCTTGGACAGCAGTTCGAATCTGTTTCGGAGTACCCGACCGACCTCACGGTTGCCGCCGACCCGGTAAGCGAGACTTGAATCTGCCGCAGACCCCTACCGTCGGTACCACGTTCATCCGTCAGCAGCGTCGCTATGCGACGAGGGCCGCCAGGCCCCGCCAGGCCGTCGTAGACTGACAGATACTGCGGCCAAGACGAAGTACTCGATCCGCACTGGGAGACCAGGAAGACCTCCGCATACCCGTCCCCGGTCACGTCGCCCGTCGCCGCAATGTCCACCTGGGGCCCTGCAGCCGCTTCGCTGCAATCGAGCGTGACCACCTGTGGCCATGCGATCGAGGTTGGGTCATAGGGCTGTGGTGATTGATCTGCAGCGGTCGGACCAGCGGAGCCAGGCGTCGATTGGGCTGTCGCTGCGGGAGCGGGGATATCACCTACTCGTTGCAGACGCGCGCTGAAAGTCGTGCCTGGGATGGTCATACGAAGAGAGCCGCCTCCGCCATCGCTGAGCAGGATACGGGCCGTGCGCGTACAGCTCTCCAAACCGTAGTCGATTATCTCATCGAACTCGACCCCGTCGCGTCGAGATAGCTGCGACTCCCAGGTTCCCCCGCATTGCAACTCAGGGTAAGTCACCTGCGCCCGGTAGTGCCCGACGTCCCCCTGGATGATCTGAACATCGGGCGGTAAGAACGATATCTCCACTTCGACGGTGTAGCTGGAGGTTCCATCCGACGCTGCGCCTTTCCACGAGCCTGTGACGTCCAACGTCTGACCTTCGAACGTGACGAGTTCACCGCCGATTCGCTCCCTGACGCTCTCAAGTATCGAGATCTTGGTCTGCGTTGCCACGTCCTTGTCGACCGCTACTATCCACGTTGTCCCATCGAGGATAGGCTCGATTCGCCCCTCCGGCCCCTTCTCATAGAGCTGCCGCAGTCCACCCAGATCTCCAGCATGTCCATCCTCGGCTTTGTATGCCTTGACGAAGATGCGCGCTTCCGGCGCCTCCGGGTGGATCCCCCAGCCAACATCGGGGTCGGTCAACTCCTCACCGGAAGGGTGGAAGTCTTCGATGCCGGCTGCCGCCGCGATGGCTGCTGGGTCGGATTCGTACGGGAACTTCGGCGTTGCCGACCGGAGGACGCCTCCCCCCGCTGGCATGACGAGGAGAGCGGTGATGAGCGCCAACCCTGCAACTGCGGCGGATACGGCGATGATGACACGTCGGCGCCGATGTCTGGGCCGCTTCACCGCTCCTCTGGGCTCACTCGAGGTCGGGCCACCCGAGTCGGCTCTGGGCGCTACTCCTCCAGCCTGGGGCGCTCGGGGGTCGTGCCCCTCCGCTCGCTTCGTCGCTGCCTGATCGGGGGCTGAGATCGGTGTGCCACACCCACTGCAGAACTTGTCGGTCGGGTCGGTGCGCTCGCCGCAAACGGAGCAAGACCACATCTGGGACTCCATCGCAAGTAGGGCAGACACATGGACTAGGGCGGACACATGGACGCGGCCAGAACGAGTCGGCGAAGCACTGGACGCCTTGCTGGGACGCGAGCTCCCGGCAGTACACGGCGGTCCTCGTCGATCAACCTCACCTGATATGGGCGCTACATCGCCATTGCTGTTCGTCCTCGGTCATGTCGCCACCGGCGGCGCTGCGCCGACCGGCGGCGAGGATGAGGCGATGCAGACGAATAGCTCAGACTCCACGGAGAACTCCCTGCAGGACCTGTTGTTCAGCCGATGAGGGGATATCCGGTCGGCGATCACCGTCCGAACAACTCCGTGACCAGGTCGGTGATCCGTGCAATCTGCTCACTGGCAGTCGCGGCGTCCCCCAGCGCGCTGAGCACAGACTTCCAGCGGGTTTTCACTGCCGCGCCGTCCGGTTCCGGCGCAGCGAGCTCCTGGTCGATCTTCCGGATCTCGTGCCGGATCTCGGCCTCGTCCTCCTCGTTGCGGCCATGGCCGATGAGCTCCGGTGCCGAGGCGGCGAGGGCCGTGCGCAGATCGGCGACAGATCCCTGAGCCACGACCCCGTGGTGCTCGACGTGTCCGATGCCGATCGCGCTGCCCTGGAAGCTCCCGCCGCTGATTTCGATGGAGTTGCGGTCGTTCAACTTCGGCTCCCTGCTGTCGTCGCGCCGTTGTCACGACGCTCGTCGCCTTGTGGACGATCCGTGCCTCCGGTCTGACGTATCCGTCCTATCCCGATCGCAGTGTTGGAGAAGTTGCCACCGTTGATGGTGACACTGTTGATGGTGTCCTTGGCGACGTCCAGGACGTCGGCGATCGAGTAGCCACGGTCGCTGAGGAAGTCGCCTACCCCCCGGAAGATCGTCTGCTCGACCACCTGGATATAGCGGAGCACGTCTAGGTCCTGGAAGTAGTACTGGGTCGCCGGTTCAGATCCGAGTTCACGGATGCTGGCCCAGCATCCGTAGCGGTCCGGGATAAATTGACCGTCCCGTTCACGGATTCTGGGCAGGCGGTGCACAACGGAGCGCAGGCGGGCCAGAATTGACGTCGGGA
>NZ_FRDM01000041.1 GCF_900143215.1 Geodermatophilus obscurus | reverse complement strand
GAGGAGGTGACCACCCCGACCCTTCCGGCGCTCAGCGCCTGACCGACATGAAGATCACGCGGTAGCCGTCACACACCACGCCAGCGGGCTTGACCTCCTCGAGCCGCGGACATCCCGGCTCAAACCAAGGGCGAGGTTCGCCCTGCAGGCGGCGCATGGGACACCTGGCTTCGCCGAGGCTGCAATGCCGCGACCAAGGCCGATGGCCAGCGCGCGAAGTAGGCCGCGCCCCCGCGGCGAGCCTCGATCTCCATCTCCAGCCGGCGCAGCTTGCGGCACAGCGACACCAACTCCGCCTGCTGATCGGCCCGTCCACCGAACCGTCGTCGATGTCGGCCTGCCGGACCCAACGGCGCACGGACTCCACCGAGATGTCGAGGTCGGCGGCGACCTCGACCTGGCTCAGGTCACCTCGTCGGGCGACCGACGACGTCACGCTTGAACTCCGGCGGGAGCTTCTTCGGCAGAGCGACATCCTCGGCTCCCCGGCGCTGGCCGCCCGGGTCGGCGGCGCGCGCATCGACCGCGAGGAGCGCAAGGGCAGGGGCGCCAGCGACCACGCGCCCGTGGTGGTCGACCTCCGCGACTGATCCGCGAGCCCTCAGCCGCCGAGGACACCGTCGACCACGGTCGCGACGCCCCCGGCCAGCGCCAGTGACAGCGCGGCGGTGCGCGCGGTCGTCGGTGACACGCGCGCGGACAGCGCGGTGCCCGCCATGAGGCCGACGCCCAGGGCGGCGGCCGCGACCGCCCAGTCCGCGACCGGCAGGGACGGCAGGCCCTTGGCCGCCACGGTGGCCGACCCGATGACGGTGAAGCACAGCTGCGCCGTCGCCGCGAAGGCGCGCTGCGGCCACCGCGTGGCGACCGCGTAGACCGTCAGCGCGGGTCCCCCGACCCCCGCGGTCGCGTTCATGAAGCCCGACGCGGCCCCGGCGAGCAGCGCGGGCGTCGTCCCCGTCCCGGATGGGGCACCCGTGCCGGTCCGCCGGCCGACCGCGTGGACGGCGAGCAGCGCCACGACGACGCAGCCGCCCACGAGGACCTGCAGGACCGCGGGTGCCGTGTGGCGGGCCACCCAGGCACCCGGGACGACCGCCACCAGTGCGGGTGCGGAGAGCAGCAGGGCGCGGCGCAGCTCGACGTCCCGCCGCACCTGCACGAGGACCAGCACCGAGGCCGCGACCCCCAGCACGTTGACCACGAGGACCCCGGCGAAGGGCCCGAGCAGGAGCACCAGGAACGGGGCGGAGACCAGGGCGAAACCGAGCCCGGTGATGCGCTGGGTGCCGGCGCCGACCGCCACGGCGGCCGCGAGCCCGAGCGAGGGCAGCCAGCCCGCGTCCACGTCAGCGGGCCCGGCCCGGGCGGGCCACCGCCGGGCCGGGGGCGGGTGCGGAGGAACGGCGAGCGGGCACCTCCCGACCCTGACCGACACCTGCGCCGACGGCGACAGCAGAGCCGCGACGAGCCGGCCGGCGAGGGCATCAGCGGGCCGCCGCCGGTGTTGTACGCGGCGATGACCGCGCAGCTCGCACCGCCCGTCCCCACCACCTCCGACGTCCCCGCACCGACCCGCCTCTGGACGCCGTCGCGCGTCCTGGTCACCCGCTCGGCCGCCGAGCGGCCGCACGGGCAGCGCATCCTGGCCCGGCTCGAAGCCGCCGGGGTGCCCGACGTCGAGCTGCTGCCGGGCGACCGGCTGCCCAACCTGCGCGGGGACGGCGACCGCGCGGCGTTCATGGCCGCCAAGGACACCCTCGCCGTCGTCGTCCCGCCGCCGTCCAAGCGCCGGCTGCAGCCGATCCCGCCGTCCGCCGACTGGCGCGTCGACCTGGCCGAGGGCTGCCCCGCGCACTGCCAGTACTGCTACCTCGCGGGCTCGCTGTCCGGACCCCCGATCACCCGCGTGTTCGCCGACCTCGACGAGGTGCTCACCGGCCTGGACGGCTACGTCGGCCGCGGCGCGGTCACCTCCGGCACGCTGGGGCGCGGCGGTGAGGGGACGACGTTCGAGGCCTCCTGCTACACCGACCCGCTGGCGATCGAGCACCTCACCGGCGGGCTCGCCGCGGCCGTCACGCACTTCGGCACGCACGACTGGCCCGGGCCGGTGCAGCTGCGGGCCACCACCAAGTTCGACGACGTCGCCGGCCTGCTGGACCTGCCGCACGGCAGGCGCACCCGGCTGCGGTTCTCGGTCAACGCGTCGTCGGTCGACCGCCGCTTCGAGGGCGCCACGGCGAAGGTGCCCGGGCGCATCGCGGCGCTCGCCGCGGTGGCCGCCGCCGGCTACCCGGTGGGGCTCACCATCGCGCCGATCATGCCGGTCGAGGGGTGGCGGGAGGAGTACGGCGCCCTGCTCGACGCCGTGGCCGCCGCGTTGCCGGACGGCGCCGACCTCACCGTCGAGTGCATCACCCACCGGTTCACGCCCGGCAGCAAGGAGACGCTGCTGGACTGGTACCCGCGGACGAAGCTCGACATGGACGAGGCCCGCCGCACTCCCAAGCGCGGGAAGTACGGCTCGGTCAAGCACGTCTACCCCAGGGAGACGATGGCCGAGCTGCGCGACTGGTTCGAGGCCGCGCTCGCCGAGCGGCTGCCCCAGGCCCGCCTGCTGTACTGGACCTGAGCCTGAGCGCGATCATGGCGCCGAAACCACTCCGGACGGGCCGGAGGTGGTCACGGCGCCATGATCGTCGGCGTTACGCGGCCGGGATCATCCCGTTCGGGTCGAGCACGTACTTCTTCGCCGCGCCCTGGTCGAACTCCGCATAGCCCCGCGGCGCGTCCTCCAGCGGGATCACCTCGGCGTTCACCGCCTTCGCGATCTGCACCCGGTCGTGCAGGATCGCCATCATCAGCTGGCGGTTGTAGCGCATGACCGGGCACTGGCCGGTGGTCAACGCGTGCGACTTCGCCCAGCCCAGACCCAGCCGGATGGACAGCGACCCGGTCTTCGCCGCCTCGTCGGCCGCACCCGGGTCACCGGTCACGTAGAGGCCCGGGATGCCGAGTGCACCGCCGGCGCGGGTGATGTCCATCAGCGAGTTGAGCACCGTGGCGGGGGCCTCGGTCTGCGCGTCCTTGCCGTGCCCGCGGGCCTCGAAGCCGACCGCGTCCACGCCGCAGTCCACCTCGGGCTCGCCGAGGATCTCCGCGATCTGGTCCTTGGGGTCACCCTTCGAGACGTCGACGGTCTCGCAGCCGAAGCTGCGCGCCTGGGCCAACCGGTCCTCGACCAGGTCGCCGACGATCACCACGGCCGCCCCGAGCAGGTGCGCGGAGGCCGCCGCCGCCAGCCCCACCGGCCCGGCGCCGGCGATGTAGACCGTCGAGCCGGTGCCCACGCCTGCGGTCACGCAGCCGTGGTAGCCGGTCGGGAAGATGTCCGACAGCATCGTGAGGTCGCGGATCTTGGCCAGCGCCTGGTCGCGGTCCGGGAACTTCAGACAGTTGAAGTCGGCGTACGGGACCATCACGTACTCGGCCTGGCCGCCGGTCCAGCCGCCCATGTCGACGTAGCCGTAGGCCGAGCCCGGGCGGTCGGGGTTGACCGTCAGGCAGATGCCGGTCTTGCCCTCCTTGCAGTTGCGGCAACGGCCGCAGGCGATGTTGAACGGCACGCTGACGATGTCGCCCTCGTTCAGGAACTCGACGTCCGGGCCCTTCTCGACGACCTCGCCGGTGATCTCGTGGCCGAGGACGAGCCCCTCGGGCGCCGTCGTCCGCCCGCGGACCATGTGCTGGTCGCTACCGCAGATGTTGGTGCTGACCGTCCGCAGGATGACCCCGTGCGGGGTCTTGCGGCCGACGTTCGACGGGTGCATGCCGGGCCCGTCCTGCAGCTCCAGCTTCGGGTAGTCCAGATCGACGACCTCGACCTTGCCGGGCCCCATGTACTTGACTGCCTTGTTGCCTGCCACGGACGCTCCTCCTCGTCGGTGCCGGCACGCCTCTGTGCCGGCCGGGGTGCCCACCGCCCGGGCGCCCCGGTGGCCGGTCCCCGCTGTCCGCGACGGTCCTCCGGGGCTCGGAGGCGGCAGGGATCAGAGTGTGGTCCCCGCCACCCCCGATGCGGTCCGGCGGAGCGCGGGACCGGGATCCGACACGCCGCCTGCGGGCACGTACCGTGGCCTGTCGTGCTCGTCCTGCTGCCGCCGTCGGAGAGCAAGGCCCCCGGTGGGGACGGCGACCCGCTGGATCTCGCCGCACTCTGCTGGCCCGAGCTGACCGACGTCCGCGCCGACCTGGTCAAGGCGCTGGTCGAGCTCGCGGGGGACCCCTCCACCGCGCGGGCCGCACTCGGCCTGTCGCCGAGGCAGGACGACGAGGTGGCGCGCAACGCCGAGCTGCTCGGTGCCCCGACGACGCCGGCCCTGGAGCGCTACACCGGCGTCCTCTACGACGCCCTCGACGTGCGCTCGCTGACCCGCGCCCAGCGCGCCCGAGCCGACCGGCGGCTGGCGGTCGGGTCCGCGCTGTTCGGGGTGGTCCGCGGCACCGACCGCATCCCGGCCTACCGGCTGTCGGCCGGCTCGGCGCTGCCCGGCCGGCCGACGCTGCGCAGCCTGTGGCGGCCGACGCTGGGCCCGGTGCTCGCGGCCGTCGACGAGCTGGTCGTCGACCTGCGCAGCGGCGCCTACGCCGCGCTCGCGCCGGTGCCCGGCGCGGTGACCCTCGACGTGCTGAGCGAGCGCCCGGACGGCACGCGGGCGGTGGTCAGCCACGCCAACAAGGCGCACAAGGGCCGCGTCGCGCGGCTGCTCGCCACCACGACGGGGGAGCCGGGGGACGCCGTCCGGCTGCGGGCCCTGCTGCGCCGGGCCGGGTTCCACGTGGAACACCCCGGCGGCACCGCACTGACCCTCGTCGTCCCCGCGGAACGGGCTTCCCGCTGACCCGGCACGCACCGTCGCCGCCGAGGTGATCTGCGTCAGGATCGTTGCACGCGACCGACCCGGCATGGCATAACTGCGGGGACGCGCGCAGCTCGAGCAGTCGTGGCCGCCGGCGGGCTCGGACACCCCGGCGCGGGGTGTCGACAACGGAGAGGTACCGGTGGAGCGATCCCTGCGGCAGCACGGTGCCGTGCGCGCGTCCGACGTCGAGCTGGCGGCGGAGGCGCTGCGCGGCGACCCGGCCCGGCTGCGCGCCGCCCGCCGGCTCCGGGTCGCCCAGGCCGGCTCCCCCGCCGTCGACCGGCTGGTCGAGCTGGCCGCGCGCCTCCTCGGCGCGCGGGCCGGTCAGATCTCGCTGCTGGACGACGTCCAGTCCGTCGCCGGTGTCGCCGGACTGCCCCCGGGCAGCGCGACCCGGGAGACCGGGCTCACCGACACCCCCTGCACGCTCGCCGCGGTCGGCGGCGACGTCCTGGCGATCCCGGACGCGCGGGCCGACGAGCGCCTCGGCCACCTGCCGACGGTGACCGGCGGGCTGGTCGTCGCCTACCTCGGCGCACCGCTGACCGACGGGGAGGGACACGTCGTCGGGACCCTGTGCGTCTTCGACCCGGTGCCGCGCGAGTGGTCGGCGACCGACGTCGCCACGCTGCGCCAGCTGGCCGCCTCGGTGGTGACCGAGCTGGAGTACGCCGCGCTGACCGGCGAGTACGAGCGCCAGCACCTGCGCTGGCGGCTGGCGATGGACGCCGGCGGGGTGGGCACCTTCGACTGGGACCTGCGGTCCGGCGAGCTGGTGTGGGACGACCCGCTGATGACGATGTTCGGGTACACCCCCGCCGACTTCGACGGCACGATCACCGCCTTCAACCGGCGGCTGCACCCCGACGACCTGCCCCGCGTCAGCGAGGCCCTGCGTTCCTGCATCGACCTCCTCGGCGACTTCGAGGCGGAGTACCGCGTCGTCCGCCCGGACGGCGACACCCGCTGGGTGCAGGCCCGCGGCCGCGCACTGGCCGGCCCGGACGGGACCACGGTCCGGGTGCTCGGCGCCGCGTACGACACCACCGAGGACCGCACCGGCGACGTCCGCGTCACGCGCGTGCTCGAGGCGATGCCGGCCGGTTTCTACTCGCTCGACCACGAGTGGCGCTTCACGCACGTCAACGCCGAGGCCGAGCGGCTGCTCGGCCGCAGCCGCGAGGAGCTGCTCGGCGAGGTCATCTGGACGGCGTTCCCGGCGACGGTGAACAGCGCCTTCGAGGAGCACTACCGCGGTGCCGTCCGGACCGGGCAGCCGGTCAGCTTCGACGCGCACTACCCGGCGCCGCTCGACGGCTGGTACGAGCTCCGCGCCTGGCCGAGCCCCGAGGGCCTGTCGATCTACTTCGTCGAGGTGACCGAGCAGAAGCTGGCCCGCGAGGGCGCCGAGCGCTCGGCGCAGCGGCTGGCGCTGCTCGCGCAGGTCAGCGCCGAGCTGGCCGGGACCCTGAACGCGCAGGCCGCCACGAGCCGCCTCCCCCGGCTGGTCGTCCCGGGACTGGCGCAGTGGTGCATCGTCACCGTGGTCGAGGCCGACGGACGCCCGCGCGACGTCGGCTGGTGGCACGCCGAGCCGTCGTCGCGCGCGCTGGTCGAGCGCTACGCCGCCGTCCGGCTGGACGCGATGCCGGCCACCTCCCCCGTGGCGCGGGCGCTGCTGGCCGGCGAGGCGGTGCGGGCGAACGCCGACGAGGTGGCCGCCCTGCTCCCCGACGGCGAGGCGCGGGACCTGCTGACCGCGCTGGCACCGGGCGCCGCGGTCTGCCTGCCGCTCCGCGGGCGGGGGCGCACCCTGGGCGTGCTCACCCTCTACTTCGGCCGCGGCGAGATGCTGTCGCGGGAGGACCTCGCCACCGCCCAGGACGTCGCCGACCGCGCCGGCCTGGCCCTGGACAACACCCGGCTCTACGCCCAGCAGCAGCAGCTGGCCGAAGGGCTGCAGCGCAGCCTGCTCACCGAGCCGCCGGAGCCCGACCACGCCGAGATCGCCGTCCGCTACCTGCCCGCCGTCGAGGCGGCCCGGGTCGGCGGCGACTGGTACGACGCGTTCCTGCAGCCCAGCGGGGCCACGATGCTGGTCATCGGTGACGTCGTCGGGCACGACACCGAGGCAGCCGCGGCCATGGGGCAGCTGCGCGGGCTGCTGCGCGGCATCGCCACCTACAGCGACGCGCCGCCGGTCGAGGTGCTCCGCGGGCTGGACGCCTCGATGGCGGTGCTGCAGACCCACGTGCTCGCCACGGCCGCGGTGGCCCGCTTCGAGCAGAACGACGACGAGCGCCGGCGCGGCATCACCCGGATGCGCTGGGCGAACGCCGGGCACCTGCCGCCGCTGGTCATCAACCCCGACGGCAGTGTGGCCGAGCTGGCCGCCTGGAAGGGCGACCTGCTGCTGGGCGTGGACTCCGAGGCCGAGCGCCAGGAGTCGGTGGTGACCCTCGACCGCGGCTCCACGGTGCTGCTGTTCACCGACGGGCTCGTCGAGCGGCGCGACGCCGACCTGGACGCCGGCCTGGTGCGGCTGCGGGAGGCGCTGGCCGAGGTGTCCCACCTGCCGCTCCAGCAGCTGCTCGACGAGGTGCTCGAACGGCTGGTCGACGGCCGGCCCGAGGACGACGTCGCGCTGGTCGCCGTCCGCCTGCACCGCCAGGACCGTCCGCGCCCGGTCGAGGCCGGCCCCAACGACGTCCCGGACGTCGTCCCTCCCGATCCGGCGAGCTGAGTGCCCGCCGGGCCGGCGTCGCTCGTCGGCTGGCGCGGCACCTGCAGGATCGACGCCGCCCCGGTTCCGACCAGCCCTGTCGCCTGACGAACTCTCGCGCTGTTCCTGCCACCTCGGCGCTGGTGCAGCCGCGCGTAGGCGACAGCACCAGCGCGGGAGCGGGCGGGGCGCAGCCGATGACGACTCCGGTCGTCCGATGCCGTACCGCAGGACCGGTACGGCATGAGGAACACCCGCGGTGCGTGTCAGAGTTCCCGGGTGAGGACTTCCACCGACGAGCTGTGCCTGCGACCGGCGACCGAGCTGGCGGCGCTGATCCGCTCCCGCCAGTTGTCCGCCCGTGAGCTGACCGACGCCTGCCTGGAGCGCATCGAGCGGCTCGACGGTCAGGTCAACGCGGTGGTCACGCTGGACGCCGAGGGCGCCCGGGCCGCGGCCGACGCCGCCGACGCCGCGCTGGCCGCGGGCGAGGACGTCGGTCCGCTGCACGGGCTGCCGGTGGCCCACAAGGACACCCACGCCACCGGCGGCATGCGCACCACCTGGGGCTCACCGCTGGCCGACACCGTGCCGGCGGACGACGAGCTGGTGGTGGCCCGGCTGCGCGCGGCCGGCACGGTGCGCGTCGGCAAGACCAACGTGCCGGAGTTCGCGGCCGGCTCGCACACCTTCAACCCGCTGTTCGGCGTCACCCACAACCCGTACCGGCACGGGCTGTCGGCCGGTGGGTCGAGCGGGGGCGCGGCCGCGGCGCTGGCGGCGGGGTTCGTCCCGGTGGCCGAGGGCAGCGACTTCGGTGGCTCGCTGCGCAACCCGGCGGCGTTCTGCAACGTCGTCGGGCTGCGGCCCACGCCGGGGCGGGTGCCGACCTGGCCGGCCGCGATGGGCTGGTCGCAGCTGTCCGTGCAGGGCCCGATGGGGCGCACGGTGGCCGACGTCGCGCTGGTGCTGTCGGCGATCGCCGGGCCGGACCCGCGGGTGCCGATCTCCCTCGACGCCCCCGGCGCCCCGTTCGCCGCGCCGCTGCCCGAGCGCCTCGACGGGCTGCGCGTGGCCTGGGCGCCGGACCTGGGCGGGCGGGTGCGGGTGGACCCGGCCATCACCGCGGTCCTCACGGAGAGCGTGGCGGTGTTCGAGGAGCTCGGCGCCACCGTCGAGGCCGACTGTCCCGACCTCTCCGGCGCCGACGACGTCTTCGGCACGCTGCGGGCCTGGGTGTTCGACGCGACGTACAGCGACCTGGCCCGGCAACACCCGGACCGGCTCAAGGAGTCCATCCGCTGGAACGCCTCGCTGGGCGCGGAGCTCACCGGCGCCGACCTCGCCCGCGCCGAGATCACCCACACGGCCCTCCACGAGGGCGTGGTGGCCTTCTTCGACCGCTACGACGTCCTGCTGGCGCCCACGACGCAGGTGCTGCCCTTCCCGGTGGACGCCGAGTACCCCACCGAGATCGACGGCGAACCGCTGGCGGACTACCTGGCCTGGATGCGCTCCTGCACGCTGATCACGCCGACCGGTTGCCCCGCGCTCTCGGTGCCGGGCGGGTTCACCCCGGACGGGCTGCCCGTGGGCCTGCAGGTCATCGCCCCGCCGCGAGCCGACCGGCGGGTGCTGGAGGTCGGGCACGCCTTCGAGCAGGCGACCCGCTTCGGCGAGCGCCGTCCACCCCTCTGACCTCGTCCGCCGGTGCCCGGCACCCGGGCCGGGGAGCGGCGAAGGCGATCACCGCTCTCGACCGGCGTCTGCGGCCTTCTCGGGTGGACGCTAGAGAGCCGTAGACGGCGCTCGACCGGACGGCGCGACCACCCGGGCCGCGAACGTCGGCAGCCCGGGACCCTCGAGGTGGTCGAGCGCGACGGGCCGGCCGGCCATGGCGAGCACCAGGTCGACGGTCCGGCCGCGGACCAGCGGCCCCTCCCCCGCCGCGAAGGCCCCGTCGGAGGCCTCGAGCCGCAGACCGGCCGACCGCCGCTTCGACGGGACCGTGAAGTCGCGCGCGGCGTAGAACCGCGCCACGCGCTCCAGGGCCGCCGGCGCGTACGGGTGGGAGATCCCCAGCGGACGGCGGACGTCCTCGCCGTGCACGACGACCTCCCCCAGCCACGCGTCGACGTGCGTGCGGGTCGGGGCCGTCCGGCTGTCGACGACGCTGCGGAACCGCGCCAGCGTCTCGTCCGGGGAGCCGCCGAGCTGCTCGCGCAGGCGCATGTCGACCATCCGGTCGACGTCGAACCGGCACCGCACGAGGCCGGCGAACCACCGGGGGAAGGCCGAGCTCGCCCCGGCGGTGAGGTGGGCGACGACCTCCTCGACGCTGAGCCCGGCGCACAACGAGGGCGTCCGCCAGGCGCCGACGCCGAGCCACTCCAGGTCCGCCACCAGCGCCGCCCGCTCCGCCGCCACCGCCTGCCACGTGTCCGTCACGCCGGTGCAGACCGCCGGCGGCCGGCGTACTCATCGGCCGACGCGTCGAGTGCTACGAACTCGTGGCGATCAGGACGCGATGGCCACGAGTTCGTCGCACCCGACGCGAACAGGAGGACCGCTATGCGCGGCGGCGCAGCCCGCGCAGGGTCCGGACGGCGACCAGCAGCTCGGCCAGCTCCTGCCGGTCCCCCGCCGCGATGTCGACCAGCTGCGCGGCCGCCCGCTGCTGCGTGCCGTCCCAGCCGGCCACCCAGCGCTCCACGAGCTCGCCGGCGCCCTCCGTGGTGCCCGTCCGCCCGCTGAGCACCTCGGCGGTGAGCGCGGCCTGCTCGCCGGTCAGGTCGTCCCGCAGCGAGGCGCGGGCCATCGCCGGCCAGCGGCGGTCGCGGGGCAGCGCCACCACCAGCTCGTGCAGCGGCACCAGCGCCAGCCGCTCGGCCACCGCCTGGTGCACCCGGCCGGCCAGCTCGATGGGTGCGCCGGTGCGCTCGGCGACGACGGCCAGGTCCAGCGCGGCCGGGAGCAGGGGGGCGGCGGCCACCTCCGCGGCCAGCGTCTCGGGCACCCCTGTCCGTCGCAGCCGTTCGGTGCGGTCGGCGTGCGCGGCCGCCTCCGCACCCAGCAGCCACGACGGCAGCCCGGCGCGCACCGCGGCGACTGGAGCGGCGAACCGGTCGGTCACGTCGCCCAGCGGTGCGGCCTCCTCCGCGGCCAGCTCGGGGAGCCGCAGCAGCCAGCGCGCCGCCCGCTCGGCCAGCCGGGTCGCCTCGGTGCGCAGCTCCACCTGGGTGGTCGCCGGCACGCGGTTGTCCAGCGGGCGGACGGCGTCCCAGAGCCGGTCCACCTCGAACACCGCCCGGGCCACCGCGTGCGCCCGCACCACCCCGGTCAGCGGCACGCCGGTCTCCTCGGCCAGCCGGAACAGCCCGGTCACGCCGGCGACGTTGACCGCGCGGTTGGTCAGTGCGGTGGCGATGATCTCCCGCCGCAGCGGGTGCCCACTGACCGCCGCGGGGAAGCGACGGCGCAGCTCGGCCGGGAAGTAGCCGACGAGCAGCTCCTCCAGCGCCGGGTCGTCGGGCAGGCCGGAGGCCAGCACGGCGTCCCCGGTCCCCAGCTTGGCGTAGGCCAGCAGCACCGACAGCTCCGGGCCGGTCAGCGCCTGCCCGTCCCGCCGCCGCTCGGCCAGCTGGCGGTCGTCGGGGAGGAACTCGACGCTGCGCACCAGCCGGCCGGAGCGCTCCAGCGCCCGCAGGAAGCGCTGGTGCGCGTCGAGCAGGCTGCGCGCGGACGTCGTCTCGACGGCCAGCGTCGCGTTCTGCGCGTGGTTGTCGGTCAGCACGGCGACGGCGACCTCGTCGGTCATCTCGCTGAGCAGCGCCGCGCGGCCCTCGGCGTCCAGCTCGCCGGCCTCGACCACCCGGTCCAGCGCGATCTTGATGTTGACCTCGTGGTCGGAGGTGTCCACGCCGGCGGAGTTGTCGATGGCGTCGGTGTTCACCCGCCCGCCGGCCAGCGCGTACTCCACCCGCCCGCGCTGGGTGAGGCCGAGGTTGCCGCCCTCCCCCACCACGCGCACCCGCAGGTCGCGGCCGTCGACGCGGACGGCGTCGTTGGCCTTGTCCCCCACGTCCAGCGCGCTCTCGGTGGAGGCCTTGACGTAGGTGCCGATGCCGCCGTTGAACAGCAGGTCCACCGGCGCCTGCAGCACGGCGCGGATCAGCTCGACCGGGGAGAGGGTGTCCGCGTCGTCGGCCAGGCCGAGGGCGGCGCGCATCGGCTCGCTGACCGGGACGGCCTTCGCCGTCCGCGGCCACACCCCGCCGCCCGGGCTGATCAGCGCGGGGTCGTAGTCCGCCCACGAGGAGCGCGGCAGGTCGAACAGCCGGCGCCGCTCGGCGAAGGACCGCGCCGCGTCAGGGGTGGGGTCGACGAAGACGTGCCGGTGGTCGAAGGCGGCCACCAGCCGGATGTGCTCGGACAGCAGCATCCCGTTGCCGAAGACGTCGCCGGACATGTCGCCGACGCCGACCACCGTGAAGTCCTGGCTCTGCACGTCCAGGTCCAGCTCGCGGAAGTGCCGGGTCACCGACTCCCAGGCGCCGCGGGCGGTGATGCCCATGGCCTTGTGGTCGTAGCCGACCGAGCCGCCGGAGGCGAAGGCGTCGCCCAGCCAGAAGCCGCGCTCCAGGGCCACGGCGTTGGCCAGGTCGGAGAAGGTCGCCGTCCCCTTGTCGGCGGCGACGACGAGGTAGGTGTCGTCGGCGTCGTGCCGGACCACCCGCTCCGCGGGGACGACCTTCCCGTCCACCAGGTTGTCCGTGAGGGACAGCAGTGCGCCGATGAACAGCCGGTAGCAGGCCTGCCCCTCGGCGAGCCACGCGTCCCGGCCCTCGCTCTCCGCCGGCGGCCTGCGGACGACGAAGCCGCCCTTGGCGCCGGTCGGCACGATGACGGTGTTCTTCACCATCTGCGCCTTGACCAGGCCGAGCACCTCGGTGCGCAGGTCCTCGTGCCGGTCGGACCAGCGCAGCCCGCCGCGCGCGACCGCTCCGAAGCGCAGGTGCACGCCGGCGACCCGCGGCGAGCTGACCCACACCTCGCGGGCCGGGCGCGGCTCCGGGACGTCGGGCACCTCGGCCGGGTGCAGCTTCAGCGCCAGCGGACCGCCCGCGTAGTAGGTGGTCCGCTGGGTGGCCAGGACGGCGGCGAGCAGCGCGGTCAGCACCCGGTCGGCGTCGAGCGACTCCACCGCGCCGATCGCCTGCCGCAGCGAGGCGACCAGCTCGTCGGTCCGCCGGGCCCGTCCGCCGTCCCGGCCCGGGGAGAAGCGGGTCTCGAACAGCGCCACCAGCCGCGCGACGATGTCGGGGTGGGCGGCCAGCGTCGTCTCCACGTACCGCTGCCCGAAGGGCAGGCCGGCCTGCCGCAGCCACTGCACGTAGGCGCGGACGACCGTCACCTGCCGCCAGTTCAGCCCGGCCTGCAGCACCAGCGCACCCAGGCCGTCGTCCTCGGCGTCGCCGCGCCAGACGGCCGACAGCGCCTCGGTGAACCGCTCGGGCAGCGAGCCGGGGAAGGGCAGGTCGCCGACCGGCGCGGTCAGCCCGAACTCGTAGATCCAGGCCAGCGGGGCCCCGATCCGGTCGATCTCGTAGGGCCGCTCGTCGACGACGTCGACGCCCAGGTGCTGCAGCATCGGCAGCACGTCGGACAGCAGCAGCCGCTGCCCCACCCGGTAGACCGCCAGCCGGGGCTCGGACACCGACGTCCCGGCCGCGCGGCGCAGCACCAGGCCGAGCTCGCCCTCGACCAGCCCGTCGAGCCGCTCGAGGTCCTCGACGGCCGTCGTGGCGGGGAAGTCCTCCTGGTAGACGGCCGGGAACGCGTCGGCGACCCGGGCGAACCGGCGCTCGGCGTCCGCGCCGTACCGCGCCTTGAGGGCGTCGGCCAGCTCGTCGGTCCAGCTGCGGACGACGGCGGCCAGCGCGTCCTGCAGCGCGGGGACGTCGACCTCGGGCAGCGTGGACCGCCGGCCCCGCGCCATCGGCGGGCGGACGACGAAGTGCAGCCGGGCCAGCACCGACTCGGTGACCCGGGCGGTGTACTCGATGCTGGAGCCGCCCAGCCGCTCCAGCAGCAGCTGCTGCACCGCCAGCCGGACCTCGGTGGTGTACCGGTCCCGGGGCAGGTAGACGATCGCCGACCAGAACCGGCCTCCGGGGTCCCGGCGCAGGAACAGCCGGGTCTGCCGGCGCTCCTGCAGGTGCAGCACGGCCAGCGCGACCGGCAGCAGCTCGTCGGTGCCGACCTGGAACAGCTCGCCGCGGGGGTAGGTCTCCAGGACGTCGAGCAGCTCCTTGCCGGTGTGGCTGTCGGCGGGGACGCCGGAGCGCTCCACCACCTCGACCGCCCGGCGGCGCACCAGCGGCACCTCGCGGACGGTGTGCGCGGCGGCGGCCGACGGGAAGAGGCCGACCAGCCGGTGCTGGCGGGCCGGGCCGCCGTCCGCGCCCGGCAGGGTGACCGTCACCAGGTCCAGCCAGGTGCGGCGGTGCACGGTCGAACGGACGTCGGCCTTGGTCACCGCGACCAGCGTCGTGCCCGGGGCGGCCTCGGGGGTGGTGGCGGTGCCGGCGTCGCTGCGCAGCACGCCCAGCCCGCTGCCGGCGACCGGGCGGGCCGTCGTGCGGCCCCGCGTGCGCACCAGGTCGACGTCCCTCGCACCGAGGAACACGAAGTTGCCGTCGGTGAGCCAGCGCAGCAGCTCCGCCGCCTCCGCGGGGTCGTCGGCCGGGTCCGCGGACCCGCTCGCCGGTGCCCGGTCGAGCCGGTCGGCCAGCTCCAGGGTGCGGGTCCGCATCCGGGTGGCGTCCTCGTCGACGGCCCGGACGTCGGCCAGGACGGTGCGCAGCCCGGCGACCAGGTCGCCGCTCGCCTCGTCGTCCAGCGGCCCGTCGAGGACGACGGCCATCCAGGACTCGGCGAGCGCGTCGGCGCCGCACTCGCCGGGCTCGGCGCTGTCGCAGAAGGCGCGGATCCGGCCGGTCACGTCGCGGCGGACCACCAGCACCGGGTGCACCACGTGGTCGATGCGGAAGCCCTGCCGGATCACCTCGGCGGTGACCGAGTCGACGAGGAAGGGCATGTCGTCGGTGACCACCAGGACCAGCGAGCGGGGGCCGGCGCCGCCTCGGGCCGGCAGCTCCTGGACGTCGACCGTGGCCGCCCCCTGAGGGCGCACCTCGGCCAGCTGCAGGTGCCGGAGCACCAGGGCGGCGAGGTCGGCCGGGTCCTGGCCGAGGACCTCGACGGCCGGCTCGCTCCAGTAGTAGCGGCGCAGCAGCGCGGGGACGTCGTCGGCGGCGCAGCCGGGAGGCAGGCCGGCGTCGCGCTCGAGGGCGGCACGGGCGGCTCGCTCGAGCAGCCGGTGCTTGTCGTGGGTGGCCGCCTCGAGGGCGGCGAGCTCGGTGGCGGCGGCGGGCGTGCCGTCGTCCGCGGAGGCCGGGCCCGGGATCTCCGGAACCGTGCCGGTGGTGCGGGTCATCCGCTGACGCTAGCCCGGCCGGGTGCCTGCCGTCACAGCGACGCGGGCGGCCGGTCAGCGCCGCTCGGTCAGCTGGTCGGCGACCCAGCCGCCGATCGCCAGCAGCAGCCCGCCGACGATCGCGGTGCCGAAGCCGTCGACCTGCAGCCGGTCGCTGAGCGCAGCGGTGATGGCGAGCAGCGCGGCGTTCACGACGAGCAGGAACAACCCCAGGGTGACCAGCACGAACGGCAACGACAGCAGCCGCAGGACCGGCCCGACGATCGCGTTCACCACCGCGAAGAGCAGCGCGATCCACAGGTAGGTGCCGGGCTCGCCGAGCGGCCCGGCGGGGTTCGGGATCACCTCGATGCCGTTCAGCAGGTAGGCGACGCCGTAGAAGACGGCGGCCATGAGGACGACCTTGACCAAGAACCTCAGCACCGGGCCCACGCTAGCGACGGCAGCGATCCCCTGTCGGCCGTGATCATGGGACTCTTGCCACCGGTCCCGGCGCGTCGCCGCGTGTCACCGGCAACAACCCCATGATCAACACGCGATGGGTCCCGGGACGAGGAGGGGAGACCGTGCAGCGACCGGCCCTGGTCTACGACGGCGACTGCGGGTTCTGCACCCGCTCGGCCGCCGTGGCCCGGCGGGTGCTGCCCGCCGACTGCGCCGTCGTCCCGTGGCAGGGCGCCGACCTCGTCTCCGTCGGCACCACCGCGGAGCGCGCGCAGCAGGAGGTGCTGTGGGTGCCGCGCTCGGGGGACGTCGTCGGCGGCGCCCGCGCGGTCGCCGCCGCCCTGCGCGCGGCCGGCTCCGGATGGGCGCTGCTCGGCCGGCTGCTGCAGCTGCCCCTGGTCCGGGCGCTGGCCGACCGGGTCTACCGGGTGGGAGCGGCCAACCGGATGCGGCTGCCCGGGGGGACGGCGGCCTGCGCGCTCCCGCCACCTCCGGACGACGGGGCCCGCTGAGCAGGGGGCGCAGCGGGTCGCGCACCGGCCACCGAGGACCCGCAGCCGTGCGGGTACCCGCACACCGGTCGTGACGGCGCGCGGCCGGCGATCCGACACGATCGCGGCATCTAGACGGTTCTACGGCCAGCCGTAGAGGCGCCCATACGGTGCTCGACATGGACCCCGTGCGGAACCCGTACGCTCCCGGCGCCGGACAGCGCCCGCCCGAGCTGGCCGGGCGCGACGGCGAGCTGTCGGCCTTCGACGTCGTCCTGGAGCGGATAGCGCACGGCCGCCCGGAGCGCTCGCTGGTGCTCACCGGGCTGCGCGGGGTGGGCAAGACGGTGCTGCTCAACCAGCTTCGCTCGGCGGCGATCGGCCGCGGCTGGGGCACCGGCAAGATCGAGGCGCGGCCGGACCAGTCGCTGCGCCGGCCGGTGTCCTCGGCGCTGCACATGGCGCTGCGCGAGCTGCGCCACCCCGACCAGGAGTCCATGGACGCCGTCCTCGGGACGCTGAAGGCCTTCGCGCAGCGGCTCACCCCGGCCGACGCGAAGCTGCGCGACCGCTGGCAGCCGGGCATCGACGTCCCTGCCACGAGCGGGCGGGCCGACTCCGGTGACATGGAGATCGACCTGGTCGAGCTGCTCAGCGACGCCGCGGGGCTGGCCGCCGACGTCGGCAAGGGGATCGCCCTGTTCATCGACGAGATGCAGGACGTGCAGAGCGACGACGTCTCGGCGATCTGCGCCGCCTGCCACGAGCTCTCGCAGCAGGGCGCGCCGCTGATCGTCGTCGGGGCGGGGCTGCCCCACCTGCCGGCGGTGCTGTCGGCGTCGAAGAGCTACTCCGAGCGGCTGTTCCGCTACCTGCGCATCGACCGGCTGGACCGCCCCGCCGCCGACCGGGCGCTGCTCGCGCCGGCCGAGCGGGAGGAGGTCAGCTTCGAGCCCGAGGCGCTCGACGCGCTGTACGCGGCCGCCGACGGCTACCCGTACTTCGTGCAGGCCTACGGCAAGGTCACCTGGGACGTCGCCGCCGCCTCCCCCATCACCGCGGCGGACGTCGCGATGGCCGCGCCGGTCGCCGAGGCCGAGCTCGCGGTCGGCTTCTTCGGCTCCCGCTACGACCGGGCCACCCCCGCTGAGCGCGAGTACATGCACGCGATGGCCGAGCTGGGCGGACCGGCCGGGGCGGCCGTGTCCACCTCCGAGGTCGCGGTGTCGCTGGGCCGCAAGCCGGCGTCCCTCTCCCCCGCGCGGGACTCGCTGATCAAGAAGGGGCTGGTCTTCTCCGCCGAACGCGGCCAGATCGCCTTCACCGTCCCGCACTTCGGCCGCTACCTGCTCAGCCACCCGGACTGACGGGGCCCCTGCCCCGCCGGCCCTCAGCAGGGTCCCGCCGCGAGCGTGCGGGTGGCGGGGGCAGGGGCGTCCTTATCTCACGCGGGCAGGAGGAAGGCGTTCACGTCGGCCGCGACGTCCTCCGGGCGCTCCCAGTTGGGGCAGTGCCCGGTGTCCTCATAGACCCGCAGCCGGGCGTCGGGGAGCGCGGCCAGGAGGCGGTCCTGCTGGCCGCGGTCGAACAGGGCGTCGCGGTCGCCCCACAGCACCAGCGTGGGCGCGGTGACGTCGCGCAGCCGGTCGCGGTCGTCGGAGCGGACCAGCCCCTCCCAGGAGTCCCGGTAGACCCACCCCGGCGCCTTGCGGCACTCGGCGACGAGCGCGTCGAAGAACTCCGGCGCCACCGGCCGGTACACGGTGCCGGCGGAGAACTCCCGGGCGAAGTCGTCGGGGACCTGCTCGGGCAGGTCGGCGATCGCCGCCCGCACCTCCTCGACCAGGACGTCGCCCATCCGGTCGGCCGAGCCGATGAGCACCATCCGGTCGACCCGGTCGGGGTGCTGCTCGGCCACCCGGCGGACGACGAAGCTGCCGAAGGAGTGGCCCACCAGGTGCGCCCGTTCCAGCTCGAGCACGTCGCACAGGTCCAGGAGGTCGCCGGCGAACCGGTCGAGGGTGTATCCACCGGCCGGGTGGTCGGACTCGCCGAACCCGCGCTGGCTGTAGGCGACGGCGTGCAGCCGCGGGGCCAGAGGGGCGAGGACCCGGCTCCAGGAGAACCAGGAGTCCGGCCAGCCGTGCACCAGCACGACCGCGGGCCCGCTGGGGTCCCCCTGCTCGACCGTGTGCACGCGCAGCCCCCCAGGGAGGGCCACCGTGCGGTGGTGCAGCGGCTGCGTCGTCCCGGACACGGTTCCCCCTCGGTGCCGTCCCCCGCGCACGCCGACGGTAGGACGGCCGCCTCCCGTCCGGGAACGGCCCTCCGTCCCGTCGAGTGCTGCGATCTCGGGGGGATCGGTGGCTGATCGCCACGAGTTCGCAGCACTCGGTCCGGCTGGGGGCCGTCGGCAGCCGGGCTGCGACCTGCGCCGCGTCCGGGCAGGGTGGACGGCGTGAGCGACGCCGTCCGTGACCCCGAGCTGATCCCCGTTCCCGTGGAGGGCGGTGAGCTCGCCGCGCTGCACTGGGCCGCCGACGCGCCCGGCGCCCCCATCGCCGTCCTGGTCCACGGCATCACCGCCAACGCCATGGCCTGGGCGCGGGTGGCCGGCGCGCTGGCCGGCGAGTTCGAGGTGATCGCCCCGGACCTGCGCGGCCGGGCCGGGTCGGCCGGCCTGCCCGAGCCGTACGGGCTGGAGCAGCACGCGGCCGACGTCGCCGCCGTCCTCGACACCCTCGGGGCGGACGGCGACCCGGGGGCCGAGGCCGCTGTGCTCGTCGGGCACTCGATGGGGGCGCACGTCGCGACGCTGGCGGCCGCCGGCGTGGCCCGGGACCGGGTGCACGGCCTGGTGCTGGTCGACGGCGGCCTGTCGTTCCCGACGCCGCCCGGTGCCGACGTCGACGCGATCCTCTCCGCCGTCCTCGGCCCGTCCCTGGACCGGCTGTCGATGACCTTCCCCGACCTCGCCGCGGTGCGGGCCTTCTGGGCGCAGCACCCCGCGGTCGGCCCGTGGGTCGACGTCCCCTCGGTGGCCGCCTACCTCGCCCGCGACCTGGTCGGCGAGCCCCCGGCGCTGCGCAGCGCGTGCGTGCGCGAGGCGGTCCGGGTGGACGGCGGCGACATGCTGCTCAACGAGCGGGTGCTCGAGGCGACCACCGACCTGCCGGTGCCCGCCACCCTGCTGTGGGCGACCCGCGGGCTGCTCGACCAGACACCGGGCCTCTACGACGAGGTGCGGCTGGCCGAGCTGGGCCTGGAGCCCAGCGGCATCACCGCGCGCGAGGTCCGCGACACCAACCACTACTCGATCCTGTGGGCCTCGCAGGGCGTCGAGGCGATCGCCGCCACCGTCCGCGAGGCCGCCGCGCGCAGCTAGGCACGCGAGGCAGTCGGACCCTGCCGACCGGGCAGTCGGACCCTGCCGACCGGGCGGTCCGGGCCGGACGCTGTGCCCGTGGGGGACCGAGCTCCCGCGGGTGGACGCGGACCCGGGCGCGCCAGGCCGGTGCGCCTTGGCAGCGCGCCCGCGCGCTGCCACGATTCGAGCGGTCCCCCCGCCTGCGGTGCGGCGGGGGGTCGGGCTCCGAGGTCGGGGCCGGGGTCAGCCCGCCGAGAGGGGTGCTCAGCGTGGTGACCCCGGGACCGCTGCCGCAGCGCCCTGCGCCCCGGCCGTTCGACCGGGTCCCCGGCGTCGCCGAGGGCGTGCTGGCCGCGATGCCCGCCGCACTGGGCTGCCTGGACCCCGCCGGACGGGTCGTGCTGGTGAACGCCGAGCTCGAGCTGCTGCTCGACCGGCCTGCCCCCGACGTGCTCGGCCGGCCGGTGACCGACGTCCTCGCCGCCGGCACCGCCGCCGCCGTCACCGCCGCCTGCCGTTCGGCCCTGACCTCCGGCGCGCCGGTCTCCCTGGAGGTCCCCGAGCCCGGCGGCGGCGCGGGCTGGTCGGCGCTGCACGCCTGGCCGACGGCCGACGGCGCCGCCTTCGCCTTCGTGGACGTGACCGCCCGCCGGCTGGCCCAGGACGAGGCAGAGTCGGCCAGGCGCGCCGCCGAGACCGCCCGCCGCGCCGCCGAACGGGCCGGCGCCCGGACAGCGCTGCTGGCCGCGGTCGCCGGTGAGCTCTCCGGGGCCCTGGACAGCGAGTCGGCGCTGGGCAGCCTGGCCCGGCTCGTCGTCCCCGCGCTCACCGACGGCTGCGTGGTCACCGTCGTCGACCGCGAGGGTCGGGCCCGCGACGTCGGCTCCTGGCACGCCGACCCGATCCGGCGCCCGCTGCTCGACCGCTACGCCCAGGTGCGCCTGGACACCCTGCCGCCGACCTCCCCCGTCGCCCGCGCGCTGCGGTCCGGCAGCGAGGCGCAGGAGCCGGTGGCCGGCGTCCTCGCGCTCATGCCCCCCGGCCCCGCCCGCGACCTGCTGGAGGCCCTCGGCCCGGCCACCACGGTCGTCCTGCCGCTGACCGCCGACGGCCGCGCGGTCGGGGTCCTCACCCTGTACCTCGACCCCGGCCGCACGCTGGACGACGACGACCTGTGCACCGCCCGGGAGGTCGCCGCACAGGCCGGGCGCGCCGTCGACCGGGTGCACCGGCAGAGCCAGCAGGCCAAGCTCGCCGAGGAGCTGCAGCGCAGCCTGCTCACCGACCCGCCGACCATCGCGGGGGCGCAGGTGGCGACCCGCTACGTGCCCGCGGCGGAGGCCGCCCGCGTCGGCGGCGACTGGTACGACGCCTTCCTGCACCCCGGGGGCGACCCGGTCGTGGTGATCGGGGACGTCGCCGGGCACGACACCGCCGCGGCGGCCGAGATGGGGCAGCTGCGCGGGCTGCTGCGCGGCATCGCCCACTACAGCGGCGCCGGGCCGGCCGAGGTGCTGCGCGGCCTGGACGCCGCGATGGACGCCATGCACACGGGCACGCTGGCCACCGCGGCCATCGCCCGGCTCGAGGACGGCGGCACGCTGCTGCGCTGGGCCAGCGCCGGGCACCCGCCGCCGCTGGTCGCCGATCCCGACGGCACGGTCACCGTGCTCGCCGACGGGCTCGGCGACCTGCTGCTCGGCGTGGACGCGACAGCGGTGCGGCGGGAGTCCACGATGCCGCTGCGACCGGGCGCGGTGGTGCTGCTGTACACCGACGGGCTGGTGGAGCGGCGGGACTGCGACGTCGACACGGGGGTGGCCCGGCTGCGCCGGCACCTGGCCGCGCTCACCGGCCTGCCGCTGGAGCAGCTGGCCGACGCGCTGCTGGCCCGGATGCTGCCCGCCACGCCCCAGGACGACGTCGCCCTGGTGGCGATCTGCGTGCACCCTCCCGGCTGACCTGCGACGGCGCGAGGCGCGTCACTCCGAGGGGTCGGAAACCCCGGCGACGCGGTTGAGGGCGGAGCCGGGTGGGCACCCCGGACAGCGTCGGAGAAGGCGACGGACGGGGAGAGGGCAGTGGGTCGACTCGCGTGGCCGTTGCGCCCGCTACCGGACGGCCGGGGTGAGGTGTGGCGCTGGGACCTGCAGGCCGTCGCCGAGCTGCCCGCGGCACGAGCGGTGCTCCGCACCCGGCTGGACGGGGTCGGCTTCCCCCGGGACGACGAGGACACCGCCGCCGAGCGGCTGATCCTCGCCTTCGACGAGCTGGCGTCCAACGCGCTGCGGCACGGGCTGTGCCCCGTCGTCGCCACGGTGATCGCCGGCAGCGGCGGCTGGCTGCTCGACGTCAGCGACCGCGACCCCGAGACCCTGCCCAGCCCGGCGGTCGACCGCGACCCCGCGCACGGCGGGATGGGCCTCTACCTGGTCGCCCGGCTGTCGGTGGCCCACGGCTGGTACGTCGACGAGGGGTGCAAGCACGTCTGGGCCTGCCTGCCCACGAGCACCGAGGACCGGGAACCCGCGTTGAGCTGAGGAAGGACCCCGTGCAACAGACACGGCGACGGCCCCGAGGCGCAGTGCCTCGGGGCCGTCGTGTCGAGCGCCCGGGACGGCGGGAGGGTGGTCTCCGGCGCCGTCCCGGGGCGTCTGGTGTGCGCGGGGGTCGGGGCGGGCGGGGTCAGGCCCCGGAGGGGATCACCAGGGAGAGCCCGCCCTTGCCGTAACCGGGGACGTCGATCGCGAGGTCGAGCCGGTTGAAGTCCGCGAGGGAGCAGGCGATGTCACCCGGCAGGTCGTCGCCGGGGGCGTACAGCTTGTACAGCTTGGAGTGCGGGGCCCCCGGCACGTTGAACAGCGCCGAGAGCACGTTGACCACCTCGTGCAGCGCCTCGGTGAGCATCGTGGTCAGCTCGCCGTCCTCCTCGACCGCGTCCTGCGCGCCACCGGGGGGCAGCAGCGCGAGGGCCGCGCCGGTGTAGGCCGACGCCCCGAGGTCCATCACGCAGAGCGCGTTGACCTTCATCGACGGGTCCACGTACACGGCCACCGACACCGGCGACTCCGGCGTCGGGGTCACCGGCGCGCCCGGCAGCACGCCGACGGCCTTGCCGACCAGGCCGGTGAGCATGTCCTTGACGGCCTTGGCGTCCGGCAGGACGACGGTCAGCGGGGCGCTCACTTCTCCTCCTCGCCGGCGCTCGTCGCCGGCGTGACCGCCCGGGCGAGCGTGTCCACTGCGGAGCTCGCAGGCTCGCTCCTCATGCGATCACCCCGTCCAGGTTCTCGCGGAAGGTCTCCTCGGTGAACGGCTTGGCGATGAGGAACAGCGCGCCCGCGGCGCTCGCCTTGTCCCGCATCTCCGCGGAGCCCTCGGAGGTGACGAAGCCGAACGGCACGGCCGACCCCGCGGAGCGCAGCGCCTGCAGGCACTCCAGCCCGGACATGTTCGGCATGTTCCAGTCGGACAGGACCAGGTCCGGGTTCTCGGCGTGCACCTTGTCGTAGGCGTCGCGGCCGTCCTCGGCCTCGACGATGTCGTGGTCGTCGTAGCCGGCCTGACGCAGGGTGCGGATGACGATCTGCCGCATCACGCGGCTGTCGTCGGCGACGAGGATCTTCACTGTGACGCTCCGTTCTGGTGCGGGTTGTCGTGCTGGGTGTTCGGCACGGGCAGGGAGGGCAGTGCGCCCTGTACGGACACGACCAGGGGCTGGCCGCGCCAGCAGACCTCGATGCGGCAGACGTCCGCGGGGTTGCGGACGGCGGGCGCCGGGCCGACCTCGGGGAGACCGAGGGTCGAGGGGCCGGGGATCGCGGCCTTGACGTTGCCGCCGACGACGTTGGCGATCTCGCCGAAGGCGTCGGCGACGTCCTCGTGGTCGAGGAGCTCGGGAGCCGCCTCCCCGAGCAGCGCCCGGGTCAGGTCAGCAGCGGTCTGCCGGCCGGTGGTGAGGACGACGCTGCCGGTCCACGGGCCGACGACGTCGACCCAGGCGGACAGCGTGTCCTCGGGCAGGTCGCCGGGGATCGGGACGAGCACCTCGTCCTCCCCGACGAGGGCGATCCAGGTCTCGCCGGCGATCGACTCGACGGTGGCCTCGTCGATCAGCGCGGGGATGGCCGGGCGTGGCTGGGGAGGGCGTCCGACGGCGTCGGGTGCGAGCGTCACAGGACGGCCTCCTCGGGGAGCATGCCGAGCAGCGCGAGCTTGTCGCGGAGCGCGTCGGCGGTGAACGGCTTGATCACGTACTCGTGCGCGCCGGCGGCGAGCGCCCGGACGATCTGGCCCTGCTCGCTCTCCGAGGTCACCATCATCAGCGTCAGGGCGCGCCACGCCGGGTTGGCCCGGACGGCGGAGACGAACTGCAGCCCGTCCATCACCGGCATGTTCCAGTCGATCGTGCACAGGTCGGGCGCGTAGCCCTCCTGCAGCACGTCGAGTGCCTCCTGCCCGTGGCCGGCCTGACGGGTCTCGTAGCCGAAACCCTCCAGCGCCGCGCTCACGATCCGCCGCATGGCGCGGGAGTCGTCGATCACCAGTGCACGCACGTCAGTTCCCCTTCAGCGGGCGGTAGGCGGAGCTGCGGCCGATGACGACCCGCTCCCAGGAGTCGTCGACGCCGAGGGTGGTCTCCGCGGCGCCGAGGAAGAGCCATCCGTCGGGCCGCATGAGCGCGCGCACCCGGCGGAGGATCGCCTGCTTGGTGGGCAGGTCGAAGTAGATGAGGACGTTGCGCAGGTAGACCACGTCGAACGGGCCCATGCGCGGCAGCGGAGCGGCCAGGTTGCACTCGCTCACGGTCACCATGCGGCGCAGCGACGGGGAGACCTGCCACTCGGTGCCCGCCCGGGTGAAGTGCCGCACCAGCATCGCCGCGGGCAGCCCCCGGTTGACCTCGAGCTGGCTGAACCTGCCGGCCCGGGTGCGCTCGACCATCTCGCGGGAGAGGTCGGTCGCGGTGATGGCCACGCGGGTCGAGGCGGTGGGCATCGCGTCCTCGAGCAGCATGGCGATCGTGTACGGCTCCTGCCCGCTGGAGCAGGCCGCCGACCAGATCTGCAGCCGCTCGGCCGGCCCGCGGGCCGACAGCAGCGAGGGCAGCACCGTCGAGGTGAGAGCCGTGAACGGGTCGCCGTCCCGGAACCACGAGGTCTCGTTCGTGGTGAGCGCCTCGACGATCTTGCGGGTGGACTCGGGGCTGGGCCGGGTGCGGACCGAGTCGACCAGCTGGCCGACGTCGGGCAGCCCCATGGACCGGGCGATCGGCAGCAGCCGCGCCTCGACCAGGTACTCCTTGCCCGGGGCGAGCACGATCGCGCTCTCCCGGTGCACCAGCTGGCGGACCCAGTCGAAGCTGGTGGTGGTGAGGGTCATCGTCGTCCTCCGACGGCGGCTGGAGCAGTGGTCGGGCCGGCGGTGCCGGCGCGCGGGCCGGCGAGCCGCCGGGTGATCACCTCGGCGACCCGGTCCAGGGGCAGCACCTCGTCGGCGAAGCCGGCCGTGGCGATGGCACCGGGCATGCCCCAGACGACAGAGGTCGCCTGGTCCTGGACGACGACGGCACCCCCGGTCTCGCGGATGCGGCCGGCGCCGATGCGCCCGTCCGAGCCCATGCCGGTGAGCACCACACCGAGCACGGCGCCGTCGAAGGCCTCGACCGCGGAGCGGAACAGCGGGTCCACGGCCGGACGGCAGAAGTTCTCCGGTGGCGACTGGTCCAGCGCGGTGAACAGGCCGCGCCCGCTCCGCCGGATCGTCAGGTGGTGGTCGCCGGGGGCCAGGTGCACCGTGCCGGGCGCCAGCGGGGTGCCGTCGACGGCCTCGACCACGGTGAGCGGGCAGAGCCGGTCGAGCCGCTGGGCGAACTGGCGGGTGAAGACCGGGGGCATGTGCTGCACGAGCAGCACCGGGACCGGCAGGGACGCCGGCAGGGCCGGCAGCACCTTCGCCAGCGCCTCGGGGCCGCCGGTGGACGAGCCGATGACCAGGACGGCGGGCTGCTTCACCGGGCCGGTGCGGGGGGCCGGCGGCCGGACCGGGGCGGGTGCGGGGGTCCGGGCGGGACCGGCGGTGACCGGGCGCCCGGTGAGCGCCTTGATCTTGGGGATCAGCTGCTGGCGGACGCTCTCCATGGACGCAGCGACGCTGCCGACGTTGGCCGGCTTGGTCACGTAGTCGTTCGCGCCGGCGGACAGGGCGTCGAGGGTCGCCGAGGCACCCCGCTCGGTGAGCGTGCTGAACATGATGATCGGCACGCGGCTGCGCCCGTGCCCGCCGGACCCCGCGCGGATGGCGCGGACCGCCTCGATGCCGTTCATCTCCGGCATCTCGATGTCCATCGTGACCAGGTCGGGCTTGAGCTGCTCCAGCTTGCCGACGGCGATGCGGCCGTTCACCGCGGTGCCGACGACCTCGATCGCCGGGTCCGTCGAGAGGACGTCGGTGACGATCTTGCGGACGACCACCGAGTCGTCGACGACCAACACCCGGATCGGGTTCATGCGTCCTCCGTCTCCCCGTGCAGGGTGCCGGCCAGGGGCGAGCTGGCGCTGCGGTTCGGCACCCGCCCGGGAGCCGGGAACGGGATGCAGCCTGCGGTGCGCGCCGGGATCCGGCGTCCGCCCGCTGTCGGTGCCTGTCAAGGGTGTTGTCGGCCGTTCCGCCGTCCTCCTTGAGCCGATCCGCACGGATTGCGCACGGCATTTCTGGTGATCTCGGTGCGCTGACCGGCTCGCTCCCGGCTGATGTCGACACGTCCCAGGGCAGCGACGGGGAACCGCCGGCGGGAGCCGTCGTCGAGCGCCGTCTGCAGGTCTCTAGCGTCTACGCCAGAGAGCCGTAGAGAGGGCTCGCGAGGGTGAACACCGCCCGCTCGGGTAGCCGGGGGCCATGGCACTCCCCCGGGTCCTCGTCCTCGTCCTGGCCGGCGGTGCCGGCGGCCGCCTCGAGCTGCTCACCGAGCAGCGCGCGAAGCCCGCCGTCCCCTTCGCCGGCGTCTACCGGCTGATCGACTTCCCGCTGAGCAACTGCCAGCACTCGCACCTCTCCGACGTCTGGGTGTCGGTGCAGTTCCACCCCACGTCGCTGTCGCAGCACCTGGCCAACGGCCGGCCGTGGGACCTCGACCGCACCGACGGCGGGCTGCTCGTGCTGCCGCCCTACCAGGGCACCGACCGTGCCGGCTGGGTCTCCGGGACGGCGAACTCGCTGTGGCGCTACTCACCGCTGGTCCGCGACGTCGCCCCCGACGCGCTCGTCGTGCTCAGCGCCGACGCCGTCTACAAGCTGGACTACCGCGAGGTCGTCGACGGGCACCTCGGCTCGGGGGCTGAGGTCACCATGGTCACCACCGAGGTCGCCGAGGACGACGCCTCCCGCTACGGCATCGTCGAGGTCGGCAGCGGCGGGGAGGTGGCCGACTACGCCTACAAGCCCGACGAGCCGCGCACCACCACGGCGACCAACGAGGTCTTCGTCTTCTCCCCCGACCCGACGCTGGACCGGCTGGAGGCGCTGGCCGCCGAGCACGGCGAGGAGGGGCTCGAGGACCTCGGCACCCACCTGCTGCCGGCGCAGACCCGCGACGGCCTGGCCCGCGCGCACCCGCTCGACGGCTACTGGCGCGACGTGGGCACCGTGGAGTCCTACTGGCGGGCTCACCAGGAGTTCCTGTCCGCCGAGCCGCCCCTGGACCTCGACGACGAGCGCTGGCCGGTGCACACCCGCGGCGGCCGGCACAGCGCGGCGCGGGTGCTGCTGGACTCGGCGGTGGACAACAGCCTCATCTCCGGCGGCACCCGGGTGCTCGGGAACGTCCACGGGTCGGTCCTCTCCCCCGGGGTCGTCGTGGAGGCCGGTGCGACCGTCGTGGACTCGGTGCTGCTGCCCGGGGCGCGCGTGCGGGCCGGCGCCACGGTGACCCGTGCGGTGCTCGACGACGGCGTGGTGGTAGGCGAGCGCGCCGCGGTCGGCGGGGACGGCGAGATCACGCTGATCGGCCGCCGGGCCGAGGTCGAGGCCGGCACCGAGGTCCCCGCCGGCGCCCGTCTCCCGGATCCCGACCGGGAGGACTGAGGAGCCCCCTCGGTTGATCACGGGGTCGGCGCAGCTCTCCCGGCGTGTCGGCGCGTGTCTCCCGCAACGACCCCGTGGTCGACGACGAGCCGGGGCCGCGGGGTGGGCTCGGCTCAGCGGGCGGCCGGCTCCTGCCCGCGGCGTGGTCAGGCGGGCTGCGGTGCGAACAGCACGGCCAGGGCGTCGCTGCCGAGCAGGTCGCCCATGACGATGCCCTGCACGCAGCCGGCGACGGCGTTCCAGGCACCGGCCGCGGCGGCCGTGGCGTCGAAGCCGGCGTCGAGGAAGGCCCGGACGGCGAGCAGCTGCGCGGTGGCGAGCGTGCGGGTGCGGCCGGAGACGTGCGCCCCCCAGGACGCCTCGTGCATCGCGGTCGCCCACGGACGGCGCTCGGCGCGGGAGGCGTCGACGGCGGCCATCCAGCGGGCCCGACCGGCGTCGTCCAGCGCGCGCAGGCCGGTCAGCAGCTCCGAGAGCGCGCCGGTGGCGGGGCCGAGGTCGAGCTCGGGGGTGGTGGGCACGCCGGTGGCGGTGGCGACGGCGAAGGGGCCGGTGAGCCGGCGGGCGACCAGCGGCGGCAGCACCGCGGCGGCCCAGGCGCCCACGACGGCGTCGGCGAGGACGTCGGCGGCGGCGTCGCGGACGGCCTCGTCGACCAGCGCGACGGCGGGGTGCTCGGGGCCGAGGACGTCCTCGCGGAGCACCCGCTCGACCGCGGCGGCGTCCCCGATGGTGCTGCGCTCGAGCTGGGCGACCAGGACGGCGGCCCGGTCGGCGCCGGGGAGGCCGTCGGCGGCGCTGCGCAGGTGTGGAACGGCGGCGGCCAGCTCGCGGGCCTTGCGCGCACGGACGGCGAGCGCGGCGCGCTGCTCGCGGTCGCGACCCGCGGCCGGGTGGACCGCGGCCAGCTGCTCCAGCGCCGGGGCGTCGGCGGCGAGCCCGGCCAGCAGGGCGTCGGCGACGGCGCGGCCGGCCGGCAGGCGGACCAGGTCGAAGCCGAGCGTGGCGGCACTGACCAGCGAGTAGGGCACGGCAGGCCTCCCAGTCGACGTCCCCCGAGGTGAGGTCGGTCCAGACTGACCGTGATCGACACCGCGCGCCACGTCAGCATCACTCGATCGCCGGACCCCCGTCGGGTGGGTCGGCGTGCGTCGCGCTCCACCGTGCTGCACCGATCACTCGGCGTGAGCGGTTGCGTCCCCCGGAATGCCGCGACCCCCGGCCGGCGGCCCTCCGGAGAGAGGGGCCGCCCGACCGGGGGTCGGGGGGAGGGAGCGTGGCCGCCGGGGAAGTCCGGCCGCGCCCAGGTGGAGGACCCGTCCTCCTCACCGTGGGAGGACCTCGTCCTCCCCACCCTTCGCAAGCTCAGGATGGGACCCGGGACGAGGCCTGCGGCGAGCCTCTGGACGGGGCCGGACTGCTAAGCGCTGACGGCCTTGTGCACGTCCAGCGCCAGCAGCAGCTGCCCGTCGAGCTTGAACGCGCCGCGGATCAGGTCGCGACCCGCCCCGTCGAGCGTGTCCGGCGGCGCCTCGAAGTCGGCCGGGTCGACGTCCACGACGTCGGCGATGGCGTCCACGAGCAGGCTGACCGCCTCACCGTGCAGCCGGACGACGATGACGACGGCGTCGGTGCCCTCGGGGCGCGGCGGCCGGCCGAGCCGCTCGCGCAGCTCGATCGCGGTGACCACCTGGCCGCGCAGGTTGATCAGCCCGGCGACCGCCGTGGGTGCCAGCGGCACCCGGGTCAGGCCCTGGCTCTTGAGCACCTCCTGCACGTGCGCCACCTCCACGCCGTAGAGGTCGCCGTCGAGCCAGAAGGTGGCCAGCTGGCCGCCGATGGCGGGGGCCTCGGCAGTGGTCACAGGGAGACCTCCAGGGGAGAGGCGCCGTGCGGCGCCGTGGACAAGGAGTCGGCGGAGGCGAAGGCGGCGGGGTGGGTGGAGGTGGTGGGGTGGGCCGCGTAGAAGGCCGGGTCGGCGGCGAGGATCGCGGCGCGGACGTCGAGCAGCTCGGTGACCTTGTCGCCGAGCACGGCCGAACCCAGCAGGCCCATGTCGTCGATGTCGCTGCGGACGGCGGCCTCGCCGTCGACGATGTCGAGGATCTCCTCGACCACGATGGCCACGCTGCGGCCGTGGTCGGAGTACACGATCACCTCGAGCACCTCGCGCTCGCTGTCGCCGTAGGCGCCCAGGTGCCGGTCGAGCCGGACGATCGGCAGGATCGCGCCGCGGTACTGCACGACCTCCCGGTTGCCGACCTTCTCGACCGACTCGGTGCGCACCTGCTCGAGGCGGGTGACGGTGTCCAGCGGGATGGCGACCCGGCGGCCCCCGCCGATGGCGGCCAGCAGCATCCGCTGCCGCTCGGCGTCGGTCGCCGCGGCCTGCAGCGCCGCCGCGCGGGACTCCTGGCGCTCGCTGCTCTCGGTGCGCAGCGCCCGGCGCGCCAGGGCCTGCACGTCGAGGATCAGGGCCACGGTGCCGTCGCCGAGGACGGTCGCGCCGGAGTAGAGGCCGATCGCCTTGAGCTGGCCACCGACGGCCTTGACGACGATCTCCTCGGTGTTGATGACCCGGTCGACGACCAACCCGAAGCGGCGGCCCTCCGAGCGCAGCACCGCGATGACCACGTGGCCGTCGTGCCGGTCGGAGGTCAGGCCCAGGACGTCGGTGAGGCGGACCAGCGGGAGCAGCTCGCCGCGCAGCCGGTACACCGGCGCGCCGCCGACCTCCTCGACGGCGTTGGCCGCCTTCTCGGCGTCGAGCGAGACGAGCTCCTGCAGGCTGATCTGCGGGATGGCGTAGCGGTCGCCGGCGCACTCGACGGTCAGCGCCGGGACGATCGCCAGGGTCAGCGGGATGCGCAGCCTCGTGCAGGTGCCCTTGCCGGGGACGGACTCGACCTCGATGGTGCCGCCGATGGACTCGATGTTCGTCTTGACGACGTCCATGCCCACGCCGCGACCGGAGACGTTGGTGACCTGCGCGGCCGTGGAGAACCCCGGCAGGAAGATCAGCTGCAGGATGTCCTGCGGGCCCATGCGGTTGAGGGCCTCGGGAGTGACCAGCCCGCGCTCGACGGCCCTGGCGCCGAGCCGGACCGGGTCGATCCCGGCACCGTCGTCGGCGACCTCGACGACGACCTGGCCGCTCTCGTGCCGCGCGCGCAGCGTGAGCACGCCCTCGGCCGGCTTGCCGACCCGGACCCGCGCGTCGGCGTCCTCGATGCCGTGGTCGACGGAGTTGCGGACCAGGTGGGTCAGCGGGTCCTTGACCGCCTCGAGCAGGGTCTTGTCCAGCTCGGTGTCGCGGCCCTCCATCTCCAGCCGGATGTTCTTCTGCAGCTGCAGGCCCAGGTCCCGGACGACGCGCGGCAGCTTCGACCAGATGTGGTCGATCGGCTGCATGCGCGTCTTCATGACGCCCTCCTGCAGCTCGCTGGCGATGAGGTTGAGCCGCTGCGAGGCGCGCACCAGGTCGGTGTCGTTGGAGCGGCCGACGTACTGGACGATCTGGTTGCGGGTGAGCACCAGCTCCCCGACCAGCAGCATCAGCTCGTCGAGCAGGTCGACGTCCACCCGGATGGTGCTGTCGGCGACCGCCCGGCGGGCCTGGCCGGCGCCGTTCTCGGCCGACGGGGCGGCCTCCTCGTGCGCGGCCTCGGGCTCGGGGGCGGCCTCGGCGGCCGGCACGGGCCGCGGAGCGGGGACCGCCGGCGCGGCCGGGACCTCCGCGACGGGGGCCGGGGGCTCGACCGCGGGCTCCGGGAGCTCGGCGGTGGGCTCAGGGGCCGGGGCCGGCTCCTCGACAGGTGCCGGCGCGGCGACCTCGGGGACGACCTCGACCGGCTCGGGCGCGTCCTCCATGGCGGCGCTGATCTCCGCGACGACGGTGGAGACGTCGACCGAGCCCTCACCGCCGGTGGCCTCGATGGAGGTGAGCAGCGACCGGACGGTGTCGACCATCCGCAGCAGCACGCTGGTCCGGCGCGGGGTCAGCGCCAGCGCGCCGTCCCGCAGCCGGGACAGCATGTTCTCGCCGACGTGGGTGACCTCCTCCAGGCGCGAGAACGCCAGGAAGCCGCTGGTCCCCTTGATCGTGTGGATCGTGCGGAAGATGCTCGAGAGCCGCTCTCGGGAGTCGGGCTCCTGCTCCAGTGCGACCAGGTCGGAGTCCAGCTGGTCGAGGTTCTCGTGACTCTCGACGAGGAACTCCTCGACGATGTCGTCCAGACCGTCCACGTTGCTCTTCTCTCTCGTCTTCGCGCAGCGGGCGCGCTCCGGGATGGTCATCGGCGGTCCGCGCCCCGATGTGAAGGCCAATCGCCGCCGCCGGTCATCGGCGGCTGCGCCGTCCGGGCCCGGCGCTGCGGCCGGGCCCGGACGAGGTGCTCATTAGGTGAAGCGGGCCACCGAGGTGCGCAGGTCGGCGGCCATCCGGGACAGCTCGTCGACCGCGGTGCGGGTCTGGGTCAGCGCCTGCGTCGTGGAGTCCGCCGCGGCCGACACCCC
>NZ_FRDM01000042.1 GCF_900143215.1 Geodermatophilus obscurus | reverse complement strand
GGTCATCGCCTCGTCGGTGGTCGGCCCGGAGACGTCCCGGCCGACGACGCCGGCCTCGCCGGTGTGGTCGGCCCGCCCGTCCCGGTCGCGGTCGGCGCGGCCCGTCGTCCCCGCGGCCATCCCGGCCGACCCGGCGGCGCCGGCGGCCATCCCGGCCCGCCCGGTGGTCTCGGTCGTCGTCGTGGGGTCGACGACGTCACGGTCGCGGCCGCTGCCGGCCGTCCCCGTCGTCGTCGAGGGGTCCATGACCGCCTGCTGGTCGCGGTCGACCCGGCCCACGGTGGTGTCGGTCTGCGTCCCCTGACCGCCCTGCATGCCGTAGTAGCGGTAGAGCTCCTGCTCCTCCTGCGGCGACAGGTGCCCGTCGGTGTCGACCTTCGGGGCGTCCTTGACCTGGCTCTTGCTCACCGGTACGCGGAGGCCGTCGTCGGTGAGGTCGGCGTCCCGGATCGGGACGAAGGACTCCTTGGTGCCGAACAGGCCGGTACGCACCGTGACCCACTCCGGCTGACCGCTCTCGTCGTCGAGGTAGACCTCGGAGGCCGAGCCGATCTTGTCACCGCTCTGGTCGTAGACGTCCTTGCCGATCACGCGGCTGATGGCTTCGGTGCCGATCATGGTGGCTTTGCTCCCATCTGAGCAGGGGGTGTTCCCGGTCACAGAGGGGGTGTCCGCCGAACGGATCACGAAACGGCCACAATCGTCCCGACACGCCCGGTCGGACGGGACATCGGCGTGTCGAACGGCTCCGGGGACGGATCCGTGCCGCATCTCCGCTGCTCAGAGCGCAGGTCACGGGGGTGTTGCCGGGGCCTGGGCGAGGGGGGCGAACTGTGACCAACCGTCACCGTCGACCGCCCGGGCGTGTCGCGGATGGTCCGGCACCGGCGCGTCGCCTCCGCCGTCCGGCCCCTGGCTGCCCATCCTGGAGGGCGTGCCTCCCCGCTCGCCGTACGACAACCTGGTGCACCCGCGCACCGTCAAGAAGCCCAGTCCCCAGGTCGAGGCCGAGCGCGACCTGGTCGTCGAGGACCCGAGCTCCGGGTTCGTGGGCGCCGTGGTGCGCTGCGAGAAGGACGTCGTCCACCTCGAGGACCGCAACGGCCGCGTGCGCGCCTACCCGCTCGGCCCCGGTTTCTGGGTCGACGGCCGACCGGTCGTCCTCGTGCGGCCGAGGCCGCAGGTACCGGTGACCCCGACCCGCAGCGCGTCGGGCTCGACCTACGTCGCCGGCGCCCGGGCCCGGGTCGCCCGCGAGGGCCGCATCTACGTCGAGGGCAAGCACGACGCCGAGCTCGTCGAGAAGGTCTGGGGCCACGACCTGCGCATCGAGGGCGTCGTCGTGGAGCCGCTGCACGGTGTCGACGACCTGCCCGGCATCGTGCGCGACTTCCGCCCGGCGTCCGGACGGCGGCTCGGCGTCCTGGTCGACCACCTGGTGACCGGCTCCAAGGAGTCCCGCATCGCCGGGCAGGTGACCGGCGAGCACGCGCTCGTCGTCGGCCACCCGTTCATCGACATCTGGCAGGCCGTCAAGCCGTCGGTCGTCGGCATCAAGGCCTGGCCGACGGTGCCCAGGGGCGAGTCCTGGAAGGACGGCGTCTGCCGCCGGCTGGGCTGGGAGGACGACACCGGCTACGTCTGGGCCCAGCGGATCCTCGCCCGGGTGCGCAGCTGGACCGACCTGGAGCCGGCGCTGATCGGCCGGGTCGAGGAACTCATCGACTTCGTCACGACGGACTGACCTCCCGGTCCCCGCGCCCGCGCGTTCCTCGTGACGCGCTCGACCGCGCACCGAGCGCACCCGGGGGTCCCTGCGATCGGGACCTGCGGCGGGAGCCCCCCCCCGCCGAGCGCCGACTGATGGCGATCATGGCGCCGGGACCACTCCGGCGGTTCCGGAGGTGGTTCCGGCGCCATGATCGCGCTGGGATCGGGAGGACGCTGGGACCGGGAGGATCAGCCCGGGACGTAGTTGAAGGTGTCCGGGTCGGGACCGGTGCGCTCGCCGCGGTCCAGGCCGCTCAGCGTGGCCAGGTCGTCGGTGCCGAGCTCGAAGTCGAACAGCTCGAAGTTCTCCTGCATGCGCTGGCGGGAGACCGACTTGGGGAAGACGACGTCCCCGCGCTGCACGTGCCACCGCAGCACGACCTGGGCCGGGGTGCGGTCCAGGCGCTCGGCGATGGCCACGATCGCCGGGTCGTCGAGCACCTTGCCCTGCGCGATCGGCGACCAGGCCTCGGTGACGATCTCGTGGTCGGCGTCGAAGGCCCGCAGCTCCTCCTGCGTGAGGTAGGGGTGCACCTCGATCTGGTTGACCGCCGGGCGCACCTCGGTCTCGCTGAACAGCCGGCGCAGGTGGTGGGTCTGGAAGTTGGAGACGCCGATCGCGCGGCAGCGACCGCTGGCGTAGATCTCCTCCATCGCCTTCCAGGTCTCGATGTAGTCGACGTCGATCCCCGGCAGCGGCCAGTGGATCAGGAAGAGGTCCAGGTGGTCGAAGCCGAGGTCGCCCAGCGTCTGGTCGAAGGCGCGCAGGGCGTCGTCCCGGCGGTGGAAGCCGTTGTTCAGCTTGCTGGTCACGAAGACCTCGCCGCGGTCGATGCCGGAGCGCGCGACGGCCTCGCCGACGCCCTTCTCGTTGCCGTACATCTCGGCGGTGTCGATGTGCCGGTAGCCGATCTCCAGGGCCGTGGCGACGGCGTCGGCGGTGTCCTCCGGCGGGACCTGGTAGACGCCGAACCCCAGCTGGGGGATCTCGACGCCGTTGTTGAGTCGGATGGTGGGCACGGTGGCCACGAGGGCTCCTCTCGCTGACGGATGGGGGGGCGCCACGCACACACCGGGGCGCGCGGCCTGCCTGACGACCGCCTACCCGAGAGCCCGGCGCTCAACCCGCCGTCAGGAGGAGTCGAGCGACTGGACCGGCGGGCCGGACGCGAACAGGTCCAGCGCGGCCGGGTCATCCGGACGCGCAGCGGGCGGTCGTCGTCGGCCGGTGGCCGCACGGGAGCTCACGCGGCGTCCCGGGCCAGATCCGGCGCAACCGGCGCCGCCCGGGAGCGCAGCAGCGGCGCGCCGGCCAGCGCGATCAGCGCCGCGAGCGCCGCGGCCCCGGCCGGGACGGCGAACGCGGACTCCGCGCCCCACGCGTCGACGGCCGCACCGGCGACCGCGGACCCGGCCGTGACGCCGAGGGTGAGCCCGGTGGTGGTCCACGACAGCGCCTCGGTCAGGGCGGTGCGTGGGACCCGCGACTCGACCAGCGAGGTGCCCGAGACCAGCACCGGCGCGATCGCCGTGCCGGCCAGGAAGCCCGCGGCCACCAGCACCGCCAGCGAGCCGACACCCCACAGCAGCTGCGCGGCCAGGCCGAAGGCGACGGCGGTGACCACGAAGCGCGCGGCCAGCGTCCCGGGCAGCCGGGCCACGCCGTAGAGCAGGCCGGCCACGAGGCTGCCGAACGCGTAGACCGCCAGCGCCAGGCCGGCGAGCGCAGGCGCGCCCTGCTCGTCGGCGAACCCGACCACGACGACGTCCATCGCCCCGAACACGGTGCCGACCGCCGCGTAGGTGACCGCCACCACCAGCACCGTCGCGTTGAGCGCTGCCCACCGGCGGGACGGCGCGCCGGGGTCGGCCGGCGAGACGGCCGGCTCGGTGGCGCGCTGCCGGGCCAGCCAGAAGCCGCCGACCGCGCCGAGCGTGATGCCGGTGAGGAACCCGACGGGCGGGGCGATGAGCGTGGCCAGCAGCGTCACCAGCGGCGGGCCGACGACGAAGACGACCTCGTCGACGACGGCCTCCAGCGCGAACGCGGTCTGCCGGCGGCCCGGCTCGGCCAGCGCCTCGGCCCACCGGGCGCGCACCAGCGAGCCGATGTTCGGCCCGCTCGCACCGCACAGCGCGGCCAGCACGAACCAGGTCCACAGCGGCGCCCCGGTGGTGACCGCCGCGACGAAGGCGACGCCGGAGAGCAGGTAGCCGGTCATCGCCCAGCGCAGGACGGCGCCCTGGCCGCGGCGGTCCATGGCGCGCGCCCACTGCGGGCTGGCGACCGAGAAGCTCAGCGCCAGCGTGCCCGACACCGCGCCGGCCAGGCCGTAGCTGCCGGTCTCACCGGCGACGAGCAGGACCGCGCCCAGGCCGAGCATGGGGATGGGCAGCCGGGCGACCCACCCGGCGAAGGAGAACGCCACCGAGCCGGGGACGGCGAACAGGCGGGCGTAGGGGCTGAACACGGTGCGGGGTGACACGGGACGTCTCGCGCTTCCTGGCCACGAGCGAGTGCGGGGCTGCCCGCCGGTCTCTCGGGTGGCGCCGCGACGGTAGCAACGGACCCGCACGGGGCGCCGCCGGATTCGGCGCGGCGCGCCTCCGCCGGTGTGCTTGACGGTTCATGCACCGTGTGTGAGCGACCGCACACGCGCCGCACCCCCGTCGAAGGAGCCCCGTGTCCGCGACCACCCGCCCGCGCCGCCTGCTGGCCCTCCTGCTCGGTCTCACCGTCCTGCTCGCCCCCGGTACCGCGGCCGCCAAGGGCGACGACCCCGCGTCCGCCGAGGACGGCGGCGGCTCGGCGGCCACCGCCGGCGACTTCGCCGTCACGGTCAACGGCCGGACGACCAACCCGGCGGCCGGCTCGGAGGCGCGGCTGCGCGACGTGACGCCGACCGGCCCGATCGCCGTCCGCGGCCGGCACGTCACCTTCACGATCGACCCGGCGACGCTCGGCGTGTACGGCTACACGCTGACCGGCGCGCCGGACCCGCAGCGGATGGTGACCGCTCCGACCGTCGTCTTCGCCGCCAAGGTGCCGCAGCTGACCGCCCCCCAGCTGCGCGGCGTGCGGATCGGCGAGCTGCGGCTGCGCGACGGCGTCCTCGTCGCGGAGTTCAGCACCGCCGCCGGGAAGCTCAAGGTGCAGGCCAAGGACGCCCCGCAGGGCGGCATCTTCCAGATGGAGCAGGAGTTCGGCGGCCCGGTCGAGTACGTGCACACCCTCGGCCCGACGCTCTTCTACTTCGTCAACGAGTACACCGGGAAGGTCAACTTCGGCGACGGCGTCCCCGGCGACGCCACCCACCAGATGCTGCTGGGCAAGGACAGCCCGCAGGTGGCGACCAAGCTGGAGCAGACCGCCACGACCACCCGCTGGTCGGTCGCCTCGGGCGGCCGGATGGGCGGCGTGCTCGGCGAGGACGCGATCGAGCTGTCGGCCGGCGCCACGAACTGCACCAGCGACTGCCAGGCGCGCAACCGGATCCGCGGCTCGGTGCCGGTCCCGCCGGAGCCGGTGTCGCCGACCCCGATCGGCTGAGGCCCGCGCGGGGACGGCCGGACCCCCGGCCGTCCCCGCGCCGCCCGTCCGGGGAGGGGCGCACCGTCCCTCCCCCGCACTACATTCGGGGTGTGACCTCGACCAGCCCGCTCCCGGACCCGGTGGTCCGCCGTCCGGACCCCGCCCCCGGCACCGGCGGGCTGGTGGACCGGCACGGTCGGGTCGCGACCGACCTGCGGGTGTCGCTGACCGACCGGTGCAACCTGCGCTGCACCTACTGCATGCCCCCCGAGGGCCTGGACTGGCTGCCCAAGGTCGAGGTGCTCACCGACGAGGAGATCGCCCGGCTGGTCCGCATCGGCGTCGAGCAGCTGGGCATCCGCGAGGTCCGCTTCACCGGCGGCGAGCCCCTGCTGCGCCCCGGCCTGGTCGGCATCGTGGCCGCCGCGACCGCGCTGGAGCCGCGCCCGGAGGTCAGCCTCACCACCAACGCGATCGGCCTGGCCCGGGTCGCCCCGGGGCTGGCCGCCGCCGGCCTGGACCGGATCAACTGCAGCCTCGACACCGTCGACCGCGACCGCTTCAAGCAGCTCACCCACCGCGACCGGCTCGACGACGTGCTCGCCGGCCTGGCCGCCGCCCAGCGCGCGGGGCTGACGCCGGTCAAGGTCAACGCCGTCCTGCTGCGCGGGATGAACGAGGAGGACGCCGTCCCGCTGCTGGACTTCTGCCTGGAGCACGGCTACCAGCTGCGCTTCATCGAGCAGATGCCGCTGGACGCCCACCACGCCTGGACCCGCGGCGAGATGGTCACCGCCGAGGACATCCTCGAGCGGCTGTCGGCGGCGCACACGCTCACCCCGGACACCGAGAAGCGCGGTTCCGCCCCGGCCGAGCGCTGGCTGGTCGACGGCGGCCCGGCGACCGTCGGGGTCATCGCCTCGGTGACCCGTGCGTTCTGCGGCAGCTGCGACCGCACCCGGCTGACCGCCGACGGGCAGATCCGCAACTGCCTGTTCGCCCGCGAGGAGTCCGACCTGCGGACGCCGATGCGCGACGGCGCCACCGATGCGGAACTGGCCGACCGCTGGCGGATCGCCACCCTCGGCAAGCTGCCCGGGCACGGCATCGACGACCCGAGCTTCCTGCAGCCCGCGCGGCCCATGTCGGCGATCGGGGGGTGACCGTGACATCGAGCGTCACCGTCCGGTACTTCGCCGGAGCCCGTGCTGCCGCCGGCGTGGAGAGCGAGACCCGGGACGCCGGCACGCTCGACGAGCTCGTCGGTCAGATCGTCGAGACGCACGGGGAGCGGCTGGAGAAGGTGCTCACCGCCTGCTCGTTCCTCGTCGACGGCACCCAGACGCGGGACCGGTCGCTGACGCTGGCGCCGGGAACGGTCGTCGACGTGCTGCCCCCCTTCGCCGGGGGCTGAGAGGCCCCCGTGCCCCCCACCACTCGCGAGCTCGCGGCCGGGCCCTGCACGGGGGCCGCCCGGTCGGCCCGTCGTCGGCAGAGAATGACCCCATGAGCATCTGGGAGAGGGCCAAGGCCAAGGTCGAGGAGTTGGTCGGCCGCGCCGAGGAGGTGTACGGCGAGTCCCACGGTGACGCCGCCGCGCAGCTGCACGGGGAGGCCCATCGCCTGGAGGCGGAGGCCGAGGAGGATGCCGTGCTCGGCGAGGACGACGTCCGGCGTCACCCGGACGACGGGGCGGCCCCGGTCCGCTGACTTGCGCACGGTGCCGTACCGGAATCGCGACGGATCGAGGACGATGGTGGGCGTGGCCACTCCACCCGTCCTCGACGTCGCCCCCTGGCGCGACTTCTCGGCTGCGGCCTGCGGGGCGCTCGAGGCGCTGCACCAGCGCCTGGGCTGGGACGTGTGGGTGGTGACCCGGGTCGTGGACGACCGGCAGGTCGTGGTGCACGCCCATCCCCCCGACGTGATCCGCCCGGGGACCTGGCTGCCGTGGGCGGACACCTTCTGCCGTGCCATGGTCGCCGGGGAGGCCCCGCGGGCGGCCACGGTCACCGCTGCCGTCCCGGCCTTCGCCAAGCGCAGAACCGGGCCGGCCTCGCGGATCGGCGCCTACATCGGCGTCCCGATCGTGAGCCCGGAGGGGGAACTGTTCGGCACGCTGTGCGCCTTCGGGTTCCGCGCCCGGCCCCGCGGCGCCGCACGCGACCTGCCCCTGGTCGAGGCGGTGGCACGCCTGCTGAGCACGCTCATCGCCGCCGGCATGACGCCGTCCGACCCGCCGGCCCTCCGGGACTGACCGGCCCGGCCCGGCGCGGGTCGCGGCATCTGCCGACCGGCGTGGAGCGGGTCCCACCGTCGTGGGACGGAAGGCCCTACCCGACGACAGGAGCGGCCGGGAGGCTGGCCCGTGACGGGGCAGCGCTGCGCTGTCCCGGGTGCCTGCGCGGAGCCGCGCGCCGCCATAGGCCCCAGCGGCCACCCGTCCGTCCGAGTCGTGGAGACGTCAACGATGACCCGTACCGTGCTGTCCGTCGTCCGGGTACAGGCCGACGGCCGTGTGCTCGCCGAGGCCGAGATCCGCCGCACCGAGGTGCCGGGGGTCGTGGCCTCCGCGATGCACGTCGAGTCCGGCCACCTGCCGCTGGGAACCGGCGCCCGCCTGGTCGACGCGGTGCTCGCCGACCCGGAGGTCGGCCGGGCGGAGCGGCTGGTCGCCACGATGCCGCTCGGCGACACCGAGATGCTCGACCGGGTGCGGCAGCGCAGCGGCGAGGTGGCCGCGCGGGCCACCGGCGCCACGAAGATCGTCGAGGCGCGGCTGCTGCCTCGGCCCCGCTAGGGGCAGGCGACCCACTCCTCCTCGCCGTCGGTGAAGACCTGCCGCTTCCAGATGGGCAGCCGCTCCTTGACGAGGTCGACGAGCTCGGCGCAGGCGGCGAACGCCTGGCCGCGGTGCGCGGAGCTGACCGCACAGGCCAGCGCGACGTCGCCGATGCCGAGCATGCCGACCCGGTGGGAGACGGCGACGGCGTGCACGTCGGGCCGCGCGGCGAACTCCTCGGCCAGCTCGACGATGACCTGCTCGGCGCTCGGGTGGCCCACGTACTCCAGCTCGGTCACCGACCGGCCGCCGTCGTGGTCGCGGACCACGCCGGCGAAGGAGACGACCGCGCCGGCTGCCTTGTCGGCGACGGCGTCCTCGTGCTCGGCGACGGACAGGGGGGCGTCGACGACCCGGGCGATCACGGCGCCGACGGTACCTCGCCGGGTGGCACGTCGAGGTCGGTCGGATCGGCCAGGCCGGTGCAGTCGACCTCGGTGACGTCGGCGCCGGCGAGGTACCGGCGGGCGCCCTCGTCGCCGGTCGCGGTCGCGGCCACGCCGGCCCAGTGCTCGCGGCCGAGCAGCACCGGGTGCCCGCGGACGCCGTCGTAGCTGGCGATCGCCAACGCGTCCGGGGCGGCGTGCGCGGCGAGGGCGCGCAGCGCCTCCGGCGTCATCCCCGGCATGTCCACCAGCGTGACCAGCACGGCGTCGACCCGACCGGGCCAGCCGCGCAGCCCGTCGAGGCCGGTGCGCAGCGAGGAGGCCATGCCGGTCTCCCAGTCGCGGTTGGCCAGCACGGTGGCGCCGTCGAGGTCCGCCGCCCGCCAGACGTCGACCGCCTGCGCCCCGAGGACGACGAGCACCGGGTCGCACACCGCCCGCGCCGTCCGCACCGCCCGCTCCACCAGCAGGCTGCCCTCGTACTCGACCAGCGCCTTCGGCATGCCGTAGCGGCGCCCGCCGCCCGCGGCGAGGACCAGCCCCGCGACCGTGCTCACGACCCCACCCTCTCAACCGGTGTCGCAGATGATCAGGTGACCTGATCGTGCGGCGTCCTGGCTCACCGTCGATGGTGAGCCAGGACGCACAACGCTGAGCTCAGCTGATCATCCGGCGGGCTCACGACCCCACCCTCTCAGCGCGCGTAGACGGCGACGTCGGAGGCCTTGACCGACGCCCACACCGGCGTGCCGGGGGCCAGCCCCAGCTCGGCGAAGGCGGCCGCCGTGACGTCGGCCAGCAGCGGCACCTCGCCGTCGAGCTCGCAGCGCACCGTCGACCCGTGCGGCGTGGCCGACACCAGCCGGGCCGGCCACACGTTGCGCGGGCTGCCCTCCGGCCGGGCCGGCCACAGCGCCACCGACTCGGGGCGGACGGCGACGAACACCGGCCCCGCCGCCTCCTCGGCCACCGCCACGCGGCCGCCGCCGTCCAGCCGCACCGTCGTCCCCTCACCGGTGCCCGGCAGCAGCGCCAGGCCGACCAGCCGGGCGACGTAGTCGGTGCGCGGGTGGCGGCTGACGTCGGCCGGCGTCCCGGCCTGCACGACGCGGCCCGCCTCCACGACGACCACCCGGTCGGCCAGCGCCATCGCGTCGACCGGGTCGTGGGTGACGAGCACCGTGCTGCCGGGGAACTCGCCGAGGTGGCGGCGCAGCTCGGCACGGACGGTGAGCCGGGTGCGGGCGTCCAGCGCCGAGAGCGGCTCGTCGAGCAGCAGCAGCGCCGGCTCGCCCACCAGCGCCCGGGCCAGCGCTGCCCGCTGCGCCTGCCCGCCGGAGAGCCGGCCGGGCCGCCGGTCGCCGAGCTCGGCGATGCCCACCCGGGCCAGCCAGTCGCGGGCCGCGGCGCGAGCAGCGGGCTTGCCGCGGCCGCGGGTGCGCAGCCCGAAGGCGACGTTGTCGGTGACCGACAGGTGCGGGAAGAGCAGGTGGTCCTGGAAGACCATGCCGAGGCGGCGCTCGTGGGCGGGCACCCGCACGCCGGCGGGGACGTCGTCCCACGTCTCCGCGCCGACGGCGACCCGGCCGTCGTCAGGCGGCAGCAGCCCGGCGAGCACGCGCAGCAGCGTGGACTTGCCCGCGCCGTTGGGCCCGAGGACGGCGAGCACCTCGCCGTCGGCCACCTCGAGGTCGAGCTCGACGGTCAGCGGTCCCCGGTCGACCCGAACGGACGCGGCGAGGCTCACCGCACCGCCCGGGTGAGCCAGCGGTCGCGCAGGAGGAGCAGCGTCGCGACGGAGACGGCGAGCAGCACGAGGGAGAGCACGATCGCCGCGTCCGGGTCCTGCTGGAGCGCCAGGTAGACCGCCAGCGGCATCGTCTGCGTCGTCCCGGGGAAGTTGCCGGCGAAGGTGATGGTGGCGCCGAACTCGCCGAGCGCCCGGGCCCAGCACAGCACCGCGCCGGCGGCGATGCCGGGCGCGACCAGCGGCAGGGTGACCCGGCGGAACGTCGTCCACCGGTCGGCGCCCAGGGTGGCGGCGGCGTCCTCGAAGCGGGCGTCGGCGGCGCGCAGCGCGCCCTCGACGCTGATGACGAGGAACGGCATGGCCACGAAGGTCTCGGCGATGACGACCGCGGTGGTGGTGAACGGGATCGTCACGTCGAGGGCCTGGTCCAGCCAGCGCCCGACGAGGCCCTGCCGGCCCAGCACCAGGAACAGCGCGACGCCGCCGACGACCGGGGGCAGCACCAACGGCACGGTGACCAGGGCGCGCAGCACCGACCGGCCGCGGGCGCGAGAGCGGGCGAGCACCCAGGCCAGCGGGACGCCGAGCACCAGGGACAGCGCGGTCGCGGCCGTGGCGGAGACCAGGCTCAGGCGCAGCGCCTGGCCGACCGCCGGGCTGGTCAGCTGCGGGCCCAGCTCAGCCCAGGGCGTGCGGAGGACGAGGCCGGCCAGCGGCAGGACCAGGAAGGCGACGGCGAGGACCGCCGGGACGAGCAGCGGCAGCGGGACGCCGGGCTCGCTCCTGCGCCTCATGGAGTGCGGAAGCCGGCGTCCGCCAGCGCCTGCTGCCCCTGGTCCGAGCGCACCAGCTCGACGAAGGCGGCGGCCGCCTGCGGGTTGGGGGCGTCGGCCAGCACCGCGATCGGGTAGTCGTTGACCGCCCGCTCGGCCTGCGGGACGTCGATGCCCTCGACGGCGTCCCCGGCCGCAGTGACGTCGGTCGTGTAGACCAGCGCGGCGTCGACCTCGCCGAGCTCGACCTTGGTCAGCGCGGCCCGCACGTCCTCCTCGAGCGTGTCGGGCGCTGCCTCGAGGCCGGCCGCGGCGAAGACGTCCTCGGCAGCCGCGCCGCACGGCACCTGCGGAGCGCAGACCGCGATCGTCAGCTCCTCCCGCGCGAGGTCGGCCAGCCCCGTGACGCCGGCCGGGTTGCCCGCCGGGACGGCGATCTGCAGCACGTTGGCGGCGAAGACCTGCGGCTCGCCGTCGGCCAGCCCGGCCTCGGTGACGACGGCCATCTGCGACTCGTTGGCGCTGGCGAAGACGTCGGCCGGGGCGCCCTGGGCGACCTGGGTGGCCAGCGCCGAGCTGCCGGCGAAGGTGAACCGCACGTCCAGGCCGGGGTGGTCGGCCTCGAGCTGCTCACCGAGTCCGGGGAAGACGTCGGTGAGCGAGGCGGCGGCGAAGACGGTCAGCGTGCCGCCCGGCTCGGCCGGGCCGTCGCTGGGCGCCGTCGCCGAACCGCCCGCCGACCCGCCGCAGCCGGCCAGCACGAGCACGAGCACGAGCGCCGTTCCGAGCAGGGCACGCCTGGACACCGGACCTCCCCACGGCGGACCGCTCTGGTCCGCGCCTGCGGGACGATAGCCCGCTGGCGCCCGCAGGTGCGACCACCCGACAGGTCGTCACTCCGCTGCTGCGGCCGGTCAGGGGACGTCGACGCTGACCTGGGTGGCCTTGACCGTGGCCACGGCCCGCACGCCGACGTCCAGCCCCAGCTCGTCGGCCGCCTCGCGCGACATCAGCGAGACCAGCCGGAACGGCCCGGCCTGGATCTCGACCTGCGCCATCACCGTGTCGCGGACGACGCGGGTGACGATGCCGGTCAGCCGGTTGCGGGCCGAGGAGCCGCGGGTGGCACCGGGCTCGGGGGCCACGTGCAGCTGGGTGGCCAGCCGGGCGAGGTCGGCGCCGTCGACGTGCGCGGGGCCGCCGCCGTCGCGGGAGGCCGGCAGCCGGCCGCCGTCGATCCAGCGGCGCACCGTGTCGTCGCTGACACCGAGCAGGGCCGCGGCCTCGGCGATCCGGTAGCTGGTCGTCACCGGGGCAGCGTAGGAGGGGGCACCCGTCCCGGCCCCCGCACGTCGGGGACCGGCCGGCGGTGCGGCCGCGGGGTGTAGGCCCCCGGACTCGGGGCACGGGAGGGACCCAGCCGGTACCCGTCCGGCCGACCCGGAGGAGGGGCGGGACCAGCATGCGCCGGTGGTGGGGCCCGCTGATCGTCTCGGTGGTGTACCTGGGGCTCTGGTTGGGGCTGGACGCCATCGCCAGCGTCTTCCAGGCACGCCAGGAGGTGTCGCTGTGGTATCCCCCGACCGGGCTGAGCTTCGCCCTGTTGCTCGTGTTCGGGCTGCGCTACGCCCCGCTGCTCCTGCTCACCGACCCGCTGCACGGACTGGTGGTGAGCAGCCCGGAGGTCAGCTGGGTCAGCGTCTGGCTCGGCGGCGTGCTGAGCACCGCCGTCTACACGGCCGTGGCCTGGCTCCTCCTGCGGCGGCTCCGGATCGACCCTCGCCTCCCCGGTCAGCGTGACGTCGTCTGGCTGCTGGGGCTGGCCGCCGTCGCCGGGCCGTTCGTCGTCGCGGTCGCCCAGGTCGTGCAGTACACCGTCACCGGGCTGCTGACGTGGGGGGAGTTGTTCCGCGGCGTGCTCGGCTTCTGGTCCGGGCGGGCCACGGGCGTCGGGGTGCTGACCCCCGCGCTGCTCGTCGCGAGCCGGCGGGTACCCGCGCTCTGGCGCGACCGGCCGGCGCTCACCCACCCGCTCCAGGTCGGGCAGGGGGACGAGCACCCGTCCTGGCCGAGCCGGGTCCGGCCACGGTGGCTGGGCCGGCTCGCCGACCGCTTGCTGGACCAGCCGCTGGAGCTCGTCGGGCAGACCACCCTGCTGCTCGCGACGGTATACCTGGCCTACGGCGAGCCGGCGGTCGGCGGGTTGGACCTGGCCTACCTGGTGTACGTGCCGCTCATCTGGATCGCCGTCCGCGGTGGGTTCCCCCGGGCGGCGTTCGCCGTCCTCGTCGCCAACGCCCTCGCCGTGGCACTGGTGGGCCGGGACGTCGTCGAGAGCCCGCTGCGGCTGCAGCTCGGCCTGGTGACCCTCACCCTGGCCGGGTTGACCCTCGGCGCGCTGGTCACCGGCCGGCAGGCCAGCATCGCGGCCGCCGAGCACGCGGCAGTGCACGACCCGCTCACCGGGCTGGCCAACCGGGTCCTGCTCATGGACCGCCTGGACGCCGCGGCGCACCGGGCCGAGCGCACACCCGACGCCAGGTTCGCGGTGCTGTACTGCGACCTGGACGGTTTCAAGGGGGTCAACGACCAGCTCGGGCACGACGCCGGCGACGAGCTGCTCGTGGGGGTCGCGCGCCGGCTGGAGAAGGCCGTGCGGCCCGGCGACCTGGTCAGCCGGCTCGGCGGGGACGAGATGGCCGTCCTGCTCGACGGCGTGACCGGCGTCGAGGAGGCAGCCGGGGTCGCCGAGCGGCTGCTCGCCGCACTGGCCGAGCCGTACGCCGTCGACGGCCGGGAGGTCGTCGTCACGGTCAGCGTCGGGGTCGCGGTCGCCGATGCCGAGGGACTGGCCCGGCCGCGGCTCCGCGCGGAGCAGGAGGGCCTGATCGGGTCCGACGAGAGCGGGCACGCCGAGGAGGTCCTCCGGGCGGCCGACCTGGCCCTGCAGCGGGCCAAGGCGACCGGGGGGCACCGCTACGAGGTGTTCAACGAACCCCTGCGCCAGCAGACCCGGGACCGGCTGGGGCTGCGCACCGCGCTGCGCCGGGCGGTCGGGGCCGGAGCGGTGACCGTCGCCTACCAGCCGATCGTGCGGGTGGCCGACGGCCGGCTCGTGGCCGTGGAGACGCTCGCCCGGTGGCACGACGCCGAGCGCGGGGACGTGCCGGCAGCGGAGTTCATCGCCCTGGCCGAGGAGACCGGGCTGATCCACGACCTCGGCATGCAGGTGCTCGAGCAGGCCTGCACCCAGGCCGTGCGGTGGCGACGGGTCTTCGGCCCGATCGCCACCCCGCGCGTGGCGGTCAACGTCTCGACCCGTCAGCTGCTCCCCGCGGACTTCGCCCCCCGCGTGCTCGCGCTGCTCGACCGCGTCGGGCTGCCCGCGGACGCCCTCGAGCTCGAGATGACGGAGTCCTGCGCGATGGAGCCGGGGGCGCGGGCAGCCCTGGAGCGCTTCACCGCCGCGGGCGTCACGCTGGCCGTGGACGACTTCGGCACCGGCTACTCCAGCTTCGCGGCGCTGCGCGAGCGGACGCCGCAGGCGTTCAAGCTCGACCGCTCCTTCGTCGCGCGGCTGCCCGACGACCGCCCGACCGACGCGATCGTCTCTGCCGTGCTGGCGCTCGCCCAGCACCTCGGCGCCACCGTCACCGCCGAGGGGGTGGAGACGGAAGACCAGCTCCAGCGCCTGCGGGAGCTGGGGTGCCCCCAGGTCCAGGGCTTCCTCCTGGGCGGCCCGACGACCGCGCAGCAGATCGAGCGGGAGTGGCTCAGCCGTCCGAGGTGACCGCCCGGGTGGCCGGGGCAGCGGCTGTGGACGGCGACCCGCCGTCCACAGGGCTGCACCGCCGGTGTCCCACCGCCGGGAGAGCATCCCGGGCATGGCGACCACGACCGCGGACGACTCCTGGCTGCGGGAGCTCCTGCTCCGGGGCGACTGGCACCCCGACGGCGACGACGCGGAGGGGATGGCCGCCGTCCTGGCCGCGCGCGACCCGGGCGTGGACGGCACCGGCGGTGCGACCCGGGCACTGCTGTCGGCCCTCGCCACGGCCTGGGAGCGGGGCTGGCAACCGGCCGACGTCGCGCACACGGTCCGCCGGCGCGCGACCACCCGCACGGCCCGGCTGGTGGTCGCGCTGATCGCCGAGGACGCCCGCGTCACCGACGCCGCCTCCCGCGCACCCCAGGTGTGGGTCGAGCAACTGCGCGAGCTGGGCGCACTGACCGCCGGCACCGCCGCGGTGGTCGCCGCCTGGCACCGGGCGGAGGGCCGGTCGGCGGGTGAGGCGTGGCGCGAGGTGCTGGTGCTGGCCACGACGCTGCGCACCCTGGCGCGGCTGGACCAGCTGGTCCCGCCGCCGTCCCGCTGGGGCGCCGGTGCGCGCCGGGCGGAGGCCGGTCCCGGTAGCGACGACGACGACGACGCGCGGGCGATGCGCCGCATCCGCGCGCTCCTGGCCAAGGCCGAGTCGACCGAGTTCCCCGAGGAGGCCGAGGCGCTCACCGCCAAGGCCCAGGAGCTGATGAGCCGCCACGCCGTCGACACGGTGCTCCCGGACACCGGCGGGACGCCGCACCGCACCGGTGTCGCCACCCGCCGCGTGCACGTCGACGACCCGTACGTGCGGGCGAAGATGCACCTGCTGGGGGCGGTCGCCGGCGCGAACGGCGTGCGCCTGGTCTGGTACCAGAGCCTGGGCATCGCGAACCTGGTCGGCGTCGCCGCCGACCTCGACGCGGTCGAACTGCTGTTCACCTCGCTGCTGCTCCAGGCCGGGCAGGCCCTCGGCGCCGCCGAGCGGGCTGCGGGACGGCGGTCGGCGTCCCACTCGTTCCGCCGGGCGTTCCTGCTGGGCTACGCGGGCCGCGTCGGCGAGCGGCTGACGAGCGCCCGTGAGCGGGCGACCAGCGCCGCGGCGGCGGAGCAGGGCGTGGACCTGGTGCCCGCGCTGCGCTCACGCCAGGACGCGGTCGACGAGGCGTTCACCGGGCTGTTCCCGCGCGTGCGCAGCACCCGCAGCCGGTCGTCGATGGACGCCGGGGGCTACTGGGCCGGCCGCGCGGCCGCCGACTTCGCCGACGTCGGGTCCCATCGGACGCACCTGCGCTGACGAGCCGGCGTTCCACGTGGAACGCCGCGGGCACACGCGGCGGTCGACGAGGAAGGCGCCCCCCGGGCGTGGCGGTGCACATCCGGACCGCCTCGTGCGTGGTCGGACACGTCCCGCTCCCGTGACGGGTGGCCTGGTGCCGTGCCATCTGCGTTCCGTTTGCCGATCGCCGACGCCGGGCAGCCGGAGCCGGTGCCGCGCACGAAACAGACCGGCCCCGCGGGGGCGTCGTCCTCCGTCCGCACCCGCCGCATCCGGGAGACCGCGCGAGAGCTGCTCGGCTTCGAGGCGTTCCGACCGGGCCAGGAGGAGGCCACGAAGTCCGTGGTCACCGGCCGGGACACCCTCGCGGTGCTGCCCTCGGGCGCGGGCAAGTCCGCCGTCTACCAGATCGCCGGGCAGCTGGTCGCGGGGCCGGTGCTCGTCGTCTCCCCGCTCATCGCGCTGCAGCGCGACCAGGTCGGCCGGCTCGACGAGCTCGACGGACTCGACGGCCGGGCCGCCCAGCTGAACTCCGCGCTCTCGGCCGGCGACCAGCGCGCCGCCCTGGAAGGACTCGCGGACGGAACGGTCCGCCACCTCTTCCTCGCCCCCGAGCAGCTGGCCAAGCCCGAGGTCGTGGAGGCCATCGCGAAGGCGCACCCCGCGCTGTTCGTCGTCGACGAGGCCCACTGCGTGTCCGCCTGGGGTCACGACTTCCGCCCGGACTACCTGCGCCTCGGCGGGGTCATCGAGCAGCTCGGCCACCCGACGGTGCTCGCCCTCACCGCCACCGCCGCGCCCCCGGTGCGCGCGGAGATCGTCGAGCGCCTCGGCATGCGCGACGCCCGCGTCGTCGTCGCCGGCTTCGACCGCCCCGAGATCCGGCTGGAGGCCGAGCAGCACGCCGACGCCCACGCCAAGGAGAAGGCGGTGCTCGAGCGGGTCACCGCGCTGGTCGGCGACGGGCAGGTGCCCGGCATCGTCTACAGCGCCACCCGCAAGGGCACCGAGCAGATCGCCGCCGAGCTGGCCGACCGCGGGCTGCGCGTCCAGCCGTACCACGCCGGCCTGCGGAAGACCGACCGCGAGGACACCCAGCGCGCGTTCATGGACGACGAGCTGGACGTCGTCGTCGCCACCACCGCCTTCGGCATGGGCATCGACAAGCCCGACACCCGCTTCGTCGTGCACGCCGAACCCGCCGACTCCGTCGACAGCTACTACCAGGAGATCGGGCGGGCCGGCCGCGACGGGAAGCCCGCGCTCGCCGTCCTGGTCTACCGCCAGGAGGACCTCGGCCTGCGCCGCTTCTTCGCCGCGGGCGTCCCCGCAGAGGAGGAGCTCCAGCAGGTCGCCGGCCTGGTCGGCGCCGCCGAGGCCGCCGGCATCGACGACGGCGTCGACGTCCGGCAGCTGCGCGAGGAGACCGGCCGCCCGGCGACCCCGCTGGCCCGCGACCTCAACCTGCTCGAGCAGGTGTCGGCCGTCGTCCTCGACGAGGAGGGCGCCGCGCACCCGGCCGAGGGAGCCCCCTCCCCCGGCGAGGCCGCGGCCGCCGCCCGGGAGCTCGCCGAGCACCGCGAGCGGGTCGAGCAGAGCCGGGTCGAGATGATGCGTGGCTACGCCGAGACCACCGAGTGCCGGCGGCAGTTCCTGCTCGGCTACTTCGGCGAGCAGCTCGAGCAGCCCTGCGGCAACTGCGACAACTGCACCGCCGGCCTGGCGCAGCAGCAGCCCGACGAGGACGAGACGCCCTTCCCGCCGCAGACGGCGGTGCAGCACGCCCAGTGGGGCCCGGGGATCGTCATGCGCGTCGAGGACGACCGGGTCGTCGTCCTCTTCGAGGAGGTCGGTTACAAGACGCTGGCGCTGGCCGCCGTCCTGGACAACGACCTGCTCGAGCGCCGCGGCACCTGATGAAGGACCCCTTGCCCCCGCCACTCCCAGGCTCGCGCCAGGCCCCGTCCGGAGGCTCGCCGCAGGCCTCGTCCCGGGTCCCACCCCGAGCCTGCGAAGGGTGGGGAGGACGAGGTCCTGCCACGGTGAGGGGGACGGGGTCCTGCTGCCTGCACGGGGGGCCGGCAGAGCTCAGGGCGGGACCCGGGACGGCGCCACGCGAGACCCTCGTCCTGCGAAGTGCTGCCGGCGGCTCGATGATCACCACGGAGACCGGGCGACCCGCGTGCCCGGCGGAAGGAGTACACGGGTGAAGGTCCTGGGCATCAACGCCATCTACCACGACCCCTCGGCGGCCCTGGTCATCGACGGCAGGGTCGTGGCCGCGGCCGAGGAGGAGCGCTTCAGCCGGCGCAAGCACGGCAAGCGCCCGCTGCCGTGGAGCGCCTGGGAGCTGCCCGAGCTGTCGGCGGCCTGGTGCCTGACCGAGGCCGGCATCCGCGCCGAGGAACTGGACGCCGTCGCCTACTCCTTCGACCCCGCGCTGATGGGGACCCCGGAGGAGTCCGGCCTGTTCGACGACGGCGACGTCATGCGCAGGATGTACGCCGAGAAGGCGCCGGACTTCCTGGCCCACGCCCTCCCCGGCCTCGACCCGGCCAAGGTCCGGTTCGTGAAGCACCACGTGGCGCACGCCGCCTCTGCCGGGCTGGCCGCGCCGCAGCGCGACAACTCGGTGCTGGTGCTCGACGGCCGCGGCGAGGCGCACAGCCACCTCGCCGGCCGCTACACCGACGGGCAGCTGGAGGTCCTGGCCGGCCAGACGCTGCCGCACTCGCTGGGCCTGATGTACGAGGAGCTCACCGACCACCTCGGCTTCCTGCGCAGCTCCGACGAGTTCAAGGTCATGGCGATGGCCTCCTACGGCAAGCCGCGGTTCGTCGGCGAGCTGTCCGAGCTGATCCGGGCCACCGGCGATGGCGGCTTCGTCACCGAGCGGATCGACTTCACCGAGTTCGCCCCACGGCTCGGCACGGGCGACGAGTGGACCGAGGCGCACGCCGACCTGGCCGCCAGCGTCCAGCAGCGGCTGGAGGAGGTGCTCGTCGACCTGGCCCGCTGGGTGCACGAGCAGACCGGCGACCGCGTGCTCACCCTCGCCGGGGGCACCGCGCTCAACTGCGTGGCCAACACCCGCATCCTGGCCGAGAGCCCCTTCGAGGAGGTCTGGGTGCAGCCCGCCGCTGGCGACGCCGGGACGGCGCTGGGCGCGGCCCTGCACGTCGCCTCCGAGCTCGGCGAGCGCACCGAGCCGATGCCGGGCGCCGCACTCGGCCGGGGCTGGAGCGACGACGAGATCGAGCGCTGGCTGGAGACGGCGGCGATCGACTACGAGCGGCCGGACGACGTCGCCGAGGCCGTGGCCGAGGTGCTGGCCGACAACGGCATCGTCGCGTGGTTCCAGGGCCGGTCGGAGTTCGGCCCGCGCGCGCTGGGCCACCGCTCGCTGCTGGCCCACCCCGGGTTCGAGGCCAACCTGGAGCGGATGAACGACGTCAAGGGCCGGGAACAGTTCCGCCCGGTGGCGCCGATGGTGCTGCTGGAGCGGGCCCCCGACATCTTCAACCGGGGCCCGATCCCCTCGCCGTACATGCTCTTCGTGCACGACGTCGCGCCGGAGTGGCGGGACCGCATCCCGACGGTCACGCACGTCGACGGCACCGCGCGCATCCAGACGATCGACCGGGAGACCGAGCCGCTGGTGCACCGCATGATCGCGGCCTTCGAGCGCCGCACCGGGATCCCGGTCGTGGTGAACACCAGCCTCAACACCGCCGGCCGGCCGATGGTCGACGACCCGCGTGACGCGCTCGAGTGCTTCGGGTCGGCGCCGGTCGACCTGCTGGCCATCGGCCCGTTCGTCGTCCGCCGGAGCCGGTCCACCCCGAGGTGAACCAGCCGGCCTCGGGGCGCGAACACCGCCCGGCCGGCCGGGTGCCTGCACAGGTTGCGAAACGGTGACGACCGTCCCCCGGACGGAGTACTCCCGTTACCGGTGATCGGCTCAGGGGTACCGAGCCGATCAACGAAACCGCCGAGCCCTGGCGGTGGATCGCACCCTGGAGGACAACCATGGCCGCGAATGCGGGCAACACGACCAGCGGAGCACGGACCTGGCCGCAGCTCCTCTCGCTGGTGATCGGCGCCGTCTACCTGCTCGTCGGGATCGTCGGCTTCTTCGTCACCGGTTTCGACGACTTCTTCGGGCACGACACGAACGAGACGATCGTCGGCTTCGAGGTCAACCCGTTCCACAACGTCGTGCACATCCTGATCGGTGCCGCAGGGCTGCTCCTGGCGCGGACCCTCGCCGGCGCCCGCACCTACGGGTGGCTGCTGGCGGTCGGCTACGGCGCGACCTTTCTCTACGGGCTCTTCGCCGTCGGCCAGACCTGGGACTTCCTGAGCCTCAACTGGGCCGACAACTGGCTGCACCTGGTGAGCGCGCTGGCCGGGCTCGCCATCGCGCTGGGCCCGGTGCGCAACGCCGTTCCCCACCGCGGCACGCGCGTCTGAGGAACGGCCCGCACGTCGCCGGAGGCCGGGTCCCGCACCGGGCCCGGCCTCCGGCGCGTCCGGCAGAGGACGCGCGCTCGAGGGTCTGGCGACACGGCCGTCGACGGCGGAGGCTGGTCGCGGGGCGCGCCGGGGGACGACGCCGACCGCGCCCCGGTCGCGCCCGAGCCCGCGGCGCCGCACGTGCCGGAACCGGAGGCCGTGCCGTGGACGACGACGCCGTGCTGCGCGCCTTGGGCGAGGACCTCGCCCGGAACGACCCCGACCTGGCCGCCCGCCTCACCGCCGGCCCCGGCGTGCGCGTCCGGCCGCCGGGCCGGGGGGCGTTCTGGTTCGTCCTCGTCGCCGCGGTGGTGGCCGTGGCCGCGCCCTTCCTGATCGGCCCGGCCGCCTTCGGCGTGATGGCCCTGCTGGTGCTGATCGGCTGCCCCTTCGCGATCAGCCACTGCCTGCCGTGCACCCCGGACCGGCCGGACGACGACCCGCAGTCCTGATGGCGCGGCCGCGGAGCCGGACCCTGACGAGACGGCTGTTCCGCCAGGCTCTACGTTGCGCTCATGGACTTCGCTCTCTCCGCCAAGGCCGAGGACGTCTGCGCACGCGCGTGGGACTTCATGCGCGAGCACGTGTTCCCCGCGGAGCCGGTCTACGAGCAGTGGCGGGCCGAGCGCGGCCACGACAACCACGAGCACCCGCCGGTGCTGGAGGACCTGAAGGCCGAGGCGCGCAAGCGTGGCCTGTGGAACCTCTTCCACCACGAGCTGGGCGGCCTCTCCAACCTCGAGTACGCCTCGGTCGCCGAGATCACCGGCTGGTCGCCGGTCATCGCCCCCGAGGCGATGAACGTGGGTGCGCCGGACACCGGCAACATGGAGACGCTCATGCTGTTCGGCACGGCCGAGCAGAAGGAGCGCTGGCTGAACCCGCTGCTCGAGGGCGAGATCCGGTCGGGCTTCGCGATGACCGAGCCCGACGTCGCGTCGTCCGACGCCCGCAACATCCAGACCTCGATCGTCCGCGAGGGCGACGAGTACGTCATCAACGGCCGCAAGTGGTGGACCAGCGGCGCCGCCGACGAGCGCTGCCAGATCTTCATCGTCATGGGCAAGACCGATCCCGAGGGCGCCCCGCACCGGCAGCAGTCGATGGTGCTCGTGCCCCGCGACACCCCTGGCCTGGAGATCATCCGGCACCTGCCGGTCTTCGGTTACCAGGACCAGCACGGCCACTCCGAGCTGCGGTTCACCGACGTGCGCGTGCCGGCGTCGAACATCCTGGCCGGTGAGGGCGACGGCTTCATGATCGCCCAGGCCCGGCTCGGCCCCGGCCGCATCCACCACTGCATGCGGGCCATCGGGATGGCCGAGCGGGCACTCGCGCTCATGGTCGACCGCACGCAGAAGCGGGTCGCCTTCGGCCGCCCGCTGGCCGAGCAGGGCACCGTGCGCGAGGCGATCGCACTCTCCCGGATGGAGATCGACCAGGCCCGCCTCTACGTGCTCAAGACGGCCGACCTGATCGACAAGTACGGCGCCAAGGGCGCCCGCACCGAGATCTCCGCCATCAAGGTCGCCGCCCCGCGCGTCGCCCTCGACGTCATCGACCGCGCCATCCAGGTGCACGGCGGCGCCGGGGTCAGCAACGACACCGTGCTGGCGCGCTTCTACGCGAGCGCCCGCACGCTGCGGATCGTCGACGGCCCGGATGCGGTGCACATCCGCGGGGTCGCCAAGGAGGAGCTGGCGCGCGAGCGTCCGTACGTCGGCTGAAGAAGGACCCCGTCCTCCCCACCCCTCGGAGAAGGACCCCGTCCTCCTCACCGTGGAAGGGCCTCGTCCTCCCCACCCTTCGCAGGCTCAGGGTGGGACCCGGGACGAGGCCTGCGGCGAGCCTCTGGACGGGGCCTGCCCTGGACGGGGCCGGGCACGGGCACCCGTTCCGGGATGTCGGTGCCCGGTGCCAGGCTGCCTCCGTGCCCACGGACCCCGAGGCCGAGGACCTGCTGAGCGAGCACCCCGAAGCGGTCGCAGCCACCGCCCAGCGGCTGCGCACGGTGCTGCTCAAGGCGCACCCGCAGCTGGAGAAGCGGGTGCGGCGCGGCTGGCACTCGATCAACTACCGCGACCCGGTGGCCAGCTTCGTCTGCGCGGTGTTCCCGACGGCGGACCGGGTGCAGCTGGTGTTCGAGCACGGCGCCCGGCTGCCCGATCCCGAGGGCCGGTTGTCCGGCACCGGCAAGCAGGTGCGCACGCTCGACCTCGCCGCTCCCGAGGAGGTCGACGCCGCCGTCGTCGCGACGTTCCTCGACCACGCCGTCGAGCTGGGCGCCGGGCTGCGCAGCCGCTGAGCGGCCGGGACGACGTCAGGGGGCGATCGTCCCGCCGAAGCCGCCGCCGGCGAGTTTGGCCATCAGCTGCGTGCGGTCCAGGCCCACGGCCTCCAGCGCGTCGCCGTCCCGGTCGGTGTCGATCTCGTCCGGCAGCTGGGCAGCGACCCTGTCCGCGGTGTCGTTGTCGCCCTCGGTGTGCAGCACCCGCAGCAGCTCCTGCTTGTCCAGCTTCACGCCCGACCTCCGCTCGGTCCGCCTCCAGGAGGCCCCAGCGTGGTGCGCGCCACCCCGGCGCGCAACGGGAGGGCCGCCGAGGCCAGGGTCCGGATGCGGTGGTCAGCGGTGCTGCGCGCGCCGGTACAGGAAGGCCGCCACCGCCGCGAGGACGACGCCGAGGAACAGCTGCGCGACGCCGACGACGGCCTGGTCGCTGACGAACCACGTCACCGACGACACCAGCAGGACGACGGCGACGCCGGCCACGAGCAGGGCGACGAGACGCTCGCGGCGGTCCCCCGCGGGTGAGGTCATGCGGCCGACCCTAGGCCTCCGCGAGGCGAGCCCCGGGCGGCCGGTGACCACCGGAGGGGGCCCGCGGCCGGGGCAGCGGGGGGCCGCGGCCGGGTCAGCGGGGGACCGGCGCCCCGTTCCGCTCCGCGGCCAGCCGGTCGCGCTCCGCGGGCCAGCGGGCGAGGGCGTCGACCAGCTCCCCGTGCAGGAAGGCCATGAAGTCCCGGGTCTCGGCCAGCCGCCGGCCGCCGGGACGCTCGGTGCCGAGGAGCTCCACTCCCCCGGCGACCGCCTCCTCGAAGCGACGCAGGCTGGCCAGCTCCGCGGTCATGAAGCGCGACCACAGGTCGCGGTCGTCGAGCACGTAGAGGTCGCTGCGGGTGCCCGGCTCCCGCTCCCGCACGAGCAGCCCCACCTGCACGAGCTGGCGGACGGCGCCGCTGATCGCTGCCGGGCTGACGCCGAGGCCACGGGCGAGGTCGCCGGCGGTGTAGTGGTCGGCGTCATCGGCGAGGGCGTAGGCGAGCACCCGGGCCGGCATCGGCGCCATGCCGGCCTCCCGCAGCACGAGCCCGAAGCGCTCCACGAACCGCAGCAAGGCCATCCGGTCGTCCTCGACGTCCGCCACGTGCGCCCTCCCGTCCTGGGACCGTACGGCCCACGCTACTCGATCATCGCGCAATCAACACACTTCACAAGTTCGTGAAGCATGTGTACGTTGCGACGGCATGGACACGACGATCTCGGTCTCCGGCCTGGTCAAGACCTTCGGCGCCACCCGGGCCCTCGACGGCCTGGACCTCGAGGTGCGGAGCGGGGAAGTGCACGGCTTCCTCGGCCCCAACGGCGCCGGCAAGTCGACGACCATCCGGGTGCTCCTCGGGCTGCTGCGCGCCGACGCGGGCACCGTCCGCCTCTTCGACGGCGACCCCTGGGCGGACGCCGTCGCCCTGCACCGCCGTCTGGCCTACGTGCCCGGCGACGTCACCCTGTGGCCCGGCATCACCGGCGGGGAGGCCATCGACCTGCTCGGCCGGCTGCAGGGCGGCCTCGACCCGGCCCGCCGCGCGGCGCTGCTGGAGCGCTTCGACCTCGATCCGCGGAAGCGGGCACGCACCTACTCGAAGGGCAACCGGCAGAAGGTCGCCCTGGTCGCCGCGCTGGCGTCGGACGCCGAGCTGTACGTGCTCGACGAGCCCACCTCGGGCCTCGACCCGCTGATGGAGGCCCTGTTCCAGGACGAGGTGCGCCGACTGCGCTCCGAGGGCCGCACGGTGCTGCTGTCCAGCCACATCCTCGCCGAGGCCGAGGCACTGTGCGACCGGGTCAGCATCATCCGGCACGGTCGCACCGTGCAGAGCGGCAGCCTGTCCGAGCTGCGTCACCTCACCCGCACCTCGGTCGCCGTGGAGACCGTCCGCCCCGTCACCGGCCTGGCCGGGCTGCCGGGCGTGCACGACCTGCGGTCCGACGAGGGCCGGGTGCGGTTCGACGTCGACAGCGACGCCCTCGACGCCGTCGTCCGGCGCCTCAGCGGGTTCGGCATCCGCTCGCTGACCAGCGCGCCCCCCACGCTGGAGGAGCTCTTCCTGCGGCACTACGGCCAGGAGCCGGTGGAGGACCGCCTGGTCCGCACCCCGGAGGAGGTCCGGTCGTGAGCGCCCCGCACACCTCGCTGACGGGAACGGGGACCCTGCTGCGGTTCGCGCTGCGCCGCGACCGCCTCCGGCTGCCGATCTGGGTGGCCGCGGGGGCCCTGCTCGTGGCCACCCAGTCGGTCTCCAGCCAGGCGCTGTACGACTCACCGGCCGACCTCGCCGCCTACGAGGCCTCGGTGGGCAGCAACGCCGCCACCATCGCGCTGGCCGGGCCGCCGGTGGGCCTGGACACCGTGGCGGGTGCGGTCGCGTTCGAGATCTCCGCCTTCGTCGTCCTCGTGGCGGCGCTCATGGCGGTGTTCACGACCAGCCGGCACTCGCGGGCCGACGAGGAGGCCGGCCGCACCGAGCTCGTCCGCGCGACGCGGGTGGGCCGGCACGCCCCGCTGCTGGCCGCCGTCCTGACCGCGGCCATCGCCTGCGTCGCGACGGCGGTGGCCATCGGCGCCGCCGCCACCGCCACCGGGCTGCCCGCCGGCGGCTCCTTCCTGCTCGGGGCCTCGGTGGGCGCCGCCGGCCTGGTCTTCACCGCCCTCACCGCGGTCGTGGCCCAGGTGACCGGGTCCACCCGGGCGACCCACGGCATCGTCGGCGCGGGCCTCGCCGTGGCCTTCGTGCTGCGCGCCGTCGGGGACGTCGAGGGCAACCGGCTCGTGTGGACCTCACCCATCGGCTGGGCCCAGGCCACCCACCCGTACTCCGACGACCGGTGGTGGCCCCTGCTGCTGTGCCTGGCCGCCACCGCCGCCCTCACCGGGCTGGCCGTCGCGCTGCTGGACCGCCGCGATCTCGGCGCCGGCCTGGTGGCGCCCCGGCCGGGCCCGCCGGCGGCGGCGCGGGCCCTGCTGTCGCCCCTCGGCCTGGCCCTGCGGCTGCAGCGCGGCGCCCTCGCCGGCTGGACCATCGGCCTGGTGCTGCTGGGGCTGGTGTACGGCGGCCTGGCCGAGTCGGTGGAGACGCTGTTCGCCGACAACCCGGAGGCGCGGGCGTTCCTGCCCGACGCCGCCAGCCTGGTCGACGCCTACCTGGCCACCACGTCGGCCACCACCGCGCTGCTGGCGGCCGCCTACGCGGTGTCCGCGGTGCTGCGGGCGCGCGGCGAGGAGGCGGCCGGGCGGGCCGAGCCGCTGCTGGCCGCCGCGGTCAGCCGGCCGGCCTGGCTCGGCAGCCACGCGACGGTCGCCCTGCTGGGCTCCGCCGTCGTGCTGCTGGCCTCGGGTGCCACCACCGCGGCCGTCCGCGCTGCCGCGACCGGCGACGGGGCGGAGTTCGGCCGGCTGCTCGCCGCGACGGCGGCCTACGTACCGGCCGTGTGGGTGGTGGCGGGGGTGGCGCTGGCGCTGTTCGGGCTGCTGCCGCGGGCCGCCACCGCCACGGCGTGGGCCGCGGTGGCCTACGTCGCGGTCACGACGCTGTTCGCCGAGTCCTTCGACTGGCCGGCCTGGGTCGACGACCTCTCCCCTCTCGCCTGGACGCCCACGGTCCCCGTCGAGGAGTGGCAGGCAGCTCCGCTCGCCGTCCTGATCGCCGTCGCCGCCGGCCTGCTGGCGCTGGGCCTCGGCGGCTTCCGCCGCCGGGACCTGCTCACCGGCTGAACGAGGACCCACCCTGCAGGGGCCCTGCTTCAGTCGGCCTGGTTCGGCGGCTCGCCGGCGGCGCGCGCCTCGGCGGCCCGGACGGGGTCGTAGGCGCAGGCGTCGGCCACGTCGGTCGCCGCCACGGGATCGTCCGCGGGCTCGCCGGGCGCCGGGGTCGCCGAGCCGGGAGCCGGGGTGGGGCTCGGCGTCGGCGTGCCGTCCGCGGCGTCGTCGTCCGCCGGGGCCGGGGTGATGGCGTCGTCGACGACCGCGCGCATCCGGTCGTAGTCGGGGTATGCCGGGTCGATCACGGTGTTGTCGAAGACGACGCTGCGGACCTCGGCGTCCTTGACGAGGAACGCCAGATCGACGAAGTCGTCGAGGGCCGACCGAGGGATGTCGGTGCTCACGATGTCTCGTGTGGTGGCCGCGAGCTCCTGGTAGCGCTCCAGCAGGGTCACCGGGTCGGCGGCGTCGATGATCGCGTCGATCGTGCAGCGCTGGCGGTCCATCCGGTCGTAGTCGGTGAGCCCGTACCGGCCCCGGGCGAACTGCAGCGCCGTCCAGCCGTCCATGTGCTGGGCCGGTCCCGGCTCGATGTAGTCGTCCGGCAGCTCCTGACCGGTGATCCCGTTGATCGGCACGTAGTAGTTGACGTCCACGGTGATGCCGCCGAGGGCGTCGACCAGCCGGGCGAAGCCGTCGAGGTTGACCAGCACGAAGTAGTGGATGTCCAGGCCGAGCGCCTCGCCGACGCCCAGCTTGAGGAAGTCCGCGCCGGGGTCGTCGGTAGGGCCGAGGATGTCGGGGTACCAGGCCGGCCCGGTGCGGTAGACGGCGTTGAGCAGGCTGTCGGACTCGTTGGCTCCCTCGAACCCGTCGGGATACACCTCGGCGAGCGGGCTGTCGGCCGGGAAGGGCAGGTCCTGCAGGTTGCGCGGGAGGCTGAACAGCGTCGTGTCGCCGGTTCGGGTGTCGACGCTCGCCACGATCACGGTGTCGGTGCGCACGCCCTCCCGGCCCTCACCGCCGTCCCCGCCGAGCAGCAGCACGTTCACCCGCTCCTGGTCGCCGAACGGGTCGTCGGTGTCGGTCACCGTGGCCGACTCACGGTCGGCGAAGACGCCGTCGATGAGCCCGCGCTGGGCGAGCGCCACCTGGCCGGCGGTGACCACCGGGTACGCGATGCCGGCGACCAGCGCGGCGACGAGGAGGCCGCCCAGCAGGTGCTTGCCGCGGGAGGTGCGAGCGGGCAGCAGCACCCGGTAGCCCGCCACGACGACGAGGACCCACAGCAGCCCCAGGACGAGGACCCCGCCGAACACCCAGACCAGCGCGGTCGGGTCGACGAGGACTCGGGCGGCGGTCCGCTGCCCGGTGGTGGCCAGCCAGGCGGCGCCGCCGACGAGCGCGAGGAAGGACACGAGGACCAGGGCGCCGAGCCGGCGTCGTCCTGCTGCCAGGAACGCCGTCCCCGGGAGGACGGCGTTCAGCACGGTCAGGCCCAGCGTCGCGGGGAAGCTGCGGCCGCGGGCCTGCGGCCGGGACCGCGGGCCCTGCGGTGGCGGGGGCAGGGGTCGCGACGGGCCGATGGGACGCGTTCCGTCCCACTCGTGCTCGCTCACCTGGTCTCCTCGCTGTCCTCGACCGGCCCCGACTCGCGGCCCATGCTCCCACCGACCGTGCCGACGTACCGTCGTCCCGACCGCCGACCTGCGCGAACACCCGGCCGGGTACCCCCGCCGGTGGGCGACTCACCCACGACCGGGGACCCGGAACCGGGACGCCGCCCGCGGAGGCACTCCGTATGGTCGGTCCCCGTGCGCATCGCCACCTGGAACGTCAACTCGATCCGCACCCGCGCCGACCGCGTCGTCGCCTGGCTGCAGCGCTCCGACGTCGACGTCCTGGCTCTCCAGGAGACGAAGTGCCGGGACGACCAGTTCCCGGAGTCCCGGTTCACCGACCTGGGCTACCAGGTCGCCCACGTGGGCCACTCGCAGTGGAACGGGGTGGCGCTGCTGTCCCGCGTCGGCCTCGAGGACGTCGAGGTGGGCTTCCCCGGCCAGCCCGGCTTCGGCAGCCCCGAGCCGGCGGTCGAGGCCCGCGCGCTGGGTGCCACCTGCGGCGGGGTGCGGGTGTGGAGCCTGTACGTCCCCAACGGGCGCACGCTGACCGACCCGCACTACGAGTACAAGCTGCAGTGGCTCGAGGCGCTGCGGACGGCGGCCGGCGGCTGGCTGGCCGAGGACGCCGGCGCGCAGGTCGCCCTCGTCGGCGACTGGAACATCGCCCCGCAGGACGACGACGTGTGGGACGTGCGGGTCTTCGCGCACTCCACGCACGTCTCCGAGCCCGAGCGCGCCGCCTTCCGCGCGATCGTCGACGCCGGTTACGCCGACGTCGTCCGGCCGCACACCCCCGGCCCCGGCGTCTACACCTACTGGGACTACACGCAGCTGCGCTTCCCGCGCCGCGAGGGCATGCGGATCGACTTCGTGCTGGGCTCCCCCGCGCTGGCCACCCGGGTCGGCGGCGCGCGCATCGACCGCGAGGAGCGCAAGGGCAGGGGCGCCAGCGACCACGCGCCTGTCGTCGTCGAGTTGGCCGGCTAGAGCATCGACCCAGCGCCGTGGGGCACGTCTGGGGCACACGGCGCACCGGCCGCACCCCAGCCCGCATCGATGGCGCTCCGCGTCCGGTCGTCCGAGGCCGGCACCAGGTGCCCGTAGGTGCTCAGGATCAGCGAGGCGTCCTCGTGCCCCGATGAGGACACCTCGTGGCGGGGTTCGCGGACAGTCGTTCAGATGCTCGGCGCGTCATCACCGGCTGATCCTCCGAGCGCGTGGACGATGGGCCCGCGACCGCTTCGTCCCCGAGCAGCTGGCCGCGCTGATGCTGGCGGTCGCGGCCGACCTGCGGATGCCGTTCGAGCCCGGTCGGACTCGACATCCGCACACGATGCCAAGCGGAAGGGGCTCGGCCACATGAGCGGGTTGTCTCGGCGGGAGCTCCTGGAATATGCGTCGGTAGCAGTGCTGGGGATCGGGCTGGGTCGTGGCTTGACCGGGCACGACCCTGCTGAGAGCAGTGACAGAACCGAGCGGCTCATCGGCGACGGGTCGACCGCCGACACAGGTCCCCAGCCGCACCAGCCAGTGCCCGAGCGGCTGGAGCCAGGACAGACGCCGCCGCAGTTCGTCGTCTTCTCCTGGGACGGAGCCGCCAACCTGGAGACCGGACTGTTCCCGCGGTTCCGCTCGCTGGCGGCCGAGTACGGCGCGGCGATGACCTTCTTCCTCAGCGGCATCTACGCCCTGCCGTCCGACCACCGGATGCAGTACGCCCCGCCACGGCATCCGGTGGGCGCCTCGGACATCACCTTCCTGTCCACCGCCGAGGTCGTCGCCACCATGAGCGAGGTCCGCGCCGCCTGGCTGGACGGCCACGAGATCGGCACCCACTTCAACGGGCACTTCTGTGGGGACAACGGGGTCTCGCTGTGGACGCCGGCCGACTGGGCCGAGGAGATCGCCCAGGCCAAGCGGTTCGTGCAGACCTGGAAGACCACCACCGGGCTGACCGGCCGACCCGACGTGGCGCCGCTCCCCTTCGACTACGAGCGCGAGCTCATCGGCGGCCGCACCCCCTGCCTGCAGGGCCAGGAGGGGTTGCTGCCCACCGCCGCTGCGCTGGGCTGGAAGTACGACGCCAGCTCACCCGGTGGAGTGCAGATCTGGCCCGACCAGCGGTTGGGCCTGTGGGACTTCCCCCTGCAGGCCGTGCCGTTCCCCGGCGCCCTCCCCGGTAAGAGCCGCCACGCCCTGGCAATGGACTACAACATCATGTACAAGCAGACCAACGGTGATACGGACGGCGACCCGGGCATGTACCCGACCTGGCGAGCCCAGGCCCGCGACGCCTTCCTCGCTGGCTTCGAGCGCGCCTACACCACCAACCGGGCGCCGCTGTTCATCGGCAACCACTTCGAGCAGTGGAACGGCGGCATCTACATGGACGCCATCGAGGACGCCCTACGCCAGATGGCCGAACAGCCTGACGTGCGCCTGGTGTCCTTCCGCCAACTCGTCGCCTGGCTGGAAGTCCAGGACCCGACCACGCTCGCCCGGCTGCGGACACTCTCGCCGGGTCAACCACCTCCCGACGGATGGCGCACCTTCCTGGCGCCCTGATCATGGCTGTGGTGTCCATCAGGGCCCACGATGCCGCGTGGAGATTCTTGTAGCGGAGCGCCGCGGCCGATCAGCTGAAGTCAGCCGATCGCTTGCGCAGGCGTTGTGCCCCTGAGAGATCGTTTCACTTGACCTCGGCGTGGCTGCCGTAGGACGTGATCTGTCCCGAGCAGGCTGGCCTGGGTGCTCGAGGAGCTCGTGCCCGACGGACCGTGGCTGCGGATCGCTCCGCTGCTGCCGCCGTCCAACTTCCGTCGCCACCGCTATCCGGACCGGTCGACGATCGCGCCGCGCTGGCCGGCCTCGTCTTGGTGCCCAGGACCGGGATCAGCTGGAATCAGCTGCCCAGGGCGGCACCGCCCCGACCGCGTCCACCCGGACTGGAGGACTACTGCAGGTCCGCGGTTGACAACTGGTAGGGCACCCGCCGCCTTCCGGCAGACGTCGCCAACCCGAATCCGAGCCCGCATGGTCGAGCAGATTTCCGGCGGAGACTCGCCCGGTATGCGGTGCTGCGGTCAGCGACTCCGCCTCCTACCGATCTCGAGCGGCTCGTGCCGGGGAGTGATCACCAGTGCTCCGGTGGCTGCTCAGGAGGTGCCTGCTTCTCACTGGCGACGTCGGGACGGATGGTGGATCTGCCGCCCGCCGCACTTCGCTGGCCGCTTCCGCACAACCAGGCCAGCTTCGGTCGTTCGCCGCGCACCCCCAGCACCGTCGCCCGTGTCACCGGCCCCGACATCCGCATGAAGCTTCCGAGGCGGCACGGCGTCACGCGTCCGAGTGGTACAGGCGACGGGACGGGCTCCGCGTCGGCGGCGTCTCCCGCGCCGGACTCGTCAACGCCGACGTCGGCGACCTCCGAGGAGGGGCAGCAGGTGCAACGCATTCGCGGCCTCTCCCGCGCGTGGAACTGCAAGCGCGGCGACGTCGACACCCTGCGGGAGTTGCACGCCGTCATAGGCGACTTGCTGGCTCTTGAGAAGCGCTGAGCCCCGCCGCCACAGGACGGCGGGGCTCAGCGCCTAGACGAGTAAGTCCTATCGGCCGGCAGGGTCATAGGGCGCTGTAGGCGCGGACGGAGGGTGTTCAGGCTCGGGTTGTGACGACCGACCTCAA
>NZ_FRDM01000015.1 GCF_900143215.1 Geodermatophilus obscurus | reverse complement strand
CGGGTTGATAGGCCGGAAGTGGAAGCACCGCGAGGTGTGTGAGCTGACCGGTACTAACAGGCCGAGGGCTTGACCACACGACCACCACGAGCCCCACACACGGGCCGCGGTCGAAGATCATGCGCACCAACGCGTCCACTGTGCGGTTCTGAACGACCCAACCGGAGACACCGGTTGTCATGTTCACAGTGTTACGGCGGTCATGGCGAGAGGGAAACGCCCGGTTCCATTCCGAACCCGGAAGCTAAGCCTCTCAGCGCCGATGGTACTGCTCCGGGAACGGAGTGGGAGAGTAGGACACCGCCGGACAACTCTTTCCGGAACGGGGGTCAGAGCCACGTGCTCTGGCCCCCGTTCCGTCGTGTCCGCACCCATCGGGCGGCGCTGCGCGGAGGGCCCTCACCACCCGGTGCGGGCCCTTCATGCACGTCTGGCGACGAACGGGGGCGCCCTGCGGAGCGCCCCAACGGGTCCTGTCGCGTGGCGGGTCAGCGGCGGGCTCGCGACTCGCGCGTCGTCGCCCCGACGTTGTCCGCCAGCCACGCGTTGAGTGCGGTCAGGTCGCGCCAGGCGCTGCGCACCTCGTCGAGCGCACGGCGGTCGTGCAGCCAGTCGGCAGGTTCCCAGCGGCGGGAGGCGTGCAAGGTCTTGTGCCGGAGCAGGTCGGCGCGGTCGCCCTCGCGGTCGAAGCCGGCCGGTACCCGGACCAGCCGCTCGCCGTCGATGGTCCACCCAGCGGCGGCGAGCCGGTTCACCTCCGCGCGCAGCCGCGGGCCCTGCACGTCGTCCGCGACGGCGCGGCGGTAGCGGGCCACCTGGTCGGGCTCCAGCCGCCAGCACCCGCCGGCGACCATCAGCCCGTCCGCGGACACCTGCACGTACCAGGCCCCGGCGCCCCGGCCGTCGGGGTTCACGACCGCACCCTGATGGGTCTTGTACGGCGTCTTGTCGTTGCTGAAGCGGACGTCCCGGTACGGGCGGAAGAGCTTCGGGACGCCGAACTCGCCGGTCAGCTCGTCGAGGAGCGCCTGCATCGGGGTCCGGACGGATGCGTCGTAGATCTGTCGGTTGCGGGTCCAGTAGGTCTTGCTGTTGTCGGCCTCCAGGCCCTCGTAGAAGACCAGCCCCTCGTCGGGGAACCCCTCGAAGGTCATCGACTCCCGTCCGTCTCCTGCAGCAGGGTGTGCCAGCGGACCTCGCGGAGCGGCGTCCCCCCGGTGTCCAGGGTCCGGGTCCAGCCGTCGCGCGCCCAGCCCGCCGACTCGAAGAAGCCCGCGGAGACCGCGTCCTGCTCTGGCAGCCACACCTGCACCCGCGCCGTCCCGTCCGCCCGGGCCAGGTCGGTGACGGCGGCCAGCAGCCGGCTGCCGTGTCCGCGCCGCCCCCAGCGGGGCTCGACCAGCAGGGTGGCGATCTCGCTGCTGGGGCCCGCGGGGTGCGGGTGCTCGTCCGCGGCGAGCTCCGCGGGGCCGGAGGCGGCGAAGCCGACCACCACGTCCTGCTCGACGGCCACCAGGACGCGGTGCCCGGGTGTGGGCGGTGCGGTGACCGCGGCCCGCCAGGCCTCCGCTGCCGCGGCCTCGTCCCAGCCGTCGAGGACCTCGGACGGCAGCACGGTGCGGTACGCCGTCCGCCAGGTGACGGCCTGCACGCGGGCGACCGCGGGGGCGTCGGACCGCTGCGCCGGGCGGACCGACGCCTCCGCGGTCCCCGACCGGCGAGGGAACGGCGAGGTCGGCTGCACGCCAGGCAGCGTAGGCCGCGACGGGTACCTGCCGGAGTCGTCGGGGGTCCCGGGCAGGATCGGCCGCCGTGGGAACACCCGTCGCCGACCGGCTACCGGCCGCGCTGGCCCGCCGCATCGCCCTGGCCGCGCAGGGCTTCGCCGACCCCCGGCCCACGGGCCCCGTCGACGGGCGGCAGCTGCGCCGGATGGCGTCCCGGCTGGCCGTGCTGCAGATCGACTCGGTCAACGTGCTCTCCCGCGCGCACTACCTGCCCGCCTTCAGCCGTCTCGGACCGTATCCGCGCGAGACGCTCGACGACCTCGCCGACCGCCGCAGGGAGTTGTTCGAGTACTGGGCGCACGAGGCCTCGCTGCTCCCGGTCCGGCTGCACCCGCACCTGCGCTGGCGGATGGCGGCGGCCGAGGAGCACGCCTGGGGCTCGATGGTCCGGATCCAGCGCGAACGGCCCGGATACGTCAGCGAGGTCCTCGAGCGGGTGCGCGAGACCGGTCCGCTCAAGGCCAGCGACCTCGCCGAGCCGCGACCGGACCGGCCCGGGAGCATGTGGAACTGGCACGCCGGCAAGGTCGCCCTGGAGTGGCTCTTCTACACCGGCGTCGTCACCACCCGGGGCCGGACGGCGGGCTTCGAGCGCGTCTACGACCTCACCGAGCGGGTGCTGCCGGCCGCCGTCCTGCAGGTGCCCACTCCGGAGCCGGCCGACGCCGTCCGCGAGCTGGTGCGCACCGCCTCGCGTGCACTGGGCGTGGCCACCGAGCGGGACCTGCGCGACTACTTCCGGCTGCGTCCACCGGCTGCGCGGGCCGCGATCGCCGAGCTGGTCGACTCCGGCGAGCTCGTCCCCGTCGAGGTGGCCGACTGGGGTGCGCCGGCGTGGCTGCGGCCCGAGGCGCGCCGTCCCCGCTGGGCGCGGGCGCGGGCGCTGCTGAGCCCCTTCGACTCCCTGGTCTGGGAGCGGCCGCGGGTGGAGCGCATCTTCGGCTTCCGGTACCGGTTGGAGATCTACACCCCGGCGGTCCAGCGGGTGCACGGCTACTACGTCCTGCCGTTCCTGCTCGGCGACCGGCTGGTGGCGCGGGTCGACCTCAAGGCCGACCGGCAGGCCGGGGTGCTGCGGGTCCAGTCGGCGTTCGCCGAGGAGGGCGTGGACCGCGCCGAGGTGACCGCTGCCCTCGCCGAGGAGCTGGCGCTCATGGCCGGCTGGATGCAGCTGGGCGCCGTCGTCGTGGGCGGGCGCGGTGACCTGGCCGCCGAACTCGCCGCCGTCGTGGGCTAGCGGGCTCAGCGCCTGCCCAGGCCGGCCAGGCGCTGGACGACGGCGAGGCCCGCGTGCCCGCCCGGCCAGGCACGCTGCACCGCCGGCGCCCCGGCCGCCCGCACCACCGAGCGGAGTGCCAGGGCCACGACGACGACGTCGTCGGCGTAGCCGAGGACCGGGATCACGTCGGGCACCAGGTCCACCGGGGAGAGCAGGTAGACCAGCAGCAGCCACAGTCGCACCCGGACGCCCCGCGGCAGGGACCGGTCCGCGGCGAGCCGGCGCACGAGGCGCACCAGGTCCGGCAGCAGCCGCAGCGCCTCGCGCACGGTGAGGTCCGGTGGGCGCGCCCACCACAGCAGCAGGAGCAGGATGCCCCAGAGCAGGAGCAGCCCCGCTCCCACCGACAGCACCAGCTCCAGCCACCTCACGCGCTCCAGTGTGGTCGGTGGCTCCGCCTACCCTGGTCCGGGCAGTGGCACGACGAGGGGAACGGGTCTGGTGGGCACGAACGCTCAGGGGATGGACACAGTGCGGGTCGACACCCAGTACGAGGACCTGCTGCGCCGGGTGCTCGAGCAGGGCACACCCAAGCAGGACCGGACGGGCACCGGCACGGTGAGCCTGTTCGGCGAGCGGCTGCGCTACGACCTCGCTGAGCGGTTCCCGCTGGTCACGACCAAGTCGGTGCACTTCCGGTCGATCGCCTACGAACTGCTGTGGTTCCTCCGCGGTGACAGCAACGTGCGGTGGCTGCAGGAGAACAGGGTCAGCATCTGGGACGAGTGGGCCTCGCCGGAGGGGGAGCTCGGCCCGGTCTACGGCGTCCAGTGGCGGTCCTGGCCCACGCCCGGCGGCGAGCACGTCGACCAGATCGCCGGCGTCCTGGAGACGCTGCGCACCGACCCGAACTCGCGACGCATGGTCGTCTCCGCCTGGAACGTCGCCGCGCTGCCGGACATGGCGCTCGCGCCCTGCCACGCGCTGTTCCAGTTCCACGTCGCCGACGGCCGGCTGTCCTGTCAGCTGTACCAGCGCAGTGCCGACATGTTCCTCGGCGTGCCGTTCAACATCGCCAGCTACGCGTTGCTCACCCGCATGGTCGCCGACCAGGTGGGCCTGGCCCCCGGCGACCTCATCTGGGTCGGTGGCGACTGCCACGTCTACAGCAACCACGTGGATCAGGTCCGCGAGCAGCTCTCCCGCGAGGCGCTGCCCTTCCCGACCCTCGACCTGGCCCCCGCGCCGTCGCTGTTCGACTACACCTACGAGCACTTCACGCTGCGCGACTACCGGCACCACCCGGCGATCCGCGCCGCGGTGGCGGTCTGAGCCGCGGGTGGCCAGGGGCAGGGCCGTCGGGCTGGTCTGGGCGCAGGCCCGCGGCGGGGTCATCGGCGCCCATGGCCGGCTGCCCTGGCACCTGCCCGAGGACCTGCGCCTGTTCCGCGAGCTCACCACGGGCAGCACCGTCGTGATGGGTCGCCGCACCTGGGAGTCGCTGCCCGAGCGGTTCCGCCCGCTGCCCGGACGGCGCAACATCGTCCTCACCACCGACCGGTCGTGGGCCGCCGACGGCGCCGCGCGGGTGGGCGGGGTCGAGGACGTGCTGGCGTGCGCGGACGACGGCGACCTCTGGGTCATCGGCGGTGGCCGGGTCTACGCCGCGTTCCTCCCGCACGCCGACCGGGTGGTCGTCACCGACGTCGACACCGCCGTCGACGGCGACACCTGGGCCCCGGAACTGGGCGCGGAGTGGGTGCGGGTGTCGCGCACCCCGGCGGCGGGCTGGACGGCGTCCACCACCGGCCTGCGGTACGCGGTGTCGGAGTACGCCCGCGCAGCGACCGACGCCGACGTGCCGGCCGGGACGGGTCGGTAGATTCTCGGTATGACCAGTGACCCCGCCCGGCCCTTCGGGCGTGTGCTCACGGCGATGGTGACGCCCTTCGCCGAGGACGGCTCGATCGACCTCGCGGGGGCTCAGGAGCTGGCCGCCCACCTCGTCGACCGGCAGGCGCACGACGGCCTGGTCGTGCTCGGCACCACCGGCGAGGCGCCCACCCTGAGCGACGGTGAGCAGCACGCCGTCCTCGAGGCGGTGCTCGACGCGGTGGGCGACCGCGCGACCGTCGTCGCGGGCGTCGGCACCAACGACACCGCGCACACCATCGAGAACGCGCGCCGGGCCGAGCGGCTGGGCGCGCACGGCCTGCTGGTCGTGACGCCGTACTACAACAAGCCCCCGCAGGCCGGCCTGCTGAGGCACTTCACCGCCGTCGCCGACGCCACCGACCGGCCGGTGATGCTCTACGACATCCCGCCGCGCTCCGTCGTGCCGATCGAGGTCGAGACGCTGGTCCGCGCCGCCGAGCACCCGCGGATCATCGCGGTCAAGGACGCCAAGGCCGACTTCGGCGCGCTCGCCTGGACGCTGGCCCGCACCGACCTCGCCTACTACTGCGGTGAGGACATGCTCAACCTGCCGATGCTGGCCCTCGGTGCGGTCGGCGTGGTGAGCGTGGCCGGGCACCTCGTCGGCCCCCGGCTGGCCGAGCTGATCGCCGCGGTCGAGTCCGGCGACCTGGCCAAGGCGCGCGAGGTCAACGAGAGCCTGCTGCCCGTCTACACCGGCATCTTCCGCACCCAGGGCGTCATCATGGCGAAGGCTGCGCTGCGCGAGCTGGGCCTGCCCGCCGGCCCCGTGCGCCCGCCGCTGGTCGACGCCACCCCCGAACAACTCGCGCAGCTGCGCGCCGACCTCGCCGACGGAGGCATCCACCTGTGAGCGCGACCTCGTGACCACCTCGACCACCCAGCCGCACCTGGACCTGCAGGCACCGCCCGCGCTGCCCCAGGGTGGCCTGCGGGTCATGGCGCTCGGCGGGCTCGGTGAGATCGGCCGCAACATGGCCGTCCTCGAGTTCGACGGCAAGCTGCTCGTCATCGACTGCGGCGTGCTGTTCCCGGAGGCCGAGCAGCCGGGCGTCGACCTGATCCTCCCCGACTTCGGCATCATCGAGCACCGGCTCGACGACGTCGTCGCCGTCGTCCTGACCCACGGGCACGAGGACCACATCGGCGCGATCCCCTACCTGCTGCGCATGCGCGGCGACGTCCCGCTGGTGGGGTCCCGGTTCACCCTCGCGCTGGTCAAGGCCAAGCTGCGCGAGCACCGGCTGGACCCGGTGCTGGTCCAGGTGGCCGCCGGCGACGACCACCTCGCGGGGCCGTTCCACTGCGAGTTCATCTCGGTCAACCACTCGATCCCCGACGCGCTGGCCGTGGCCGTGCACACGCCGGCCGGGGTCCTCGTGCACACCGGCGACTTCAAGATGGACCAGCTGCCGCTGGACGGGGTCCTCACCGACCTGGGCGCCTTCGCCCGGCTGGGCCTCGAGGGCATCGACCTGCTGCTCGCCGACTCCACCAACGCGGAGATCCCCGGCTTCGTGACCCCGGAGCGGTCGATCGGCCCGGTTCTGGAGGACGTGTTCCGGCGGGCCACCCAGCGGTTGATCGTCTCCAGCTTCGCCAGCCACGTGCACCGCATCCAGCAGGTGCTCGACGCCGCCGAGTCCCACGGCCGGAAGGTCGCCCTGGTCGGCCGCTCGATGGTCCGCAACATGGGCGTGGCTCGCGACCTCGGGCTGCTTCGGGTGGCGCCCGGCCTGATGGTCAGCCTGGACGAGGCGACCAGCATGCCGCCGGAGCAGGTGGTCCTGGTCAGCACCGGGTCGCAGGGGGAGCCGCTGTCCGCGCTCGGGCGGATGGCCCGTGGCGAGCACCACCAGGTGACCATCGAGGCCGGCGACACCATCGTGCTGGCCTCCTCGCTGGTGCCGGGCAACGAGACCGCGGTCTACAAGGTGATCAACGGGCTGGCCCGCCTCGGCGCCACCGTCGTGCACAAGGAGACCGCGCGGGTGCACGTCTCCGGGCACGCGCCGGCCGGCGAGCTGCGCACGCTGCTCAACGTCGCCAAGCCCCGCTACCTCATGCCGGTGCACGGCGAGTGGCGGCACCTGCGCGCCCACGCCGCCCTCGCGGAGGAGACCGGCATGTCCGCGGACCGGGTGATCCTGGCCGAGGACGGCGTCGTCGTGGACCTGGTCGACGGCAAGGCGTCGATCGTCGGCTCGGTGCCGGTGGGCGATGTCTACGTCGACGGCCTCAACGTCGGTGACGTGGGGGAGGAGTCGCTGCAGGAGCGGCGGATCCTCGGCGACGAGGGTTTCGTCGCGCTCACCGTCGTCATCGAGCCCTCGACCGGGACGATCGTGCGGCCGGTGCACCTCTCCGCCCGTGGCTTCGCCGACGACCCCTCCGTCTTCGACCCGGCACTGCAGCTGGTCGAGGAGAACCTGCGGCGCACGCTGGCCGACGGGGTCACCGACCCGCACCGGCTCTCGCAGGTGATCCGCCGGACGATCGGCAAGTGGGTGTCCGACACCTACCGCCGCCGTCCCATGATCATCCCGACCGTTCTCGAGGTCTGAAGAAGGGCCTCGCTGGCCCCCACGCCTCGCATGCTCAGGCGGAGGGATCCTGCAGCGGGGCCGCTTTCCGAGGGACGACCGGTGCGCACCGGGTCACGGGCGGGAACGCACCGGCTGCACCGTCGACCGGCGCACGGTCGAGGCGTCCGGCAGCTGGGACCTGCGCGGCGCCGGGGGACCACCGTTCCCCGCGCCGCTGGGCGTCACAGCTCCGAACTCGCCACCACGGTGCCGTCGGCGGCCACGACCCGGAGACGGCCGGCGTGCTTCCGAGGAGCCCGGGCCCCGCCTCCATCGGCGTCCCGGCGCTGCTCTGCAGCCGAGACGTGCCGAACCGTTCCCGTGCGGCTTGGCACGCGGACACGCTGCGCCTGCCGTCGGGGCGGCCCGGCGGCCGTTACCGTCGACGCATGCCTGCTCGCACGACGACGACCCGACCCTCGGGCCGGTCGTCCGCGCGCGGACGCTCGGGCTCCGGGTCGACCGCGTCCCGGAAGCGCCCGCCCGCCAAGCGACCCGCCACCGGCGGCCGCAAGCCCGCCGCCCGCAAACCCGCGTCCAAGGGGTCCGGTCCCGGTCTGTGGAGCGTCGTCAGCGGCGGCTGGTCGTTGCTGGCGCGGGGCGCCGGCGGGCTGGCCCGCTCGGTCGCCCGCCCGGAGGAGGCCGAGCCGCTCGCGCCCGAGCACCGCCGCGACGGCGTCGGCCTGGCCGTGCTGGGCCTGGCCGTCGTCCTGGGTGCGGCCGCCTGGAGCAACGGCATCGGCCCGGTCGGCGCCGCGTTCGCCGGCGGGGTCCGCTGGATCGTCGGCTCGCTGGTCATGGTGCTGCCGGTCGTGCTCTTCCTGGCGGCGCTGCGGCTGCTGCGCCGCGGCCCGCGCCCCGAGGCGCGCGGCAGGCTGGCGATCGGCTGGCTGTGCCTGGTGGTGTCGGTGCTGGGCGTCGCCGAGGTCGTCGGCGAGGGCGCCGCCCCGTCGCAGGACCGGCCCGGCTCCGGCGGGCTGGTCGGCTGGGCCGCGGCCACGCCACTGGTGGCGGGCGTGGGCACCGTCGTCGCCGTCGTCCTGCTGGTCCTGCTGGCCTTCTTCGGTCTGCTGGTGCTGACCGCCACGCCGGTGCACCAGATCCCCGAGCGCCTGCGTGAGCTCACCGACCGCCTGCTGGGTCAGGCCCACGACGACGAGGACCACGACGACGAGGACCACGACGACGAGGACCTCTACGACGAGGACTGGGACGACGAGGAGGAGCCGGCCGAGCCGCCGGCGCCGCGCCGCGCCCGCCGCCGGTCGCTGTCGGACGACCTGATGGACACCGGCCCGGTGGAGACGGTGCCGGCGATCGACCACGCGGCGCTGGAGGAGGCGCCCGAGGCGGTGCTGCACCAGCCACCGCCCCCGCCGGTCCCGGCCCGCCGCCCCGCGGTGGTGGACCGGACCGCGCCGGTGGAGGAGCTCGAGCCCATCGCCGAGCCCGAGCAGCTGCGCATCGAGCCGGTGGAGGGGCAGTACACGCTGCCCTCGGTCGGTGTGCTGCGCGCCGGCGACCCGCCGAAGAAGGGCTCTGCGGCCAACGACGCGGCGATCGAGGCCATCACCGGCGTCCTCGAGCAGTTCAACATCGACGCCGCCGTCACCAGCTTCACCCGCGGCCCGACGGTCACCCGCTACGAGATCGAGCTGGGCCCGGCGGTCAAGGTCGAGAAGATCACCGCGCTGACCAAGAACATGGCGTACGCGGTGGCCAACGACAACATCCGGATCCTCGCGCCGATCCCCGGCAAGTCCGCCGTCGGCGTCGAGGTGCCCAACACCGACCGCGAGATGGTGAGCCTCGGTGACGTGCTGCGCTCCCAGGTGGCCAAGCAGGACCCGCACCCGATGCTCGTCGGGCTGGGCAAGGACATCGAGGGCGGGTTCGTCTGCGCGAACCTGGCCAAGATGCCGCACCTGCTGGTCGCCGGTGCCACCGGTGCCGGCAAGTCCAGCTGCGTCAACTCGCTGCTGACCTCGCTGCTGCTGCGGGCCACGCCGGACCAGCTGCGGATGATCCTGGTCGACCCGAAGATGGTCGAGCTCACGCCCTACGACGGCATCCCGCACCTGATCACGCCGATCATCACCGACCCGAAGAAGGCGGCCACCGCGCTGGCCTGGCTGGTCGAGGAGATGGAGCAGCGCTACCAGGACATGCGGGCCACCGGCGTCCGGCACATCGACGACTTCAACCGCAAGGTGGAGCGCGGCGAGATCGTGGCGCCCCCGGGCAGCGAGCGGGTCTACCGCCCCTACCCGTACATCCTCGCCATCGTCGACGAGCTCGCCGACCTGATGATGGTCGCCCCGCGCGACGTCGAGGAGTCGATCGTCCGGATCACCCAGAAGGCGCGTGCCGCCGGCATCCACCTGGTGCTGGCCACCCAGCGGCCGTCGGTCGACGTCGTCACCGGCCTGATCAAGGCCAACGTGCCCTCGCGGCTGGCGTTCTCCACCTCCAGCCTCACCGACAGCCGGGTCATCCTCGACCAGCCCGGCGCGGAGAAGCTCATCGGCATGGGCGACGCGCTGTTCCTGCCGATCGGCGCGGGCAAGCCGATGCGCGTGCAGGGCGCCTACGTCTCCGACGCCGAGATCGAGGCGGTCGTCGAGTTCACCAAGCGCCAGGCCGAGCCGGAGTACCGCGAGGAGGTCTTCAGCGCCGCCGAGGGCGAGAAGAAGGAGATCGACGAGGACATCGGCGGGGACCTGGAGCTGCTCGTCCAGGCCGTGGAGCTCGTCGTCACCAGCCAGTTCGGCTCGACGTCGATGCTGCAGCGCAAGCTGCGGGTCGGGTTCGCCAAGGCCGGGCGGCTCATGGACCTCATGGAGAGCCGCGGGATCGTCGGCCCGTCCGAGGGCTCCAAGGCCCGCGACGTGCTGGTCAAGCCCGACGAGCTCGAGTCGGTGATGTTCACTCTGCGCGGCACCGAGGGCTGAGCGCGGCCCCCCTGCGGGCTGGCGAGCGGCGGGGGGCGGAGGGGTCCGTCACCTACGATGGACCGGTGACACCTCCGACCGACCCTGCCCGCACCGTGGCGGTGGTGACCCTCGGGTGCGCCCGCAACGAGGTCGACTCGGAGGAGCTGGCCGGCCGGCTGGCCTCCGGCGGGTACCGGTTGGTCGAGGACGCCGAGGGCGCGGACGCCGTCCTGGTGAACACCTGCGGCTTCATCGAGTCGGCCAAGAAGGACAGCGTCGACGCCATCCTGGCCGCCACCGACTCCGGCGCCCGGGTGGTGGCGGTCGGCTGCATGGCCGAGCGGTACGGCTCCGAGCTCGCCGGTGCCCTGCCCGAGGCCACGGTGCTCGGCTTCGACGACTACGCGGCGATCGGCGACCGGCTCGACGACGTGCTCACCGGCCGCCCGCTCGTCCCGCACGACCCCCGGGACCGGCGCACGCTGCTGCCCCTCAGCCCGGTGGACCGCAGCGCGGCCGTCACCGCGCTCGACGCCCCGGCCATCCCCGGCCACGGCTGGCTGCAGCGGCGCCGGCTGGCCTCCGGTCCGTCGGCCGCCCTGAAGCTCGCCTCCGGCTGCGACCGGCGGTGCGCCTTCTGCGCCATCCCGGCCTTCCGCGGCTCGTTCGTCTCCCGCCCGCCGGTCGAGGTGCTCGGCGAGGCGCAGTGGCTGGCCTCGCAGGGCGTCACCGAGCTGGTGCTGGTCAGCGAGAACTCCACGTCCTACGGCAAGGACCTCGGCGACCTGCGCCTGCTGGAGCGGCTGCTGCCGCAGCTGGCCGCGGTCGAGGGCATCGCCCGGGTGCGGGTGGCGTACCTGCAGCCGGCCGAGCTGCGGCCGGGCCTGCTCGAGGTCGTCGCCGCCACCGACGGGATCGCCCCCTACTTCGACCTGTCCTTCCAGCACTCCTCGCCGACGCTGCTGCGCCGGATGCGCCGCTTCGGCGGCACCGAGGACTTCCTCGCACTCATCGAGCGGGCGCGCGCGCTGGCGCCTGCCGCGGGATTCCGCACCAACGTCATCCTCGGCTTCCCCGGGGAGACCGAGGACGACGTCGTCGAGCTCGAGCGCTTCCTCGTCGAGGGGCGCCTGGACGCCGTCGGGGTGTTCGGCTACTCCGACGAGGAGGGCACCGAGGCGATCGCTCTGCCGGGCAAGCTCGACCAGGCCGAGATCGACGCCCGCGTCCGGCGGATCACCGACCTGGTCGAGGAGCTCACCGCGCAGCGCGCCGAGGACCGCCTCGGCGAGCGGGTCGAGGTGCTCCTCACCGAGGACCTCTCCGCCGACGAGGGGACCGGGGTGTGGGCCGGGCACGCCGCCCACCAGGACCCCGAGGCCGACGGGACGACGACGCTCGCCGGGGTGCCGGACGGCGCGGTCGCGGGCATGCTGGTCACCGCAGAGGTCGTCGACACCGAGGGGGTCGACCTGGTGGCCACGGCACTCGTGCCTGCGGTACGCGCATGAATTCTCCGGTCGACCCGGCCGCCACGCCGCCCCAGTCGGCGCGGGTGGTCAACTTGCCCAACGCGCTGACCCTGCTCCGGCTGGCCCTCGTGCCTGTGTTCGCCGCCCTGCTGTTCGCCGACGGCGGGATGGACGACGACCGGCGCTACTGGGCCACCCTCGTCTTCGCGCTCGCGATCATCACCGACCGCTACGACGGGATGATCGCCCGGCGCACCGGCCAGGTGACCGAGTTCGGCAAGCTCGCCGATCCGATCGCCGACAAGGCGCTGACCGGCACCGCCCTCATCGGCCTGTCGGTCCTCGCACTGCTGCCGTGGTGGGTGACGCTCACCATCCTCGTCCGCGAGGTCGGCGTGACCCTGCTGCGCTTCTGGGTGATCCGCCACGGGGTGATCGCGGCCAGCCGCGGTGGCAAGGCCAAGACCGTCGTCCAGGCGCTGGCGGTCGGCATGTACACCCTCCCGCTCGACGGACTGTTCGGCACCGTCCGCTGGTGGGTGATGGCCGCCGCCGTGGTGCTCACCGTCGCCACCGGCCTGGACTACGTGTACCGCGCCCTCATGCTGCGGCGCACCAGCGCGCGCGCCATGCGCGCCGCGGCCGCCCGCCGCTCGCCGGGCCCGACCGGCGGGCCGCGGACCGACGCGGCCACCTGAGCGAAGGCCCCGCTCCCACCGTGGCAGGACCTCGTCCTCCCCCGTCCGCAGGCTCGGGGCGGAACGGGGGAAGGGCCTTCCGGCCTCCGGTGTTACGCCCAGAGCGGACGCGCCCGGCACGGCCAGGAAACCGTCGGTGCCTCCGCGTACCGTGAGCGCACGGCCTCCTCTCCGGGGTGCCGCCGCTTCCGCACAGGCAGGACAGGAGACGGCGATGACGCTGCTGCGCACCCAGCTCGGGACGACCCTGCGCGGCCACCGGCTGCGCCAGCGTCGGACGCTGCGCGACGTCTCCGGTGCCGCCCGGGTCAGCCTGGGCTATCTCTCCGAGGTCGAGCGGGGGCAGAAGGAGGCCTCCTCCGAGCTGCTCGCCTCGATCTGCGACGCCCTCGACGTCGAGCTCGCCGACCTGCTGGCCGAGGTCAGCCTGGGACTGCGCGGCGACGACGGCCGCCTGCGCCCGCTCGTCCCCACGGCCGCCGCCGACGTCCCCGCCGAGGAGGTCGCGGTCGCCACCCCCGGCGAGCAGCCGGTTGCCGAGCCCGCGCTGGCCCTGGTCGGTGCGCCGGCCCGCGCCGCCGGCCGCTCGTCCGGCGCGGTGTCGCTGGCGGCCTGAGGGAGCACCGCCGCCCACCCGGAGCAGGCCCCGGCGGGGTCCGCCACTTGACCGGACGCGTGCCCGGTGCCAGACAGGGGCCATGGCGTCGGCCGCACCGTTCCCGCCCGATCCTGCTCCGCCGGGGCGGGCCCCTCGTCCCCCCGCGCACGTACCGGGCTCGCACACCCGCAGCGGCAACGCCATGGGGCGCACCCGCGCCGGCCTGCTCGAGGGTGCCGTGCGGGCGTTCGCCGAGCGCGGCCTGCGGGGCAGCACGGTGCAGTCGGTAGCGGCCGCGGCCGGGGTGGCCAAGGCGACCCTCTACAACCACTTCCGGACCAAGGACGAGGTGGCCCGCGCGCTGCTGGCCGCCGAACTCGACCGGCTCACCGCGCTGGCCGTCGGCCTCGCCCCCGGTGCGGCCCTGACGGCGCTGGCCGACGAGGTCGCCGGCCACCCGGTGCTGCGCCGCGTCGCGGACGACGAACCGGCCGTGCTGACCGGCCTGCTGGCCACCTCACCGGAGCGCTGGGCGGAGCTGGTGGACCGGCTGGCCACGGTGCTGGGAGCCGACGCCGACGTCGCCGAGCTCGCGGCGCGCTGGCTGCTCGGTCTGGTGCTCCAGCCGGGGGAGCCCGCCGTCCGCCGCGCGACGGCCGAGCGGCTCGCATCCCTCGTCCCGCCGCCCTGACGGGCGTCGCGGCACGCGACCCGGGCCGGGCCGCGCGGTCCGCCGCTGCGGCGTGGGATGGTGACGGTCCGGCACCGCCCCGCCGGGGCGTCGGCTGCAGCTGCGACCATCGGAGCCCGTCGTGCGGTACCTCTTCCGGCCACCGGCCACCGACGGCGCGGGCCTGCTGAGCCTGCCCTTCCACCTGCCGCTCGAGGAGTGGGATCCGGAGCTGCTGCTCGAGGTCCCGCAGCGCGGCATCTCGCGGCACGTCGTCCGGTTCACCGCGCAGGGCGGGCACGTCTACGCGCTCAAGGAGATCCCCGAGCGGCTGGCCCGCCACGAGTACGCGCTGCTCGGCCAGTTCGAGGAGGAGGGGCTGCCCTCGGTCTCCGTGCTGGGCATCTGCGTCGACCGACCCGACGACCAGGACGCCGTCCTGGTGACCCGCTACCTCGAGTACTCGATGTCCTACCGGTACCTGTTCTCGCGGCCCCACGGCGAGCACTCCGAGGAGCAGCTGCTCGACACCATGGTGGTGCTGCTGGTCCGGCTGCACCTGGCCGGCGTCTTCTGGGGCGACTGCTCGCTGTCCAACACCCTGTTCCGGCTCGACGCCGGGGCCTTCACCGCCCACTTGGTCGACGCCGAGACCTCCGAGCGGCACCCGCAGCTGAGCCCGGGGCAGCGGCGCTACGACGTCGACCTCGCCCGGGAGCGGGTGGGCGCCGAGCTGCTGGACCTGCAGGCCGGCGGCCTGCTGCCGTCGCACGTGGACCCCATCGAGGTCGCCGACAGCCTGCCCGTGCGCTACGAGGCGCTCTGGGAGGAGGTGAACCGCGAGGAGGTCTTCGCACTGGCGGAGCAGCGGCAGCGGGTGGCCGAGCGGCTGCAGCGGCTCAACGACCTGGGGTTCGACGTGGGCGAGATCGAGCTCGTCACCGACCCCGAGGGCGGCGCGCGGCTGCGCGTGGAGACCCGCGTCTCCGAGCCCGGGCAGAACCGCCGGGAGCTGTTCCGGCTGACCGGCCTGGAGGTGCAGGAGCGCCAGGCCCGCAGGCTGCTCAACGACCTGCGCGCCTACCGCGCCACGCTGGAGCAGAAGACCGGCGCCCCGGTCCCGGAGACCGTCGCGGGTTACCGCTGGCTGGCCGAGTCCTACCAGCCCGTCGTCGAGGCCATCCCGCCCGACCTCGCCGGCCGGCTGGCACCTGCCGAGGTCTTCCACGAGATCCTCGAGCACCGCTGGTTCCTGTCCGAGAAGGCCGGCCACGACGTCGGGACGACGAAGGCCGCGCGCTCCTACTTCGCCACCGTGCTGCCCCGCACGCCCAAGGAGCTGACCACCCCCTCGGCCATCGTCGGGAGCCGCGACTGAGGGCCCCTCGCCCCACCGCTGGCAGGCTCGCGGCGGGACCCTGCCAGGGGGTCCGCGGCCTCGGTAACGGACCGGTTTCGTTCGAGTTGACACCCACTGTGGCCTGGGCCACGGTACGAAAACCGCGGTGATCTCAAGCTCGCTGCTCTCCAACGGAGGCGGGATGACGGTGTCGAGGAACGGCAAGGCCAGATCGTCCGGCGACGCCGCGAGGCGGGGGCGCAGACGTCAGCTGGGCGGTGCCGCAGCCGCGGCGGTGCTGGCCTCGACGCTCGCCGCGTGCGGAGGCGACGCCGGCGCGGCCAACGCCCTCACCTGGTACATCAACCCCGACTCCGGCGGGCAGGCCGAGATCGCCGCGCGGTGCACGGAGGAGTCGGGCGGGGCGTACACGATCGAGGTCGCGCAGCTGCCACGGGAGGCCTCGCAACAGCGGGAGCAGCTCATCCGCCGACTGGCGGCGAACGACGCGTCGATCGACCTGATGAGCCTCGACCCGCCCTTCATCCCCGAGTTCGCCGAGGCCGGCTTCCTGGCCCCGGTGCCCGAGGACGTCGCCCAACGGGTCACCGAGGACGTCGTCCAGAGCGCCGTCCAGGGCGCCACGTGGGACGGCGAGCTGGTCACCGTTCCGTTCTGGGCGAACACCCAGCTGCTCTGGTACCGCGAGTCGGTGGCCGAGGAGGCCGGGCTGGACATGAGCCAGCCGGTCACCTGGGACCAGATCATCGAGGCGGCCCAGCAGACCGACACGCTCATCGGCGCGCAGGGCATCCGCGCCGAGTCGTTGACGGTGTGGCTGAACGCCCTGATCGAGTCCGCCGGCGAGTCGATCATCACCGAGAACGCCGAGGACCCCGCAGACATCCAGTTCGGCCTGGAGTCCGATGCCGCCGTCCGCGCGGCCGAGGTGATGCGCGCGGTCGCCGACAGCGGCGTCGCCGGTCCGGCCTTCTCCACCGAGAACGAGGACGCCTCGGCGACCGAGTTCGAGGGCCCGGACGCCGGCTTCATGGTCAACTGGCCGTTCGTCTACGGGCGGGCGCTCAGTGCCGTGGAGGCCGGCACCCTCGACGCGTCGGTGCCGGAGGACTACGGCTGGGCGGTCTACCCCCAGGTCGACCCGGACGAGCCGGCCGCCCCGCCCTACGGGGGGATCAACCTCGGGGTCGGCGCGTTCAGCGCGGCCCCCGAGCTGGCGTACCAGGCCGCCGAGTGCATCGTCTCGGACGAGAACCAGGCCTACTACTTCACCACCAACGGCAACCCGGCCTCCTCCATCCCCGTCTACGACGACCCCGAGGTCCTCGAGGTCTTCCCGATGGCCCCGGAGATCCGGGAGTCGCTGGAGATGGCCGCCCCACGGCCGCAGACCGTCTACTACAACGAGGTCTCCGCCGCCATCCAGCGGACCTACCACCCGCCGGGCTCGGTCGTCCCCGGGGAGACCGGTCCCGCCGCGGCCGCGCTGATCGAAGCCGTCCTCGCAGGGGAGCAACTGCTGTGACCACGACGACCCTCCCACCCACGGAGAAGACCCAGCCGAAATCGGCACCGCGCGGCAGCATCAGCGACCGGTCCCGTTCCGAGCGCCGGCTCGGCTGGCTGCTCGCCGGCCCTGCCTTCTTCGTGATGCTGGCGGTGACCGCCTACCCGATCCTGCAGGCGGTCTACGAGTCGCTGTTCTCCTACCGGCTCACCGACCCGGCCAACCGCTCGTTCACCGGGCTGTCCAACTACCTGGTGATCCTCACCGACCCGCTGTGGTGGCAGGCCCTCGGCATCACCCTCTTCATCACGCTGGTGACCGTCGCGGTCGAGCTGGTGCTCGGCTTCGGCCTGGCCATGGTGATGGCCAAGGCGCTGAGCTCCATCCGGCCCGTCGTGCGGGCCTCGATCCTCATCCCGTACGCGGTGATCACGGTCGTCTCGGCGCTGGCCTGGCAGTTCGCCTTCGACATCAACACCGGTTTCGTCAACAGCTGGTTCGCCTGGCTGCCCGGCATCGGCACGGACACCGACTGGTTCGGCGGCACCTGGACGTCGTTGCTGGTGATCTGCCTGGCGGAGATCTGGAAGACCACGCCGTTCATCTCGCTGCTGCTGCTCGCGGGCCTCGCCCAGGTGCCGGAGGTGCTGCAGGAGGCGGCCAAGGTCGACGGCGCCACCTGGTGGCAGCGGCTGTGGCGGGTGACGATCCCGAACATGAAGGCGGCCATCATGGTCGCCCTGCTGTTCCGGACGCTCGATGCGTTCCGGATCTTCGACACCATCTTCATCATGACAGCCGGTGCCAACGGCACGGAGTCGGTGTCGTTCCTCGCCTACCGGCAGACGATCGCGCGGCTGGAGATCGGTCTGGGCTCGGCAGTCTCCGTGCTGCTGTTCCTCTGCGTGGTGCTCATCGCGGTGGGATTCATCAAGATCTTCAAGGTCGACCTGTCCCAGGCCAGAGGAGAGGGCTGATGTCGCGGCGCGAGAAGACCTGGTGGCTCATCGGCGGGCTCGTGCTCGTCGTCTACTGCCTGTTCCCGATCGCCTGGATCGTGTCGCTGTCGTTCAAGGCGCCGTCCGACCTGTCCAACGGGGGGTTCCTGCCGACGCAGTTCACCGGCCAGAACTACAGCGACATCTTCACCGGCAGCGCCAGCGGCCTGTTCCTCCCGGCGCTGCGCAACTCCTTCGGCATCTGCCTGATCGCGACGTTCATCTCCTGCATCCTGGCGATGTTCGCCGCCTACGCCATCGCGCGGCTGGACTTCCCGGGCAAGCGGCTGATCCTGACGACCGCGCTCGCCGTGGCGATCTTCCCGATCATCTCGATCGTGACGCCGCTGTTCAACGTGTGGCGGCAGATCGGCCTGTACGACACCTGGCCGGGGCTTATCCTCCCGTACCTGTCGCTCACCCTGCCGATCTCGATCTGGACGATGTCGGCGTTCTTCCGGGAGATCCCCTGGGAGATGGAGCAGGCGGCGCAGGTCGACGGCGCGACCACCTGGCAGGCGTTCCGCAAGGTCATCGTCCCGCTGGCCGCCCCGGGCGTGTTCACCACGGCGATCATCGCGTTCTTCATCGCCTGGAACGACTTCCTGTACGGCATCTCCCTGACCTCGACCGAGGCGGCCCGACCGGTCCCTGCCGCTCTGGGCCTGTTCTCCGGTGCCTCGCAGTTCGAGGACCCGACCGGTGTCACGGCCGCGGCCGCCGTGATCGTCACCATCCCGGTCATCGTCCTGGTGCTGCTCTTCCAGCGGCGCATCGTCGCCGGCCTCACCAACGGCGCGGTCAAGGGCTGACCCCCGTACCCACCCACCTCAGCGAGGGGACGAGATCTCATGGCTTCGATCGAGATGCGCAACATCGTCAAGCAGTACGGCGACGGCTACCCGGCCGTGAACGACGTCAGCCTGGACATCGCCGACGGGGAGTTCATGATCCTCGTGGGTCCGTCCGGCTGCGGTAAGTCGACGCTGCTCCGGATGATCGTCGGGCTCGAGGACATCACCAGCGGGGACATGCTGATCGGCGGCAAGCGGGTCAACGACCTGGCCCCGCGGGACCGCAACCTGTCGATGGTGTTCCAGAACTACGCGCTGTACCCGCACATGACCGTGTACGAGAACATCGCCTTCCCGCTGCGGCTGGCCAAGGTGTCCGACGACGAGGTGCGCCGCCGGGTCACCGAGGCCTCCGACGTGCTCGAGCTCAAGGACCACCTGGAGCGCAAGCCGGCGAACCTCTCCGGTGGCCAGCGGCAGCGGGTGGCGATGGGCCGGGCCATCGTGCGCCAGGCTGAGGCGTTCCTCTTCGACGAGCCGCTGTCCAACCTCGACGCCAAGCTGCGCGGCCAGATGCGCACCGAGATCTCCCGGTTGCAGCGCCGGCTGGGCATCACCACGGTCTACGTCACCCACGACCAGACCGAGGCGATGACCCTCGGCGACCGGGTCTGCGTGCTCCGCAAGGGCAAGATCCAGCAGGTCGCCTCGCCGCGCGAGCTCTACGAGCAGCCGGTCAACCTCTTCGTCGCCGGCTTCATCGGCTCTCCACCGATGAACTTCCTGCCCGCGAGCCTGGACGGCGACCGGCTGCAGACGCCGTTCGGACCGATCACGCTCGACGAGCGCCGGGCCGCCGCCGTCCGCGGCCGCGACCTGCTGCTGGTCGGCATCCGGCCGGAGTACTTCGAGGACGCGTCGCTGGTCGACGAGGCCAAGCGGCCGCTGGGCTCGCTGTTCCGGGCGCGGGTCGACGTCACCGAGTGGCTGGGCGACTCCCAGTACGCCTACATCCCCTACGAGGCACCCGACACGATCCGCGACCAGCTGCGCGAGCTGTCCCGGGAGCTGGACGCCGAGGAGCTGCGCACCCAGGCGATCGTCTCCATCGACGCGACCAGCCGGATCCGGGAGGGGCGTGAGGCGGAGTTCTGGCTGGACGCCCGCAAGGTGCACGTGTTCGACCCGCAGACCGGCGACAACCTCACCCGGGACGCCGAGGCCGGCGCCCGGCTGACCCAGATGGCGACCGAGGACCGGGTGGAGCAGGTCCAGGAGGCACAGGCACAGGGGACGACGGTCGGCGGCGGCGCCAGCCGGGCCGGAGCCGCCTGAGAGAGGACCCCGTCCGCCCCACCCACAGCTCAGGGCGGGACCCCGGACGGGGCCACTGGCGGGGGCCCAGACGGTGGCGGTGTCCGGCTAGCGGGTCAGCGACCGGGTGAGGACGAGGCGGTCCTCACCCGGTCCGACCCCGTCCTGCGACAGGTGGGCACTGGCGCCGAGCGCGGTGTGGAAGGCGACCGCGGCGGTGTTCTCCGGTCGGGCGACCGCCTGGACGACGCGCGCCCCGGTGTCGCGCGCCAGGTCGTCGAACCACGCCACCAGCCGGCGGCCCAGGCCGGTGCGGCGCCGGTCGTCGCGCACGGCCAGCAGGTGCAGGTAGGCCAGCCGGTCGGCGGTGACCACGCCGAGCAGGTAGCCGACGTCCTCCCCGGCGGCACTGCGGGCCAGCGTGCCGAAGCCGCCGAACTGGTCGAACCAGACCGGGTGGTGCAGCGGCCGGGTGTCGACGTCCCAGAACCTGTCGTGCGCGGCGAGCAGGCGGGCGCGGACGACGGGAGCCGACAGCTCGGCGAACCCGACCATTGTGACGTCGTCGGGCGCGCTCACCGGCGGGCGGCCGCCAGCTCGTCGCGGGTCGGCGGGTCGGCGCCCTCGCGGGTGCAGGTGAGCGCCGCGACCAGGGCGGCGTCGTCGATGATCGGCAGCAGCTGCTCGTCGGGCAGCTCCTCCAGCGCGGCCCGGGTGGTGACCCCGGCGTCCAGCAGTCCCGCGAACAGTCCCGCCGCCAGCGAGTCACCGGCGCCCACCGTGTCGGCCACGGTCACCCGCGGGGGCTCACGGCGCAGCAGCTCACGGCCGGGCCGGGCGATGCGCAGCGGCGCCCCGCGGTCGGTGAGCAGCACCAGGGCGGCGCCGCGGTCGGCCCAGCGCAGGGCCGTCCCGTCGAGGTCGCCGGCGCTGTCGGGCTCGAGCCAGGCGAGGTCCTCGGCGCTGACCTTGACGATGTCGGCCCGGGACAGCAGCCGGTCGAGGCGGGTGCGCACCGACGCGGCGGAGTTGCCCAGCGCCGTCCCGACCGGGCCGTTGGCCAGCATCGGTCGGATGTTGGGGTCGACGCTGACCAGCGCCCGGCCGTCGGCGGCCACCTGCTCGACCAGCCGGGCGATCGCCTCGCAGCCCGGCTGGGTCCAGCTGGAGATCGAACCGACGTGCAGGATCGCCGTTCCGGGCGGCAGCACGGCGGCGAGTTCCTCGTCGGTCCACTGCCAGTCGGCGGCGCCCTGCACGTGAAACCCGTAGTCGGGGGAACCGTCGGGGCCCAGGCCCACCACCGCGAGGCTGACCGGCTCGGTGGCCGGTACCAGCCCGGCGAGGTCCACGCCGGCCAGCTCCACGTGCCGTCGCAGCCCCACGGCCAGCGGCCCGGTGCCCAGCCGGGCGAGCAGCCGCACCGGGACGCCGAGACGGCCGGCGGCCACCGCGACGTTCAAGGCGTTGCCGCCGGGCCGGGCGACGTAGTGCGGGGTCGTGCCGTGCGGCCCGGCGCCGACCGCGAGGTCGGGGAGCATGTCGACGACGAGCTCACCGAGGACGCTCAGCATCGAGTGGTCGCTGGTCACGCCCGCGACCCTAGCGACCGGAACGCCTCCGTACCCCGGCGCTGGCTCACCCGCGGGCGCACCTGGGACGATGACGGGGACGACGATCGCTGCGGCACGCCGGACGGGTAGGCCCTGGCGGACGACCGCTACCTGCGCAGGAGGACAGATGCCGAACCCGTTCGTGAAGCTGTGGAAGTACCTCACGGCCTCGGCCAACGCCAAGATCGACGAGAAGGCCGACCCGAAGATCCAGATCCAGCAGGCGATCGAGGCCGAGCAGCAGCGACACCAGGCGCTGGCCAACCAGGCGGCCGCCGTGCTGGGCAACCAGCGCCAGCTGGAGATGCGGCTCAACCGGCAGCTCGGCGAGGTGGAGAAGCTGCAGGCATCCGCGCGCCAGGCGTTGGTGCTGGCCGACCAGACCCGCGCCGGTGGGAACGAGGCCAAGGCGATGGAGTACGAGAACGCCGCGCAGGCCTTCGCCACCCAGTTGGTCGCCGCCGAGCAGTCGATGGAGGACCTCAAGCGCAGCCACGACGAGGCGCTGCAGGCTGCCGAGCAGGCGCGCGGCGCGGTCGAGCAGAGCCGGATGCGGCTGCAGACGACCCTGGCCGAGCGCACCAAGCTGATGAGCCAGCTCGAGCAGGCCAAGATGCAGGAGCACGTGGCGGCCTCGCTCAAGCAGGTCAACGAGCTCTCCGCGCCGGGCAACACCCCGAGCCTGGGCGAGGTGCGGGACAAGATCGAGGCCCGCTACGCGAACGCCCTGGGGCAGGCCGAGCTGGCGCAGACGTCGGTCGAGGGCCGGATGCTCGAGGTGCAGAAGGCGACCCTCGACGTCGCCGGCGCCTCCCGGCTGGACCAGATCCGCGCCTCGATGGGGCAGCCCGCGATCACCGGCCAGGCCGCGGCGCCGGCGTTGGAGGAGGGGACGCCGTCAGTGCCGACGTCGACCGCGCAGCCGGCGACGCAGCCTGCCGAGCGCCCCGACCAGCAGTAGGAGAAGGACCCCTCTGCCCCCCACCGCTCGCAGGCTCGCGGCGGGACCCTGCAGAGGGGTCGCTGCCCGGTCACCGAAGTGACCGGGCAGCGGCGTCTCAGGAGGCGCTGGGGAGTGGGGGCGGGTGACCGGGCTCGCCGGTGCGGGCCGCCGGGTCGATGGGGGAGCGGGTGGCCTGGCAGCGCGGGCACCAGTAGGTGATCCGCTCCTGCAGGTCCGGGCCCTGGTCGCCGCGCAGGATCGGGGTGCCGCAGCGCAGGCACGGACGGTCCTTGCGGCCGTAGACCCAGTGGTCCCGCCCGCGGCGCAGGTCGCCGGTGGTGCTCTGCTCCGGGCGGTCGCGGTTGGCCAGCATCAGCGACCGGGTGCGCTCCACGAGCCCGGGCAGGTCCGCGACGTCGGCCACCCGCATCCACGGGTGCACGCCGCAGACGAACAGGCCCTCGACCTTGTAGAGGTTGCCGGGGCCGCACAGGTTGCGCTGGTCGAGGATGGCCACGCCGATCTGCTCGTCGGGGTGCGCCCGCAGCCGGCGCAGCGCCTCGTCGAGGTCCCAGTCCGGACCGAGGACGTCGGGGCCGAGGTGGCCGACCAGCTGGTCCTCGTGCTCGGTGCGCACCATCGCCACGTCGTGCAGCCGGTAGCCCACGCACTCCCACTCGTCGGTGGCCAGGATGGCGCGGATGGAGAAGGCCGGACCGCCGCGCCACCGGGCGCCGTGCCGGTAGATGTGCCAGCTGCCGTCCATCCGGTAGTGCGTGCGCAGCGTCCAGCCGTCGGTGAACCGGGTGAGCATGTGCTTGCCGCGGGGCACCACCTCGAAGACGGTCCGCCCGGCGAGGTCGGTGGCGGCCAGCTGCGGCACGCGCAGCTCACCGCGGCGCAGGGTGGCCCCGCCGAGCGCGGTGTCCATCCGCTTCGCCGCCAGCCAGACGGTGTCTCCCTCGGGCACGCGCTCCAGTGTCCCCCGGCCCCGTCCAGAGGCTCACCCGAGCGTGCGAGGGGTGAGGGGAACGGGTCCTTCCGGAGGCCGGCGGGGCCCTGGACGGGGCCGCGGGCTCAGGCGCGCAGGCGGAGGCCGCGGGGGGTGGCGGCGAAGCCGGCCGCCTGCAGCGCGGCCGACAGCGGGGTCGACTCGTGCACCGAGGCGCCGTCGGCCTTCTGCACCACCATCCGGCCCAGCGCGCCCGCCGCGACCGCTCCGGACAGCGCCGTCGCGGCCTCCTTGAGGATGGTCTCGTCCTCGGTCCAGGACAACAGCGTCCCGCCGCCGCGCTCGACGTAGAGCACCAGCTCGCCGTCGACCAGCACCACCAGCGCGCCGGCCTTCCGCCCTGCGCGGTGCCCGGTGGAGCGCCGTCCGCCGCCGGTGCCCTCACCCACGTCGACGGCCCCACCGGGGTTGCCGCCCTCGTCCGTCGCGCCGGGCCGCTCGGGCCAGGGCAGTGCCGCACCGTAGACGTTGGCCGGGTCGGTCGCGGCCAGCACCACCGCGCCGCCGGGCACCCGGTCCGGCGACGCGAAGCTGCGCAGCCGGTCGACCGACCCCGGCGTGCCGAACTGGGCGGCGCCGAGGGTCTCCACGAAGTAGCCGCGCCGGGCCCGGCCGTTCTCCTCGAACGCCCGCAGCACCGGGTACACCGCGGAGAAGCCGCCCGAGACCTGCTCGGCGACCACCGCGCCGCGGGTGAGCACGCCGTGCCGCTCGAGCAGCGCCTCGGCGCGGGCCGTCGTCCGCTTGGTGGCGTTGGGCTCCCGGTCGGGCAGCCGCGACCAGCGGCCGGCCATCGTCGGCGGCCCGCCGCGGGTCGGCATGGCCGGCCGGCCCAGTCGGGTGCGGCCGTAGCGGCTGCGGTCCAGCCGGGCTCGGGGCGGCGCGGGCTGGCGCTTGTGCGTGCCGCCGCCGGACAGCCGGGTGCGCAGCGGCGCGAGGGTGTCGTTGGTGAGCACGCCGGACCAGACGAGATCCCACACCAGGTCGGCGAAGGCGGCGTCGTCGGTGGAGCCGGCCAGGTCCGACAGCCCGCGGAAGAACAGCGCCTGACCGCCGGCCAGCTGGTCCAGCACGGTGGATGCCGCCTCGGGCAGCTCGAGTGGCTCGGGGAGCAGGAGCGGGGCGAGGTCGGCCGGGACGAGGCTGACCCAGCCGTCGCCGCCGGGCAGCCCGCCGGCCCCGGCCCACAGCACCTCGCCGGCGCTGGTCAGCTCGTCGAGCATCGCGGGGGCGTAGTCCCGGACCCGGGCCGGCAGCACCAGCGACTCCAGTGCGCTGGCCGGCACGAGGGCGCCTGCCAGCTGCTCGACGACCGCGAGGACACCGTCCGGGCCGCGCATCCGGCTGCCCACCGACTGCCAGGACGGGGTGAAGCGCGCCAGCGTGCCGACCGGCACCGGCTCCACCTCCTGGCGCAGCCGGGCCAGGCTGCGCCGGCGGACCGACCGGAGCACGTCGGCGTCGCACCACTCCTGGCCGGTGCCGCCGGGACGGAACTCGCCGGTGACCAGGCGTCCGGTGCCGACCAGCCGCTGAACGGTCGCGCTCACCACCGCGACGCCGAGCCCCAGCCGCTGCGCCACCTCGCCGGGCTGGAAGGGGCCGTGCGTGCGGGCGTAGCGGCCGACCAGGTCGCCGAGCGGGTCGGGCACCGGCTCGGTGAACACCTCGGGTACCCCGACGGGCAGGGCGGTGCCGAGGGCGTCACGCAGCCGGCCGGCGTCCTCGATCGCCACGTACCGCTCCTCGCCGGCGATGCGCACCACCAGCGCGCGGCGGGCGGCCACCAGCTCGTCGAGCCACTCCCGGCCCACGCCGCGGGCGGCGGCCTCGGCGGGGGTGAGGTCACCGACGATGCGCAGCAGGTCCGCGGCGCTGTCGAGGTCGCGGGGGTGGCGTTGGGCCGGCAGTCGCTGCAGCTCGTTCTCGACCTCGGTCAGCGCCTCGGCGTCGAGCAGCTCGCGCAGCTCGGAGCGGCCGAGGAGCTCGGCGAGCAGACCGGTGTCGAGGGCCAGCGCCTGCGCCCGCCGCTCGGCCAGCGGCGCGTCGCCCTCGTAGAGGAACTGGCCGACGTAGCCGAACAGCAACGACTGGGCGAACGGGGAGGCCGCCTGGGTCTGCACGTCGACCACCCGCACCCGGCGGGAGCGGACGTCGCGCATCAGCTCGACCAGGCCGGGCACGTCGTAGACGTCCTGCAGCACCTCGCGGGCGGCCTCCAGCGTGATCGGAAAGCTGGAGAACTCGCTGGCCACCGAGAGCAGCTGTGCGGCGCGCTGCCGTTGCTGCCACAGCGGGGTGCGCCGGCGCGGGTCGCGGCGGGGGAGCAGCAGCGCCCGCGCCGCGCACTCACGGAACCGGCTGGCGAACAGCGCCGAGCTGCCGACCTCGGCGGTCACCTCCCGTTCGACGTCGTCCGGGTCGAGGACGGCGAGGTCGGCCTCCGGCGGCTCGCCGGTGGTGTCGGGCAGCCGCAGCACGATGCCGTCGTCGGAGTGCATCGAGGCGACGTCCACGCCGTAGCGCTCCCGCAACCGGGCGGCGAGCACCAGCGCCCACGGGGCGTTGACCTGGGCGCCGAAGGGGGAGTGGACGACCAGCCGCCAGTCGCCGAGCTCGTCGCGGAAGCGCTCCACCAGCAGCGTGCGGTCGTCGGGCAGGTGCCCGGTGGCCTGCTTCTGCTCGGCGAGGTAGGCCAGCAGGTTGGCCGCGCCCCACTCGTCGAGGCCGGCGGCGCGAGCGCGGTCGAGCCCGGCCTCGGGCGTCGCGGTGCCGACCTCGCGGAGAAAGGCGCCCAGCGCACGGCCCAGCTCCAGCGGGCGGCCGGGGGCGTCGCCGTGCCAGAACGGCATCTTCCCGGGCTGGCCGGGGGCGGGGCTCACCAGCACGCGGTCGTGGGTGATCTCCTCGATCCGCCAGGAGGAGGAGCCGAGGAGGAACACGTCGCCCACCCGTGACTCGTAGACCATCTCCTCGTCGAGCTCGCCGACCCGCCGGCCGCCGCGGCTGTCCTCGCCGCCGACGAGGAAGACGCCGAACAGGCCGCGGTCGGGGATGGTGCCGCCGCTGGTGACCGCCAGCCGCTGGGCGCCACCGCGAGCGGTCAGGGTGTCGGTGACCCGGTCCCAGGTCAGCCGCGGCCGCAGCTCGGCGAACGCGTCGGAAGGGTAGCGACCGGCCAGCATGTCGAGCACCGCGTGCAGCGCGGAGTCCGGCAGCGAGGCGAACGGCGCCGACCGGCGGACCAGTGCGGCGACCTCGTCGACGGTCCGCGGCCGCTCGGAGACGATCGCGACCACCTGCTGGGCCAGCACGTCGAGCGGGTTGCGCAGGTAGCGGGTCGACTCGATCGCGCCGGCCTTCATCCGTTCGGCGACCAGCGCGCACTGGACCAGGTCGCCGCGGTACTTGGGGAAGAGCACACCTCGGCTGACCGCGCCGACCTGGTGACCGGCGCGGCCCACCCGCTGCAGACCGGAGGCGACCGTGGGCGGCGCCTCCACCTGCACGACCAGGTCGACCGCGCCCATGTCGATGCCGAGCTCGAGGCTCGAGGTGGCCACCACGGCCGGCAGCCGCCCGGTCTTCAGCGCCTCCTCGACGATCGCCCGCTGCTCGCGGGACACCGAGCCGTGGTGCGCGGCGGCGACCGGCTGCACGCCCTCGGGCACCCCGCCGCCGGAGCCGGCCTGGGCCATGAGCGCGGCGGCGTTGGTGCCGGGCGGGACCGGCTCGCCGGTCGCCCGCTCGTAGGCCAGCTCGTTGAGCCGGCTGGTCAGCCGCTCGGCCAGCCGCCGGGAGTTGGCGAAGACGATCGTGCTGCGGTGGGCCTCCACGAGGTCAAGGACCCGTTCCTCGACGGCCGGCCAGATCGACGTCCGCGGTTGGTCGCCCGCCGCGGAGCCGTCGAGCTCGCCGGTGGGCTGGCCCAGGGCGCTCATGTCCTCGACCGGGACGACGACCGAGAGGTCCCACTGCTTGCCCGACCCGGGTGCGACCACCTCCACCGGCCGGCCGCCGGCCAGGAAGGCGGCCACCTCCTCGACGGGGCGCACCGTCGCCGACAGACCGATCCGCTGGGCCGGGCGCTCCAGCAGCTCGTCCAGCCGGTCGAGCGAGACGGCCAGGTGCGCGCCCCGCTTGGTGTCGGCCACCGCGTGCACCTCGTCGACGATCACCGTCTCGACGCCGCGCAGCGCCTCCCGCGCCGAGCTGGTGAGCAACAGGAACAGCGACTCGGGCGTGGTGATGAGGATGTCGGTGGGGCGCCGGGCGAAGGCGCGCCGCTCCTCGGCGGGGGTGTCGCCGGACCGGGTGCCGACCTGGATCTCCGGGCGGAGCAGACCCAGCCGGGCGGCGGCCTGGCCGATGCCGGCCAGCGGGGCGCGCAGGTTCCGCTCGACGTCGACGGCCAGTGCCTTGAGGGGCGAGACGTAGAGGACCCGGCAGCGGGCCTGCTCGTCGGCCAGCGGCGGTGTGCCGGCCAGCCGGTCGAGCGACCACAGGAAGGCGGCGAGCGTCTTGCCCGAGCCGGTCGGGGCCACGACGAGTGCGTGGCCGCCGCTGCTGATGGCCTCCCAGGCGCCTTCCTGAGCGGCGGTGGGCTCGGCGAAGGCGCCGGTGAACCAGGCCCGGGTGGGCTCGGAGAACCGGTCGAGGGCGGGCACGGCTCCAGTGTCCACAGGCGGACGACACTCCGCTGACCTGCGAACAGCAGCCGGGGGCCCCGACGTGGCGTGCGGCACACTGACGCCATGCGCCGATCCCTGTACGAGGCCGAGCACGAGGACTTCCGGGAGACGGTCCGCGCCTGGGCCGAGAAGAACGTCGTCCCCTTCCACGACCAGTGGGAGCGCGACGGCATCGTGCCCCGCGAGGTCTGGACCTCTGCCGGTGCCCAGGGCCTGCTCGGCACCGACATGGACGAGCGGTACGGCGGTGGGGGCGTGCGCGACTTCCGCTACCAGGCGGTGCTCGACGAGGAGCTCATGCGGATCGGCGCCACCGGCCTCGGCTTCGGCCTGCACAACGACGTCGCCGGGCCCTACCTGCGCGACCTCGGCACCGAGGAGCAGAAGCAGCGCTGGCTGCCGGGTTTCTGCAGCGGTGAGCTCATCACCGCCATCGCCATGACCGAACCGGCGGCCGGCAGCGACCTGCAGGCCATCCGGACGACGGCCTGCCGGGACGGCGACGGGTGGCTGCTCGCCGGCTCCAAGACCTTCATCACCAACGGCATCAACGCCGACCTGGTCATCGTCGTGGCGCGGACCGACCCCGACGCCCCGGGGTCGCGGGGGCTGAGCCTCCTGGTGGTCGAGCGCGGCATGCCCGGCTTCACCCGCGGCCGGAACCTGGCCAAGATCGGCCTCAAGGCGCAGGACACCGCGGAGCTGTACTTCGACGACGTGCAGGTGCCGGCGGAGAACCTGCTGGGCGCGGAGAACCGCGGCTTCGCCCACCTCATGGAGAACCTGCCGCAGGAGCGGCTGTCAATCGCGGTCGGCGCGGTGGCTGCGGCCGAGACCGTGCTGGCCCAGACCGTCGAGTACGTCACCGGGCGCACCGCCTTCGGGCGGCCGGTGGGCAGCTTCCAGAACAGCCGGTTCGTCCTGGCCGAGCTGCAGACCGAGGTCACCATCGCCCGCACCTTCGTCGACGAGTGCGTGCGCCAGCTCGACCGCGGCGACCTCACCCCGGTCGACGCGGCGATGGCCAAGTTCTGGACCACCGAGCTGCAGAACAAGGTGGCCGACCGCTGTCTGCAGCTGCACGGCGGCTACGGCTACATGGACGAGTACCCGGTCTCCAAGGCCTGGCGCGACGCCCGCATCCAGCCAATCTACGGCGGCACCAACGAGATCATGCGCGAGATCGTCGGCCGTGCCATGGGCCTCTGACAGGGGCCTGACGTGACCGCGGAGACCCGGTCGGCCGACCCGGCGCTCGTCCAGCGTCGGACCCTCGGCGTGCTCAGTGGGGCAGTCGCCCTGAGCGGGCTCGGCATCACGGTCGGCATCACCGTCGGTGGCCTCCTCGCCCGCGACGTGGCCGGCACCGAGACCGCGGCCGGTCTCGGCCAGACGGCCGGCGTGCTCGGGGCCGCGGTCCTCGCCGTGCCGCTGGCCCGCGTCAGCGACCGCGCCGGCCGGCGGGCCGGGCTGGCCGCCGGGTACGCGGTCGCCGTCCTGGGTGCCCTGCTGACCGTCGTCGCCGCGGTCGCCTCGTCGCTGCCGCTGCTCCTCGTCGGCCTGTTCGCCTTCGGCGCCGCCACCGCGTGCGGGCTGCAGGCGCGCTACGCCGCGGCCGACCTCGCCGTACCCGAGCAGCGCGGGCGGGCGCTGTCCCTGGTGGTGTGGGCGACCACGGTCGGCTCGGTGCTCGGCCCCAACCTCGCCGGCCCCGGTGAGGCGCTCGGTGACGTCCTGGGACTGCCCCCCCTCACCGGGGCCTTCGCCATCTCCGTCGCCGTCTTCGCGGTCGTCGCCCTGGGCCTGCTCGCCCTGCTGCGGCCCGACCCGCTGCTGCTGGCCCGCCGGCTGCGGGGCGCTGGGGCGGACGTCGGCCGGCCACGACGGGCCACCACGCACGCCGTCCGCGCCGTGTGGGCCGACCCCCGCGGCCGGCTCGGGATCACCGCGGTGGTGGTCTCCCACGCGGTGATGGTCGGTGTGATGGTCATGGCGCCGGTGCACATGGGCCACGCCGGCGGGACGACGTTGCGCGTCATCGGCCTGGTCATCAGCGTGCACGTCGCCGGCATGTACCTGTTCTCCCCGCTGGTCGGACTGCTGGCCGACCGGGCCGGCCGCCGGACCACGGTCGCTGCCGCCGCGGCCCTGCTGCTGGCCGCGGCTGCGCTCGCCGGGACGGCGGCACCCGACGCGGCGCTGCAGCTGGGCGCGGGGCTGCTGCTGCTCGGGTTGGGCTGGTCCTGCGGGCTCATCGCCGGCTCCACCCTCGTCACCGAGTCGGTCACCGACGAGCAGCGGCCGGCCGCCCAGGGCGGCACCGACCTGCTCATGGGACTGGGTGCCGCGGTCGCCGGTGTCGCCGGGGGCCCGTTGCTCGCCCTGGGCGGCTACGGGCTGGTGGCGACGGTCTCGGCCGCGCTCGTGGTCCCGCTGCTCGTGGTGTGGGCGCGGACCGCGGGAGCCGTGGTGGCTCAGCGCCCCCGGTAGTTGCGCCAGAGCAGGACCAGCGAGGCCAGGAGCGCCAGGGCGATGCCGATCTCGAGGAGGAGGTCCAGGCTGGCCGAGCCGGTGCCGATCACGCAGCCAGCGTAGGAGCCCGGGGAGCGGAGCGGACCCGGCCGCGTGCGCGCTAGCGTCGGGGTCGTGCGACTGCAGGATTTCTGGTCCCGGCTCCGCGAGCAGTTCGGCCCCATGCGCGCGGAGAGCGTGGCCCGCGACCACGTGTTCAGCTCGCTGGGCGGGCGCAGCGCCGTCGAGGCCATCGATGCCGGACTGCCGGTGCGGCGCGTGTGGCTGGCGATCTGCGAGGAGTTCGACGTGCCGCGCAAGGAGCGCTGAGTCGCGGGAACGGCGTGTCACGCTGACAGTCGAACACACGTTCGGTCTAGATTGGTGCCGCAGTCCACAGGCCGGGCGTTCCTCCACAGGTCGACCGGATCCCCCGGAAGTGTCAGCCCCCCGCTCTAGCGTCGACACCGACCCGCTCGAAGACACACGGCATCGCGACTTCTCGAAGGTGAGCACCATGGCAACGCTCGACCGTGACAAGGCCCTCGACATGGCCCTCGCCCAGATCGACAAGCAGTTCGGCAAGGGTTCGGTGATGCGGCTGGGGGACAGCCCCGAGGTCGCGATGAAGGTCATCCCGACCGGCTCCATCGCCCTCGACATCGCCCTCGGCATCGGTGGCCTGCCGCGCGGCCGCGTCATCGAGGTGTACGGCCCCGAGGCCTCCGGCAAGACGACGGTCGCCCTGCACGCGGTGGCCAACGCGCAGGCCGCCGGCGGTATCGCGGCGTTCATCGACGCCGAGCACGCGCTCGACCCCGAGTACGCCCGGGCCATCGGCGTCGACACCGACGCGCTCCTGGTCAGCCAGCCCGACACCGGTGAGCAGGCGCTGGAGATCGCCGACATGCTCATCCGCTCCGGCGCGCTCGACGTCATCGTCATCGACTCGGTCGCCGCGCTCGTGCCGCGCGCCGAGATCGAGGGCGAGATGGGCGACAGCCACGTCGGTCTGCAGGCCCGGCTGATGAGCCAGGCGCTCCGCAAGATCACCGGTGCGCTGAACAACTCCGGCACCACCGCGATCTTCATCAACCAGCTGCGCGAGAAGGTCGGCGTCGTGTACGGCTCGCCGGAGGTCACCACCGGTGGCCGCGCGCTGAAGTTCTACTCGTCGGTCCGGCTCGACGTCCGCCGCATCGAGACCCTCAAGCAGGGCACCGAGGCGGTCGGCAGCCGGGTCCGCGTGAAGGTCGTCAAGAACAAGGTCGCCGCGCCGTTCAAGCAGGCCGAGCTCGACCTGCTGTGGGGTCAGGGCTTCAGCCGTGAGGGCGGCCTGATCGACGCCGGAGTCGAGCAGGGCTTCATCCGCAAGTCCGGTGCCTGGTACACGTACGAGGGCGACCAGCTCGGCCAGGGCAAGGAGAACGTCCGCACCTTCCTGCGCGACAACCCCGACCTCGCCGACGAGATCGAGAAGAAGGTCAAGGAGAAGCTCGGCATCGGCGCGAAGCTGGATGAGCCGGTCGCGGCCGACCAGCCCGACTTCTGACGGTGGGCGGCTGGCCCGAGGCCCGGGAGCGCTCGGCTCCCGGACGACGACGCGGGCGGCGCTCCGGTTCGTCCCCTGACCCGGGCGATCCGGACGCCGCCCTGCCGGCCGGCGACCCGCACTCCGAGGACGACCCGGGCGACCCCGAGCAGATCGCCCGGTCGATCTGCCTGCGGGCGCTGACCGGCGCCCCCAAGACCCGTCAGCAGCTGGACGACCTGCTCGCCAAGCGCGGCATCCCCGACAACGTCGCCGAGCTGGTCCTGGACCGGTTCGGCGAGGTGGGGCTCATCGACGACGCAGCCTTCGCCCGGGCCTGGGTGACCTCGCGCCAGGCCGGGCGAGGCCTGGCGCGGCGCGCACTCAAGGCCGAGCTACGTGCCAAGGGCGTCGACGGCGAGGTCGCCGAGGAGGCGGTCGCCCTCGTCGACGACCAGGACGAGTGGGATGCGGCCCGTCGCCTGGTGCAGCGTCGGATGCCCGGGATGCGGCGGGTCGACCGGGTCACCGCCGAGCGCCGGCTGGTGGGCATGCTGGCTCGCAAGGGCTACGGCTCCGGGCTGGCCGCCTGGGTGGTCCGCGAGGCACTCGATGAGGACCGGTCCGGTCACGCGGAGGAAGCCGAGCCGGGCTCGCACCACGGGCAGGGCCTGGACGCCTGGCTACCGTGACCTGCCGGCCGCCTCCACGTCGGGGCCGACGACGCGGTGCGGATGGCCCGTGGTCCAGCCCTCACCCGGGGTGTCCTGAGCTCGCGAAGGGCTCGGGGCGAGGGTCCACCGACGAGGGGCGGGGGCGGAGCGCCCCCCTCAAGAGCACCGCCGGTCCCGTCCCGGACCCCGCCCTGAGCCTGCGAAGGGTGGGCAGGACGGGGTCCTTGCTACGAGGGGTGGGAACGTGCAGCGGGGCCGCTCTCAGGTCGGGTCCGGGTCCCTGCTGCCCTGCCGCTGCCCTCCGCTGAGGCCGATCTCGCTGACGCCGGCGTAGGGCTCGTGCCGCTTGCCGACGTGCTTCTCCTGCTCCAGCCGCTCGATGAGGTGCGGGTAGTGCGCCTCGAACGCCGGCCGCTCGGAGCGGATCTTCGGGATCTCGGTGAAGTTGTGCCGCGGCGGCGGGGACGACGTGGCCCACTCCAGCGAGTTGCCGTGGCCCCAGGGGTCGTCCCGCAGCGCCAGTGGCCCGTGGCGCCACGACCGGATCACGTTGAAGAGGAACGGGATGATGGAGGCACCCAGGATGAACGAGAAGATCGTCGACACAGTGTTCAGCGTGGTGAAGCCGTCGGTCGGTAGATAGTTGACGTAACGGCGGGGGAAGCCCTCGCCGCCGAGCCAGTGCTGCACCAGGAACGTGCCGTGGAAGCCGATGAGCGTCATCCAGAACTGGAGCTTCCCGAGACGCTCGTCGAGCATCCGGCCGCACATCTTGGGGAACCAGAAGGCGATGCCGGCGTTGGCGGCGAACACGACGGTCCCGAAGACCACGTAGTGGAAGTGCGCGACGACGAAGTAGCTGTCGTTGACCTGCCAGTCCAGCGGCGGGCTGGCCAGCAGCACGCCGGTCAGCCCACCGAGCAGGAAGGTGACCATGAAGCCGATCGACCACAGCATCGGCGTCTCGAAGGTCAGCTGCCCGCGCCACATGGTGCCGATCCAGTTGAAGAACTTGATGCCGGTCGGCACGGCGATCAGGTAGGTCAGGAACGCGAAGAACGGCAGCAGCACCGCACCGGTGGCGTACATGTGGTGCGCCCACACCGTCACCGACAGGGCGCCGATGGCGATGGTCGCGAACACCATGCCCTTGTAGCCGAACAGCGGCTTGCGGCTGAACACCGGGATGATCTCGGTGACGATGCCGAAGAACGGCAGCGCGATGATGTAGACCTCGGGGTGCCCGAAGAACCAGAAGAGGTGCTGCCACAGCATCGGCCCCCCGTTCTCCTCCGAGTACACCAGCGCGCCGATCTGCCGGTCCGCCAGCAGGGCGAACAGCGCGGCGGTGAGGATCGGGAAGGCGAAGAGCACCAGCAGGCTGGTGACCAGCGTGTTCCAGCAGAAGATCGGCATCCGGAACAGCGTCATCCCCGGCGCCCGCAGGCAGACGATCGTGGTGGTGAAGTTGACCGCGCCGAGGATGGTGCCCAGGCCGGACACCGCCAGGCCGGCGATCCACAGGTCGGGGCCGGCCCCGGGGCTGTGCGCCACGTCGGACAGCGGCGTGTAGGCGTACCAGCCGAAGTCGGCGGCCCCGCCCGGGGTGAAGAAGCCGGACACCGCGAGGGTGGAGCCGAAGAGGAACAGCCAGTAGGAGAAGGAGTTCAGCCGCGGGAAGGCGACGTCGGGGGCGCCGATCTGCAGCGGCATGATCAGGTTGCCGAAGGCGAAGAACAGCGGCGTCGCGAAGAACAGCAACATGATCGTGCCGTGCATGGTGAACAGCTGGTTGTACTGCTCCGGCGACAGGAACTGCAGCCCCGGCCGGGCCAGCTCCCCGCGGATGAGCATCGCCATCAGCCCGCCGATGATGAACCACACGAACGACGTGACCAGGTACATCAGGCCGATGGTCTTGTGGTCGGTGGTCCGCAGCAGGTTCGACAGCCGCGAGCCCTTTGCCGGCGCCGGAGCGGTGCTCGAGCGCGTGACGATGGGTTGCGGGGCCAGAGCGGTCATGCGGGACTCCCAGGGGCGACCGCGCTCCTCCGGCTCGGAGCTGTTGCTCCCATGGTGACCCACCGACGCAGGTCAGGGAAGCCGGAACGCCCCTGGGCCGGTCATCCTGCGCCGGGAGCGGGTTCCTCCGCGGAGTGGTCGGTCGCCGACCAGGCAGTCACGTCGACGGCGACGCCGTCCGGCGCCTCGTCGTCGGCCACCAGCCAGCTGCCCTCGCGACCCAGCTCCGTGGACAGCCACGCCCGGATCTGCAGGTCGAAGGACCGCTCGGGCGCCGCGGCCGCGGAGCTCACCGGCCCGAGGAAGGTCACGTCGGTCTCCTCACCCGCGGCGAAACGCAGCACCACCCGGCACCGCGAGCGCCGGTGACGGGCCGGGGGCACGACCTCCCGCACGACGGCCGTGTCGGCGCTCGCGGCGGCGGCGAGGGAGGCCGCGGAGGCACGCAGCCGGGTCACGAACTCCTGGGCGGCGTCCGGAGGAGCCGCCGGACGGCGCACCGGCGCCGGGAGCGGGGGGCACGGCGGGGCGGAGGGCGGTGTCCACGTCGCAGTTCTCGGCAGCCCGGCCGCCGGGTGGAACCGCCGCGGAACCCGGCAGCCCCACCCGGCGGCGGCGTCACCGGGCCGCTGGGATGACGCCGCCGCCACCACCCATCTGCACGTCGGCGGGCAGCTCGGTCGGCGTCGTGGCCGCCGTCTTCGCGTTGCGACGGGTGCGCCCCTCCGCATACCGCGCCAGCCACGACAGCACCAGGTTGATCGCGATGTAGATGACCGCGGCGGCGACGTAGAGCTGGAACGTGTACTGGTTGCCGAACTGCAGCGTGAAGAACTCCACCAGGCCACGCGCCCCGCGCAGGAGCTCGGGGAAGCTGATGATGAAGCCCAGCGAGGTGTCCTTGAGCAGCACGACGAGCTGGGCGATGAGCACCGGCAGCATGCGCCGGACCGCCTGCGGGAGCAGCACCAGCGTCATGACCTGCGTCTTGCGCATACCGAGGCCATAGGCGGCCTCGCGCTGGCCGCGGTCCACCGACAGGATGCCGGCGCGGAAGATCTCGGCGAGCACCGCGGCGTTGTAGAGGACCAGGCCACCCACGAGGGCCCAGAACGCGCTGAGCCGGATCCCGAACTTCGGGAGCAGGAAGTAGAGCGCGAAGATCAGGACCAGCAGCGGTACTGCGCGGAAGAACTCGATCAGCGTCGTGACGACCACGCCGACCCAGCGGTGCTCCGAGAGCCGGCCGACCGCGAGCAGGAGACCCAGCACGGTGGCCAGCACCATGCCGACGATCGCGACCTGGAGCGTGCGCAGCAGGGCCTGGCCGAGTGCCTGGGGCACCTGGCTGGCCGGGTCGAACAGGACGGCCCAGCGCTGTGGCTCCAGCTGGCCGTTGCCGGCCAGGCGGACGAGGACGAGGGCGGCGATCGCCACGACGACGAGGACGCCGACCGCCGTGCCGATGCGGATGCGCCGGCGGGCCTTCGGGCCGGGCACGTCGAAGAGGACGGGTGTCGTCATCGCAGGATCGCCACCCGGCGCTCGATCTGGTTGATCGCCAGGGCGGACGGGAGGGTGATGACCATGTAGCCCACGACCACGCCGACGAGCACGAGCGTCAGGTCACCGGCGTCGGCGTTGACCAACCGGGGCAGCAGCGAGCTCAGGTCGCTCACCGAGAAGCCTGCGGCGATGGAGGTGTTCTTCACCATCGCGATCAGCACGTTGCCCAGGGGCGGGACCACGGTCCGGAAGGCCTGGGGGAGGACGACCTCGCGGAGGGACTGCCCGAAGGTCAGCCCGAGCGCCCGCGCGGCCTCGGCCTGGCCGCCCGACACCGCGTTGACTCCTGAGCGCACCGCCTCGCAGACGAAGGCTGCGGTGTAGAGGCCGACCGACAGGACGGCCCCCGGGAAGAAGCCGATGACGAAGTCGATCTGCGGCAGTCCGAAGATGATGAAGAAGAAGACCACCGTGAGCGGCGTGTTGCGGAAGGTCTCGACGTAGAAGGTGGCCAGGCCGCGCAGCGGGGGGATGGGGCTGACGCGCATCGCGGCGAGGAGGGTGCCGAGCACCAGCGCCAGCAGGCCGGCCAGCAGCGACAGGCCGAGGGTGGTCAGGAACGCATCGAGGAACAGGTCGGAGTTCTCGCGTACGAAGTCCACGGCGCCTCCTCTCCGGGTCGGGACGGCGAGGCGCCGCCGGGCGGGAAGCCCCGCCCGGCGGCGTCAGGGGATCCGGTCGCTCAGTAGCGGTCGACCGCCGGCGGCTCGGGAGCCTCCGTGCCGGTGATGGCGCCCGCGGTGCGGTCCCACGCTGCGGCCCAGGAGCCGTCCTCGTAGGCCTGCTCGAGGGTGTCGTTGATGAAGCCGCGGAACTCGTCGTCACCCTTCGCCAGGCCGATGCCGTACGGCTCCTCGGTGAACGGGTTGCCCACCAGTTCGAACGCGCCCTGACCGCCCTGCACGAGGCCGGTGAGGATGACGTTGTCGGTGGTCACCGCGTCGACCTGGCCGTTGCGCAGAGCGTCGGCGCACTTGGAGTACACGTCGAACAGCGTCAGCTGGGCCTCCGGGTAGTTGTCCCGGATGTTCTGGGCCGGCGTCGAGCCCTCCACCGAGCAGACCCGCTTGCCGGCGAGGTCGTCGGGGCCCTCGATGGCTAGCGGGTTGCCCGTGGCGACCATGATGTCCTGGCCGGCCACGTAGTAGGGCCCGGCGAAGTCGATGAGCTGCTTGCGGGCGTCGTTGATCGTGTACGTGGCCACGACGACGTCGACGTCACCGTTCTGGATGAACGACTCCCGGTTGGCCGACACCGTCTCCTTCCACTCGATCTCCTCGGGGGCGATGCCCAGCTCACCAGCGATGATCTTGGCGACCTCGACGTCGAAGCCCTCGGGCACGCCCTGCGGGTTGGCCAGACCGAAGCCGGGCTGGTCGAACTTGGTGCCGACGGTGATCGTCCCGGCCTCGGCGAGCTCGGCCATCGTGCTCCCGGCCGGGAACTCGACGTCCTGGGCGACCTCGGGGGCGTTCTCGGTGGCCTCCTCGGCCTGCTGGCCGGCCTCGCTGGAACAGCCGGCGAGCACGAGGCCCAGGGCCCCCAGGGTGGCGGCGTAGCGGGTGATGCGCATGTGCGTTCCTCTCTACCGGGCTCAGTGGGTGAGGATCTTCGCGAGGAAGTCCTTGGCCCGGTCCGACTGCGGGTTGGTGAAGAAGGTCTCGGGGGCGGCGGACTCGACGATCCGGCCACCGTCCATGAACACGACCCGGTTGGCCGCCCGGCGGGCGAAGCCCATCTCGTGGGTGACGACGACCATCGTCATGCCGTCGCGGGCCAGCGAGATCATCACGTCGAGGACCTCGTTGATCATCTCGGGGTCCAGCGCGGAGGTCGGCTCGTCGAAGAGCATCACCTTCGGGTCCATCGCCAGGGCGCGCGCGATGGCGACCCGCTGCTGCTGACCGCCCGAGAGCTGTGCCGGGTACTTGTTCGCCTGCACGCCGACCCCGACCCGGTCCAGCAGCTCGCGGGCGCGCCGCTCGGCCTCGCCCTTGCCCTGCTTGCGCACCTTGATCGGGCCGAGGGTGACGTTCTCGAGGATCGTCTTGTGGGCGAAGAGGTTGAAGCTCTGGAACACCATGCCGACGTCGGCCCGCAGCCGGGCGAGCTCCTTGCCCTCCTCCGGCAGGCGCTGGCCGTCGATGGTGATCTCACCGGAGTCGATGGGCTCGAGCCGGTTGACCGTCCGGCACAGCGTCGACTTGCCCGACCCGGACGGGCCGATGACGACGACCACCTCGCCGCGGTCGATCGACAGGTCGATGTCCTGCAGGACGTGCAGCTCACCGAACCACTTGTCGACCCCGGACAGGCGGACGAGAGGCTCTCCGGCGGTACGGCTGGTCACCCGGGGAACCCTAGAGGCGGCGAACGACGCCATCGGTCTCCGGCGATCACGAAGGCGTAACGAAGCCCTGCCGAGTGAGGCGGGGACACCCGATCGGGTCGCCGTACCCTCGTTCCGTCATGACGACCGACCTGCAGGCTGCCGGGCGGACCTACCGGGTCCGCACCTACGGCTGCCAGATGAACGTGCACGACTCCGAGCGCCTCTCCGGGTTGCTGGAGGCCGCCGGCTACACCGCCGCCCCCGAGGGGACCGACGCCGACGTCGTCGTCCTGAACACCTGCGCGGTGCGGGAGAACGCCGACAACCGGCTCTACGGCAACCTCGGCCACCTCCGCCCGGCGAAAGACGCCAACCCCGGCATGCAGATCGCCGTCGGCGGCTGCCTGGCGCAGAAGGACCGCGGCGAGATCGTCCGGCGGGCCCCCTGGGTGGACGTCGTCTTCGGCACGCACAACGTCGGCTCGCTGCCGGCGCTGCTGCAGCGCGCGCGGCACAACGCCGAGGCGCAGGTGGAGATCGCCGAGGCCCTCGAGGTCTTCCCGTCGACGCTGCCGGCCAAGCGGGACTCCGCCTACTCCGGCTGGGTGTCCATCAGCGTCGGGTGCAACAACACCTGCACGTTCTGCATCGTCCCGGCGCTGCGCGGCAAGGAGAAGGACCGCCGGCCCGGCGAGATCCTGGCCGAGGTGCAGGCGCTGGTCGACCAGGGCGTGCTGGAGGTGACGCTGCTGGGGCAGAACGTGAACGCCTACGGCGTCGAGTTCCGGAACCGGGGCGCGTTCGCCGACCTGCTGCGCGCGACCGGGCGGATCGAGGGCCTCGAACGGGTCCGCTTCACCAGCCCGCACCCCCGCGAGTTCACCGACGACGTCATCACCGCGATGGCCGAGACGCCGGCGGTCTGCCACCAGCTGCACATGCCGCTGCAGTCCGGGTCGGACGACGTCCTCCGCCGGATGCGCCGCGGCTACCGGCAGGACCGCTACCTCGGGATCATCGACCGTGTGCGGGCCGCGATGCCCGACGCCGCGATCACGACCGACGTCATCGTCGGCTTCCCCGGCGAGACCGCCGCGGACTTCGAGCAGACTCTCGACGTGGTGCGTCAGGCCCGCTTCGCCAGCGCGTTCACCTTCCAGTACTCCAAGCGGCCCGGGACGCCGGCCGCGGAGATGGAGGGTCAGCTGCCCAAGGAGGTCGTGCAGGAGCGCTACCTGCGGCTGACCGCGCTGCAGGACGACATCAGCTGGGCGGAGAACCGGGCCCAGGTCGGCCGGACCGTCGAGCTGCTGGTCGCTGCCGGAGAGGGCAGCAAGGACGCCCGCACCGGGCGGCTGTCCGGCCGCGCCCGCGACGGGCGGCTGGTGCACTTCACGGCCGCCGACGGCGTGCGGCCTGGTGACGTCGTCGAGACCGTGGTGACCCAGGCCGCGCCGCACCACCTGGTCGCCGACGGTCCGCTGCGGTCGCACCGCCGCACCCGTGCCGGGGACGCGCACGAGGCCGGGACCCGGCCGAGCACCCCCGGCGTGTCGCTCGGGATGCCGCGGGTCGGCGTCCCGGCTCCGCTCGCCCCGGTCGGCGGCTGCGGCTGACCTCGGCCCCGTCCCGGGTCCCGCCCTGAGCCTGCGAAGGGTGGGGAGGACGGGGTCCTTACCGGCGGGACGCCGACTTCTCGGCCTCGGCCAGCCACTCCCGGCGGGTGGCCAGGTTCGCCCGGGCGTCCTCGATCCGGCGGCCGTCGCCTGCGGCCTCGGCCTTGGCGAGCTGCTCCTCGGCCTTGGTCACCGCCTGCCGCATCGAGGTGACCATCGGGTTCTCCGGGGCGACCCGCGGGCGGGAGGTGTCGACGGCGCCGCGGATGCGCTGCTCGACGGCCTGCATCCGGTCCTCCAGCTGGCGCATGGCGCCGCGCGGCACGTGGCCGATGGCGTCGTAGCGCTCCTGCAGCTTGCGCAGCACGTTCTGGGCTCCGCGCAGGTCGCCGGACGGATCGAGCTTCTCGGCCTCGGCGAGGATCTCCTCCTTGGCCTGCTGGTTGGCCAGCTGCTCCGCGTTGCGGGCCTTGTCGGACTCGGCGCGGGCGCTGAAGAAGACGTCCTGCGCCGCGCGGAACTGCTTCCACAGGTCGTCGTCGCCGTCGCGGCCGGTGCGCGGAACGGCCTTCCAGCGGTCCATCAGCGAGCGCATGGCGGCGCTCGTGGGGCCCCACTCGGTCGACGTGGAAAGCCGCTGCGCCTCGGCGATGAGCTCCTGCTTGGCCGCGCGGGCCTCGCCGCGCTGCGCGTCGAGGGCGGCGAAGTGCGCGCCCCGGCGGCGGCCGAACGCGTCACGGGCGGCGGCGAAGCGGCTCCACAGCGCCTCGTCGGTCTTGCGGTCGATGCCGCGGATGGTCTTCCACTCCTCGACGATGGCCTTGAGCCGGTCGCCGGCGGCCTTCCACGAGGTCGACTCGGCGGCGATCTGCTCGGCCTCGGCGGCCAGCGCCTCCTTGCGGGCGACCTGCGCGGCCCGCGCGGCGGCCTTCTCCGCCCGGGACTCGGCGGCCGCGGAGTCGGCGGTCTCCACCATCGCCCGGGCGCGGGTGGCCAGCCCGTCGAGATCGCCGACGGCTGTGGCGGTGGGGATGGACTCGGCCAGCGACTGCGCCTTGGCCTTGATCTCGCTGGGGTTGCCGGTGTGCGCCCGCAGCCGCGCCTCGAGCAGCGATACCTCCGTGGCGAGGTCGTCGTAGCGGCGGGCGTAGTGGGCCAGCCCTGAGGCGGGGTCGCCGGCCTGCCACGAGCCGACCGCGCGCTCGCCCTCGGCGGTGCGCACGTAGACCGTCCCGTCCTCGTCCACCCGACCCCACTGGGCGGGGTCGGACGCCGGGGCCGCGTCGACGGGCGGGTGCGGGACGGCGTGCTGGGGTGCGGGCGTCCCGGGGGCGGCGGTCTCGGCAGTGGCGGTTCCGGGCGCGGAGGCGTCGGGAGCGGTGGCCTCGGGCGCGGAGGCGTCGGGAGCGGTGCCCTGGGGAGCGGTGCCCTGGGGAGCGGTGCCCTCGGGCGCGGAGGCGTCGGGAGCGGTGCCCTCAGGGGCGGTGCCCTCGGGCGCGGAGGCGTCGGGAGCGGTGCCCTCGGGACCGTCGGTCCCGGGTGCGGGCGCCTCCGGGGCGGCCTCCGACGGGGCCTGCTCGGTGGCGGCCCCCGCGGTCGGGTCGGCGAGAGCGGCGTCGCCAGGGCCGGGCGCCGCCGCCGTCCCCGCCTCGGGGGCGACCGCCTCGGATCCGGCCGTCTCGGGCTGGGGCAGCTGCTGCGAGGGGTTTCCGGCGTTCTCCGTGCTCGACACGTGTCGGAGTCTCCCACGACGCATCCGGGAGACTGCTGCCGTGAGCTCAGCCCCGGCCGCTCGGTCCCGCGCGACCCCGTCGGCCGTCGCCTTCTGCCCCTGCCCGCCGCTGCTGGTGCCGGCCGTGGCCGGGCGGGCGGCAGCGGACACCGCGACGCTGCGGGCGGCCTGCGCGACCGCGGTCGGCGCGGTGCTGGCTGCCCGGCCGGAGCTGGTCGTGGTGGTCGGCGGAGAGCCCGGCTGCGGGCGCTTCGGGGACGGCGACGGCGGGGACCTCCGCGGTTTCGGCGTCGACCTGGAGGTGCCCTTCGCGGGACGGGCCCGGTCCGATGGGCGCCGCACGCCGCTGGCCCACACGCTCGGCGCCTGGCTGCTCGATGGGGCCGGGTACGCCGGCGCCCGCCTCGGCGTCGGCCCCGACGACCTCGCCGGCGCCCTGACCGGGCGCGCCGCTCCAGTCGCCGTCCTCGTGATGGGGGACGGCTCGGCGCGGCGCTCGCTCAAGGCGCCCGGCCACCTGGACGAGGCCGCCGAGCCCTTCGACGAGGCCGTTGCCGCCGCGCTCGCCGCCGGCGACCCCGGCGCCCTGGCCGCGCTCGACCCCGCGGAGGGCGCCCGGCTGCTCGCCGCCGGCGTGCCCGCCTGGCGGGCGGTCGGCGCCGTGCTGGCCGGCCGGGAGGTCACCGGCCGGTTGCACGCGCACGAGGCGCCCTTCGGCGTCGGTTACCTGGTGGCCGACTGGAGCGTGCGGTGAGCGGTCTGCCGCCGGTGGTCGCGCTGGTCGGCCCCACCGCGACCGGCAAGACCGCCCTCGGGGTCGCCCTGGCGCACCGGCTGGGCGGCGAGGTGGTGAACGCCGACTCGATGCAGCTGTACCGCGGCATGGACATCGGCACCGCCAAGCCCGACGTCGCCGAGCGGGACGGCGTGCCGCACCACCTGCTAGACCTCTGGCACGTGCGGGAGGCGGCGTCGGTGGCCGAGTACCGACGGCTGGCCCGCGCCGAGGTCGACCGGCTGCGCGCGGCCGGGGTGGTGCCGCTGCTGATCGGCGGCTCCGGGCTCTACGTGCGCGCCGTCCTCGACGAGCTGGACTTCCCCGGCACCGACCCGGCCGTCCGGACCCGGCTGGAGGCCGAGCTCGCCGAGGTCGGCCCGGCCGCGCTGCACGCCCGGCTGGCCGCGCGCGACGCCGCCGCCGCGGCCGCCGTCCTGCCGTCGAACGGGCGGCGGATCGTGCGGGCGCTGGAGGTCGTCGAGATCACCGGCGGGCCGTTCCGCGCGACGCTGCCCGAGCCGCGGCCGCACTACCCGGCGGTCGTCGTCGGGCTGGACCGTGAACCGGCCGAGCTCGACGAGCGGGTCGCCGTCCGGGTCGACCGGATGTGGGCCGCGGGCTTCGTCGCCGAGGTGGCGGCGCTCGCCGCTGACGGGCTGCGGGAGGGCCCCACCGCCTCGCGGGCGCTGGGGTACGCGCAGGTGCTGGCCCAGTTCGACGGCGCGCTGACGCCCGCCGAGGCCCGGGAGCGCACGGTGAGCACCACCCGCCGGTTCGTCCGCCGACAGCGCTCGTGGTTCCGCCGCGACCCGGCGACCACCTGGCTCGACGCCGCCCGGCCCGATCTGGTGGAGGCCGCCCTCGGGGTGATCACCGCTCGTACGCTGGACCGGTGAGCGCGCACCGGGTGCTGATCGGCCACGGCACGGAGAACGACTTCGTCGTCCTGCCCGACCCCGACGGCACCGGCTGGCCGGAGAGCCGGCTGGACGCGGCGATGGTCCGGCGGCTGTGCGAGCGGCGCGCCGGCCTCGGTGGGGACGGCGTGCTGCGCGTCGTCCGCAGTGTGCACGTGCCCGACGCCCGAGCCGTGCTCGGCGAGGCGCTGGGGCGGTGCGAGTGGTTCATGGACCACCGCAACGCCGACGGCTCCACGGCCGAGATGTGCGGCAACGGGATCCGGTTGTTCCTGCACGTGCTGGTCACCGAGGGGCTCGTCGAGCGGGCCGCCTGCGCCGACGGGATCTGGGTCGGCACCCGCGGCGGTCCCCGAAGGGTCGGTGCGGCGGCCGACGGCCGCTACTGGGTGGACATGGGCCCGGCCCGGCCGTTCGGCGCCGGCGACGCCCACCTCGACGGCACGTCGTTCCCCGGCCGCGCGGTGTCGATGGGCAACCCGCACCTGGCCGTCCTCACCGACGTCGACGTCGACACCCTCGATCTCACGAGGGCCCCGGCGGTCGACGCCGGGCTGTTCCCGGACGGTGTGAACGTCGAGTTCGTCAACGTCGTCGAGGCCGGCCGGCACGTGCGGTTGCGGGTGTCCGAGCGCGGGGTGGGGGAGACCCGCTCGTGCGGGACCGGCGCCTGCGCGGCGGCCTGGGCGGCGCTCGAGGCCGCCGGAGCGACCACCGGCACGGTCACCGTCGACGTCCCCGGTGGCCGGCTGGGCGTGACCGTCGACCAGCGGACGACGGTGCTGTCCGGCCCCGCGGTCGTGGTGGCGACCGGCGAGCTGACCCCCGAGTGGCTCGGTAGCTGACCCGCCGGGCGGGCCCGCTGCAGGGCCCCGCCACGAGCTGCGAGTGGTGGGGAACAGGGGGCGTTGTTCAGGTCTTCGGCGTCTCGGTGTCCTCGGGCGCCTCGGGCATCAGTGACTCGCCGGCGGTGCCCGGGCTGCCGGAGGGCCGGCCGCGGCCGCTGTCCTGGTCGGGGCCGCCGCCCAGGGGGTTGCGCGGCGGGTTGAGGCCCACGGGGTCCCGGCCCGGGTCGTCGAGTTGCTCGTCGGCCCCCGCCGCGCTGCTGCCCGTCTCGCTCATCTCGAGCCTCCTCCTGTGGTCGGTCGTGCTCCGGCCCTACCCGGTGACGACCCGGCCACGCGTGCGGGATGGTCCGCGGCGGCTGCGGTGTTGTACGGGTCGATGACACAAGCGCAGGAGACAACTCGGATGCCCCAGGTGCTGGGGTCTGCCACGCTGGAGACGATGACGACCGCACAGAACCGCGCCGTGCTCACCGACGCCGAGGAGCGCGCCCTCCGGGCCGCGCCCGCACCCGCCGAGGAGGCCCCCCGCTCCGACGAGGGCCGGGACGAGCCGGACGAGACGACCGGCTCCTACGCGCTCGAGGCCCGCGGTGCGCTGCGCCGCGTCGCCGGCCTGTCCACCGAGCTCGCCGACGTCACCGAGGTCGAGTACCGCCAGCTGCGCCTGGAGCGCGTCGTGCTGGTCGGTGTCTGGAACGAGGGGACGCAGGCCGACGCCGACCGCTCCCTCGCCGAGCTGGCCGCCCTGGCCGAGACCGCGGGCTCGCAGGTGCTGGAGGCCGTCAGCCAGCGCCGCGACAAGCCCGACGCCGGTACCTACGTCGGGTCGGGCAAGGCCGCCGAGATCCGCGACATCGTCGCGGCGGCCGGCGCCGACACGGTGATCTGTGACGGCGAGCTGACACCCGGCCAGCTCAACGCGCTGGAGAAGATCCTCAAGGTCAAGGTGGTCGACCGGACCGCGCTGATCCTCGACATCTTCGCCCAGCACGCGTCGAGCCGGGAGGGCAAGGCGCAGGTGGAGCTGGCTCAGATGCAGTACATGCTGCCGCGGCTGCGCGGCTGGGGTGAGTCGCTGTCCCGGCAGGCCGGTGGACGGGTCGCCGGCGGTGGCGGCATCGGCACCCGCGGTCCGGGTGAGACGAAGATCGAGACCGACCGGCGGCGGATCCGGGCGCGGGTGAGCAGGCTGCGCCGCGAGATCGCCGGCATGGCCACCGCCCGGGCCACCCAGCGCTCGGCCCGCGGGCGCAACGCCGTCCCGAGCGTGGCGATCGCCGGGTACACCAACGCCGGCAAGTCCAGCCTGCTCAACCGGCTCACCGGCGCCGGCGTGCTGGTCGAGAACGCGCTGTTCGCGACCCTGGACCCGACCGTGCGCCGGGCGCAGTCCCCGGACGGTCGCGAGTACACGCTCACCGACACCGTGGGCTTCGTGCGGCACCTGCCGCACCAGCTCGTCGACGCCTTCCGCTCCACGCTGGAGGAGGTGGCCGCCGCCGACCTGCTGCTGCACATCGTCGACGGCTCCGACCCCGACCCGCTGGGCCAGATCGACGCGGTGCACGTCGTCCTCCGGGAGATCGACGCGGCGGCGGTGCCGGAGCTCATCGTGGTCAACAAGGTCGACGCGATGAGCGAGGAGGACGTCCTCACCCTGCGCCGGGCCCTGCCGGGCGCGATCTGGGTGTCGGCCCGCACGGGCAGCGGCATCGAGCAGCTCCGCGAGGTCGTCGCGGCCCGGCTGCCGCACCCCGACGTCGAGGTCGACGTGCTGGTGCCCTACGACCGCGGCGACCTGGTCGCCCGCGTGCACCGGGACGGCGAGGTGCTCAAGGAGACCCACGAGGCCGGTGGCACCCGGCTCAGCGCGCGGGTGGACGGCGCGCTGGCTGCCGCGCTCGAGGGGTTCGCGACGCCCGTCGCCTGACACGCTCCCCTGGTCGAGCGAGGTCACGGTCAGGTCACGGCCCGGTACCGTTGCCGCGTGACCAGTGGCGCGGTACGGCGGCGTCCCGGGGCGAGTTCCTCGGACGCCGCCGCCGGGCCGGAGGTCCCCGTGGGCCGCCCGCCGCGGTGGCTGGTGCTGCTGTCGGGGATCGTCACCGTCGCGGTGACCGTCGACCTGCTCACCCGCGGCGTGCTCGAGCGGATGGACCTGCGGGTCTCCGAGGTGGTCAGCGTCTGGGACCTGAAGGACTCGGCCGCCTACTGGCCGGTGTGGGCGGTGACCCAGCTCGGCGGGCGCGGCTTCATCCTGATCGTCCTCGCCGGGCTGGTCGGCTACCTCGGGTGGCGGTTCCGCACCGTCGTGCCGCTGGTGCGGGTGCTCCTCGCGCTGGTGCTGCTGACCGCCGTCGTCTACTCGTTCAAGTACGGGACCGGACGCACCGCCCCGGCCTACCCCGGGTCCTTCTTCCACCGCGACGGCGCCTCCTACCCCTCCGGGCACGTCGCCAACGCCGTGCTCATGTGGGGGGTCGCCCGCTGGCAGGTGGTGCAGTACCGGCTCGCGGCGTGGGTGCAGCAGACCGCCCGGGTGCTCAGCGTCGCCGGCCCGGTGGCCACCGGCGTGGCCATGGTGTCCCTGGACTTCCACTGGGTCACCGACGCGGTCGTCGGGGCAGCCGTCGGCATCCTGCTGCTGGGCGTGGTTCACGTCGTGGACCACGTCGTGGTGTCACGCTGGCCCGGTGCCCGAGCAGGCCGGTCGTCCGCGTAGCGGAGCCAGGGGGCGACGTCTGGCGGCCGGGACGGGCCTCGCGCTGACGCTCGTCCTCGGCACCGCCCTGCCGGCGTCCGCGCAGGCGGTTGACCCCGCACCGCCGCAGACGCGCTGCCAGCTCACCGACCCCCGCCTGCCCGAGGTCTCCGGGCTGGTCGAGGTCGGCGACCGGATGCTGGTGCACAACGACGGCGGCGACTCGCTCGACGTGTACGTGCTCGACAGCACCTGCGCGGTGGTCACGGTGCACTCCGCGCCGGTCGACCCCTACGACCCGGAGGACCTGGCGCTGGCCGTCGACGGGACGGTCTGGCTCGCCGACACCGGCGACAACACCGGGACCCGGTCGACGGTGGCCCTGCTGGCCCTGCACGCCGACGGCAGCAGCTCGGTCTTCCGGCTCGCCTACCCCGACGGACCACGGGACGTCGAGGCGCTGCTGCTCGCCCCCGACGGGACGCCCCACCTGGTGACCAAGGAGGTCCTGGGGGCCAGCGCGGTGTACCGGCCGGCGTCGCCGCTCGTCGAGGACGGCACGGTCGGGCTCACCGAGGTGGGGAGGGTCGACCTCGTGCTCACCGGGACGCCGGGCGGACCCGTCGGCCGCGCCGGGCAGCTCATGGTCACCGGCGGCGCCGTGTCGCCCGACGAGCGGTGGGTCGCGCTGCGCACCTACACCGACGCCTACGTCTGGCCGCTGACCGGGTCCGACGTCGTGGCGGCGCTGGCGGGCGAGCCCCGCCGGGTGGCCCTGCCCGAGGCGGCCCAGGGCGAGGCGGTGAGCTTCACCAGCGACTCCGCGGCGCTCGTCGTCGCAGGGGAGGGGCTGCCCAGCGACGTCACCGTGGTCCCGCTGCCGGCTGCCCCGGCCACGGACGCGGCGTCGGCGGGCGGCTCGGTCACCGGCCTGCTCTCCGCCGACGACGGGCCGCCCCCGGTCGCGGCCGCGGTGGCCGCCGCCCTCGTGGCCGGCGTCGTGGTCTGGCTCGGCGGCAAGCTCGTCCGCCGGCGCGACTGACGCCGCGCCGACGGACTGCTGGCCCCGTCCCGGGGTCCGCCCCGAGCCCTGACGGCCCCCTTGCAGGCAGAAGGACCCCGTCCTCCTCACCGCTCGCACGCTCGCGGCGAGCCTCTGGGACGGGGCCTGGCGCGAGCCTGCGAGTGGCGGGGGGCAAGGGATCCTTCAAGGGGAGGACGGGGTCCTTCTTCAGACCCGGCGCAGCACCGTGACGACGCGGCCCAGCACGGTGGCGTCGTCCCCGGGGATGGGCTCGTACGCGGGGTTGTGCGGCAGCAGCCACACGTGCCCGTCGCGCCGCTTGTAGGTCTTCACCGTCGCCTCGCCGTCGATCATGGCGGCGACGATCTCGCCGTTCTCCGCGGTCGGCTGCTGCCGCACGACGACCCAGTCGCCGTCGCAGATGGCCGCCTCGACCATCGAGTCACCGGTGACCTTGAGCATGAACAGCGTCCCCTCGCCGACCAGCTCACGGGGGAGGGGGAAGACGTCCTCCACGGCCTGCTCGGCCAGCACCGGGCCACCGGCGGCGATCCGGCCGACCAGCGGGACGTAGGTCGGGGTGGGGCTCACCTCGGCTGCAGCCGGGGTGACCGCCGTGGGCGCCGGGGCGCCGGAGCCGTCGCCGGGCAGGCGCACGTCGAGCGCCCGGGGCCGGTTCGGGTCGCGGCGCAGCCAGCCCTTCTTCTGCAGCACGCTGAGCTGGTGGGCCACCGAGGAGGCCGACGACAGCCCGACGGCCTCGCCGATCTCGCGCACCGAGGGCGGGTAGCCGCGCCGCTCGATGGAGTCACGGATCACCTCGAGCACCCGCCGCTGCCGCTGGGTGAGCCCGTCCCCGGCCTCACCGCGGTCGGGGAAGGTGCGCACCGACGCCGCCTCGGCCGGCTCCGGTGCGCCGGCCCGGCTCCCGGACGTGCGCCGCGACGAGGTGCCGCCGCCCCGGACCCCGCTCCCCGACGTCCCGCTCGTGCCCGCCACGTCTCCTCCTCGCCGGCCGTGTCGCCACGGCCCTGGTGTCCTGCGCCCGCCGGAGGCGCCGCGGCCGGGCGCGGTTCTCGACGGAGCCCGCGTCCGGCCCGGCCCCGCCGGCGCCCGGAGGCGACGGCGGACGGGTGCTGGTCCGGACGGTAGCGCCTCGGCGCCGGTACTTCAAACGTGTGTTCGAAACAGTCGCGAGGCGCCGGGTCGACCCCGTCGGCGAGATGCGGTAGACATCGAACGGACGTTCGATCGAACGCGTGTTCGATCCGGCCCGGGGAGCGAGGAGGAGTGGTCATGGCGAACGTGCGGCAGGCCGTGCTGGAGTTCGACGCGGCAGTACGGGTCCCGTGGCGGCCGTTGCTCGAGCCGGGGGCCGTCGGCGGTGCCCCCGGGTCCGGGTCTGCGACGGCCGGGCCCGCTCGGGCGGCGGGGCCGGCGGCGCGGTCCGTCCTGCCGGGTGCCGGCCCCCGGGTGGCCGGGCACCTGCGGCCGGTCCCCGACTGCCCGGCCGCGCCCGGGCCGCGCGGTGCCGGTCCGGACACCGCCGCGCCCCGCACCCGTCGTGACCCGGCGCGCCCGGGTGGTCGGCCGCTGCGGTCCGCACCCGCCGGAGGTGCCGTCCGCGGCGGGTGGGCACCGGTGCCGGTCTCCGTGCGGCCGACCCGCCGCGGGCGCCGGTTCGCCGCCGCGCTCGCGCTGGGCGCCGCCGTCGCCCTCGGGGCGTCGATCGCCCCGCTGGTCGACGGGGTCGACGGGGGGCTGCGCCTGGCCGGTGAGAGCAGCGTCGTCGTCCAGCCGGGGGACACGGTGTGGTCGATCGCGGGGGAGGTGGCCGGGGGCGGCCAGGACGTGCGCGTCGTGGTCGACGCCATCGAGGAGCTCAACGACCTCGAGGGTTCCGTCGTCGTGCCGGGGCAGGTCCTCGAGCTGCCCTGACCGGTCCGTTCCCGCCTCGTGCAGCGACGCCCGAGGTCGAGGAGCGACAAGACGCGGTGCTGATGTTCGTCAATCCGTCGTGCCGAGTCGTTGACGCACTGTGACCGGCGGCGGATCTACGGTCGGAGTCGTGTCAGCGATGTCAGGCAGCCGGGCCGCCGTCTTCACCCAGCAGTCGCAGAGCGTCGAGGTGTGTCTCGAGGGCGCCTGGTGGCCGGGGTCGCTGCTGGGTTGGCGGCACGACGGCAGTGGTGTCTGCGAGGTCTGGGTGCGGGTGACCGTCGACGGCGCCGACCGCGAGACCTGGACCGACCTCGCCCAGGTCCGCCTGCCGGTGACCCGCCCCGCTCCGGCGCTGGTCCCGGACGCCGGTGTCGACCCCTTCGCGGGTCTCGCCGAGGAGCTGCTCCCCGGAGCCTCGGCCGGCCCGCTGCTGTCGCTGAGCGAGGCTGCTGCCCGTGAGCAGCGGGTGGCCGGCGTCCTCCCGGCGCCGGCTCCGGTGCGCCGGCGCCGTCGTCACGGCGGTGACGTGAGCGCCGAGATGCCCGCGGTCCCCGCCGGCCAGTCGGCCGGCCGTCACCGGGCCTCGGCCGTGGCCGGCCGCCACCGCGCGACCGACGCACCGACGCAGCCGGCGGGGACGCCGCAGGCGGAGACCGCCGACGCGACGGTGCTCATGCCGCGTGCGACGGAGGTCGACTGCCTCACCCGCCCCATGCGGCTCGGCGACCGCGTGTCCCGTCCCCGCCTCGCGCGCCCCGACGCGGCCCTGCGCACCTGACGCGACCGCCTCCGGGGCCTCTCGGCCCGTCACTCGTCACACCCTCCAGCACGCTGCGCGACCGCTGCGGTGCCTTCTGCGGCGTGTCGCCGGGGCGGGTGTGACGAGTGCGCGCCGGTGGTCACGATGTCGACTCGGCGGACGACGCGCCGTGGGTTCCGGCTTGCAGATCTAGTAGAGCCCGGCCTAGGGTTCCCCTACATCTAGTAGTTGCACTGCTGTAAGTCCGTCCACAGGCCGATCCTCAGGTCCTCCCCACGACGTCCACCGGATGTCCCCAGGGAGGTCCACAGTCGGCCTCCCGGCTCTGTCGCACCGGCCGCTCCGGCGGTCCCCGCGGCACCCGGGCGGAGCCCGCAGCGGGCGTGTCCGGAGGGGAGAGTCCGTGCGCTGCCCCTTCTGCCACAACCCCGACAGCCGGGTCATCGACTCGCGCGAGGCCGACGAGGGGGCGACCACCCGTCGCCGCCGGTCGTGCCCCGCGTGCGGGCGGCGCTTCACCACGGTGGAGGAGGCCGTCCTCGCCGTCGTCAAGCGCAGCGGCGTGAGCGAGCCGTTCAACCGCAGCAAGGTGGTGGCCGGCGTCCGCCGGGCGTGCCAGGGGCGGCCGGTCGACGAGGACCAGCTGCAGCAGCTCGCCCAGCAGGTGGAGGACGCCATCCGGGCCACCGGTGCCGCGGAGGTCCCCAGCAACGAGGTGGGGCTGGCCATCCTGCGGCCGCTGCGGGAGCTGGACGAGGTCGCGTACCTGCGCTTCGCCAGCGTCTACCGCGCGTTCACCTCGCTCGAGGACTTCGAGAAGGAGATCACCGAGCTGCGGGCCCGGCACGTCGCTGCCGGCACCCCGCCGCTGCCCGGCATGCAGGACCCGCCGGCCCGCCGGCGGGGTGGGGGGCGCGGCCAGGCCGCCTCCGGCGGCAGCGCCGCCGCCACCTGAGAACTGTCAGCACCACCCGCTACAACAACAGGCGGCTCTCTTCCCCAGCCGCCGCATGCCCACGACACAGGGAGAGCTCCGTGACCGAGACCGAGGATCGCTTGTCGGGTCGTACGCGTCGCGCCGCCAAGGCGCCGACCAGGGGGAAGGGCCTGAAGGTCAAGCGTGTCTTCACCACCGCCGGGGTGCACCCGTACGACGAGGTGACCTGGGAGCGTCGGGACGTCGTCATGACGAACTGGCGGGACGGCTCGATCAACTTCGAGCAGCGCGGCGTGGAGTTCCCCGCCGAGTGGAGCATCAACGCGACCAACATCGTCACCACGAAGTACTTCCGCGGCGCCGTCGGCACCCCGCAGCGCGAGACCAGCCTGCGCCAGCTCATCGACCGGGTCGTGCTGACCTACGGCGCGGCCGGCCGGGAGCACGGCTACTTCGCCTCCGAGGGCGACGCCGAGGTCTTCGAGCACGAGCTGACCTGGATGCTGCTGCACCAGTACTTCAGCTTCAACAGCCCCGTGTGGTTCAACGTCGGCACCAGCGCGCCCCAGCAGGTCAGCGCCTGCTTCATCCTCGCCGTCGACGACACGATGGACTCGATCCTCAACTGGTACCGGGAGGAGGGGCTCATCTTCAAGGGCGGCTCCGGCGCCGGCCTGAACCTCTCCCGAATCCGCTCTTCCAAGGAGCTGCTCTCCTCCGGCGGCACCGCCTCCGGCCCGGTCAGCTTCATGCGCGGCGCCGACGCCTCCGCCGGCACCATCAAGTCCGGTGGGGCCACCCGCCGCGCGGCCAAGATGGTCGTCCTCGACATCGACCACCCCGACATCGAGGAGTTCATCGAGACCAAGGCGCGCGAGGAGGACAAGATCCGCGCGCTGCGCGACGCCGGGTACGACATGGACCTCGGCGGCAAGGACATCACGAGCGTCCAGTACCAGAACGCAAACAACTCCGTCCGGGTCTCCGACGAGTTCATGCGCGCGGTGGAGGACGGCACGGACTTCGGGCTGCGCGGCCGCATGGACGGCTCGGTGATCGAGACCGTCGACGCCAAGGAGCTGTTCCGCAAGGTCACCCAGGCCGCCTGGGAGTGCGCCGACCCGGGCATCCAGTACGACGACACGATCAACGACTGGCACACCAACCCCGAGACCGGGCGGATCAACGCGTCCAACCCCTGCTCGGAGTACATGAGCCTGGACAACAGCTCGTGCAACCTGGCGTCGCTGAACCTCATGAAGTTCCTCAAGGACGACGGCACGTTCGACAGCCGCAACTTCGTCAAGTCCGTCGAGCTGGTCATCACCGCGATGGACATCTCGATCTGCTTCGCGGACTTCCCGACCGACCCGATCGGTGAGACCACCCGGGCCTACCGGCAGCTGGGCATCGGCTACGCCAACCTCGGCGCCCTGCTCATGGCCACCGGCCACGCGTACGACTCGCGCGGCGGCCAGACCCTCGCCGCGGCGATCACCTCGCTGATGACCGGCACCGCCTACCGCCGCTCGGCGGAGCTGGCCGGCATCGTGGGCGCCTACGAGGGCTTCGCCCGCAACGCCGACGCCCACGCCCGGGTCATGCGCAAGCACGCCGCAGCCAACGACGCCATCCGCCCGGTCGGCGCCGATGACGCCGACGTGCTCAGGGCCGCGACCGCCCAGTGGCAGGAGTGCCTGGAGCTCGGCGCCGACTTCGGCTGGCGGAACGCGCAGGCCTCGGTGCTCGCCCCCACCGGCACGATCGGCTTCATGATGGACTGCGACACGACCGGCATCGAGCCGGACTTCTCGCTGGTCAAGTACAAGAAGCTGGTCGGCGGCGGCTCCATGCAGATCGTCAACCAGACGGTCCCGCGGGCGTTGCGCAGCCTGGGCTACCAGGACGAGCAGATCGAGGCGATCGTCGAGTTCATCGCCGAGCACGGCCACGTCGTCGATGCTCCGAGCCTGCGCCCGGAGCACTACGAGGTCTTCGACTGCGCGATGGGCGAGCGGGCCATCTCCCCGATGGGCCACGTCCGGATGATGGCCGCGGTGCAGCCGTTCATCTCCGGCGCGATCAGCAAGACGGTGAACATGCCCGAGACGGCGACCGTCGAGGACGTCGAGAACATCTACTTCCAGGGCTGGAAGCTCGGTCTCAAGGCGCTGGCGATCTACCGCGACAACTGCAAGGTCGGCCAGCCGCTGTCGGATGCCAAGGCGAAGAAGGCCGACCCCAAGGTCGAGGCCGCCGCGCCGGTCGTCACGACGTCGCACCCGGTGCGCCGCCGGCTGCCCAAGAAGCGGCAGAGCATGACGACGTCGTTCAGCGTGGCCGGCGCCGAGGGCTACATGACCGCCGGGATGTACGAGGACGGCAGCCTCGGCGAGGTGTTCCTCAAGCTGGGCAAGCAGGGCTCCACCCTGGCCGGTGTCATGGACGCCTTCTCGATCTCGCTGTCGATCGCGTTGCAGCACGGTGTGCCGCTGGAGACCTACATCCAGAAGTTCACCAACATGCGGTTCGAGCCGGCCGGCATGACCGACGATCCGGACATCCGGATCGCCCAGTCGGTGATGGACTACATCTTCCGCCGCCTGGCGCTGGACCACCTGCCGGTGGAGACCCGCGCCACCCTCGGCATCTTCAGCGCCGAGGAGCGGGCCGCGCAGGTGTCGGGCTACGGCTCCTCCGCGTCGACCGCTGCGGTGGTCGAGGAAGAGGAGGTCGACCTCGAGGCGCTGCGCAGCTCGGCCCCGACCGAGGCGCCTGCCAAGCCGGAGCCGAAGGCGGAGCCGGTCAAGGAGGCCCACTCCTCGGCCGAGCTGCTCGAGCTGGTCACCGGCACCGCCACCGACGCGCCGCTGTGCATGACCTGCGGCACGAAGATGCGCCCGGCCGGCAGCTGCTACGTCTGCGAGGGCTGCGGCTCCACCAGCGGCTGCAGCTGATGTAGTCAGCCAGCGGATGTCCCGCTGAGCCGGACCCGGATGTCCTGATCTCGGACCGGAGCGTCACGGGTTCGTCGGGGTCGACATTCCACGGCTTGGCAGCACGTCACCGGCCCGGTGCCCTACGCGAGGGCGCCGGGCCGGTCGCGTTCCTCCGGTGGGGCCCGTCGACGTTCGGCGCCCTCAGTGAGTGCGTGGCGTGGCGGCAGGAGGTCCTCGTCGAGTTCCCGGGGAGGTCGAACTGCTGGGCCGTCGGTGGCCGCGGAGCGCGCCGGGCGGGATCAGTGCCGCCCCGCACCGGTACTGCGCGAACCGCGCCGCCGTGCTCCGCGGTGCCGGGAGCGGCCGTCGACGAGCTCCGTGACCGAGACGTCGGGGCACGGCGGCGAGGTGCCCTTGGCTGTGGAGTCGCTGGCGGACGTCACCTGTGTCGGCCGTCGTCACGCGGACCGCAGGCGCGGGCTGTGAGCAGCCGGTCGCGTCCATCGCTGGACGGCCGCATGCGCAGGACGGGCGCCGGCTGTCGCAGCCGGTCTGGACCGGGTCCCGTCGGACGTCCGATCGGCCCGATCAGGATGCCCGCTCGCTCATGCGGCTACCGGTCGTCGCAGGTTCGCGGCTCCAGCACCGGTGCTGGTTCGTCAGCGGCGGTGGGCCCCGACGGCGCCGTCAGCGGCTCTGCTTCCTCGGGTGCATCAGCTGCTGCATCTGCGCCGCAGCCTGCTCCTTCTCCCTGCGTTCGCTGCGCTTGGCCTTGATCGCCTTTCCGGACTTCTTCGCGGAGTGAGCGTCGTGCGGTGACTTGTCAGTCATGGCGGTTCCCCTCGGCAGGCAGCACACGCTACGCCCTGGAGGACCCTGGAGCGGGCTCGCGGCGGTCGCGGCATGACCCAGATCAAGGACCGGCCCCGCCGAGAATCCCGCGGATCGCAGCGTTGCACCGCTGGGGCGCCTCGACCGCACTGACATGACCGACGCCCGGCAGGCGGAACCAACCTGGTGGATCGGCTGACCGGCCGGTGCCCGGCCCGTCCCAGGCCACCACCGTGAAGTCCTCGGACAGTGCTTCGAGCCGGCGACCCCAGGTGCCGCGCGCATCGCCCGCGAACCCGTGCAGGGACCAGCGGCGGCCCGTGCCCGCGCGTTCGTAGCCGATGCGGAGCCGGCCACCTCGACCTCATCCACGGCGACCTCCATCCCTGGAGCTCGCGACGGCGAGGGAGTGGTGCTCTTCCGGGCATGACCTGGCGAGCGGCGGGTGAGGCTCGCCCCGACAGCGGCTGAACCCGGCCGGCGGGACGTCTACTCGGCCCGCGGTCATGCTCACGCCGCAGCCGGGTCCCGGGCCACGGCCGTCGGAGCCGATCGGCGGGCGGGTGCTGCCCTACCCTCAGCCAGCACGAGGGCGCCGCCCTGCGCCGGCACCGAGGAGGCGCCGTGACCGACACCTCGCGCGGGCGCACCCGGCCTGAGGTCGGGGCCGCCGCGGTGATCCGCACCGAGCTGGCCCAGCTGGCCGACCCGGAGCGGGCCGCGGGCATGGCCCGCTACTTCCAGGCGCGGCCGGGCGGCTACGGCGAGGGCGACCGGTTCCTGGGGATCGCGGTACCACCGCAGCGGCGGATCGCTCGGCGGCACGCCGCGGCGACGACGCCGGCCGGCGTCGAGGAGCTGCTGGGGAGCCCGTGGCACGAGGAGCGGCTCACCGCGATGTTCGTCCTCGTGCACCGCTTCGAACGGGCGGACGACGACGAGCGCGACCGGATCGTGGAGCTCTACCTCGCCCGGCGGAACCGGGTGGACAACTGGGACCTGGTGGACGCCTCGGCGCCGTACCTGCTCGGGCCCTGGCTGCTGCTCCGCGACCGCGCCGACGACTGGGCCCTGCTCGACGAGCTGGCCGCGTCGGCGTCGGTCTGGGACCGCCGGATCGCGGTGATGGCCACGTTCGCCGGCGTCCGGGCGGGTCGTCCGGAGACGACCCTGCGGTTGGCCGACCGGCTGCTCACCGACCCCGCGGAGCTGGTGCAGAAGGCCGTGGGCTGGATGCTGCGGGAGGTCGCCAACCGGGACCGCGCCTGCGCGGAGGCGTTCCTCGGGCCGCGCTACCGGCGGATGCCGCGCACGATGCTCCGGTACGCGATCGAACGGCTACCCGCGGACCGGCGCCGCGACTACCTCGCCGGGCGGGTCTGATCGCCCGGCCTGGGTTCATGCGAGCCGGTCGGTGTCCCGCCGGTCGACGGTCTGGGCCGTGACGACGGCTGCAGCAGGCGGCACCTCTGCTCCGCCGTGGGTCCCGGCCCCTCGACGGGCGTGGGTGGCCGCCGTGCGAGCATCCAGGACGTGCTGTGGCGGGGGCAGGGGGAGTTGCCCCGTGAGGTCGGCATCCTCGCCGTCGTCGCCTTCGTCGTCGCGCTCGGCTTCGGCATCGTCGCACCCGCCATCCCCCTGTTCGCCCGGTCCTTCGGCGTCGGGACGACGGCCGTCGGGCTCGCCATCAGTGCCTTCGCGTTCTTCCGCTTCGTCTCCGCCTTCGGCGGCGGTTCCCTGGTCGAGCGGTTCGGCGAGCGGACCGTCCTGTCCGCCGGCCTCGTCATCGTCGCCGTCACCACCGGCCTGGCGGGTCTGGCGGCGTCCTTCCCGCTGTTCCTCGCCCTCCGGGCGGCCGGCGGCGTGGGCAGCGCCATGTTCACCGTCGCCGCGCTGTCGCTGCTGCTGCGGGTGGCCCCGCCCTCGCACCGCGGTCGCGCCGCGGCCACGTGGCAGGGCGGGTTCATCCTCGGCGGGATCGCCGGTCCGGCGGCCGGCGGGCTGCTCGCCGAGCTGTCCCCGCGCCTGCCCTTCTTCCTCTACGCCGGCTTCCTGCTGCTCGCCGGCTCGGTCGCCATGGTGCTGCTGCGACCGTCCGTGACGACGCAGCGCTCGACGGCACCCGCGGCGACCGGACCCGGCCTCGCCGCCGACCCGGTCGGCCTGCGGACGGCCCTGCGCTCCCGGGTCTACCTGACGGCGCTGGTGGCCAACCTCGGCGTGGGCTGGGTCCTCTTCGGCGTCCGCAACTCGCTGGTGCCCCTGTACGTCACCGAGGAACTGGGCCGGACCGTCGCCTGGGCCGGCGCCGGGCTGCTCGCCGGCTCGGTGGCGCAGGCGCTGGGCCTGCTGCGGTCGGGGCGCCTGGCCGACACGTGGGGACGGCGTCCCGCGCTCGTCCTCGGCGCCGCGCTGGCCACGACCTCCATGGCGGCCCTGGTCCTGCCGCCCCTGCTGTGGGTCTTCCTGCTGTCGATGGCGCTCTTCGGTCTGGCCGCCTCCTTCCTCGCCAGCGTGCCGGCGGCGCTGGTCGCCGATGTCAGCCCGGCCCGCGGCGGCCGGGTGGTGGCGGTGTTCCAGATGTCGGCCGACCTCGGCGCCATCGTGGGACCGCTCGTGGCCGGCTGGCTGACCGACGTCGTCTCGTACCAGGCGGCCTTCGCCGTCACCACGGCCGTGCTGGCCGCCGGGCTCGGCGCCGCCCTCACCCTCCCGCGGACATCCGGCGCGGCCGTCCGCGGCTAGCCCGCACCGGCTCACCGCGGCGTCGCCGAGGGTCGCGTGGCGGCCCGGCCACGGTGATGAGCGAGGTCACAGGACGATCACGCCGGATCGCTTCCCGTCACGGGACGAGGGCGCCGATGACTTCTCCGGTCATCCCTGCAGCCATCCGGCTGCCGCTCACCGACGAGCGCCCGGAACCGGTGTGCGGCTGCTCGGCCCGCCGGTGGCCGCGCCCATCCCGCCCCACCCGAACGGAACCCCGCTCCACCATGATCGCCGCCCTCGGCTCCCTCGCGGCCGCCCTCAGCATCACCGTCGTCTGGCCCCAGGTCTGGCTCTCCTGCCGGCACGGCCGCACCCTCGGTCTCTCCCCGACGGCCGGCTGGCTCGCTGTCGGCCTCAACCTGTGCTGGCTGACCTTCGGCCTCCTCGTCGGCGACGCCCCGCAGATCGCGACCCACGCCGTCGTCGGCGCCGGCAACACCGCCGTCCTCGCCGCCCTGCTCCTCACCCGGCCGCACGCGCGCTCGGTGCGGGTCCTGGTGCGCACCGCGGCCGGAGCCGCGGCCCTCGCCGCGCTCGTCGCGGGCAGCGTCGCCGCCGTCCTCCTCGGTGCGGACGCGGCGCCGGTCGCATCCGCGCTCGCCGCGGTCGCCACCGTCGTCGGCATCGTCGCCGCGCTGCCCCAGCTGGTGGGCATCCTCCTCGACCGCAGCCAGGACCTGTCCGGCATGTCCCCGGCGCGCTGGTACCTCGGCACCGGCTCCTGCGCCTCCTGGACCGCCTACGGCTGGCTGCTCGACCAGCCGACGGTCTGGCTGTCGGCCGGCTTCGGCCTGGTCTGCGCCGTCGCCACCTGCGTGGTCCTGCGCACCCGGCGGCCGGCGGCCCCCGTCGCTCCCGTCGTCCGGCTGTGTCCGGCGGCGGCCCCGCGCAGGGCGCTGGCGGCCGCCGCCTGAACCCCGTCAGTTCCGGCGTGCAGGCACCCGACCGGAGGGCCGGCGTTCCGGACGGCGACCGGCGTCCGCCGCACCAGCCCGGCGGTGCGCTGCCCCGCGGCCTGGACGTCGTCCCTGGTGGTCACGGGGCCACGGTGCGGAGGGGGCCGGCCACGGGTGGGACAGTGCCGGGGTGAGCACCGGCGACCTCGACGTCCTGCTGGCCCGGCTCGGACCCGGGGTCGCCGACCTGGTGCGCGCGGCCGACGAGCTGGTCCGGGAGGTGGACCCGGACGTCGTCCGGGTCGTGTGGCCGCACCAGGGCACCGTCGGGTACGGCGTCGGCCCGGCCAAGAACAGCGAGCACTACGCCTACCTCGCGACGTTCGCCCGGCACCTGAACCTCGGCTTCAACCGCGACGCGTCCCTCGAGCACGGCGGCCTGCTCGACGGCACCGGCAAGGCGTTCCGCAAGCTCACCGTGCGCAGCGCCGAGGACCTCGGCGATCCCCGGCTGTGCCGCTGCTGCGCGCCGCCCGCGCGGAGCGGCTGGCCGCTCTCGACCGCAGCCGGCCCGGCGACGCGCGTGGAAGAGGTCACGCCGAGGGGCTGTGAGCAGGCCGCCGCGAGGCCCTCATCGCGCGACGGCGTACGGCGGGCCGGGCAGGACGCCATGGAGGTGGCGCGTCGGTGCGCGGCACCCTGGCTCCACGCATGCCCCGCCGGCACGGGACACGGACGCCGGTCTGATGATCATGCAGGGCAACGCATGATTATGCTGCTCTCATGTCCGCGGTCCTGGTCGTCCCGCTCGCCGTCGCTGCATCCCCCGTGACACCGCAGCGCGGCCGACCTGCGCGGCGACGTCCCGCGGTGTCGTGATGGCCGCCCTCGACGTGCGGGCCTGCTTCCTGGGTGACTCCTTCACCGCCGGCGTCGGCGACCCCACGGGCGTGGGCTGGGTCGGCCGGGTCGGGGCGGCGGCCCGCCGCGCGGGCTGGGACCTGACCGGCTACGTCCTCGGCGTGCGCCGGGACACCTCCGTCGACGTGGCCCGGCGGTTCCTCGCCGAGGCGTCGTGGCGGCTGCGCGACGGCGACCGGTACGGCGTGGTCGTCGCGATCGGCCTCAACGACGTCGTCCTGGACGACGGGCACCCGCGAGTGGCGCCGGAGCGGTCGCTGGCCGCGCTGACCGAGGTGCTCGACGGGGCGGTCGTGCGGGGCTGGCCGGCGCTGGTGGTCGGTCCGCCGCCGGTGTCGGATGCGGGGGAGAGCGCCCGGGCCGCTGACCTCACCGCCGGGATGGCGGCGCTGTGTGCTGCACGTGGCATCCCCTTCGTCGACACGACGGGGCTGGCCGCGGACCCGGTGTGGATCGAGGAGGTCGGCGCCGGCGACGCGTACCACCCGTCCACCCGCGGCTACGGCCGTCTGGCCGCGCTCGTCGAGCCGGTCCTCCTGCGGTGGCTGGCCGAGCAGGTCGCGGCTCAGTAGCGGGCGCGCAGCTCGTCGACGTAGCGGGCGGTGACCGGGACGGCGATCCCGTGCCTGGTGGCCGCGCGGACCACCGCGCCACCGATCGCGTCGAGCTCGATCGGCCGGCCGGCGGCGGCGTCCCGCTGCATCGACGAGCGCATGCCCGCGGGGACGCCGTCGAAGAAGTCGACGACCTGCTCCTCGTCGGCGGGCGCTCCCTCGGCGCGGGCGACGGCGGCGACCTCACCGACGATCGCGACCAGGTCCTCCCGCCGGGACTCGCGGACCTCGCCGGCGGTCGCCTGCGCCGCGGTGGTGAGGAGGGCCAGGGGCGCCAGGAAGTTCAGCTTGCTCCACAGTGCGGCCTGCTCGTCGTCCCCGACCCGCGTGGTGACGCCGGCCTGGTGCAGGGCCCCGGCCAGCCGCCGCACCCGCTGCTCGAGCCCGCCCACGGCGACGAGGTCGACGGTCACGAACGGGCTCCCGTGCTGGACGACGCCCGGCTCGGTGCGGGTGCTCTCGACGCGGATCGTCGCCGGGACGACGCCGGCCTCCGGGTAGCGACGGCGCAGCAGGCCGACGTGCTCGACGCCGTTGAGCAGCGGCACGACGAGCGCGTCGCCCGGGACGTCCGCGGGCACGCGGTCCAGGGCGTCGTCCAGGTGGGTGGCCTTGACGCACACGAAGACGACGTCGACGGGGGTGGTCAGCCGCTCGGCGGCGTCCACCGGGGTGGTGAAGTCGCCGAACTGCCCGCTCTGCACGCGCACGCCCGCCGTCCGCAGCCGATCCGCCGTCCCCGCGCTCGCCAGGCAGGTGACCGCCGCGCCGGCGCGGGCCAGCAGCGCTGCCAGCAGGCCGCCGACCCCGCCGGGGCCGAGCACCGCCACGTGCAGTCCGGTCAGGGCGTCCTGTTCGTCGGTCACGGCGGACATGCAAGCAGACGCCGGCCGGGTGGAACTGCACCGATACGAACGCCGGACCGTGCGGGGCGGGTCGACGCCGCACCCGACGCGCTGGCTGCACTCGCCGCCGCCACCGACGCCCAGCGCGCGGAACTGGCCGGCTACTGCACCAGCGACCACCGCGGCGACCACCAGGCACCCGTCACCACATCCACCGGGCTCACCGCGGTCACCACCCCACCCCCGTGCTGAGCCGAGTGGCGTCCCGACGTGACCTCAGCCGGCAGCAGCCTCCCGCAGCAGCCGCTCGTAGCGGCCCTCCGTCGAGGAGGGTTCCAGGTCGCCGAGGAAGACCGCGACGACCTGTGCGCCCGGCCGGTCTGCGACCTCGGCACGGACCTGACGCCAGACGGCGAGGTTGGGGTGCTCGTAGACGGTGCACGCCTCGGCCGGGCGCAGCAGGTCGATGGCCTCCTGCAGGCGCTGCTCGTCGAGGAGGTACGTCGCCGTCCCCCGGACGTGGCCGCACACCGTCGCCAGCACGACCGCGGGCAGGAAGTTGGCGCCGCGGTTGACGCGCGGGAACACCTCCTCGGCCGTGGCGTCGCCGTCCGCGGTCAGGCCGACCGCGTAGGCCGCCGGGCGCTCGTAGCCCTCGATCGCGTTCTCCAGCCGCTCGCGCGCGGCCGCGATCTCCTCGGTCGTCGTCCACCGTTCGTCCGTCACGGTGTGCAGTCTCGCGCCCGGGCTCCCGGCGACGGCCGGCGGACCGGCCGGCTGGTGGGGACGGGCATGCCTCCCCACCCGGCCCGCACCAGGACGCGCCCCGTTCGCCCCGGGAGCCCGAGGCACGTCCAGCCGGTCGCCGACCACGCGGTCCGCGTGGTGGTGGCCGTCCGCGCCCTGATGGCCGGCCCCGCGCCGCCGGGCACGGGAGCGCGAGCGGCAGCGGCGCGCCGCCGCACGTGGGGCGCGCCTCCTCGACGACCGAGGCGCCGGCTACTCGCCCAGGTGCACGGCCATCAGGACGTCGTCGACGTACTCACCGTCCAGGAGGAACTCGCCGCGCCGCACCCCCTCCACCTCGAAGCCGCAGCCGGTGTACAGCGCGAGCGCGCCGGGGTTCGTGCCCAGCACCTGCAGGGTGAGCCGGTGGGCGCCGCGCCGCCGGGCCTCGTCGATCGCGGCGAGGAGCAGCGCCCGGCCCACGCCGCGCCGCTGGAAGGCCGGGTCGACCGCCAGTCCGTTCACCTGGCGGACGTGCCGGTGGGACGGCAGGTCCGTCGGCCGGCGCAGCTTCACGTAGCCCACCACCGCGCCGTCGAGCTCGGCCACGAGGACGTCCTCCGGGGGTCCTTGGCGAAGAAGTCGGCGTGCTCGTCCCACAGCGGCCCGGGAGCCACGGCCGGCGACCAGGTCATGCGGTCGAGCGCTGCCAGCAGGCGCTCGTCGTCCCTCGTCGCCGTCCGGATGGTGGTCACGTGCCGAGTCTGCGGGATGGGAGGTGACGGGCTCCGAGGTCCCGGTCACCGCGCTGATCACGGGTGGCGATGAGTTGGCGCCGGCCGGCCGGTCTCCCGTGCAGACGACGAGGACGGGAGGGCCGATGGCCAGGGTCGTCGCGGGGATGACGGTGTCGCTGGACGGCTTCGTCCAGGACGAGAACGGCAGCACGGACGCGCTCTACCCGGATCTGGCCGAGCTGCAGGACTCGGCCTACGTGAAGGCGCTGCAGGAGCAGACCGGTGCGGTCCTGATGGGCCGGCGGACCTTCGACATGGCCGGCGACACGGACGGCTACGCCGACAGCTACGAGCTGCAGGTGCCGATCTTCGTCGTCACCCACACGCCGCCGCCGGTCGCGCCGAAGCGCAACGAGCGGCTGTTCGTCACCTTCGTCACCGACGGCATCGAATCGGCCGTCGCGCAGGCCGCCGAGGCGGCGGGGGAGCGCGCCGTGAGCGTCGTCGGCGGGGTCGACGTGAACCGTCAGCTGCTCGCGGCGGGGCTGGTCGACGAGCTGCACGTCGACGTCATGCCCGTCCTCCTCGGCGCCGGTCTCCGGCTGTTCGACGGCACGCCGCCGCTGGTGCTGGAGAAGCTCGGCGTCGACGAGGCGGGCGCGCGCACCAGCCTGCGGTTCCGCGTGGTGCGCTGACCGGCGTCACAGCGTCGCCCAGAACCGTTCGAGCACGGCGGCCGAGCGCTGCGGGTCCTCGACCATCCACCAGTGGCCGAGGCCGTCGAGCACCTCGACGCGGGCACCGGCGCGACCCGCCGCGCGACGCCGCTGCGCGTCGGAGCCGACGAAGGCGTCCTCGGAGGGGAGCAGGGCCAGCCCCGGCCGGGCGGCAGCGGCCTCCAGCGACCGGCCCGCCTCCGCCATGGCCGGCTGGGCGGCCGAGCGGTAGAGCGCCAGGACGGCCCGGCCCATGTCCTCGTCCTGCCCGGCGGCCATCTGGTCCGCGGTGTCCGGCGGGAAGCCGAACGAGACCAGCCGCGCGGTCTTGTCGGCGAGGCTGCCGCCCAGCATCTGCGCGATCGACTCCTCACCGACACCCGGCTGCTGCCACGCCTGTGCCAGGTCGTGCCACACGTAGTCCGCGTCGAAGATGCCGACCGCGTCGCTGACCCAGCTGCGCAGCAGGTCCGGGCGAGCCATCGCCACGGTGACCACGTGGGCGCCACCCCAGTCGTGGCCGACGAGGTCGACCGGCTCGCCGATCCGCTCGAGCTCCCCGATCAGCCAGTCGCGGTAGTCGGGCATCGTCGCCCCGAAGCCCGCGGGCAGCGGTGCCCCGAAGCCGGGCGGGGCCGGCCGGACGACGTCGCGCTGCAGGCAGGCGACGAGCGGGTCCCACAGCGCCGGGGTCTCGGGGTTGCCGTGCACGAGGACGGTGGGTGGAGTCGTCACGGGAACCTCCGCTGCGGTGCCGGAACAGGTCCGCAGCCTGTACCAGACCGGGAGCGGACGGGGACACCGGACGTCCGGGGCGGAGACGAGGAGGCGCGGTCAAGACCATTTCGCCCACGGCACAAGAATTGCGCGACCGGCTGAATACGCCATTTCAATGACGCATTCGGCCCTGCGTGTTGCTTGACTCCGGTCACCAGTCCACGGAAGGGATCGGCCCATGCACGCCACCACAACCACCAGCGCGCACAGCCCGTTCCTGCAGGCAGGGAACGGGCACGCGTCGCTGCACGACGCCGTCTACGACCGACTGCTGCGGGAGCGCATCGTGTTCCTCGGCAGCCAGGTGGACGACGACATCGCCAACCAGATCTGCGCGCAGATGCTGCTGCTGTCGGCCGACGACCCGCACCGGGACGTCCACCTGTACATCAACTCACCGGGCGGCTCGGTCAGCGCCGGGATGGCCGTCTACGACACCATGCGCTTCATCGACTGCGACGTGGCGACCTACTCGTTCGGGATGGCCGCCTCGATGGGCCAGTTCCTGCTCACCGCGGGCACGCGGGGCAAGCGGTTCTCGCTGCCGCACACGCGGATCATGATGCACCAGGTCTCGGCGGGGGTCGGCGGGACGCAGTCGGACATCACCATCCAGGCCGACATGCTCCGGCGCCTCAAGCGGGACGTCAACGAGCTGCAGGCCGAGCACTCCGGGCAGGGCGTCGAGCAGATCGAGCGCGACTCCGACCGCGACCGCTGGTTCACCCCCGAGCAGGCCCGCGACTACGGCCTGGTCGACCACGTCGTCGCCTCGGCCGCAGGGCTGCCCGTGGCCGACAACCCGGTCGCCGCCCCGTGACCCGGCCGGACGACGCGGTCGCGCGGTATCTCCGTGCGCTGGACCGGCTCGGCGCCGTGGTCGAGGCCGTCCCGGCGGAGCGCTGGGACGCGCCCACGCCCTGCTCCGGCTGGTCGGCCCGCCACCTGGTGGGCCACCTCGTCGACGCGCAGGGCCAGGTGCTCGCGATGCTCGCCGGGGAGGACCCACGGGCACCGGTGACCGGCCTGGAGGCACTCGGCGCGCTCGCCGGTCGGGACCGCGCCGGCTCGTGGCGGCGCGCCCACCAGGCGGCCGTCTCGGCACTGGCGACGGCGACCGGACGCCCGGCCGACCTCGATCCCGACGCGGTGCAGGCCCTGCTGCCCGGGGTCCTCGCCCTCGGTGGGCAGCTGCAGGCCAGCGGCATGTACGGCCCGCCGGTCCCCGTGCCGGACGACGCACCGGCGCAGGACCGGCTGCTGGCGGCCCTCGGGCGCCGACCGCACGGGTCGCCGGGCTGAACCGACGACGGCGGTCACGCGCAGGACACGACGGCGTCCGTGCGGCGGCCACGCCGGGGCTGCTCGCCACCGGCAGGTGCCGACCGCGGCGAGGCGGGCCCGGTCTCGCACCGATGCGGGGTGCAGCTCAGGTCCGGACGGCGGCCGGGCGGACCTGGGCGAGCACGAACTCGGCCACGACGTCGTGCACCGCGTCCCGGTCGTGCTCGTTGAGGACGTCGTGCAGGTCACCGTGGAAGGTGCGCAGCGTCGCCCGGGGCAGCCGGGCGACCAGGGCCCGCGAGTCCTCGACCGGGACCATCGGGTCGGACTCGCCGTGCAGGAACAGGGTCGGGACCGACGGCCGGCCCTCGGCCACTCCCGCGGCGATCTCGGGCCAGGTCCGCATCAGCGCCTCGATGGTCTGCGGCGGGACCGGGCCGCGGTGCACCAGCGGGTCGTTCCGCAGCGCGTCCAGGTACTCGGGGTGGGTGCTGAACGCCTCGGCCGGATCGGGGGCGTCGACCTCGTCGACGTCCTCGTCCGCCAGTTCTTGCACCCACGGCAGCGGCTGGGCCGGCGGCGCGGAGACCACCAGGGCCCGCCCCAGCTGCGGGGACCGCTGGGCCAGCAGCAGGGCGGCCACACCACCGGCAGAGTGCCCCATCAGCACCAGGGGGCGGTCCGGGTGCCGGGTCGGCGCGAGCCCGGCGAGGGTGCGGGCGTCGTCGACGTAGTCGTCCCAGGAGAGCATCAGGTCGCGCTCGCCGTCGCTGCGGCCGTGGCCGATGGCGTCCAGTGCGTGCACGGCGATGCCGTCGGCGGCCAGCCGACGGCCCAGGGGTTCGTAGAGGCCCAGGTGCTCGCCGAAGCCGCCGTGGCAGAACACGGCGACGGCGCGCACCTCGCCGTCGGGCAGCCATGCCTCGTGGTGGATGCGGCCACGGGAGCCATCGAAGAAGGGCATCGCAGCCCCTCCCTCCGGAGTGCGCGGACGGGGTCCCCGTTGCGGCGATCCTCCTCGCCGGCCGCACAGGTCGGAGGGGTCCTCGGACCCTCACCGGCGGCAGCGTCCGGCGTCGCTTCCCAGGCCTGTCGTCGCCACCGGACGGATCACGATCGACGCCGACCCCGATCGGCTCGGGTTCTCGCGACCTCTCGTGAGGCTTGACGGACCCACTTGGTTGAGTCGTATACTCGCTCATCTCCTAAGCGATATCGAGGAGCGGGATGAGCCAGCCTGTCGACTCCGGACGTGAGCAGCTGGCGCGGGCCGCGCGTCGACACAGCACGGCGACCGTCCTGTACCACCACGCCGTCGCAGAGCGGCTCGGCCTCGGGCCCTCCGACCACAAGTGCCTCGACCTGCTGTTGCAGCACGGCGAGCTCACCGGCAGCCGGCTCGCCAGGATGACCGGTCTCACCACCGGTGCGGTGACCGGTGTCGTCGCCCGGTTGGAGGCGGCCGGCTTCCTGCACCGCCGTCCGGACCCGGCCGACGGACGACGGCAACTGCTCCGGCCCGTGCCGGAGCGCGTCGAGGAGGTCGCCGCCGTGTTCGCCGAGGACGGGCCGGACCTCGACCGCCTCACCGCCGGGATGACCCGCGAGCAGGTCGACGCGGTGCTCACGTTCCTGTCCCGCGCGACGGACGAGCTGGCGGCGTGCGCGAGCCGGCTCCGGGCCCGGGCGCTCCTCGTCGGCGCAGCCCGCGCCTCCAGTCGCGCACCCACCCACCCGGAACGAGCCGAGGAGGACGCCTGATGACGGTCGTCGAGAGGAACGCGGACGCGGCGCTGCACGAGCTGTTCGAGCGCATGTGCGCCGCCTGGACGGCCGGAGACGCGGCCGCCTACGGGGACTGCTTCACCGAGGACAGCGACTACGTCTCCTACGACGGCACGCAGGCGCGCGGGCGCCGGGCGATGGTCGACAACCACCAGCGGCTGTTCACGGGCGTGCTGAGCGGCTCGGCACTCGTCGGCCGCGTCGAGTCGGTCCGTCACCTGCGACCCGGCGTCGCGGTTCTGCACGCGACCGGCTCCGTGCTGATGCCCTGGCGCTCGAGCCTGCCGAGACGGCGGCTCTCGCGTCAGACGCTGATCGCCGTGGAGGAGGGCGGCGCGTGGCGGATCGCTGCGTTGCACAACGGTCGGGTCCGGCCGGTCACCATCCCGGGCCCGGCGTCCGTGCCGTCCCGGATGTCCCGGGCGCTGACCGCGGTGGCCCGCGCACTGGGCGTCGGCCACACGCTCGGCGGGGGGTGAGCGCGAGCGCTGCGGCCACGAGCCCCGCTAGGGGCTCAGACCCGGGTGTCCCGCTTGTTCCAGCCGACGACGGCGGTGAGCACGAACAGGACCAGGCCCACCACGGCGAGCCAGAACAGCCCCTCGAGGACCGCGCCGACGACCGTGACGACCAGCCAGACGACCAGCAGGAAGCCGATGATTCGCAGCACGGTGCACCTCCGGAGCAGTGGGCCGCCGACCTCGCCAGCGTAGGCGGCAGGCGGCCGGATTCGGGCCCCCGCGAGCCGGGCAGGATGCCGACCATGGCCTACTCCGCAACTGATGACCGCTACGACTCGATGACCTACCGGCGCACCGGCCGCAGCGGCCTGGACCTGCCGGCGGTCAGCCTGGGCCTGTGGCACAACTTCGGTGACGACGTCCCGTTCGACCGGCAGCGCGACATCCTGCGCCGCGCCTTCGACCTCGGCGTCACCCACTTCGACCTGGCCAACAACTACGGACCGCCCTACGGCAGCGCCGAGGTCAACTTCGGCCGGCACCTCGCCGACGACTTCCGTCCCTACCGCGACGAGCTGGTCATCTCGACCAAGGCCGGTTACGACATGTGGGCCGGCCCGTACGGCCAGGGCGGCGGCGGGCGCAAGTACGTGCTGTCCAGCCTCGACCAGTCGCTGGCCCGGATGGGCCTGGAGTACGTCGACGTCTTCTACTCCCACCGGCCCGACCCGACCACGCCGCTCGCGGAGACGATGGGCGCGCTGCACAGCGCCGTCCAGGCGGGCAAGGCGCTCTACGTCGGCATCTCCTCGTACTCGCCCGAGGACACCGCGAAGGCCGCGGAGATCCTCGCCGACCTGGGGACGCCGCTGCTGATCCACCAGCCCTCGTACTCGATGCTCAACCGCTGGATCGAGACCGAGGGACTGCTCGACACCCTCGAGGACGTCGGCGCCGGCTGCATCGCGTTCTCCCCGCTGGCCCAGGGGATGCTCACCAGCAAGTACCTGGACGGCGTCCCGGAGGGCTCGCGCGCCAGCCAGGGCAAGTCGCTGTCGGCCGACCTGCTCACCGAGGAGGCGCTCGGGCACGTCCGCGCGCTCGACGGCATCGCCGAGCAGCGCGGGCAGAGCCTGGCCCAGATGGCGCTGGCCTGGGCGCTGCGCGACCCGCGGGTGACCAGCGTGCTCATCGGCGCCAGCAGCGTCGGCCAGCTGGAGCAGAACGTCGGCGCGCTCGAGCGGCTGGACTTCTCCGACGACGAGCTCGCCGCGATCGAGCAGCACGCCGTCGACTCCGGCATCGACCTCTGGGAGGCCCCCCGGACGGCCTGAACGGCCCCCTGCAGGTCGAAGGACCCCGTCCTCCCCGCCCTTCGCGAGCTCAGGGCGGTGCCCTGGACGGGGCCGGAGGCAGGGGGTTCCTTCTCAGGCGTCGCGCTCGACCAGGGCCGCCAGCCGGTCCAGCGCCGTCCGCCAGCCGAGCTCGTTGTCCGCGGGGGCCACGGCGTCGGGCACCCCGTCGTGGACGGCGGTCAGCTCGGTACCGCCGTCGCCGGCGTCGGCCAGCGTGATGGTGCTGGTCATCTCGCCCTGCAGCGCAGGGTCGGCGGCCTCGAAGACGTCGACCTCCACGACCAGCTCGTCGGGCACCAGGCGGACGAAGCGGCCGCGGTAGGTGTCGGTGTGCGCCGTCGTCTTCCCCTGCGGCCCCGGCGCGTCGTAGGTGAGCGAGACGCGCAGCGTGCCGCCCTCGCGGGCGTCGAACTCGTGCACCTCGCACGTCATGCCCTCGGGCACCTTCCAGTGGGCGACGGCGACGGGATCGAGCAGGGCGCGGTAGACGGTGGCGCGCGCGGCCCGCAGGGAACGGCTCACCCTGGTCGTGGTCACGGCCGTCATGGTGCCGCGCCGCCTGAGCCGTCGAGTGCTACGAACTCGTGGTGATCGCGCCGCGATCACCACGAGTTCGCAGCACCCGGCAGCGAGGAGGCGCCCGTGGACCTCGACGAGGTGGCCGACGAGCTGTACGCGGTGCTGCCCGACGAGTTCGTCGCGGTGCGCACGCAGCGCCAGGACGACGCCCGGGGCGCAGGGAACCGGACCCTGGCCCGGGAGATCGGCGCGCTGCCCAAGCCGACCGCCGCGGCGTGGGTGTGCAACCTGCTGGTGCGGAAGCAGCGCGCGGAGATCGAGGGCCTCGTCGAGCTCGGCGACCTGCTGCGGCAGGCGCAGGAGGAGCTGGCCGGCGACCAGCTGCGCGCCCTGGACCGCCAGCGCTCCCAGCTGCTGACCGCGCTCACCCGCCGGGCGACCGCGCTGGCCCGCGAGCACGGCATGCGGGTGGGCAGCACGGTGGAGACCCAGGTCGCGGAGACGCTGCGCGCCGCGATGGCCGATCCGGAGGCCGGCGCGGGGCTGCTGTCCGGCCGGCTCACCGGGGCGATGTCCTACAGCGGCCTGGGGACGACCGGCACCCGGCCGGCGCTGCGGCTGGTGTCGCCGCGACCGGAGCGGCGCGAGGCCCCCACGACGCGCGACGGCACCGCGGCTCCCCGCCGGCGCCGCGCCGAGGACGCCCGGCGGGCCGCGGAGGAGGCGCGACGGCGCGAGGAGGAGGCACGGCGGGCGGCCGAGGAGCGCCGCCGGCGCGAGCTCGAGGAGGCGCGCCGCGCGGCGCAGGAGGCGACCGCGCTGGCCGCCGAGGCCGTCGCCGCGGCCGAGGAGGAGCGGCACCGGGTCGACGACCTCGACGCCCGCCGGGCCGACCTGCAGGCGCGGGGAGCGGAGCTGGCCGACGAGCTCTCCCGCACCGAGGAGGAGGCCGCGCGGACCGCCGAAGAGCTCGAACGGGCCGAGCGGCACCGGCGCACCGCGGAGCGGCACGCCACCGAGGCCGCCGCCGCCCGCGACCACGCGCTGGCCGCGCTCCGCGCGCTCGAGGAGGGCTGACCTCCGGGTCCCGCCGGTGGTCGTCGACGGGTGGCTGCTCGACACGCCGGGGGCGGTGGACACCCGCCGATGGTCACGCCGGTCCGGGAGGAGAGGAACGACGTCGCGCCGGGTGCAGCAGCCCGACGGTCGCCGCGAGTGGTGCACACGCGACGAAGACCGTGGGAAGACCGGCCGCCCCGGCGACGACGCCGGCCAGGGGCGGGCCGACGACCAGCCCGAGGGCCATGGCCAGCATGGCGGTGACGATCCCGGTGGCGGGGGCGCGCGGGACGAGGGCGTTGCTCCAGATCAGGAGCAGCCCGATGATCGCGATGAAGCCCGCGCCGTAGAGGACCGCCGAGACGAGGACGAGGCCGGGCGCCGCGGCCAGGAGCAGGCAGGACGCGGCGAGCGTCGACGCCGTTGCCGCCAGCAGGCGGGGGAGCGAGGTCCTGGCCAGCAGCGCTCCGACCAGTCCGCCCGCGACGCCGCTGATCCCGACCAGGGTCTGGAAGACCCCGCCGCTGACCTCGCCCAGCGGCGCCTGCGCGGTGGCGACCTCGACACCGAAGGTCGAGTAGCTGCCCGCGACGAGACCGACGAGGAACGCGGCCAGCAGCAGCCGCCTCCCCTGCTCCCGTGCCACCGCCACCAGGCTCCCGGCACCGCGGGCGCCGGCGGTGGAGTGGACCCCGGAGGGCAGGGTGCGCACCGCCCAGATCGTGGCCAGGAGGGCCACGGCGGCGAAGGCCGCCCACGCTCCCCGCCAGGATCCGGTGGCGAGCAGGCTCACCGGCCCGGCCAGGGCGACCCCGTAGGCGGTGCCGGAGTTGATGACCCCGTGGGCGCGTGCCCGGCGGTCCGCGGCCAGGTGCGCCTCGACCGCGGCCACGTAGGGAGGCCACACCAGAGCCGGGCTCGCGCCGGCGACGAGGACGCCGACCCCCAGGGTCAGCGGGCCGGTGGCCGCGGCGCACACCGCCATCCCGGCGACGGCGGACGCCCCACCCGCCAGCACGGTCCTGCGCGGCCCCCACCGGGACAGCAGCGCGGGGCAGGCCAGGGAGGCGACCAGGTAGCTGCCGTACCCCGCGCCGCCGATGGCGCCCAGTTGGCCCAGCGACAGGTCCAGGGAGGTCCGCATCTGCGGCAGCAGGAGTCCGTAGCCGTAGCGCGCGAGGCCGAAGGCGACCGCCACCACCGCCAGTCCCGACCCGATCAGCGCCCACGGTGGGATCCGCTCGGCATCCGGCGCGCGGACGGCCGGGACGCCGCTCACGCCGGTCCGCCGCCGTCCGGTGGCCAGCAGTCCAACGGGCAGCCCGGCTCCTGCCGGCAGGCGGCCACGTCACACAGGCGGCAGGTGCGCAGGACCTCCGTCCGGCTGCCCGGCAGGGCGGTCACGAGGTCCGGGAGCAGGCGCTCCAGCGCCGAGCGCTGGTCCGCCCCGAGGGCCTCCACCGTCTGGCGCACGGCTTCCTCGCGGGCGTGCAGCACCCGCCGGGCCGTCTCCGTGCCCGTCTCGGTCAGGCGCAGCAGGACGGTGCGCCGGTCGGTGGGGCTCGGCTCCCGGGTGACCAGGCCCTGGGCCGCGAGGCGGTCCACCAGGCGCACGCCGCCGGAGCCGCCCACGCCCACGACCGCGGCCAGGTCGGACACCGAGGTCTCCGGATGGCGGCTCAGGTGCACGAGGACGGCAGCCGCGGCGCCGCCCGCACCGCATGCCGCCTCGGTGGCTGCTGCCACCCGATCGGCGACCGCCAGCGCGAAGGCGCCGAGCAGGTTCGTCAGCCGCTCCATGCCACCATTCTATGACTGACTCAGTCATATGTGCATCCCAGCGTGGTCGGCGGCCGTCCGGTTCCGGACGGCCGCCTCGGCGGCCGGAGCCCTGAGCTCAGCCCATCGTCTTCTGGCCGTCCAGGGTCTCCCGCAGGATGTCGGCGTGACCGGCGTGCTGGGCGGTCTCGGCGACGATGTGCAGGAACACCCGGCGGGCCGAGCGGGTCGCGCCCGGCTCGAACCACGGCGCCTCCGGCAGCGGGTGCGACGCGTCGAGGTCGGGGAGGGTGCGCACCAGCTCGTCGGTGCGCCGCGCGGCCTCCTCGTAGGAGGCCAGCACGCCGTCCAGCGTCTCGTCGGGGCCCAGCCGGAACTGCTCGGCCCACGTGGCCATCTGCTCCGGGTCGGTGGCCGAGGCCATGGCGGCCGGGCCGTCCACGATGAAGTCCACCCAGCCGGCCTCCTGGTGCGCGACGTGCTTGACCAGCCCGCCGAGAGTGAGCTCGCTGGCCGTCGGCCGCAGCCGGGCCTGCTCCTCGGTGAGGCCCTGGACGGTGTACCGGAGGAAGTGCCGGTGCGCGGCCAGCGCCTCCAGCAGGTCCGCCCGCTCGCCGGTGAGGGTCGTCGTGGTGTCCATGGGATCCGCCTTTCCGGGTCTCGTTCCTGTCGAGGACGACGCTAGGCCGGACAAGTGCCACATCCTGACCTCAATACCAGTCAGGATTCCTGCATGACCGACCCCGGTGCCCGCACCCTCCGGCTGCTCTCGCTGCTGCAGCAGCGCCGCTACTGGGCCGGTGCCGACCTCGCCGACCGGCTCGGCGTCTCGGTCCGCACGCTGCGCCGGGACGTCGACCGGCTGCGCGAGCTCGGCTACCCGGTGCGGGCCCAGCGCGGCGTCGACGGCGGTTACCAGCTGGCCCCCGGCGCCGCCCTCCCGCCGCTGGTCCTCGACGACGAGGAGGCGGTCGCCCTGGCCGTCGGGCTGCAGACCGCCGCGCAGAGCGCCGTCGCCGGGACGGCGGAGTCGTCGGTGCGGGCGCTGGCCAAGGTCGTGCAGGTGATGCCGGCGCGGCTGCGGCGCCGGGTCGAGGCGCTGCGCGCGGTGACCGACCCGGCGCCGTGGGCCGCTCCGCGGCACCTCGTCGACCCGGAGGCGCTGGCCGTCGTGGCCCAGGCGGCCCGCGACTGCGAACGGCTGCACTTCGCCTACACCGCCGCCGACGCCACCCCGTCGGACCGGAGGGTCGAGCCGCACCGGCTGGTCACCCTCGGCCGGCGCTGGTACCTGGTCGGCTACGACCTCGACCGCGGCGACTGGCGCAGCTTCCGCCTCGACCGGCTGGCCGAGCCGCGGCCGACCGGGGCCCGGTTCGCACCGCGGCGGCTGCCGGCCGAGGACGCCGTCGCGTTCGTCCGGGCCGGCACGGCGGCGCTGAGTGCGCCCACCGCCGTCGAGTTCCTCGTCGACGCCCCCGCCGACCGGGTGCGGGCACGGATCGGGCGGTGGGCGCGGGTCCAGGACGACGGCCCCGGTCGCAGCCGGGTGCACATGGAGGCCGACGGCCTGGACTGGCCGGCGTTCGCCATCGGCACCCTGGGCGCCGAGGTCGCCGTCGTCTCGCCGCCGGAGTTGCTGTATCTGCTGCACGAGTGGGGGCATCGGTTCAGCAGGGCCGGTTCCGTCGTACCCCCGGACGAGCATGGGGACCGTCCCACCGAGGGGAGGTCACCATGACCCGCACCGTCACCAGCATCGAGGCCCTCGACCTGGAGATCGCCGTCGCCTACATCGCGCTCGGCGTCGCCCGCAGCGCCGCGGCCCACAGCCCATCGGCCGAGAACGCGCGACGGGTCGCCGAGGCCGAGGCCGACGTCGACACCCTGCTCGACCGGCGGCTCGCCGCCGCCTGACTGTGAGGGCGGTGGTCAGCCGCAGGTCGGCCCGTCGTCCTCCGGGCGGACCAGCGGCTCCGGCGGCGGCGTGGTGGTGGCGACCGCAGGCAGGTCCGCGCCGATCGTCCGCCCGAACTCCTGGGTCGCCCACACCGACCCGTTCTCCGCGCAGTGCACGCCGACGCCCAACCGGTTCCAACCGGGGTTCACCACGTTGACCCGGTGGCCGTCGGAGCGCATCCAGCCCGCGTGGATGGTGCCCGCCGGTACCGGACCGGTCGACTGGAAGACGTTCTCGCCGATCCCCTGCAGGTCGGAGAGGTCCTCGCGCGCGAGCAGCCCCCCGATGTCCTGGTGTCGCAGCTGCCCGGTGCGCGCCATCTCGGCGCTCCAGCTGCGGGCCACCGCCGCGAGCTCCTCGTCCCACTCCACCGGTGCGAGCCCGCGCTCGGTGCGCTCGTCGTTGACCCGGTCGAGGATGTCGCGCGCCATCTCCCGCTCCGCGGCGGAGGCCTCCGCGGGGGGCGGGGTGGAGGTCGGCGCGGCCGCCTCGGGGGCCGGTCCGGACACCGGGACCTCCACCGCCACGCACCCGCCGAGCAGCACGGTGAGGAGCGCCGCGACGGCGGCGAGTGCGCAGCGGCGGCCGGCGGTCATGCTCGTCCACTACCCCGTCCGGGTCCCGGCCGGCCGTGGATCGCACTGCGATCGGGTGTCGGTCCCGGGAGGCCCCTCCGCAGAGTCCCGCCGGCCCCGTCCGGAGGCTCACCCCGAGCTCGCGAGGGGTGAGCGGGACGGGGTCCTCCTCCGAACGGTGGGGGGCAGGAGGGTCCTGGAACTAGCGTCGGGCCATGACCGCACCCGCACGCCGCGTCGCCATCGTCACCGGCTCCGAGTCGGGCATCGGCCGGGCCACCGCCGTCGCGCTCGCCGAACAGGGCTGTGACGTCGGCATCACCTGGTACCGCGAGCGCGAGGCCGCGGAGGCCACCGCGGAGGAGGTGCGCGGGCTGGGGCGGCGCGCCGAGGTCCGGCCCGTCGACCTGACGCGGCTGCCCGAGGCCGCCGACGTGGTCGACGAGCTGGCCGACGCCCTCGGCGGTGTCGACGTCCTGGTCAACGACGCCGGCACCGGGCACATGTCCACGCTGCTCGACACCGACTTCGCCACCTGGCGGGAGGTGCTGGCCACCGACCTCGACGCGGCGTTCCTGTGCCTGCAGCGGGCCGCCCGGCGGATGGTCGCCGCCGGCCGCGGCGGGCGGATCGTCAACATCACCAGCGTCCACGAGCACCAGCCGCGGGTCGGCGCCGCCGCCTACTGCGCGGCCAAGGGCGGCCTGGGCCTGCTCACCCGGGTCGCCGCGATCGAGCTGGCCGAGCACGGCATCACGGTCAACGCCGTCGCGCCCGGCGAGATCGCCACCCCGATGACCGGCCAGCAGGACGAGGACCCGACCGCTCCCGGGCACGAGCGGCCCGGCGTCCCGCTGCGCCGTCCCGGCGGCGCGCGGGAGGTGGCCGCCGTCGTCGCCTTCCTCGCCTCACCGGAGGCCTCCTACGTGACCGGGACCTCCTACGCCGTCGACGGCGGCATGCTGCAGATGGGCCCGATGGCCGGTTCCCACCTGACCTCCGACGACTGGCGCCGTCCCTGACCGGAGCCGGTCAGCCGGCGAGCAGGTCCAGCAGCCGCGCCCGGTCCGGGCCGTGCGTCCTCGACGGCGGCTCGCCGGCGTGGGCCGCCAGCCGCTCGGCCATCCCGGGACGCGTGAGCACCTCGTCGGGCAGCGCCAGGCAGGTGACCGTCTCCAGCAGCGCGCGGTAGGCGTCGGCGTCGTGCAGCGCGGCGGCCAGCAGCCCGGCCCGCACCGGGTCCGGCGGCGGGGGCTCGTGACCCGCGCGGAGGGCGTCCATCTCGGCGATCCGCGCCCGGTCGGCAGCCAGCTGGCCGCGGTAGAACGGGGTGACCTCCCGCTCGGTGGCCTCGTCGAAGGCCCGGGCCAGCTCGCCCGGGTCGTCGAGCGACGAGCGCACGGCGGCCCGCAGCAGCTGCGCGTGCAGCGCCCCGACCGAGATGCCGCGGCCGGCCGAGGGGTTGGTGCAGGCCCAGGCGTCGCCCACCGCGACGAAGCCGGTCACCACGGGGACGTCGTCCACCACCAGGCGCCGGTAGCGGTCGAGCCCCCCGGCCATCGCGAGCACGCCGGTGATCGGCCGGCCGTCCAACCAGTGCGCCTGCCGCGGGCACGCGCCGACCACCCGGTCGAAGGTCGCCGCCTCGCGCAGCGCCTTGAGCGGGGCGTCGCGGGTCGGCCCGAAGACGGTCACCGACCAGGTGTCGTTGTCCCCGCCCAGCGTGATCAGCGAGATGCTGCCCACCGGGGCCAGCTGCGGGCCGGTCCGCCGCGGCTGTTCGGGGCCGGTGAAGTAGCGGGTGTAGTACACGAAGCCGCTGCTCTGGCTCTCCGCCCCGGCCGGGCGGGCGGCCAGCTCGGCGAGCCAGCCCGCGCTCGGCGACCGGCGTCCCGTCGCATCGACGACGAGGTCGGCGGCGACCTCCTCGCCGGTGCCGGTGCGCACCCCGGCGACGTGCGGCACGCCGGGCAGCGCCGAGGGGCCGGCCACGAGACCCGCGACCCGCACCCCGCGGCGGACCGAGAGCCCCGGGTGCTCCGCCGCGGCCGCCGCCACGACCGCCTCGCTGACCGGACGCCGCCCGGTGACGAAGCGGAAGCGGTCGTCGCCCGGCCGGGGCGCGCGGTCCTCGATCGACGGCGGCAGGGACTCGAGGTAGTCGACCCGGACGCACCCGCCGTCGGCGAGCCGCTCGGTCAGCCCGGGCAGCTCCCGGTCGACCACCTGCCGGAAGCGGGGCAGGAGGTTGTGCGGCTGGCGGAACTGGGCCACGCCGGCGCGCCGCCAGCCGTCCCACGCCTCGCGGGGCGTTCCGGGAGGGTCGGCCGCGTCGGGCTCCAGGACGGTGACCTCGTGCCCGTCCTCGGCCAGCATCAGGCCCGCGCACAGGCCGACCACGCCGCCGCCGCACACCACGATCGCCGCCATGCCACCTCCCGGGTCCGCTGGGGACGCTGCCACCGCGCCGGGGGAGCGGACAGTGCCGGAAGCCCCCCGGTTCCGTCGCCGTTCCGCCGTTCGGTGAGCCCTCGACTCCGGGACGACGGCAGGTGGGACGTGGCCGGGCCGGCGTCGTCAGCCGCCGCGCTTGCGGCGCTTGGCGCGGTAGAGGTCGGTGTCGGCGCGCACGAGCAGCTCGGCGAGGGTGTCGCCGGGCCGGGCGGTCGCCGTCCCCGCCGACCAGGGCGCCGGGTGGGCGGCCCGCAGCCGGGACAGCAGGTCCTCGGCGCGGGCGGCGTCGGTGGCGGGCAGGCTGAGCACGAACTCGTCGCCGCCGTAGCGGCCCAGCAGGTCCGACAGCCGCAGCTGCGCACTCCACGCGTCGGCGAGCGCCTGCAGCAGGGCGTCGCCGGCGCCGTGGCCGCCCTGGTCGTTGACCGCCTTGAAGCCGTCGAGGTCGATGAGCACCACCGTGAACGGCTCGCGGCTGCGCAGCGCGTGGGCCAGGCCGCTGTCGGCGATCGCCTGCCAGGTGCGCCGGTTGGCCAGCCCGGTGAGCGGGTCGGTGCCCGCGGCCCGGTACAGGTCGCCGGAGAGGCGGGACTGCACCTCGGTGAGGACGACGACGCTGACCGCCGTGGTGAGCCACTGCGGCAGGAAGCCGGACGGCGCTGCGGCCACGGCGCCGGCGGTGGTGAGCGCCAGCAGCAGGACGACGTGCAGCCGGGCGGCCCGCCGGGAGGTGAAGTGGGCGCTGAAGACCCCGACGGCCACCATCGCCGGCCCCAGGCCGACGATCCCGACCGCGGTCACCGAGCGCCAGGCCAGCAGGCCGAGGGCGGCGGAGACGAGGGCGACGGCCACGTGCAGCGCCCCCGGACCGAGCCGGTCGCGGCGCGACCACAGCACGGCCGACCCGGCGGCGCCCAGCCCGGCCAGGCCCCACAGCAGCGGCACGGAGGCGCGGTCGGACGCCGGCACCAGCGCGCCGACGGTGCACAGCGCCGCGCCCACCGCGTAGAGCAGCGAGAGCAGCGCGATGCCGTCAGGCCGGAGCGTGTACATGGTCCCCCGTTCGTCCGGGCCAGGATCAGCTGCCCGGACGACGCTCCGCAGCGCTGCGTGACCGACCCGACCCCATGGGGGGAGGCACTCCCGCCCGTGCGGGCGACACCGGATTCCGTGCCGTCACCCGATGGGTACGCAGGGTCACCCCCCGGTGAGCTCCGTGGGCACGGTGATGACGTCGACCATCGCGCCGCGCCGGTGCACGGTCACCGGCAGCGGCCGGCCGATCGCCTCGTCGAACAGCAGCCGCTGCAGGCTCTGCGCCTCGGCGACCGGCCGCCGCCCGGCCTCGAGCACCAGGTCGCCGGCCTTGAGCCCGGCCCGGTCGGCCGGCGACCCGGGGACGACGTCGACGATCCGCAGCCCCCGCCGCCGCCCGGTGCGCTCGGCCAGCGCCGCCGGCAGTGGTGCCGGCGTGCTCACCAGGCCGAGGTACGCGCGGCGCACGCGGCCGTCGCGGACCAGCGCGTCGACGATCCGCCGGGTCGTGTCGTTGACCGGCACCGCGAGGCCCAGCCCCCAGCCGGCGACCGCGGTGTTGACCCCGACCACCCGGCCGGCGGAGTCGGCCAGCGCCCCGCCGGAGTTGCCCGGGTTGAGCGCGGCGTCGGTCTGGATGACGTCCTCGACCACCCGCGCGGTGCGGCCGTCGCGGGTGGGCAGCGACCGGCCCAGGCCGCTGACCACCCCGGCGGTCACCGAGCCGGCCAGCCCCAGCGGGGTACCGACGGCGACCACCAGCTGGCCGACCCGGAGCGTCGACGCGTCGCCGAGCCGGGCCGGCGGAGGAGTGGCGCCCCGCGCCCGGAGGACGGCGAGGTCGGACAGCGGGTCGGCGCCCACGACGTCGACCGCGGTCTCGCTGCCGTCGGCGAACACCGCCGTCCCGGCCCGGGACCGCCCGACGACGTGGGCGTTGGTGAGCATCAGCCCCCCACCCGGGACGACAACCGCCGATCCGGCGCCGCCGCGGCCGTCGGGGGCCATCACCGACAGGGCCGCGACGTGCGGGGTGAGCTCGGCCGCGACGGCGGTGACGGCCTGCGAGTAGGCGTCCAGGGCGGAGGCCGTGTCCGGCTCCGGGGACGTGTCCATGGCGACCTCCTGCTTACTCGCTTACACAGTGAACGCCTCCCGCGGGCGCTGCGGGCACGGTCATGCCGTGGGCGAACAGCAGCCCGATACTGGCCCGGTGACGATCCCGGCGACGGCCCGTCGAGCGGCGGCGGAGCAGGCGTGGACGCAGCTGCGCCCGGAGCTGGAGGCCGAGGCGGTCACCGCGCTCGGCCCGGCGGAGGGCGACGCCTTCCTCGCCCGCGTCGACCTCGCGCTGTACGACGTCCACGAGCCGCTCGCCGTCCTCTACGCGGACGCCGCCGACGAGCTCTTCGCCCGCGCGCTGCGCAGCGCACTGGCCGCCGCCGTCGAGCGCCCGGAGGCGCTGCGGCGCATCGACCGGCGCCGGGAGGTCGACCCGGGGTGGTTCCAGCGGTCCCGGGTGCAGGGCTACGTCTGCTACGTCGACCGGTTCTGCGGCACCCTCGACCGGCTCCCCGGCCGGCTGGACCACCTCGCCGGGCTCGGCACCACCTACCTGCACCTCATGCCGCTGCTGCGGCCGCGGCCGGGGGAGAACGACGGCGGCTACGCGGTGCTGGACTACCGCGCGGTCGACCCGCGGCTGGGCACGATGGGCGACCTCGAGGACGTCGCCACCGCGCTGCACGACCGCGGCATGGCGCTGTGCATCGACCTGGTGCTCAACCACACCGCCCGCGAGCACGCCTGGGCGCGGGGCTGGCTGGCCGGCGACCCGGCCTACGCCGGCTTCTACACCGCCTTCCCCGACCGCACGCTGCCCGACGCCTACGACGCGACGATCCCCGAGGTGTTCCCCGACCGGGCGCCGGGCTCGTTCAGCTGGGTGCCGGAGGCTTGCGGCGGCGCCGGCGGCTGGGTGTGGACGACGTTCTGGCCCTACCAGTGGGACCTCGACTACGCCAACCCCGAGGTCACCCTGGCGATGCTGGGCGAGATCACCTGGCTGGCCAACCGCGGCGTCGACGTCTTCCGCATGGACGCCGTCCCGTTCATGTGGAAACGGCTGGGCACCAGCTGCCAGAACCAGCCCGAGGGGCACAGCCTGCTGCAGCTGCTGCACGCGCTGACCCGGCTGGCCGCCCCCGGCGTCGTCTTCAAGGCGGAGGCGATCGTCTCGCCGGACGACCTCGTCGGTTACCTGGGCGGGCACGACCGCTACCGGCCCGAGTGCGAGCTGGCCTACCACAACCAGCTCATGGTGCTGCTGTGGAGCAGCCTGGCCACCGGCGACGTCCGGCTCGCCCGGCAGGCGCTGCGCCGGATGCGGCCGATCCCGCCGAGCGCCACCTGGTGCACCTACGTGCGCGGCCACGACGACATCGGCTGGGCGGTCGCCGACGAGGACGCCGCCGCGGTCGGCCTCGACGGGTTCGCCCACCGCCGCTTCCTCAACGACTTCTACGCCGGCCGCTTCCCCGGCTCCTTCGCCCGGGGCGCGCTGTTCCAGGAGAACGAGGCCACCGGCGACGCCCGCGTCTCCGGCTCGGCGGCGTCCCTGTGCGGCATCGAGGCCGCGCTGCAGGCCCGCGACGAGGCCGCGCTCGACGCCGGCGTCCGTCGGCTGGTGCTGCTGTACTCGGTCGCCTACGCCTACGGCGGCATCCCGCTGCTGTACATGGGCGACGAGCTGGCGCTGCGCAACGACGCCGGTTACCTGGCCGACCCCGCGCTGGCCCCGGACAACCGCTGGATGCACCGACCGCCGATGGACTGGGACGCCGCCGCCCGCGCCACCGACCCGGCGACGCTCGAGGGCCGGGTCTGGCGGGAGATCCGCCGGCTGGGCGAGGTGCGCCGCTCGCTGCTCGCGCTGCGCGGCGGCGTCGAGTCCACGGTGGTGGACGCCGGCAGCGACGCGGTGCTGGTGTGGCGGCGCAAGCACCCCCGCAGCGGCACCTTCGTCGGGCTGGCCAACGTCTCGGCGTCCCCGCAGGCCGTGGACGCCGACACCGTCACCGGCTTCGGCGGCTTCGAGCAGGTGCACGGCAGCGACGGCGTCCTCCCGGTGCGGAACGGGCGGGTCGTCGTCCCGGGCCTCGGCTTCGCCTGGTTCGCCGAGCCGTGAGCCGGGGAGGCGGACCGGGGACGGAGCCGGGGGCCACGGTCGGCGTCGAGGAGGAGTTCCACCTCGTCGACCCCGACACCCTCGTGCTCACCCCGGGCCCGACGGTCGTGGCGGCCGCCCTGGCCGGCGACGCGGGAGAGCACGTGCACCCGGAGATCGTCAGCACGCAGCTGGAGACCTCCACCGGCGTCTGCGCCACCCTCGCCGAGCTGCGCGCCCAGCTGACCGCCACCCGTGCGGAGGCCGCGGCCGCCGCCGCCCGCGACGGGCTGGCCCTGCTGGCCGCCTCCACCCACCCGTTCGGCACCTGGCGCGAGCAGCGGCTCACCGCCGCACCGCGGTACCGGGACATGGCGCAGCGGTGGGGCGCGCTGGCCCACCGGCAGGACATCTGCGGCTGCCACGTGCACGTCGGTGTCCCCGACGTCGGAACGGCGGTCGCGGTCATGGACCGCGCCCGTGCGTACCTGCCGGTGCTGCTGGCGATGACCGGCAGCTCGCCGTTCCACGACGGTGCGGACACCGGCTACGAGTCCTGGCGCACCATCTGGTGGTCGCACTGGCCCAACGCCGGGCCGCCCGAGCCGATGGGCAGCGACCAGCGGTTCCGCGAGGTCGTCGACGGGCTGGTCCGCTCCGGGGTGGTGCAGGACGGCCGGCACCTGTACTGGGACGTGCGGCCCTCGGCGCGCTGGCCGACGCTGGAGTTCCGGCTGGCCGACGTCTGCACCGACCTCGACGCCGCCGTCCTGCACGCCGCGCTCGCCCGCTCGCTGGTGCGGGTGCTGGCCGGCCGCGCCGAGCGCGGCGAACCGTTCGACGGGCCGCGTCCCGAGCTGCTGCGGGCGGCCCGCTGGCGGGCCGCCCGCGACGGCCTCGGCGGGGAGCTGTTCGACCCGGTGCGCGGCGAGCCGGTGCGCGCGACGGACGCCGTCGGCGCGCTGGTCGCCGAGCTCGCCGACGACCTGCGCGCGCACGACGAGGAGGACGACGTCGCCGCGCTGCTCGACCGGCTGTGGGAGCGGGGCACCTCGGCCGCGCGGCAGCGGGCCACCTGGTCGCGCACCGGCGACCGGCGCGCGGTGGCCGCCGAGGTGGTGCGGGACGGCGTCCCCGGCGCCGGGTGAGCAGGGAGCCCGCAGGGTAGGAGGCGCCCATGACAGAGCCGCGTCCCCTCGCCCTGGTCACCGGCGCCTCGAGCGGCATCGGCCTCGAGCTCGCCCGGCAGTTCGTCGAGCACGGCTTCGACCTCGTGGTGAACGCCGAGGACGCCGAGCTCACCGCCGCGGCCGAGCAGCTGCGCGCGGCCGGCACCACGGTGCAGGCGGTGCAGGCCGACCTGCGGTCGCGGACGGGGGTCGACGCCCTCTGGGCCGCGGTGCAGGCGACCGGGCGCCCGCTGGCCGCCGCCGCGCTCAACGCCGGGGTGGGCCGCGGCGGGCCGTTCGTCGAGAACGACCTGGCGGACGAACTCGACGTCATCGACCTGAACGTCGTCTCCACCGTCGTCCTGGCCAAGTACGTGCTCCGCGACATGGCCGCGCGCGGCGAGGGCCGGGTGCTGATCACCTCGTCGATCGCCTCGACGATGCCCGGGCCCCACCAGGCGGTCTACAACGCCTCCAAGTCCTTCGTGCAGTCGCTGGCCGAGGCGCTGGCCACCGAGCTGCGCGACACCGGGGTCACGGTCACCTCGCTCATGCCCGGCCCCACCGACACCGAGTTCTTCGAGCGCGGTGACCTGCTGGACACCAGGCTCGGCCAGGGTCCCAAGGACGACCCGGCGCAGGTGGCCAGGCAGGGGTTCGAGGCGCTGATGGCGGGCGAGACCAAGGTGCTCGGCGGCTCGCTGCTGAGCAAGGCGCAGGCGGTGGTCAACTCGGTGCTTCCGGACCGGCTCAAGTCCGCCGGCCACGCGAAGCTGGCCGAGCCCGGGGGCGCGGAGTAGGCCATGACCGGCGTCCGGGACCTGGCGCTGCCGCTGCGCGACCCCGCCGATCTCGACCCGGTGCTCGAGCGGGTCGGCGACGCGCGCGTCGTGGCGATCGGCGAGGCCAGCCACGGCACCTCCGAGTACTACGCCTGGCGGGCCGCGCTGACCCGCCGGCTGATCACCGAGCGCGGCTTCGGCTTCGTCGCGGTGGAGGGCGACTGGCCCGACTGCTACCGGGTCAACCGCTCGGTGAAGCTGCGGCCGGGTGCCGACGCCGACCCACGCGACGCCCTCGATGCCTTCTCCCGCTGGCCGACCTGGATGTGGGCCAACGACGACGTCGTCGACTTCTGCCGGTGGCTGCGCGACGTCAACGCCGGTCGTGCCGAGGGCGAGCGGGTCGGCTTCTACGGCCTGGACGTCTACAGCCTCTGGGACTCGATGCAGGAGCTCGTCGGCTGGCTGCGCGAGAACGAGCCCGGGCACGTGGAGACCGCGCTGCGGGCGCTGCGCTGCTTCGAGCCCTTCGGTGAGGACGGCGCCGAGTACGCCTTCGCCAGCCGCTTCACCCCGACCAGCTGCGAGCAGGCCGTCGTCGACCTGCTCCACCACCTGTGCGAGGAACGCGGCCGGGCCGAGGCCGGGACCGACCCGGAGGCCCGCTTCTCCGCCGAGCAGAACGCGGCCGCGGTCGTCGACGCCGAGCGCTACTACCGGGCGATGGTGCGGGGCTCGGCGGAGTCGTGGAACGTGCGGGACGTGCACATGGTCGACACCCTCGACCGGCTGCTGGTGCATGCCGACACAGGGCCCCACCCGCCCAAGGCCGTCGTCTGGGAGCACAACACGCACATCGGGGACGCCCGCGCCACCGACATGGCCGACGCCGGGATGACCAACGTCGGGCAGCTGCTGCGCGAGCGGCACAGCACCGACGACGTCGTCCTGATCGGCTTCGGCGGCCACCGCGGCGGCGTCATCGCCGGCAGCGAGTGGGGCGCGCAGATGCAGCGCATGCCGGTGCCCGAGGCCCGGCGCGGCAGCCTGGAGGCGCTGCTGCACGAGGAGGTGGGCCGCGACGCGCTGCTCGTCTGGGCGCGCGACGGCTCCCGGCCGGCCGAGCTGCAGCGGCGGCTGGACCACCGGGCGATCGGCGTGGTCTACCGGCCCGAGCGGGAGCGGTGGGGCAACTACGTGCCGACCGTGCTGGGCGAGCGCTACGACGCCTTCCTCTACCTGGAGGACACCTCGCCCCTGCAGCCGCTGCACCTGGAGCGGGCCGACGAGCACGTGCCACCGCTGGGGCACGTCGTCTGATGGCGCTCCGGCACGCCGCGGAGGGACGGCTCGACGCCCGGCCGGTGAGCGCGCCGGCCGCGGTGCCGTACCCGCCGGGGGTCCGCACGCTGGAGCTGGGACCGCACGCGCAGGCGCAGCTCGTCGTCCCCGAGGGGCCGCCCCGGCCGCGGCCGCTGCTGGTGTTCTTCCACGGCGCGGGCGGCACGGCGGCGCAGGGCGTGGCCCTGGTCGGCGACCCGGCCGCCGCGCGGGACGCCCTGGTGCTGGCCCCGTCCTCGATCGCCTCGACCTGGGACCTCGTCGCCGGCGGCCTCGGCCGGGACGTCGCGGTGCTCGACGCCGCCCTCCAGCAGGTCTTCGCCCGCCAAACCGTCACCGGGGTGGCGTTCGGGGGCTTCTCCGACGGCGCCTCGTACGCGCTCAGCCTCGGGCTGGCCAACGGGGACCTCGCCGGGGCGGTGCTCGCCTTCTCGCCGGGGTTCGCCGTCCCGCCGCGGCGGGTCGGCCGGCCGCGGATCTGGATCTCGCACGGCACCGACGACCGCGTGCTGCCCGTCGCGCGGTGCGGGCGGCGGCTGGCCCGCGAGCTGGGCGCCGGCGGGTACGAGGTCAGCTACGAGGAGTTCGACGGCGGCCACGTCGTCCGGCCCGGAGACGTGACCGCCGCCCTCACCACCTGGCTCGGGTGAACCGCCGGTCCGGCCCCGTGCCGGGCCCTGCCCTGAGCCCTGACGGCTCCCTTGCAAGGTCCCGCTGCCAGCCCGTGAGTGGCGGGGGGCAAGGGGGTCCTTCACGGGGGAGGACGGGGGCCTCTCTCACGCGGAGCGGCGCTCGGTCGCGTCCTCGGCTGCGGCGGCGCCGACGTCCTTGCGCCCGCCGGTCTTGGACGCCGCGAATCCGGGCCCGAGGTGCTCGAGGGCGAGGCGGCCGTAGACCTGCTGCTGGGTGGCCACCCGCTGCGAGCGGCCGCGGCCGAGGAAGCTGACCGCCCAGTGCAGCACCGTGGTGATCCGGCTCTTGAACCCGATGATGTAGAAGAGGTGCACCACCAGCCAGATCACCCAGGCGAGGAAGCCCGAGAACTTCAGCCCCTTGATGTCCGCGACCGCGGAGAACCGCGAGATCGTCGCCATGTTGCCCTTGTCCCGGTAGCGGAACGGCCCCTGGGGCTGCTTGCCGGCGATCCGCCGCTGGATGGCCTCCGCGGCGTACCGGCCGCCCTGGATGGCGACCTGCGCCACCCCGGGCAGCTTGTCCAGGGCCATCATGTCGCCGACCACGTGCACCTCGGGGTGCCCGGGCAGCGTGAGGTCGGCTTGCACGTTGATGCGCCCGGCCCGGTCGATCTCCGCCCCGGACTGCTCGGCCAGCATCCGGCCCAGTCCGGAGGCCTGCACGCCGGCGGCCCACACCTTGGTGGCTGCGGTGATCCGCCGGACCTGCCCGTCGGCGTCCTTGACGTCCAGCCCGTCCGCGTCGACGTCGGTCACCATGGCGCCGAGCTGGACCTCGACGCCGATCCGGTTCAGGTGCTGGCGAGCGGCCGTGCCGAGCTTCTCCCCGAAGGGGGGCAGCACCTGGGGCGCGGCGTCGAGCAGGATCACCCGCGCCTGGGTCGGGTCGATCCGGCGGAAGTCCCGGCGCAGGGTGCGGCGGGCCAGCTCGGCGATCTGCCCGGCCATCTCCACGCCCGTCGGGCCGGCGCCGACGACGACGAAGGTCAGGAGCCGGTCGACCTCGGCCGGGTCGTCGGCCAGCTCGGCCAGCTCGAAGGCACCGAAGATGCGCCCGCGCAGCTCCAGGGCGTCGTCGATGCTCTTCATGCCGGGCGCGAACTCGGCGAAGCGGTCGTTGCCGAAGTAGGACTGCCCGGCGCCGGCGGCCACGATCAGCTCGTCGTAGGGGTGCACCGTGGTGCGGCCCAGGATGGTCGAGGTGACCGTCCGGTCGACCAGGTCGATGTCGGTCACCTCGCCGAGCACCACGCGGGCGTTCTGCTGGTGCCGGAGCACCTCGCGGGTCGGCGGGGCGATCTCGCCCTCGCTGAGGATGCCGGTGGCCACCTGGTAGAGCAGCGGCTGGAAGAGGTGGTGGCTGGTCTTGCCGATCACCGTCACGTCGACCGGAGCCCGCCTGAGCGCCTGGGCGGCGAACAACCCGCCGAACCCGGAACCGACGACGACGACCCTGGGACGGCCGGACGGGGAGGCGCCGACGGGGTCGGTCACAGGTGATGTCGTCATGATGAATCAGTCTCCCACCTCGGTGTCCCCAGGGCCTGGACGCCCCGGAGCCTTCCAGGTCACAGTCCGCCGTCCTACCCGCTGGTGAGCGCCTCACGCGGACGCGGTAGACCGGTTCGGTGCCGAAACTCGCGTCCCGGCCGGTCCTCGTCCCCGGTCTCGGGCTCGATGAGCGCTCCTCGGCCCGGCTCCGGGAGCTGCTGCCGGCCGACGTCGTCCTGCTGCCGGGGATGGGGCTGTCCGGCCCGGTGCCGTCGCTCGAGGAGCTCGCCGCCCTGCTGCGGGACCGGCTCGGCGGGGGGCCGGTGCTCCTGGTCGGGCACTCCCAGAGCTGTCAGGTGGTCGCCGCCCTGGCCGGTGACCGGCGCGTCAGCGGGCTGGTGCTGCTCGGGCCGACCACCGACCCCCGCCTGCGGTCGGTCGGCGGACTGGTCCGGCGGTGGGTGGCGACGGCGCTCGGGGAACGGTGGCCGCACGCGCTGCTGGCGCTGCCGCAGTGGCTGTGCACCGGGCCGCGGGCGATGCGGCAGCTGTGGGCCGTGGCCTCACCCGACCGGATCGACGTCCGGCTGCGGACGGCCGGCGTCCCGGTGACGGTCGTCCGCGGCACCCGCGACCGGCTCTGCGCGCACGACTGGGCCGCCACCGTGGCCGCGGCCGCGCCCCGCGGCCGGCTCCTCGAGCTGCCGGGCGCGGCGCACCTGAGCCCGATGACCCACCCGGAGGAGGTCGCGGGCCTCGTGCGCGAGGCCGCGGCGGAGCGGCGCCCGGGTGCCTGAGCACGGGGAGCGCGGGCGGCCCGGACGCTCGGGCGGCTGGCCGCTGCGTGACACGATGTGCTCGTGGCCTCCTCCTCCGCCGCCTCGGCCGGTGCGCTGCTGCGGCACGTCCGCACCGGCCGCGCGCGCAGCCGGGCGGAGCTGGTCGCGCTGACCGGCGCCTCGCGGAACACGGTGAGCGCCCGGGTCGACCAGCTGATCGCGGCCAATCTCCTCGCCGAGGGTGGCCGCGGCTGGAGCACCGGCGGGCGCCCGCCGACGATCCTGCAGTTCAACAGCCGCGCGGGCTGCGTGCTCGCCGTGGACCTGGGCGTCACGAGCGTCGACGTCGCGGTCACCGACCTCTCCGCGCAGATCCTCGCCACGATCGGCCACCCGATCGACATCGCCGACGGCCCCGGCCCGGTGCTGACCGAGGTCGACCGGCTGGCCCAGCTGGTCCTCGCCGAGGCCGACCTGGAGCCGGCCGACGTGTGCGCCATCGGCATCGGCGTGCCCGGCCCGGTGGAGCACTCCAGCGGGCGCCCCTCGCACCCGCCGATCATGCCCGGCTGGCACGACTTCCCGATCCCCAGCGCCTTCGGCCGCTACGAGTGCCCGGTCTACGTCGACAACGACGTGAACGTCATGGCGCTGGGGGAGATGGGCGCCGCCGGGTCGGTGCAGGACGTGCTGGTCGTCAAGGTCGGCACCGGCATCGGCTGCGGCGTCATCGTCGACGGGCGGGTCTACCGCGGGGCGCAGGGCAGCGCCGGGGACATCGGGCACATCCACGTGACCACGCCCGACGGGCGGCTGGTGACCTGCCGCTGCGGCCAGGAGAACTGCCTGGAGGCGCTCGCCGGCGGTGGTGCGCTGCTCCGCGACGCCGTCGCGGCGGGACTCCCGGTCAGCACCACCCGCGAGGTCGTGGAGCGCGCCGCCCAGGGTGACGGTGCGGCGATCGAGCTGGTCCGCGAGGCCGGGCGGACGATCGGCACGGTGCTCGCGGCGCTGGTCAACTTCTTCAACCCGCACCGCATCGTGGTGACCGGTGGCGTGGCCCAGGCCGGCGTCCCGCTGCTGGCCGGGATCCGCGAGTCGGTCTACCGGCGGTCGATGCCGCTGGCCGCCCGCGCGCTGGAGATCACCGTCAGCGCGGCTCCGGAGCTCTCCGGCCGGGTCGGCGCCGCCCTCATGGCCATCGAGGGCTTCCTCGACGAGGACTCGGTCGAGCAGGCCCTCGCCCGCTGAGCCGACCGCCCGGCGGGAACGCGCAGCATCCCCGTCCAGGTCTCGTTTTCGACAACCACCGTTCGGTGCCCTTGACCACCCTTGGCACTGCCCTTATGTTCTCGCCTCAGCCGACTAATGGTCAGTGTTGAGCAGAAGTCTGGGTGGTGTCGCAGTGGCTGTCCCTCCTCCCCGCGCCGGGGTGCCTCCTCTGCTGGAGGTGCACGGAGTCGTCAAGTCGTTCCCGGGCGTCCGGGCGCTGGACGGGGTCGACCTCGACGTCCGGGCGGGGGAGGTGCACTGCCTGCTCGGCCAGAACGGCGCCGGCAAGTCGACGCTGATCAAGGTGCTGGCCGGGGCGCACCAGCCCGACGCCGGCCGGATCAGCTGGCGGGGGGAGCCCGTCCGGCTCGCCGACCCGCAGGCGGCGATGTCGCTCGGGATCGCGACCATCTACCAGGAGCTGGACCTGGTCGCCGGCCTCACCGTCGCCGACAACGTCTTCCTCGGCCGCGAGCACGCACGGCTGGGGCTCACCCGGCCGTCCTCGGCGAACCGAGCCGCCGCCCGGCTGCTGGAGCGCCTCGGCCACGCCGACATCCGGCCCACCGCGGAGGTCGGTTCCCTGTCTGCGGCCGCCCAGCAGATGGTCAGCATCGCCCGGGCCCTCTCCCAGGACGCGAAGCTGATCATCATGGACGAGCCGTCGGCCGTCCTGGACAGCGAGGAGGTCGAGCGGCTGTTCGCGGTGATCCGCGACCTCACCGCCCACGACGTCGCCGTCGTCTACATCTCCCACCGCCTCGAGGAGATCCGCGAGGTCGGTGACCGGATCACCGTCCTCAAGGACGGCCGCACCGTCGCCACCGGCCTGCCCGCCCGCGAGACCCCGACGCGCGAGGTCATCACGCTGATGACCGGCCGCGACATCGAGTACGTCTTCCCCGAGCGGCGCGAGCACCCCGACCCCGACGCCGCCCCGCTGCTCGAGGTCGAGGGGCTGGGGCTGCGCGGCTCCTTCGCCGGCGTCTCGTTCACCGTCCGCCCGGGGGAGGTCGTGGGCCTGGCCGGCCTGGTCGGCTCCGGGCGCTCGGAGATCCTCGAGGCCGTCTACGGCGCCCGCCGCCCGACCGCCGGCACCGTCCGGGTCGGCGGCCGGCGGCTGCGCCCGGGGGACGTCGCCGCCGCGGTCGCCGCCGGCGTCGGCCTGGCCCCCGAGGAGCGCAAGAGCCAGGGCCTGCTGCTCGGGGAGTCGATCTCCCGGAACATCAGCCTGTCCAGCCTGCACCGGTTCGCCCGCGCCGGGTTCCTGTCCCGGTCCGCCGAGGCCGAGGCCGCCCGGCAGCAGGTGACGGCGCTGGAGGTCCGGCCGGCCGACGTCGACCGGGAGGTCCGGACGCTGTCCGGCGGCAACCAGCAGAAGGTCGTGCTGGCCCGGTGGCTGCTGCGCGACTGCAGGGTGCTGCTGCTCGACGAGCCCACCCGCGGCGTGGACGTCGGCGCCCGGTCGGAGATCTACGCGCTCATCCGCGGGCTGGCCGACCGCGGCGTGGCCGTCGTCGTGGTCTCCAGCGAGATCCCCGAGGTGCTCGGCCTGGCCGACCGGGTCCTGGTGATCGGCGACGGCCGCGTGCTGGCGGAGGAACCGGCCGGCGCGCTCGACGAGCACCGCGTGCTCGACCTGGTCATGGAGGAGGCGGCCGCCCATGGCGCCGCACACGCACAGCGCGAAGGGGACGTGGCATGAGGGACGTGGCATGAGCAGCACGACCGTGACGACGGGGACCGACGCCCCGCGGCAGCCGTCCGGCGCGGCAGCGCGCCGCAGCGGCCCCGGCTTCCTCGCCGGGCCCGTGGGCCGCAACCTCGGCCTCGTGGTCGCCCTGGTGGTGCTCTGCGTCGTCGGCACCGCCACCGCCCCCGACCGGTTCCTCGACGTCGACAACGTGCTGACGATCCTGCGGGGCGCCGCCGTGATCGGCGTGGTCAGCATCGGCATGACCTTCGTGATCATCGGTGGTGGCATCGACCTGTCCGTCGGCGCGATCGTGGCGCTGTCCTCGGTGTGGGCGACGACGCTGGCCACCCAGGCCATGGCGGCGGACTTCCACTGGATCGTCATGGTGGTCACTGCGCTCCTGGTGGGAGCCGGGTGCGGGCTGGTCAACGGCATCGTCATCGCCTACGGCAAGCTGGTCGCCTTCATCGCGACGCTGGCGATGCTGGCGGCCGCCCGCGGCCTGGCCGAGATCATCGCCAACCGGCGCACCCAGATCGTGCAGGACCGCGACTTCCTGGCCTTCTTCTCCGGCGACGTCCTCGGCGTCCCCACGCTCGTGGTGATCTTCGCGCTGGTCGCGGTCGCCGGGTGGGTGCTGCTCAACCGGACGACGTTCGGCCGGCGCACCTTCGCCGTCGGTGGCAACGCCGAGGCCGCCCGGCTGGCCGGCATCCGGGTGCAGCGGCACACCATGTGGCTCTACGTGCTCTCCGGCGTCACCTGCGGCATCGCCGCCGTCATGCTCATGGCCCGGACGACGACCGGCAGCTCCACCCACGGCACGCTCTACGAGCTGGACGCGATCGCCGCGGTGGTCATCGGCGGCACGCTGCTCATCGGCGGCCGCGGCACGATCGTCGGCACCGTCCTCGGCGTGCTGATCTTCACCACGCTCGGCAACGTCTTCACGCTGAACAACCTGTCCAGCTCCGCCCAGGCCGTCGCCCGCGGCGTGATCATCGTCGTCGCCGTCCTGCTGCAGATGCGCCTGGCCACCGGCTCGTTCAGCCTGCGCCGGCTCGGCCGCGGATCCGACGGCGGCAGCCCGCCCGCCCCGGCCGGCGCGGCCGGCACGGTCTCCGGCGGCGCGACCCCCGGCGGCCCCGGCGGCCCCGCGCCCGGCGCGACGACCGACCGCCCTTGACGCGGCCCGGGGCAGCTGTCCCGGACCGGCACCACCGCACCACCCCGACCACCTGGCCGACGACAGCCAGGGAGGCGATACCCGAGGAGAGAACATGTCTGCAGCGAGGCAGCGCCCGTTCCGTCGCCCGGCGACAGAGCCGGGAGCATCGCAGCGAGGAACGAGCGAGGAGCGGACCGGCTCGCGGAGCCGGGTCCGAGGGCGTCGTGTGACGTCGACCGCGCTCGCCGTCCTCGGCGCCGGCGTCCTGGTCGCCGGCTGCACGAGCAACACCCCCGAGAGCGCCGGCGGCGGCGGTGGCGGGGGCGGCGGCCAGGCCGCCAGCCCCAACGACGAGGCCGGCGAGACGGTGCGCATCGGGTTCTCCGCGCCGGCCGCCGACCACGGCTGGATGGCCGGCATCAGCCAGGCCGCCCAGGCCGAGGCCGACGGCTACGAGGACGTCGAGCTCTCGATCGCCGAGGGCACCAACGACGTCAGCACCCAGATCAGCCAGGTCGAGACGTTCATCAACGAGGGCGTCGACGCGATCGTGCTGCTGCCCTTCGACGGCGCCGCGCTGACCCCGGTCGCGCTGCGGGCCATGGAGGCCGGCATCCCGGTCATCAACGTCGACCGCGAGTTCAACAGCCCGTTCGCCGCCCAGGCCACCATCCTCGGTGACAACTACGGCATGGGCGTCTCGGCCGGCCAGTACATCTGCGAGCAGGTGGGCGACAAGCCCGACGCCGTCGTCGCGGAGATCGCCGGCATCGACTCGCTGCCGCTGACGCAGGACCGCAGCCAGGGCTTCGCCGACGCGCTGTCCGAATGCGGCCTCAACGTGGACAACCGCGTGGCGGCGGACTTCACCGTCGAGGGCGGGGAGCGGACCGCGGCCAACCTGTTGCAGGCCGCGCCGCAGATCGACGCCATCTGGAACCACGACGACGACCAGGGCGTCGGCGTCCTGGCCGCCATCAACAACGCCGGCCGGGACGAGTTCGTCATGGTCGGCGGCGCCGGGTCGGCCAACGCGATGCGCGAGATCCAGGGCGGCCAGTCGGTGCTCGACGCGACGGTCATCTACCCGCACACCCAGGCCGCGGACGGCATCGCGCTCGCCCGGCTCATCGTGCAGGGCAAGAGCCTGTCCGACCTCTCCTCGCAGGGGGTGCCGCAGCGGATCGTGCTCGACGCCCCCGTCGTGACCGCCGACAACGTCGACCAGTACATCGACGCCGCGTTCGAGTCCTGACCCGCTGACACGCCGGTCGCCGGGGGACGGCGCGCCGTCCCCCGGCGACTCCCGTGAGGAGACCGCATGACCCCGACCCTCGGCGTCGGCCTGATCGGCTACGCCTTCATGGGCGCCGCGCACTCCCAGGCCTGGCGCACCGCCCCTCACTTCTTCGACCTGCCGCTGCGTCCCGAGCTCACCGTGCTGGCCGGCCGGGACGCCGTCCGCGTCGCCGACGCCGCCGGGCGGCTGGGCTGGACGTCGACCGAGACCGACTGGCGCCGCGTGCTCGAGCGCGACGACGTCGACCTCGTGGACGTCTGCACCCCCGGCGACACCCACGCCGAGATCGCGATCGCCGCGCTCGAGGCGGGCAAGCACGTGCTCTGCGAGAAGCCGCTGGCCAACACGGTGGCCGAGGCCGAGGCGATGGCCGAGACCGCCGCCCGCGCCGCCGAGCGCGGCGTCCGGTCGATGGTCGGCTTCACCTACCGCCGCGTCCCGGCCATCGGCCTGGCCCGGCAGCTGGTCGCCGAGGGCCGGCTCGGCGAGATCCGGCACGTGCGAGCCCAGTACCTGCAGGACTGGATCGCCGACCCCGCCGCACCCATGTCGTGGCGGCTGCAGAAGGAGCGGGCCGGCTCCGGCGCGCTCGGCGACATCGGCGCGCACATCGTCGACCTCACCCAGCACATCACCGGTCAGCGGATGACCGGGGTCAGCGCGCTGCTGGAGACCTTCGTCGAGGAGCGGCCGCTGCCGGCGTCCGAGGGGTCGCTCTCCGGCGTGGCCGGGCAGGGGACCGGCACGGTCACGGTGGACGACGCCGCGGTCTTCCTCGGCCGCTTCGACGGTGGGGCGCTGGCCAGCTTCGAGGCGACCCGCTTCGCGCTCGGCCGCAAGAACGCCATCCGGATCGAGGTCAACGGCTCCCGCGGCAGCCTGGCCTTCGACTTCGAGGACATGAACGTCCTGCAGTTCTTCGACGGCGACGAGCCGGCCGCTACCGCGGGCTTCCGGCGCGTCCTCGTCACCGAGCCCGACCACCCCTACGTCGGCGCCTGGTGGCCGGCCGGGCACGGCCTGGGCTACGAGCACGGCTTCACCCACCAGGTCGTCGACCTGGTCACCGCCATCGCCAAGGGCGAGGACCCCACGCCGTCCTTCGCCGACGGGCTGCAGGTGCAGCGGGTGCTCGACGCCGTCGAGCGCAGCGCCGCCGCCCGGTCCGTGTGGACCGAGATCTGAGAAAGGACCTCGTCCTCCCCACCCCCCGCAGGCTCGGGGCGGTGCCCGGGACGAGGCCATCACTGCTCATCGGACGAAAGGACACCCTGCGATGCCCCGCCCTGTCACCCTGTTCACCGGCCAGTGGGCCGACCTGCCGTTCGAGGAGGTGGCCAGGCTCGCCTCCGAGTGGGGCTACGACGGCCTGGAGATCGCCTGCTGGGGCGACCACCTCGACGTCGAGCGCGCCGCGAACGACGACTCCTACGTGCAGGAGCGCCTCGCGCTGCTGGACAAGTACGGCCTGGAGGTGTGGGCCATCTCCAACCACCTGCACGGCCAGGCCGTCTGCGACGACCCGATCGACGAGCGGCACAAGGGCATGGTCAACGCCCGGGTGTGGGGCGACGGCGAGCCCGAGGGCGTGCGGCAGCGGGCGGCCGAGGAGATGAAGCTGACCGCACGGGCGGCGCGCAGGCTCGGCGTGGACGTCGTCGTCGGGTTCACCGGGTCGAAGATCTGGAAGACCGTGGCCATGTTCCCGCCGGTGCCCGACTCGATGGTCGAGGACGGCTACCGCGACTTCGCCGACCGGTGGAACCCGATCCTCGACGTCTTCGACGAGGTGGGGGTCCGCTTCGCGCACGAGGTGCACCCGTCGGAGATCGCCTACGACTACTGGACGACGGTGCGCACGCTGGAGGCGATCGGGCACCGGGCGGCGTTCGGGCTGAACTGGGACCCGAGCCACTTCGTCTGGCAGGACCTCGACCCGGTGTCGTTCATCTGGGACTTCAAGGACCGGATCTACCACGTCGACTGCAAGGACGCGAAGAAGCAGGTGGGCAACGGCCGCAACGGCCGGATGGGGTCGCACCTGCCCTGGGCCGACCCGCGGCGCGGCTGGGACTTCGTCTCCACCGGCCACGGCGACGTCCCGTGGGAGGCCTGCTTCCGGATGCTGAACACGATCGGCTACGACGGGCCGATCTCGGTCGAGTGGGAGGACGCCGGCATGGACCGCCTCGTCGGCGCACCCGAGGCGCTGGCGTTCGTGCGCCGGCTGGCCTTCGACCCGCCCGCGGCCGCCTTCGACGCAGCCTTCGCCAGCGGCAACTGAAGGAAGGACCCCCTGCCCCCGCCACTCGCAGGCTCGCGCCAGGCCCCGTCGCGAGGCTCGCCGCGAGCGTGCGAGTGGTGAGGAGGACGGGGTCCTTCTCCCTGCAGGGGGCCGTTCCAGCACGTCACCGGGCTCGCGGCGGGACCCTCCAGGGGGCCGCTCCGCTCCCCGCCGCTCGTGCTCCCGCGGCGGGGAGCAGGGGTCCTTCCTCAGGCGACGGTGACCGTGACCTCCATGCCGGCGGCCCGGTGGGCACCGACGGAGCAGTAGAAGACGTAGTCGCCGGGCGCCAGCTCGACCTCGAGCGTGGCCGACTCGCCCGGCTGGAGCACCTCGGTGCCGGCGACGTCGCTGCCGCCCTGCTCGACGACGAAGTCGTGCGGCATGCGGCCGTCGTTGGTCACCTCGAAGGTGTACGTGCCGGCTGAAAACGAGTCCTCCGAGAGCTCGATGAACATCTCGCCCTCGGTGACCGCGACCGTCTGGCTCTCGGCCTCCGCCGGGGCGCTCGACGCGGGCGCGGACGACGCGGAGGTGCTCGCCTCCGCGCTGCTCGAGGCCGCGCTGCTCGACGGTGCGCTGCTCGACGGCGCGGCGTCCGCGGCGCCCTCGTCCCCCGAGCAGCCGCTGAGCAGGCCGATGCCGAGGGCCAGGACCAGCGGCGCGGCGTGGCGGGCGGAGCGGGTGGGACCGGTCGCGTGGGGCACGCGGGACCTCCTGGGAGCCGACGGGATCCCGCCCCGGCGGCGGCTCCCCGTGCCCGCAGATGCTGCAGGGGTCAAGCACCTCGGGGAACCCCCCGACCCCGGGATCACGACGACGCGGGCACTCCCGTCACGCTCCGGCACCAGGCGACCACGGTGGCGCGCAGATCCGGGTCGACCGGACGGCGCAGCTCCTCCCGGTAGTGGCGCAACGAGGGCACGCGCGGCTGCCGGCGCAACGTGTGCGTCAGGTCGGGGACCCGCCGGACCTCGACCGGTCCGGGCACGGTCGCGGCGAGGACGGCGAGGTCGTCGGCCGGCACCTGGAGGTCCTTGTCACCCGTGACGGCCAGGACCGGGACGGTCAGCCGGGCGAGGTCGGCCCGCGGGTCGTGGCGGAGGAACTCGCGGTGCCACCGGGCGTTGGTGCGGGCGCCGCCGATCCGTGCGACGTCCGCCGTGGTCGCGAGGATCTTCCGGTGGTTGGCCGCGACCTTCGCCTCCAGGTCGGTGCGCAGCAGCCGGAACAGGCCGCGCACCGGCGCCGGGAGCATGGGCGCGATCTGCCGCGCCTGCCAGCGGAGCAGTTCCGCGCCCGGGGTCGCGCTCATCGCCAGCAGGACGACGCCGGCCACCGGGACACCCCGACCGGCCAGCGCGGCGGCCAGGACGGCGCCCTCGCTGTGCCCGGCCAGCACGATCCGGTCCGGGTCCACCTCCGGCCGGGCGGCCAGGGTGTCGCGCGCCCGGGCCAGGTCGTCGACGTTGTCGTACAGGCCGGCGGCCCGCCAGTCGCCGGGGCTGCCGCCGACACCGCGCTTGTCGTAGCGCAGCGAGGCGAGCCCGCCCTCGGCCAGGGCCTGCGCCAGCGCCCGGGTGACGTCGAAGCGCAGGCGGCGGTGGTTCGAGTCGCGGTCGAGCGGACCGGACCCGGCGGCCAGCAGCACCGCGGGCACCGGCGTCGGGGCGTCGGGGAGGGTGAGGGTCCCGGCGAGCGAGGGGTGGCCGGACACCTGCACCGGCAGTTCGCGCACCTCAGCGCGCCGGGGAGAGGGCACGGGCGACCGCGGCCGGGTCGTCCACCCCGAGCAGCAGGGTGTCGAAGCGCTGCCCGGTCAGGTGCACGCGCACCGCCGGCTGGCCGCGCCGCACCGACACCAGGGCCTTCTCCCCGCGCCGGCGCCAGGTGCCGATCAGGCGCAGGCCCGGGAGCCCGAGGCCGGGCGCGCGCAGCCCGCGGGCGGCGGCCGGCCCGTCGGGGACGACCTCGACCGACTGCACGGCGGCCAGCGGGACCTTGAGGTCGCGGAGCAGGCCGAGGACGCGCTCAGCCCGGGTGAGGGAGACGTGCAGGGTCTGCGGTGTCGTGGTCACGGTCGCCATGGCATCATCGTTATCGATACTGAGAACGATGTCAACTATGAGAACGGTGGCGTCATGGCGACGGCGGACCTGCTCCTCCACCCGGTGCGGCTGCGGATCGTGCAGGCCTTCCTCGGCGACCGTGCGCTCACCACGGCCGACCTGCGCGGCGAGCTGCCCGACGTGCCCCTGGCGACGCTGTACCGGCACGTCGGGGTGCTGGCCGAGGCGGGCGTGCTGGCCGTCGTGGGGGAGCGGAAGGTCCGCGGTGCGGCCGAGCGCAGCTACCGGCTGGTGACCGAGGCGGCGTCGGTCGGCGCCGCGGACGCCGCGGCGATGTCGGTCGACGAGCACCGGCGGGCCTTCGCCACCTTCGTCGCCGCGCTGCTCGCGGACTTCGACCGGTACGCCGACGCCGCGGCCGGCCCGGGGCTCGACCCCGCGGCCGACGGGGTCGGCTACCGCCAGGTGGCGCTGTGGCTCGACGACGAGGAGTTCACCGGACTGGTGACCGAGCTGCGCGCGGTGCTGACCGCACGGCTGGCGCTCCAGCCCGGCGGCGCCCGCCGGCGCCGGATCGTCAGCCAGGTGTTCCTGCCGGGGTGACCGCACGGGGCCGGGGAGTTCCCGGCCCCGTGCCGCGTCAGGCGGCGCGGTCGGCGGCCCTGGTGACCCGCTTGTTGGCCTTGGCCAGGGTCTTCGCGGCCTTGCGCACGCGGCGCGGCTCCCGGTCGATCGTCCCGCGGGTGAGCAGGCCGATGCCGATGCCGAGCAGCCACACGTCCTTGGCCACCGACAGCCCCTCCTGGGTCGGCGCCAGGCTGCCCGGCTTCCGCATCCCAGGGGTGTTGAGGTACAGCCCGAGCAGCCCGCCGGAGAAGGCGGTCAGCGCCGCGCCGGCCACCGCGGTGGGCACGAACGGCGTCAGCAGCACCGTCCCGACGGCGATCTCGCCGTAGGCCAGCGCCTTGACGAACGTCGCCGGGTCGACGTCCTTGAGGAACGGGTAGGTGCCGGTGGCGAAGCCGTGCAGCCCGGCCGCGGTGCCCTCGTCGGCGCCGCGCTTGCCCAGGCCACTGTTGAGGATGAACGCGCCGGCCGAGATGCGGGGTGCGATCTCGGACAGGGTGATGGGCAGTGCCATGGTGCTCCTCGCTGGTCGCAGACGGTCAGGGCCCGGCCTGGCCCTGGCGAGGACTGCTGTGCCCACCACCTCGGGGGTCAATCCTGGCGGCCGGTCAGCGGCCCCCGCGGCGGGACCGCCCGCTGTACGACGCCGCCGAGTGCGTTCCGGCGCGGGCGGCGAGCTCGGCCCGGGTGCGCGCCGGACCCGATGCGCGGCCCGAGCCGCGGGAGGACGACGTCGTCCCGCCGCCGGACGCGGCGCCCGGCTGGCCTCCGGAGCGACCGGACCCGCCCGCCGGACGGCGGCGTCGGCCACCGCCCTGGCCCTGCGGCTGGGGCTCCGGGGCGGGCGCCGGCTCCACGTGGGGGGCGGCCGGACCGGTCAGCGCGCTGATCTCCACGGCGCCGGGGCGGACGGCGCTCACAGTCGGGGTGATGCCGGCCTGCCGGGCGAGGGTGCGCACCTCGCCGGCCTGGTCGGGGGTGGAGACGGTGACCACGGTGCCGCCGGCGCCGGCCCGGGCGGTGCGGCCCGAACGGTGCAGGTAGGCCTTGTGCTCGGCCGGCGGGTCGACGTGCACGACGAGCGCGACGTCGTCGACGTGGATGCCGCGCGCGGCGATGTCGGTCGCGCAGAGCACCCGGATCTCGCCGCTGCTGAACGCCTCGAGGTTGCGCTCGCGCGCGTTCTGGCTGAGGTTGCCGTGCAGGTCGACGGCCGGGACGCCGGCCGCGGTGAGCTGCTTGGCGAGCTTCTTGGCCTGGTGCTTGGTGCGGGTGAACAGCACGCTGCGGCCCAGCCCCGAGGCCAGCTCCCGGACGACGGCCGGCTTGTCGGCGGCCTCCACCCGGAGCACGTGGTGGGTCATCGTGGCCACCGGCGCCACCGCGGGGTCGACCGAGTGCGTCGTGGGAGCGTGCAGGTAGCGCTTGACCAGCACGTCGACGCCGTTGTCCAGGGTCGCGGAGAACAGCAGCCGCTGACCGGTCGCCGGGGTGCGGTCCATCAGCCGCTTGACGCCGGGCAGGAAGCCGAGGTCGGCCATGTGGTCGGCCTCGTCCAGGACGGTGATCTCGACGGCCGAGAGGTCGCAGTGGCCCTGGCCGATGAGGTCCTCGAGCCGGCCGGGGCAGGCGATGAGCACATCGATGCCGCCCGCGAGGGCTTGCACCTGCGGGTTCTGGCCGACACCGCCGAAGATCGTCGTCGTCTTCATGCCGAGCGCCCGGGCCAGCGGGTCGACGACGGCCGCGACCTGGTTGGCCAGCTCGCGGGTCGGCACCAGCACCAGCGCGCGCGGCCGCCTCGGCTGCCGGCGGCTGTCGGAGGTGGCCAGCCGGGCGACCAGCGGCAGGCCGAAGGCCAGCGTCTTGCCCGAGCCGGTGCGCCCGCGGCCGAGCACGTCGCGCCCGGTGAGGGTGTCCGGCAGCGTGGCCACCTGGATCGGGAACGGGGCGGTGATGCCGCTGGCCGCGAGCACCTCGACCAGCGGGGCGGGCACGCCGAGGTCGGCGAAGGTGGTGTCGGTGGGCAGCGTCGCCGGGGTGGTGGGGCGGGCGGACGGCATGGCGTCGCCGCCGACGGGGGCGACCGGCTGCTGCTCGGTGCGCTGGCCGGTCGCGGGGCGGCTGCTCCCGCCGCGGCCGCCGCGGCGGCGGCGGGTGCCCGCGGGGGCAGGGGTGGACTGGTCGTGCGGGGTCATGGGGTGTTCCTCGGTGCTCGGTTCGCCGTCGGGCGACCCGGCACGAGCGCACTCGCGGCCCTGCACGGGGCAGGGCCGGGTACCGCGTCGTCGGCGGGACGTCGGACAGCCGGGCGCGCCGGGGTGGCGCTGCCGCAGCCCGACGTCCGGTCCTGCGCCCCGGATGGGCAGCAGGGCAACGCCGGTACTGCTACTCAACCAGACGCGGCGCCGGCCTGTGCCGTCAGACGGGGGAGGCGCCGGTCACACCGCGGCCGCGGTAGCTGCGCCGGTAGGTGCCCGGCGCCACCCCGATGGTGGCCCGCAGGTGCTGGCGCAGGGACGCCGGCGTGCCGAAGCCGGCCTCGTCGGCGACCCGGTCGATCGGCGCGTCGGTGGACTCCAGCAGCTGCCGGGCGAGCGCCAGCCGCTGCCCGGCCAGCCAGCGCAGCGGCGACAGGCCGGTCTCGTCGCGGAAGCGGCGGGTGAAGGTCCGCACGCTCATCCGCGCGTGCGCGGCGAGGTCGGCCAGCGTCAGCGGCTCGGCCAGCCGCTCGACGGCCCAGGCGCGGGTCGCCGCCGTCCCGACGTCCCCGACCTCGGGCAGCGGCCGCTCGACGAACTGGGCCTGGCCGCCCTCCCGCCACGGGGCGACGACGTTGCGCCGCGCCACCCGGTTGGCCACCTCGCCGCCGTGGTCGCGGCGGATGAGGTGCAGCAGCAGGTCGATGCCGGCGGCGTTGCCGGCGGAGGTCAGCACGTCGCCGTCGTCGACGAAGAGCACGCCGGGGTCGACCCGGACGGCCGGGAACAGCCGCTGCAACGTCTCGGCGTGCATCCAGTGCGTGGTGGCCGGGCGCCCCTCGAGCAGGCCGGCGGCGGCGAGCACGAAGGCGCCGGTGCAGATGGACACCAGCCGCGCGTGCCCGGCGGCGGTGCGCAGCGCGTCGGCGAGCCCGTCGGGGAGCGTGCCGTCGGTCATCGCCGGCCCGCCGTGCACCCCCGGGACGACGACCGTCCCGGCGGAGGTCAGCAGCGAGGCGTCGTGCTCGGGCGTGATCGAGTACCCGGCCGAGGTGCGGACCGGCCCGCCGTCGAGCGTGGCGACCCGCACCCGGTAGAGCCGGTGCCCGTCGGCGTCGACCGCGGACTCCAGCAGCCGGTGGGGGAGACCGAGCTCGAAGGCGATGGAGCCGGGCAGCGCCAGGACGGCGACGTCGTGGGGGCGCGTCCCGGCCGGACTCGGGCCTGATGTCCCGGCCGGACTCGGGCCTGATGTCCCGGCCGGACTCGGGCCTGATGTCCCGGCCGGACTCGGGCCTGA
>NZ_FRDM01000046.1 GCF_900143215.1 Geodermatophilus obscurus | reverse complement strand
CGATCCGCGCGCAGCTGATCAACGTCCCGGCGCGGATCGCCTCCTCAGCCCGGCGCCTACGCCTGCACCTGCCGCGGAACTGGCCCTGGCAGACCGGCTACCAGCAGCTGTTCACCGCCACCCTCGCACCACCGGGCACGGCCGCGGCCTGACCACCCAGCCCAGCACCGGGCGCGAGGAACGACCGACGTGGAAGAGCCGGCCCGACCGGCGATCACCGCACGCCCATCACCAGGAACCATTCCACCGAGCAGGATCACATCAGCTGAAAAAGCTCACCGGCGGATCAAGGCTGAGCGCCCCCGCGGAACGCGCGGCCGCCGCGCAGGACGGGCGCGTCTCCGAGCGCGCTGTGGGCGCCGTGTGCGCGCCGGCCGAGGTTCGCGACCTCGGCGCCCCGTGGCCACCGCGCAGGACTGACCCTCTTGGGAACTCCTCGCCGCCCCGCGCCGATGCCCGGAGGGTGGTCCTCAGTCGGGGATGTGGGCGATCGCCGCGACCTCCACGAGGAACTGCTCGCGAGCCATGGGTGCGACGACCACGGTCGATGTCGGTGGAACGGAGCCGGTGAAGAAACGTCTTCGTACTGAGCCGACAGCAGCGGCGTAGTCGGCGGCAGCGAGATAGGTCGTGGTCGACACGACGTCGTCGAGGGTGCCTCCGGCCGCTTCGACGACCGCAGCGAGGTTCTCGAAGACCTGGACCGCCTGGGCCTGGACATCCCCGATCCCCACGTAGGAGCCGTCGGGGGCGAAGGCCACCATGCCGGAGACGTGCAGGGTTTCCCCGTCGAGCACACCGTATGAGTACGCGTTGTTGTCGGCGACCTCAGCGGGCAACGAAGCCGGCATGATCCTCACTCGGCGGCGTGACATCCGGCTTCCCCTTCTCCAGCAGGGAGGTGCCGAGTGTCATGGATCCTCGGCACAGGCGTGTTCCAGGCCTCGCGACGGTCGCGGTCGATCGTCTCAGACTCGACCGCGCGACCGGCCCATGCAGTGATATCCGTACCTAGCAGTGGCAGTGGCAGTGGCAGTGGCAGTGGCAGTGGCAGTGGCAGTGGCAGTGGCAGTGGCAGTGGACCGGCGGACTGCGCCCGCGGCGCGACCCGATCTCGACGGCCGGTGCAGTTACTACCCTCATCCCGTGGCCGCCGTTCGGCGGAGGGGGTAGCCATGACGTCGCCACCGGGCATCCAGACCGACCGTGAGTTGCTGCGCTCCAGTGGGGCGCTGCTCCTGGGAGGGTTCCTCTTCACCACCCTGGTCACCGTGCTGTTCCATCCCGGTGGCAACGAGGACGTCCACGAGGACATCTTCGCCAGGTATGCGGCGAGCGCCACGTGGGAGTGGGTGCACTTCGCGCAGTTCGTCGACGTGCTGGTCGCCCTGGGCGGGCTGATCGTCCTGCATCAGGTGCTGCGGCCGCGGGCCGGCCGACTGTCGGCGTTCGCCGCCGGGATGACGGTGGCCACCGCCGCGGTGTGGGCCGTGCTGCAGGCCGTCGACGGTGTGACGCTGAAGCAGGCCGTGGATGCCTGGGTCGCCGCCGACGGACCCGAGCGGGCCGCCCGCCTCGGCGACGCAGAAGTCGTGCGCTGGACCGAGTGGGGCCTGCAGAGGTACTTCCGCGTGACGCTGGGGCTCGCCCTGCTGCTGTTCGGCGCGACGATGCTGGTCACCCGCGCCCTGGCCGCCTGGATCGGCTGGGTAACCGCGCTGGCCGGGTTCATCTCGGTCGCGGTCGGGGTCGATGTCGCCTACAGCGGCCTGCAGAGTGCCTTCCAGGGGCTGGCCGTGCCGGCGTTCCAAGTGCTGATGCTCGTCGTCGGGGTCGGCGTGCTGGTCTCCGCGCGCAGGGAACGCGCACCCGTCGTCGCTTGACCGTCGCCCATCCCAGGTAGGGGCTTACCGGTGGGGCGGGTGGGGCTCGAACCCACGACCCAGGGATTATGAGTGCTCACGCGCTGTGCGCTGTGCTCAGCTGCGAAGAAGCAGGACACGCGGGAGCGTAGGCCGTCGAATACTCGGGTGTTGTGTGAAACGTCGCGACAGGCTCCGAGGGGAGGCGGCGACAGTCAGGGACGTGGTGGTCCCCGGCTCAGCCGCCCTCGGCGACGTCGCAGCATCAGCCATGCCAGGTGTCACGTCGCCTGGCAACACTCCCCAACTTGCCGCTCACGTCCTGGTCGTGGGCGGGCGTGGACTGATCGGCGCAGACGTTCGGTGATAGTCCGGTGACGTAGTCGTGACGGCACCAACCTAGCGTCGCTAGCGACGCGTGCCGTCCCGGGCATGTGATGCGTCGAAGCCGAGGTGAACCCCATGACCTCAAGCCCTCCTGGGTCAGGTTCTGGTGGTCCTCCCGTGTGGCCCCCGAATGTCTTTGTTAGGCCCTCTCCCAGTGCCCCCAGCGACCAAGGCTCCCGCAGTCCTCGCCGGTGGCTCTCCGGTCGCATCTCGGACTCGAGGTCGGCGTGGGCCGCCGCCGGTCTCTTTGCAGCAGTCGGGGTCTTCGCCACCTGGGTGGGCCTGCTTGACGTCCTGTCCGCCGCCGACCTGCAGTACAAGCTCATCGGGCTCGCGTTCGCTGTGGCCGGATTGATCCTCTTCACCGGAAGTGCGGTCCTGCTTCGGAAACGGTGGTGGTGCACGCACGGGCGGGTCGGAGCAGTCGCGGCAGGCGCCGCCGGAACGCTCGTCGGCGGCTACCTGTTCGTGATGCAGTATCAGGCGCCTGACCTCGCTCCGAGCCGCCTACAACCCTTTCCGGCATGGGTGCCTTGGGCTTGTGTCGTGGTCGCCTCGGTGGTGGGGGCCGTCCTCGGGTGGTGGAGCACGGCTAAGTACGCCGATTTCCAGGTGAGCTGGACGGCGATCGGTGGACGCCTTGTCGCCGGGGGGCTGTCCGTCACACTCCTCTTCGGGGGAGTGCAGTGGTGGTACACGCAGCAGTACAAGCCCGGGACCATTGGCGCGACCCTCACTGTGACTGCCGAACTGAAGGAAGTGTCGTTGCCCGAGGAGGCGATGGGAGGCGCGCCTGGCTCTCGGCTGTTCGAGGGTGACGTGGTGCTGAAAAACGACAGCGGCACGACGGTTCAAATTGTTTCTTCGCAATACGTGGCCGTCCGCATCAGACACGACCCTCGAGATCTTCCCGAAGCGTTGAACGAGGTGGATCAGGAGAGGCTTGCCGCATCCTGCTTCTTCGAGGAATTGGCGCCCGTAACTGATCCGGAATGTCGCTCGCCATACACGGTGCGCCGATATGGCGAGTTTGATGAGGACGATCCCAACGCCGGGGATGACCTGTCCGTCCATCGCAGTACTGTGGCGAGTTCTTCAGCGGTGCTCCAACTTGGACCCGTCGCAGAAGATGGAACATGGGTCGAACCCAAGGAAAGCATACGTGAGAACGTGCTGATCCCTGTGCCGGATGACGGGCAGGACGCCTACCTCGAGACCCTAGAGCTCAGAGTCACGCTTGCCGTGGCCAAGGGGGACCGGCTCGTATTGCAGCGTACGGGCGGGCATGGTCCCGAGATGCTCCCCCGGACGGTCATGGGCATCGAGGAGTATCACGACTACAGGAGGGCCGACGGCACCGGACCGACCTCGGCGCCTTCAGACGGAGAGGCTGGCACCGAGAAGGTGCCCCTTCCTGTTCGAGATGCGTACTACGAAGAACTCATCGAGCGCGTTGAGGCCCCGGTGTTGGCACCGGGCGCACAGCGGCCCCCGCCATCTCCTCATCGCATCGCCTACACGCGGACGCTGATCGAACCCTCAAGCGCCGTCAGGAGACTGGTTTACGGTGACCAGGCGGTCAACACGGTACAGGTGCTGACCGTCCGGCAGTACAACGAGTTCGGACCTCTGCTCGAGGTTGAGAACCCCTACCTCGTCGTGTGCACCGCTCCCGCCGAGAAGGGCGAAACGGCAGAGAGCCTTGAGGAGGTTCGGCGTGACCCGACGCTTGCCTGCCCCGGCCATTGGTTCGACTTCCGTGACGAGGATCGCAGGTTAACCTCGTGGGAGCAGGAATATCAGGAGCTCGTCAAATACCGTGAGGATATGGATGCCTTCTACGGACTCGTTTTTGCGGCCTCTTCGGACGTCGCGAAATTGACAGGACCCAACGAACTCATTGAACAGCAGCCTGAGTTGTCGGCGGCTCAACACGACCTACACAACATCAGCGATGTCTTCCGCAAGTGTGCACCCGTGCTGGCGTTCGTTGACGCTGTCACGGCGTTCGGCGACAAACTGCAACAGGCGTTTGATCGGCATTCGAGTGAGATGGACGTGCCGACCGGCCGACCTGTCGTTGACGGGGCGCCTTCGCTTCACGAAGGAGTTGTGGCGGCCGACACCTTGGCTTCCTACCTCGACGAGGCCCAGAGCTGGCTCAAGTACTGCGGAACCACTGGAGAACTCGCCGATGATGTGGTGACAGGATCCGGAGCGGACTACTGCTTGCAGACGGCCGACGCCAAGTCGGAGGCCTTGCTGTATGCGCGCGACCTGGATGTTGCAGTCCGGGAGCACCACGAGGTGATGCTGCGGTACGAGAGCGGGTCGATCACGGCGGAAAAGGCCATGGACTTGGGGACGCCCTCACTTGTGGCAGGTGCCGCAGCCGCCGACGGGTACCGCCGAGCCGAGGACGCGGCCGACCGGATGGTCAACAGCTGCCGTTGACTTCCGCCAACGGAAGTGGTGTCTTGACTGCTGCTCGACGAGACGCAGAAGGAGTCGGGGTGCCGCAATCTTTAGGGCGACCGTCGGCGATTAAGCAGCGATCGAGCGTCGACTGAAGCCGGTGGGGCGGGTGGGGCTCGAACCCACGACCCAGGGATTATGAGTCCCATGCTCTGACCGGCTGAGCTACCGCCCCGACGTGTCCAGCCTGCCAGATGCGCGGGCCGCCTCAGGACGCGGTGCTGATGGCGTCGATCGCCGTCCGGGCCTGCTCCCGCAGTGCGTCGGAGATGGGCGCGGAGCCGGCGACCTCGGCCGCCGCGGCCTGACCCTCCTCGCTCGTCACGTACGTCATGAAGTCCGCGACCAGGTCAGCGGTGAGCTGGTCCTCGTACCCGATGCAGCCCAGGTGGTAGCTGACCAGCACGATCGGGTACTCGCCGGACTCGGCGGTGGTCCGGTCCAGCTCGAGGGCGAAGTCGTACGGCCCGCGGCCGGGCAGCGGCTCGGACCCCTCGACGACGGCCGCCGCGGCCTCCGGAGTCGGCGTGACGAACTCCCCGCCGACGCCGATCCTCGCCACACCCAGGTCGCCGGCCTGTGAGAGGTCGGCGTACCCGACGGTCCCCCGGCCACCGGCCACGGCGGCCACCACCCCGGAGTTGCCCTGGGCTGCCTCGCCGCCCGCCACGGGCCACTCGCCGTCCGGCTCGTACGTCCACGCCTCGCCGGCCGCGGCGGCCAGGTACTCGGTGAAGTTCTCGGTGGTGCCCGACTCGTCGGAGCGGTTCACCGGCGTGATCGGCAGGTCCGGGAGCGAGGCGCCGGGGTTGTCCGCGGCGATCGCCGGGTCGTTCCAGTTGGTGATCCGGCCGTCGAAGACCCGGGCCAGTGTCGCGGGGGACAGACCCAGGTCCGGGACGCCGGGCACGTTGTGCACCACCGCGATCGGGGAGATGTAGTTGGGCAGCTCGAAGACCTCCCCGCCGCAGCGCTCGCGGGCCGCGACGAGCTCCTCCTCGTCGAGCGGGGCGTCGGAGCCGGCGAAGTCGATGCCGCCGGCGACGAACTGCTCGCGGCCACCGCCGGAGCCCACCGGGTCGTAGTCCACGGTCACGCCGGGCTGCACCCCCGAGTACCCCGCGGTCCAGCCCTGCATGGCCGCCTGCTGGCTGCTCGCCCCGGCGCCGACGAGGGAGCCGCTCAGGTCCCCGGCCGTGACCGCCCGGCCGCGCTCGTTCGGCGGCACGTACTGCGACAGCGCCACCGCGGCGCCGGCCACCGCGGCGACCCCGACGGCAGCGGCGACCTTCCTCCGGGCCGACACCCGCGTCCTCCCGCCATCCGGCCCGCGCACTCCCGCCGGGCTTCCTCGGTCGACCCTAGGCGTCGCTCCCGGCCGCCACCGAACGGCTCCTGTGCGCGCCGGTACACCATCCCGCCGAGAGGTGGCGAGCCCTGTGGACGGCGCCCGGACGGCGTCCACAGCCCCCCGATCGGGTTGTTCCGTGGGCGAGATCACAGCCGGCACCGGGCGTGGAGGCCAGGCGCGGGGGGAAACCCCCGGCATCCCGGCGATCGTGCTGCTCGCCTCGCGTGTCACACCCGCACCGCGGGTTGCCGCTCCGCGATTGAGCGCTGACAGTTCGTAGTGGGTGCCGTCCGCAGCGGCAAGGAGGCGCCCCGGTTGCGTTACCCGATCGTGACCCGGAGCGCGGATCCGTGTAGCTTTCCCGACGGCCTTGCCGGGCTCAGCTCCTCGGAAACCGAGGGCCTCGGCACGGCCCCGCCGAACCGTCGACGTCCCCTTCCGGGGCCGAGGCGGACCGGGGACCCACCGAACCTCTGGGGTGAGTCCTGCCTGCGCGGGTGTCGCGCAGGCAGGTAGGGCGCCGTCCGGCCCGAACCCGTCAGCTAACTCGGTAGGCGGTTGCGAGGATGGGAGAACCGTCGCCTTGGCGACCCTGCACCGCCAGCACACCGTGGTCCGCTGCGCCACCTCACCCCGCAGCCGCCTGAGCGCACCGCGCCGGGTCGTCGTCGTCGCCGCCGCGGTGGCCGGGCTCCTGGCCGGCACTCCTGTCGTCGCCGCTGCCGCCCCCGCTCCCGCCGCCTCCGAGCAGGCCTCGCTCGCTGCGCAGGTCGAGCAGATCGAGGCCCAGGTCGAGGCAGCCGAGGAGCAGCTCCAGCGGATGACCGTGGAGGCCGAGGCGGCCGCCGACGCCGCGCTGGTCGCCCGCGCGCAGCTCGCCCACGGCCAGGCCGAGGCCGAGCGGACCGCCGCGGAGTTCGCCGCCGCCCAGGCCGCCGTCGCCGAGGCCGAGGACGACATCGCCGAGCTCAGCCGCGAGGCCTACATGGGCGCCGACAACCGCTACGGCGACCTCGAGATGGTGCTCGATGCGACGAGCCCCACCGAGCTGCTGCAGCAGGCCGCGACCATGGAGGTCATCGGCGACCACCGCGCCGACCGGCTGCGGGAGTTCCTCGTCGTCGAGGCCCGGGTCGAGGAGGCCGACCGCGCCGCCAAGGCCGCTGTCGCCAAGCTCGGTGAGCTCGCCCGTGCCGCCGACGAGGCCGAGCGGGCCGCCAACGACCACCTCGCCCGGGCGCAGGCCGACTACGACGCCCGTGCGGCGGAGAAGGCCCGTCTGGACGAGGAGCTCCGCAAGGCCGGTGAGCGCATGCTCGCCGCGCAGGGCGCCGCCGACGCCGCCGCCGCGTGGAACGCCCGCCAGGCCCAGCAGCAGCAGGCCCTCGCCAGCGCGTCCGGCACCTCCGGCATGCCGACGGCGGGCCGCGTCACCTCCTGCTTCGGTCCGCGCTGGGGGACCATGCACCAGGGCGTCGACATCGCCGCGCCCATCGGCACCCCGATCCACGTGCCCGAGGACGGCGTCGTCCTGCAGGCCGGCCCGGCCAGCGGCTTCGGCCAGGCCGTCTACGTGCAGCACGGCGACGGCCAGATCACCCTCTACGGGCACGTCAACCAGTTCTTCGTCAGCGCCGGCCAGGTCGTCCAGGCCGGGGACCACATCGCCGACGTCGGCAACAAGGGCCAGTCCACCGGGCCGCACCTGCACTTCGAGGTCCACCAGGGCGGGCTCTACGCCAGCCGGGTCAACCCGATGCCGTGGCTCCAGTCGCACGGCATCTCGCTGGGCGGCGCCTGCTGAGGGCGGACCGGCCACACCGACGCGGCCGCCGGGGGAGTGCCCCCCGGCGGCCGCGTCGCGTCTACCGCCGTCCGCGCAGCCGGCCCACCAGCCCGCCGACACCGCCGAGCGTCTGCGCCGCCAGCGCCAGGATCGGGCCGCCGGGGATGCCCGGTGCCGACTGCACGATCGGCGCCAGGGCCAGCAGGCCGCCCAGCTCGTGGACCCGCAGCCGCCGCCGGGCCAGCGCGGCGACCGGGTTCGCCCGGCCGGAGGCGGCCTCCAGGAGCAGTTCCGCCGGAGCCTCCACCGCGGTGCCGCGGACGTCGCCCGCGGAGGTCCGGCGCACCGTCCAGCCGGCGCCGTCCGCGGCGAAGGTCCAGCCGCCCTCCGGCGTCGCCAGTGTCGCCCCGCCTTCGACGTGCTCGCGGGCCGCCAGCGCGCCGGTCACGTCGGCCAGCGCGGCCAGGCCCGACTGCAGCACCGCCGGCGGGGGAGGGGGCGCCCCCAGGGGCACCAGGTCCAGCCCGTGCACCGCCAGCTCGTAGGCCTGGCCGAGGACGACGCTGAGCAGCGGCAGCCGGCCGACGACGGCGACCGCGGGGGCGGTGTCCAGCTCCGCGGGCTCCTCGGTCAGGTAGCGGGCGGTGGCGTCCCGGTTGCGGCGCAGCGCGGCGAGCACCTCTTCCCGGGAGGCGTTCCGGTGCGCCGCGGTCACCCGCGCGTTCGTCGCGTCGACGTCCGGCGGCGTCCCGGCTCCTCCGGCCCGCGCCGAGGCGACGAGGTCGGGCAGGGCTGCGTGGTCGTCCCAGAGGCCCAGGTGCACGCACACCTCGTGCGCCCGCCAGCCGGGCAGCCGGGTGGGTCGGTCGAGGTCGACGGCCGCGGCCTGCTCGAGGAAGGCGTCCCAGGCGTCGAGCACCAACGGGCCGACCGTGTCGCGTCCGGCGTCGGCCATCCCCTGGTGGCTGGAGGTGTCCCCGCTGCGTGCCATGCGAGCCTCCTACCCCGCGCGGACGGCGGCAGGCGTGGCGGAGGTCTCGCCGCGGTCCGGTGAGCCACTCTCCGGGGGTGAGGTCGGTCAAGGGGCAGCCACACCGCGACGATGCTGGGGCCATGGACGACAGGACGGTTCCGGACCGCCGCTCTCCTCGTGGGAACGGAGGGCGCGGTCGCCGGGCCGGGCTGCGTGCCGCGCTCTACCGGCAGCTGGCTGCCGACGACGACCGGGCCGCCTACTGGGTGCGCCACGTGCGCCTGGGCGTCTGGCTCACCGAGGTCAGCGCCCTGGCAGTGATCGGTTACGCGCTGCTGACCCCGGGCACTCCCACGCGCACCGTCGTCCTCCTGGTTCTCGCCGGCACCGCGGTCCTGGCGGCCCCGCTGCTGCTCGTGCTCCCGGTGGCCGCGATGGTCCGCGACCGCCGTGGCAGCCTGCTCTTCTACGGCTGGAGCCTCGCGGTCACCGGGCTGGTCGCCGTCGGCTCCTGGGTGGACGGCGGGGCGGGCAGCCCGCTGTACGCGCTGCTGTTCATCACCCTCGGCTTCCTGGCCGTGGCCTACCCGCCGTGGGGCGTGGTCGTGATGGGCGCCGTGATGACCGGCGCCTACCTGGTCTGCGTAGCCGGCGGCGGGCTGGACGCCTCGGCGTCCTTCATCGGCGTGGTCATGGGCACCTACACGGTGCTCTGCGCCATGGCCTCGGCCAACCAGTGGGAGTCCTACGAGCGCCAGCAGCTGCTGCTGCGCACCTCCGAGGTGCTCGCCGCCACCGACCCGCTGACCGGCTGCCTCAACCGCCGGGCCTTCCTCGACCGGCTGGATCGCGCCGCGGACCCCGCCGCCGGGGGGTGGGTGGTCTGCCTGGTCGACCTCGACGGCTTCAAGGGCGTCAACGATCGCAGCGGCCACGCCGCCGGCGACGCCGTCCTGCGAGCGGTGACCGCGGCGCTGAGCGGCGTGGTCCGGGAGACCGACACGGTGGCCCGGCTGGGCGGCGACGAGTTCGCCGTCCTGGCCGAGGCGGCCCCCGACGAGGGCGAGCCGCTGGCCACCCGGTTGCGGGACGCCGTGGCGGCCGTGGGCGCCGGCTCCGGGGTCACCGCGAGCATCGGCGTCACCGTGGTCCGGCCCGGGGACGAGGGGCACGAGGTGCTCGGCCGGGCCGACCAGGCGATGTACCGGTCCAAGGGCGCCGGCGGCAACCGGGTGACCGCGCTCGCCCGGTGACCTGCGGGCACTCGCCACGGGCCGGACACCCGGCCTCCCGCTACGCTCCGTGAGCGGCTTCCGGTACAGCTCCGTTCGTTGAGTGACCGTCTGTGGACCCACGGGGGAGATCCTGTGGACGGGATGTGGGGCGGCGGTGGATCTGTGCACGGTGGCCCCGACCACGCGGCACCCCCGCTGACCAGCACGTAGGGGCGAGACGCGGAACCGGCCCGTCACACTGGACCCAACCGCCACGCCCGCACTGGCGCGATGGGGTGCCCATCGGGCACACTGTCCTCGGGCCCCCTGGTCCGAGATCGCCGAACACAGCCTGTCACCGAATCGATCGTCCGTTGGGGAAGACGAGACCGATCGAGTCGATGGAGGTGCCCCGTGCAGCGACGGTCTACCCAGGGTGTCGTCTTCGTGCACGCGTGCCCGAAGGCGCTCTGCCAGCACGTCGAGTGGGCGCTCGAGCGCGTCATCGGCGCGCCGGTCTCCCTGTCGTGGGCCGACCAGCCCGCGGCACACGGTTCCTACCGGGCCGAGGTCGCCTGGACCGGTGCTCCCGGAACGGGCGCCAAGCTCGTCGCTGCGCTGCGCGCGTGGCCGATGCTGCGCTTCGAGGTCACCGAGGAGGCCAGCTACGGCAACGACGGCGAGCGCATGTCGTACGTGCCCGGCCACGGTGTCTTCCGCGCACCCACGAGCGCCAACGGCGACCTCGTGGTGAGCGAGCAGCAGCTGCGCAACCTCGCGGCCCACGCCACGTCGATCGAGGCGTTCCGGCACGGGGTCGACGAGCTGCTCGGCGCCGCCTGGGATGCTGATCTCGAGGTCTACCGGCACGCCGGCGACGGCAGCCCGGTCACCTGGCTCCACCAGGTGGTCTAGAGAAAGGACCCCCTGCCCCCACCGCTCGCAGGCTCGCGGCGGGACCCTGCAGGGGGCCAGGTCACAATCAAGCCACGACCGGGCGGCGACCCCGCAGCTCCCGTCGTAGGCTCACAGCGGTCGTCCGGACGTCGTCGGGGAAGCGGCGTCCGGACGACCGGACACTCCCCAGGACGAGCGGGCCCGGCACCTCCGCGGAGGTGCCGGGCCCGGTCGTCGTCCGCCCCTGCTACAGCGGGATGTTGCCGTGCGCCCCGCGGCCGGCCGGCGCGGCCGCGAGCGCCGCCACCAGTCGTCGCCGGGTCCGCGACGGGTCGACCACCTCGTCGACGACCCCGATCTCCAGGGCCCGGTTGACGCCGCCGGCGATCCGCTCGTGCTCGGCGGCCAGCTGGGCGTGCAGCGCCTCGCGCTCACCGGGCGGAACGGCGGCCAGCTTCTTGCGGTGCAGGATGCCGACGGCGGCCTTGGCACCCATGACCGCCACCTCCGCGCCCGGCCAGGCGAAGACGGCCGTCGCGCCGAGCGAGCGGGCGTTCATCGCGATGTAGGCGCCCCCGTAGGACTTGCGGGTCACCAGCGTCACCCGGGGCACCACCGCCTCGGCGAAGGCGTGCAGCAGCTTGGCTCCGCGGCGCACCACGCCGTCCCACTCCTGGCCGACGCCGGGCAGGTAGCCCGGGACGTCGACGAGCACCACCAGCGGGACGCCGAACGCGTCGCACATCCGCACGAAGCGGGCCGCCTTCTCCGCCGACGCCGAGTCCAGGCACCCGCCGAGCCGCAGCGGGTTGTTGGCGATCACGCCCACGGTCCGGCCGGCCAGCCGGCCCAGGGTGGTGACGACGTTGGGCGCCCAGCGCGGGTGCAGCTCCAGCGATGGCCCGTCGAGGACGGCGGCCACCACGGGTTTGACGTCGTAGGCGCGGTTGGCCTGCTCAGGCAGCAGGGCCCGCAGGTCGACGTCGAGCTCGTCGTCGGCGGAGGCGAAGGTGCCCTGCGCGGCCAGCAGGTCCACGGCCTGCCGCGCGGTGTCCAGCGCAGCCTGCTCGGAGTCGGCGACCACGTGGACGACGCCGCTGCGTCGGCCGTGGGTGTCCGGACCGCCCAGGCTCTCCATGTCGACGTCCTCGCCGGTGACCGAGCGGACGACGTCCGGGCCGGTGACGAACACCCGGCCGGCCGGGCCCATGATCACCAGGTCGGTCAGCGCCGGGCCGTAGGCGGCACCGCCGGCGGCCGGACCCAGCACGACCGAGATCTGCGGGATGCGCCCCGAGGCGCGGACCATCGCCCCGAAGACCTCACCCACCGCGTGCAGCGCGGTGACCCCCTCGGCCAGCCGGGCGCCGCCGGAGTGCCAGATGCCGACGACCGGCAGCCGCTCGCGCAGAGCGGTGTCGATGGCGTCGACGATGTGCCGGCACCCGTCGACGCCCATGGCGCCGCCCATGACGGTGGCGTCGGTGCAGAAGGCGACCGCCCGGGTGCCCGCGATCGTGCCGCGGGCGGCCACGACGCCGGAGGCGTCCCGGGACGCCAGCAGCGACGTCGACCCGGCGTCGAAGAACCGGGCCAGGCGGTCCTCGGGGTCGCGCGGGTCCGCGGCGCGGGCGGGGGGATCGGCTTGCAGCGTGCTCACGGGACCTCCACGGGCCGGACGCGGGCGTGCGGTTGACGGACCGGGCGGGCCCGGGTCGGTGGCGATGGCCCCGCTGCAGGGGCCCGTCGCGAGCTCGCGAGTGGCGGGGGGCAGCGGGGTCCTTCTTCAGGCGGTGGTGAACACCAGCGCGATGTTGTGGCCGCCGAAGCCGAAGGAGTCGTTGACCGCGGCGTCGAGCCGGGCGCGCCGCGGCTCGCGACGCACGATGTCGAGGGCCTGGACGGCTGCGTCGTCGTCCGGGTCGTCGAGGTTGGCGGTGGCCGGCACGAGCTGGTCGCGCAGCGCGAGGATGGTGAAGACCGACTCCAGCGCCCCGGCCGCGCCGAGCAGGTGCCCGGTCTGGCTCTTGGTCGCCGTCACGAGGGTGTGCGCGCCGACCGTGTTGAGGATGGCCGAGGCCTCCGCGGTGTCGCCGACCGGCGTGGAGGTGGCGTGCGCGTTGACGTGGTTGATGTCGGCGGCGGTGAGCCCGGCGTCGCGGACGGCGGCGGCGATGGCCCGGCCGGCGCCCTCGCCCTCCGGGTGCGGGGCGACCAGGTCGTAGCCGTCGGCGGTGCCGCCGGCCCCGGCCAGCCGGGCGTGGATGCGGGCGCCGCGGGCCCGCGCCGCGTCGCCCCGCTCGAGGACGAGTGCGGCCGCGCCCTCGCCGAGCACGAAGCCGTCGCGGGCCTTGTCGAACGGGCGGGAGGCGCGCTCGGGCTCGTCGTTGCGGGTGCTCATGGCGCGCATCGCGGCGAAGCCGGCCATCGGCAGCGGGTGCACGCAGGCCTCCGCGCCGCCGACCAGCACGACGTCGGCCCGGTCGAAGCGCAGCAGGTCCAGGCCCCAGCGGATCGCCTCCGCGCCGGAGGCGCAGGCGCTCACCGGGGCGTGCACGCCACCCTTGGCACCGACCGCCAGGCCGACCGCGGCGGCCGGGCCGTTGGGCATGAGCATCGGGATGGTGAACGGGGAGACCCGCTTGGGGCCCTTCTCCTCCAGGATGTCGTCCTGGCCGAGCAGGGTCAGCGCCCCGCCGATGCCGGTGCCGAAGACGACGGCGACCCGCTCGGGGGCGACGCCGGCGTCGGCCGCCCCGGAGTCGCGCCACGCCTCCTCGGCGGCGACCACGGCCACCTGCTGGCTGCGGTCCAGCCGGCGGGCGCGGACGCGGTCGATCTGCTGGGCCGGATCGGTGGCCAGCCGGGCGACGAGCTGGGCCGGGAAGTCCTTGACCCAGTCGTCGGTGATCCGGCTGACCCCCGACCGCCCGGCCAGCAGCGCGTCCCACGTGCTGGCGACGTCGCTCCCGAGCGGCGTGGTGGCACCGAGGCCGGTGACGACGACGTCGCCGTCGGACGTGCTCATGACGGAGTTCCTCCTGGGACGTGCGGCCGGGGGGCCGGGGGTGTGGCCTCCCTGCAGGATCCCGCCGCCGGCCCCGTCCAGAGGCTCACCGTGAGCTTGCGAACGGTGAGGAGGACGGGGTCCTTCCACGGTGGGGGCAGGGGGGTCCTTCTTCAGGCCTTGTTTTTCTGGATGTAGCTCATGGCGTCGCCGACGGTCTTGATGTTGGCCAGCTCGTCGTCGGGGATGGCGACGCCGAACTTGTCCTCGACCGCGGTGGCGATCTCGACCATCGACAGCGAGTCGACGTCGAGGTCCTCGGTGAACGACTTCTCCGGGGTGGCATCAGCGGGCGCCACGCCCGCGACCTCCTCCAGGATCTCGGCCAGACCGGTCTGGATGTCCTCGCTCACGCGCGGTCCTCTCTCTCGGGTGGGGCGGGAGGCTCCCGCCGTCGGGCCCCTGTGGCCCGGGGATCTGTGGCGCCGGTCAGGGCAGGACGACGACCTGGCCGGCGAAGGTGAGGCCGGCTCCGTACCCCAGGATCAGGGCGAGGTCACCGCTCCTGGCCTCACCGGACTCGAGGAGCGCCGCCAGCGCCAGCGGGACCGAGGCCGAGGAGGTGTTGCCCGACCGGACGATGTCGCGTGCGATGACCGTGCTCTCGGGCAGCTTGAGCCGCTTGGCCATCAGCTCTATGATCCGCAGGTTGGCCTGGTGCGGCGCGAACACGTCGATGTCCTCGGGGCCCACGCCGGCGCGCTCCATGGCCGTCAGCAGCGTGGCGGTGAGCCGGGTGGTGGCCCAGCGGTACACCGCCTGGCCGGCCATGCTCATCGCCTTCTCGCCCTCGGGGATGGCGATGGCGCTGGACTGGTCGCCGTCGCTGCCCCACACGACCGGCCCGATGGCCGGGGTGTCCGACGGGCCGAGGACGGCGGCACCCGCGCCGTCGGCGAAGATCACCGCGGTCGAGCGGTCGGTCAGGTCGGTGTAGTCGGTGAGCCGCTCCCCGCCGATCACCAGGGCGTTGCGGGCCGAGCCGCTGCGGATGGCGTCGGCGGCCGCGCTGAGCGCGTAGCACCAGCCGGCGCAGCCGGCGTTGAGGTCGAACGCGCCGGGCCGCTGGGCGCCGAGGCGGTGGGCGATCTCGGGGGCCAGACCCGGGATCGGCCGCGGCAGGCTCGCCGAGGCGAGCAGGACGAGGTCGACCTCGGAGGCGTCCAGGCCGCTGGCGGCCAGGGCCTTGCCACCGGCGGCGGCGCTCATCTCCAGCAGCGACTCGTCCGGTCCGGCCCAGCGGCGCTCGGCGATGCCGACCCGCGCCTGGATCCACTCGTCGTTGGTGTCCATGGTCTCGGCGAGCTCGTGGTTGGTGACCCGGCGGCGCGGCCGGTAGCTGCCGAAGCCGAGGATGCGGGCGCCGGGGGCTCCGTTCGTCAACTGGAGTCCGGTCATGACTGCACCTCCGGGTAGAGCCGCGCGATCGGGTCACCGGCGTCCACGAGGTCGCCCTCCTGCACGAGCCACTCGGCGAGGACGCCGTCGTACCCGGCCGACACGTCGGCCTCCTGGCGGCGGCTGCGGATGCGGCCCAGCAGCGTGCCGGCCGGCAGGCGGGTGCCCTCGGCGACCTCGGCCGGGCTGACCGTGCCGCGCACGGGGGAGACGACGACCCGCCAGTCGGGCAGGTGGTCGGGCTCGGGACGGCCGCGCTCGGCCTCGATGAGCGCGCGAGCGCGGTCGAGGTCGGCGGGGCTGCTGACGGCCAGGAACTCGATGTCGCTGTCCTTCCACTCGCGCTTGGCCAGGCCGGCCAGCGCGCCGGCGGGCGGCAGCTCGAGCACGGCGGTGACGCCGAGCTCGCGCAAGGTGGCGAGGCAGGCGTCGAAGCGCACCGGGCTGGTCACCTGGCTGACCAGCCGGGACAGCACCTCCGCACCGGTGGTCACCGCGGCGCCGTCGGCGTTGGAGAGCAGCAGCCGGCTGGGCTCGGCGGGGCGCAGGCCGCCGACCAGGCCCTCGAGCTCGGTACGGGCCGGCGCCATGTACTCGGTGTGGAAGGCACCGGCGACCGACAGCGGGAGGACCCGCGCCTTGGCCGGCGGGTCGGCCTTGAGCGCGGCGAGGCCGTCGAGCGGCCCGGCGACGACGACCTGGCCGCCCCCGTTCATGTTGGCCGGGGCCAGCCCGTGCTGCTCCAGTGCGGCGGCCACCTCGTCGGGGTCGCCCCCGAGGACGGCGGACATCCCGGTCGGCGTCTGCGCGCAGGCGGCGGCCATCGCCCGGCCGCGGACGGCGGTCAGCGCGATCGCCGCCTCCACGCTGAGCACCCCGGCGAGGGCGGCGGCGGTCAGCTCGCCGACGCTGTGCCCGGCGATGACGACGTCCCGGCCGGTGTGCGGGGTGTGCGCGACCGGGCCGGGGAGGCCGCCGAGCTCCCGGGCGACGAACAGGCTCATCGCGACCACCAGCGGCTGGGTCACCGCGGTGTCCTTGATCGCCTCGGCGTCGCCGGTGGTGCCCAGCGCCAGCAGGTCGGCGTCGGCGATCGCACCGGCCCAGCGGAAGAAGGACTCGGCCCCGGGGAGCTCGAGCCAATCGGTCAGCATCCCGGGCTTCTGGGCACCCTGTCCGGGGGCGAGAACGGCCAGCACGTCTTCACCGTGCCAGGCTCGGCGGAGCCGCGTACTGGGGAGCGGTACGAAAGCACACCGCTTGTCTTTGGAGGGTTCCTACAACTGGACCCGGTTCGGGCGCCGTGTCGTCCGGGTCGTCGTGGTGGGAACCGCACTGTGCGTCGGTGCGGCCGCCCTGCAGACGGAAGGCCCTCTCCTCCCCACCGGTGCCCGGGGGAGGGCCGATCACGGCAGGGGGCGGGAAGGTCCTTCCTCAGTGCCAGAGGGAGCGCTCCGGGTCCAGGGCGGCGAGGGCCAGCGCGACCTGCACCGTCCACGTGCCCCGCGGGTCGGTGACCGGCAGACCGGTGATCTCGGTCGCCCGCCTCAGCCGGTACCGGACGGTGTTGGGGTGGACGAACAGCGCGCGGGCGCTGGCCTCCAGGTTGCCCCCGCTGGCGAGCACCGCGCGCACCGTCTCCAGCACTTCGCCGCCGGCGGCCTGCAGCGGCTGCGCGACCCGCTCCTGCAGCGTCGTGCGTGCCGACGGGTCCCCGTCCAGGGCCCGTTCGGGCAGCAGCGCGTCGGCCGCCACCGGTCGGGGGGCGCCCGGCCAGGCGGGTGCGGCGCGCAGCCCGGCGAGCGCGGCCGACGCGGAGTCGCCGGCCCGCCCGAGGCCGTCGACCACCGGGCCGGTGACGACCGGGCCGGCGCCGAACTCGTCGCTGACCCGCTCGGCCGCCGACTGCAGGTCCGGCGAGCCGCCCAGGACGACGACCAGCTGGTCGGCGTGCACCCCGACGAGCACCTCGCTGCGCACCTGCCGCGCCGCTCGCCGGATGGCGGCGTGCACGTCGCCGTCCGGCGGGGCCGCGCCGACCAGCACGGTCACCGGGGTCATCGCGGCCCAGCCCAGCGCCGAGGCCCGTCCGGAGAGCTCCTCGGGGCGCTCGCCGCGGACCAGGGCGTCGACGAGCAGGGCCTCCAGCCGGGCGTCCCAGGCGCCGCGGCTCTCGGCGAAGGTGGCGTAGACGTGCGCGGTGGCGAAGGCCACCTCCCGGCTGTACTGGAGCACCGCCAGCCGCAGCCCGTCGGCGTCCCCGGGCTCGGCGACGGTGCCGACGAAGTCGTCCATCACCTCGACGGTCACCCGGACCAGGTCGACGGTGTGCTTCAGCGGCACGACGCGGGCCAGCTCGCGCGGGGCGGCGCCGAAGACCTCGCCGGTGAGCCGCGGTGGGCGGTGGGGGGTGCGGCACCACTCGACGAAGGAGGCCAGTCCGGCCTGCGCCACGAGCATCACCCAGGAGCGCTGGTCGGCGGGCATGGTGCGGAACCAGGGCAGCTCGTCGTCCATCCGGGCCACCGCGCGGGTGGCCAGCGACCCGGACGCGCGCTCCAGCCGCCGCAGCGTGGCGGCGGACGGAGGGCGCCTGCTGACCCGGTCGGACACAGCGGCCAGCGTGGCACGCAGGGCGCGGTCGGGGAGAGTGGGGGAGTGGACGTGCTGCAGCGGGGCTCCCGGCGGACGGCAGGCGCCGGGGTCGGCGCCGGGCTCGGCGTCGTGCTCGCGCTCGGGGCCGGGGTGCTGGTCGGCTGGGCGCCGCAGGTCGGGCTCGACGAGGCGGTGAGCCGCGCGCTCTACGCCGGCGACGACCGCTCGACCTCCACCGGGGTGCTGCTCGAGGTGCTGACGACCCCCGGCACCGCCTGGTTCCGGGTGGTCGTCTCCCTGCCGGTGCTGTTCTGGCTGGGCACCCGCAAGGCGTGGCGCACGGCCGCCTGGGTGGTCACCGCCAACGTGCTGGTGGGCCCGTTCACCGCCCTGCTCAAGGAGGCGTTCGGCCGGGTGCGCCCGGCGTTCGAGAACGGCGGCGCGACCTACGACGGCCTGAGCTTCCCCAGCGGTCACTCCTCGGGCATCGCGACACTGGTGACCATCGCCCTCGTCCTGGCCTGGCCGCGGCTCACGACCCGGCAGCGCCGGGCCGCCCTCGCCACCGGGGCCGCCCTGGTCGTCCTCGTCGGGCTGACCCGGATGTGGCTGGGCGTGCACTTCCTCTCCGACGTCCTCGGCGGCTGGGCGTTCGGCGCGGCGTGGGCGCTGCTGGTGGCGCTCGCCTTCGACGCGCTGCCCGGCGGCCGTGGCGCGCTGCCGGCCCGGGAGACATCGTGACCCTGACCTCCGACGTCCTGCTGGAGCCCGACGACGGCTCGCTCGGCCCGCTGCTGCGCCTCGCCGACGACCGGCTGGCGCCGGGCACCGGCTACGGGCGGCACCCGCACCGGGCGGTCGACGTCGTCGCGGTCGTGCTGGCCGGCTCGCTGCGGCACGCGTGGGGCAGCAGCGCGGTGCTGGCCGCCGGGGACGTCGCCGTGCTGCGCGCCGGGACCGGCCTGGAGCACGACGAGGTCGCCGGGGACGACGGCGCGCACGTCCTGCAGACCTACCTGCGCACCGCCCGCCCGGACGACGGCGCCGCGTACGAGGTGCACCCGAACGCGGACGGCTGGGTGGATCTCGGCCGGCCCGACGCCCGGCTGTGGACCGAGACGGTGGCCGCCGGGACGTCGGCGACCGTGCCGCCCGGGCTGCTCGTGCTGGCCGGGCCCGACGGCGTCCGCGTCGCGCAGCAGACCGGTGGCCCGGTGTCCGGTCCCGCGACCGCGGTGGTCTGGCAGCTGGACGTCACCCGCCCGGCCTGGGCCCGCGACTGAGCGGCCCCCTGCCCCCCGCCACTCGGTGAAGGACCCCGTCCTCCCCACCCCTCGCAGGCTCGGGGCGGGACCCGGGACGGGGCCTGCGGGACCCTGACGGGGGCCGCTGTCCTCCCCACCCTTCGTGGCAGGACCGTCTCCCCGAGTCCTTCGCGAGCTCGGTGCGCGCCGGGAGAGCGCCGGGGTCCGGGACAGGACCCGCTCCGGTCGTGTGACAGTGGCGGCATGCCCATCCCCGCCGCGGACCTGCTGGCCGCCGCCCGTGCCGACGCCGACCGCACCGTGGACCTGCGCCGCCGGCTGCACCGCACCCCGGAGCTCGGGCTGCACCTGCCGCGCACCCAGGCCACCGTGCTGGAGGAGCTGGCCGGGCTGCCGGTGGAGGTGACGACCGGGACGAGCACGACCTCGGTGGTCGGCGTGCTGCGCGGCGCCCGCCCCGGACCCACCTGCCTGCTGCGCGCCGACATGGACGCCCTGCCGGTGCACGAGGACACCGGGCTGCCGTTCGCCTCCGAGGTGCCCGGCGCGATGCACGCCTGCGGCCACGACCTGCACACCGCGATGCTGCTGGGCGCCGCGCGGCTGCTCACCGAGCGCCGCGACGAGATCGTCGGTCAGGTCGTGCTCATGCTCCAGCCGGGGGAGGAGGGCTTCCACGGGGCGCGCTACATGCTCGAGGAGGGCCTGCTGGACGCCGTCCCGGAGGCGCCGGTCGTCGGGGCGTTCGCGCTGCACGTCTTCGCCAACCAGCCCAGTGGCGTGGTCAGCGTGCGGCCCGGGCCGATGATGGCTGCCGCCGACCACTGGGAGGTCACCGTCCGCGGCCGGGGCGGGCACGCCTCGATGCCGCACGCCGCCGCCGACCCGGTGCCGGTCGCCGCGGAGATCGTGCTGGCGCTGCAGGCGATGGTCACCCGCCGCGCCCCGGTGTTCGACCCGGCGGTGGTCACGGTGGCCAACCTGGTGGCCGGCTCCACCGACAACGTCATCCCGGACACCGCCTACCTGCAGGGCACCATCCGCACCCTCTCGCCCGAGCGGCGGGCCGACGTCGTCGCCTCGGTCCGGCGGGTCGCCACGCACGTGGCCGCCGCGCACGACATGGAGATCGACTTCGTGCACCAGCAGGGCTACCCGGTGACCGACAACGACCCGGCGGTGGCCGACCGGGTGCTGGCGGTCGCGGGTGAGCTGGTCGGCCCGGAGCGCAGCGTCGTCGCCGCGGAGCCGCTCATGGGCGCCGAGGACTTCGCCTACGTGCTGCAGCGGGTGCCCGGCGCGATGGCGTTCCTGGGCGCCTGCCCGCCGGGGGCCGAGCCGGAGACCGCCGCGGGCAACCACTCCAACCTGGTGGTCTTCGACGAGGACGTGCTGCCGGCCGGGGCCGCCCTCTACGCGGCGATGGCGCTGGACACCCTGGGCGGCTGAGCAGTCAGACCAGGGTCGCGACCTCGGCCGCGCAGCCCCAGGACAGGGTGACGCCGGCGCCGCCGTGCCCGTAGCAGGCGACCACCGGTCGCCCGGCGACGTCCAGCCGTTCCAGCCGGACGGTGGGCCGGCCGGGTCGCAGGCCGACCGCCCGGGAGAGCACCGGCTGTCCGCGCAGTTCGGGGACGAGGGCGCACGCCCTCGCCAGCAGCGCGGCCTCGACCTCCGGGTCGGGCTCGGTGCTGGTGGCGCCCTCCACGGCGGTGCCGCCGCAGACCACGTCGCCCCCGCGGGGGACGACGTAGCTGAGCCCGCGCGGGTTGTCCTCGTCCAGCACCCAGCCGGTCAGGCCCGGGTCGGCCAGGCGCACCACCTGACCCTGCACGGGAACGCCGGAGTCGTCGTCGAGGAGTGCTCCGGACGCCAGCCCCGCGGCGACCACGACGACGTCCCCGGCGACCTCGTCGAGCTCGCCCACCCGGCCGGGCACGGTCTCGACCCCGGCCGACGCGCAGCTGGCGGCCAGCCAGGGCAGATAGCGGCCGGTGTCCACCACGGGCAGCGTGCACCGGGTGCCGGCGGGGGCACCGGGCGGGAGTTCCTCCGGGGTCGCCGGACGGAGGCCGGTCACGCCGGGCGTCCACCAGAGGTCGGGTCGCGGCGTGCGGTGCACGACCGTGCCCGGCCGGAGCGCCACCCCGGTCGCGGGATCGGCGGCCAGCCGGGTGAGGACGTCCAGCGAGGTCGCGCCCCAGCGCAGGACGGCGTCCGCGGGGGCCGCCCGGTAGGGGAACCAGATGGCAGCGGCCACGGCGGAGGTGGTCGCCTCGGGCGGGTCCGCGGCGTGCAGCCGGACCCGGTGCCCGGCGCGGGCGAGCTCGAGCGCGCAGGTCAGGCCGACCACCCCGCCGCCGACGACGGCCACCGCGAGGTGGCCGTCGTCAGCAGCTGGCGGAACGGCGGCCCCGCTGCAGGGGCCCGCCGCCGGCCCCGTCCGGAGGCTCACCCCGAGCTCGCGAGGGGTGAGAGGGACGGGGTCCTTCCTCGGTGGGGGGCAGCGGGGTCCTTTCTCAGGTGGCCGGGCTCGGGTCCGACCGCTCCTCGGCCGGCGCCGCCTGCACGTCGCGGACCTGGTACTTCTCCACGGCCTGGCGGACGACGTCGCGCTCGACCTCACCACGGTCGGCCAGTGAGGCCAGCACTCGGACGACCACCGACTCGGCGTCGACGTGGAAGTGCCGGCGCAGCGCCGGGCGGGTGTCGGACAGGCCGAACCCGTCGGTGCCCAGCGAGGCCATCCCGCCGGGGACGTACGGCGCGATGAGGTCGGGCACCGCCCGCATCCAGTCCGACACCGCCACGACCGGACCCGGGGCGTCGGCCAGCTGCTGGGTCACGTACGGGACCTGCGGCTCCTCCTCCGGGTGCAGCAGGTTGTGCTCCTCGGCCGCATCGGCCTGCCGCCGCAGCTCGTTCCACGACGTCACCGACCACACGTCGGCCGACACGCCCCAGTCCTGCGCCAGCAGCTCCTGCGCGCGCAGCGCCCAGGGCACGGCGACGCCGGAGGCCAGCACCTGCGCCTTGAGCCCGTCGCCGTGGCCCGGTGCGTAGCGGTACATGCCCGCGAGCAGGCCTCGGACGTCCAGACCCTCGGGCTCGGCCGGCTGGTTGTACGGCTCGTTGTAGACCGTCAGGTAGTACATGACGTCGGGCGAGCGGGAGCCGCCCAGCGGTGCGCCCGGGTCCTCGCCGTACATGCGGGCCAGCGCGTCCTTGGTGATGTGCCCGACCTCGTAGGAGAACGCCGGGTCGTAGGAGACGACGGCCGGGTTGGTGTGCGCGAGCAGCAGCGAGTGGCCGTCCTCGTGCTGGAGGCCCTCGCCGTTGAGCGTCGTCCGTCCGGCGGTGGCGCCGAGGACGAAGCCGCGGGTCATCTGGTCGGCGGCCGCCCAGAACGAGTCGCCGGTCCGCTGGAACCCGAACATCGAGTAGAAGATGTAGATCGGGATCATCGGCTCGCCGTGCGTGGCGTACGACGTCCCCACGGCGGTGAGCGACGCCGTGGAGCCCGCCTCGTTGATGCCCTCGTGCAGGATCACGCCCTGCTCGGACTCCTTGTACGCCAGCATCAGCTCGCGGTCGACCGAGGTGTAGCGCTGGCCGGCCGGGTTGTAGATCTTCTGGGTCGGGAACAGCGAGTCCAACCCGAACGTGCGGGCCTCGTCGGGGATGATCGGCACGAACCGCGGGCCGAGTTCCTTGTCCTTGAGCAGCTCCTTGAGCAGGCGGACGAACGCCATCGTCGTCGCCACCTCCTGCTTGCCGGAGCCGCGCCGCAGGACGTCGAACGCCTTGTCCTCGGGCGCCTTGAGCGCCTTGAACTCCGCCCGGCGCCGCGGCACCGCCCCGCCCAGCTGCCGGCGCCGCTCCAGCATGTACTGCATCTCGTCGGAGTCCGGGGCGGGCTTGTAGTAGGGCGGCAGCGTCTTGTCCAGCTGCTCGTCGGGGATCGGCAGGTAGAGCCGGTCGCGGAACCCGGCCAGGTCCTCGGCCGTCAGCTTCTTCATCTGGTGGGTGGAGTTGCGGCCCTCGAAGTGGCTGCCGAGGGTCCAGCCCTTGATGGTCTTGGCGAGGATGACCGTGGGCTGACCCTTGTGCTCCACCGCCGCCTTGAACGCCGCGTAGACCTTGCGGTAGTCGTGCCCGCCGCGGGAGAGGTTCCAGACCTCCTGGTCGCTCATGTTCTCCACGAGCTTGCGGGTGCGGGGGTCCCGGCCGAAGAAGTGCTCGCGGACGAAGGCGCCGTCCTCGGCCTTGTAGGTCTGGTAGTCGCCGTCCGGCGTCTGGTTCATCAGGTGGACCAGCGCGCCGTCGCGGTCGGCGGCCAGCAGCGGGTCCCACTCCCGGCCCCAGATCACCTTGATGACGTTCCACCCGGCGCCGCGGAAGAAGGACTCCAGCTCCTGGATGACCTTGCCGTTGCCGCGCACCGGGCCGTCGAGCCGCTGCAGGTTGCAGTTGATGACGAACGTGAGGTTGTCCAGCTCCTCGCGCGCGGCGAGGCCGATCACGCCCAGCGACTCGGGCTCGTCCATCTCGCCGTCGCCCAGGAACGCCCACACGTGCTGGTCGGAGGTGTCCTTGACGCCACGGGCGTGCAGGTAGCGGTTGAACCGCGCCTGGTAGACCGCGTTCATCGGGCCCAGGCCCATCGAGACGGTGGGGAACTCCCAGAAGTCCGGCATCAGCCGCGGGTGCGGGTAGGACGACAACCCACCGCCGGGGTGGCTCACCTCCTGCCGGAAGCCGTCGAGCTGGTTCTCGTCGAGGCGGCCCTCGAGGTAGGCGCGCGCGTAGATGCCGGGGGAGGCGTGCCCCTGGAACCAGATCTGGTCACCGCCGCCGGGGTGGTCCTTGCCGCGGAAGAAGTGGTTGAAGCCGACCTCGTACAGGGACGCGGAGCTGGCGTAGGAGGAGATGTGCCCGCCGACGCCGACCCCCGGGCGCTGCGCGCGGTGCACCATGATCGCGGCGTTCCAGCGGATGTAGGCGCGGATCCGGCGCTCCACGTCCTCGTCGCCCGGGAACCACGGCTCCCGCTCCGGCGGGATGGTGTTGATGTAGTCGGTGCTGCGCAGGCCGGGGACGCCGACCTGCTGCTGGCGACTGCGCTCCAGCATGCGGAGCATGAGGTAGCGGGCGCGGCCGCGACCGGCGTGGTCGACGACGGCGTCCAGCGACTCCAGCCACTCGTTGGTCTCGTCGGGGTCGGTGTCGACCAGTTGGCTGGGGAGCCCGTCGGTGATGACCGCGCGGGCCCGTCCGGTCTCGTTGCCGGCGTCGCGGGCGGGGTCGCCACCCGGCTGCTGCGGAGCGCTCATGGGCCCATCGTCCACCGCAGATGGGGTGCGCGTCACGCCCGACGCTCACCAGGCGGGACGGCGGCCGGTCCCGGCCCGCATTTCGACCGCTTGCACCTGACCAGGCATGCCCTACGCTTCCGCCAACGCCGGCCGCGGCCTCGGACGACCCGAGGCGGGAGGACCGGTGCGGACGGGAAGGGGTGACATGGCCGGGCTGCGGGGGAGGTCTCCCGCTGGTCGTGCCCTGCTCCGCCGCCGTCCGCCGCACCCCGCGCACCAGGCCGCGCGTCCCACTCCCACGACACCCCGCCGGCGCGGGCACGTCCGTGCCCTCCGGTCAGCAGCAACGGAACCCATGGAGGAACAGCAGGGATGAGCGTCGACTCGGGCAGCGCCAGCATGGCGGCCCGGCTGGGCATCAAGCCGGGCATGGTCGTGCAGGAGCTCGGCTGGGACGAGGACGCCGACGAGGACCTGCGGGACTCCATCGTCGAGGTGTCCGGCAGCGAGATGGTCGACGAGGACACCGACGAGGTGGCCGACGTCGTGCTCCTGTGGTGGCGGGAGGACGACGGTGACCTCTTCGACGCGCTGACCGACGCGATCACGTCGTTGGCCGACGACGGGGTCGTGTGGCTGCTGGTGCCCAAATCCGGCCGGCCGGGGCACGTCGAGCCCGGTGACGTCACCGAGGTCGCCCCCACCGCGGGCCTGTCGCAGACCAGCAGCGTCTCCGCGGCCAAGGACTGGTCCGGCATCCGCCTGGTCACCCCCAAGGCCGCCCGCAGCCGCCGTTGATCGAAGGACCCCCTCGCCCCCCACGGCTCGCGAGCTCGCCGCGGGGGGCGAGGGGGCCGTTCCAGCACGTCACCGGGCCGGCGGGGGAGCCTGCAGGAGGGCCGCCCTGACCCGGCTCCGGTGGTGCGGCACGATCGACGCATGAGCATCTCCGTCGGTGACGCCGCGCCCGAGTTCAGCCTCCCCGACCAGGACAAGCAGGTCGTGTCGCTGAGCGACCTGCGCGGGACGCCCGTCCTGCTGGTCTTCTACCCGTTCGCCTTCTCCGGGATCTGCACCGGCGAGCTGTGCCAGCTGCGTGACGAGCTGGCGACCTACACCGACGCGGGTGTGCGGGTGCTGGCGATCAGCACCGACCCGGTCTTCAGCCTCAAGGCGTGGAAGGCCCAGGAGGGCTTCGACTTCACCCTCCTGTCGGACTTCTGGCCGCACGGCGCCGTCGCGCAGGCCTACGGCGTGTTCAACGACAAGGCCGGCATGGCCGTGCGCGGCACCTTCCTCGTCGACGCCGAGGGCCGCATCTCGTTCGCCGAGGTCAACAGCCCCGGCGACGCCCGCGAGCAGTCGGGCTGGAAGGACGCCGTGGCCCAGTTGGCCGCATAGATCCTGGCGGTGGCGTGGTTGTGCTCCGGCCACGCCACCGCAAGCCCGTGCCCAGGCGCTATATACGCTGGACACGCGGGGCGCGTAGCTCAGCGGGAGAGCTCTCGCCTTACAAGCGAGCGGACGCCGGTTCGATCCCGGCCGCGCCCACACTCCGCTACTGACCAGGGCTTTATGCAGCAGTAGAGTCACTTGCCGCTTAGCACAGCGCTCAGTGAGCCATTCCCAGTAACGGCACCGTCGGCCCGTTGATCATGTGGTGCGGCCGTGCACGTGGTGGAGGAGGACGAGGGCGGCGGCGGTGATCGCGCCGATGCGCCAGGGGCAGAGGCTGACTCGGCGCAGCGCCTTGAAGGTGGTCTTGAGCCGCGAGTTGGCGCGTTCGGCCGGAGCGGCTTTGCTCCGGTGCCGCGCCGCTGGGTGGTCGAGCGCACGCGCGCCTGGATCACCGACCATCGCCGGATGAACCGGGACTACGAGCGGCTGCCCGCCCATGCCGAGGCGATGATCAAATAGGCCATGATTGGGCTGATGGCCCGCCGCCTGGCACCGGCTCCCGGCCGCCGTCCCTGGCAGTCGCGCGCCGCCGCCTGAACCCCTTCTCAACACGTTGTTAGCTGCCCGGAACTTGCCAAAGTTGCGCGGTCTGCAAGACCGAGTGCCAAGGCTGACGGGCGACCGTGCGGATCACCATCGGTCGCTCGTGACCTGTATCAACTCCTGCGCAAAGGTTTCGAGAGCCTTCGCGGCCCTCGCCGAGGACCCACCAAAGAGGCCAGCTCTCAAAGGAGCCCAACCCTCACCGGCCGACAACGCTTCCGTCTTAAGAATGTCTTCAGGTCCACCCCACCTATTGGAGCTGGGATGACGCCACGTTGTTCGTCCGTACCATGCTCCATCTCTGTATCCGCCGCGTTCGCGCATGAACAAAAGGTCGTCCATGGCGAGAAGGCCAAGGTAGAGCTCCGTCAGGTCGAAGAGGTCAGCGAAGTCATCCTCGTCGGGAACATCGTCAACGAAGCGCGGTTGCAACTTCTCAAAGAGATAGTTGGATACAGGCGCGTACGTCGGGCTACGCCTGTATCCAAGGAGGACTCTTAGGGAGCTTAATACCGGCGACGCTTCGTGAGCCAGGAGGCCGGCTGCCTCTGCCTCGCCCGCATCAGGGAAAATGCGGTAAGGGTGCGCTGCACTGACCAGTGGCACAGGTGGTTTGTCGGGATAGCGTCGAACGAGCGGGTCAACTGCGATAGCCTTCAGTGCGCCAAAGTCACCGCGTGAGACTGCTGCGAGAGCGCCTGCGTAGAGTGCAGGGATCACCGGGAACCTCTGTAGCTCCACCAGACTGCTATCGCCACCAAGTTCCAGGGGCCTGTTCGCCACAGAGCTGAGCAAGCGCGTCCACAGCGGGTAGTGCTCAGGCCCTCCCCACCGACAGCCGATGGTCAAGATGGAAATCAGTGGTTCGACGGTCTCGAAGTACTTTTCCGCCCGACTCGCCACGTATCGGACACGCTCAACGTTCGACTGGGGGAGTGCGGTATTCACGGGGAACCGTTCTTGGTCTCCGAGCGCTTGCAGCGTAGCTTGCACCTTTGTGGTGACGAAGTCGTCCAACTGTATCCGCTTCTTCGGGTCAAGCAATGTGGTTTTCATGAAGCCAGCGGGGTCGTCGGCATAAGCCTTCTGAGAGTTCCCCGTGGAGGGGGACGAGTCGAGAAGCCGAACGACCGCAGTGATAAGCCTCGTGGTGGTAACGTCGCGGCGATCGCCAAACAGGTCACTCCGCTGGAGGTCGTCCAAGGTCCTCCCGGCCCCGAGGTCAAAGGCCGGAAGTTCGCACTCGGCAAAACGGACGGGGAACAGCCACTGCTTTCCAGGTGCCCTTCGGCGTAGTTGCTCTACGGCGAGGAGCAGTTCCTCGTTTTGGTAGCTCTGTTCACGCGCCTGTGAGTTCTCTGAGAAGCAGGCGATGAAGGCGAGTGACCCAGTAGTGATGGCGCGCCGGATCTCGATGCGCCAGTCCTGGCCAGGCCACAGGTTTTCTGTGTCCCGCCACACGGCGACACCCGCTGCCTCCAGTAGCTCCTGGAGTCGGTCGACGTGCTCAGCGTCCTCGCGGACGTAGGAGATGAAGGCGTGGCCCGGGGTGCTGGAGGTAGGGAAGGACACGAGGTCACCCTATGGAGGAGTCCCGACAGAGGCGTGGCGCCTGCGGGCGTGGCGCACTAGGCGCCGTCGGACCTGAGACGGCGGTTCCAGGTCATCGAGACCTTGAAGTTGCCCTTTGTGCTGGCCCCAGCCACGAAGGCGCCCACCTCAGCACTGAGCTCGAGGCCGAACTCCACCGAGGTGGCATCCGGGCTGTCGACCAACGACCGCAATTGGTGGACGAGTCCCTGCACCGCAGGTTGCACCCGAGCAACGACCTGCCCGAAGCTCTCCCTAGCCTGCTTGACCACGCGACGGTCCCGCTCTCCCCAGCCGCGAGTGACCTCAGCGTCCCCACCGTGCCCGTCCTCGACCTGGACGAGCACACCTCCGCCTGTCTCCAGCGGGTACTTCAGAAGCCGCACCATCCTCGTACCCCCACATCCAGCAGCGGAGGACTTCGCTGTTGGGACGCTAGTGCGGAGTCCGCACGAAGTCAGCCAGACGCCGGGAACCTTGCCAGTCATCGAGTCGAAGGGAGGCGGCGGTGACGGTCCAATCTCCTGAGGGGTGGCAACGGGTCGCTGGCGCGGCGGAAGAGCTACGGTCGCAAGCGCGCCCAGGCGTTCGAAGACAGCTCGAACAGTGACCGCTCAACTTCGCTCCCGATGCTCAGCGCAGTGCAGCAAAGATGCAGGTCAGCACAGCGTTCGCGCGTGTCCTGCTTACAAATGAGCGAGTGGTCGTTCGCTTAGGTCGTTCCGTGTGGGACAATCGACGCTGACGTCGTGAGTTGAGCCTTGATCCGCCGGTGAGCTTTTTCAGCTGATGTGATCCTGCTCGGTGGAATGGTTCCTGGTGATGGGCGTGCGGTGATCGCCGGTCGGGCCGGCTCTTCCACGTCGGTCGTTCCTCGCGCCCGGTGCTGGGCTGGGTGGTCAGGCCGCGGCCGTGCCCGGTGGTGCGAGGGTGGCGGTGAACAGCTGCTGGTAGCCGGTCTGCCAGGGCCAGTTCCGCGGCAGGTGCAGGCGTAGGCGCCGGGCTGAGGAGGCGATCCGCGCCGGGACGTTGATCAGCTGCGCGCGGATCGTGGCGGTCCGCGCCTTGGCGTGGAAGCTCCCGGCCAGGGCGCCGGCGGCGCG
>NZ_FRDM01000097.1 GCF_900143215.1 Geodermatophilus obscurus | reverse complement strand
GGCTCAGCACATGATCCGCGGGACAGGCCCTAGAGGTCCGCGAAGGGCCCAGGCGGCCCTCGGCGGACTTCTTCCGCACCCGCAGCTCGACTGCGGCCTCGCCGAGGACCTGGGTCAGCTCGGCGACCTCGGCCTCCAGCTGCGCCTCGCGGCGAGAGACCGGACTTGCCGGCGACCAGGCCGGCCCGGCCGAACCCCAAGAATTGGCGCTTCCAGTTCCCGAGCTACTCGGACACCTTCGCCCGCCGCGCGGCCTCGGCGAGGGTGACCTCACCGGCCAGGATCGAGGCAGGATCGGGACCTTCTCCTCAGCCGGGAACACCGGCGGCCTTGCCATACAATGCTCAGACTCCTTGCCAGGTCAGACCCGCAAGCAACGGGCCCTGCCAGAAAGTCTGACGCGTGGGACCTTGACTTAGGGAGCGGCATCGGCGAGGGACTTCAGTTTCTCGCCGATGGCAGCAAGGTCCTTCGACTTGATGTCGGCTCCGATGATCTCGTAGCTGAATCCGGACTCCTTCAACTGTTTCTCGATCGTCGCGGCCCGCAGATCCTTGGGTATGACGCCGAAAAATTTGGTCCGCGTCGGCGAGATGGACACGCCGAACGTCTCGGTGCCCACCCGGATCTGCGCGCCGTCCGAGAGTCGTTCCACGTCACGCCGCACTTGTCCGCCGAGCTCGGAGAGCGCGTACTCCTTCTCTACGTCGTCCAGCCTCTTCATAAACGGCTTGCCGGCGGCCAACGCCTCGTCGCGCTGCTCGCGCCACACGTCCTTGGCGTTTGCCCGCAGTTCCTGACGCTCCGCTTTGGTCAGGGGTGACATGCCGCCTTTCGTCAGGCCTAGCTCCCGGGCCGCCTGCTTGCCTGCCTTGGCCTCGAAGACGGCTGCGATCACCAGCTTCTCGCCGTCCCGGTAGGCCAGTAGCCCGTCGCTCACTTGGCGGCTAGCGCTGTCTCGCACCAGGTGGCCGGGGATGAATTCGAGCTTCTTTCCCACCGGCACGGTGATACCGAGCGCGAATCCGCCCTCCCGAGAGCTGAGCCAAGGCACGATGCGCGACTCGATGAGCTCCTCAAGGACCTGGCCCTTGAGGTGGTCGGCGTTCGGCCCCTTGGCCAGCACGCGCCTGATCGCGTGTTCGTCGAGCACCTTCAGCGTCGGGTGTACCTGAGCAAGCTCACGGAACAAGTTGGAGACGGCCGAGTCCACCGTGGTCGTCAGCTTGGCGGTGCCACCCTTGGCGAGCTTCGGGACGGCCTCCACCGCCTCCACCGCCTCCACGGCGTCGACGGCCTCCACCGGCTGCACGGCCTCCACCGCCTCCACCGGCTCCACCGCGTCCACGGCCTCCACCGGCTGCGCCGCCTCCGCCGCCTCCACGGCGTCGACGGCCTCAACCGGCTGCACCGCCTCCGCCTCCACGGCGTCCACGGCGTCCACCGGCTCCACCGCCTCCACCGCGTCGACGGCCTCCACCGCCTCCACCGCCTCCACCGCCTCCAC
>NZ_FRDM01000098.1 GCF_900143215.1 Geodermatophilus obscurus | reverse complement strand
CCTCGGCGATGCGCACCTCGGGGGACGACGTCGCCGAGGTGCTGGCGCTGCTCGGCGTCCGCCCGGTGTGGGACGACGCCTCCCGGCGGGTGACCGGGCTGGAGCCCGTTCCGCTGGCGGAGCTGGGTCGCCCCCGGATCGACGTGACCGTGCGCATCTCCGGTTTCTTCCGCGACGCCTTCCCGCACGTGGTGACCATGCTGGACGACGCGGTGACGCTGGTGGCGGGGCTCGACGAGCCCGCGGACCGGAACTTCGTGCGCGCCCACGTGGACGCCGACGTCGCCGGGCACGGCGACCGCCGGCGGGCCACCACACGGGTGTTCGGCTCCAAGCCGGGCGCATACGGGGCGGGGCTGCTGCCGCTCATCGACTCGCGGAACTGGCGCGGGGACGCCGACCTGGCCGAGGTCTACGCCGTCTGGGGCGGCTACGCCTACGGCCGCGGGCTGGACGGCGTGCAGGCCCGCCCGGACATGGAGGCGGCCTACCGGCGGATCGCGGTGGCGGCGAAGAACGTCGACACCCGCGAGCACGACATCGCCGACTCCGACGACTACTTCCAGTACCACGGCGGGATGGTCGCGACGGTCCGCGCGCTGACCGGCTCGGCGCCGCGCGCGTACATCGGCGACTCGACCCGGCCCGAGTCGGTGCGCACCCGGTCGCTGACCGAGGAGACCGCCCGGGTGTTCCGCGCCCGGGTGGTCAACCCGAAGTGGCTGTCGGCGATGCGCCGGCACGGCTACAAGGGCGCCTTCGAGCTGGCCGCCACGGTCGACTACCTGTTCGGCTACGACGCCACGACCGGCGTGGTCGCCGACTGGATGTACGAGAAGCTCGCCCAGACCTACGTGCTCGACCCGGAGAACCGCGCGTTCCTCGAGCAGTCGAACCCGTGGGCGCTGCACGGCATCGCCGAGCGGCTGCTGGAGGCCGTCGACCGGCAGATGTGGGCCGAGCCGGACGCGGACCTGCTGGCCGAGCTGCAGCGGGCCTACCTCGACACCGAGGGCGACCTGGAGGGCGGCGAGACCCCGGCGTCGACCCGTTCTTGATCTCGGGCGCATCGACCGCTGTGGTCCTGGGTAGCCCTGACGGCATGAGCATCCTCGGACGACTGATGGGCACGGCAGAGAACACTGCACGCAGCGCCGGTCGCACCGCCGGGCGGACCGGGCGGGGCATGCCCCGCTCCACCGGCCGGATGTCGACCGGCCGTGGCTACGGCCGGGCGACCACCGGGCGGGCGGGCCGGGGACGGGCGACCCCCGCGTCCTCGGGCGGCCTCGGCGGGCTGCTCGGCGGTCTGCTGCGCCGCCGCTGATCGAAGGCAGAAGGACCCCCTTCCTCCCCACCCTTCGCAGGCTCAGGGCGGGCCCCCGGAAGGAGGCCGTTCCATTCGGTCACCGGAGGTGGCCGTTCCATCACGTCACGGCGGCCGCGG
>NZ_FRDM01000102.1 GCF_900143215.1 Geodermatophilus obscurus | reverse complement strand
GAGGACCTGTCCTCCCTCCACGACCAGCACACGAGGACGCCCGGCACCGCGCACGTGGGTGCTCCACCCGCGCCGGTCGTCGTGGCCCCGGCGCAGGGTGCCGTGATCGACGCCCAGGACGCGCCTCCGAGTGCGCCAGTGCCGGTCTCGCCGCCTCCTGCGCCGCCGGCAGCCCCCGCGGCCCCCTGCACGACCGGCGCCGCCGCCTCGGGCACCTACGCCTCCGGCGCCGGCCAGCACGGCCTCGCCTCCATCCCGCTGGCCATCCTCGGGACGGAGATCGCGGCCCCGGCCCCGCTCACCGCCGAGCTCCGCTGGATCGACGTCCCCGCCCGGGTGATCGGCGGCGGCGACGACCCGGGCTGCAGCCCCGACTGATCCGTCTCGCCTCCGGCTGAGCGCGGGTGCCCGAGCGCACCCCGAGCGCCGGCCGGGGTCCGCGCGCGTCCCGAGTGAACCGGACGCGCCCCGCCAGGTCGTCACAGGCGTCGGCGGGCGCCGTCATCCCAGGGCAGTGCACGAGAAAGAGGGCACAGGCAATGCGAGAAGCGAAGAGCATCGTCGACGTCCGGCCGCCGGCCGAGGTCGTCCCCCACCCCAGCGCCTACGCCGGCCAGGTCCGGACCACGGTGCCGCGGATCAGCGTCATCATCCCCACCTTCAACGAGGCCAAGAACCTCCCGCACGTCTTCGCCCTCATCCCCGAGGACGTGCACGAGGTGATCGTCGTCGACGGCCGCAGCGTCGACGACACCATCGAGGTCGCCCGCGCGCTGTGGCCGGACGTGCGGATCGTGCTGCAGAACCGCCGCGGCAAGGGCAACGCCATGGCCTGCGGTTTCGCCGCGGTCACGGGTGACATCGTGGTCATGCTGGACGCCGACGGGTCGGCCGACCCGCGGGAGATCCCGCGCTTCGTCGAGGCCCTGACCAACGGGGCCGACTTCGCCAAGGGCACCCGGTTCGCCAACGGCGGCGGCAGCGCCGACATCACCCGGACCCGCAAGTGGGGCAACCGGTGGCTCAACCGGATCGCCAACCTGTTCTTCGGCACCCGGTACACCGACCTCTGCTACGGCTACAACGCCTTCTGGGCGGACTGCCTGCCGGCCCTCGAGCTGGACGCCGGCGACCGTGGCCGCGAGGACAAGCTGTGGGGCGACGGGTTCGAGATCGAGACGATCATCAACACCCGGATGGCCAAGGCCCGGATGCACATCGTCGAGGTGCCGAGCTACGAGTTCGAGCGCATCCACGGGGAGA
>NZ_FRDM01000100.1 GCF_900143215.1 Geodermatophilus obscurus | reverse complement strand
CCGTCAGTAATCGGGCTTTCCCGCGAGCTTCAGAAGCGATTTCACGTTGAAGGTGCTGAAGTCCGACCGTCCCATCAATGGCAGAAAGCTCATTCAGCCGGGCGTCCTCGGCCTGCAGAGAATCCACTGCTCGCCGGTAGGTGTCTCCGCGGCCGAAGGTCAACCCAAGCGTGGCGAGGAACACCTGGGCTGCAAGCAGCCCACTAACGGCGGCAAGCAGTCCGGCATTGACCCCACCAGCGGGGTCCTGACTGCCCCACCAGGCAAGTACGACACCCGTCACAACGACTGTCAGCGGGCCACCGAGCAGGTACTTCCACTCACATACGCGGCGTCCCCATGCTGGAACACGTCGCCACCACGTGGGGTCCTGTCGCGATTGCACCACGGCGGCAGGCTAGGGGTCGACGGGATCCATGTTCGACTCCGGATCGAGACCTCAGGGAGCAGCCGCTCAACATCGACATCTCAGACCTGATGGCGCGGAACGTTATGTTGTACCCGTGGTTTTCGACGTGCCGTCGGCTGTGAACGAGCTGCGGATCTTCATCGACCTGGTGCGGGACGGGTCTAAGCCGCCGGCCCCGAGCGATGAGGGGAAGCCGCTCATCGAGGAGCTGGCGGAGTCCGAGGCGCGCATCGCGAGGCAGGCGCCGATGGTGGAGCCGATCCTCGACCGGGTCATCCCGGACTGGCACACCAGCGTGCCGACGTCCAAGCTCGCACGCTGGGCACAGCACCGCGAGGCCGCCCAGCGGGCCACCACCGTCCTGCAGCGCGGAGCGGAGCTGCGCATGAAGCTCGGCGACGACGCCCCCACCATCAACGCAGCCCGGCTGCACCCCTGGGCGTGGGACGGGGCGCGGTCGATGTGGGCCAGCCGGCACCACCGCCAGGCGGTCGTCGACGGGCTGAAGAAGGTCAACGCAGAGGCGCAGAACAAGACCGGGCGGCACGACCTCTCCGAGACCAACCTGTTCAAGCAGGTGTTCTCTCTGGAGGATGCGAAGCCGGAGACGCCGCGGCTGATGGCCGACGTCGGCAGTGACACCTTTAAGAGCCTGCACCGCGGCGCGATGGCGCTGGCCGAAGGTCTGTTCGCCGGCATCCGCAACGTCGTCTCCCACACCTCGGCCGAGACCGACGCCGACGAGCAGCGCGCCCTCGAGCAGCTGGCCGCGGTCAGCGTGCTCGCCCGCTGGGTTGACGACGCCCGCGTGGAGACCGCGCCGTGAGCGACCGGCTGCCCGTCCCCGCCGGTCCCCCCGCCGTCGAGCTCTCGTGGCCGGCCGCGACACCGGCCGTCG
>NZ_FRDM01000106.1 GCF_900143215.1 Geodermatophilus obscurus | reverse complement strand
TGCTGCCATCTGGCACAACCGCGCCACCGGTCAGCCGATCACCCGATCCCTGATCGCCTACGACCACTGATCGACTTCGGACTTACTCGTCTAGTACAACTGCGGATCGTCTACCCCGTCGAGCCTTGGTGATATCCGGCTCGGGAAGGGCTAGGCATGACCTCGGTGCCGTGCGATGTTAGGCCGCCAATTCCGCGCAGACATCCGTAGAGCGGCCGTTCAGCCGGTAGCTGGTCGTCTGGCCATTCTCATCGACGGCCAACCGCACGCGGCCGGTGGTGTACGCGAGCGGCAGGACCCCGGCGGGCTGGGTGTTCTCCACGGATGTCCAGAAGAGGTTGGGGCCAGCTGCGTCGATGGTGAAGGAGCCATCGGGGAAGACGGTTTGGGTTCCTGGACCGCTGACGTTGTAGGTGATCGACTCGCCCGTGACGTCGTTGGTCACGATCGCTTCCGCATGGCCGGTGAAGCGGAACTCCGTGGCGCCGTTGGGCAGCGTTGTCTCTGTGACCTGCTGGTTGCTGAAGAATTCGATAGTCACCGGGAACGGGCAGTAGCCATCGTCGCCAGCAGTGTCGGTACCCGGCAACTGGATGGTCTGGGGCTCCGTCGGTAGCGGATCGGCTTGCGCGGGCACAGTCGCGGCTACCAGCCCGGCGGCGGCAGCGGCGATGACCAAGGACGTGCGCGTCGATTTCATGGCTCCCCCTTGAGAACGGTGACGGGACCGTCACGCAGGAGCACGTTGCGGAACAGGATCGTCAGCCGCTAGTGGTTCTCGCGTCGTTCAGTCGCAGGTCTGGGGATGGCCGAAGCGTCTTCACTTGGCTGCGATCCCCTGGCTACGCTGGGTGAGTACAGGCGTCGAGTGGGCGAAGGGATCAGGATCAGCGGGACGCCTCGATCAGCAAAAGCAGACGGAGTGGCCGGCGGCTTACCCTCTGTGCACGGTCTTGTGACGTTAAGCCCAAGCCGCTGGCGAATCCGCAGATGGTCCGCAAGACGTCCGTATGTCCCCAGCATCTGACAGCCATGCCAGCGGGCATAGCCGCAGGTCAAGTCGAGGTCCTATCGATCACCGCACGCAGCCGTGCATCCCGGGACGGGGTCCTCGAGAGTGGCGTCCACCAAGGTGGTGTGCGACGGCCCCGGTGAGCAGCGGGCCCCGTACGTGAAGGCGGCCACCGCGTGATCTTCTGGATACCTCTCA
>NZ_FRDM01000109.1 GCF_900143215.1 Geodermatophilus obscurus | reverse complement strand
CCCGGACAGACCGGCGGCCCACCCACGCCCAGTCGCGGCCATCAAGATCGAGTCATCCGCCGACAGGGACGACCAAGATCGACGGTGGATCGAGGCTGAGACCGGGCCGAGGCCCATGGTGATGCCGTGTCTGCATAGGGCGTAAACCGCGTTTGGCGCCGGTTGCTCATCGCGCATGCGGTGCTGGTCGTGGCTCTGACGACCTTCTTCTTCGTGGCGTTGCTCGCGACCCCGCCCGAGGATGGCGCCAACATCGGTGCGGGGCTTATTGCACTGCCGCTCCTGCCGCTCGGACTCCCATGGGCGTGGCCGGCGATGAGCGACGTGTACCAGTTTGACGGCCTCTCACCGTTCCTGTGGTCGCTCGTCACCTTCGGGCCGGCATGGCCCCACCCCGCGGATCCCGGCTAGGAGAACCTGCGCTCCATGCACGAAGGGGCTCGGTCAGATGTCCGGCCCCAGTGGCATCGGGGTTTGCCTGGGCGGAGTCCGTCCCGCTGACCAGCGGGCGCGGGGCCTTCGACTCTGGGTGCCGGAAGGGCGCGGACGTAGCATCCCCGCATGGCCAGGAAGCCCGTGGCATGCCGACTCGGGTTCCATTCGTACGTGCAGGCACATCCTCGCGACGAGCGACTACAGGGGCCGGACAAGAACCAGGTGTGCCGTCGCTGCGGAAGGCGTAGCAACGGCAACATCAGTAGTGACCTTCCGCCCTCCGTGATGACCTGACGGCGCTGAGGCTGGTCCAGCCTGCTCGCGGACCTCCCAGGCCAGGCGGTCCACTTCTTCCAGGACACCTCGGCCGATGGCCCCGGTCAGGGGCACGCTGTCGGACACCGCGCCGATCAGCCAGAGGAGGTGACCGGCCAGGCCGCGGAGGTCGTCCCGAAGTCAACCTGGCTACACCGGGCGGATAGGACGCATCACCGGCGGATTCACTCCGAAGGAGTGCTGGGGGCCCTGAGAGCTTCGCGCTCCTCGGTCGAAGTGTCCCTGAATGCCATGAAGACGGGGGCCTCCCCCCGGATCACGCTTGCGGTGAGAGCCGGAATGCGTGACGGAAGGAGGCCCGGTCCTCATGTTG
>NZ_FRDM01000111.1 GCF_900143215.1 Geodermatophilus obscurus | reverse complement strand
CGAGCACATCGACCTCATCGTGCAGATCCACCTGGAGGCCGGGCACGCCGGCCACGGCGGCGCGCCGCAGCGGCGTCGCTACGTCTCCGAGGTGCTCTACGTCGAGTCCGGGGAGAACGGCCGGCCGGCCACCACGCACGTGTACCGGCAGGGCCCCGACGGGCGAGCCGTGCCCGGCAGCCTGCCCCAGCCGCTGGCCGCGTTGACCCGCTTCGGCTTCGCCGGGCCCAGCTTCACCGGCGGGCAGGCGGCATGACCCCGCTGCTGGCCGCGGTCGCGGCGATGAGCCTGCTCGGCGGGCTGCTGCTGATCGGCAGCGGCCTGCGCCGGCGGCCCCTACCACCGGCGGCCCCCGGCTTGACCACCGGAGTCGGCAACCGGTTCGTCCCGGCGGTCGCCGTCTTGCTGCCCACGCTGCTGGTCACCTCCGACAACGCCGCCGGCATCGCCCGGCTGGAGGCGATGGAGGAGTGGTCGCGCAGCCTGGCCGGCGTGCTGACTGTCGGCGTCGGCCTCGAGCAGGCCCTGGTGGTCACGCTGAAGTCCACGCCGGACCCGATCAGGCCCGAGGTGGCCACCCTGGTGGCGCGGCTGCGGGCGCGGTGGAACACCTCCCAGGCGCTGCGCGCCTTCGCCGACGACCTCGACGACCTCACCGGCGACCAGATCGCGGCCAGCTTGATGCTCGGCGCCCAGCGCCGCGGCGCCGGGCTGGCCAGCGTGCTCGAGGGGATGGCCCAGACCGTCGCCGACGACGTCCGCATCCGGCGGGCCATCGAGGCCGACCGGGCCAAGCCCCGCTCCACGGCCCGCTGGATCACCCTGATCACCCTGGTGGTGCTCGGGCTGCTGGCCCTCAACGGCTCCTACATCGCCCCCTACGGCACGGTTCTGGGCCAGGCGATCCTGCTGCTGCTGCTGGCTGCCTACCTGGCCTGCCTGGTGTGGATGCGCAACATCGCCAAGGGCACGCCGCTGCCGCGGTTCATCGGCGCCGAGCTGGCCGGTCGGCGGGGGCCGGCGTGAGCGCCCTGCAGCTGGCGATGGGCGCCGGCGG